>JAOARB010000015.1 GCA_025210775.1 Prolixibacteraceae bacterium
CTTCATTTCCTATGTAGCGGAGACAGGACTCGAACCTGCGACCTCCGGGTTATGAGCCCGACGAGCTACCAGCTGCTCTTCCCCGCGAAGTATTGTTTGCTACTCTGAAGTGTGACGCCTTTGCACCTCTGCATTTCCTCAGTAGCGGAGACAGGACTCGAACCTGCGACCTCCGGGGTATGAGCCCGACGAGCTACCAGCTGCTCTACCCCGCGATGTATTGTTTGCTACTCTGAAGTGTCTCGACTTTAGACCTCTTCATTTCTCTGTGTAGCGGAGACAGGACTCGAACCTGCGACCTCCGGGTTATGAGCCCGACGAGCTACCAGCTGCTCTACCCCGCGATATTGCGGTTGCAAATATAGGACAATTAAATAGTTTGACAAGCTTTTCTTTCATATTTTTCATATTTTTCTCATCTTGTCACCATATTTATAAATGTTTACTACAGAGGAAACAACTATAAACGATGAAATTCTATTAACTTTGCAAGATAATGACAGGTTTGAATTTATGAACGATACAAACAATAAAGCACCGAAGAAACTTAGAGAAAGGTTAAAAGACCACTATAGGGTAGTCGTATACCATGACATCACCTATCATGCGGTTCGTCAACTTCGTTTTAGTTTAAGGCGATTCTATTTGATGCTAATTTTACTTATCATCCTTATTTCGTCGGCTTCTATAGCCTTGGTAGCATTTACTCCAATACGAGAACTTATTCCAGGTTTCCCATCTAGTGATTTAAGAAACAACATCATTAAGAATGCTCTTGCAGTAGATTCCCTTGAACATGAGATCGAAATTCGCGATAAATATTTTCGTGATTTTAGACGAATGTTAGCAGGAGATGATCCTATCGAAGTTGCCCACAGTAAAATAGACACTGTAGTTAAGATTGAAGATATTCAGTTTAAGAAATTCAATCACGACTCTATATTTAAGGAGAAGATAAAAGAAGATAAAGAAAATCTTTCATATAAAGATTCTCAAAGCAGTCATCGTGTAATGGGAAGTGTTTTACTTTTTTCTCCTCTAAAAGGGAAAGTTAAAGCACCATATGATATTCATAAACATCACTATGGAGTCACACTTACAGCAGCCAAAGGATCTACGATATTCGCTACACTAGATGGAACAGTAGTATTCTCAGGTTATACGATGGATGCCAAATATGTAATTCAAGTACAACATGACAACAACATTATATCGGTATATCGACATAGTGAAGAGTTATTAAAACATGTTGGAGATAAGGTTAGAGCAGGAGAGGCTATAGCCATTATCGGAGACGGCAAGACAAAAAAAGATTTACCATATATGGATTTCGAACTTTGGTATAAAGGGGTGGCAGTTGATCCTCAGCTATATATCCATTTCGAATAGTATATGAAAATTCACTGAAATAAATTATTTAAAGTGACCGCTAAAAAAAGACTAGCAATATTAGGTTCTACAGGATCCATCGGGACCCAAACACTAGAGGTAGTAGACCAGCATCCAGAGAAATTCGAAGTAGAAGTTCTAACAGCAAACAACAGCACAGATCTGCTAATAGCACAAGCTATTAAATACAAGCCTAACTGTGTCGTTATTGCGAACGAAAAGAAATACAAAGAAGTAGACGATGCACTCTTCTCATACGACATTAAAGTTTATGCGGGAGCACAAGCATTGGAGCAAGTAGTACAGATGGATTCCATCGACATTGTAGTTACTGCTATGGTGGGTTATGCAGGACTACTTCCTACGATCAAAGCTATTGAAGCCAAGAAACCTATTGCTCTAGCAAACAAAGAAACATTGGTAGTAGCAGGAGATTTAATCAAAGAGAAAGTACAAGAACACCACGTAGCCATTCTACCTGTTGACTCGGAGCATTCAGCTATATTCCAATGTCTTACAGGAGAACAGCTAAATCCTATTGAGAAGATCTATCTTACTTGTTCTGGAGGTCCTTTCCTTGGAAGAACCAGAGATCAATTAAAAAATGTTACAGCAAAGGATGCACTAAAACACCCTAACTGGGATATGGGAGCCAAAATCTCTATTGACTCGGCCACCATGATGAACAAAGGTTTTGAGGTGATAGAAGCCAAATGGCTCTTTGACCTTACTCCAGATCAAATCAAAGTGATCGTTCATCCTCAGAGTATTGTACATTCTTTGGTTCAATTTGAAGATGGATCAATGAAAGCACAGATGGGGCTTCCAGACATGCGACTTCCAATACAATATGCTTTAACTTATCCAGAAAGATACCCAACGAACTTCGATCGTTTTAACTTTATGGATTACCCTAACTTATCATTTTCAGCACCGGATATGGAAACATTCTCCAACCTTCGTTTGGCCTTCCAAGCGATGGAACAAGGAGGAAACAAAGCATGTGCTTTAAATGCGGCTAATGAAGTGGGAGTAAGGGCATTCCTACAAAATGAAATCAGTTTCTTAGGGATGGCTCAACTCAATGAGCAAGTGATGGAAAAAATTTCTTATATTGCCAAACCAAGCCTTGAAGACTATATTGAAACAGACAAAGCTTCAAGAGAGATGGCAATCGATATCATAAAAAATACAACATTATAAAATATGGAAATATTTGTAAAAGTCATACAACTCATTCTGAGCCTTTCAATTCTTGTAATCATACACGAAGTCGGGCACTTTATGTTTGCAAAACTATTTAAATGTAGGGTAGAAAAATTTTATCTTTTCTTCGATCCATATTTTTCTCTATACAAAAAACAAGTTGGTGAAACAGAATACGGTGTAGGATGGTTGCCTCTTGGTGGATACGTAAAGATCTCTGGTATGATCGACGAATCTATGGATAAAGAGCAACTTAAACAAGAGCCACAACCTTGGGAATTTAGATCTAAACCAGCATGGCAACGTCTTCTTATTATGATTGGCGGAGTGATGAACAATGTTATTCTAGCTTGTATCATCTACACAGGTATCAGCTTCGTATGGGGAGACAGTTATCTTCCAAACAAAAATCTAACATACGGTGTTCAGGTATCAGAAGTGGCACAAAAAGCAGGGTTACAGGATGGAGATAAGATTGTTTCTATCGATGGTGTTGCTATAGATCGTTTCTCTGACATCACTAAAAAGATCTTACTAGAAGATGCCCAAACCATAACGGTTACACGTGATCAAGAACAACTAAAACTGAATATCCCAGAAGGAACAGTTGCAGAATTGGTTTCATCAAAAACCTCTTTTGTTTACCCTAGAATGCCATTTAATGGTAAAGTTCTTAATTTCTCTAAAGGATCACCTGCGAGAAATGCTGGAGTAAATATCAAAGATAGCGTGGTCGCTTTAGATGGTCAAAAATTCGCTTATTACGACCAAGCAGTGAAATACATTGAATCTAAAGCGGGACAAGATGTAGCATTGACCTTTAATCACAAAGGAGAGGTAAAAAACACCACAGTAACCATCAGCGAAGGTGGCAAACTGGGAGTATACTACCAACCACATCAATTTAAATTCGAACAGATACACTACTCTTTCCTTCAGTCTATCCCTCGTGGTATTCAAAAAGGGAAAGCAACCATTGTCAACTATCTTAAACAACTTAAGTTGATGGGAGATCCTGACACAGGAGCCTACAAGAGTGTCGGTGGTTTTATCTCTATTGGTAAAATCTTCCCTGGAACATGGGACTGGTATAGTTTCTGGAGTATGACAGCCCTTCTTTCGGTTGTTCTAGCTGTAATGAACATTCTACCTATTCCAGCGTTAGATGGTGGACACGTGATGTTCTTAATGTACGAAATTATCACTCGTCGTAAGCCTAGTGAGAAATTTCTTGAATATGCTCAAACTATTGGTATGTTCCTTCTTTTTGGTCTACTATTGTATGCCAACGGAAACGACATTATCAAACTAATTTTCAAATAAACACTGAGTAGCACACACTAAATACTATTATGATGAATCTTGGAGTAATACTAGGAATGTTTGGTGGACAAGAAATTATCTTGGTTCTCATCATTGTTGTTATTCTTTTTGGAGGAAAGAAAATCCCAGAACTAATGAAAGGGGTTGGAAAAGGGTTGAAAGAGTTTAAAAAAGAGACCAAAGACGACGAGACCGAAAAGAAAGAAGACGAGAAAAAATAACCATAGAGCAATCTATGAGAAAAAAAGTGATCCTTTTACGGATCCTTTTTTTTTGCTATATTTATAAGGAATCACTTTAAAATTAGAGTTTTACCATCATATCCTACTTGTTATGAAAAACAAAAAAACACTTCATCTTATCACTTTACTGTGCCTAATCCTAGGCTTTACATCTTGTAAAGACAGTGGTAAGAAATTGATGAAAAATGCAACAGGTAAACCTGGAAGTTTAATTGTAGTAGTCCCAGACAAGCTATGGGAAAGTCAAGCTGGTAAAGAAATTCGTAGCTTCCTTGCACAGCCAGTTCCATCACTACCACAAGATGAACCGATGTTAGATGTGATTAACATACCAATAGAAGGATTTACAGATATCTTTAAAACGACACGTAACATTCTAATGGTTCAGGTAAACAGCCAAATCAAGAAAGAACAAGTTATTTATAGCAAGGATTTATGGTCATCACCACAAACCGTTGTACGTATTAAAGCTAGCTCACAAGAGGCACTGATCGCACTTTTCCATAAACATGAAAAGAAAATACTTAGCTACTATCTATCTGCGGAAAACAAGATTCTTATGGATACGTATAAGAAAAACACTTTCCGCGATAAAGCAGCTGGAAACCACCTACTAGAGAAATTCAATATCAATATGAATTTTCCTAAAGGTTTTAGCATCGCTTTAGACAAGCCTAATTTTAGTTGGATACGTTTCGAAGCTCGTGAAACAAGCCAAGGAGTATTTGTTTGGTCCATGCCTTACGAAAATGAAGATCAATTTCAAGTAGAAAATCTTATTGCTGTACGTGACTCAATGCTTAAGACCTACGTTGAAGGGCCTGCACCTAAATCATATATGGCTACAGTAAAAGATATAAAAACATTAAACCGCACCTTTAAACAAAACAACAACTACGCAGTAGAACTACGTGGTCTTTGGAAAGTAGAAGGTGACTTTATGGGTGGACCATGGGTAAGTATTTCGGTTCTAGACGTAATAAAGAAACGAATTATCACTGTTGATGGTTATATCTATTCACCAAAATACGACAAACGCAATCTTCTAAGACAAGTAGAAGCGACCCTTCGTTCGGTTTCATTCCCTTATCAAAAAGATATAGATAAGGCCAACAAAAAAATCGAATCGATACCGATGGATATCACCGTAAAACCATCGAACGGGAAATAGAACAACAGGTCTATTCACTTGATAAGAAAGACGAATCTACATTTAGGTTCGTCTTTCTTTTTATCTACCAATGTCTCAATCTATATTACCACTATTAGTTCACCTATACCATACGTTACAATACTCTGAACTAAAGAGTAACAGATCATTTTAGTCGAGTGAGGAATATCGATTGATCTATACAAGGAACCGTATCTCTTCTATTTTACAAGAAATATCACCAAAGGGGGAGGTGACACCAAACACAACCGATACAACTATATATAAACCTCTTAGAAACAAATACAGTCGAAACAAACAGAACCATCTTCGCTTGAAATAGGAAAAACAATTTCTTTATTCTTCAAAGCAAGATAAACCTTATCTATACTCATTGGTTTTATTTATATCGTTACTATTCTCAAATACCGAACAATAAAAGAGACAACTATGAAAACATATAAAACCAAAATAGCACTACTTACAATAGCATTTTGTTTTTCCTTCAAAACAATGGCAACTTCCTACAAAATCCCCAATGTTGTTGTAGCAAATCCTGATTCTGTATGGGTGATTGAAAACATCCAAGAAGGCATCTATAATGCTTATATACAATCAATCATTTCAAAAACGAGCATTGCATTAGATAGCATTGACACCCAACTAGAAGAGGTGCAGTCAAAGAAAAATCAAGATATCATCACCTATTGGCAAGGATATCTACAATACTATACTTCTATCTATTACCTCAAAAGTGGAGATAAAAAATATGCCGGTAAGGTTATAGAAAAAGGGATAAGTGCCGTTAAAGAGATAAAAGGCAAAGACTCTGAAGATTATGCCCTGCTCTCGTTAATGAGAAGCTTTAGCATACAGTTTAAAGGAGATGATGCTCCAGTAGCAGCTAAAGAGATGAAGCAGTATGCAGAAAAGGCAATAACCTTAGATTCAACCAATTTAAGGGCTCAATACGTATTTGCCAGCTACGACTTTAATACCCCTAAAAAGTATGATGGGAAACAAAAAACAGAGAAACATTTACTAAAAGCAATATCTCTACCCATACAAAAGATAAATAGTATCTATCTTCCCTCATGGGGCAAAGAAGAAGCCTATGAATTATTGATAATCTACTATCTGGATCAGGATGACAAAACCAATGCACTAAAATACTATGTAGAAGCGATAAAGGTATTTCCACAAAGTTTTGCACTAAAACAGCTATCTAAGGAATTTAATTTTGACGAGTAGGCCTAATCATTTCACGCCATATAAGTTGTCATTTATGACCTTATCATCTTATTGCGAGACGAGGTCTTATTTCGCACGAATCAAAGCAAAAAAAAGGAGATATTTATCAACAAACATCTCCTTCAAAATCAAAATATAATACGAAAATTATTAACCCAAAAATGCAGTGTACATCCAAACTAATTTTTCTTGTTCTCTAATATAATCACTCATCAAAGCATTGGTTCCTTCATCGCCATATTGATCACTTAGATCAAGAAGAACACGTTGTTTACGAATCAATATCTCAAACGAATCTAATACTGAATTTACAGTCGAATGAGCATCATTAAGCCCCTCTTGTTCTTTGATTTCAGACAACTCAAGGTATTTAGTGAAAGTATGCGCTGGCTCTTCACCGAGAGTAAGGATTCTTTCAGCAATCTCATCTACTTTTAATAAGGTTTCGTCATATAGTTCTTCAAATTTAGCATGTAATTCAAAGAATTTCTCTCCTTTAATATTCCAATGGAAAGCTCGAAGATTCATATAAAACAATTGGTAGTTTGCCAATAGATCATTTAGTTGTTTTGCCAATTGTTGTGCTTCTGTCTTGTCTAATCCTATTCTATTCATGATGTTCTTGTTTTTATTTTTCTGACACAAACATACATCATAACACACTGACAATCAAATCAATAGTTTTTATGTCCTCATAGATAAAATTAATATCCATAAAAAAGAGTTACACTAAATCATTGATTTTAAGCAAGGAGAGATACTGAGGAACAACACAACTACAATGATAATCGTTTTTATTATCCGCTATAGAAATATCTAAAATGTAGTACAATGAAAGATAAAACATTTCTAGAACATTACTTCCGATAGAACACTCCATTCGTCATAGTCAAATAATAGACACCCCTATTTTAACACTGTTTTTTTTAGGTATTTACTTCACTTCAAGTTCATATCAACTTCATTCTAGAGTATATTTAATATAACGTATAAGTGAACATGATATGAAGTTGATATGAACTTGAAGTGAAGTTGATATGAATTTGAGCTGAATTTAAGCACTTCTTGAACATAATGAGGCTTAAATAAAAATCCTTGAGAATGTGTTCAAATATTGGATAATGGTAGGAATCTTAAGCAAAAACGAAGGGACTAAGATGGCTAGAATATAGTAGGAAATTATGATAGAATAATTCTAATCTTTAACTATAAAAAGAAGAAAAATGAAAGGAATTAAATACGGTGGATCATATGAAAAACAATAGCCACCGTATTTAACTCTATTATATTAATGAATCCACCCCTTTCGGAAGTGAAACATAGTCGTATGCTTGATTTCTCAATTGAGGAATAAATCCCGCCTCAATAATTGCTTTTTGAATGCCTTCAGCATCCATCTGATAGTTGGCACCTGCAGAAGAAACTACATTCTCTTCAATCATAATCGATCCCATATCGTTAGCTCCTGCATGCAAACAAGCTTGTGCCGTCGCTTTTCCTACGGTCAACCAAGAAGCTTGTATGTTGGGTACATTATTTAGAAGGATACGACTCATCGCAATCAAACGTACATAGGCAGAAGGAGTAATCGGCTTACACTCATGTTCCTCAGCCAAACGTGTTCCTTCGGTGTAGACAGTCCAAGGAATAAAAGCAGTGAATCCATCACTTCCTTCAGGACGTTCTTCTTGTAATTGACGAAGTTTAAGAAGATGTTCTACACGTTCTTCTAGGGTTTCAATATGTCCAAACATCATGGTTGCAGAAGTCACCATATTCAATTTATGGGCATCACGCATCACATCCAACCATTGTTGTGCAGTGGCTTTACCAGGTGAAAGAGCCTTACGTACCCTATCAGATAATATCTCAGCACCAGCACCAGGAAGGCTATCTAGTCCTGCCTTCATCAAACGAACCAAAGTATCATGATAAGATAAGCGACTTTTTCTGGCAATATGATGGATCTCTGGAGGTCCTAAAGCATGTAGCTTGACATTAGGGAAACGTTCTTTTAAAGAGGAGAAAAGGTCTTCATAGAATTCAATTCCATACTGAGGATGCATTCCTCCTTGAAGCAGTAATTGATTTCCGCCTCTTTTCAACATCGTTTCAATCTTCTCCACATACTCTTCAAAAGTTGTAGTAAAGATATCCTGATCTTTAACCTTACGGTGAAAATTACAGAAAGAGCAATTAGAAATACAAACATTCGTAATGTTTACATTTCTGTCAATAATCCATGTCACTTTCTGATCATTACGATATTTCTTTCGTATCTCATTTGCAATATAGCTAAGCTCACTCAAGGGGCTATTTTCATATAGAAACACCCCCTCTTCAGAAGTAAGAGGTTTTAAAGAAAGAGCTTTCTTATATATTGATATTCTATCCATAATCTTAACCTATTTTTTTCTTGAAACAATCTATAGTTCCATTGATTGCCAAATGTACGCAAATGAGAAAACAGATAAAATAAAAGAGAATAAAATCTTCTTCTATAGATCTTATATCTAACCATTTTAATATTAAGATTGTCGGCATCGATAGAGAGATGGTCTGAGAAATATACTAATAGCTAGATTTTAAGGAGGATATAGCGCTTTAAACCACAGAATATCGTCGTTTATATTGATTGAAATACTACAACATTACCACAACAATAAACCTTTCACTAAGAGATACCTACAGAATACAAGAACACTATCCACCTAATATCCAACACATTGAAATTAATATTACATAACTTATAAGATGAATGGTAGTTGTAGTGTACAAATCTTTTGAAAGCTCATCATTAGCCAACATCTTTAAGGTAGCGTTTTCTATTAAGCACAACACATAAGATAATTAAACAGCGAGAGTAGAACACATCACTAAGAATCATAATAGAACACAAAAACCAATTACATATTAACTAAAACACATTACAGATGAGAAAAATTTTTACTTTTATTATTTGCTTGATTGCGTCCATTTCATTTGCACAAGAACAGGTTTTCTTTTCAGAGGGAACAGATGCCACTTTTTATGACCAAGGTATTGTGGATAAAGCCAACTTGGGGGATGTTATTTTTGATCATGTTGCCCCACCATGTTGTCCAGAGTATGATGACAAACTACCTTGTTCTGCAGTAGCACATACAGGATCAACTTCATTAAAATTTCATTACAACATTCCATCGAATAGTAATAATGGTGTTTGGAAAGCATCCGTATTTAGAAATGACTGGGCAGATATCGATGTAACAGGCAACAACTTTCTAAGTTTTTACCTTTATTCAACGACGGCCATTACGAAAGACAAGCTACCTAAAATAGGTTTAAAAGTGCGTCGTAATGACAACAACGAAGAGGAAGAAACAGAACTTTATGACATTGCAGAGTACAATAAAGATATTCCAGCAAACACATGGGTTAAAGTAGGATTACCATTAAGTGTGATCATCGATGGTGCTCCTGCTGGCACTTATGATTTTACAAAAACAAGAGCCGTTATCTTCCATCAGAATAATGCAGAGACAGGAGAAAGAACACTTTATATCGACGATATTAAAACATCCACGGAAGAGATTTCGACAGGTATTTTAGAAAGCTATAATGCTCAAGTAACCCTTTCACCAAACCCTGTTGAATCGACAACAGAGCTGATCATGCCTTCTGAATTTCACAACGAGAAATTACAGTTATCCATCTATAATGCTACAGGAGTAGCGGTTTATCAAACTACTACAAAAGGAGAGACAAGAGTGCAGTTGGACTTGTCATCCTATGGTAGTGGTTTGTATTTCCTACAAATAAGCAACGACAAAGAGAATATTGTTAAAAAGCTTATCAAGAAATAGTATCATACTTAGATAAATATAGAAATAGACTATTCTACAATGTCCTCAATCTCTAGCTAGAGATTGGGGATTTTTGTTTCTATATCGTCTCCTATTATCTCAAAGGACCAAAGGATCGATCTAATAAAAACGGTTCAATTCCATTAGACAACAAATAAGACAAGCCTCGTTAAGTAGCCATCATCTCTCTTCTCAAATTCATAATCCTAAGAAAATCAACACAAAATTTAGGCTGTAATTAATTGATAACATTTCTTTTGTAAATTTGTTACTAGAATCAAAGAAGACTTCACCAAAGGAGTTTCAATTATCAAATAATAAAATACATCAATGTTATGAATAAAATATACTTGGGATCCTCTAAGGAGATGCCTAACGATAAAATATATCTATTCTCTAAGGAAAAGCCTGAAACACTTGAAAACTTAGATCCAAAACAGTTGGCATTCATCAAAAATCAATTAACAAAAGAGATCTCTGTCATTGAGATGCTTTCTAATGAAAATAGGATGGAATGGTTTGTTGCAGTGGAGAAAAATGACGATTGTCAAAAGATGGCAGAAACTCTACGCATACAAGGATCTAAAGTGTTAGCAAAAATTAAAGCACAAAAGATCTCTTCCGTAGGGGTAATCAACAGCTCAAACATGGACCGTATCTCTCTTCCTTTCGTAGAAGGTATGGCCTTGGCAGACTATAAATTTGAGAAATATCTTACGAAAAAAGAGGACGCTCCATTAAAAGAGGTAGCCATAGAAGATCGTATCACACCAGAAGCGATTGAAGAGTTACAAGCGATAATAAAAGGTGTTTTTAAAGCGCGTGATCTCGTAAACGAACCTCAATCATTCCTTTCGGCAACCCAACTATCGAAAGAGATAGAAGAGATGGGTAAAGAGGCTGAAATTACGATCTCCGTTTTAAATAAAGAGAAGATCGAATCTCTTGAGATGGGAGGACTCTTGGGAGTCAACAAAGGGAGTGTCGCACCTCCAACCTTTACCATCATGGAGTATAAACCTAAAAATGCTAAAAATAAAAAACCAATTGTATTTGTAGGAAAAGGAGTCGTTTACGATACAGGGGGATTAAGTTTGAAACCGACCCCTGCAAGTATGGACTACATGAAGTCAGATATGGGTGGAGCTGCTGCTGTTTCGTGTGCAACCTATGCTATCGCTTTAGCCAAACTTCCATACCATGTTATCACCCTTATTCCTGCTACAGACAACCGTCCATCAGGGGAAGCGTATGCTCCTGGGGATGTACTAACAATGTACAATAAAAAGACCGTAGAAGTATTAAACACTGATGCTGAAGGTAGATTAATATTGGCAGATGCACTTAGTTATGCCGATCAATATAAACCAGAACTCGTAATGGATGTTGCAACCCTAACAGGTGCCGCTGCTATCGCTATTGGAACAGAAGGAGCCGTAATCATGGGGAATGCTGAAGATCGTTATTTTGAAGAGATCGATAGAGCAGGATACAATGTTCACGAACGTAGTGTACGTTTCCCTTTCTGGGAAGAGTATGGTGAAATGCTAAAAAGTGACATTGCCGACTTAAAGAATTTGGGAGGTCGAGAAGCAGGTGCAATTACAGCTGGAATATTTCTAGAGAACTTCACAGAGAGTCCTTATATCCACCTAGATATTGCAGGACCTGCATACCTGCACAATGAAAAGAATTATCTCAAAAAAGGAGGAACAGGATTTGGAGTACGTCTTCTATTTGAATGGATCAAAACAAGATCAAAATAGGAGTTAATATTCAAAAGATGACAAAGGGTGTAAATAAGAAGATAAAAATTGACTAAATTTGATTCTTCAATTAAGGAACTTTAAGTCATTAATTTATGACACCCCATATCCTATACTACTATCAATTAAGATAGTAGTATAGGAAACAGGAAAGGAGCATAAAAAGAAACTTAACAATCTGGTATTAATTATGAACTTTCAAAGAATCAAAATAGGAATCACCCATGGAGATATCAATGGCGTCGGTTATGAAGTGATCATCAAAACACTTTCAGATGATCGTATTTTCGACTCATGTACTCCTATTGTGTATGGTTCACCTAAAGTGGCTGCCTACCATAAGAAAGCGATAAATCAAACGAAAGTCTCGTTTAATCAAATCGTAGATGCAACAGAAGCACAAGATGGGAAAGCCAATATCATCAACTGTATCTCAGATAATGTACGTGTTGAATTAGGAAAATCCACAGATATCGCTGGAGAATCTTCTTATATGGCTTTAGAAAAAGCATGTGAAGATCTTAAAGAAGGAAAGATTGATGTATTGATTACAGCACCAATATGTAAAGACAATATTCAATCTAGCGACTTCCATTTCCCTGGACACACGGAGTTTTTAGCAGAGCAGTTTAATTCTGAAGACCATCTAATGTTGATGGTGAGCGAACAGATGAAAATTGGTGTGGTGGCAGGACACGTACCTATTTCTAAAGTATCCGAATTTATCACTGAGGAGTTGGTGTTAAGCAAGATACGTGTGATGCACCAAACAATGAAGCAAGACTTTGGTATTGATGGACCTCGTATTGCTGTTCTAGGCTTAAATCCTCATGCTGGCGATAATGGGCTACTAGGAAGCGAAGAAGAAGAGATCATCACTCCCGCGCTTGAAAAGGCACAAGAGGAAGGTATTATGGCTATGGGACCATATCCTGCAGATGGCTTCTTTGGTAATGGTACATACAGTAAATTTGATGTTATCCTGTCCATGTATCACGACCAAGGGTTGGTTCCATTTAAAGCACTTGCCTTTGATGATGGGGTAAACTTTACTGCTGGACTTCCAGTGATTAGAACTTCTCCTGGTCATGGAACTGCATTTGATATTGCAGGTAAAGGAAAGGCCTCGGAGAATTCATTTAGGAAAGCGATGTATTTGGCAATGGACCTTTATAGAAATAGAGAGATCTATAAAGAGACAGCGAAAGCTCCATTACAGAAGTTCGATCTGGAAGATCGACAATCGATGGGAGACAAATCGATATAATCAAGATATTAAAAGAGACTTTCCAATAAGGAGAGTCTCTTTTTAAAATAAGGAAACATGTACGAATATATTAAGGGAAAACTTACGGAGGTAACCCCTACCTATGCTGTACTAGAGACGGGAGGCATCGGTTATCAAGTTTTTATCTCCTTGACGAGTTATCAAAAGATTCAAACCGAACAAGAAACGACATTGTGGACTCACTTTGTTGTAAGAGAAGATGTTCAAGCTCTTTATGGGTTTGCAGAGAAAGAAGAACGTTCAATGTTTCGCAACCTGATATCGGTAAATGGTGTTGGAGCCAATACTGCTATGGTAATGCTTTCTTCTTATCCTACAGAAGATTTAATTGGTGCCATACAGACAGATAATGTGAATCTACTGAAAAGCATTAAAGGGATTGGAGCCAAAACAGCACAACGAATTATTATCGATTTGAAGGATAAAGTAGGTAAAATTGAAGTTGATAGTCAGATTGTAGCTTCTCAGAACAATACTAACAAAAATGAAGCGTTATCAGCTATGGTAATGTTAGGATTTAACAAGAAAGCAGCAGAGAATGTTATCGACAAGATTTTGAAGGAAAACCCAAGTTTGGAAGTAGAACCCATTATCAAACTGGCTTTAAAAAGCTTGTAATCCTAACACATTTTTGATGTGTAACATTTCAAGCCCGGAGAAACAGGTTGAGAAAAATGAATAAAATATGGATCCCCTTTTGCATTATCTTATGCTTGGGGATCGCTAACAACAGAATGAATAGAGTTTTGGGGCACCCCTCAGAACATTCAGATAATAATGCTTTTGATCTAGACTTCAATCAAGCATCTACAGTTGAATCTTATGTCGAAGAGATTGCCTCTCCGGACTCTACTGAGCTTCTATTGCCGCTTCCCGACAATATGAAAAAAGAGGAGCATTATGACCCATCGACAAATCAATTTATTATTGACCACAAGGTAGGAGATCTACACTACCAGCCTTCTCAAGTATTTAGTTTAGATGAATATGTTCATTATGATTTTGAAAGAGCAATTCAAGAATACTGGCATGAGAAAACATCGAAAGATGTTGAACAAAAAAGAAACTCTCTAATACCAGCTATTAAAATTGGAGGAGAAGCCTTCTCTAAGATCTTTGGAACCAATACTATCTCCATAAAACCTCAAGGATATGTAGAACTTTCGTTTGGAACAAAAACCAATAAGATTGATAACCCTGCACTATCCGAACGATTAAGAAAAAACACCACTTTCGATTTTGATGAAAAGATCAATATTAGTGTAAAAGGATCTATTGGTGACCGATTGTCAATGGGGGTTAATTATAATACAGAGGCGACCTTTGATTTTGAGAATCGTATGAACCTTAATTACAAAGGGGAAGAGGATGATATTATCAAAAATATTGAAACTGGTAATGTCTCTATGTCTTCAGATAACTCTTTGATTAAAGGAGGAGTAAACCTTTTTGGTGTTAAAACAGACCTTCAATTTGGTAAATTAAGTGTATCCACTGTACTATCACAACAAAAAGGGGAGAGTAAAGTGATCAACACCGAAGGAGGAGCGACTAAAACAAAGATTGACATCCAAGCAGTGGATTACGAGAGCAACAAACACTTCTTCTTATCACAATTCTTTTATGAGAATTTTGATAAATCCTTGTCTCGTTTACCCATCATCCAATCTTCTGTTAATATTACAAAGCTCGAAGTTTGGGTAACCAATAAAACGGGTAATTTCACTCAATCACGTAACATTGTCGCATTTACGGATTTGGGAGAAAGAGGAGCAAACAAAGAAAATCAAACCATCATTAGTGATACCCCAGGATTGCCTTATCCAGAGAATATTTATCCTCTGAATAACAGCAATAACCTCTATCAACAGATGACAACAACCTATCAGTCGATACGAGATATTGCACAGGTAACTTCTACATTGGCACCTCTTAAAGGGCAAGATTTTACACCTGTACAAGATTATGAAAAGATTGAGAATGCAAGGTTATTAACCGCATCTGAATATAGTTTTAGTCCGAAATTAGGATACATCTCTTTAACCAGAGCTTTGAATGCCGATGAAGTTCTTGCAGTTGCATACGAATACACCATTAATGGCAAGACGTTTAAAGTAGGGGAGTTCTCTACAGATGGTATTGATGCACCCCAAACACTGATCGTTAAGATGTTAAAGGGAACCAGTTTGAATCCTAAGTTCTTAACTTGGAAACTAATGATGAAAAACATCTATGATCTAAATGCGTATCAAGTGAATGCAGATGGCTTTAGACTGGATGTGGTTTATCAAGACAATAAGACGGGATCGAATCTGAACTATCTTCCTGATGGACCAATAAAAGATAAGATCCTTCTTCAAGTTCTAAACCTTGACAACCTAAATAGACAGAATGATCCGCAACCAGATGGACAGTTCGACTTTATTAACGGGATAACGATCAATGCAGAGAAAGGAAAAGTTATCTTCCCAATGGTTGAGCCTTTTGGTGATTACTTAGAGAAGCAATTGGCATCAGACCCTGCCGCAATAAAGAAATATGTTTTTCATAAACTTTATGATGAAACAAAAACAGTGGCAGAACAGGATGCAGAGAAGAATAAATTCAAATTGATGGGGGAATATAAAGGTTCATCTAATTCAGATATCCCTTTAAACACCATCAACTTGACCCCAGGTTCGGTGAAGGTAACTGCGGGAGGACGCACCTTAACCGAGAATGTAGATTATGTTGTAGATTACACTCTAGGTCGTGTAAAAATACTTAATCAAAGTCTTATTGAAGCAGGAACACCTATCTCAATCTCTACAGAGAGTGAACAGATGTTTAGCATGCAACGAAAGACATTGATTGGAACACAATTGAATTATCAGTTCACGGATAATTTCAACTTGGGATCGACAGTGATGTACCTTCAAGAGAAGCCGCTTACGAGTAAAGTAAATTATGGACAGGAACCAATATCAAACTTAATGCTTGGTATGAATGGTGCCTATAAGACAGAATCTCAGTTCTTGACTTCTTTGGTAGATAAATTACCATTGATAGACACCAAAGAGAAATCGAATATTACAATAGAGGGAGAATTCGCAAGATTGTTCCCAGGTACATCTAATGCCATTAGTGAATCAGGCGCAGCTTATCTTGATGATTTTGAAGGGACACAAACCAATATATCGCTTAAGACCCAATATATATGGAAACTATCAAGTGTACCTCAAGGGAACAAAGATATTCCAGAAGGAGAGCTTACAAATGACATCCTAGCGGGGGTAAACAGAGCTCTGTTATCTTGGTATATTATTGACCCAATCATGCAAAGGGATACGCCTAATACACCACCAAACATCAAAGGTAACGACGTAGAACAATCTAAAAATAGTACTCGTGAGGTTTACCAAAGTGAGATCTTTCCTAATACCAATAATGCAGTAGGACAACCAACAAACATCCCTACCTTTGACTTGGCATTCTACCCTAATGAAAGAGGACCATATAACTTTGAGAGTGATCCTTCGACCTACTCATCTGGGATGGATAAAGATGGTAACCTAAAGAATCCAGAAAGTAGATGGGGAGGTATCATGCGTAAGATTGAGACCACCGATTTTGAGAATGCAAATATCGAATATATTGAGTTCTGGATGATGGATCCTTTTGCTGAATTAGACGATGCAGATAAAATAAACGCTGGTGGGGATCTATATTTTGAATTAGGAAATATTTCAGAGGACATCCTTAGAGACTCTCGTAAATCATTTGAGAATGGATTACCAAGCGATGGTAACTATGATAATATTACAGACAAGACCAACTGGGGACGTGTCTCAAGAAATCAATCTGTAGTTAATGCTTTTGATAATAGCCCAACGGCAAGACAATATCAAGATATTGGACTTGATGGATTAGCGGATGAAGATGAACGAGCTTTCTTTAATGATTATATCAATCAAATTAGTAAAATCGTTACGGGAGATAATCTAGATAAAATACAAAAAGACCCTGCAGGGGATAACTACCATTACTTCAGAGGAAGCGACTACGATCAAGAGCAACTAGGTATCTTAGAGCGTTACAAATATTATAACGGGGTAGATGGTAACTCGCCTACAAGTGCTCAATCTCCAGAATCGTATAATACCTCTTCTACCTCTATTCCTGATGGTGAGGATATCAACTTGGATAATACGTTATCAGAAAATGAGAGCTATTTCCAATATAAAGTAGATATGCGACCAGGAGCCTTTAAAGTAGGTTCTAACTATGTTACAGATAAACGTACAGCAAAGGTTAAGCTAAAAAGCTCTGAAGTAAGAGAAGTAGAGTGGTACCAATTTAAGATCCCTGTTTCTGAATATAAAAAGATTGTAGGTCCAATATCAGACTTTAGATCGGTACGTTTTATTCGTATGATGATGAAAGGATGGAAACAACCAATCGTACTACGTTTTGCTACACTTGATTTGGTTCGTTCGGATTGGAGAAAATACACTGTAAATCTTAACGACCCAACACAAGACAATAACAATCTAACCTCTTTTGAAATATCAGCAGTCAATATTGAGGAGAATTATGAGAAACAACCTGTAAACTATGTTCTTCCTCCTGGTATCGATCGTGTCATTGATCCAGCAAATCCTCAGCTTAGAGAGCTAAACGAACAATCGCTACTGCTTAAGATCAAGGATCTTGAAGATGGTGATGCTCGTGCGTCATATAAGAATATCACAACGGATATGAGGATGTATAAGAGGTTAAAGCTCGAAGTACATGCCGAACAGTTGGAAGATATGCAAACCAATGATGGAGAAGTTCGCGCATTTATACGTATTGGTTCGGACTATCAGAATAACTATTACGAATATGAGGTTCCTCTAAAGATGACCCCTGCGGGCCATTATAACAATGACCTGCAAAGGGACAGAGAAGAGGTATGGCCTGAACAGAACCGTATGGATATTCTTCTAAAAGATCTTACCGACCTTAAACTTTCTCGTAATAGAGAGATGCGGAAAGATGGTAGTTCTTTAGAGCTAACCGATGTCTTTGAACATCAAATATTCTATAATGGACATCCTCGTATTATCCGTGTTAAGGGTAATCCAAACTTGGGTGAAGTGAGAGTAGTGATGCTTGGGGTAAAGAATCCTAAAACCAATGATGGTGCAATGGAATCTACCGAAGTATGGTTTGATGAACTTAGACTTACTGATGTTGATAACGAAGGAGGATGGGCTGCTTCTACTCGTATTAGAGGTAATCTTGCCGATCTTGCCACATTCTCTTTTTCTGGAAGTAAGATGTCTGCTGGATTTGGTGGTATTGAACAGAGTTCGGTACAAAGAAGCATGGATGAAACAAGTGTTTATGATTTTAGTTCCACTGTTGAACTAGGTAAATTCTTCCCTAAAAAATGGGGAGTTCAGATCCCTCTATACTACGGTATCTCACAAAATATCAAGACACCTAAATACAATCCATTAGATCCTGATATTAAGATGACCGATGCATTAGATGCACTAGAGAGTCAGTCTTTAAAAGACGATTTGAAATCGAAAGTACAAGATAAGACTGTTCGAAAGAGTATCAATCTCTCGAATGTTCGTATAGAGCCTCAAAAGAAATCAAGAAAGAAACATTTCTATGATATCTCGAACTTCTCATTTACGGTGTCTCATAATACGACGACACATCGGGATGTGAATACCCAACAGAACGATGAGAAAGAGTCGAAACTATTATTGAACTACAACTACAATAATAGACCTAAACCAGTAGAGCCATTTAAGAATGTTAAGTTCCTACGTAAGCCGATGTTCCGACTTATTCGAGATTTCAACTTCTATTTAACTCCATCTCAGTTGTCTTTTAGATCTGATATGAATAGTTATTATAGTGTGCTACAATATCGTAATATCAGTCAACCAGACTTTAAACTCCCTAGTTCTTACGTACAAGACTTTAACTGGTATCGATACTATAATCTTCGATACGATCTTTCGAAATCATTAAAACTTGATTTTGCCGCACAGAATAGATCACGTATTGATGTGCCACTATACATGGAAGAAGAGGAGAAGACTCGAAAGAAAGAGAATCCATATGAAGCCTACAAACAAACTATCCTAGATAGTCTTTATACTGGAGGAAGAAATACAGCTTATAATCAAACGATCAATCTAAGCTATACATTACCGATCAATAAGATTCCAATGCTTAACTGGACGACCTCTAGTTTAAGGTATCAAGGTACTTACGATTGGACTGCAGGACCACAAATAGAGGACCCAAATATTGAATTGGGGAATACCATTAAAAACGGATATTCAATACAAGCCAATGCAGGATTAAACTTTGTTAATCTATATAACAAGGTACCATATTTGAAGAAAGTTAATCGCAAATTCTCTCGTAGTAGTCGTAGAAGATCCAATAATGTAAAGACAAAGAATGTACAATATACCGACACCCTTAACCTAAAAGGGAAGAAGAAAAACATCATAAAGCATAAACTTAATACCAAGAAACTTCAAATCAGTTTTAAGGATGCAAAAGGACGAGACATTAAGGCAAAAACCAAGATTCTTGATCAGAATAAGATTGCGATCTATCCGTCTCGCTCTTATAGCAAAGCAACGGTATCCATTCAAGGTAGCGTGGAGATGAAAAATAAAGGTGACCAACCTACTGTGATAGATGGGTTCGCCCGATTGTTGATGTCTTTAAGAAATGTAAATGCTTCTTATACAGAAAACCGTGGCACCAATATTTCTGGATTCCTACCAACACCACAATGGTTTGGTAATAGCACTACAGGTACAACGGCACCAGGATGGGGCTATGTATTTGGTATGCAAGATCCAGACTTTGTAACTGATGCAATACAAAATGGATGGATTACAACAGACTCGACTTTGAATACTCCAGTACTTAGAACATCCAATAAAGTCTTAAACCTTCGTGCTAATATTGAGCCATTAAAAGGACTTAAGATAAGTTTGACGGGAAGTAGAACGATATCTCAGAATGAGAGCGAATACTATATCTACGATCACAATAAGAAAGCATGGAACATGAATCCATCTAATCATATTGAAAATGGTAGTTTCTCTATGAGTATCATCTCTATTAAGAGTGCTTTTGAGAGCACCACAGGTCAAGGTGTACCAGAAAGTAGTGCATACAATGATTTCCTTGCCAACAGGCAAGTGATACAACAACGTCTAGCAGCCCAAAGAGGGACAAATGATATATCTGGATATGGACCAACACAACAGGAAGTTCTTATTCCTGCATTCTTTGCAGCATATACAGGACAAGATCCTAATAGTGTTTCACTATCTGCTTTCCCTTCTGCAAAATATATTCGCCCAAATTGGAGAGTTGAGTATAATGGATTGACAGATCAGATTAAATCCTTGAAGACCTTAATACGTACTGTTAATATCTCTCACTCTTATAGATCAACCTATAATGTTGGAGCTTATATGACCAATAGCGAATATCTAGAAGGCGATGATGGATTAAGCTATGTAAGAGATGCTCAAGATAATTTCATACCAATGAACGACATCTCCTCAGTAAGTATCAATGAGTCTTTTAGTCCTCTTATCAATGTAGATATCATGTGGAAAAACAATCTATCTTCGAGATTCGAGATCCGCAAAACAAGAACACTAACATTGAGTACGGCCAACAACCAATTAACAGAAGTACGTAGTGATGAATATAGTGCCGGTCTAGGTTATCGTATTGAGAATCTGCAAATATTCTATAATAAGAATAATGGACAGAAAGCGATATCTAATGATTTGAATCTACGCTTTGATCTTGGAGTAAGAGAAAGCAAAACCATTATCCGTAAATTGGTAGAATTAGACAACCAATTAACGGCTGGACAGAAAGCATTAACAATGAAGTTTACGGCCGACTATACGCTAAGTAGACAGCTTACATTAAGAATGTTTTATGATAGGACAGTCAACACTCCATATGTTTCTCTATCCTATCCTACGGCCAACACAAATTTCGGATTTAGCATACGTTTCAATTTACAACCATAATTATCCTACAATATCAAAATACTTTATTTCATCCCCCCTCATTTCGTACCACGAAAGAGGGGGGATCTTATTTAAAACCATTAAGTATTAAGACTATATAAATTGAAATATTTTTTTTTCATTCTTCAAATATTACAATTTTAATAAATTAGATGCGATCCCAATAAAACTCAATATTGGATCATAAACACATAACCAAAGGAACATACAAAATGAACATCAAACGCTTCTCATCAACACAAAGAAAGTGGATAATTATCACGTCAATACTACTTCTTGTCACTACTATTTATATCGTCAAAAAGAGTTCTGCAAAAGATCCATGGATCTTAGCAACAGTAGAAAACAAAGATTTGATTATCACCGTTGAAACTACTGGAGAATTAGATGCTTTAAATTCTGTAAAGATCAAAGGACCTGATGGGATGAGAAAGGCAGGCATTTGGCAAGCAAAGATTAATCGTTTGATTACAGAAGGAACGGTAGTAAAGAAAGGCGATTTTATTGCTGAACTAGACAAATCTGATCTTAGCGATCAAATCAAGAATGCCATGGATGACTTGACTCAAGTTGAGTCGCAAATGATCCAACAAAGACTAGATACAACCTTAAACTTAAGACAAGAGAGAGATAATATCTTAAACAAAAAATATCAAGTTGAAGAATCAAAGATTAAGTTAGAACAATCAGCTTACGAACCACCTGCGACCATTAAGCAAGCGAAAATGAATGTAGAGAAAAACATTCGTTCATTAAAACAAGCTAAAAATGCTTACTCTATAAAGAAGAAACAGATGGCAGCAAAGATGCAACAGATCGCTTCTAAATATTCAAAAAAGAAAAGACGTTATGATTTCCTTATTGAACTAGAAAAGCAATTTACCATCATGGCTCCAGAAGATGGAATGGTCATTTACGATAAAGACGATTGGACAGGTCAGAAAGTAAAAGAGGGCTCCAGTATACATGGCTTTAATCCTATTGTTGCAACACTTCCAGATCTTAGTCGTATGGTATCAAAGACCTACATCAATGAAGTAGACATACGTAAAATAGAAGTTGGACAAAAAGTAGAGATAGGACTAGATGCATTCCCTGAAAAGAGCTACCAAGGAGAGGTTACAAAAGTAGCGAATGTAGGAGAACAAAAACCAAATTCTGATGCCAAAGTATTTGAAGTGGAGATCACCATCAACCATTCGGATCCTATATTTCGTCCTTCAATGACCACTTCAAATAAGATCATTACCAAAACGGTTAGGACACAAAACATTATCCCTATAGAAGCACTATTTACAGACAACGATTCATCCTATTATGTATTTCAAAAGAAATCCTTTGGTTTCGAGAAGAAGAGCGTCGAGATAGGAGAGATGAGCGAACAAGATGTAGCCATCATTTCTGGTTTAGAAACAGACGACATCGTATCATTAAACAAAATAGAAGAGTAAGCTATAATCGTATATTATGGATCGTTTATTATTTAATTTCCAGATAGCGTTAGAAGCTATTCGGTCAAATAAGCTCAGGTCATTTCTGACAGCCTTAGGGATCATCTTTGGGGTAAGTGCAGTGATATCCATGATGGCCATTGGAGCAGGAGCACAACAGGAGATTCTAAACCAAATGAAATTGGTTGGTGTAAATAACATCATCATCACCCCTATTCATAAACCACAGAAGGATAGTGACTCTGATGAAGCACAAAAAGGGAAAGGGAAATTCTCCCCAGGTTTAAATCTTCATGATATAGAGAACATTACCCATACATTAAACAATATCGAGAATATCAGTGGTGAAATAGTTATTGACAGCGATATTATTCATTCGGGTAAAAGGAAATCCACAAAACTAATAGGTATTCACCCAAGCTACTTCAATATTTTTGGTTACGAAATGCAAGAAGGAACGAACTTTGCAGAAGCCCAAGCCATCAATGGGGCTCCTGTATGCATCATTGGACAACAAGTAGTAAAACAGTTCTTCAATAATCAAAACCCAATAGGGAAGAGCATCAAATGTGGGAAGCAATGGCTAACGGTTATAGGAGTATTAAAGAAAAGGAATGTATCCAAAGGGAACACACGTAAACTGGGGATACGAAATGCCAATATCGACGTATATATACCTATACAAACCATGTTGCTCCGATACAAGAATAGAGGTTTAATCACCAAACAAACCATTCTAGCAGCCAATGAATCGAATGGAAACAAGAAGAAAAACAAAAAAAAGAAGAAACCAACGATTCACCAGCTAGACAAGATCATTGTACAAATAGCAGAGACAGAACAGCTAGGACATAGTTCTGAAATTATCCATCGTATGCTAAAGAGAAGACATAATAGCAACGAAGATTTTAGAATAACTGTTCCCGAACTACTATTAAAACAACAACAAAAGACCAAAGAGATCTTTAATATGGTTCTAGGTGCTATTGCTGGTATTTCGCTACTTGTAGGAGGAATTGGAATTATGAATATCATGTTAGCCTCTGTCATGGAACGAATAAAAGAGATAGGACTAAGGATAGCTTTAGGTGCACAAAAAAGAGATATCATTCAACAGTTCCTATGTGAATCGATGCTAATAAGTTTGGTAGGGGGATTAATAGGCATAATACTAGGTATCATTCTCTCACTTGTTATTGCAAAAATAGCAGAGATAGAAACCGTCATCTCTTTGGTGTCTATCATTACCTCATTTGGAGTATCCTCCTTTATCGGTATCCTATTCGGTATTACACCAGCAAGAAAAGCAGCAAATCAGAATCCTATAACTTCATTAAGACATGAATAAAAATCATTTCATCCATATATTCTTTAAGAGTTGTGGTATCCTCTTTTTTCTGTTAATTCAAAAAAGCGCAGGAGCACAACTAAAGCAACTCTCATTACCAGAAGTCATCGAACTTGCAAAAGAGAACTCCTTAGACGCACAAAAAGCAGAAAACAGAAGAGAGAATCAATATTGGAGATATCGTAACTATATTGCGAGTACCCTTCCTCATCTTAGTTTATCAGGAAATCTTCCTAACTATTATAGATCCATTGATCCCATCACACAAAACGATGGAACCATAGAGTTTAAAACCAGAAGTCAAGCAGCTTCAGATATTGAGATGAGTCTTTCTCAGAACCTACCATGGACGGGAGGACGTGTTTCAGTAAGTAGTCAACTACAAAGGATCGATCAGTTCGAAGGAACCAACCAAGGGGCATCTTATGCCACGAGTCCGATTTATGTGACCATAGAGCAGCCTATATTCTCTTTTAACCGTTTTAAATGGGACAAGAAGATCTCTCCTCTTTTATATGAAGAGTCACAAAAAGGATATCAAGAAGAGTTCGAACAAATCAGCTTTAATGCGACCAACTACTTTTTCGATCTTCTATTGGCACAGATAAACTACTCTATTGCCCAAACCAACAAGGCCAATAATGATACTATCTATAACATTGGTAAAGGAAGATATAACCTAGGTAAGATTGCCGAAAATGAGCTTCTACAACTACAGCTAAACACTCTTTCCTCTAGCAGGGATGTAGCGACAAGTAGGATCCAACTAGAAAGGGCTCGTTTGAATCTAAACACTTTTATAGGACGACCTAAAGGAGAAGAGTTTACTCTAATAAGTCCTTCTGACTTACCTCTATTTGATATTGACCCGCTCGTTGCATTAAAAGAAGCAAAGAAGAATCGGAAAAAGTATCTAACGTTCAAAAGAAGACGCATCGAAGCACAACGCGATGTTGCTGAAGCCAAAGGAAACTCCTCTTTAAATATGAAAGTGACTGGAAGTTATGGATTGTCGCAACAAGCAGACGAAATTCATAATGCCTATCAAGATCCTCAAACACAACAACGTTTTAGAGTTGGCTTTAATATACCTCTTGTAGATTGGAAGCAGAGGAAATCGCAATTATTGAGGGCCAAAGCAGACCAACGATTAACAGAGAATACGATCATTCAAGAAGAGCAGGTTTTTGAACAAGAGATCTTCATCTTAGCTCAGAAAATACCAATCATCTACGATAGAGTAAAATCGACAGAGATAGCCAATAAGATTGCACATAAACAATATGAGATTTCAAGACAAAGGTATCTTGTGGCGAATATCAGTATCACCGATTTAAACTTAGCACTCAAAGCCAAAGACAGTGCTAGTAGATCCTATCTAAATGCATTAAAAGATTTCTGGTCTTCCTATTTCCAACTAAGAAAACTTACAATGTATGATTTCGAAAATAAATGTCCAATCATCACTGTTCCTCAAGCATAGCATATGAAAACAATTATTGAAATTAAAGACCTTATTAAAGACTATGCAATGGGAAACTCTCTAGTCAGAGCATTAGACCATGTATCCTTGTCGATAAACAAAGGAGAGTATGTAAGCTTTATGGGACCATCGGGTTCTGGGAAAACCACCTTAATGAATATCATTGGATGTTTAGATCTACCCACCGATGGCTATTACCATTTAAATAACAAAAACATCTACAATATCGAAGCGGATGAGATGGCTTCAATTCGTAATAGTGAAATCGGTTTTGTATTCCAATCGTTTAATTTGCTACCACGCAATAGTGCATTAGAGAATGTAGCACTTCCTCTTGTATATGCAGGCATACCTCAAGAAGAGCGTCTTAAAAAAGCATTTGAATCGCTTAAAAGAGTTGGACTAGAAAACAGGGTAAATCATAAACCATCAGAACTCTCCGGAGGTCAACAACAAAGGGTAGCTATTGCTCGAGCCTTAGTAAACAATCCATCTTTGATCCTTGCAGATGAACCTACTGGTGCTCTGGATACCAAAACATCTTACGAGATAATGGATCTTTTTGATGAATTACATCTTAAAGGCCACACCATCGTTATGGTAACCCACGAAGAGGAGATTGCGGAATATGCGAAAAGAGTGATACGAATGAGGGATGGGAAGATTGAAAAAGATTCTCTAAACCAGATCAAAAGCTAACAAGGCTTTTGATCATTACAAATATGTCGTACTTCGTCAAAAAGAATCTGTTTTAACTTTTCGTTATTCGGTTCTTTTTGTGAAGCGCGATGTAATTGAATTACCCTCGGACTGGTACGATACCATACAGAGATCAATTCGGTCATTGGAGACAAGTAAAAATAGGCTCCATACAGTAACCACAATAAGCTTCGCTTGATCAACAAATCATTCTTTCGTTCTCTCTTTCGTATCAAAATAAATTCAGCGATAACGATAAGAAGTAGTGACCAAAAACCTACCGCACTGACTACCTTTGCATAAGGAACAAAATAGACCAACAAATGTCCTGACATACTAACCACAGCAATAGCGATTCCCGCCAAAACATGCAATAGTGATAGTTGGTTATGAACATGCTTATAAAACTCTTCTCGGAAAGAAGATAGCGGTAAATGTTCAAATTTTAATATCCCCCATACGATATAAAAACAAGAAAATACGATATGTGGCAACATGTATACCCACTTATCAAAGTTGATCATCGAGATTCGAGCGAAAATCAAAAAAATAAAATAGAGCCCTACAATACGCTCAAGAAGTTTCATATAAATTGACATTTGATTATTTGCGGAAATTACTATTTATCATCTCTCCATCCTAGATATTGAAAGATTTTATGTTAACCACTCAACAGTCTAATAATCTATCTATTAACATTTCCGTTCTATGGCAAAAAATGACCATCCACAAACAAAAAAGGGGTAGAATCTTCGCGATTCTACCCCTTTTAGGTATATAAAAAAATGTTATCCTAGCACTTTTAGTTCTTTCCCTACTTTAGTAAAAGCTTGAATTGCTTTATCGAGATGGGCACGAGAATGAGCAGCAGAAAGCTGAACACGAATACGTGCTTCCCCTTTAGGTACTACTGGATAATAGAATCCTGTTACATAGATACCTTCTTCAGAAAGCTTAGACGCAAAATCTTGTGATAGTTTTGCATCATACAACATCACAGCACATATAGCAGAAGAAGTAGGCTTAATATCAAATCCTGCTTCAGTCATCTGTGACACAAAATATTTTGTATTCTCATGAAGTTGATCTTGAAGGTCGTTATTATCGCTAATCAAATCAAACATACGAATACCAGCAGCTGCAATTGCAGGTGGAATAGAGTTAGAGAAAAGATATGGACGAGAACGTTGTCTTAACATCTCAATCACCTCTTTCTTACCTGTAGTAAATCCACCAATAGCACCACCAAATGCTTTTCCTAATGTACCAGTAATGATATCCACTTTACCTCTACAATCAAAAAGTTCAGTTACACCACGTCCTGTTTCACCAACAACACCAGCAGAGTGACACTCATCGACCATTACCATCGCATCGTATTTCTCAGCTAGACGAATGATCTCAGCCATAGGAGCAACATTACCATCCATAGAGAATACACCATCTGTTACGATGATTCTAAATCTTTGTTCCTGAGCTTTAATCAATTGTTGCTCAAGATCAGCCATATCTGCATTCTTATAACGGTATCTTTGTGCTTTACACAAACGTACACCATCGATAATAGAAGCATGATTTAGTGAATCTGAGATGATTGCATCTTCAGCGGTAAATAATGGTTCAAAAACACCCCCATTTGCATCAAAACAAGCAGCATATAGGATAGTATCTTCTGTTCCAAAAAACTCAGCAATCTTTTTCTCTAATGTTTTATGAATATCTTGTGTTCCACAAATAAAGCGAACAGACGACATACCAAAACCTCTAGTATCTAGAACTTCTTTTGCAGCTTTGATTAATTCAGGATGATCAGATAGTCCTAAATAGTTATTGGCACAAAAATTTAATACATCTTGTCCATTATCTAGTGCAATCTCTGCATTTTGAGGAGTCACAATAATGCGCTCACTTTTAAATAAACCAGCTTCTTTAATCTCAGCTAATTCATTTTGAAGGTGTTCTTTAATTTTACCGTACATAACAATATAATGATTTCTGGTTGAAACGTTAATTATCCCTACGCTATGGAGGACAAAACAGGGTCCTCTATATATTCATACAAAGTAATAAAATCTTTTTATCTATCACTTCTTATTTAATACTGTTTTTATGACCTTGGATAAATGAATAAAATCATGTTTTTATTCACAATTAACGATTCTTTTTTTTGAAGATCTCATTTCAACAAACGACACAATCATTCTATTTCCTATCTTTGTATCATAAATACATATAGCAAAGTACTTTTAGTCATGAGTGAAAGAAAAGTTAGAGTTCGTTTCGCGCCGAGTCCAACAGGACCTCTTCACATGGGAGGTGTACGAACTGCGTTATTCAACTACCTTTTTGCAAAGAAAAATGGTGGAGATTTTCTTCTTCGTATTGAAGATACAGATCAAACAAGATACGTTCCTGGTGCAGAAGCATACATTATAGAAAGCCTTAAATGGTGTGGAATGCATATCGATGAAGGACCAGAGAACCCAGGAGAATGTGGCCCTTATCGTCAGAGTGAAAGAAAAGAGATCTATCGTCAATATGCTCTTCAATTAGTTGAAAGTGGAGATGCATACTATGCATTTGATACTCCTGAGGAGTTAGACGCAGTAAGATCAGCACACGAAGCAAAGAAAGAGACCTTCACATACAATGCTGCAACACGCATGTCTATGAGAAACTCTCTTTCAATGGACAAAGAAGAAGTGGAGAAACTTCTTGCTGAGAATGTTCCATGTGTGATTCGATTTAAAATGCCTACAGATCGTGAAGTTACAGATACTGATTTGATCCGTGGTAATGTAAAATTCCAAGCGGCTCTACTTGATGACAAGGTACTTTACAAAGCGGATGGGATGCCAACCTATCACCTTGCCAATGTAGTAGATGATTACTTGATGAATATCTCTCACGTGATCCGTGGAGAAGAGTGGCTACCATCACTTCCTCTTCATATCTTACTATACGAGAAACTAGGATGGGAAGCAAGCAGACCTCAATTTGCACACCTTCCATTAATCCTAAAACCAGTAGGAAAAGGTAAACTAAGCAAAAGGGATGGAGACAAGCTAGGTTTCCCTGTATTCCCTCTAGAATGGCAAGATCCTAAAACAGGAGACATCTCAAGAGGATATCGTGAAGATGGATACCTTCCTGAAGCATTTATCAACATGTTGGCTCTTCTAGGCTGGAACTCTGGTACAGAACAAGAGATCTTCTCTATTGAAGAACTTTGTAACATCTTCTCTTTGGAAAGAGTTACAAAATCAGGAGCTCGTTTTGATCCAGAAAAGACAAAATGGTTTAACCACCAATATGTTTCAACTCTTGACAACGCAAAACTTGTTGAACTATTCCAACCAACACTTGCAGCTAAAAATGTAAATGTTGAGAATATCGATGTTGAAAATATCGTAGGAATGGTCAAAGAGAGAATCAGCTTTATCAACGAACTATGGGATCAAACAGCATTCTTCTTTGAAGATCCAACAAGCTACGATCCTAAAGTAGTTAAGAAAAGATGGAAAGAAGCTGTTCCTGGATATGTTACAGAAATCAAAGAAGCTATTGCAACAGTAGAAGAGTGGGAAGCATCTAAAATTAAAGAGACTGTTTCTGACTTAGTTAATAGCAAAGAATGGGGCTTCGGTCTTATTATGAATGCTTTACGTCTAGCTGTTGTTGGTGGTGGATTTGGTCCTGACCTATTCGAGATCTGTCAAATCATCGGAAAAGAAACGACACTACGTAGATTAGAGAATGCGGTACAAAATATCCAACGATAGAACATACCCATCTCAATAATAATATTTTAGAGGTTATCTTTCGTATGAAAGGTAACCTCTTTCTTTTTCAAAACTTCAAACCATAAAACAAAGAAATAAGAAGACAATACGAGAGCTTACATAAAAATCTAAATCATTGAATCGAAGGAAATATTTTAATAAAGAATGACATAGGATTGATTATGGGTTTGTCCATGGTTCCTCCATGGTTCGTCCATGGTTCGTCCATGGTTTGTCCATCGATTTGGGGGTTTTCGATGGAGAAACCATGGAGCAACCATGGACAAACCATGAAGGAAGTACCTATTAATCCACTATTTACCCAATGTATTTTTGTAATGAAATGAAGACAATAATATAATGGCATAGAGATCTCATAATAAAGATTAAATTTTTTTAGCCCCATATTATCAACATTATGTTTTATCAAACAACATTGTGAAACTATCAATTGGCACATTATATGGAGTAAAAAATACCTACTTATAACAAAAGAACATAAGATTATTTCCATATTTAATACTAAGAACAATTGACCAAAGACCATGTAAGAAGGAGCTATGTTTATGAATTAGAAATGCAACACCACAGTGTTCGTTTCATAAAAAAAAGACGAATTAAAATAGGTTAAATATTAATCATAATTTTAACAAAATACCCTAATCTAAGCTTATGTACTTAAAATCAGCCCATTCATTCAATGAATTTCTTTCATCAAACATAACATAACATTTGTATCCTATGTATTATTGTATTTTTTTTGTAAATTATAACTCCAAAATTGAGTTATTAATTAACCAAGCAATCAATTACATAAAGCGTTCACAGATATGAGACCTCTTCTTTTTTGCATATTTATCTCATGTATGTTCTTTTCATGTCAAAAGAACGAGTTAAATTATATACCAGAAGTAGCAACACGGCCCGAAAATATTCAATTGAATCAAGGGTTTGTTGAGCAACGTATGAATTTAGAAGGAATCTTCTCTGATAAAGATGGAGAACCTCTACAAATTTCAGCACTCTCCAATGCGATTGAAGTCGTAGAAACGAAAATTGAGGGTACAGAATTGGTAATCAGCGAAAAAGGGAATGGTAATACGAAGATTACCTTACGTGCTACAGACAGTATGGGAGATTATACTGAGACGAATTTCTCTGTTGCAGTAACCCCTCCATATTTACGTTTTGCAGTATTGTCTGACCTTCACTACATGGATGAGAGTCTTTTAGGCTCTACAGGTTCAGCCATACAGATAGAGAAAAATCAAAATCCATTAATGTTTGAGAGAAGTGGCATTATCATTCCTCAAACGATAGAAATGATTGCAAGTAACTTTCAACCTAAAGTACTTGTAGTAAATGGGGATCTAACAAAAGATGGATCTTTAGTATCACATCAAGCAATCATCACCCAATTAGAGAATGCATCTAAACTTGGTATTCGCGTATTGGTTATTCCTGGAGCAAGAGATATTAATAATTTTAACGCATCACGATATAGTGGAGATAATAAAACATCTGTTCCCTCCATCAGTGTGGAAAAATTCAAAACGCTATATCATAATTTTGGATACGATATTGCCTTCAGCCAAGACCACAACTCTTTAAGCTACGCATGTGAACCGCAAAAAGGAATATATGTATTGATGTTAGACACCAATCAGTACGAAGAAAATAGCGATTCTTCTCCATACAATGACAAGAGTAAGTTAAAGCCTGAAACAATTGAATGGATCAAGACCATCATAGAACAAGCTAAAGATGAAAGAAAGACCATTCTTACGTTTATGCATGGTGCGTTCCTTGAGACCTTTGAAGGAGAAGCAACGCACTTCCCAGAGCATCTTATGGAGAATGCGAACGAAGTGGCAAATACACTCGCAAACTTAGGACTAAAGGTTGTATTCACAGGACACAATCACATTCAAGATATTACCGAATATATATCTGATGAAGGCAACAAGATCACACAAGTTGAAACAGGATCTCTTCTTGCATATCCAAACCCTTTTAGAATCATTGAGCTAAAAACAAATCAGCAGTTATCGATAAAGTCTAGAACATTCAGTCAATTCTATATGGGAAGCGAAGGAGCGAATTTCGAATCAACATCGAAAAGTGAATTCTCTAAACATTACTCAGTTTATATAAATAATATACTTAGCTCTCGATTCAACGTAACAGGAGACCTACTTACTATTGGAACAAATTCTGCAACAGAAGTTGGTTGTATTCATTCCAAAGGAGATGAAGTCAGACCTGATGATAACAGTTGGATTGGTATAGGAATGCTAAAAGGGAATAAAGGTTCTGTTCGTGAAGCTGGGGTTATGCTAGAGAAAATGGACACAGATAAATTTCCACCAGACAACAACTTTACACTTTATTTATCAGGCAATTAGAAGACACCTGACTTATATAGGAGATAAAGTCGAATTAATAATTTAACATATATTTTACTTTATAACAACTTTTTTATACATTTGCATCAGTATCCTAAAAAGAAGCACTAGTTAATAGATTAATTCTATTATTTCTTCTAGGATAGATGATTAGGCAAATTTTGGTTTTTACCCCATCATAATTCCATATGATGGGGTTTTTTATGCACCAAAAATAGACCTGTTGACAACTTACCGAATACTCCATCCATAAAAGACAGAGAAAAGACGTAAAACCCTAGAGCAAAAGACAGGAATGGATCATATATCTGTAAAACAACAGGATAAACACACACAAAAACACAACACACAAATCACTGATAATAACGGAATATAACATATAAATGTTAACAAAATACTAAAGCCACTAATTCTATTTATTTTTATTAACATTATACATATATTTGGATAATACAGTAGTAGTATTATAGACAATATTATCCACAAAATAGAACATACTCCTTTGAATCCAACATAGGAGAGATGTTAGAAACTAAAACGGGGATCGTGGCGAAATTCTCTCTATTATTTAAACTATTCAAAATAGTTAATGAGAGAATTCGCCACTCTTTACGACAATAAGTAAAGAGAAGCTCTATCTCTATTTCCAACAAATCATTCAATCCAATAAGATATCAATCAAAAAGGTATAACTTAGAATCGGCTCCAACTACACTCATCTTCTCTGGCGAACTCATTTCCTTGTCACAAAAAGTCGTATTAGGAAGTGAGAATTGTGTTTTGAAAGAAGAAAGCTTACAAAGGAAGTCCATAAAATAGTTACACGTAAAACGATTATTTCTCTGTTGAATTACACGATCTAGAAGTTGTGCATGATTGGTTTTAAACGCATCATTAAATTGAAGAAGAAGAGGTACACGTATCTCCTGTTTTGTAGGTTCGGATAATCCATGCAAAAAGACATCCTTTTCTCCTAACATCTCACCATGATCAGACACATATACCAGAATGGTTGGTACAGATAACTGTTGTACCTCTTTATAAAGTTCATACAATAGATAATCTGTTGCAACAATAGTGTTATCATAACTATTAATCATCAAATCTTTATGATGAGTCATTTCAGTCACACTCATTTTGTCATCTATCGTGGGAGTAAATTTAAAGAATTGTTCCCGACACCTTTGATTATATCTAAAATGACTTCCCATAGTATGCAATACATAGAACCTATTGCCAGATGTTAAGGCATTTGTTCTTATCGACTCTCTAAATCGACTTAACACCATTTCATCATCACTATGAGCTTGTTTTGAATAACAATAAACAACAGTGTCCGACTGTTGACTATATTTATTTATGATGCTTTCATTTGAATATTTCTGAGATGTAAACCAATAAATCTGATATCCTAGATGCTTATAAGCAGCCACAATTGGAAGAGAGGAATACTCCGCTTTCATATTCATGGATGTAGCAGGACTCATCAATATTGGAACACTTTTAATGGTAAGATTCGCTCCAGAATAAGCATTAGGAAAGGCCACCATATTGGTACAACTATCTTTTAAGAGAGGGGTAGTATCTCGACTATAACCAAAGAGGCTCCAATGATCAACACGAGAAGATTCTCCAATAACAAAGATCACATTTAGATGCTCCTTTTGGCCCTCTATAACATGTATATCATAGTTAAATTGTTTAATGTTATGCTCATAATTTAAAGTTAGTCGATATGAAGCAATAGACTCAATTAATACATCGACAAAATTAAAAGAAGAGAGGTTGTGTGACAATTCGTCTCTTGCGTAAAACGCTCCAATCTTAGTACAATTGTAAAAAGACGATCTATGGTCATATTTTTTTATCTTATTAATATGCCACATTAAAAAGGGAAGGTAAATAATTATCCCCAAGGACAGATAGGCCCATCTAAAGGAGCGTGGGATATTTACTTTTCTTGGTTTAAAGAGAAAAGCAATCCACCCTATCGATAGGATAATAAACAAAAATAGGAACTTCCAAGAAGCCATTATTAACTCACCAGCCTCCTGTATATTGGTATGAAAAACAGACAACAGGACATCGACATTTAGAAACTGTGCACGTATCAATAGGCTTAGCAATTGGGAGAAAATAGGTATAATCAATAAAAGTCCTAGATATTTTGCTTTATTCCAGTTGATCATCACAAATGGGAAAGCAATTAACCAAGCATCGGCAGTAAAATAGAACACTATTTTCTTCCAAGTAAGAATGTCTATATTCAAAAAGAGATAGCTTAAGGATGGTATTAAAGAAAATAAAAGTAGGACAGATATTAGGAAACTCCATGGTAAGGTTCGCATATTTTGGTTCATGATATTCTGTTTTATAACAAATAAAAAAAAACGCTCTAGTATTCGATTCTTTTATTCCCCTACTCCTTAAACATAACTATTATGTCATTCCCATATTCACACTACATCCCCTGATATGAATTAACAAAAATCAATTAGAATCGACATAACACCCTAAATTAAAACATTCTTACTACCTAACAATAAACTATCTAGATAAAGATCCATCATGAAGATAAAATGGAAAGATTTTGAACTATTTTTCGACATTTCCGAACTCTAGAGACAATAGCAGGAGCAGTCTCTTCTGATAAACGCTCAAGCATCCACTCTAATTCAGTAAGCAAATCAGGCTCAAGAACAACCGCTTTAGAGAACAGCTCTAAAGTATTGCAACGAACAGCAACAGCGACATCGATATCCATAGTGAGTTCCACACATTTGCTTAGGAAGTAAGGTTCAAAAAGGGGAGGGTTAGGATCACACACAATGACTCTTGTGACCGACCTTAAAGCGGAATTGTCTTTTAATTGAAGAAAAATTCTCAAGATATTATCTTGAAAGAAATGAGCCAAGAATGGACGACTTACTAATAGAGAATCCATAAGCCAAAACATACGCTTCTTATACTCATTTTCGGGAAGAGTACAGCGATCTATAAGACACATCAGATAGGGCATATTTAGTGAAAATCGATCACACCAGAAATCCATATCACTCTTGGATGAAACCATTCGGTGTTCTTCTTTTAATATTTTCACACTATCTTTTTGATACACTACATCTGACGTTATCCTACTTATAATCATTAGATTAAACCTATTACATTATATATGTTTACAGAATATTAATATACACAATAAATGTTTATATTTTTCACCAATACTTTGATTTATTAAAAAAAATACATTCCTTTGGCAAAACGATACATGAGGAAGTTCCTTTCATTAGTATCATTTTTATAATTGCAATATGGCTTTGGTGGGGCACTCTAACGCAAGAGTATTTTTAAGCCATATTGATTTTTTAGAAAAATAATTTCAATGCAATATAATATTTTAAATATTTCTTGGTGGTGGCTAATCTTATCGCGAATACGTGACGAGAGATAGCTTTATGCGCCTATACCAAGGAATAAGAAAAGCGTTTTATCGGTCACGATAAAACGCTTTTTTTTTGCTCCATTTCAAAAAAACATTAGCACTTATGAATAAGATATTGATTAAAACAAATACAAAACAGATTCTTGCAGACACCATTACTCCTGTAAGTATCTATTTAAAGATCAGAGACCTATTTCCGAATGCCATTCTTCTGGAGAGTTCGGATTATCATGGCAATGAAGATAGCAGATCTTTTATTGCTTTTAATCCTCTTGCTTCTTTTGAGGTGGACCAAAATAAGATAAAAGAGACCTATTTTGGGGAAGAATCAATCCTACAAGTCGAAGGAGATATTACAGTTCCTGATAGACTCGAATCTTTCTACAAAAGGTTTGCTGTAGACAAAAGAAAAGAGGTGCCAATGAATGGTATCTTTGGATATGTAGGCTATGATGCAATACCTTATTTTGAAGATATTAAGTTTAAAGACAACATAAATGATGCCCATCATATTCCTGAGATACGTTATGATTTTTACCAAGTAATTGTTGTAATCAACCATCATAAGAACACCATACAAATCATAGAGAATACACGCGAATTTGAGGCTTCAAAGATTGACTATTACGAGCAACTTATTCAAAAAGCTCCTTTCTCTACCTTCCCTTTTAATGTGTTAGATGAAGAGAAATCCAATATCGATAACGACACCTATAAAGAGATGGTTACCAAAGCCAAAGAACACTGTTATAGAGGCGATGTATTCCAAATGGTGTTATCTCGTCAATTTAGACAATGCTTTCATGGCGACGAATTTAATGTCTACCGAGCACTACGAAGCATTAACCCGTCACCATACCTGTTCTATTTTGACTATGGTAATTATAAGATCTTTGGATCATCACCTGAAGCCCAATTGCAGATTAAAAAGAATACCGCTTCAATACATCCTATTGCAGGGACATTTAGAAGAACAGGTAACGACCTAAAAGATCAAGAGTTAGCGAAGAAATTGTCTGAAGACAAAAAAGAGAATGCAGAACATGTCATGTTAGTTGATCTTGCGAGAAACGATTTAAGTATACACGCTAAAGATGTGACAGTAGAGACTTTTAGAGAAGTACAATACTACTCTCATGTTCTTCATTTGGTTTCAAGAGTTAATGGAACTCTTAAAGCAAATCAAAATCCATTTGAAGTCTTTGGTAGTAGTTTCCCTGCAGGAACACTCTCTGGGGCACCTAAATACAAAGCAATGGAGCTGATTGATAAATACGAAAACCAAAGTCGAAGTTACTATGGTGGAAGTATTGGATTTCTTTCTTTCCAAGGTGATTTTAACCATGCCATCATGATTCGATCATTCCTTAGTAAAAACCAAACACTTTACTATCAAGCAGGAGCAGGCGTAGTTGCAAAATCATCTGAGGAAAATGAACTACAAGAAGTTAACAACAAATTAGCAGCACTTAAAAAGGCCATTGTGATGGCACAAACTATCGAATCATGAGAATAGCAGTTATAGACAATTACGACTCTTTTACATATAATCTTGTTCATCTATTGAGAGAACATCCAGAAGTAGAGTTATCGATCTTCAGAAACGATAAATTTCAGATTTCTGATCTCGAAGAATACGATAAGATCCTTCTATCACCAGGTCCTGGTATTCCTTCAGAAGCAGGTCAGCTGATGGAAACGATAGCCAGTTATGCAGGGAAGAAACCGATATTAGGAATATGTCTTGGACATCAAGCAATAGGGGAATATTTTGGAGGACAATTGGAGAATCTATCAGAAGTATACCACGGTATTCAAAGTGAGATAGAGGTCAATACAGAAACGCCTCTATTTAAGGATATGAAAGATAAAATCAAAGTAGGTAGGTATCACTCTTGGATCGTATCACAACAAAAATTACCTAAATGTCTTCAAGTCATAGCAAAGGACTCTGAAGGGCAAATCATGGCAATACAACACCAAGAGTTAAATATCCTCGGAATGCAGTTCCACCCAGAGTCGGTACTTACTCCCGAAGGAAAAGAAATGATCAACAACTGGATTAATCTATAAACACGATGAAAGAAATACTATCATACCTTTTTGGATATCATCAACTATCGTCTTCACAAGCTGAAGAGATTCTAATGGAAATAGCAGAAGGCAAATTCACGACTTCTGAGATTGCCTCTTTTCTTACTGTTTTTAACATGAGAAACATCTCTATTGAAGAGTTAGATGGCTTTAGGAATGCTCTTTTAAAGATGTGTATTCCTGTAGATTTAAGTGATTTCAATACTATTGATCTTTGTGGAACAGGAGGCGATGGCAAGGATACTTTCAATATCTCAACACTTACGGCATTTGTGGTTGCAGGTGCAGGATATAAAGTAGCAAAACATGGAAACTACGGAGCGTCCTCCTCTTGTGGGTCGTCTAATGTGATGGAGTACTTGGGATATCAATTCCATAATAACGAAAAAGACCTTCAACGTGAATTAGACAAAGTAGGTATCACTTTTTTACATGCTCCTCTATTCAATCCTGCAATGAAACACGTGGCACCTGTAAGGAAAGCACTTGGTCTTAAAACATTCTTTAATATGCTAGGTCCACTGGTGAATCCTTCACAGCCTAAAAACCAAATGGTAGGGGTCTTCAATCTAGAATTGGCCCGTATGTACCAATACTTATTTCAGCAAAGTGATAAGAACTATACCATAGTGCATACTCTTGAAGGATATGATGAGATCTCTTTAACTGGGCCATTTAAGTTAATACAAAATAAAAAAGAGCAGATTATAGAGCCTACCACCTTAGGATTTAAGAAGGTTATGGCAACGGAACTAGCATCATCTGGAGACGTTAAAGGAACAGCAAATATGTTTCTCGAAGTCTTAAAAGGAGAAGCCCCTCAAGCTAAGATGGAAGTTGTTCTATGTAACGCTGCTTTTGCAATACAAACAATGGATACAGGTCTATCCTTTGAAGATGCATTAGAGCAAGCTAAAGAGAGCCTATTAGGAGGTAAAGCTTTAAAAGTATTTAAAATGTTAATCGCGTAACAAGAAGAATATGAGCACCATACTTGACAATATTATCTGCAATAAAAAGAACGAAGTAGAAAGGCTATTAAAGGCCAATATCGATTTCAGTAAACAAATCACAAGCCGTAATTATGATCGTTCTATTGTTAAAAACATTCTTTCTAGTAATACCCCAGGTATTATCGCAGAGTTTAAGCGCCAATCTCCGAGTAAGGGAATAATTAACTCCCAAGTGATGGCAGAGCAGGTCGTTAAACAATATGAAGAGGCTGGTGCCGTAGCAGCTTCGATTCTTACCGATCACAAATATTTTGGAGGCAGCATCGAAGACATTATAAATTCACGAAAGAAGACCCAATTACCAATACTTAGAAAAGACTTTATAATCGATCCTATACAGATCGATCAGGCGGCAGCCATTGGTGCTGATGTGATCCTTTTAATTGCATCTGCATTAACAAAGAAAGAGATCTACAGGCTTACACAACATGCACAACAAATTGGTCTTGAAGTATTATTAGAAGTACACGAAGAGAAAGAACTTGAAAAAGCATGTAGTGAGATCGATCTTTTAGGAGTGAACAATCGAGATCTACACACTTTCAACATAGACTATAAAAGATCAAAAAAACTACTCTCTAAAATAGGAAGTGATTTTATAGCTATTTCCGAAAGTGGCCTTAGTCAAACAGAAGTTGTCTCTGATCTATATACATCAGGATTCAAAGGGTTTCTGATGGGAGAGAACTTTATGAAGACCACTGATCCCGGTAGAACCTGTAAGGAATTTATTCAAGAACTTAAATCATAAGAGATGAAAATCAAAGTGTGTGGAATGAAGGTTCTTGAGAATATACAACAACTCTCAAGACTAGACATTGACTATATTGGGCTAATATTTTACTCAAAATCTCCTAGAGCATGTGATCCTAACACCATAAATTGGGCAGCCTTAAAAGAGATGGGTAAAGAGTTTGTTGGAGTCTTTGTTAATACATCAATAGAAGATCTTTTATCCACAATAGAAGGATCTCCTATAAACACACTACAGCTTCATGGCAATGAGTCCCCTGAATATTGTCAAGAACTCAAGTCTAAAGGATACACTATTATCAAAGCCTTCGGTGTGGGAAAGGATTTCAGATGGCAATCATGCAAGGAGTATCTCGAATCTGTAGATTATTTTCTTTTTGATACACAATCAAAGAATCACGGAGGGACAGGTAAGAAATTTGACTGGGAAGTAATGAAAAGTTACCCATATAATAAACCATTTCTTCTTAGTGGGGGGATATCTCTAGATGACTTATCAACATTGCAAAAACTAAAGTTAAATAGGATGTTGGGAGTAGATGTTAATAGCCGTTTTGAAATAGAACCTGGCATTAAGAAAATAGACGATATAAACATATTTACAAGAGGATTGCATTCACTCAATAAGGATAGTAAACAATAGAGTTATCCACAATATTAACAACAGAGCTGGTTTCACTGAAACACAAAAGATTAGAACTATTTATACCATAGATATCAACAACACCCATTCCATTAAATGGAGGGGTTCTAAGATAGCTAAAAAAGGTTTAATCCTAAGAATACAAAAGAAGAGATCTGGTTATCAACATAGATATTCACAATGTTAATAACCGCAGATGACAATTAAAAAGAAAGCATAAACTCAAGAATAAAACAATACCATGTATACAGTAGATAATAACGGTTTTTACGGAAAATTTGGAGGTTCATTTATTCCAGAAATGATGTACAAAAATATAGAGCACTTGCGTAAAGAATATCTTAATATCATTCAAGATCCTTCTTTCCAAGAAGAGTTTCAATCTCTATTACGTGATTATGTAGGGCGACCATCACCACTATATTATTCTCAAGCATTATCAGACATCTATGGTGGAAAAATATTCCTAAAAAGAGAGGATCTCAACCATACAGGATCGCATAAAATCAACAACACGATAGGACAAATTCTTCTTGCACGTCGTCTAGGCAAACGTCGTATCATTGCAGAGACAGGCGCAGGACAACATGGAGTAGCCACTGCTACTGTCTGTGCAAAAGCAGGGCTTGAATGCATCGTTTACATGGGTGCTACAGATGTAGAACGCCAACAACCGAATGTAGAGAAGATGGAATTTTTAGGAGCAAAAGTAATTCCTGTCACTTCGGGTAATAAAACACTAAAAGATGCAACCAATGAGGCTATCCGCGATTGGATTTCAAATCCAGAAGACACTCACTATATCATTGGTTCTGTTGTAGGTCCTCATCCTTATCCTGATATGGTAGCACGATTCCAATCTATCATCAGTGAGGAGATACAAAAACAGTTATTAGAAAAGACAGGACACAAAAATCCAACAAAGGTGATTGCTTGTGTCGGAGGTGGAAGCAATGCTGCAGGTGCATTCTATCATTTTATGGATCAAAAAGAAGTAGAACTAATTGCAGTAGAAGCAGCAGGGAAAGGGGTAGAGACTAAAGAGTCCGCAGCAACCACAGCGCTTGGTAAATTAGGAGTACTACATGGATCCATGACACTTCTAATGCAAACAGAGGATGGTCAAGTCATAGAACCTTATTCGGTCTCAGCAGGACTCGATTATCCTGGAATTGGACCATTACATGCACACCTTTTCGATAGCAAAAGAGCCACATTCGTCAATGCTACAGACAATGAAGCCTTAGAAGCGGCATTCGAACTAACTAGAGTAGAGGGAATCATTCCTGCATTAGAGTCCTCGCATGCACTCGCAGCTCTTGGTAAAATAGAGATCAAAGACACTGATGTTGTGGTGTTAAATCTATCAGGAAGAGGAGATAAGGACATGAACACCTATTTAAAATTTTTCAAACAACAGCAACAAGATAAAAAGGCATAACAATGAACCGTATTCAAAGAACATTCGACCAGAAGAAGAAAAATATTCTATCTATCTATTTCACGGCAGGACAATGTGGGTTAAACACTACGGTAGATATTATAAAGGAGCTAGAGAACAATAATGTAGACATGATAGAGATTGGTATTCCTTTCTCAGATCCAGTTGCTGATGGTCCCATTATCCAGAAAAGTAGTGAGAAAGCCATTAATAATGGGATGACCCTTATCCAACTATTTAAAGAACTTGAACATCTAAGAAAAGACGTTTCCATCCCGGTATTATTAATGGGATATTTAAATCCTATCATCCAATACGGTATTGAGGAGTTCTGCAAGAAATGCAACGAAGTAGGGGTAGACGGTGTGATTGTACCAGACCTACCATTAGATATATATATAAACCAATACAAAGAGACCTTTGAGAAATATAATATCTCCAACACTTTGTTAATCACCCCTCAGACAAGCGATGAAAGAATAAAACTTATCGATGAAGTAAGTAATGGTTTTATTTATGTAGTCTCTTCAAATGGAACGACAGGGGACAAGAAAGCAATCCAAAACAACCACTATTTCCAACGCATTAAGGAGTTAAAACTCAGCTCATCCACACTAATAGGATTTGGCATAAAAGACCAAAAAACATTCCTAAATGCGTGTAAATATGCCGATGGTGCCATCATTGGAAGTAGTTTTGTTAATCATCTCGAAAAAAGCAATAATCGCGAAAGCATTAAAGATTTTGTAAATGAGATAGTTGAACAAAAACGTTAATATTTAACGTAAAAAATAACATTTTGTAAACAGTTTATATTGAAATAAAGGTCTAAATTTGTTTATATACTAATTACAATAGATCAATTATTATGCTTGACTATGCACGTATTATTCTTCCTAAAGTAAGCTTTTCAGAAGAATTATTCGAAAAAGAGTTATTAAAGTGTATTGAGTGGGTCGGACCCGAAAACCTAAAAGAATTATTTCAATTCTGCCAAGACAATTTTGGCATAGAACATGGTAATATTATTCAAAGAGCATTCAAATAAAGATAAAAAGAGTCGACGATGTCGACTCTTTTTTTGTGTTCTACACTATTAACTCAAAGATTACAGTTTCTAACCTCCATAAGAAGCTGTAATCTTCTATTTATTTAAATTATAGTAGACTATCCAAAGACAGCAAACTTCTCAAAGAATACCCTTGAGATAGTTCCTGAAAGAATTGCTAATCCAACCAAAGAGGCTAGAGCGTAAAAGATCAATTCTAGATTTAGGAATCTACTTAACACCTCTTTTTTAGACGGATCTTCTATCAACAAAAGAAGAGAGGAACCATTCTTCTTTTTGAGGTACAAATAATAGGTGATAACATAAAATATCAACCCCATCACGATATTAATAAAAGCCATACCCAGATCATTCAAGATACTTCCCAATATCAGAGTACCAATAGTCCCCCATACCAATATAGAGACTACCGTAAATAAACGATAGAGCCTTAATTTCATATTTGATAAACCATTTGTAGACATACCACCCCTCTAGTTTAGATTTCGCAAATTATTTATTCTCTATAGAACGTATTTTCTTAAGGATATTAGACGCAAAAACAAATCTATTTAGATCCTCATTCTCGGCATGGAGTATCTCTTCTGAATTTCCTTCCCATCCTTTTTCTCCTTGATATAGGAATAAGATCTTTTCTCCAATCTCCATCACCGAATTCATATCATGCGTATTAATAACTGTAGTAATATTCAAATCACGTGTAATACGCTGAATTAGTTTATCTATAACGATAGAAGTCATTGGATCCAAACCACTATTGGGCTCATCACAAAATAGATATTTAGGCTCCAGAGAGATGGCTCTAGCAATAGCCACACGCTTCTGCATACCTCCACTAATCTCCGAAGGGAACAGATCATGAGCATTCTCTAGTTCCACCATATCAATACATTTATCAACACGATACTGTTTCTCCTTTGTGGTCATCTTTGTAAACATGTCCATAGGGAAACGGATATTATCAGATACCGTCATTGAATCGAAAAGTGCTCCAGCCTGAAACACCATACCAATCTCTTGACGTAGTTTTTGTCGCTCATTAAATTTCATGCCAGACACCTGTTTCCCATTAAACAAGATATTACCACTATCTACCTCATGAATTCCAACAATAGACTTCAATAAAACCGTCTTACCCGAACCACTCTGACCAATAATCAAATTGGTTTGTCCAGGCATAAATGTGGCATCAATTCCTTTTAGAACATCACGTCCTTGAAAGGACTTTTTAATATTTTTTACTTCTATCATTTAAAAAACAATTGGGTGATAATTAAATCCGCACAAAGAATTAAGATACTGGTTAACACCACTGATTCAGTACTAGCTTTTCCCACTTCTAAAGCTCCTCCACGAACATTATATCCATAATATGCAGGAATAGATGCAATCAAGAAACCGAAGACCAGCGTCTTTATAAAAGAGAAAGTAACATAGAATGGGTTAAAAGTATGTACCAAACCTTCAACATAATCTCCCATAGACACCACACCAGTGACAGGACCTACAATAGCTCCTCCAATAATACCAGTAGCAACACTCAAAACATACAATACTGGGTTAAAAATAACACAAGCAATCAGCTTTGGTAGAATAAGATAGTTGGCAGAATTTACCCCCATAATATCCAACGAATCGATCTGCTCACTTACCCTCATACTACCAATCTCGGTTGCGATATTAGACCCAACTTTACCTGCTAAAATTAAGGCTAAAATTGTAGATGAAAACTCTAATATTAATGTATCACGGTTACCTAAACCAATAAGATATTTAGGCATAAAAGGATTCGTTAAGTTATAAGAAACCTGCAATGTTAAGATACCCCCCATAAAGATAGAAATCACCATCACGATCCTCATCGATCCTACTCCTAACTTATCTAGTTCTTTAAGCAGATGCTCCCAAAACATAGACATCTTCTGAGGTCTCTTAAATACCTTAGACATCAATACACAATAGTCTCCTATTGACTCAAACATCTTCATTATGACTTTCTTTTATGATTTGTTGATAAAAATACATAAATCCTAGACTCTTGCATAAAACTTTTAAAAAATCTCAAATAAGCAATAAAACTCACTACTTATATGAAAACAAACTATCTTTATACATGTTTTAGTATTATAAATAAGGCAATGTAAAAGTTGAACGATACGTTTAATTTAAATCACTTAAAATTGGAAACCAAAAAGAACCATTGTGTAATACTTGCCGGAGGGAGTGGAGCACGTCTATGGCCAGTAAGCACAACACAAAAACCGAAGCAATTCCTAGATCTTTTAGGAACAGGTAAAACCCTTCTACAACTTGCATATCAGAGAGCAAGTCGAATCTTTGCAGAAGAAGATATATGGATCGTCACATTAGATAGATACAAAGATCTTGTAAAAGAACAACTTCCCAAAGTTTTAGACCAAAACCTACTATTGGAGCCATTCCAACGAAATACAGCATCAAGTATCGCCTATGCTGCGCATAAGATACACCATACCCATGGAGATGCGAACCTTGTTTTTACGCCATCGGATCACATGATCACTGATGAATTTCTCTTTAAGAAGGAGATCTCCAATGCATTAGATTTTGTAAATCAGAATGATGTAATTCTAACCATTGGTATTAAACCAACAAGAAATGAAACGGAATATGGTTATGTTCAAATAGACAACCAAATTCAATATAAAAATATACCCAACCTATTTCAAGTAAAGACTTTCACGGAAAAACCATCTCAAGAGATGGCACAAATATTTATTGAGTCAGAAGAATTTTACTGGAATAGTGGAATATATATCACCACAACCAATTCTATTTTGGATGGTTTTACCAAATACCTTCCTGAAATACAGAACCTATTTTTAGAGGGGAGACACAATCTTAACACAGAGAGTGAACCATTCTTTATACGTAAGATATATGCCGAATGTCCAAATATCTCGATAGATTATGGTATCATGGAAAAGACACAGAATGTCTATACCCTTATCTCTGAATTGGGATGGTCTGATCTAGGATCATGGAGTTCTTTTAAAGAGAACTTCCCTAAAGATCAAAACCAAAATGTAAAAAGCAGTGAACTTATTCTCACTTATGATACAGAGAATTCGATCATACAGCTTCCTAAAGAGAGGAAAGCCATTATTCAAGGGTTAAACAATTATATTATTGCTGAAAACAAAGATGTTCTACTTATATGCCCTAAAGAGCAAGAACATCTTATTCGTCAATTTAACACAGACCTTAAACTTCTAGAAGAACAAAAAGAAGAAATTATATAATAAAAAAAACGGTTACATCCATCTGGATGTAACCGTCTTTTTAGGACCAAAATATTTTATCAGAATATTTGCTTAATATTCCCAGACATCTTGCTCCCAATTGAAAATCTCATTCTCAATTCTTTTCGCTTCTTCACTTGCATATTTCCCTTTCGCATAAGCCAAGATACGTCTGTTATTATACATATTCGACTCTTGATAGATATAACCATCAAACTTACGGTTGATAAAAACATCATAGAAACTTAAGTTTCTTGCGTCATTAAATGGGTTGAAAACCTCACACTGACTAAGAATATTTCTTGTATTTGGGAAATAAATCCAACACACCTGTTTCTTCTGAAGAGGTGATTTTGGATCGTTAGGATCCTTTGGGTAGATCATAATAGGACACAACCCTAGAATACGCACTTGCATATATGAAGACTGCTTATCGAAGTACCAAACCTCTTTGATCATCATCTGTTTGATGTCAGCCAAGTTGGCTTGATCTAGAGTAAAAGGCTCCTGATAAGTCTGATCAGTATACGTCCACAATTTATCTCCAACTTCGTTCCAGTCCATTGGTACATCGAACTCGTTGGTTTCATCTGGACTATAAGCTAAGAATTGTCCTTTCTCAATCCCAGAGAAAAGAATAGTCATCAAATTCTTCTTCCCATTTATCTCCTTTGTTGGATAATAAAGAGGTTGATTCATCTTTTCCCTTAGGTCAATAATACGCCACACAGTCTTTTTCCAAAGCACATCGGCCTCTCTTACCTTTGGTAGGGGAGCAGGCTTTCTTTCAGACGTAATATGTGGAACATATTGTGCATGAAGGAGAGTACTGCTTAGGCAAAATATTGCCATAATAAGTAATAGTACCTTTTTCATAATGCAAATTCTTTTGATAAAACACGTCCTAAGAAGAGAGGCGTGTAACGTCTCTCTTCATATATTTATTGAATTAATTAAAAATTCTCTTAGTTGATACGTAAGCTAATACTTGGCAGACGTCTATTTGTTCCATCATCACCATGGGCCATGATGTTCTCTATATAGACACGACTTCCTCTACTTACACCCTTAACCAATTTGATTTGATCGTTTGTTAAGTACTGAGAGTTAGATCTCTTCTCTACCACGAATCCTCGCTTCGTTGTCGAAACAACAAATGATTTCACCTTAAAGCCTAGATCAAAGTCAAAATCCTTAAGAACTGCATCTACTTTAACTCGTCCATTAAATTTACCTTTAAGAACAGAACCTGTAGACATTCCAAAGATTTCGGCAACGGGATCCGGTACACGTTTAACACGGAAATCCATTTTACCCATCAATTTCTTACCTGCTGGTAACTTAGCATAAACAGAAACAACTGCTTTCTTTCCTGCTACCGATGGGAATACTTCATAACCATTTTTCGTTCTCTTGATCTTACCATTGCTCACCTGAGGATCTAACTGACTAGGTAGAATACCTGGTACAGAAATACTCACAGGATTGGATACACCTTTATAGAATACGTTCATCTTTGTTGGAGAAATAGTCAAAGTAGGTCTCGCTACTTGATACTCTCCTTTAAAAGGGAAGTTCTTATAAGTTCCATCAGGCATCTTAAAACGAATCTTACCCTTATAAGAGTAATCTCCTGATTTACTAGCTGGGACTTTAAAGATAGCCTTACCATTATCATTCACAGACAAACGCTTTCCATTCACAGAGATCGCTGGATAATCCGTTGTATCTACTGCTGCCAAGAAAATCTGTGACTCATACGTTCCACCCTCTAATACATAAGTAGAGTTTGGTATCACTTGGGCAAGAAGTTTATTTACCTTAAATGATTTCGCATCAATCTGCTTAAACAAATAATTAATAACATCCGCTTCCGCATTACGTAAATCCGACTGCATCTTTGTCATCAAGGTTACCACCGCAATCAATGGATATCCATCGAAATGGGCAGATTCCCATGTCTGTCTAAGCTCTCCAGGTATCGGCTTAGGATTCTTCGTGCTCAATGATTTCTCTAGAGCACTCACCAAAGCACTATCTTTCTTTGATAGTTGAACCAATCCTTCACGATACTTAGTAATCATATCCTTCAGAACAGTACCTTTTTTCTCAAGCAACATAATCTCTGCTGCCATGTGGGTATCATCCTTTTTCTCAATATGATCAAAATCCGCTTTTTCTTTTTTATCTGCACGACAAACCAACTCCTCTTTCAAATCTTGGATATGATTAACGAGTTTATCTGTTTCGAGACGAATCGAATCAGCTGTCGCTTTATATCGTCCTGCCTTCTTTGGATTAACAGCAGCCGCTTGATCAAATCTTGCGTAAGTCTGCACATTTTTCGCATTAAAGTTCTGGATGGTCATTTCTAACCCATGATCCACAGTCGTAAATGCGTTCAATACGTTCTTATCAACATTTAAGGCAAGCATGGCTGTATATACCAAATACATTACACCAATCAGCTTCTGCCTCGGTGCTTCGGCACAAAACTTTGCTCCCATATATTAATTGATATTAACGTTCATAGCACCCAACATATTTCCATATACTGAATTCAATGCCGAGATATTATTATTTAATTGTTGTGCTTGTGCTTGATATTTCTTCGCTTCTTCTACTGTACCAGAAAATGCTGTTTGCATTTCTCCCATTTTACCAGAAATCGCATTGGCAGCATTCGCATATTGATTAGCTGATGCCAATTGTGATTCGTAAGAAGAATTTAATGCAGAAAGTTGTTGATTTACTTTTGCCATATGAGAACCAAACTGTGTTGACTCTTTCTCTAAAGCTTCACCAAGAGCCTTATGAGTATTTGCCATTACGCTTGATGCATTACCATAAGATTCAACAACAGCTCCAACAGACTTCTCCATTTTAGTTGATGCACTCTCGTTCACTTTAGCAAATTTATCCATAGCAACTGAAGCAGACTGCATGTTCTGAACATAGTCTTTTGTTGCAACAGTAGCACTTGAAATCTCTGCAAAGTTAGTAGCACAACTACTTAGATTCTGAAGACTCTTCTCAACGTTTTTAAGTACTTCGTCAGATACACCTGGAATAGCACTTACATTTACGTTAGCTGCAGCTGCACCATTTGAAGGTACTGCTCCAGAAGCAACTTTATCAAATTGATCGTAGAAGTTGTGCTTATAAACACCAGCTTCCTCGTCTAACAATCTATCTTCTTCTGAACGCAATTCAGGGAAAACTTTTTTCCAATCTGGAATATCTACTGGCTTATCAAATACACCTAGTAAGAATAAGAACACCTCAGCACCCATACCTACTGTAAGCATGGTAGCACCACCTGGCCAGTGTTGAAGTTTAAATAACGCTCCTAAAAGTACGACTGCAGAGAAGAAACTATAACAAAAACCTACAATCTTCTTTCCTTTATTCGAATGCAAAAAATCACCTACACCCATCTTCTGATTTTTTAATTTTTATATACTTATTTTTTTCACTCAATTTACACTTCTATTCTGCAAAAAATCACCTCTTATGAAAAACGTATCCCCTATATTTAAATAAATATTACAAAGTGCTTTATCAATTAGAAAAAGGATCACAGACAAGAGACCGACAATAACATCACCTCCAGCCTTCAAAGATTATAGAAAAAGAACAATTAGTCACGATTTCTTAACCCCAGCCTATTAAAAAAAGATTTCACATCTTTTCCATGTAATAATTAAACATATTGGATTCATAACTTTCTCATCGTAATATATAGTAGAGAAAGCTATGAACACTGTCTTTACACAAAAAATAATCTAATGATTCTTGTTAGAATTCATCACCAAATGAAGATCTAACACAACGGAACCCAATATAACTTTTTGCTGTATCTTGATACTCAAAAGTACGAGTTCCAACCTGAAGGAAATATGCAATATCCTTCCACGAACCACCACGAATTACCTTACGTTTCAATGCTGGTGGGTCATCTGGTAAAGCATTATACTCATAGTTTGGATTGGCATCATGCATAAAATTATACGTCGCTTCATCATATGCAGAAATAGTCCACTCAGCAACATTACCTGCCATATCATAAAGACCAAATCCATTTGGATCATATTTAGCTACTTTCGTAGTAGTCATTCCGTTATCATCACTATAATTACCTCTGGTTGGTTTGAAGTTAGCCAAGAAACAACCTTCATCGTTACGAGTATAAACTCCACCCCATGGATACATTGAGTGTGCTAATCCACCACGTGCCCCATATTCCCACTCTGCTTCTGAAGGCAGACGGTAAGACTGTACGGACTCTTGTCCATCTTTTCCTAATGCATCATTTTTGTAATGTGTACGCCAAGAACAGAAAGCTCGTGCTTGCTTCCATGTAACACCCACTACTGGATAATCATCAAAACCTGGGTGATAGAAATACATTGATGCCCATGGTTCATTATATGAATAAGTATAATCTCTAATCCAACACAATGTATCTGGATAGATCTCCACCTTATCATTCATAATAAAGCTTGAACGACCTTCAATAGGTACTTGTTTACCCTTTAGATCATATACAAACCCATCATATTTTCCATCCTCTGTATTATATGAGTTCTCACGTTTCGCAGCTTGCTTAAGGTCAACCCAATAATATTCGAATATTAATTTATGTGGATCCAATGCTTTTTTACCAAAAATACGGTCCTTATCTTTGTAGTAAAGGTCTTCTAATGCCACTTGATTATCAGGATCAGACCAATCAATCTCTTCATCCCAATTTAACAATGGTGGATCATAAACATTTCCGTTCTCATCCTCACTAACTAAATAATCGGCGTTTACTTCACCTAGCATTCTTCGAGCTAAAGAGTCACGAACCCAATATACAAACTGACGATATTCGTTGTTTGTAATCTCTGTTTCATCCATCCAAAAGCCTTCTACAGTTACTGTACGGTTTGGAGATAAACCAGAAGTGATATCTTGATCACTTGGCCCCATGTTAAAAGATCCCCTTGGAACATAAGTCATCCCATAAGGAACCGGCTCAAAATACTTTCCTGATCTTCCTACCCCGACAAGCTCACCATCCATGGTGTGGCTACAACTCGCTAACATAAGCAGGACAGAACTAATTATTCCAAATAAGAAAAATTTTTTCATAATTTTCGTTGAATATGGCACTATAGTTTCCTTTTTTACAAAAATCTTACGCTCTTATAATTATGACTTCGCTTACTAGCTAAAGATATCCTATATGCCAAATACACTTCATGAGAACCCGAGCTATATGAACTCAATGAAGATGTAGATACATCATAAGAATAGCCAATACGTAAACCATTTCTTAATTCAATTCCTCCTAAAACGACCACTGCGTCGTTCAATCTATACGTTAAACCACCCCAATAACGACGCTTATATGTCGCTAATAATGAAGCATCTAACTGACTCACAACTCCATCATACTTTAACAGCATCGATGGATGAAAAACAATCTTCTGCCATGGTGACTTTATCTCACCTCCAGCAGTCAAATAGTAATTACGATTTACAAATAAATCGTTCCCCTCTGTTTCAAACTTCGCTTGATTGATATGTGTAATAGAAGCAGCAATATAGTAATATTTATGTTTATAATAAACACCTCCCCCTAAGTCGAAGGCCACACTTGCTATATCTGCGGTTGGAATTGCTGGATCATCTCCAAAATTTGGATCTTTCCATTTCGGCTTAAACTGCTTGTTTAAAACCCCTAAAGACACCCCTAAACGTAAATCTCCGCCCCCCACAGCTAGCCCATAAGAATAGTTCATTTTCACTGTAACATTCTGATAATAACCTATTTTGTCGCTACTAAAATTTAAAGCTACACCATCTTTCTCCCCCAAAAGAGAGAGTTGTGAACTAATACCGGCATCTGTAGATCTGGGGGCTCCTTCAAACCCAGACCACTGTATTCTATTTAACATATAAGCATCAATAAAGCGATCTTCCCCCGCCGTTGCAGGGTTGATTGTCAACATATTAAACATATATTGACTGTATTGCGGATCTTGTTGGGCTCTAGCAACGAAAATAGTTATTATATTTAAAATTAAAAAACATAAACTATAATTAATGAATACAAATGACTTTAAATTAAACCTATCCATGCTAGCTCCGTGGTTATATTACCTTAATACAAATAAATGAAAAGATTAGCTATCGACCTTATTATTATGTACAACATCCATTCTTTTATGTACAATATACTTCCAAAGTCGTTGTGAAATTTCTCCCTTCCGAGACAATTCATAATCTTCCTTTAAACATGAAACGTAGTCAGAACGTAGATTATTGTATTGCACCGCAAACCACCACCGCTCAGTTATTTTGTGTTTAATAAAAAACAAAGTCACACCATACTCTTCCATTGGAATAACATGATGATCCATACACTCTGCTTCAGGCTCTGAAAAAAAGTCCATCGTGCGAGAATGTAGTCCCAACATAAAATGCCAAACCATCTGAGCAATCGAATTGGCTCCTAAAGTAGAGGCATCATTCTTTTTATGATATCCCCAAAAAGATAGTGAGGAAGGCGCAGTTGACATTCCATAATACCACATCATCTGACACATTTCCGTAGAAACTAACCCATTGGGATATAAAGAATTAGAACCTGGAGTATCGAGACTTTTCATACAATCAATATTAACACCTACTGCATGGGCATCTCTTAGTTCAGGTTCGATCAAACGTATATCATCACGAATCTTCCCAACACCATAGAAACTCCCCCCCAAAGAACTCAGCTGCTCAAAAGAAACCATAGAGTTAAAATATTTCTGGGTTCCCAAAACCATAAATAACTTATGATCCTCCTCCTTAAGGTTACAATTCCACTGCTTAATACAAGATCCTTCTAGCTGAGGAATCTTCGAATCAAACCAGATAAGGTTGCCATTGTAATCCTCTTCATTCAATCGCATCAACAATTCATAAAAAGAGACCTCATTTGAGAGCACTATAGGCAAAGATTTATTCCTATAAATTCCATTTAGTGTCTCATTCAAAGCAACACGTGTGTCTTTTAATGAGTGACCACTTTTAACATTTCCTAAATCCCTTACTTTTAAATTAGGGAAATGGTCAAATAATCCATACATAGATTCTCTTAAAGAAAAATAATTCTCTCTACTTTGATCTATTTCATCGACTTGAAGCACACCCAAAATCACGATCTCAAAAGAATCAAAGTCAATCGTTCCTTTTGATTCACTTCTTTCTTTTATTTTCGCACCCAATCGTCCCGCTTCAAATAACGAAGCAGGAAATTGAGAAAAATCGACAGGTTCAACAAGATCTATTATTTCCATTTCTTATTTAACTAATTGTGTGCATAAAAGAATATGATTCTCCATTCACATTCTGTTTTATCAATTATCGTCATCTCCTAAAATGACAATTGCTAAAAACTATATTTCAAAGGTCCGCAAAATACAAATCATAAAAGACTCCAACGAATAAAACAGGTATGTTGTAAAAGTTGTTTAATGTATTTATAAAATTAGCACTCCTTAATTCGATAAAATCACCTCACTTTATCGCAAAAAGACCAAGTTTTCATCCTAAACAAGAAAATACAATATTGAGATAGCACAAAAATCAAATACAGAAATACAAATTAAATACGAGGATTGTTCTTAGATCTAATAAACAAAGATTGTTTTGCTGTTCACTCCTCTACACAATTAATAAAACAATTCCCCAAAATCAATATCTTATCCTACTTATGTTTACCATACCTTTATCTTTTGGTCAAATTAACACCACTCCACGTTTAGATCAAATACACATCAACTTCACTATAACTTCATATCAACTTCATATTAAGTTCATTTGAACTTTACAATAAAATGAACTTGATATGAAGTTGATATGGTGATAAAGCGAATTTAAGACAATAACATAATGAAATTATGATAATGGTGTCATTACGATAAAATTAGGGTGATATCGTGTTAAGTAATATTTGTAAGCTGAAGATGGTTACTACTTCTATATTTTCCACTCATGAGTTTTTTGTGTATTGCTATTTCAGGACAAGACACTTCTAACAAAAAAAAGAGGTCACCGTAGAAAGATGACCTCTTGTATATAATAACGATGCTAATTACTTTTCTGCTTTATCGCTTTTCGTAGTAGCTGTTTTTTTAGCTGTACTCTTTTTTGTAGTGGTTTTCTTTGTCGCACTCTTTTTGGTAGCCGCTTTTTTAGTTGTCGTTTTCTTTGTCGTTGTTTTTTTAGCTGTAGTTTTCTTCGCCGCTCCTTTTTTTGGTTTTGGCGCTTCTTCAACCACTTTCATACAATCTTCAAAAGTCAAATCGTCAACAACAGTATCTTTAGGAATCTTGTAGTTACCTTTCTGGTAAGAAATATAAGGTCCCCAACGTCCTTGGATTACTTTCAGTTCTGGATCTTCCTCGAAAGTTTTCAACAACGCTTTACGATCTTTTTCACGTTTCTCCTCAATAAGCTCAACAGCACGATCAAGTTCAATGGTTAGTGGGTCATCCAAATCCTTTTTCAAAGAGACGAATTTACCATCATGGCGTACATAAGGTCCAAAACGACCGATACTTACTGTCACCACTTTCTCCTCATACTGACCTAATTGGCGAGGTAGCTTAAATAAATCTAAAGCTTCTTCAAGCGTAATAGTCTCAATACTTTGACCATGACGAAGACTCGCAAATTGAGGCTTCTCTTCGCTGTCTTCCTTCGTCTCGCCAAGTTGAGCCATAGGACCATATCTACCGATACGCACAGAAACAGGCTTACCTGTTTTAGGATCTTCACCTAAGATACGTTCTCCTGTTGATCTTTCTGAATTCTCAATAACATCCTCGATAATGGCATGGAATGGAACATAGAAATCATCAATCATCTCATTCCATATCCTTTTACCTTCGGCGATCTCATCAAACTCTTTTTCCACTTTCGCAGTAAACTTATAGTCTACAATGGAATCAAAGTTTTTCACTAAGAAATCGTTTACAACCAACCCAATATCTGTTGGGAATAGTTTTGCACGTTCAGCACCAGTGATTTCAGTACACTCTTCAGAAACAACTTCTTTCTCTTTTAGAGTCAGTTTCTGATATTTTCGTTCCACTCCTTCACGATCCTCTTTTACAATGTAATTCCTATTCTGAATTGTTGTAATGGTAGGAGCATATGTTGATGGACGTCCAATACCTTGTTCTTCAAGTTTACGAACCAAGCTAGCTTCTGTAAAACGTGGTGGTTTTTGTGTGAAACGCTGGGTTCCCACAATCTCGTTAACATCTAATGACTGGCCTTCTGAAAGTGCTGGCAACAAACCTTTATGAACACTATTATCGTTGTGTTCATCATCTGTTGATTCCAGATATACACTTAAGAAACCATCAAAAACTAGAACTTCGCCAGTTGCAACAAAGTGTTGGTCTGCTCCAGACACCCCGATTTTAACAGTCGTACGTTCTAATTTTGCATCAGACATCTGAGATGCAATAGTACGTTTCCAAATCAACTCATATAGTTTCTTCTCTTGAGAAGTTCCATCTACAGTTGACTGGTTCATATAAGTAGGACGAATTGCCTCATGGGCCTCTTGTGCACCCTTGGCTTTCGTTTTAAAAGTTCGGAGATTATAATATGCCTCGCCATATTTATCTAAAATCACCTCTTTAGAAGCATCCAATGCCAACTGAGAAAGATTGGTCGAATCGGTACGCATATAGGTAATCTTTCCTGCTTCATACAACTTTTGAGCTACAGACATGGTCATGCTCACAGGAAAACCTAATTTACGGCTGGCCTCTTGTTGAAGTGTGGAAGTAATAAATGGTGGAGTAGGGGACTTTTTACCAGGTTTCTTAACAATAGAATCGATGGTGAAATTAGAGTCCTTACAAGCATTTAGAAACTGCTCTGTCTCTTCGTACGAATTAAATCGATTAGATAACTCTGCCTTCAATTCTGTTGTTCCCAATTTAGGATCATCAGTCTCAAAAGTAGACGTTACACGATAAGCAGAAGAAGGCTTAAATTTTTGGATCTCCCTTTCTTGATCTACAATCAATCGCACCGCAACAGATTGTACTCTACCAGCAGAAAGCGATGGTTTGACCTTCTTCCATAATACAGGAGAGATCTCGAACCCCACAAGTCTATCTAGAATACGACGTGCCTGTTGCGCATCAACTAAATTTAAATCTAGTAATCTTGGATTCTCAATCGCTTTGGTTATTGCTCCCTTAGTAATCTCATGGAATACAATACGTTTAGTCGTATCTGGACTTAAACCAAGTACCTCCATAAGATGCCATCCAATAGCTTCTCCCTCGCGGTCCTCATCGGATGCGATCCATATAGTTGTTGCCTTTTTCGCAGCTTTTTTTAATTCGGCTACTACTTTCTTTTTATCTTCTGAAACCACATATCGTGGTCTATAATTGTCTTTCAAGTCAATCCCAAAGTCTTTTTTATCAAGATCTCGAATGTGTCCGAAACTCGACATAACTAAAAAGTCTTCACCTAAGAACTTTTCAATTGTTTTAGCTTTGGCTGGTGACTCGACTATTACCAGATTTTCTTCCTTCATCTGAATCGGATTTGAAATATCAGCTAAAATATTAGCTGCAAAGTAAAGAAAAAGCAAAACGTTGATCAAAAAAACGTTTGCGTTTATTACAAAATATCGAAAATAACTCATTTACATCAGCAAATAAGTGATATTTTCAAGTTCTTGAAGATAATTAATTATCTTTGAAAAATTGGAAAACAAAGAATCAAAAATGAAAGAACAGCTTACTTCATTTAAGAAATACATCATTATATTCTGGGCTATCATCGCCGCAGGAATTATAGGACTTATTGTCTTTTTTTATGGAATATCTGCTGGGTGGATGGGTTATATGCCAACACTAGAAGAGTTGGAGAACCCACCCAATAGTTTTGCCTCAGAGGTCTACTCAGAGGATGGTATTTTATTACGAAAGTATTTTTATCGTAACCGTTCTACGGTGGATTACAAAAATATTAGTCCAACAACAGTAAATGCATTGGTCGCAACTGAGGATGCTCGCTTTTATGATCATTCGGGAATTGATGTGGTTGGTCTTTTGCGTGTTGTTAAAGGGGTTGTTACAGGCAACGACAACGCTGGTGGAGGTAGTACTCTTTCACAACAGCTGGCAAAGATGCTATTCCCAAGAGAGAAATTTGATCATAAATGGGAATTGGTTATACGTAAATTTAGGGAATGGATTATCGCCGTTCGTTTAGAGCGTAATTTCACAAAAGAAGAAATTATTGCGATGTATCTAAATAAATATGACTTCTTGAATTTAGCAGTAGGAATCAAATCGGCAGCCAGAATCTATTTCAGCACTACGCCTGATAAACTTCAACTCGAACAATCAGCAATGCTTGTTGGAATGGCTAAGAACTCGGCCTTATATAATCCACTACGTCGTCCAGAAATGGTAAAAGAAAGACGTAATGTAGTACTTTACCAAATGTATAGATACGATTATATCGACAAGGCTACAAAGGATTCTTTACAGAAACTACCTTTGAATCTTAAATACAAAAAAGAAGATTTCAAAGAGGGAGCAGGAGCTTATTTTACGGAGTATTTAAGAACAACCATGCAACATAAAAAACCTATAAGGGAAAATTATGCTTCATGGCAAGACGTTAAATTTAAAGAAGATTCTCTTGAATGGGTTCACAATCCACTTTTTGGTTGGTGTCATAAAAACAAGAAGATGGATGGCTCTTCATATAACCTTTATCGTGACGGTTTAAAGATTCATGCCACACTTAACTCTAAGGTACAACAGTATGCAGAAGAAGCTATAGAGAAACATCTAGGGAAGAATCTACAACCTGCATTCTTTAAAAACCTTAAGCATTATCGTCATCCTCCTTTCTCAAATGACCTTACAAACAAGGAAATAGATGGGATTCTAAAGATGTCTATACGTCAAAGTGAAAGATATAGGGTACTGAAAAACAAAGGAAAGAAGATGGAAGAGATCCTAAAGATCTTTAACAAACCAGCACCAATGACTCTTTTCTCTTGGAAAGGCGACGTAGATACTATTATGTCTCCATTAGACTCTATTAAATACGACATGAGCTTTTTACGTTCTGCTATGATGACCTATGATCCTCGTTCAGGGCATATTAAAGCATATGTGGGAGGACCAAACTATCGTCATTTCATGTATGATATGGTGAAAGATGGGAAAAGACAAGTGGGATCAACGGTGAAACCATTCCTTTATACCGTAGCGATGCAGAATGGATTAACGCCATGCACAAAAGCACTAAATATCGAATATACTTTTACTCTTCCTGATGGATCTACGTGGACTCCTCATAATGCAGGATCTGCTCATTATGGAGAGGAGGTAACGCTTAAATGGGGATTGGCAAACTCTGTGAACAATATCTCTGCATGGATTATGAGACAATATAACCCTGCTGCAATGAAGAAGACAATGCAAAAGATGGGAATCACTAGTCACATCGATGCAGTACCAGCAATGTTCCTTGGAACATCTGAGATCTCTATTTATGAGATGGTTGGTGCTTTTGGATGTTTCTCAAATAAAGGAATCTACACAAAACCTATCTTTGTAACGCAAATAGAAGACAAAAATGGCAACATCGTTGCTGACTTTGAACCAGATAGAGACGAAGCGATTAGCAAAAACACTGCTTATCTAATGCTTAATTTAATGCAAGGGGTAATCAACCATGGAACAGGTTCACGTCTTAGATGGAACAAAGATTATGGTAGACTTACTGCTGCATTAGCAGGAAAAACAGGAACGACACAGAACCACTCAGATGGATGGTTTATTGGGGTTACTCCTGAACTAGTTACTGGTATCTGGACTGGGGCTAAACTAAGAAGTATTCACTTCGATAACATTCGCATGGGTCAAGGTGCAAACTTAGCACTACCTATATACGGTTACTATATGCATAAGGTTTATGACGACAAAGCTCTTGGTTACACACAAGACTCGCAATTCGAAAAGCCTGAAAACTTTAATATTAATCTTGATTGCGATCAAGAAGCAGAAAAAGCAATAGAGAAAAAAACCAATACTGTTATTGAAGAAGACATCAATGACTTCTTTTAATTAATAGGAAGAACATTTTCTTTTATTTATATTTAAAGGTCCAATCATTAATTACTTTAATGATTGGATTTTTTTTTCTATATTGCGTAGTATCAGGTAAAATATAATTTAGATACTACTTTTAATCCATCTATTTTATATGGGAATTCCGTTAAAATCGGAAGCTGTCCCCGCAGCTGTAAGCTATTCTCAATTCAGTGATTCATTGAATTGAACTCATTCTACATTGTAAGCCACTGTCATAAAGATGGGAAGGAGTAGAATATTGAGATAATAGTAAGCCAGAAGACCGACCTGAGAAGGAGTGCTTTCGGGGTAAGAGTGATGAATAGGGATACTATTACACCATTAAAGCAAGAGGTTGCTGCCATAACCTCTTTCCGAAAAAAATACTGTTTATTAAAACCGGAAGTTACCTCCATAACTTTCGGTTTTTTTATGCCATTTTCCAACCAAGACTATAGATAAATACTCTTCTCTGCCAAAACAAGGTCATATTATTATTAATTCTGGTTGTTTGTGAAGTATAGTTTAACATACTATAATATCTAAGAATTACTTTAATCTACTTCTGATCTTACTATATATTGGTTAAATATGAATATAAAGAAGATGCAATTAAGGTTTATTTGTCAGAGCTACCAGCGCAAATTGTCGTTGGATACATATTTAAGCCTACAATACCATGGGAGAAAGATAAATAAGACATAATAAAGCATTATACATTCCAATCATTAATAGAGACTCAATAATATCCTATGATCATTTAGATTTCTCTTTCTGTAAACAGGAAAGAAGAAGAGGAACAAAGACATGAACCTATGGAATATATAATATATATGGAAGAATGTATGACTTATATTATAGAATAGACATTAACCAGGACGAACATTATAGTATCATTATAGAAATCTAAAGCCTTCATTATTTCCAATTATCCTTAGTATCTCCTACAGTTTCGATTTTAAAATAGGAATGTACTTCATCTTTAAATAATGTACTTCTTAAATAGAGATAGGACTAGTTAGTTCTTATTAGACCTATGTTTTCAAACATAGCCCCTCCTGAAATTCGTTACATGTTAAAAAAAATTATTTTATATAACATATTTTACATCTTTTCACACAAGCAACTATTCACAATATAAAACACCTGATTTTATACATTTATTCTGTTATAATTAACCACACAACTGCCTGATACACATATAACATAATGTTTAAGGCAATTAATCATAACACAACTACTTAACAATATAAAATCGATTTTAAAATATCATACAAAGACAAATAGCTCAATTACAATCAGATATCCTAAAACAATAATATTAAATATTTTGTTATTTTTATTTCACGTTTATTAACGCATTTGCGTTTTTATTAGGAAAAAGGAAAGTAAAAGTAAAAAAAAGTAAAGGAAGATTCTTTAAACAAGAAGTAAAGCCTTATCGATTAAATCTAAAAATTAAATGACCTATGACATTTCTAGAACATAAAGAAAGATTAGAACATCTATTAGAATTAATAAGAAAAGGAAGATGTTTCGCATTACAGGACATTGCATCTAAATTTGAGTGTAGTAAAAGGACAGTAAAAAGAATGCTAGCACAACTACGCGATGAGGGATACGATATCACCTATTGCCAATCATCAAGACGATTTTATTTAAATAATTGAGAGAGGGGACAGTTTTTGACCCCGCTACCCCTTTACTTTGTAAACGATATAAAAATTAGAGAGTCAGGCGATACCTCAATAAAGTAGCCTAACGAAAACTTGAAGAATCATGAAAGTAACAAGATTATCAAGCAAACAAAACAACAAAGAGTTTGTAGCTGCAGCTGGATGTTGTTGTTGTAGTTGTTGTAGCTGTTGTTCTGGCAACACTTTCGGTTAACAGTTAGCAACTAACTAATAGTCCTTACAAAAGTATAGTACTTTTGTAAGGGCTCCCTTAATTTGATATAAAAATCAGATTACTCAAAGTTAATAAAGTTATGGTAAGAATACTATAATTTTATTCCATACATTCCATACAATCGAACTTATTTAATAAATAATTAAAGAATAAGAAATCAGAGGCTACATCAATAATTTGATGTTATCGAATAGAATAATTTCTTGAAACATCTGAGGTAAAGAGAATTATGGATCTTCAATACATTCTCTACTACACAAAAGAATATCAAGCAATACCTCTAACATAAAGTAGCTTTACGAACTAGATGTAATGGAGAAAAATTCAAAAGAGGACATATAAAAGGAGGCTTATTGTTGTTATAAATTTTGTTTAGCTCAATAAAACAACGATAGAAAGTCTAAAAAGATGGAATCTTTTATCTAAAACACTTCAGTTACATCCTAAATCAATGACTATGATTCATAATTACGATATCTTTAAAGATGAAGCGCACCAATGTTATCAACTTAGGACAAAAACACAAACATACATCCTAGAGTTTGATGAGAAAGAAAAAGAAGAGATATTTTTGGAGGTAGTCAATGAACTACAAAACAAACCTAATCTTAGTTTAAAAGGGCTAAAATCTAGGTTATCTAAAGTCCACAAAGACGAAGCAAAAGTATTAGAGGTATTAACTATCCTAAAAGAGTATCAACTTCTTTCATATGAAATGATGGGAGAGATGGATCCTGAATCACAAAAAGGGAATCCAGTATCAAAAGGAGCACAAGATATTAAACTAGCCATTATTGGTAACGGTTCAATCTCAGATAAATTAAAGAAGTTAGCTAAAAACGAAAAATTTAAATCGGTTAAGCAGTTCGAATACAAATCAAACTTAGATATTAAATCTATTATTGAAGAATTCGACTTTCTATTAGTAGATGCTTCTCATTGGTCTCCATATCATCTAGAACAGATCAATAAAATTGCATTAGAAGCAAACAAGCCATGGTTGTTTATCGGAGGAGTAGAAGAGATGTCACTAAAAGTAGGGCCACTTTTCTATGGAAAAGAGACTGGATGTTACGAATGTCTTATGAGTAGATATAAGAGTGTTCACGACTACCCAGAATATCTTATCAGCTACGAGAGCCACCTAAAAGAGAATAAAAAAGCAGGAGTCAAAGAGTTTATACCAAATCTTGACATTGCAGAAAATATTATTGTCAACATCGCCATATCAGAGGTTCTAAAATATCTAGATGCATGGGCACTGCCAAATACTTGGAGAAACATAATTGAGGTGAACTTTATGACATTAGATACCGTTCATCATACGTTATTAAAGAAGCCTTACTGTGAAACATGTAAGCCAGAATTAAAGTATCACACAGCTCCTTGGTTAGAGCCTATCACACTAAAATAGAATCATCATGGCTGTTACAACCCTAGTAAATGTACTAAAATCGATATCTTCAGAAGTTGGGATTCTACAACATCTTGTAAGTTCCACTCGATTAAACGGAGATCCTCGCCTAATGGGATGTGGTATTCTTCCTTCAAACACCAAATATCTTAATGCAGAGACCTTTGCAGGTCAAAGCTCAGGATGTGCTTTTGAATGGGAAGATGCACTTTTAGGAACCATTGGTGAGACTGTAGAGCGATATGCACCCGCATTTCATAATCCAGCGGAGGCGATCACTACAAGCTATAACAAACTTGAAAAAAATGCGATCTCACCAGATCAATTTGCATTATTTCATCCAGAACAACACAAAGTCTTTCAAGAGAGAGGTTTTCCTGTTGTTCCATTCACAGAAGAGACAGAAGTCACATGGTTTCCGACTCACGATCTAACCGATGGTGAAGAGAAGTGGATTCCTGGGCAATTTCTATATATGCCATTCCAAAAAGATCCGAAGTATATCACAATGAACACTTCAACAGGATTGGCAGCACATACAGACTACCACAAAGCAATACTAACAGGCTTACTAGAAGTTCTAGAGCGTGATAGTTTTGTAATCAGCTGGTCACAAAAGATTGTACCACCGAAAATTGTTATTTCAGAGGATATTCAACAATACATTGATGAGAATTTCCCAACCAATTACGAGTGGCATTTTTTCAACATGACCTACGATCTAGGCGTACCATCTGTATTTGGTCTTTGCTTTGGTGAAGCCGAATTTGGAAAATTTGTAGCCATCGGAGGAGCATCACGTATGACCTTTGGAGAGGCCGTAAAGAAGACCATTCAAGAAGTTGGACAAGCGGTACCATATTTCCGCTACAGTCTAGACGAAAGAAAAGATTGGAATCCAGACAATGATTTCTCAAAATTATTTGATTTCGACGATCACTCATTATTTTATGTCAAAAGACAAGACCTTTGGGGTGAATTTGATCGTTGGACCAAAGCACCAGAGACATTCGAAATAGATTTCAATGAAGCCCTTCCTACAGATGACATCAAAACCATCCGTAAGATTGTTAAGACATTAAAAAAGAAGGGGTACAACGTTCTTGTAAAAGATCTTACCACACCAGACATACGTCAATTGGGTTTTTACAGCATTAAAGTATTTATACCGCAATTAATTCAACTTGCAGGAGCCTACTTAATGTATTACCATGGAGGGAAACGCTTGTATGAGGTACCTAAAGAGATGGGGTACACATCCAATGATTTTGAGAATCTAAATACATTTCCTCATCCATTCCCATAAAAGCCAAAAGAACTATGAATATCAAAGAGATTAAAAATAAATATCTTGAAAAAGATGGATGCATGTATGGGAGACGAAACATCGAGGACTCTCTTGCATTGCTATATCACGAGAATAGTAAGTTCACGTCACACTCGGCTAGAGTAGAAGGACAAAAGATCATGGGGTTCAACAATCCCTTTGTCAATAAGAGAGCATACCAACCATACAAATGCTATCCTGGAACGAAGCGAGTAGATTTAAACGATTATAAAGATACAGTTCCTCAAAAAGAGTTGGTAGCAACGTTAAACCAACGTAGGAGTGTTAGAAACTACAACCCTACGTATAAGATTTCATTAAGTGAGATCACCACTTTGCTATACCAATCTTATGGGGTTAACAACTCACAGGAGCTCTACAATGTAGGAAGAGAAGCCCATATGGGACTTCGTAATGTTCCTTCAGGAGGAGGTCTATTTCCACTAGAGATGTATGTGGTTATCCAGAATTCACATATTCCATCAGGGCTCTATCACTACAGAACGGATCTCAACGAGTTAGAATGTCTTAAAGAGGGGGATTTCAAAGACACTCTAGCTGGGATCATTCAGGCGGAGCCTTACGTACAGATAAGAGACGCATCGATGGTCATGCTTGTGACAGGAGTAGTAGAACGTTCGATCATCAAATATGGTGATCGTGGTTACCGTTTTATGTTACAAGAAAGTGGCGAAGTTGCACAAACAGTCTCTCTTCTTGGAGAAGCATTAGATCTAGGATCTTGCATACTAGGTGGATACCTAGACGACAAAGTCAATGAATTCTTAGATGTAGATGGAGTCTTTGAGTCGATCAATAATATCATTGTCATTGGTGGAAAAATAAAACAAGAAGAGTGTCATGAAAAAGATTCTTAACGTTGACAATTTATCATATAAAGTTCAGAATAAAGAGATCCTAAAAGGAATAGACCTTGCGGTAGAAGAAGGCGACATCTTTGCTCTTCTTGGGATTAATGGATCTGGAAAATCAACTTTAATTGACAATATTCTAAAAGATATCGCCCCATCTTCTGGGGAGATATCTTATCATGAAGATCTCGGAAGTAATTTCCAAAATGTAGGGGTAGTTTACGATAAACTTCCTCTATTTTTGATGTTTACAGTAGAGGAAACGATTCGTTACTTTTGTGCGATTTATAAAACCTCATTCAAAGAGGCAGAGAAGAAATATTTCCGTCTGTTTCAGTTAGACAAACTACGAAAATCATTAATCAGAGAACTCTCTCATGGAGAAAAGAAAAGGGTTTGTCTACTGCTTGCTGTATTAACCCCCAAGGAACTTTTAATTCTAGATGAGCCTTTTGCAAATCTAGATCCTCCGATGATTGATCTGATGTGGAAGACGCTACGTCAAGAGAGTAAGACCATTTTCTTCTCAACACACCATTGGAAAGAGGTACAAAGTCTTGCAACCAAAGTGGCTTTTATCCACGAAGGCAAAATTATTGGAACCGTAGATTCACCATCGAATATTCTATCTCATTTCGACAACAAGAAAGTAGTCATCAACAAAGGGGCTTTAAACAAGGAGTTGGAAATAGAGCTAGAGTCGACTGACCATTACATCTTAGAAGATGAGATTCATATTCTAAAGTCTCCTGAGAATGGAGGAATGGAATTAGTCAAGACACTTGGAATGAACTACTCAATACAAGATGTATCTATCATCGATGCCTATCTTTTCGAAGGCAATAAAAAGAGATAATTATGGCAAAGATTTTTTTCTATTCGGTATACTATCAATTAAAAGCATCACTAAGGGTAAAGCAATCGGTCTTTTTCTCGCTTGTATTTCCTATTTTTCTATTTCTTGTTTTCTCCAATTTATGGGCACAAGGAGACATGGAATATGTGGCGTTTATCTTTACTGGAGTACTTGGTTCCACCATTGCCAGTGATGGACTATTTGCAGTAGGACCAGTCATCAAAGACTACTACACCGACGGACTTTTGCATTTTCTTAGAAAGATGCCATTTAATATTCTGTACCATTTTATGGGATTGATCATAAACAGAGTATTTATGTTATGCATGACTTTCATGCTTCTTTCTATCACCTCCTATATCGGGTTTGGCTATCTACCAACTTTACCTGAAGCAGGTCGAATATTATTAGGAATTGTTTGTGGTGTTACCGCATTCTCTTTCTTTGGTTTATGCATCACCTTCTTAAGTCTGAAGCAGCAGTCTAGTTTTAGCATGATGAATCTAATCTATTTCATCATTCTATTCACCAGTAATGCCTTTTATGTTGTAGGTGAATTTAATACTGTAATGAGTACAATTGCAAACATCCTTCCACTGAATGCTGTTCTTAAACTGCTAAGAGAAGGGGTCTTTTCAATTAGCCTAATGCTTTGGGTCTCATTACCGATTGTATTTTTCTCATTTCTGTTCAAAAAAATTAAATATAGTAGATGATTGCAATAAAAGTATTTCTCGTCATATCAATTCTTCTGTTTCTTCATGAGATGAGCCACGCATTGGCGGCAAAGATACTTGGATTAACAATTGATGGATATGGTTTTAAATCGAAGCCATATCCCCATTTTTATGTTTCGGCAGAGCGACCTAGAAATGAATTTCAGAAATATTTCTATCTACTAGCTGGACTCTTCTCTACCCTTGTATGGGCAACAGTATGTTGGTCTATAGGATGGACCTCTTACGATTTCATTACGTGGGCATTTATTATCCAGATATCAACCGAGACCAATCCTTTTTATTCGGATTTCACCATTGCAATAATTGATCATAAGATACATAAACTGATCAAAACAATACCCACTAAGAAAGACTATGATGCCATCATTAAAAAGCATCAATTCTCTATTCAATGGTATATTCACTTTATATTATGGGCTACTTTGGTAATCAGTTTAACCAAATATGTACCCCATCTAATCTAACTTATCATGGTTCGAAATAAATCAATAGCATTACTTATTCTGTTTTTAGGTACCACACTTCTATCTTTTGGGAATAGTACCGATAAACCACAAACAAACGATCAAAAACCACTATCCGTACTCTTAAATATCCAATCGAGAGTAGATAGTATCGTAGGCTATTGCTTTAGCGTAAAGGACGAGAAAGAACTAAATACCATTTTAAAAGATCTTCAAAAAGAATATCAGAAACATCCTGTAGATATCAATCTTTATTGGCAAGGATATGTTCAATACTACACCTCGATTCTACAAGATTTCACTGATAGATCAAGCGAAGGAAAGAAGACTTTAAAAGATGGGATAGAGACCCTAGAGAAGACCAACAAGAAGAACTCTGAGACCTATGCATTATTAGGTATGATGAGAAGTTTCAGTATTCGATACAATAAGTTCAGTGCCATATTTATCTCCAAAGAAGCACAGAAATGTGCCTCTAAGGCTATTAAATTGGATCCTAAAAACCCAAGAGGCTACTACGTCAAAGGAAGTCACGAGTACTACACACCAAAAAACATGCGTAATAACTCGAAGGCTATTGATAATCTAAAAAAGACCATTCAATATAGCCATACCGCTCTTTCGAATCCATTTATGCCGTCATGGGGAGAAAAAGAGGCCTATGAACTTCTAATACGTCTTTACAAAGAGACCAAAGAAGAAGAGAAAGCCAAAGAATATTACAAAGAAGCAAAAAATAGATTTCCAAACAATTACCGTTTTAACGATTTTGATAGCATATGACAAGAAGAGGGAGAAGAAGAGGAAGTTATGCATTCATTCTATATCTACTATTACCAATCATGGGTTACTCTCAAAAAAAGGGGGCAGAGTATACACAATACATTACTGGTAAAATATTAGATGAAAACACCATGACCCCTATTGAAGGGGCATACATTCAACTGTCCTCTCCTTCGGGCGATGGTACCACCTCCGATTCGTTGGGCTATTTTAAAATCAAAAGCCCTATCGGAAGACAGGAGATTAAACTCTCTCATCTAAACTACTATTCTCAACAAAAATATATCTTGATCAACTCTGCTCGTGAAGAGCATGTGATGGTATACCTATCACCAAAAGATCGACATAAACTTGAAGAGGTAAAAATCACCGCACCGCTACACAAAGAGACACCTCAAAACAAGATGGTCTATGCTAGTGGACGAACATTCTCTGTTGACGAGGCAAACAAATATGCAGGGACACTAGGAGATCCTGCTCGCATGGCCCAGAGCTATGCTGGTGTAAATGCGGCACAAGACGAACGCAACGACATTATTATTAGAGGGAACTCTCCCATTGGTGTACAATGGATATTAGAAGGCTACGAAATACCAAACCCTAACCACTATGGTGGAATAGGACTAACCGGGAATAGAGTAACCCTTCTAAACATGAATTTAATGGCCAACTCCGACTTTCTGACAGGAGCCTTCCCTTCGGAATACGGGAATGCACTCTCTGGAGTGTTTGATCTCTCTATTAGAAAAGGAAACCAAAGCCACCATCAATTTTGGGGACAGATGGGATGGAATGGTTTCGAATTAGGAGCAGAAGGGCCTTTCTCTAAAAAGAAAGAAGCCGGTAGCTATATGTTATGCTACCGCTACTCATTCTTGGACCTGTTAAGTAAAATGGGGATCAACACTGGTATTGATCCTAAGTACCAAGATCTTACAGCCAAAGTATCTATCCCATTATCAAAGAAATTAGACCTTTCGTTTCTGACATTAGTAGGAACCAGTGCGTTTACAAGAGACGACCACACCAAAAAGGATTTAAAAGCTTCTCGTGGTCAATACCTAGAAACGAGTTCAGACATGGCTTTTCAAGGTATGCGATTCGACTGTAAAGCATCCAGACACAGCAAATTGCAGTTGAATCTATCTTATCTGGACAACAGCATAAAAACTTATTCCGAGAGTTTCGATCGTAAGACAGACATAAAACAGATCGAATGGGATGAGAATTCCACCCAAAAGAAATACGCTGCTGCGCTTAAATACCAATACAATAGTTTCTCTGGAAATCTATTTAGAGCAGGGATCAAATGGGACAGTTATGATGCACGTTTAAATCAAAAAGGATTAGACTGGAACAAAGATTTTAATGTCATTACCGATGCAAATGACTGGCTCCATTTATTACGAATGTATGCACAAGATGCCTATCAGATTACCCCTAGCTTAAGTGCTACATTGGGGATGAATTTACAATATTTTCTATACAATAAGTCCTATAGTTTGGAGCCTAGAGCAGCATTACGTCTTAAGTTAGGAGCAGGCAACAGTCTCTCTTTTGCATATGGGCAACATGCACAGATGCAACCTATTCCAACCTATTTTACCCAAAGCCATACGAGCCCTCAGAAGGTGGAACAAAAGAATAAAGATCTAGATTTCTCTAAAGCAAATCACTATGTTCTTTCCTACGATCAACAGATTGGAGAAAACATCCGATTCAAAGCGGAGGCCTATTATCAACACCTATATCAAATACCTGTTGAAAACGCTAGCCACTCCATCTTTTCGATCATCAATACAGGAGCCGAGGATTATATCCCAGCCAAAGGTAATCTTGTCAACAAAGGAAAAGGGGAGAATTATGGAATAGAAATAACCGTTGAGAAATTCCTTCATCATAACTACTATTATATGGTTACTGGCTCCATTTTCAAATCTCGCTATACAGCAGCAGATGGGAAATGGAGAAACAGTGCCTTTGATGCTTCATACATGCTAAATGGTCTAATGGGATATGAATTATGGACCAGCCGAACATTTGCCATCGGAGCCGACATGAAAATATCTTTAGCGGGAGGAAGACCATATATACCTGTGAACGAAACTCTTTCTCAGGAAAAAAATGAGGTTATCTACAACTATGACCAAGCATATATTCCAAGATACGACAACTATTTCAGGAGTGATCTAAAGTTATATTACCGACAGAATTTATCCAATGTCTATCTCGAATTTGCTGTAGATCTACAGAATCTAACCAATCATAAAAATATAGATTATCAAAGATATGAGCCTGAAACAGGCAACTATATCACCTATTATCAAAAACAATTCTTTCCAATGTATACTTTTAAGATATTGTTCTAATTCCATCGAACCATGAAAAGAAATCGTCTCTTCTATACCTGTTTATTCTCTTTAATGACCCTATTTTCTTGGGCACAAGAACAGTGGAATGGAACTGTCGTGGATAAAAACCAACAACCACTATTTGCAGTGAATGTCTATTTCTCCACCTCTCCAACCAAGGGTACAGTAACCGATTTCAACGGTAATTTCAATATCAAAGGAGGACAAGAAGGAGACCATCTGATCTTTTCATACATTGGCTATATATCACAAAAAATACCATTTAGCCAGCTTCAAGCGGGAAAGGAGATCCATATAATACTAAAAGAGGACATCCAGCATATCAAAGAAGTTAGAATATCTGCACAAGATCCAATATCAAAGAAATTTGCGGTGGAAAAGATAGACCGCATCTCGATCTACCTCGATCCTGTTGCACAAGGAGACCCTCTGAAGGCTGTGGCTCAAATGGCCGCTTCTACCTCTACAGATGAGACAGCCAATCCATCCTTAAGGGGAAGTGATGCCACTCGAAGTAGGGTGTTTCTTAATGGCGTGCCTATCTACAATCCTGTTCGCTCTAGCAACCTAGACAACCAAGGATTCTTTAGTATCTTCAATACCGAGCTCATCAAACAACAGTTTGTTTATGCCAGTAATCCGCCATTGACCCACGGAAATAGTAGTGCGGGGATGATCGATATTCAAACACAAGACAAACTAGAAAAAGACCAATTACAACTCTCAGCAGGGTTACTAAACACAGGATTCCTTTTGTCTAAAAGGATTAAAGGAGACAACACCTTTGTCCATGCATACGGCAATCGTCAATTCTCAGATCTATATAAAGAGCTACACAAAGAACAACTACCAGATCTCAATGCTTTCTATGCTACAGATATGGGAATCTATAGCAACATTAAAATTGCACCTAAATGGAACTATAGTATTTACCAATATTATATCAATGAAAAATATAGTGGGATAGACCATCAAGCCAACTATACAGGGGAAGTAGAAAGCCAAAACAGAAGGTGGTTTAATGTCCAAGCCATCTCTTTTGCTTCATCAAAATGGAAAGCATCGTTACATCTAGGATATGATCAATCGAACAAAGACTACCAATCCGGAGAACTCTATTCTGATACTTTTACAGAAGACTGGTTTGTTAGTGGCGACCTAACCTATTTAGCGACCCATTGGCTATCGCTACAAACAGGAACATCGTATCAGATACAAAAATATCAGTCTGATGACCTTATTCCTCCTTATGGTTTTGTTCCACTTCCAGATATCCCAGGAAAGAAAGAGGTGGTCGATCTAAAACAAAAAAGAGGGGAGATCTATGGCTATGCCAATATCGATCTATCAGAGAAAATATCCATGAGCTTAGGTGTAAGAAAACCTTTTTCCTACAACGAAAACCAAGATTATACTGCTTTCCAATCTTCAGTAAGCATCGAGCCTGCACGTCATCACCATATCTTGATTAGCGGAGGTAAATATTTCAGTTTTCTACCTTGCTCTTATTACAACAAGTCGTTTGAACAACAAGAGAGTCGCCAATACTCCCTAGATTACAGTTACCATAACGACAGAACGACTTTAGAAGCAGCCGTATATTACAAGAAAGAGAAGGGGGGAGATTACATTTTGTATAAGACACCTATCGATCATCAAACAATCAAAGGGGCTGAACTCTCTTTTAAACAAACCATCGGAGAACGTTGGCAGTGGAAAATTTCCAACTCTTGGATAGACCAGAAAATATTTGTGGAGCAGAAAGAGTATACGGGAAAGAAGGACCTTCAATATTTAGTAAAAAGTTCCCTTCAATACCAAACTCCGAAAGGCTTCTCTTGTACGCTATCCTATCAAACAAGAGAAGGGATTCCTTATACTCCCATCGTAGATCATGGTATAGATCATGGCGTATACTATCCAATATATTCAACCAATTTCAACGAAAAAAGACATAATAACTACCAACGTTTTGATCTTAATATAAGCCAATATACAACATGGAAAAGACAAACATTTGTCTTTTTTGCAACGGTCAACAATCTTTTAAATCAAAAGAACGTAGCCAGTATATATTATGACAAAGACTTCTCACAAAGCTACGACAGCTACTATACATTACGCACCTTCTTTGTTGGGATGGTATGGAAAATATCCAACCAACACTAAGGTTCTAATCCAAGAATATTAGTCGCACAAAGAGGATCGATCTTTTATTGTTCTTTAAACTGAGGTTTCTTGACTTCTTTAGATAGGGTCCACATCTTTGGAGCCATTCTCTTTCTTCTGAAAAACATCTCTATCTCAACAAAAAAAAGACCTGTTAAAAGTAGGATTTAAAGGTACTTCCTTCATGGTTTGTCCATGGTTGCTCCATGGACAAACCATGGACAAACCCTTTATTTAACCTATGTGATTCTTTACGGACATACTCTTGACAATACAACCGATTAGATTTTATTTTAGCCTGCAAAAAGAGATTTCACCAGTTCTTCAATACGACGAACCACTTGGATCTCAATATTCAATCCTAGGCTTTTCAATTTTGAAGGATTTGTTACGGCAACATAGATGCGTCTAAATCCCAATTTATCGGCTTCGATGATTCGTTGTTCAATACGATTTACAGGTCGGATCTCGCCTGTCAGCCCAACTTCACCAGCGAAACAACACCTTGAATCAATAGCCAAATCAAAACTTGAAGAGAGCACCGAGGTGATTACGGCCAAATCCATCGCAGGATCTTGGATTTTAATTCCACCCGCAATATTAAGAAAGACATCCTTGGCCATTAGGCGAAATCCAGCGCGTTTTTCGAGTACCGCCAACAACATATTCAAGCGACGTATATCAAAGCCCGTAGAAGAGCGCTGAGGCGTACCATAGGCAGCAGAAGAGACCAAGGCTTGCACCTCAATCATAAACGAACGCATTCCATCTTGTACACAAGCCACAGAAGTACCACTAAGCTGCATCTCTTGATTAGAAAGCAACAGCTCGGAAGGATTGATCACCTCTCTAAGTCCGGTCTGTTCCATCTCAAATATTCCTAGTTCTGAGGTAGACCCAAAACGGTTTTTCGAACTTCTTAGGATACGAAAAAGATGGTTTCTATCGCCTTCAAATTGCAATACCGTATCGACAATATGTTCTAATATTTTAGGACCAGCCAAAGAACCTTCTTTATTGATATGTCCAATCAGAAGGGTAGGTATTTGTAGTGGTTTCACCGTTTTAAGGATCATGTTTGCACATTCACGTATCTGGCCGACACTTCCCGCCGCAGTATCTAGCATCTCAGTGACCACGGTTTGGATGGAATCAATGATAAGAAAGTTTGGCTTCTCTTTATCGACATGAAAAAGGATCTTCTCCATACTTGTTTCGCTTAGAAACACACAATCTTCATTATCTTGTTTCAAACGCATGGCTCTTAACTTAAGCTGCTGAAGACTCTCTTCTCCTGAGACATAGAGAACTTTTTTATTTTTCATACTTAAGGCCACTTGAAGCACCAAGGTTGATTTCCCAATACCAGGTTCCCCTCCAAGTAGGGTTATTCCACCTGGCACAAAACCACCACCAAGGACACGATTCAGTTCACCGTTATTGGTATTCAAACGATCGGACTCTCTGATGCTAATTTCAGACAATTTGAATGGTCTGGCCTCCACAGAAGCAGAAGCAGGAATCGCCGCTTTGGCACTACTTTTTGGAGCAACGATCTCTTCTACAAAGGTGTTCCATTCCCCACAAGAATTACATTTTCCAACCCATTTAGGAGAGGTTACCCCACAACTTTGACAAACAAAAGTATGTTTAATTTTAGCCATATCACTTCACTGATTTTAATAAGAGGTATAGACATAAAAATAGCGAATACTTTTTACATCGTATTCGCTATCACTTATTTATTATAAAAAACCTTAATCTTCCTTATAAGATGGCATTGGTATTTTCATCAGGGAAAACCAATGTTGGATTCCATGATTTAGCCTCTTCGAAGTCCATCAATCCATAAGAGATAATAATTACAATATCTCCCATAGCCACTTTACGAGCAGCTGGGCCATTCAAACAGATCTCTCCTGATCCTCTTTCTCCACGGATACAGTAAGTCTCGAGACGTTCACCATTATTAACATTAACAATTTGAACTTTCTCGTTCTCAATTAGATTAGCAGCATCCATTAAATCCTCATCGATAGTAATACTACCAACATAGTTAAGGTCGGCATTCGTTACCTTTGCACGGTGGATCTTAGATTTACATACTTGAATTTGCATCGCTATTTTCTTTAGTCTTGCGTTATTTAAAAACAATATTATCGATCAATCGTACTTCACCGGCCTGTACGGCAATACATCCAACAGGTGACATTGCCTCTTCCCATTTTTCAATAGGCTGCAGCGTACGATCGTTTACAATAGAAAAGTACTCCACTTCTAATAATGGAGACTCATTGATTACATCAATAGTTTTTTGAATAGTCTCTTTTACAGTTTGGGTTTGATGTTCCGCTACCGCTTGTTTCATTGCTTGATGAATTAAAGGGGCTATCTCTCTATGTTCGGCAGTCAAAAGAAGGTTTCGACTACTTTTAGCCAATCCATCTTTCTCTCGAATAATGTCACAAGAGACAATCTCTACATTCATATTTAACAACTCAACAAGTTTTTTGATCACTGCAACTTGCTGGAAATCTTTCATGCCAAAATAAGCACGATCAGGGCGAACATAGTCAAATAATCTACTTACGACTTGTCCAACACCATTAAAGTGACCAGGGCGCATAGCTCCTTCCATCACTGTTTCTAGATCTCCAAAATCAAAAGTTCTTTGATCCGGTTCAGGATACATCTCCTCTACAGAAGGAGCAAAAACCAAATCACACCCTGTTCCCTTAAGTAGCTCAACATCTGCGTCTAAGGTTCTAGGATAGGTTTTCAAATCCTCTGGATTATTGAATTGTGTAGGGTTTACAAAAACTGACACTACGGTACAGTCATTTTCTTTCACAGAGCGACGCACTAAAGATAAATGTCCTTCATGCAGAGCTCCCATAGTTGGAACAAATCCAATCGTTCCTTTTCCACGCTTTTCTTCTAGAAAAGCCATCATGGATTCTTTGGTCTTCTCGATCCTCATTTCGTATATTATAAAAAACGATCTGTTACAAATAAAGAATCACCCGTTTAAGACTGATAGTCAAGCAACAAGGATATTCATTATTCGAGGGGACAAAGTAACAAAAATTATTACACCCAAAAAAGTATAGATGGTTTCAAATAATGGAGGTTAACAATAAATCGTTGATTCATTGTCATTTTTTCACTATATTTGTGCCATAAATTTGACATTGAAATGGAAAAGAAAAAAGTTCTATTTATCTCTCAGGAAATAACACCATACCTACCTGAAACGGAATTATCTAAGATCGGAAGAAACCTACCACAAGGCATACAAGAGAATGGAAAAGAGATCCGTACTTTTATGCCTCGCTTTGGATGCATTAACGAAAGAAGAAATCAACTTCATGAAGTCATCCGTTTATCGGGGATGAATCTAGTTGTAAATGATGCAGACCACCCATTGATTATCAAAGTGGCTTCTATCCAAGCAGCAAGAATGCAGGTATACTTTATCGACAATGAAGATTATTTCCAAAGGAAGGCTACACTGGTAGATAAAGAAGGGAAAGAGTTTGAAGACAATGATGAAAGAGCTATTTTCTTTGCTAGAGGAGTTCTTGAAACAGTGATCAAATTAAGATGGGCACCAGATGTAATCCACTGTCAAGGATGGTTTACTGGATTGGTAGCTGTATTCTTGAAACACATGTACAAAGACAACCCATTATTTGCAGACACAAAAATCGTTTATTCTCCATTCTCTTCAGAGTTTGAAACTCCACTAGACAAAGAATTGAAGAAAAAATTGATGGAAGATGAGATCCCTGCAGACGTTCTTTCACACATTGATGAGCCAACGTACGTAAACTTCAATAAGCTTATTGTAGATCACGTTGACGGTATCATCAAAGGTAGTGAAAACATCAATGAAGATCTTGAGAAATATATTGAAGCTTCAGGAAAACCGTTCCTAGGATTCCAGGATGAAGAAAAATATGTCGAGGCATTTAACTCATTTTATGACAATTTTTTACTAAATTCCGCCGAATAAATTTTAAAAACGGAAATAACTTTGAAGACTATACATAATATTAAAACCAAAGTTCAAATCCTGTTATTTGCATTTATAACAGGATTTGCTTTTGTAGCCTGTCAAGAAAAGAATGGTAGTTTAGGGATGGATATTATTCCACCTAACGAACAAATCACTGTTGTATCCATTACAGACAAGACTTCATCAGACTCATATTATGAGAAAGATTCTCCTATTCGTGTCGATGAGCCTAGTGGGGTGATATTGGGTACGCTCAATGACCCTGTATTTGGGCAAACAACAGGAGCTATAGCAACCCAACTTAGATTAATTTCAAAACCAGAAGTGAATGGTACATCTAAATTGGATTCTGCAGTCCTTCTTGTAGCCTATCGTTCTGTTTATGGGGATACATTAACTCCACAAACTTTTACGGTAAAGGAGCTGAACAGTGACCTCTTTAAAGATAAGGCGTATATGTCTTCTTTTGATGTCTCTTCATTGGCATCAGACAATATTATTGGAACAGGAACTCTAAAACCACATCTTAGTATCAAAACAGATAAAGATACACTGACTCAAGTTCTACGTATTCCTGTTTCAGCTGATTATGCAAATAAAGTACTAAGCCTTTGGGATAAAAAAACAGATGATGGTCATTTGGTCTTTGACGATAATAAATATCTGATCCAAGAGCTTAAAGGAATATACATTGAGCCTCAAGCCATTCCTGGAAATCGTAAGGGTGCTTTAATTAAGACCAATAAAAAGTATACTACAAAAGTAGGTTCATCTAGCTATACTGTTGATCTACGCACACGTATGATCATCTATGCTAAGACAGAGGTTTCGGACGACAGTACGGACGATCCAAACGACACTAAGACAGTTCAAAAGACTATTTCTCTTTATTCAACAGAATATTCAGCTACTGTTCCTAAGATGACTCATGACTATAGTGGGACTGCATTAGAGCAAGAGCTAGGAAATGACAGAAGCACATCAAAACATTTATTTGTTCAGCCTAATGAAGGTATTCGTTCGGTTGTTAAACTAAATAAATTGGATGAGCTAAAAGATCTATGGGTAGACCAAAATGGGTGGATAAAACCAGGGGATGATAATACAAGTAATGAGGACAAAATCTTTATCAATAAAGCTCGTCTAAATTTATATGTTGATACTCTAGCTTCGGACCATAAAACTTTGGCTTTACCTTCTACAATTACTTTACGCTATAACTCTAAAGATTCGGAAGATGGAGATTTAAGAGATAGCGAGAACGGAAAGTATATTGCAGGTACGTTTGATAAAACAATTGGTGCATATGTATTTAATCTTACCAAATATGTGTCAGACTATATGCATGACAAAGAAGACAACAACCCTCTTTATGTAATTCCTTATTACAGAGTAAGTAGTACAGAAAGAGCAGTACTTTTCAGTAACGATAGCAAGAAAGGTATTGAACTAGAAATACTATATACTAAAAAAGGAAATTTAGAGAGTACAAAATAAAAATATTTAGAGGGCTCTATTTCTCCAAGATGTGAGATGTAGGGCCCTTATTACATTGTGACAATCCCTCTTTGCTTTTTCATGTCACACCAACCCTAAATAAATTATTAGCTTATGTGTGGAATTGTAGGATATATAGGTGCGAGAGACGCCTTTCCAATTCTAATTAACGGACTAAAAAGACTTGAATATAGAGGTTATGATTCTTCTGGAATCGCACTTTCTAATGGTACAACACGTATCTTCAAGAAACAAGGTAAGATTGCAAACCTTGAGAAACATGTAGCTGGAGAGAAGCTAGATGGTAATATTGGTATTGCACATACACGTTGGGCGACTCACGGAGAACCAAGTGATAGCAATGCCCACCCTCACCAATCTCAGAATGGTAAGATCACTCTAGTACATAATGGTATTATTGAGAACTATGCTCAGATTAAAGAGCGTCTTATTGAGAAAGGGTATGAGTTCAAATCAGAAACAGATACAGAAGTTCTTGCGAACCTAGTGGAGTACGTCTATCTTCAAATGGAGACACCATGTCTTGAAGAGGCTGTACGTATTGCACTAAATAAAGTGGTTGGAGCCTATGGACTTATCGTAATGAGTGATGATGAGCCAAAAAGATTGGTTGCATCTCGTAAAGGTAGTCCTCTTGTTATTGGAGTAGGAGATCATGAATATTTTATTGGTTCTGATGCAACTCCATTGATTGAGTACACCAACCAAATGATCTATTTGCAAGATTATAATATTGCAATCATTGAGAGAAACAGTTTTACTCTTAAAACAATTGACAACAATCCTGTTACTCCTAAGATCAAGGAGGTAGATCTAGATGTAGATCAACTAGACAAAGGGGGTTATGATCACTTTATGTTGAAAGAGATCTATGAGCAGCCTACAACTATTGAGCAATCATTCAAAGGGAGAATCTCTGCGGATGGCAAATCAATTAAGCTAGGTGGACTAATGGATGTAATGTCTGATTTAATCAAAGCACCAAGAATCATTATTCTAGGTTGTGGTACATCATGGCATGCTGGACTGGTAGCAGAATATTTGATTGAGGAATATTGTAAGATTCCTGTAGAGGTTGAATATGCATCAGAATTCCGTTATAGAAATCCTGTTATCAACAAAGGAGATGTGATCATCGCCGTTTCTCAAAGTGGAGAGACAGCAGATACTCTAGCTGCAATTAAAAAAGCAAAAGAAGACGGAGCAATCATCTTGGGTGTATGTAATGTTGTTGGATCTAGTATTCCAAGAGAGACACATGCAGGGGTATATACCCACGCTGGAGTAGAGATTGGAGTAGCTTCAACCAAAGCATTTACGGCACAAGTTACAGTGCTTACTTTGATGGCACTACAAATTGCAAAAGAGAAGGGAACTATCGAGCAAGCAGAATACGAGAACCTGATCAAAGAGCTTATTGAAGTTCCAAATAAAGTACGTATCGCTCTATCGAAAGAAGATAAGATCCGTTCGGTTGCAGACAAATATAGCGAAGCGATTAATGCACTATACCTAGGACGTGGATATCTTTTCCCTGTGGCCTTAGAAGGAGCATTAAAGCTAAAAGAGATTTCATATATCCATGCTGAAGGATATGCAGCAGGAGAGATGAAACATGGACCAATCGCGCTTGTAGACGACAACCTACCAGTGATTGCAGTAGCTCCAAAAGATCATTACTACGAAAAAGTGGTTAGTAACATTCAGGAGGTAAAAGCAAGAAAAGGAAATGTGATTGCCATTCTAAACGAAGACGATCATAACCTTAAGCAGATGGTTAATGATTATATTGAAGTACCAAATTGTCACGTAGCAATTTCGCCACTTATCAATGTCATTCCTCTACAGTTATTGGCTTATCATATTGCATTAAACAAAGGATGTGATGTGGATCAACCAAGAAACTTGGCTAAATCAGTAACAGTAGAATAATATAGTAATTCAAAAGGGTTCATTTCTATTTTTCAATAGAGATGAACCCTTTTCTATGCTTTATAGTAAATGAATCAGGAACTATCTTTTGAATTCATTTCTTTCTTGAAATATTCTTTCAGCTTCCTGCCATGCTTTAGGCAAATTTGAGCGATCAATACTTCCCATTCTCTCATATATTATTTCTGCAATTTCATCGGTATCATTCCCATAACGATAGAAATAGTGTTTCATTAAACTTCTGGAACTATTGACTTCTTTGTACATATCATACTTTCGATCGCATTGAGCAATAAGCTCTCGTATTGAAGGTGCATTGTCACAAATAGACAGAGAAGGTTCTGTAATCTGCTGTAACAGTTCCATCGTCTTTTTAAGATCGAAATCAACACCTAACATATGCTTTGGTAGCAGTGAAATTTTCCCTTTTCCTTGCTCTAATAATGAGATTAGGTTATCATCAAAAAGATTACCATAGAATTTCCTTAAACTAGACTCCATTTCTTTGGTCCATTCCCCATCTATTCCTACCATAACCGAGTCCTCTTCTTGAGGTATGATCATTATAACAGATTGTTCAAAACGGATATACAATGGGGATGGCACTGCTATTCCAGAAACAACAATAGGACTCCCCAAAGCGTCTTTATAGTTCTCTTTTAATTGGGTGGCATCGTCTTGCGCAACCTCTATTTTAGCCCCTAGATGATCTAATTGACGTAGCAGTAGAATTAATAATCTACTCCAATCAACTCGATACTCCGTTGATAAGGTAGCGTATGGAAAAGAAGAAAAATCAAAGTCATCAAAGCCTTTTAATTTCTCAGACCTTAACGTATAAGCTTCTTCATCATCTGTTTCACTTAGGAACAATTGATAGCTAGAAGAAGAAAGTTTTGATTTAAAAGAGGAGTGATGAAAAGAAACCACTCTTTGTGGTAATATAAGAAAGGGAGACAAATGTCGTTGCTTACGAATCTCTTTTATCAAATTACGACTATTTGCAATCTCACCTAAAGAGGAAGGAAAAAGATTGCTATAGAAGAAATGAGAACTACGTAATAGTCCTGAATCTTGCTCTACAATAACCTCTTCCCCTTTTGCTAAGGATTGTAGAATAGTATAATAGTCTTCTAATTGAAAATTAACTACTTTCATATGTTTTACATATCTTGAATGGAATGAGGCAAAGATAAAAGTATTTAATCTCTACAACTTGACTTACTTGCTTTTTTTAACACCTTTTTATTCCATAAAAAAAGGAAGAAGACCATAGATCTTCTTCCCTAACAATGAACATCAATTATTTTCTAATAAAAAGATGCTTTGTCTGTGTGAATTGTAAACTAACATATAATTTACATTCAAAACTACATACTTATTAACATATATCTACACTTTTATTCATTTTATTATATCAATTTTATCTATGACACAACCAAAGTATCCATAGAAATCATATCATCACAGAAGCATAGCTTATTCGTTAAACAGAAAATATATATAGAAAGAATAAAACCTATTTTTTGTAGATTTGTACTACTTAAGAATCACATATCAAAACTTTAAACATTGAAAACCAAACATTCATATATTGCATATATCTCAATTTTGTACTCTTTGCTTATTGCATCATGTGCAAATATTGGACAACCTACAGGAGGTGATAAGGATAGCATTCCTCCACAAATAGTGGAAATGAAACCTTATATTCGAGAGACAAATTTTAAAGGAGACGAATTTAAAGTAACCTTTAATGAGTTTGTCACGATGTCTGAGCTACGCCAAAAGATGGTTATCTCACCTGCTCCTAAAGAACAACCAGAGATCAAAACAAGAGGAAAATCTTTTATCATCCAATTTAAAGATACCCTATTGCAGAACACTACCTATACATTGGACTTTAAGGATGCCATTGCAGATAATAATGAGGGCAATAAGATGTATAATTTTAGGACCTCTTTCTCTACGGGAGAATCAATAGATACACTTCGTATTGCAGGAATGGTTAGAGATGCATTTACACTAAAACCACTGAAAGATGTCTCGGTCTTTGTATACAAAGATCTTTCGGATAGTGCTTCAATAAAAAATCGTCCTGATTATGTTGCGAAGACAAATGAAGAAGGAGTATTTATCGTAGATGGTCTCGCTTCAGAAAACTATCGCGTATATGCCGTTTCGGATCTTAACAGAGACTATCAGTTAAATAATTACAGTGAACCATATGCTTTCTATCCTACTACAGTGAAACCGTCAGCTTCTTTTACGGCAGATAAGGATACTATTGTAAGAGGTCTAGATACATTATTGGTGTCAGGAACAATCCAGTATTCACCAGACCCAATATTGCTTTCTCAATTCCAAGAAAAAGTATTGCTTCAATCAATGAATGATTATAAGCGAATCGACTCTACTCACTTCTATATTGCTTTTACAGAAGCTATTGATCAGAATTTCAAATTAGAAGCTATTAATGTAGATACACCATTAGACGAGTGGTTATACAAAGAAGCAAACGAAGAGAACGACTCTATAAACTATTGGATTACTGACCCTAAAGTCTACCAGAATGATACCATCATGCTGGCAGTTACCTATACAGTTCCTGATTCACTTTATCAACCCAAAGTACAGACGGATACACTAGAACTACTGACTCCGAAGAAGAAAAAATTAAAGAAAAAAAGAGGAAGACGTAAGGTGAAAGATAACAAAGAAGAAGTCCCTTCTTTTAAATGGGAAACAAATGCAAGCTCATCGGTGAACCCATACGACTATATCTATCTATTGTCAAAAGAACCTATCAAGGGCCTTAACAAGTCCAATATTCAACTAACAGAGAAAGTAGATACCGTAGATGTACCTGTTGATTTTACCATCATAAATGACACGCTTAATCGCAGAAAACTTTTTATTGATTTTAAACTTGAAGCGGGGAAAAAATATCAGTTAAAAGTTGACTCGGCTGCAACAAAGAATATCTATAATGAGAACAGCGAGAAGCTCGAAACAAACATTAATGTGCGAAAAGATGACTATTATGGTAAAATCATATTGTCTATAGCCAACGTGCAAGGTCCTACATTGATACAACTTCTTAAAAACAATAAAGAAGAGACTGTAACCAATGAGGTAAGGATTGAAAAGGATGGAGAGATCGAATTCTTCTATGTTAAACCAGGTAAATACCTTATCAAGGCCATCTTTGACCAAAACGATAACGGAAAATGGGATACTGGTGATCTATTGAACCATATCCAGCCGGAAGGTGTTGTTTATTATCAAGAGGTAATGAAAATCAGATCCAACTGGGATAATGAAAAATTCTGGGATCTACCATTGCCGATTAAGTTTACTAAAGATATTGTTGATCCAGACGATCCGAAAAAAGATGTCAAAAAAGATAAAAATTGATATTGTATAAATCAGAATCGTTTATTAAATTCGACTACAGACAATTCAGTGATTACAACTAAAAATGTATTAGCTATGGCAAGTATCAGAAGATTAAAAAAAGATATTGATTATGTTACAGATATGGTAATCCAAGATTGTTTTCTATACATGGAATTCCATGACGAAGAGACTCAAAAAACAGCATGGGAAATTATCATTGAACTAGACAATAGTCGATGTGATCTTATTCGTAGAGCAAACCATCCTGATGGAAAGAATAATCGTAAATTAATAAAGAAACATTATAGAGACATTATTCATGACTTCCTAGAGTCTGTGAATGAATCTTATACAAAATTAAATCAATTGGTTAAATCTGTTGACTAATTCATTTTATTCTTATAAAAAAGGCCACTCTTCAATGAATGGCCTTTTTTTATATAATGAAAACATGATGTCTATTTTCTTATAAAGACATTCCAATAATATTATTCAATTCTATCTGAAGAAAAGAATCAAAGCTATGATCTTGTCCCATATCAAAATCATTCTCTGAATTCACTTTAATCGTATGCAATTTGGCTGCTTTAGATGCTAATACACCTGGAATACTATCTTCAAATACGATAATATCTTTCTCTGAAACCCCAATTTCACGAATCGCTTTTAGATATATGTCTGGTGCTGGCTTCACACTCTCTACATCATCTCCTGACGTAATCGAGAAAAAAGTATCGTTCATCATAGAGGCTTTAAGAAAAGCATCAATAACTCTACGTGGAGAAGATGAAACCAGCGAACAGGTAATCCCCTTTTCTTTTGTTTTATGAACAAATTCTTTGGCTCCTAACATAATACGTGGTGTCGCAACAAACATGTTAATAACCATATCAACAATCTCATTGCCAACCTCTAAAGAGGAAGCCCCTAGTTGATGATTGTCAATAAATTCCTTTGTTATATCAAAAATGCCTTTCCCACTTAAATGATCAAAAAAACTTCTATCAAATCTTGGTACCAACTCCTCAAAAACAATAATAATTGCCTTCTTCCAAGCCCACTCTGTATCCAACAGTAGACCATCCATATCAAAAAGAAAATGTTTCATCTTATCCTATTCTATGCTTAGATTATGATTATTTAAGGCTACAATCTACAAATATCCTTTTATTTAACAGAAGATCTAGAATGAGATATGTCATTTAATTTTTATATTTGTTCTGTTAGTCAAGAAGAATAGAACCCTTCTTGGTTTAACAAATATGATAACACATCAGAATTTACAGAAAAGAAAAATATTATGAAAAAAGTTGCAATTGGTATTGATATAGGGGGTACTAACACTGTTTTTGGAGTTGTTGATGAGATGGGACAAGTTTTAGTTAAAAACTCTATTCCTACACCAAGTCACGGTGACGTTGACAAATACATTACAGATCTTTCTAATAGCGTTCAAGAGATGATCGAGTCTGTAAAACAACTAAGTTCTGAAATCGAGATCTTAGGTATCGGTATTGGTGCACCAAACGGTAACTACTATAATGGTACCATTGAATATGCACCAAACCTTTCTTTCAAAGGAGTAGTGCCTCTAGTAGAACTTATCAAAAAACGTTTCGAGCTACCAGTAGTAGCATTGACAAACGATGCCAATGCAGCAGCAATAGGTGAGATGGTATATGGTGGAGCCAAAGAGATGAAAAACTTCGTTATGATCACACTAGGAACAGGTCTTGGTAGTGGTATCGTAGTTAACGGAGATCTTGTTTATGGTCATGATGGATTTGCTGGTGAAATAGGACATACAACTGTAGTTCCTAATGGTAGAGTATGTGGTTGTGGTATCAATGGTCACCTTGAAGCTTATTGTTCAGCTCCAGGTATCAAACGTACTGCTTTCGAACTTCTAGCACACTATAATGGTGGCGGAAGTGAACTTACAAAATATTCTTTTGATGAGTTAGACTCAAAAGCTGTATTTGATGCTGCAGAGAATGGAGATAAGATCGCTATTGAAGCATTCCACCGTACAGGTATTCGCCTAGGTAGAGCTTTAGCTGATACTGTTCACCACCTAAGCCCTGAAGCGATCTTCCTATTTGGAGGACCAACAGCTGCTGGAGATTATATCTTCAACCCAACCAAAGAAGCAATGGAAGAGCACTTGCTTCCAATCTTCAAAAATAAAGTTCGTATCCTTCCTTCTGAGCTTAAATCAGGTAGTGCTGCTATCGTAGGAGCTTCTGCATTAGTTTGGAATGAACTAAACAAATAATATTACAACAGTAATAATATACAGAAAAAGCGGAGGACAAAACCTCCGCTTTTTTAATTATTAGTCCAAATAAGTTTCTTGCCAAAACCCAGTCGGTTATCAGTTAGTTTCATTAGCTGGGGTTTAACAATCCACAAGTCACTCTGTTTTAATACAGCGTAAGGGAATCGCTTAAGGTAAATTCTTTTATATTTCGAAAAGATAGAAGCCTCAATACATTCTATTTCAGCACTGACTTGAAGTCCTCTAATCATTCCGATCTTTTCTGTTTCTAGAACAATATTAACTGCCACATGCTTATTGTCCAGAGCTTCACTTCCATGTTTGGTTTCTTTGTCCGTTGTAATAAGAAAAACATTTTCTTTCGCATCATATGCATAAAAACAACTTGCAACCCAAGGTTGTCCATCTCTACAAGTTGCAAGTGTCATCACATGATGATCATCAATAAATTCAAGAATGGATGCATCAATTTCTTTCATATTCTTTCTACTCCCAATGGTAGTTTATCGTTTTAATTATACTTGGATGTATACTTTCACCAACAGGGAAAGAACGATCTTTTTGTGTTAAAAAGGCCTTCTCTTCAGAGCTATACTCTTTATTAGGAAAATATACATCAACTTTGATCTCTAAAATTCTTCGAGGATCAGACGTCATTATCTTTTCCACCTTGGCATAGGTACCTACAATATCCAAACCACGCTCTCTTGCATAAATACCTAATATGGTAAGCATACAGTTAGCGAAGGCTGTAGCAACCATATCTGTTGGAGAGAAAGCTTCTCCTTTTCCACAATTATCGACAGGAGCATCTGAGAGAATCTCTACACCTGAAGCTTCATGGGTACTTTTTATTCTAAGATCACCTAAATAGATGGAAGTTGCTGTCGTCATAATCCGTTATTTTAAGTCAATAAAACCTCGTTAAGAGAGTATAAAATTACGAATAAAAAAGAAAGAAAGTGTTGACTTAACGTCTTTTCATTTGTTCTTCTACTCTATCGAATTCTCGTCTAAACATCTCCATGTAATGTTTATTATCAGGGTATCTAGTGTGAGCATCATAAAGCTGAAGCAAACGATGATGGTCCTTATATATTCTTTTTACAAGGAATGATTCTGAAGAAGATAAAAAGGTAAAACATAAAGTCAACCAAAGAATAGAACGACGAATGGTTCTTCCTATTCTATAGTGTTCGGTGAATAATTTTATCAACTCAACGATAAAAGAGGCAAGGATAAATAAAACAGCAGACCATAGAATAAATCGATAGCCATCAATTAAATATTCCATACAAAATACCCCCAAAGCACCTAATGAGCATCCAATTCCTTGGCTAAAACCATTCCATTGAATCTTGGAGGTCTTTAGATTTATGAAAAAATCTTTTATTGAACACTCCTTCAAGGAACCAATAGACCAAATAAAATAGAAAACAGAAAGTAAGATTAAGATTACGGCACTATACAATCTATAAGGCAAGATAAGATTTAATCTAAGTATAAATGCCACTAAAAATGCCAGAAGCAATAGCAATTCTAGTTTCTTCATAAGCGATGATTTTTTAAGTGTTGTTTTTAGTTGTCATTGTACATTAAATATAAAGAAAACTATTCTACATTACATAATATTAATCTCTTTTTATTTGACTACTAAGTTTTTTTAGCGAATCGTAAGCTTTTTTTTATTATTTTGGTTTATAATGAAAGCAATGTGGAAAAAGCAGAACACTAAATAAGATAAAGAGGATATGATACTGGTAACAGGAGCAACAGGCATGGTTGGAGCACATCTTTTGATGACTCTAGCACAACAACACGATACAATACGTGCTACAAGAAGAGAGAGTAGTTCATTGAAGGCAGTAGAAAACATCTTTCGTTTTTTTGGTAAAGAAAAAGCGGAAGAACTAATGCAAAAAGTGGAATGGGTCAATGCAGATCTTCGTGATCCTGAACAGATCCAGAAAGCCCTTAAGGGCGTTGACACGATTTATCATACCGCAGCTATAGTCTCTTTCCAAAAGAAGGATGATCAAATGATGATAGAGAACAATAGGGAAGCGACAGCCAATCTTATTGATTTTGCTTTAGAGAACCATGTATCTAAATTCTGTCATGTAAGTTCCATCGCCTCTTTAGAAAAGATTCCTGAAAAGAAACTGACCAACGAGGATAATATCTGGAAAAGTGACAAGAATAAAAACGCGTACAGCATCAGTAAATTCCAATCAGAAATGGAAGTATGGAGAGGACATGAAATGGGTCTTCCTGTAGTCATCATTAATCCATCCGTAATTTTAGGTTCAGGAAACTGGGACAAAGGAAGTCCTCGATTCTTTTCATCTATTGCCAAACATCTCTATTTCTATTCTGAAGGAGGTACTGGATTTGTAGATGTAATGGATTGTGTAGATGCCATGCTTCGATTAACGTCTGAAGAAAATTGGGAGAAGGTAAGAGGAAAAAGATTTGTCCTTAACAAGGTGAATATAAAATACAAACAACTATTCGATACCATAGCTAAAGAACTAAACTGTAAAAGCCCACAATGGAAAATTACAGCCAAGGGGATGAAGGTTGCCTATTGGATAGATGCCTTTCTTTCGACCATCTTATTTAGGACACCTAAGATCACAAAGTCTACAATCAAAAGTGCCACACAACAATCATTTTACGATGGTTCACGAATTACCAAGACCATCTCCTTTCAATATCGAAATATGTCTGAAACAATACAGCGTATAGCAGACCAATACAAAGAAGAACATTCATAGGATTTCCAAAAATTCCAATAGAGATAAAACAAAAAAAGGATACTTAGCACCTAAGCTAGTATCCTTTTCTAATATTATCTATTTAGCGGAATCGATTAAAGAGCAAAAGCTTCTTTAACTTGTTCTACATAGTCTAATTTCTCCCATGTAAACAACTCTACTTCCAATACCTTTTCACCTGCATAAGGAGAAGTAAAAGATTTAGAAACCACTTGAGGCTTACGTCCCATGTGACCATAGGCAGCTGACTCTTCATAAATAGGATTACGAAGTTTTAAACGCTCCTCAATCGCATATGGTCTTAGATCAAATAATTGAGCTACCTTATCTGCAATTTCATTATCTGAGATCTTTACATTAGAGCGACCATATGTATTAACAAAGATATTGATAGGCTCAGCAACACCAATTGCATAAGAAAGCTGTACTAACATCTCATCAGCCACACCTGCAGCAACAAGGTTCTTTGCAATATGACGAGCAGCATAAGCAGCAGATCTATCTACTTTTGATGGATCTTTACCAGAGAAAGCTCCACCACCGTGAGCACCTTTACCACCGTAAGTATCCACAATAATTTTACGACCAGTCAAACCTGTGTCTCCGTGAGGACCACCGATAACAAATTTTCCTGTTGGGTTAACATGAAGAATCAACTCATCATCAAACAACTCTTGCACTCGCTTAGGAAGGGTTGCAATAGTTCTAGGAAGAAGAATATTTTTCACATCCTCACGAATCTTATTCAACATCTCCTCATCGTTCTCTGAAAAGTCATCATGCTGAGTAGAAAGTACTACCGTATGAATACGAACAGGCTTATGAGACTCTTCGTTATACTCAATAGTAACCTGTGACTTTGAATCTGGACGTAAATAAGTCATCTCTTTGCCTTCTCTACGGATTGCTGCAAGTTCAATAAGTAACTTATGAGACAATTCTAAAGACAAAGGCATATACTCATCCGTATCGTTAGATGCATAACCAAACATCATTCCTTGGTCACCAGCACCTTGGTTTTTGCGATCCTCACGATCTACACCTCTGTTGATATCATCTGACTGTTCATGAATGGCAGAAAGAATACCACACGAATCCCCATCAAATTTATACTCACTTTTTGTATATCCAATTCTATTGATCACATCACGTGTACGACGCTGTACATCAATATATGTATTTGTTTTTACTTCACCAGCTACAACTACCTGTCCTGTCGTCACCATCGTTTCAATAGCAACTTTAGAATTAGGATCGTAAGCCAATAATGCATCAAGAAGAGCATCTGAAATTTGATCCGAAACTTTATCTGGATGTCCTTCAGACACCGATTCTGAGGTAAATAAATAACCCATATTAGTAAATTTTAATGCCGACTCCGTGTCGGTCAAAAAAGTTAAACATTAAAATTTGGATGGGAATAATGATTGATAAATTAGCAGAAAACAGCATTGCTTTAGCATTTTTTTCTGTGGTTGCAATCAATCAAATCCGTCCACTATTTTTATAATTGAATGCAAAAGTAACCTTTTATTTTAAATAAAAGGCCAAAACATCTTCTAAATTCCCTTTTGTTACACTATTTAGAATAAAAGCATAAATATTAGCTATGAACCACTTACTGTCAATGACTTAAATACATCTTCTAGTTCAGAATGTAGGGGAACAATTTCTAACAATGGATTAGAGATCTCAGATGCAAACCAAAAAACTTTCTCTTGTAGATTATCATCTTTATCGTGAGTCAGAATATAACGAGTCCCATCGCCTTCCACGGTACAAATTTCTTTAAGTTGATCTAGCTGCTCTTTTTGAAGATCTTCTTTAAAAACCACCTGTAGTGCATTCACAGACTGATTCTTTCGCAACAAAAGGTCACATCGATCATCCGCAACCATTTGACCATTATTTATAATAATCACCCTATCACACATTTGCTCTACTTCGTGCATTATATGTGATGAAAATAGTACTGTCTTACCGACACTCATCTCTCGAATAAGTTCTCTAATCTCTATAATCTGGTTGGGGTCAAGTCCATTCATTGGTTCATCTAGAATGAGCACTTTAGGGTCATGTAGAAGTGCCTGAGCAAGACCTACGCGTTGTTTATACCCCTTGGATAGCATACTGATCTTCTTGTGGGATTCATTGGTAATACCACACTTTTCAACAATATAATCCACACGCTCTTTTAGATTCTTTACACCATAAAGTTTCCCTACATGCTGGAGGTATTCACGAACATACAACTCCTCATATAAAGGATTATGTTCTGGAAGAAATCCTATTTCACGTTGAATCTCTTTTGTCTGATTATGGATATCCATTCCTAACACAGAAATAGAACCAGAAGAAGCCCGGATATAGCCACAAATGATTTTCATTAATGTAGATTTTCCTGCACCGTTTGGTCCTAAAAATCCAACGACTTCTCCTTCTTGAAGAGTAAAACTCACCCCATCGAGTGCCATCTGATTTGAAAAGCGTTTCTTAACCTCTTTCACCTGAATAGACATCTATTTTTCTCCCTTTATAAATTAAACTACTCTAAACACAAATAAACAAAAATACACATAAAATAAACCATTTGTAAAAAACAAATAGCGAATAACAACACGATGTTACCTCTTTACATTGTAAGCATGACATTTCTCAGAAAAAAAAGAGAACATTTAGTCGATTATTATCAAAATCCAAAATTTAAGATTAAATTTGCTAAATCGAAATTCTCAAATAAAAACTTTTCGATCATTTTTAATCTGGTTCTTTTTTCAGCCTAATAAATTATCATAGAAGAGACATTGATTTTTTATCGAAAAGGCTCAATATAATCTTCTTACCATTTTAATGGTCAACGATTATCGCGAATACATTAGGCATGGAAAAGCTCAAAGTACCGAAAAATTGATTATCCATGAAAGACCGAAACTTCAACTATGTCAAAAGTTTAACTACGTTTCAGAGACAAAAGACTTCTGAAGTAATAATTGGAGGGATAGGTATTGGTGGAGACAATCCAATCCGCATTCAGTCAATGACGGATACCAATACCAACGATACCCAAGCCACTGTTGAGCAAATTGAAAGAATTGTAAAGACAGGAGCAGACTTCGTTAGACTTGCAGTACCAGGCATCAAAGAAGCAGAGAATCTTAAAAATATAAAACAAGCATTGGTGGACAGAGGAATAAATACCCCTCTTATTGCGGATATTCATTTTAATCCAGCTGCTGCCCATGTTGCACTTAAATATGTTTCAAAGGTTCGTATCAATCCAGGAAACTTCTACGATCCTCGTGCAAAATTCAAAAAGATTGAATATACACACGAAGAATACCAAGAGGAACTTCAAAAGATAGAAGAAAAATTCATCCCTTTTCTAGAAGAGTGTAAAAAACACAATACTGCTATTCGAATAGGTGCCAACCAAGGCTCTCTATCAGATCGAATCATGAGTAGATATGGTGATACTCCTGCTGGAATCGTGGAATCTGTAATGGAATTCCTTCGTATTTGTAAAAAAGTAAACTTTAAAAATGTTGTCATCTCCATTAAATCGAGCAACACACGTATTATGGTGTTTACGGTTCGTTTGATGAACTATCGCATGCGACTAGAAGAGATGATGTTCCCATTCCATATTGGCGTAACCGAAGCAGGAGAAGGAGAAGATGGTCGAGTAAAATCAGCTGTAGGCTCTGGTACTCTTCTTGCAGACGGTATTGGTGATACAATTCGAATATCATTAACAGAGAAACCAGAAAATGAGGTGGTATTTGCAAAAAAATTGATCCACTATTTTGATCAACGTAAAGGTCACGATAAGATTGATGCTCCAATGTTTGCCCAAACCAACCCTTTTGAATACGAAAGGCGTTCTCAACGTCCTATTGGAAATATCGGAGGAAGACAAAAGAATGTAGTCGTTGCCTCTCTAAATGGTTGCTCTCTTGAAGAAGTACGCTCATTCCGTGGGAATACCATACCTGAATATTTCTATGATGGCAACGAAATATATAACCTAGAAGGGGAGAAGTTCCCTATTATTACTCTTCACGAATACCTTTTTGAAGATTTTCATCATCGTAAAGCTCGCTTTATTCGCATGAATAAACCTGAGTACGATGCATTTAAAAATGAAAATCCTGAAGTTGTTGAGAAACTAAAAAGAGAACGTAAGGCTGTAATTCTGATGGAATCAAACAATCAGAATCCTACAGCAGAAATGCGTGCTTTCTTTATGGAACTTGATGCTGCTATTTGTAAAAATCCTGTTATCCTTCATCGTAGTTATAATGAAAACGACATGGATATGCTGCGAATTAAATCATCAGCAGACCTAGGGGAATTGATGATAGATGGTTACTGTGATGGTATACTTATCTCCAACAATGGTAGCATTGGATATTCCGAGCTTAAAAACCTTTCTTATAGTCTTCTTCAAGCAAGTAGGATGCGTGTTACAAAGACCGAATTTGTATCATGTCCAGGTTGTGGTAGAACTCTTTTTGAGTTGCAAAGCACCGTAAGCAAGATCAAAAAACATTTCTCTCACTTAAAGCATCTTAAGATAGGTGTTATGGGCTGTATTGTTAATGGGCCAGGAGAGATGGGAGATGTTGACTATGGGTATGTCGGTTCTAGTATCGGCAAAGTGAATCTTTACAAAGGACAACGTCTTGTCAAGAAGATGATACCTTCAGAAGATGCTGTAGCAGAGATGATCGAACTCATGAAAGAATTTGGAGACTGGAGAGAACCAGATGAATAACAAAACAATAAAAATGGCCATTTATATCTGTATAAATGGCCATTTTTATTTATACTCCAATCGTCCTATCCATCAACACAGCAGGAGACTACTATAACAGTTGGTCGACATACTCCAAGGTTCGATTCAAATCCGAAGTTACATGAAATGTATTCCATCCTCGCTCTGACGCCACTCTAACATTCTCTTCTAGATCATCAAAGAAAATAAAAGAAGAAGTCGGCTTTGCTATTCTCTTCTCAACATAACAATAGATATCAGAAGAAGGTTTAATAAAGCCTACGTCATGTGAATAGAAAACATAATCAAACAACTCCTGCATCTCTTTTCCATATTGTTGTTTAAACTTTTTCTCAAAAACATATTGATGCTTTCGATTGGTATTACTCAACAATACACAGATATATCTCTGGGCTAACTTCTCTAATCTGTAGATCATTTCTGGTATAAATTCCAAAATCATTGCTTCCCAACACCCCCAAAAGGAGGTTGGATCAAAAAAAATCTCAGTTTCGTCCTCGACACTTTGCAACACCTCTTCTTCAGAAAGGATGCCACTCTCATATTCAAAGAATAAAGCCCTTAAACGTGTTTCATAATGCAATGGGATACCAATATCTATAAATGCCTGATAACATCTCTTAGGATCGATATTCAATAAAACACGTCCTAAATCAAATACAACAACTTCTATATCTTTTATCATGATGGCGAATATAAAAAAAGAAAGCTATAAGGGGGATTATAGCTTTCTTAAACAAGGAGTAAAACAACAATATTTTGTTGTTTAGGGAATCTAAGTAAAGAAAATTGCTCTGCTAATATATTCGAAAGAAAAGATGGAATCAATTTTACATACTATTGAAATAGAGACACAAACTATTATTTTACATTAATGGTGTTTTGGTATGACCAATATTTCCAATCAACTCTATTTCTACAAACAACTAATTATGATTCGTGAAATTTATTTGAGAAACCCAACTTTAGGGTATAAAAAAAGAAGCCGTAGGGGGATACGGCTTCCTCACAAGAAGTAAACAACTTTATTCGTTGCTTAGGGAATCTAAGTAAAGAAAATTGCATTACAAATCTAATATTGGATGACAAATATTGTCAGCATTTTTGATTTGTTACAACTAATTTCACTTAATAAATAGAATAAGCGGATAATTGGTCATACCAATATAGCCCTAATCCTCCCATAAAATAGATATTCATGTAGATTAAGATATAAGATTGATGCGATTCACAGGGATCACATCATTATAAAGGCTAGAAACAACATCTCTTAATGCTTGCTGTTTTCTTCGAGAGACTTTAAAGGTCTCTCCATCTAACATCTCCACCTCAGCAGAATTAGGATTATACGACTTAATATATAAGACATTAATTATCGTACTCCTATCTATCGAAACAAATTGTTGTGGAAGCTCCTTTTTCCAACTAACAAGAGTCCCTCTTGAAAGGAATTTTAAATTATCCCCCTGTATCGTTATAATATTCTTCGAATAGCGAAGATAATGAACCAAAGAGATATCAATCTCCTGATATCCGGTCAATGTTAATACTTTTAGAACCATGATTACTCCTTGCTAATGGTACTTATTACATACTTATGTACAAATGTAAGAAGAACTACATTAGAAACATACAAAATAAAGTTATTTAGAAGGAAGAGGCAACCATTTTGTAATCAATAAGATAATTATAATGCCTTTATTTTTTTGGAAAAAACTATTAAAATAATTTTGTAGAAACGGCGGAATACACTAATATTGCAATCGAAAGTTAGGAAAACAACTCCTTTCTTATCGGGCCTATAGCTCAGTTGGTTAGAGCACCTGACTCATAATCAGGGAGTCCCTGGTTCAAGCCCAGGTGGGCCCACAAAAGGTTACTTCATTACGAGGTAACCTTTTTTTATTGGTATAACAATAACACTTCTAAACGATATTCAGCCATCTGCTTCTCTGACAAGACGGCATTTCCATATCCTCAATTCTATCTACTTTCACAGCAAATATTAAAACCTAACACAATAGGATACCACAGATTCTTGAAGTGTAAACTACATCCCATTTATTTAAACATAAGTACCATCATTATTCCACAAGACATGTTAAACAAAAAGTAAAAGAAGAAAAACACCATTAGAACAATTGAAGCCAACTAAATCGTAGCTAATCGATTTTTAAAAACACCAAAAACGGGGGTTTGTCAACGATTAACCGTGATTCATGTAAAAAAATAATATGCTTATCTAAAATGGCATACATTTGAAATCATAAACGATGTTGGTTGTGATAATATTGAAAAATGATGCTTTCCCTTACAACACATAAAGCTTCATCATAAAAGTAATTGAACCAGACTCGAATAACCTAAAACTCTTACTCTTTGATTTTTATAATGCTGTTATTTTGGTGTAACAGTAAAAGGGAGAAGCTTAACCGTTTCTCCCTTTTTTTATTTTATGTTTTTAGTTATATAAAAACATAATGTTTCAATCATTTAATTGATAGGAACACTTATATTTGTCGATTCAACAACACAACACAACATAATATCACTTATAAAAATATCAAAATGAAAAAAATTGCACTTTGTCTTGTTCTTTTATCAGGAACTATCTTCTCATGTAAAAACCAAAAGAAGAACCAAGCAGAAGATAATACAACTAAAGTAGAGCAGACTGAGCAAACAAACAATGAAGAGAAAGCAACAACAGAAAAAGCTGCCAAAGCTGAAGAGTCAAAGAAGGCTCCAGTTGTTGAGAAGAAAAAGCCTGTTGCGAAGAAAAAGAAACCTGTAGTTAAGAAAGAGAAAGTTGTTGCTGTTGAGAAGAAAGAGGCACCAGCAGTTTCAGAAAAGAAAACAGTACACACAATTACTGTGACTAAAGGAACAGAAATCACTCTAAATTCGGCAGCAGTAGTAGATACTAAAGATCTTGAAAAAGGACAAACAGTGGCTCTTAACATCCAAAAAGATGTAAAGATTAACGACAATGTAGTAATTACAAGAGGGTCGAAAGCTACAGCTATCGTTAAAGATATCCAGAAAGAGAAAAAAATGAGTGGGGTTTCAACTCTAGATCTTGAACTAACAGAAATCTTTGTTCAAGGTAAAAAGTATACTGCAGCTAGTGAGCCACTTCATTTCCAAGGAAAGAATCGTACAGCAAACACTGCAATTAAAACTGGTATTGGTGCTGGTGTTGGTGCAGCAGTAGGTGCATTGGTTTCAAAGAAAAGTGGAAAAGGAGCAGCAATTGGAGCAGCAATCGGAGCTGTTGCAGGGGGAGCAACTAACGCTATTGCCAAAAAGAAATCACTAATTCTTGACGAACATACTGAAATGGTATTCGTTCTTTCTAAGGAGTTAAAATTTGAATTTGACGAGAAGTATTAATCAATAGTATTTCCCCATCAAAATATGCTGTTGCAATCAATGCTCTTAAAAACAGAGTAATGATCGCAGCAGCATTTTTTTTGTTTATAATATCCCCTAGATAAACTGAATTCAATCTTCCAGTAAAAACCACTCACATCCAAGGATACAAACCAATAGAAAGACTCTATCTGACACCATCATAATCTCAACACACCTACTATTTTATAGGAATGGATGCTAGTTATATAACAAACCCTTAAAACGTCTCATTTCTAAATCAAATTTGAGTCAAGTTCATATCAAATTCACTATAACTTCATATCAACTTCATATCATGTTCATTTAAACGTTATATTAAATACACTCTAGAATGAAGTTGATATGAACTTGGAGTGTAGTTGACATTGATCTACAACGAATCTTATATAACTTCATAATAATCTAGATATCAAGACACTACCTATCAACCAATAATCAAAAAAGGATAAAACATATCAATATCTAAAAAGATCTATAAAACACAGTAAAATGTAGACAACAACGATAAGATCTAAATAAAATAGAACCAAAGAAAAACAAAGAAAAAAGAATTAACACACCTCTACATAAAGTATCAAGAAAAGAAAGCATAAAAAGCCATCAAAACACCTAACATATTGTAAATAAAAGTTCTTACAACACAATAAAGGCCATACTTCACATCCCCATATATAGGGATAGAGTAAACAGACCGAATTCACAAAAACAGCACTACATAACTCTATATCAACACAATAAATACACATAAAACAAAACACTATTTCACAAATTTTAGGGATTGATCTATCCTCATGTAAGGTATTACTTTGTAGCGCATTTAACTATAACTCAACACAAGCAAGAAAGAAGTTATTGGGAAAACAATAAAATCATGAAACAACTATCGATCTTTTTAATCATTATGATTGCCTCTTTGGGAAGTTTTGCTCAAATAGGCAACGCTCCAGATGCACTTACTTACCTTCAGTATGATAAAATACGAGTAGGTGGATATGGAGAGATGCTCTACCAACATATGGATTTCCATGCCAACCAAAACTCCAGTGCCAATGGAGCAGTGGCAGATAATCGTAGTGTGATAAGTGTTCCTAGAGCCGTATTCTCTTTTGAATATAAATTTACACCAACCTTGGAATTTGGTGCTGAGTTGGAGATCGAACATCTTGGGACAGGTACAGCGTTAGAGATGGAGTATGAAGAAGGAGGAGAATACGAAGCAGAGGTAGAAAAAGGGGGAGAAGTCGCACTTGAACAGATCCATTTAACTAAGACCTTTGCTCCATGGCTACGAGTAAGAGCGGGCCATCTTATTGTACCAATCGGGGTAACAAACCAACGACATCTTCCTCATCAATTCTTAGGGACAGTTCGTCCGGAAGCAGAAACCACCATTCTACCATCAACATGGCATGAGTCGGGTATTGCCATCTTAGGAGCCTATCGAAAGTGGAGTTATCAAATTCAATGTATCTCTGGACTTAATCCCAATGGATTCGAAAGAAAAGGCTGGATTAAAAACGGGAAACAAACCAAGATGGAAACCACAATTATGACAAACCCTGCATTTGTTGGAAGGGTAGAGAGCAGACATTTCGACCATCTTATTCTTGGCGCAAGTATCTACAGAGGGAATACAACAAAAAACACACTAAAGCCTGAATTCTTTAACGACGATGAGAAGGGGGCCTTGACCATTTACTCAGGAGACTTTAGCTTCAATAACAATAAAATCATTGCCAGAGGTAATTTCATTTATGGAGACCTTGAAAATGCTGCAAAGATTACATCCGTAAACACCAATATCTCAGCCAAAAGTCAATTCAAAAGAACGCCTGTAGCAAGAAGTGCCATGAGCTTTGGTGTAGAAGCAGGAGTTAATCTTCTTGGATGGGGAAAAGAACGTACGACCAAACTAATTCCATTTGCTCGATATGAGAAATACGACAGCATGTTTAAGACAGATCCGGGAATTACAAAAGATCAAAGATGCAATAGAGAAAAATGGAGTGTTGGATTAAACTACTTTTTGACACCAACAGTGGGAGTTAAAATGGATTATTCTCAACGATCATTTGGAGACAGTAATATTCGCAAAGAGAACACCTTTGGAATAGCTATTGTCTATTCAGGATGGTTTGTTTCAAAATAATAAAAACTTATTTGGTTATAGTTTAGGTGAAGAGGGCTACACTTCCATCCGCAAAAATGAAGTGTAGCCACACCATTTTGACAACCGAATAATCGATTATACATATTCAACTGCAAATATATTATGAAAAAATTATTTCAACTAGCGTTTGTCGCTTTAGCTTTGATTGCAACCAGTTGTGAAAAGAAAGAAGACACGACTCTTAAGCAAGATTCTAACAGTTCCTATAGTGGAATTCTTGACACCTATGTAAACAAAACAGTGATCCCTACATACAAAGGGATGAAAGATAATGCAAAGGTGTTGGCACAAAAGACCCAAGACATTAAAGCATCAAAAACAGATGCGAACATTATTGCAGCTTGTAAAGCATGGCAGGAAACACGTAAGTATTGGGAACAAAGTGAGGCATTCTTATTTGGTCCTGCAGACGAAAGAAACTTAGACCCTCTATTGGATTCATGGCCACTAGATCTAACCCAATTGAATCAAGTTCTTTCAAGTAATGAAGAGTTGAACGCTGCCAATATCAGTGAAACAAAAGGAGCACAGTTAAGAGGGTTCCATACCATCGAATATCTTCTATTCAGAGAAGGGGCTCCAAGAAAAGCATCTGATATGACTGCTAGAGAACTAGAGTATCTAATAGGAGCATCAGAAGTGTTACGTAACGACTGTGTACTACTTTACTCAAGTTGGGCTGGAGCAGAAAAAGGAACTACAGACGGAGACATTCTAGATGAGATGGAAAAATCTATCAGTGTCCCTTATGGTCCTAGCTTTGCTAAATCAGGTAAAATTGGGGGAGCTTATCCTGTAGAGATATCTGCAGTAGACCAAATACTACAAGGAATTCTAGACATCTCTGATGAAGTGGGAAGTCAAAAATTAGGAACACCAAATAAATCGAATGATCCACTTGATGTAGAATCATGGTATAGCTGGAACTCACTACTTGATTTCCAAAATAACGTTAGAAGTATTCAACATTCATATCAAGGTGGGGTAGATACAGAAAATCTTGGAAAGTCTCTTTCTGACGCAGTAAAATCTCACGATGCTGCACTAGATACGAAAGTAAAAGAAAACATCACGCTAGCAATTGAAAAGATTGGTGCAATACCAACACCATTTAGAAATAACCTTAATGCTCCAGAAGTTCAAAAGGCAATGGAACAGCTAAGCACACTAAACGAAATCTTCTCCAAAGAAGTTCGTCCAATATTTGTGAAATAATCACACTACTACCAAGCAATAACTATTGCTTGGTAGTATTAAAATCTATAACCAGATGTTACTACACAAATACCTATGTCCACTACTCTTATTTACAGCCTTGATTAGCTGTAATAGAGACACCTCTAAGGACATATACAAACCAGATATCAACAGTACTACAAAAATAGCGTCGCCTAGAGAACTGTCAGCAGGAATATCTACCATATTTACTGCAACAAGCTATGCATACGACAGTCCATCAGATTGGGTCACAGGAAAACTACAAGATCGTTTTATCAATGGAGATGGTCTTTATGATGATCCAAGGACGGCAGATGACAATCCCAAAACAGGAGGTAAAGGCCCATTATTCTGTGGTAGTTCTTGCGGTAGTTGCCACAACAATAGTGGTCGTACCAAGTCGTCACTATTTACAGATGGAGGAACAGGGAAAGGAAACTTCTCTTCGTTTCTAACTTTCATAAGAACACCTAACGACCAATATCATCGTAATTACGGACGTGTGCTACACGATCATGCAATCTATGGTGTAAAGCCTGAGGGAAAAGTACATGTAAAGTACACTGAAAAGCAATATCAGTTGGATGATGGAACGCCATATTCATTAATTACACCACATTATTGGATCACTGATTTCTACATGGAAGATATAGATATGAGCCAAATAGAGATGAGTGTTCGAACCCCTCTACGACATGTAGGGATGGGGCAGATGATGGCCATTGATCGAGAAGAACTAAAAGAACTTGAGAAGAGACAATACCCAGAATATGGTATCTCTGGAGAGATCAACTGGATCGTCGAAAGAGGTCAACGACAAATAGGACTCTCTGGACATAAAGCACAACATGCTGATCTTACAGTAGAACTAGGTTTTCTTTCTGATATTGGAGTTACAAACCATCGATATCCATTTGAGATATCACATGGTCAACCACAAGTTAAAGGAGATTATGGTATTCAAATATCTTCAGAAGACATGGCAGATGTTGATCTTTATATGCATAGTCTTGGTGTTCCAGCAAGAAGAAATATCAATAGCGAATTGGTGAAAAGAGGAGAGAAAATGTTTGAAAAAGCGAAGTGTCATCTTTGCCATGTTCCTACACTTCATACTCAACCAGAAGGAGCTACCTTAATTGATGGGACGAGGCTTCCTTGGTTGGGAGGACAAACGATCCATCCTTATTCAGACTACTTATTACACGATATGGGACCTGAATTAGGGGACGATTTTTCTCAGTTTAATGCTTCAGGTGATGAATGGAGAACAACACCACTGTGGGGTATTGGACTACAAAAAATTGTTAATAATCACACTGATTTACTTCATGATGGTAGAGCTAGAAATGTACTTGAGGCTATTATGTGGCATGGAGGAGAAGGAGATGTTTCACGAAAAATATTTGCTAAAATGAATGCAGATGATCGTCAAGCATTAATTGCTTTTGTAGAATCCCTATAAGCTGTAATTTAGGGATCACAAACTAGAAAATAAAACGAACAATGGAAAATATGAATAATATTCAGCCAATAATGTGGAGTAACAAAAGCGATAAGTATGAAATGAACATCTCCACTTTCACAAAAGAAAAAACATCTGAACACCATATCATGATTGCCCCTCAGGGGATATCTAATTTTTATGAACAATATCAAACACTAAAAGAAGCATTATTATCCTTTATTTTAGAGAGAGGAAAGGAACAGTGTAAGCTGATCTTTCAACGCGTCTTCTTTAGCGATATAACAAACCAATCAGAGATTATATCGGAAGTAGACATGTTAAAAGACAATGAGATTGAATCCACTATAGCATGGGTACAACAACCCCCTCTTAATCATACAAAATGTACCCTTTATGCCTATCTAATAGAGAGTGAAGAGGAGATGAAAGTAGATACTTCAAAGGCACCACATCACCTAAAGATAGAAAAAGCAGGATATACACATATCTGGAGTGGGAAATTAACTTCAGATAAAAACGGTTCTTCTTACGATCAGACAGAAAATATCTTTGCAGAATACCATCGTTTCTTAGAATCTGAAGGATTTCAGTTTGCAGAAATGTGTCATCGCACTTGGCTATATGTAAGAGATGTAGATACCAACTATCAAGGGGTAGTGGAAGGACGTAACGACTATTTTGATACGATAGGTCTGGTGCCATCAAATCACTTCGTTACCAGTACTGGTATTGAAGGAAGAGATTTAGATGTAAAGAAGAATGTATTGATGGATGCATATGCTGTAAAAGGTCTTGAGAAATCCCAAATCAAATATATCCATGCTTTATCTCATTTGAATCCAACCCATGAATATGGCGTTCGTTTTGAAAGAGGAACAGCAATTGATTTTGGGGATCGTAGACACATCTATATCTCAGGAACAGCAAGTATTGACAACAAAGGGCAGATAGTCCACCCTAATCAGATCATTCTTCAAGCTGATAGAGCGATGGAGAATATTACAGCACTTTTGAAAGAAGTGGAAGCAACACCAAAGAACATCATGCAGATGATTATCTATCTAAGAGATGTTGCAGACTATTCTATTGTTGAAAGATACTATAACGAACAATATCCTAATACACCTAAAGTTATTGTCTTGGCTCCGGTATGTCGCCCAGGATGGTTAATTGAAATCGAGTGTGTCGCGATTAAATCGATACACAATCCGATGTTTAAAAACTTCTAAAGAATCATGAAATATATATCTTTAATAATATTGTTGGCAGCAATCTTTACATCGTCTGCTATCGCTCAAGAGAAAGAAAATAAAAATTACGTAGAGAACGATCTTATCTCTCTTAATGGGAAAGATGGAATCACTTTTCAAACCCAAGCAGGAGATTTTCTTTTTAAACCATATGTATTAATTCAAACCAGAGCACAGTTTAACTACTATGACGATGAGGGGCTAAGTCTTATGGAGCAGGATAATATCCTAAACTCGGGATTTGCCATTCCTTATGCTTTGGTAGGATTTGCAGGAACAGCATTCAATAAAATCACTTATAATATTGCTCTAAACACTGCAGCTTCAGGTGCAGCACTTCTAAACCAAGCATGGATTGATATCAACCTAAAAGAATCTATGCGCTTTAGAGTAGGGAAATTTAAGACACCTTACAACCAAGCCTACTTGGTTCGATTAGGACAGACACTTTTTCCTGTTCCTCCCATGTCAATGCAAACGCCTGTTAATATCCCTTTTGGTCTTAATAGCGTTAATCCTCGAATTGCCACTGGTTTCGATCTGGGAGTACAAATGCATGGGTTGATAAAGAACAAATGGGACTATCGTGTGGCTCTGTTTAATGGAACAGGAATTGGAACAAACAAGGCAACAAGAACAGTCAGTGATGACTATGGTATTCCATCTCTACTATATGCAGCAAGAGTTGCATACATGCCTTATGGACCTATGCCACTACATCAAGGAGATCCGAAAGACCTTCACAATCATAAGATGCTATTTGCCTTATCAGGATCAGCTAATATTGAGGCCAATGCCGAAAGCAGTAATGACTACCGCACAGGAATTGAGTTCGCTTATCTAAAGAATAAATTCTATATGTCAGCGGAAGCTTATACGATGTCCATGAATTATGTGGAAAGACAAAAAGTAGCACCTCTTTATAGCTATTGGGGAAGTTATGCACAAGCTGGATATTTTGTTAGTAAAAAACTGCAACCTTCTGTACGCTTGGATTTCATGGATAGAAATTCAAATAAAGAAGATGGGTATCTAATGACCTCATCGGTAGGAGTTAACTATTACATTATTGGTAACAACTTAAAAATACAAGCTTTCTACCAACACCTTAGTAAAATAGGACACGAGTCTGAATTCGAAGCAAATGACGATGATAATGGACTAGCAGAACATAGAGCTATGGTTCAACTGCAATTTTCATTTTAATTCGATATAAACCTTTATCCTAGATCTTATTGCAAGGTCTAGGATACTTAATTAACACTCTATGAAGAACATTTTTCTAGCTATACTTTGTATAGGAACATTATTCGTATCCTCCTGCTCTAGCTCATCTGATTCGAGTAGTACGCCATCCGCAAATGGAACCATTGATCTAACTATTAATTTAAAGAACCCAACGTTGGTGTCTGAAAGACAAAGATTATACGTTGGTCTATACAAAGAAAATAATTTTGAAGCAACCGTTTCTAAACCTCTAGAATCCACCGCAGAACAAACGATCAATATCAGAAATATTCCTAATGGGACATTTACATTAAAGATAGAGGCAAAACAAGGATCAAATGTTAAATCTACTATATACACCCAACCAGTAGAAATTACAGATCAAAATCAGGCCGTACAGATAGATGCAAACCTTGCTTCTTTTCAAAGAATTAATTCGGGACTCTTCAAACAATGTGCTAACTGTCACGATATCAACATCGCCTCAGAAAATGGCAATCTCGCTCTAAATGAAAAGGTTGCATATAACAACCTTGTTAATATTGATGCAAAGAATGCTCCTATCAAAAGAGTAGAGCCTTATAAAACAGCCGAAAGCTTTCTTATTAAGGTCGTTAAAAAAGAAAACCTTCCATTCGATCATCAATTTGAAGTTTTAGCTCCAGAACAACTTAAAATGCTCGAAATATGGATCGATGAGGGTGCTTTAAATAATTAAACTATTTTTGTAATTTATAATAATTAAAATATGTTCACATAATTCAATATACTATTATAATGAAACATAAAATTAGTATGTTTGGTTGGCTACTAGCATTAACCTTGGGAGGCTGCTCCTACAACGATATAGAATACGAAGAAGTAAAAGAAGGCGTATCTTTCAAGAAAGATATTGTCCCTATTTTTGAAACTAACTGTGTTAGTTGTCATAAAGAAAATGGCATGGCCTTTTCTCTAACATCTGACATGGCATACGATAAGTTGAAATCGAAAGATCTTGTCACTAAAGAGAATTCGATACTTCTTGAAAAAGTAAAAGCAGGACATCCAAGAGGGAATGCATTAAACGAAAACCAATTGAAAAAAATTGAATTATGGATAAAAGAAGGCGCATTGGAAAACTAGCCATCATGGTTTTCCTATCCATTGTCTCTATTTCAACACAGGCAATGAATAACAACAGAAAGTCAAACGAGAATAAGGACCTTTACCCTCTTTTCTGGGGAACAGATATTGAGAATCTTGCAACATCTCAAACCCTTCCAGAAGGAGAATTCCAATTGCGTATTTTCCACCGTTTTGGTAGTATCAGTGATGGTGCATCAGAACTATGGGGAATCTACTCTCCGAGTAATATCACAATGGGACTAGCTTATGGTGTTACCTCTAAGTTTACGGTTCTTTTTGACACAGAGAAGCAAAAGAAGTTTCAAGATCTTACCCTTAAATATAGAATTCTAACGCAATCGGTAGACAATCGCATGCCTCTATCCTTGACTTATGCTTTCACGACAAGCTATAGTACCATGGATAAAGAAAACTTTGGTGTTACCTATAAAGTAGCAAACAGATGGTCATATCTAAACCAATTGGTTGCAGAGAAACAAGTAGGGTATAAGATGAATGTAATGGCAGGAATGTATTATACACACCACAATGCTGTTACACCAAGACAATCACACGATGCTGGAGCTTTCTCTTTGGCAATGGGATATAAGGTATTGAAAAAAGTAGGCGTATTTGCTTCTTATCAACACAATATCTCTCTTGGCTCTCTTTTTGGAGATGATGCGCGTAATGAAGTTGGAAAAGATGGCTTCTCTTCAGGAATTACATACGGTACACCTACCCATAAATTCCAAGTCTTTGTTTCCAATCAGTACGGTATAAATACGGCAGATAATATCCTAAACAATCCTTATAGCATCAGTGCTAAAAACCTAAGAATTGGCTTCAATATTTCTGTCAGATTGAATCACAAGAAGTAAAAAATATTGATTTTATGAAAATATCTAATATCCTACTTATTGCCCTATTTTCGCTTTTTCTATGTTCATGGAAGACTATCCCGATGGAATATCAAGGCAGTCTGAAGATGACGGCCATTACAAAAGTGGAGAATAGTGAGGATATAGAATATAGTAGAGAGGTTTCTTTAAATACCAAAGATTCCGATCTATTATCTTTTAAAGTGAAAATCACTTGGGACAAGAAGGGTAGATATAAATCCATTGAAGGGATCCATGGATATCAACTACAAAGATACAATGGGAAACCTTTAAACGGAAAACAGCTTAAAAAGTTAGATCACATTCTATCTACCGAAGCATCTCGGTTTGGAGATATTAAGCTTCAAGAAGAATCACCTAAAGCCAATGAGAATCGTCTTTATGAGATCGATGCTTGTAGTGGTGCGAGTGTTCAGAATAAAGCAAAACTAGAATGGATCTCAGGAGCAGGAGAATTATGTTATGTTCTTTGGAATGTAGTTCATGGCTCTACTCCCGAAAAGATAAGACATCTCAAATAGAGTAATGTAAACTTATTCAAAATAAGCACCCTATAGATAAGGTATATCTATAGGGTGTTATTTGTTTTATCAACATCGTGTTTCTAAATAACTGTGGCAGATGATATTTATTAGTTAAATTCAATCTAAATTACTTATCTTTGCCGGCAGATGACCAAATGTTTTAAAAAATACACAAAGATCATTACTAGACTAGGGGTACTAGTTGTATTGCTTTGGATGCAAATGATGTCCATTGTAACAATGCACTCGCACCGTTTAGCTTCTGGTGAAATCGTATGGCACTTTCACCCACTGAGTCAAAGTGAGCAGAATGCGCCTACAGGTCATCAACACAATAGTTGTTCTAACTATCACGGCTTTTCTTGGCAATCGACAACATGGTTATTGTCAGATAAACCTATTATACCTCCCAATACGATACACATAAGAAAAGTGACCAATGTCGCTATCATCAATCGTATTGTTCTAATTGAATGTCCTTCTACAAAGCTAAGGGCTCCTCCAGTAATATCGTAATTATCAACACTTTATTCTTTTTAAAACTCAAAGACCTATAAATAAATTTGGTCTAATGGGATAATTACATCTTTTATTTTAATTCTAATGAAATTATTTAAGATATTACTTTGTGGTGCACTAATGTGTACATTAAGCCTTAACGATGCATTTGCATCAACGAAAAAGACTCCTCAAAATAGTTTAGAGGGGACGATCCAATGTAACAATGAAAAGTTACCTTTTGTTAGCGTTTTCATTCAAGGAACAACTGTAGGAACAGCTTCTGATATGAATGGTAACTTTAAGCTAGACAACCTTCCTATTGGAACCCATACCGTTGTATGTCAAGCCGTTGGATACAAACCATCAAGAAAAGAGATTAACATCAAATCAGGTCAGGATATAAAATTAAATTTCTCTCTTAAAGAGGATAATATAGGATTAGATCAAGTTGTTATTACTGCAAATAGAAATGAAACAAACAGAAAAGAAGCAGCTGTTATTGTCAACTCTATCAGTCCTAAACTATTCACTCAAACCAGTGCCATTACTTTAAGTGAAGGGCTTAACTATTCACCAGGGGTTCGAATGGAAACAGATTGTCAGAACTGTGGTTTCACTCAAGTACGTATGAATGGAATGGAAGGAGCTTATTCACAAATATTGATCAATGGACGTGCCATCTTCAGTGGACTTGCTGCAGTATACGGATTGGAACTTATTCCATCTAATATGATCGAAAGAGTAGAGGTCGTAAGAGGGGGAGGATCTGCATTATATGGTTCTAATGCCATTGCTGGTACCATTAATATGATCACCAAAGATCCAATCAACAATACATTCCAGGTTTCTTCAACTTACAATAATATTGGAACTGGAACAGATGGGGATGCAGCAAACGATTATAATGTTAATTTCAATGCTTCTGTCGTTTCAAAGAACAATAAAACAGGTATTTCTGTTTTTGGTTTCTATCGCGATAAAGCTGCCTATGATGCAAACAATGACGGCTTCTCTGAACAAGCTTTTATGAAAAATAAGACTGTTGGATTTAGAGGATTCCATAAAACGGGTATAAGAAGTAAACTTTCCTTCGACTACTTCCATATCGATGAAGACAGAAGAGGAGGGGATCAACTTGATAAACCTGTAACAGTTGCAGATATTGCTGAAAGTGTAAAACACAAAATCAACACATCAACTGTTGATTGGAAACTATTTACAACTAACGAAGGGGTTCTTAATGTGTATGGATCGATGCAACATATTAATCGTGACTCTTACTATGGTGCAGAACAAGACCTTACTGCATTTGGAGAAACAACGGACCTTGCATTTAGCGTTGGAGCACAATATAATCAGAAATTAAACATTGGTTATTTTGACGTAGATGCTACTGTAGGTATTGAAGATACAGGAGATAAACTGGATGATAATAAAGTAGACAAAACGAATCCAGCGAATCCTATAAAGACAAATGTCACTGACCAAACATTAAATACACTTGGTTCGTTTGCTCAAGTTGAATTTAAAACAACTAGAACAACAGTAAGTTTAGGTGGTAGATTCGACCACTATTCAATAAAAAATAACGGAGATAACCATGATGACATTCCTGCAGGTAACGTATTCTCGCCTAGACTATCTTTAAAATATGATATTACCAAATGGTCACAATTAAGAGGTAGTGTATCAACAGGATACCGTGCACCTCAAGTATTCAACGAAGACCTTCATATTGAAGTTTCGGGCGCTCGTAAGGTAATTCATAAAAATGCCGCAGACCTAACAAAAGAAACTTCTGTTAGTTATACAGCATCCTATAGTATTACTCCAGATATCGGAGAACACAGAAACCTACAATTCCTTATTGAAGGTTTTTACACTAAGCTAAGCGACACCTTCAAGTTTGACTATGGAACACCTGAAGATGGTCAAGTAACTTATACAAGAGAGAATGCTAAAGATGGAAGTGTTGTAAAAGGGATCAACTTGGAGTTAAATGCCTCTTTGGGAAGGAAACTTACACTACAATCTGGATATACGATCCAACGTAGCTATTTCAATAATGCTAATGATAACAGTATTGAAGGATATAAAGAATATTTCCGTACTCCTGAGAACTATGGATATGCGACGATTGCATACAGTCCTACAAGAAAATGGACTATTGCTCTAAATGGAACATATACAGGAGAAATGCTTGTTCCTTATTCTGGTCCATTAAACCCAGAAGCTATTGGAAAAGATGGCCAACCTGACGGATACGAAACAACACTAAACAAGAGCCCTAACTTCTGGGATCTAGGATGTAAAGTATCAAAAACTTTTATGCTTCCTAGAGGTATTAGTGTTGTAGTAGATGCAGGAATGAAAAATATATTTAACGAATACCAAAGTGATTTCGACAGTGGAAAAGATAGAGACCCTGGATACATTTATGGTCCTGCTCAACCTAGAACAATCTTCTTTGGATTAAAGATTGGTAACCTACTTTAAGTTAATAAAGTAATTTACAGAAATACGGCAAAGCCCCCTATTCTAATAGACGTTAGAGAGGGGGCTTTTTCATTATTCACAGCCTTACACATTTGCGTACGCATTTTTTCTTACTATTTTTGTGCTCAAGAAATTGTACATAAGAACCCTTACATCATGTTGAAAGACAATACAAACAAAATGGATAAAAAGAAAAATATTCTTGTGATCGCATTGGCTGCAGTGCTTGTGGGCATGGCTGTTCTATTTTTCACTGAGAGATCCAAACACAACCAGATTCTCACAGAAATGGAACTTGAAAAAGATTCTATTGAAATCGAACTACAACAAATTGCAAGTGGATACGACTCATTGACAGTGGAGAATGATACACTGACACAGAACATACAGCTGGCCTCTGAACAAGTTAGACAACTTCTTATCGAAGTAGAACAAGTTAAGAAGACTAGCTACAAACAAATTTCTCGCTATAGAAAGGAAGTAACTACGCTTCGTAAGATCATGAGAAATTATATTGTTCAGATTGACTCTCTTAACAAAAGAAATGCAATCCTTTTAGCAGAAAACAAAGAGGTGAAACAAGAGATCGTTAAGGTGAGTGAAAAGAACGAAGAACTTTCCCAAACCAACGAAGAGCTAAAGGAAAAGATCTCCATTGCATCAACTCTTGAAGCCAACAATATTGAGGCATACGGTATTAATTCGAAAGGCAAGCAAAACAACAAAGCACGTAAGATCGTAAAGATTAAGGTCAATCTTTCACTATCGAAAAACGTTACTGCGAAAAGAGGTGAAAAGAACGTTTACATTAGAATCACCGATCCTTTTGAAAACTTACTTTTTGAAGATGTAAACAACACATTCAAATTTGAGAACTCAAATATTCAGTATAGTGCTGTCAGAATGATCAACTATGAAGGAAAAGAGCTTCCAATGAGTATATATTGGGATAACACCAATAAACCACCATTGTCTAAAGGGAAATATGTTGTACATATTTTTACTGATGGTAATAATATTGGAGAAACTTCTTTTGTAATAAAATAATCCTACACCATTATAATAAAACCTCCTATTGTAGTTCGCTGAAATTACGATAGGAGGTTTTTTATTCCCTAACATCCTATCAATAATTTCCCCAAAGCAACCCAATAGCAGAATTGATATTTTTTAATATTACTCTTTAATAGTATCTTTCAGCACAAATTAGGAGTAATCATTTATTAATTTACTTTTCATAAAAAACATTTTAATCTCTTATTACGTTTAAGTTATAGTTACTTGTATATCTTTGCATTAAGAGGCTGTTTTTTTTAACGCTCTAATAATAGAAAACGAAAAACACATCAAAAGATCTCTATATTATTCAAAAAGATAGAGATTCATAAAACAACAAAAAAATGAAAAGAATCCACTTACTATTGGCTTTTGTTGCTTTAATTATCATTTCAGCCTGTGCCACCACAGGGAAATTAAGAACCATGAATAAGATGGCGCTTATCAAAATAGAAGCAGGGATGAGTGAGGATGAAGTATTGGCCTTAACCAAAGGAATTACAAAAACCAATACTGAATTTGGGCAACTATTCAACAACCCGTATTACAAAACGATGTCCACATTAAAGAATGGGAATGTGGTAACTACACTATGGTTTTACACAGACAAGTTATCTGCTGACGGAAAGATCAACATGAATGAGTTGACTCCAGTAGTACTTGAGAACAACCAGGTGGTTGGAATAGGATGGAAAGCCTATCAAGACTTTTGTGATGTAAAAGACATTACACCTGAAGACTATAGAGGAATGCCTAAAGTAGAGGACAAGAAATAACAACTTCGGTTGTCATTCAGAATAAAAAAGAGAAAGCATCTACGCTTTCTCTTTTCTATTTATGCTTGATAAGTCATCATCTTACTTAAGTATTTACCGATAATATCGAACTCGATATTAATGATAGACCCCTCTTTAAACGTATGAAAATTGGTATGTTCATAAGTATAAGGAATAATCGCTACTTGGAAAGAGTCATCTTGTGAATTTACCACAGTAAGACTTGTTCCATTAACAGTTACCGACCCTTTTTCAACAGTCATATAACCTTTTTTAGCCATCTCTTTATCAAAAGCGTATTTAAAAGTAAAATACCAACTTCCGTCTACTTCTTCTACCTTAACACAAGTAGCTGTTTGATCAACATGTCCTTGAACAATATGACCATCTAAACGTCCATTCATTGGCATACTACGCTCTAGGTTTACTTTAGAACCAACTTCCCAAGTACGTAAATTTGTCTTCTCCAAAGTTTCCTTAATAGCTGTAACAGTATAAGTTTTATCAGTCAAAGAAACAACTGTCAAACAAACCCCGTTATGTGCAATACTTTGATCAATTTTTAATTCATCAACAAAGTCACAAGACAATGTAAAATGATAATTCTCTTTTTCGTGATTAATGGCTACAACTGTGCCCATTCCCTCCACAATACCTGAAAACATAAGCAACTCTTTTATTTACAATTTTACCTCCAAATGTACTGTTTTTTTGCATACTAATCCTTAGGAAAACAAAAGATCTCCAAAAGTCCCTTTCAGTTGCAAAATTCTTTTGTTATTTTGTATTAAAGTTAATTCTTTTTACGATGATAGATCAATCCACCATAGACAAAGTAATAGATACCGCTAAGATAGAGGAAGTAGTAGGCGAAGAAGTAGACCTAAGGCGTCGTGGCGTCAACTTGCTAGGGCTATGTCCTTTTCATAATGAGAAGACACCTTCATTTACCGTTTCTCCAGCAAAGGGAATATTCAAATGCTTTGGTTGCGGAGAAGGGGGAGACTCTGTCGGATTCATCATGAAATTTCATCGTATTGGATTCTTAGAAGCCATAAAGAAATTAGCAAGCAAATACAACATTGAGGTCGAAGAGGTGGAAGAAACACCAGAAGCGATACAACGAAGAAAAGAAAAAGAAGCAATACAAATTGTTTTAAATTGGAGCCAAGGATATTACCACCAACAGGTGGAGAAAATGAAGAACTCTGAAAATCATCCTAAATTTGTTCCTTTTCTTAATCAATGGTTTGTTTCTTCGGAAGCAATAGAGAAATATCGTATAGGATTATCGACTTCAAGTGGAGACGAACTACTAAAAGAAGCAACCAATAAAGGATATAAAAAAGAGGCCTTAGTCTCTACAGGTCTGATTTTAAAAAACAGGGATCAACACAAAGACTTCTTTGGTAAAGAACTAATCTTTCCAGTGCAAACAATCAGTGGTAGAGTTGCAGGATTCTGTGGCATAAAACTAAGCGACATGAGCTCCTCTGCAAATGTACGTATGCTTGGTGCTACCCCATCTTTTGATGTAGAAAAAGAGATCTTAGGGATATATCAAGCGAAAGGTGAAATATTAAAACGTAAAGGTTGTCATATCATGACCCATCCTTTAGAGATGGTCTATCTTACCCAGAATGAAATACCTCAAACCATAACCATATTACCACATACGCTCGCTGAGAAACAGATAAAACAGATCACACGTTTTTCCACCAACATCTATCTTTGGTGTAGTGAGAACCTTGGATCGATATTAGAGACTTACAATAGGATATCAAAATTAATCCATTCGGGCATCACCGTTAAAGTAATTCATATTAACAAAGAGAACCTTGTTAAGTATCTAAAGGATCAGAGAACATCTACCATCGAAGCCCATGCCAACGACGCCAAAGATTGGTTACATTTCCTTGTTGAGACCTTCTATGCAAAAAAAGAGCAACTAGGACTCGGAAACCCTGATGTGTTTATAAAAATACTTCAAATAATAAATGTTATTCCTGATGCTATTGTCAAAGGAGTTTATGTTACCGAACTAAGTCGGTTGATCAACATGCCAGAAGAACTAATATGGGAAGATCTTCGCAACCTATAATAGGCCTTTTTAGGATAAAAGAGCATCAAATATCTTAAGCCTAAACAATAGTAAGAATGGAAACTTAAACAGAGATTTAACCCTGTTTAAGGCAATCGATATAAATAACAGAACTTCAAGACAATAATAACATAACACAAAATTACGATAAATACATATCCAATAAAACACAATCAATCTATCTGACGATCCTTATTTAGACAAAGAAGGTTAGATCCGTAGGTGTCTTCATACTATATCTTTTTCGTATATTTGCAGCGTTATTTACTCTATTTGCAATCTATCCACATATGTACCAAACAACCATTGACAAGATCATTCAGGCATTACCTCCTATAGACCAAGTAGTATCCAAATTTCTGGTACTTCAACCTATGGGAGAACACAAAGTAGGGATGTGTCCTTTTCATCATGGTAGCAGTGAGACGCTTATGGTCTATAACAACCCTGGCATGTTTAGATGCTTAGAATGTGGAAGAGCCGGCAATGTTCTACAGTTTATCATGGAACATGAGCAACTAAGTTTTGAACAAACTATAGAGCTCATTGTGGATAAATACAATATCGAGCTTCCCAAGAACTGGAAAACAGAGGAGGCTCAAGAAAACAAGAACCTACAAAAACTGATACGACTATCGGAATGGTGTAATCAGTTTTTCCGTTCCCAACTCCAGAACACTGATGAAGGTAAAGGCATTGCATTAAGCTATCTAACCCATAGGGGGATAGGAGAAAAAGCAGTAGATGCATTCCAAATAGGATATTGTCCTAAAGCGCATGGAGAGATGACCAAATCCGCTCAAGTAGAAGGAGCCAATATCGAAGAGCTGGAACAGATAGGGGTTACCATACGTAGAGAGAACTGGATACGTGATCGTTTTGAATCCCGTGTCATTTTTCCTATTCATAACATCTCTGGTCAAACCATTGCCTTTGGTGGTAGAACCATGGCAGAAAACAAAGACAAAAAGATTGCCAAGTACATTAACTCCCCAGAGACAGATATATACCACAAGAGTAATGTACTATATGGACTCTTTCAAGCAAAGAAAGAGGTCGTAGCACAAAAGAACTGCTATATTGTTGAAGGATATACAGATGTTATCTCTATGCACATGGCTGGAGTAGAAAATGTTGTAGCTTCTGCAGGTACCTCTCTTACGATAGAGCAAGTTCGTCTTCTACGTCGATTTACCAACACCGTCACTATCATCTATGATGGCGATAACGCAGGTATTGGTGCTGCCATCAGAGGGGTAGAACTTACCCTACAAGAAGGGATGCAAGTCAAAGTAGTTCCTCTTCCAGAAGGAGAAGATCCAGATTCATTTGCAAGAAGTCATCCCAATTTCAAGCAATACGTAGTTGAGAATGAAAAAGATTTTATTGAATATGCCTCTATTGCAAGATTAGATCAGACAAAAAATGATCCTATCTCGAGAGCTACAGCCATATCCGAAATTGTCCGATTAATCTCCATTATACCCTATCATCATATCCGTATGAAATACATGAGGGAATGTAGCCGTTTGATGCAGATTAGAGAAGACAATCTATACCAAGAACTAAGAAAATTTCAAGAAAAGAGAGCAGAGCAGATTAATAAGAAGAGAAAAGGAGATAATACTCCGCCACATCTTGGAGCAATAGATCTATCTGCAGAAGTCAATCCTTTCGAACGAGAAGAGAGAGAGATTCTTAGATTCTTATTACGTTACGGTCCCATGGATCTAATGGAAGAGTCTATTGAAGGGACCAATAGAACAAGAACAGTAAAAGTTGCCAATTATATCTTTGATGAACTAGAGGCAGATAATCTAAGTTCGTCAAACCCGATCTACCAAACCATACTTGATGAGTATAAAAAGCATATCAACGAGTTCAACTTTGAGCCCAATCGATATTTTATCCATCATGCCGATCTAAACATCAGTCGTATTGCGAGTAAATTGCTTACAAACAAATACGTTGAAAGCAAGATGTGGACACATCAAGGAAACTACATTGAACACACCGAAGACATTTTGTTTTCCCTTATTCCTAAGGTCGTTGAAAACTACAAGCTAAGTAGGGTACGTAAAATGATCAAGGAAAAAATTAAAGAGATGGCACATATCAACCATCAAGACGATTTTGAAAAGGTCATGGAGATTCAACAGAAGATTCAAGGCCTTAAAGAGGTGGAAAAAATGTTATCTCAATCTCTTGGACAAAGAGCCATTAATGGTTAAAAAACGTCTTTGTCCAGAACAAATTACAGTAAATTTTGTTTCCGAACTATTAAACAAATTAATCGATTATGAGACCCAAAATTACATTCTTTGATACCAAACCTTACGATAAAGAGATCTATAAACCTCTGGCAGAGAAGATGGGGTTTGACATTCGATTTGTGTTCTATCATCTTACAGAAGACAATATTCTTCTGGCACAAGATGCCGATGTTGTGGTGATCTTTGTCAACGATATACTAAATGAAAAAGTAATCAACAAACTACACAGCTATGGCGTAAAACTAGTTGCATTAAGATGTGCTGGTTTTAATAACGTAGACATTCGTGCTGCTCAAGATAAAATCAAAGTAGTACGTGTTCCTGCTTATTCACCTAATGCCATTGCAGAACATACAGTAGCATTGATGCTCTCTCTTAACCGTAAGATCCACAGAGCCTATTTCCGTACCAGAGATGCAAACTTCTCTCTTAATGGACTAATGGGATACAATCTAAACGGTAAAACAGCAGGAGTCATTGGTACAGGTAAAATTGGTAAGGCTTTGATTAAGATCCTTCGTGGATTCGAAATGGAAGTGCTTGCTTACGACCCATTCCCAGATGAGAAATATGCTGCCAAATTAGGATATACATACACCGATTTAGATAGTCTTTTCCAGCAATCAGATGTTATCTCACTGAACTGTCCACTTACAAGAGAGACCAAATGGCTTATCGACAAAGATGCCATTGATAGCATGAAAGATGGGGTAATGATTATCAATACTGGTAGAGGAAAACTAATTAAGACATTAGATCTTATCGATGGTCTAAAATCTGGTAAAGTATCGGCAGCAGGACTAGATGTATACGAAGAAGAAAATGAATTCTTCTTTGAAGATCTTTCTGATCAAGTACTTGAGGATGATGTATTGGCAAGACTATTAACTTTCAACAATGTGATTGTTACTTCTCACCAAGCTTTCTTTACCAAAGAAGCATTTATGAATATTGCCAACACCACGTTGACCAATATTAAAGATTTCATCGAAGGCAAAGAGCTTAAAAATGAAGTAAAACTTTAAGATACAAAGTCAAACATAAGAGTAGCATTCTACTCTTATGTTTACACAAAATCTTACCTAAATAACCTACTCCTAGATAACCTCCATAGCATACCCTTGTAGAGGCCGAAGATCATAAGTCGTATTGCTATCAATGTCAGACTGTAAACTTCCACGAATAAGAACATTACTCTTTAAATCAACCTTTTTTTTCCTTCATATTCCAACATCAAGTTAAGATTTCCATATTTCGTTTATATAATACATAATCATACAAAGAATCATTATTTTTACGTCTTATACAAAGGTAATATTACCCGAGAGTGTCCGTATGGAACTCTTTTTAAGAAGCGAATGATAAACATTAAACATAGATGGCGAAAAAGAAGATAGAAGTCGAAATGTATAGCCATGGAGAATATACTGCATGGGAGAGAGGAAGCAAAGAACTACCCAGATTATTAGATATCACCAACACTATTAAAGCCGAGATTGGCACAGAGTTCGGATACGTTCTTATCATCAAAAAAGCCAAAGGCAAACGTTTATCTTTTCGCATTGAACATCCACCATTTCGTAATGAGGAAGGGAAGGTAACACCTCCTTTTACAGGTGAATATTTCATTCGAAATAACACCTACCACTTCTTCTTAGGCGACTCTATCTGGGAACCACTAAGCGACAAGATGGGAAGCTGGAAGTTATACACCTATATCGATGGCGAGCTTGTTGCCTATAAAGAGTTAAAACTCATTCCTAAAAACCAACAATAACCTTAGATGATGAAGAAATTAGTAGCACTTATAATATCTCTTATTTTCATAAAATGTACTGCTCCTCATGCACCTAAAAAGATGGAGATCATTCCATCTAATGATCAATTGGCATGGCATAAGATGGGATTTTATGGACAAATACAGTTCAACCTTAAGACCTTCACCAATAGAGACATTGGATACGGAGATGAAAACCCAAGACTCTTTAATCCAGCTGATGTAGACTGTCGTCAGTGGGTAGAAACATGCAAAGCAGCAGGGATGAAAGGAATCATCTTTACAGCTAAAGACCATGATGGTTTCTGTTTATGGCCTACACAAACCACAGAATACTCCATACGACAATCGCCATGGAAAGAGGGAAAAGGAGATATACTTAAAGAACTACAAACGGCATGTGATGCTTCTGGACTTAAATTAGGGATCTATCTATCCTCTTGGGATCGGAACAATCCTCAATATGGTACAAAAGCCTATTTTGAGACCTATAAGAAACAATTAGAAGAGTTACTTACCAATTACGGGGAACTCTTTGAAATTATCCTAGATGATCCACAAAACGGCACAGGTTATTATGGTGGAGCAAGAGAAAAAAGGAGAGTAGAGAGAGATTATTTTAAGTGGGAAGAGATTCTTCAACTAATAAGAAAACACCAACCCCATGCTATGATATCCAGTACCAAAGGTATCGATATACAAAACCACAAAGATCTTGATCCATACCTAGAACCGAACTACAGTAATATCTCAAAGACCAACAATAGATGGCAACCAAATGAGATCATCACTTCCATACGTCCTAGCTGGTTCTACCATTCAATAGAAGACAACAAGCTAAAGTCCATTCCACGATTAATAAATATCTACTACCAATCTGTCGAGAATAATGGGGCTTTGATACTAAGTGTTCCAATCAACAAAGAAGGGCATATAAGCGATATAGATCAAACCACACTAAAAGAAATAGGAAAACATATAGCCAAAGAAGAAGCGATACGTTTTACACTAAAGCCGTCTAAAGCAACAGCAACCAATGTCAGAGGGGAGGCCTTTAGCACAGCCCATCTATTGGATGACGATATAGACACCTATTGGGCAACAGAGGATAGCATTCATCAAGCTTCTGTGGTTCTATATTTTGGTAAAACGATTGAATTCAATAGAGTCCTTCTTCAGGAGAACATCTCCTTTGGTCAGAGAATAGAGAGATTTAGCATTGAAATATGGAGCAATAATCGTTGGAATAAAGTAGAACAACAAAACACGATAGGATATAAAAAGACCCTTCTTCTTTCCCGTTTATCAACAACGAAGATCCGTCTTAACATACTCAAATCCAATGGCCCGATTGTCTTATCAACATTTATGGCATATCAAGCACCCGAGCTTCTGTTACCACCACAAATATTCAGAACACAAGATGGGAATGTATATATCATTGGACCTGATCAAGAGTCAAAGATCTACTATACCACCGACGGAAGTATACCAACAAAGAACAGCGAAATCTATGATGGACCTTTCATTCTTGAAAAGCCTTCCACAATTAATGCAATGGTTGTAGACGAACAAACCCAAGAACAAGGACCTACTGCCATACGAAGATTTGATATTGCTCCAACGAATTGGAAACAGGTTGGGAACAATGTACTAGGATTTAAGAATATGCTGAATGGACAAGATCATAACTACGCACAGATACTAGATATCCACAAGGGGTTAATTATCGATCTTGGTTCACAACACACTATACAAGGATTCTCCTATCTTCCGATACAAGATATCCGAAGTTTTAATTTTATTAGTGAGTACCAATTTTTTGTAAGCAAAGATGGAAAATATTGGGGAAAGCCTATCCTTAAAGGGAACTTTAAAAACATACGTTCCTTCCCAGTTAAACAAGTTAGGAGTGGAGCTTTAAAAAAAGGACGCTATATCAAATTGGTTCCAATCAAGACGACCGACCACCAAAACATGGTCGCAATTGCAGGTCTAGAGATACTTACCAAACAATAGCATAAGAGATAAAAAAAGAATAGGAAAGTTCAATAAAGAGACTTTCCTATTCGGTTCTTAAACTTAGATCGGTAAATATAATTTATAGAGAATCAACAATGTTGATCTGAACAACCTTCTTCTTTTACCTCCATCTCTAAAGTAGAATGAGAGATGCCATGAAGTGCTAGATTGTGTTTAATCTTCTTCCTTAATCGAGTTAATGTTGTTATATCCATATCTCCACCATTCACTTCAATATGGGCAGTTAAAGAAACCAAAGTACTACTAATAGGCCAAATATGAATATGGTGTGCTTCTGTCACATGTTCATCATTTTCAAGTAAAGATTTTATCTCATCAAAATCAATCTCTTCTGGAACTGCATCTAAAACCAATCGGATACTTTCTCGCAACAATCCATAAGTTGATATTGCAATGATCACCGCAATAATCAAACTTATAGAAGGATCTATCCATGAATAACCTGTATACTTAATCAACAAACCAGAAACCACTACTCCAACAGAGACCAAAGCATCGACTAAAAGGTGAATAAAAGCACCACGTATGTTAATATCTTTCTTTTGATCTTTAAAGAAAAGAAAAGCAGAAATTCCATTAATCAATACACCAATAGAGGCAACAATAATAATCCCATTACCATTAATCACTACAGGAGAATGAAAACGCTCAATAGACTCCCACGCAATAGTCACTACGACAATACATAAAACAATAGCATTAATCAATGATGCAAGAATGGTCCCTTTTTTATAGCCGTAGGTAAATCTATTAGAAACCACCCTTTGAGCCAACTTAAGACCAAACCATGAAAGAAGAAGACTTCCAACATCAGAGAGGTTATGTGTCGCATCAGAAATAAGAGCCAATGAGTCAGTAGCCCATCCAATAACATACTCTATAATGGTAAAAGCCACATTTAGAATGATACCTATTTTAAAAGCTCTACCAATACTATCTGGAAGAGAATGGACATGCCCGTGAGCGTGATCATGTGAGTGTGTATGTGACATAGCATAATAAGTTTAATTGATATCCATATGAAGAACTCCATTTTAAAGATAACCAATCTAAATAACACTCCCATTCTAAATAAGTTCTGAATAAGGGCAAAAAAAAAGGCTACCGTAAAAGGTAGCCTTCTATATATCAAGTAGATGTATAGATTACATCGCTTCAACAATAAACTTAACGATAAATAATACTGCTAAGATGATCGTTACCAAACTAACATCCTTAGTTTTTCCTGTAAGTAATTTCAAGAATACATAAGAGATCAAACCGAAAACGATACCTTCTGCAATAGAGTAAGTAAATGGCATCATTACCATTGTAAAGAATGCTGGAATTGCTTCAGTGAAATCATCTAGGTTGATACTTCTCACTGGAGTAACCATCATCACGCCAACAATAATCAATGCAGGAGCTGTAGCAGCACCTGGAACCATCAAGAAAATAGGAGCCAAGAACAATGCAATAAAGAACATTACGGCTGTTGTAAGAGATGTAAGACCTGTACGTCCACCTTCTGCTACACCCGAAGCACTCTCCACAAAAGTAGTTACAGTAGAAGTACCTAACATTGCTCCAACAGTAGTACCTACAGAGTCAGCAAAAAGAGCTTGCTTCACACGAGGAATTTTTCCTTTCTCGTCCAACATACCTGCTTTTGTTGTAACTCCAATCAAAGTACCAACAGTATCAAACATATCCACAAAAAGGAAAGTAAACAATACCGTTACCATTGAGAAGATACCCTCTGCTGAATTGATCCAGTCCCACTCGAATTTAAACAAGATAGGCTCCAAAGAAGGAACAGAGAAATCAAAAGTATTAGGAACCGTAGTTACTCCAAAAGGAATACCAATGATTGTTGAAATAAATAGTCCAATAAGAATCGCTCCTCTAACATTCAATGCCAACAATACTCCAGTGATAAAAATACCTAACAACGCTACAACAGCTGGGCCAGAAGTCACATCTCCAAGACCAACAAGTGTTGCATCATGTGCAACAACAATACCTGCATTTTTCATTCCAATCAAGGCAATGAAAAGTCCAATACCTACAGATATGGCATGTTTAATATTTTTAGGAATAGAATTGATGATTAACTCACGTACATTAAATGCGGTCATCAAAAGGAAAATAATACCTTCCAAGAAAACAGCTGTCAATGCAAATTCCCATTTGTGTCCCATCGCAAGACAAACACCAAAAGCGAAGAATGCATTAAGTCCCATTCCTGGAGCCAAAGCAAATGGTAGTTTAGCCACCAATGCCATCACCAAAGTAGCGATAACAGCTGATAGGGCAGAAGCAGTAAAAACAGCTCCTTTATCCATACCACAAGCACTTAAAATATCTGGGTTTACAGCCAAAATATAGGCCATAGTCATAAAAGTCGTAATACCTGCAAGAACCTCTGTCTTCACAGTAGTTCCATGCTCTTTAAGTTTAAAAAACTTCTCTAACATCTCTTTGATTTTTTGAAAGTTGTAAATGTGTTGATTTCGAGTTTATCGTCGTTTACAGAGTCCACTTAACAGCCAATGTAGGGTTTACCATAAAACCATCATTGCCTCCAAAGTTACTACTGATTTCAATCTCTGATCCTACTGCAAAATTTTTGTTTACATTATACCAGAATTGAGGCTCTGTGATAAAAACAAATTCTTTGTTTTTTACCTCTCCATTATCTGCAAAAGTCAATACATCTTCTTTCCAGAAGTCCGCAAAACCAGTAAGAGATACTTTATTATCAAAGAAGTTCAATGCCCAAACACCAGTAATTTGGAATGAAGCATCATGTTTGTGCTCAATCCACTTATAATTTAATGAAAGAGTAAATACTTTAGAGAAATCGGCAGTATTCCAAGTGTATTGTCCACCGACCAACACTGCATTGTTAATTGGAAGAGCAGCATAATCGTTCTCTGATTTCTTAGCTGAGAAGAAACCTCCATTATATTCTATGCGTGGTTGGAAAGCACATTCTTGAGAAATTTTAAAGCTACGAGCAACTTCCCAGTATGCTTGGCTTACACCATCAAAACCATTCGCATTGTAGTCCATGTCAATAAAAAAGAACGTAGATCCCATTTTGTCTACTTTAAACAATTCAACGGTAGAAGTCAAATAGTTACGTCCTTCACCTAAATCGTAATGCATTTGAATATTTTGAGCTTTCGCTGCAAAAGTTGCAATAAAAAGGGCGATAAAGATAGATAGCTTTTTCATTGTTTTTTGTTTAGCTTTTTATTAAATTAAATATGGATTAGAAACGCTGCAAATGTAAAAATATCAACATCTCTCTATAGTGATTTAAGCTAAAGAAAGTCGATCGTTAATAATTTGGTAACACATACTTATGATAGTTATAATGGACTTATAATAAATAGGTGCCAATATTAATTTAATGATATTTTTTCACTCTAACCCCTGTTTTTTTAGCCCTTATCACACGAAAAACCATAAATAAATAGGCAAAAAAATAATCATCATTATTATACTACCTTACAACATCTATTTTCATAACTTTGTTCTTAATAGCAAAAAATGAAGGAATGGAAAAAGCAGTAATTATTGTAGCAGGAGGTAGTGGAACTAGAATGGGAGCAGATCGACCTAAACAGTTTCTAGAAGTAAGAGGGAAACCCATATTAGCGCACACCATGGAACGATTCTATCAATACGATTCTTCTATGGAGATGGTACTTGTTCTACCGAAAGATCAAATCAAAATATGGGAAGCATACTGCCAAAAATACAATATTACCATTCCACATAAAATCACTACTGGAGGAGAGAGCCGATTCCATTCGGTTTCTAATGGACTAAAGATGATTGAATCTAGAGGAGTGGTTGGAGTACACGATGGTGTACGTCCTTGCGTTTCTTTAGATACCTTAAAACGATGTTTTGAAGAAGCAGAAAAAGAAGGGGCTGTAGTACCAGTAGTACCATTAGTTGACTCTATTAGGGAGAAGGATGGAGAAACATCAAAAGCGGTAGATCGAAGTAAATACGCTTTGGTTCAAACCCCACAAACATTCCAATGGGAAATACTATCTAAAGCCTACCAGCAATCTTTTGACCCTCTATTCACCGATGATGCTTCCGTTGTGGAAGCAGATGGGAAAAAGATTAAACTCATTGATGGCAATAGAGAAAACCTCAAAGTAACCACCCCTGAAGATCTTAAATGGATCACACCATTTCTTTAATATACAAAGAAGGTCCCCAAAGAAAGCTTCTTTAGGGACCTCATTATTTCTTATCTAAGAAACCATATCCGTCCTCTACCACGAGTAGGTCTATCATATTTCAAAACGACATTGGCAGATCCTGATTTGACACATTTAAAATCAATCAAAGTTTTTTTCCCTTTATAAAGGGTATAATTGAGGTTCCCAACCAACAGATGATCATCCCCAACCACAGATATCTTCTCTTTTGGTCCTTTGTCCCAAAGTAATTTTAGCTTATAATGCTGTCCCTCCTCTAGGTTTAACAATTTTATTTCAGTCTTAATCTCACCATAATGCACCTCTGCCAATGGACGATCAGAAACACCTGAAGAGGCATAAGCAGAAAGCCTTCCCGAAGGACTTATTGTCAAATATTTCAAACGATCGGTGTTCTTACATAAAAAAGGCTGACCATATAATTCACCTCCTTTATACAGTACATTTCCACTCTCTTCTAATGAATATCGAACACACGCTTGGTCAAATGGTAGTTTAAAATAAACAGAATCCGTACCATAATGATATGCCTTCGCTTTAGGGATTCTATAATTTACTTCTTGTTCTTCTAAACGACTAAAATGATGGAGTCCCAAACGGTGCATAAATGATCGATAATCTTTATTTTTTTCATTGGTCCATCCAACCTCTGCCAAAGCACAGATTCGAGGATAACTCTTATACCAAAGTTGTGATTCTTCAGGAATAACAAATTCACTCCACAAAGCACCTGTAACTCCTTTAATATGCTTTTGATAAGTGACAGGGATATCCCATAATGGATTGTAAGAGTAGGTGTCTTCCAATTTTACCACACCCGCCCAATCATGTCCAGGCTCATGATTGCTTTTTAACTCTTTCATATCGAAATAGCAGTAAGGACCAGGAGCCATCACTACATCAATACCCCTTTGGGCTGCTTCAATACCAGGTTTTACTCCTTCCCACGACATTACCATCGTTCCTTTAGGAAGCTCCCCACCAAGCAGAATCTCATTCCACCCAATAGGATTCTTATGCATCTTATGAAGCATACCTGTGATACGATGGACAAAATGATTTTGAAGTTCTTTTTCATCTTTCATGCCATGCTCTTTCATATAACGTTGGCATCTCCAACAACGTTTCCATTGTTTAAAACGAACTTCATCACCACCAAAATGGATATATTTAGAAGGGAAAAGTGCTGCAATCTCTGAAAAGATATCCTCCAAAATCTTATAGTTCTCTTCATTCGAAACACAAACAACATCTCCTCTGTCAGGATGTGTTCCACAACCAGTCTTTAAAGAACGATTAAGTGCTGTACTATGACCTGGCACATCGATCTCTGGAATGATCTCTACCCCTCTTATTTGAGCATATTTAACAAGGACCTTTATCTCTTCTTGGGTATAATAGAACGGACCGTAAGGATCAGCATCCACTGGTTGCCATGATAATGTACGGCTATGTCTAAAAGGAGGTATTTTCTCGGATAAACCTCTGACCGAACCGATATTTACTAACTCAGGATGTGATTTTATCTCAATACGCCACCCTTGACTGTCGGCCAAATGAAGATGAAGCACATTCATCTTATGTTGAGACAAGATATCAACATATTTTAATAACAACTCAAAAGGAATAAAATGACGACTTACATCCAACATCATACCTCTATAAGCAAAATGAGGAGCATCAGAAACTTCTATCGCTGGCAATACAATAGGTACACGATCCTCTTCTTTTAGTTTCTGTCGACCATAGACATCGGATGGGAGTAGTTGTAGGAAAGTCTGAATTCCATAGTAAACACCAGATATCGAACCACCTGTAATGTGTACTTTCTCATCCTCAATACGAAGCGTATAAGCCTCTTTCTCTAATTTCGGATCAACCAACAACTGTATATCTCCACCGCCAAGATCTTCCAACTTCATCTTATCTGAATTCAAAAGATTCAATCGCTTCACCAACAATTGAGCTAGTGGCTTCAACTCTTTAGCATAGCCCACACTCTCCAATTCTTTAAGATAAAAACTAGAAGATGGCAACATGGTAAGCGAGTTCACCTGTGGCACAAAATGTTGTGCTACTTCCTTTTCGGTAAACACCTTGCTGCTAGACGAACTGTTGCACGAAATGCAAAACAAGAAAAAACTAAAGAGGAGTAGATAACCTCTATGATGACCTTTGAGCAATTTTGAGAAAGATTTCATATCCAATATATTAAGCATTACACTATTTACGAAATTAATGATTCGTTCTAATAAATGAATAGAAAAAAGGATTTGTTCCGAAATTTATTTTTTAAATAAAATTGCCCTAGCCCCCTAGAGTAATTTAAGTCTCTTTCTTCAATAGAACCATGGCTTTATGAGAATGCAATCAACATGAAAACGTTAGACATCAAAAGAGAGTATAGATATTGTTAAAACTGAACATGATGGCAATAGCAACACCTTAGAAAAGTCCAATGGAGTATATAGAGAGACCTATTCAAAGTAGGCAGAAGAAATACGTTACACAAAATGAAGCCACTTCAAAAGTTGCGTCTAATTCTCGTCTAAGACCCAAAAAAACATGCAGTAGAAAAGAGTCTCATTCTTCTTAAATTAATGGCACACCAAAATATCAAAATAGAGTATCTAAAATAACTCCTTTTTTGAAAAAAATTCGGTGCCAGCGATCATTTAATGGCCCATAAAAGTATATAACACACTTTATTATGTAAGACTTTAACCCATTTTAAAGACAATCTAATAATACCATAACAGTTCTTGCTCTTATCTCAATATCACCATAACTTTAATACAAATTCACTACAACTTCATATCAACTTCATATCATGTTCACTTATACGTTATGTCAACTTTACTTAAAAATGAAGTTGATATGAAGTTATAGTGAATTTGATATACCCTAGAAATAGCAGTGATATTGACTTATAATTAAATTAAGTATTGTTTGACACGAACTTTATCATTTGCAAAGTAGCATCAAGTAAAATAGGGATAAAAATAGGGGGAAAGTGCATCAAATAGATACCAAGATCCGAGATAAAAAAGGACATATCGGTCTCATCATTTTAAGGTTTGAATCAGAAGCCAATAAAAAGAAAAGAGGCTATCTCAATAAGACAGCCTCTTTCTATAGTTCTTAAAAGATCGTGACAAGGAAAATGGGAAAATGGTATTTCACAATTCAAGTAAGAAACATATAATAACGTTGCAATAAGATCTAAATAAAATACACATCTTGCATATGTGCACTGCTAATTTAACAAAAAAAAAGAGGATTCCGAACTTTAAATTGGATTATACGTTATTATTGAACTAAATAGTATCATATGTTTATCTTACCCGAAGAATCGAATATAAAAGATAAAATCTGGTGGAAATCACTTTTACAGACAGTTGGTTACCTGTTGACTCCCAAATATTGTTTGTATTGTCAGCGTCAAATATATAACGATATAGGCCTATGTCGCCACTGTTGGCAAAACATACAGTGGGCTACAGCTACCCATATAGATCGTAAAGAGGCGCAACTGATGGAACACTTTCCCATTTCCCATCTTTACTCTCTTGCCCCTTTCCATCAAGGGGAGGAGATCAGAGAACTCATACATCATTTGAAATACAACCATCGTAAGGAGATCGGATTTTATCTTGGAGAAATAATAGGGGAGAGAATCCAAGACTCTTGGTCTAGCTTTGCCTGGGATATTGTAGTTCCCATCCCTCTACATTTTATCAAGAAATGGAGAAGAGGCTACAATCAATCTGATTATATTGGTCAAGGAATTGCTTCGGTTCTTCATATACCACTCATAAAAGATGGACTCAAAAGAGTACGCTACACAAAAACCCAAACCCAGCTAGATAAAGAAAAACGAACCCACAACATGAATGATGCCTTCGCTATTCAAGATAGGGAGGCACTTCAAGGTAAACGTATTCTGTTGGTCGACGATGTCTTTACAACTGGAGCTACATTAAATGGAGCTCTAAAAGCATTGGCGCATCTAAATGGAATAGAGGTCGGTGTGGCTACTATTTCATTGACATAGTATCCTCTCCCCAACTATCCTCTTCTTTTTTGATTCTAGCAACACTTAGAACACGGTCTACAACACTGTCTACTAGATCCTCAATAGAGGTTGGCTTTTTATAGAAAGAAGGAGTGGCAGGCACCACGATAGCCCCCATCTCTGTTAATAGTGTCATGTTCTTAAGATGAACAAGGTTGTAAGGAGTCTCTCTAGGAACAACAATCAAATTTCTGCGCTCTTTTAGCATCACATCAGCAGTACGTGTGATTAGATCATCGGATATCCCATTTGCGATACGACCAATGGTTCCCATAGAACATGGTATGACGATCATTAGTGTATAGTCAGAAGATCCTGATGCAAAAGGAGCATTAAAGTCTTTTCGATCAAAAGTAGTCACATTATAATCTGTCTCGCACCAAGGAGAAGACAACTCATAGTTCCAAATATCTTGTGCGTTAGTTGAAAAAACAACCGAAACGTGATACTTATTATCGACACACACACGGTTTAGCTTATCTAATAGTCTTTGGGCATATATAGCTCCACTTGCCCCTGTTATGGCCACAACAATTTTCATTATCTAACAATGTTATTTTTAACTCTGTCTCTAAAGATAGCAACACCTTCTGATGCTTTTGCACATATATAATCCACCCTTTCTGGAAGTGATGATGGACGCTTTGGATCAACCAAATATATTTTTGCATGGGATGGTGCAAAATTCATTAAACTAGCCGCAGGGTATACACTTAAGGAGGTGCCTACAATCAAAACAATATCAGCTTCGGATACAATTTTAATGGCTGGATCCATCATGGGTACTGCTTCACCAAACCATACAATATCTGGCCGTAATTGTGTCCCTTTCTCACAAAGGTCTCCCATCTGTACATCTGGATCATTAGGACCTAGTTCGTAAACCAGATGAGGAAAACGACTGCTTCGAATTTTCTTTAATTCTCCATGTAGATGAATCACATGATGGCTTCCCGCTCTTTCATGAAGATCATCAACATTTTGTGTTATCACATCTACGTGGAAATTCTCTTCTAAAGAAGCAATATCAAAGTGTCCCTGATTGGGTTTGGCTTCCCATAATTGTCGACGTCTGTCATTATAGAACTGTTGAACTAAAGAGGGATTTCTGTGCCATCCTTCAATACTTGCCACTTCCATGACATCATAATTTTCCCATAGCCCATCGCTATCTCGGAAGGTTTTTAAACCACTTTCAGCACTCATTCCAGCACCGGTAAGCACCACTACTCGTTTCATTCTCAAAATCGTTATTTTCTAATTAGAGTAAAACTAGCTAATTATTCGCATTCAAAGAAATCGATAAAGATTTTTTATTTTTGTTAAACTCTTATGAGTTCAACATTATAAACATCTGAAAAACAATGAAGAAAACTACCCTTTTCTCTAACAACCAATGGAAGCTACTATTTTTTGGTATCTTACTATCTATCTCTATGTTAGGTTGTAATCTTAAAGAAAAAAAACACCATGTAAAGATTAAAACCCCCTACGGAGATATGATTGTAGAACTATATAATCAGACTCCCAAGCATAGAGATAATTTTATCAAACTAACCGAACGTAAATATTATGATGGACTCTTGTTTCATAGAGTGATTAATGAATTTATGATACAAGGAGGAGATCCTGATTCTCGTAATGCAGAAGAAGGTGCAAGACTGGGGAATGGAGGTCCTGGATATGATATTGATGCAGAAATAGTACCTGAACTATTCCACAAAAAAGGGGTGATAGCAGCCGCAAGAGAAGGAGATAGATCTAACCCTCAAAGAGCATCCTCTGGTTCTCAATTCTATATCGTACAAGGAAAGAGATTTACGGAAGAAGAATTAGATTCTCTTGAAGACGAAGAGTTTATGAAAGAATCTAGAAAGATATACAAGAAGAAACAATGGTCTAATAAAGACTCTATTCTCTATTACCAACAGCACCAAATGTACGAAAAGATTGACGCTTTAAGAGAAAGACTTCAACAAGAAGCCGACAGTATTGCCATGATTAACAGGCATTCTATTCCTGAAGAACATAGAAATATATATAAGAAAATAGGAGGTACACCACACCTTGATGGGAAATATACCGTTTTTGGAGAGGTCATTGAAGGGAAAAACATCATCGATTCTATTGCTTCTGTTAAAACTAACTTTGGTGATAGACCGTTAAAAGATATAAAGATGATGATTGAATTGGTCGATTAAATATTGTTGAATCTTAATTTCATATCATGAAAAAGATAAAATTACTTACCATCACATTGATAACGATACTTTTATCTCTTCCTTCTTTTGCTCAGAAAACAAGCAAAGTACGCATAGAGACCAATATGGGAAATATCATAGTTAAACTTTACAATGACACCCCTAAACACAAAAAGAAATTCTTATCAGAGTCTAGAAAAGGATACTATGATGGATCGATGTTTTACAGGGTGCTTGAGAATTTTATTATCCAAGCGGGAGCGAAAGGAGAACAAGATACTTCTCATGATAGCCGTATCGGATATGGTAATCCAGACTTTACTGTAGATGATGAAATCAAAGACAACCATTTCTGTAAAAGAGGCGCGTTATGTGCACCTAGACAACCAGACAATAAAAATCCGTTTAAACAGAGTGATATCTCTCAGTTCTTTATTGTTCAAGGAAAAGTATATACACAAGGCAAACTGGATACAATGGAACTTAAACGTAACATCCCAATAAAAAAACGTATTAAAAAACTCTATTGGACAAAGGAAGTAAAAGCAGAAGCAAAAAAACTCAAAGAAGAGAAGCGCATCAAAGGATACAATGCTCTAATCCGTAAAATTAAGGACCAAATACAAACAGAATATAACTTACACCCTAAATTACTAAAATTCACTCCTGAGCAACGTAAGACATATACAACAATAGGTGGATGCCCCCAATTGGATAGAGAGTATACTATCTTTGGTGAAGTTATTAAAGGATGGGATGTAGTTGAAAAGATCAACAAAGTTAAATGTGATAAATTCGATCGACCTTGGAAAGATATCAACATTAAAGTGGTAGTTATAGAATAATAATTAGTGATAATGAATAAACATCTTTTTATACTTACACTCCTAGCTATTGGCCTGACTTTTAATGCTTGTAACGACACTAGTAAACAAGAATCAAAGAAGACAGACAAAGCAAGCGTTCAACAAAAGAAAAAAGAATCAATAGGTAAATACTATTCTTCTGTAGTTGATATTACCACTTATGATAAGAATAGAAAACTTGAGAAAGGTATTGGGTTCATGATTTCACCCAATACTATTGTTAGTACTTATAGATTATTCCCTCATTCAACGAAGGCTTATATTAGACCATGGGGAACGAATAAAAAAATAGAAGTAACACAGTACCTCGCAGTAGATAGGATACGCAATATCATTCTATTGAAGGTAGATACACTATCTAGCCCTCCATTCGTTCTACGTAAGACTGCTCCTCGTAAAAATATTGTCACCCGTTTTATGACAAAAAAAAGAGGAAAGCTCTTAGTTATTAAGAAAGGGAAATATTATCAAGTGGACACGGTCAGAGGAAACCCATATTATCATATTAGTAATCAAGTACACAAATTTCAACAGGGTGTCCCTGTTCTAGATTCTAACCATAAGGTGATTGGTATCGGAGTACAGTATATCGTTGATTACCAAACAACCTATTATGCTAACCCATCCACTTTTATCAATAACCTTTTAGAACAGGACCTAACCCCTAAAGATATTACGGAACTAAACAATACACCTACAGCAGAACAGAAACGTAATGCTAAAATTAAAAAGATCATTATCTCCACTAAGATGGGAGATATTCATATACGACTTTTTAATAATATGCCCCAATACAGAGACAACTTTGTAAAGTTAATCAAAGAGGGCTTTTATGATAAGCTGCTTTTCCATAGGGTTATTGAAGATTTCGTGATTCAAAGTGGAGCTGCTGATAGTCGAGATGCTGCATGGGATGATATTGTTGGATGGAAAGGACCAGGATATACACTTCCTGCCCATATAAATCCTAAATACTATCACAAAAGAGGTATGATAGGATCTCCTCGTATGCCCAACGATGTAAATACAGATAAAAGATCGGATGGCGGACAGTTCTATATCGTACAAGGTAGAAGATATGCGGACTATGAACTTGATGATATTCAGAAAGAGAATAACATTAAATTCACAAGTAGCCAAAGACGTACGTATAAAACGATCGGTGGAGCTCCTACCTTGGATGGAGAATACACAATCTTTGGACAAGTTGTCGCTGGAATGGGCATTGTTGATAAGATTGCCAAACAGGAGGTAAATAACGAGTGGCGACCAGTTAAAAATATCCGTATTAAGAAGATTTCCATTATGTATTAAAATAGATCTTAAACGTAACTATTATAAACCAAAAAGCCTCTTCCAACTATTGGAAGAGGCTTGTAATGGATTACAAGAACGAAATTACTCTAAAATAACACTTAAATATTGTCAACAACTTTTTTTACCGAACTCTCTAATTCTTCTCCTTCTTTAAAGTTGCTTAACTTAACTTTCTTCTTTCTCCATCCCTTAATTAAAACAACGGACTCATCTTTAATTTGCATTTGATCGACAAAATCTTTGCTATCACGATCTTTCATATTTAAAGTTGTAAACTTGATGTTTACATCTTCGTTGTTCGCATACATTGATTTTGTTGCCTCTTCGATCTCTATACATTTATTACATCCGTCAGCTGTACATACACAAAACATCTTTAATTCTTGTACAGAATCTTTTGTTTTGTGTTCCTTGGTTTTCTCTACTTTCCCTAAAGTATCGTCTATATCTATGTTTCTATCTATGATCTTTTTGTCTGTCTTTACGTTCCATGGACTGTCAGCTGTATCTTCTACAACTTCCACAGCAGCTACTTGAAGATTGTCATTCTGTCCAGAAATTTGAATCTCTTTATATATCGATTTAACTGCAAGCACTACTACTACTACTACAAATATCGATACTATTGCTAAGTTACGTTGTCTCTTATCCATCTCTTCAATTAATTTAAAATCTATACTTAAATTCTCTCCCCCAGCTGTTATCATCCATAGTGTTGTTAAATTTCCAACAGATACGTTTGATAAAACTTTCTGATACAAAACTATAGTAATCAAGCATATCCAACAATAGTTTTTAATGCATCACAGCTTAATGTCATAGATAGACATCTTATAAACCACAGCTATTCAATAGGTTACAGCAAACAATAATCGAATAGACGAAAGAATGACATTGATTTTGTCAAATGAATTGTCATAGTAGTATAAGGAAGAGGAACCAACTGTATTACTGCCATAATTTCAAACAAACAATAGAATTAGCATTATATTAAAAAAGGGCATGACATACGAACATTTAAAAAGCTAATCATCAAACACTTACAAAAACAACAATTCTAACAGCGGGATAGATTGTCATACTATACCTTTAGCCTAAAATGCTCTATTTTGATAAAAAGACAGTAGTAATAATCATTTCCGAGTAATAAGAAACAGAATGAACATGGATCAGTGGACTTGAATTGTCTATTAACAATAGTGAAATAAAAAAGAGAGGCTTCTCAAATAAATGAAAAACCTCTCTTTGGCAAATAATATTGCCTATGATAAAAATGAAAAGGATTAATTGGCTCCTTTGAATTGCTTCAAGAAACGAACATCATTCTCAAAATATAATCTTAAATCATTCACTCCAAATTTTAACATCGCGATACGCTCAATACCCATACCTAATGCAAACCCAGAATATTTCTTACTGTCAATGTTAGATGAATCCAATACGTTTGGATCTACCATACCACATCCTAAGATCTCTAACCATCCTGTTCCTTTACAAACATTACAGCCTTTTCCTCCACAAATCAAACATGAAACATCCATCTCTGCAGAAGGTTCTGTAAATGGGAAATAAGAAGGACGTAAACGAATCTCTGTTTTCTCACCAAATAACTCACGAGCAAAGAACATTAATGTTTGCTTTAAATCAGCAAATGATACATTCTCATCAATGTATAAAGCCTCAATTTGGTGGAACATACAGTGTGCACGTGCAGAAATTGCCTCATTACGGAATACACGTCCTGGTGTAACAGTACGGATTGGTGGATTTAACTCCTCCATCTCATGTACCTGTACAGAAGATGTGTGTGTACGAAGTAGAATGTCTGGATCTTTTTCAATAAAGAAAGTATCCTGCATATCTCTCGCTGGATGCTCTTCTGGGAAATTTAATGCAGAAAAGACATGCCAATCATCCTCTATTTCGGGTCCTTCACTAATGGTAAAACCAAGTCGATTAAAAATATCAAGAATCTCATTTCTAACAATAGCAAGTGGATGACGTGTTCCCATCTGGAAAGCATCCCCAGGCAATGTTAAATCCGCTCCTTGTGCACCCATATCAGACTGCTCAAAAGATTCTTTTAAATCATTGATTTTTGTAGTTGCAAAATTCTTTAGCTCATTAATTTTTGCACCAACTTCTCTTTTCTGTTCTGGCGCAACGTTCTTAAAGTCACCAAAGAGTTGTCCAATAAGACCCTTTTTGCTTAAATACTTTACACGCACTTCTTCTACTTCCTCCTTCGAGGAAACACTAAGCGTCTCTATCTCAGTATATAACGACTTGATTTTATCTAACATCTCAAATTATATTTATCTCAGAATCACAAAATTAACAAAAATCACAATAACCTTGGCAATTCTTTAACTATAATGTTTAAAGAATAGAAGATCTGGAGAGTATGAAAAGAACCTAATAAAAGATTATTCATAAAAAACAGACAAAATTCTCAATGTTTTAAACAATTTGTGTGACTTAATCCTTTAATAAATAAAGAATTAAAAATCATTGTTAATAACACTATAATTAAGTGCTTATGAAACGTTTACTTGTAATATTATTATTTTGTCTTCCTTTCTTTTCATCTGCTCAAGGAGTATTTGGACCTGGAACTCAACTAGGAGTTCGATTAGGGGGAGGTATTAATTATGGTTCTGGCTTTGAAGCTACATACATTCATCCATTAAGCGATGCCAATAGACTTGACTTTACAATGCCTGTTTGGTTTGATGGGGATGGGGGTAGTATCCATCTAAATGGCTATTATGAGTTTATGAAACCGATCGGTGGAGACTTCCAATTGTTTGGTGGTCCAGGCGCAGGTCTTGGTTTAACTTGGCACGATAATGCAGATAAGGATACAGGTATCGTCATTAATATTGGAGCAATAGGAGGAATCGTATATCAAAATGAAAATTTACCTTTTGATCTCGATTTTACAATTCGTCCAACATTCATTACCTTGAATAACTATGGTGATTCATTTAACCTTTACAGTGCTATAGGTATTCTATTCAGGCTTTAATAGGTGATTATAAGAATTACCCTAAATAATTATTTATACATAGATATGCATCTCTAGCTATTTTTATCCAATAATGAGTGGGATGCAACCATTACAAAAATTGAACTTCATAGTTATTAAAAACAGCAATCCCTGGTCAGATTACTCTGCCAGGGATTTACCATGTTTCTAATCCAATATTTAATTACCCATTTCGCATTAAAGATATGATACCCATTTCACATCTTCATGCAGGGTGTTACCCTTTCAAATTGCAAATTTCACGCGCTATACGCACGCCATTTACTGAAGCTTGCATCAATCCTCTTGTTATTCCTGCACCATCACCTGCTGCATAAAGATTTTTGATACTTTCTGTTTCAAATGTTGGCTTAACCTTAATAACATTCGAATAGAACTTCACTTCTGTTCCGTAAAGCAATGTTTCGTCACTTGCCAATCCTGGTGTAACTTTATCTAATGCTTCAATCATCTCTATAAGATCGGTTAGTATTCGATGAGGAAGGACTAATCCTAAATCCCCAGGAATTGCATCCTTTAGAGTTGGAATAATATTATTTCTATACAATCTTTCTTTTGTTGTTCTACGTCCTCTGACTACATCACCAAAACGCTGTACCAACAAACGATTATTAGTCAACATATTCCCCAAAGCCGCAATATGCTTACCAAACTCAATAGGTGAGTTAAACGGCTCTGTAAACTTCTGTGAAACCAACAATGCAAAATTGGTGTTCTCACTTTTCAAATCTTTGTAGCTATGCCCATTGACTACAGCTAACTTTCCATTATCGTAATACTCCGAAGCTACAAATCCTCCAGGATTAGAGCAGAAAGTACGTACTTTATCATCATATGTCTTTGTGTAATGAATCATTTTTGCTTCATAGAAATTCTCATTGATCTCTTGCATTACTTCATTACGACACTCTACACGAACTCCTATATCTACAATCCCTACTTCTGTAGCAATCTTATTCTTTTCACACTCCGAAAGTAACCAGTTAGATCCTTCTCGACCCACTGCAACAACAACATGATCAGCATAAAATTGTCCTTCAGATGTTGAAACACCCTTCGCAACGTCGTTTTCAATTATTAGGTTCTCTACAGGTGTATTAAATAACACCTCTACATAACCTGAAGCAACCACTCTTTCATATAGTTCACGATACAAATCTTGCGTTCTTTCAGTTCCTAAATGCCTAACAGGGCAATGAACTAACTTTAGATTCGCATCAATAGAGCGTTTACGTATCTCTTTCATCTCTGTTGTTTCCACTTCCCCAACAACAGTAGAATCAGCCCCAATCTCAAGATATATGTCATCCACATACTTAATCATCTCTTGAGTCTCTTCTACTCCTATATACTCTGGCAAGTGACCACCAACCTCTGGAGATAAAGATAATTTACCATCAGAATATGCTCCTGCTCCAGCCCATCCAGTTGTAATACTACATGGTTTACAATGGACACATACTCCTCCGTTATGATGCTTTGGACAAATTCTTTTATAGATATTTCGTCCTTTTTCAAGCATTAAAATCTTTAAATCATTACGCGTCTTAACAAATTCATAAGCCGCAAAAATCCCCGCGGGCCCTGCACCCACAATAATAACATCGTATTTCATTCTTTACTATCCAAAAAAGTTAAATGAATCTGTCGGATGGAATCCCCTAGCTTACGTGGTATGGAACTGCTTTCGACAGGCGCGGAAAACTGTCTGATTTTTTTAAAAACACAAACCTCACAAAGATATAGTATCTATCAAGATAACAAAAGAATAATCATACATTTAACTTTTATTAATATCAGATTTCAATAGATAATCAAAGTAGACTAATAGAGTAGGGGAACTAAAAAAAGAAAAGGGTATCTACAAAAGTAGACACCCCTTAATAAACTGAAAATAAACACACAACTAAATCATCAATACTTTTTATTCTAAAAGTATCAATATGTTACATTGATTAAAGATAGCTATTTTTAGCGAACAATAAACATGACTTTTTCATTATTATTGTTTTTGTGCTTTAAAATTAAGAAATAGACACCTGAGTTAAGTGTGTTTACAGGAAGGTCCCAGATCTCATTTGCACCTTTATCGATGTTTTTAATTTGTATCTTGTTTCCAATGATATCATAAACCTCATACGATTTAATCGCTTCTTTAGAATTTACATGCAATACATCAGAAGCAGGAACTGGATATACATTAGTAAGCTTCTCTTTAGGAGTATCTTTGATATCAGTATGTAATCCTGGGTCATAATTAGAAAGAATATGATATTCTCCTGGCTCTAAATTGAATGTCTGTTGACCTTGATTAAGATCTGTAGTACGATTCTCCATCATATCATACCATGTACCTGAGGTAGGAACATTTACATTGATACTCTTCGGTTCAACATCCAAGTTACCTACAATAATTACATGTTTCTCATTGTAACGAAGGTTAATTGACTTAACTCTACCACCAACATTAAGATCGTAATAGATTGTTGTAAACACTTCGTCATTGCTTTTTAGTTCCGCAATACGAGAAAAAGCATCGTACACTTTCTTACGATTTACATCATCAAAATAATCCCAACGTATAGGCTTTCTTCCAGTACGACCATTTTCATCAATTGAGAAATCGTATCCAAGTTCACCAAACTGCCAAATCATCTTAGGTCCTGGAATCAAATAAAACAAAGCTCCTGCTGCACATAAACGATCAGTCATGGTTGACAGCTCTTTTACATCATAAGAACCTTTACCATTACCATATTTTTTTGCTTTAAATGAAATACGTTCTTCATCATGGCTTTCCATATATGCCACAAGATGTTGATCATTCCAATTTTTATTACGATAATCAGCAGCAGAGAAGTCATTATCATCATATCCCATCAGAGCCTGAGCCGCAGGATGGTTTACATTACCCCATAGTAACAAACCGTGATTTGCTAATTCAGTCTCTTCACTGTTTTCAGCAAGGTGTTCACAAATAACAAGTGCATCTGATTTTCTATTCCAAATCTCAGTACTCATTCTTTTTAGATTGTAAATACGTTGAGCATCATATTTAGACCCCCACTCATCATCACCACCTTTGATATTATTCGAGAAACCTTTAGTAAAGTCGAATCTAAAACCATCAACATGATATTCTGACATCCAGAAGCTGTTAATGCTGTCGACTAGCGCTCTTGTATGTAGACTCTCATGATTGAAATCAGCACCCCATTGAGCTGCAGGATTTGTGAAATTATGGTTTTCATTATACCAAGGATTCTCACTCGTAGGCTTACCTCCATTTTCATACATCAACAAGAATGGGCTTTGTCCCCAAGAGTGGTTTAACACCAAATCAATAACAACAGCAATACCTCTTTTGTGACATTCATCAATAAGTTTCTTCAACTCGTTCTTTGGTCCATAATATTTATCTGGAGCAAAATAGAATGTAGGGTTATAACCCCAGCTGTCGTTTCCATCAAACTCATTTACTGGCATTAATTCTAGAACATTGATATTTAGATTTTCCAAGTAATCCAAATGGTCTAAAACGCCTTGGTAAGTATGTTTATCATCAAAATCTCTGACATGTAATTCATAAATCATCAATTTTGAATCTTCTGGTACTTTAAAATTATCAACTTCCCATGCATAAGGAGCTTGACCTGGTTGAAGTACAGAAACAATACCTTCTGTCTTTCCTTCAGGATAAGCTTTTAAATTTGGATAAGTAGCAGCATCAATATGTTTATCATTCCAAGGATCTAGAATTTTCTCTGCATAAGGATCAGCAACTTTGATTGATCCATCAATAATATATTGGAATGCATATTCAGTTCCTGCATTTAAGTTGGTAATATCAATCCAATAATAATCTCCATCTTGCTTAAGTTGGTATGGAGTGGAAACCTCCCAATTGTTAAAATCTCCAACAACAAATACATTGCTCTTATTTGGAGCGAACAAAACTAAACGAGCAGAAGTCGTAGTAGGATAAGAAATACCTGCTTTAGCTCCAGCTGGGCGAGGAGCAACAACATTTGGCTCATAAGCCATATAAGTGTACTTATTACTTATCGTTTGGCCATCCTTTAATGCTTTAATCTCAACAACACCTGTTTTGGCAACTGTTGGTGTAAAATCATAAGTGATAGAAGTAGCGGCAGCTGTTTGTTTCATTTTAACACCGTCAATATAAACAGAAAGATCTGCTGTTTCAGAAGAAGTCGATGTAAAAGAAATAGAGTTTCCTAATTGAATATTCTGACCATTAACAATACCAGCAGTACCCAAAGTAAAACCACCTGGTGTTACAGTTAGATAATTATTAGGAAGTTTATTTCCACCAGTCTTATCTTTTACAAGAAACCCTATTTTGGTCATCAAGTCACCAGGAATCCCAGGCCAAAGAACAGTAGGAGTAAAGGTAAAAGAATATTTATTTGTATTTGGTATAAGAGTCATTTTGAACTCTTCTGCTGTATTAGACCAATCACCTTGTCCCTCAGGATTACCAATACCATCTTGCCAAATCCAAATATAAGCATCCCCCCAATCATTAGCGATATCTACATTATTTGCTTCAACAGTAAGAGTTACTTGATCTGCAGAATTAAAGCTAGAAGGAGTTACAGTTATAACAACATCTGATTCACCAAGATTAATAGTTAAATCAGTGGTTTTTGCATTACCATGTTTATCTTTTACAAGAAATCCAATCTTCTTCATATCAGCCACTGCAACAGTTGGCCAAAGAGTGGTAGGAGTAAAGGTAAAACTATAAATAGATGAAGTACCTACACGAGTCATTTTATACGCCTCTGATGAATTATTCCAATCACCTAAACCTCCAACTGGACTAGGAGCTTTATCCATCCAAATCCAAACATAAGCATCTCCCCATTTTCCATCAAAATCATAGTCCTTCATATTAAAATTAATTGTGATAGGACTTTGTGCGCTTACTTCAGTTGGTGTAGTAGTAAAGGTAGTACTAGGGATAATTTCTTCTGAAAATCCCAAACTACTAATTCCAAAAAGAAGTGTAATTAAAAGTAAAAGTTTCTTCATAAATATTGGCTTTATTAGTTAAAAAATGGCGATGAGGATCAATTCTCATCGCCATTACAACAAATCATATATACTAAACTAAACGATATTATTTCTTAACGATAGAGTAGTTGTAATTGCTTCCAGTCAATTGTAATTTGATGATATAAGTTCCGGCTTCTTCAATCTTGATATTTGGTCCACCAATCTTAGCTTTTCCTACAAGATCACCAACATGAGCATCATCAATAGCACCGAAGTTTACAGCCCAATCAGATGTACCACGGAACTTAATCTCACCTTTAGTTAGATCTTGCTCAAAAGAATAAGTAGATGTTACTGCATCAAAAGAAGTAAAGTTTGTTTGTTTATCCCACTTGTGAGGAGTTGCATCACCAATAATACCCCATTCCGTTTTAGTTACTTTCCAGCTCATCTTAGCTAGATCCGCTTCAATAAACATCATTCCTGCTTCAGCAACTGGAATATTATCTCCACCTTTTGTTAGAGTTCCTTTTCCTGGATCTGCTGAAGAATCTGCATATTGAGGATCCCACTCACCGATAGTTTCAATTATTTTGAAACCATCTTTTCCACTAAAGTTAATGAAACCATTATAAGTACCATCCAAATTATTATGCATTATAGCAGGAATTGGATTCGTAGAATCATCATTACTATTATTCCAGCCATTCCATCCGCCTACAACATACAACTGATTAGGGAAAGAAGATTCAACAATTGAATAAGTCATTGCATCGCTATCGAAAGTAATCGTATACACTTTATTCAAAGTAGTAAATGAATCTCCACTATTTTCGATCAATTTTCCTGCATTCTCAGTATCCTTACCATAAGTTGTCTGACGGTATGAATTATCCTTGAACTTAAACGTACCTGCATCTAATAAAGCTGTAATAGACCATTTATTAGTACCTTCTTCATTAACCATAGGTAAGAACTCTTGAGCTCCAGCAGTTGTACCATAAAGACCAATTACAATAATCTCATCTTGATAGATCCAACGATTAACTAAGAAACTAACAGGAGTAGAAGCTTTCTCAACACCATCAGCTTTAGCTACAACACGACATTGAATACTATTCATTACACCCGCAGTAGTCCCCATCTCACGAAGCATCTGATTCATATCTCCAACTTTCATGGAATAGTAATTCATCTTAAGGTCAGAAATCTTTTTAGGGCTACTAAAATCACCTGTGCCTAAATCAAATTGCAATTCATAAGTAGGAGTTAAACCTTCTCCTAGATATGCTTCTTTCCAAAGGAAAGTGTCAAAAGTACCATCTTTGTCTGCTTCTTGAAGTACATAGTTAGCAGAACCATCTGGATTTTGCAGTAATGGTGCAGTGATTGGTTTAGCATTTACCACATCATCATCATTCTTGCAAGATGTAAAGGCGAATAAGATCGCCATTACACCTAATAATATCTTGCTATATTTCATAATCTTTTTAATTCTAGAGTCAAAAACAATTATTCTTCAACTTTCGTAAACTTAATAGTCTTCTGACCATCGTTATCAAGATTCATCTCAATATCGTATGTTCCAGCAGTAATAACTTTAAAGTTAACTTCACCATATTCATTTGCAGCATCCGCTTCGATTGCACCAGCAGGAATAACTTCAACTTTATCAAAAGTATTATGGAAATAGTTAACTGGACTCCAAGCTTGTTGTCCAAGCATACGGAAAGCATCAGCTGTAAGAGGTATTCTCACTTTAAATACATTTAGATCTAGAGCTGGCATTGGTATTGCATTTCCAGCATCCCAACCAACAGTTGTTGCAGCACCTACCACATATTTAGGAGGAATACTAGCATCATAAGGAGTTACCTTTAACTTTATCACATTTGAAAATAACTTTTCAACTGCAGGATCAGCAGCTTCAGCTCTAACACGAACCTGAACTGTATGCTCAACTTCAGGAAGAAGTTTCAATGATTGGTTAACCAAAAGGTTAAAATCACTTGTTTTAAGCGTTTGAAACAATTGAGTTGAAGAAGTTGAACTAACTGCTGGAGTAGAAAAATCACCAGTTTCAGTATCAACCTCTACTGTATATGTTGCAGCAATAGGAGTACCATAATTTGCTGCTGTGTAAATAAATGTTTCAAAAGGATTTTCTTGATTCTCCTCAGTAAGAACATACGCACGATCTTCCCCTGTTGGATTAGTTAGAACAGGAGCAACTCCCTTAGTTAGGGTCAAGTCTCTATCAATCTTGCTACATGAAGCAAACATCATAAATGCAGCAAGAAATGTATATAATAAATTCTTTTTCATTATCGATAAATTTTAGTAACCAGGGTTTTGAGTTAGATTGGTATTAGCACCAAGATCTTTTGCAGGCAAAGGATACAATCTATATTTACCATTTACACCTACACCAGCTTGAACTCCACCTTTCCATGCCCAAACATAAGAAGACGATGTAAACTTGTTAAAACGGATAAGGTCAGTACGACGAGAACACTCCCAGAACAACTCTCTTCCACGCTCCTCAAGAATAAAATCTGTATTTAGGTCTGTATCTGTAATGTTACCTGTAGCATTTCCATAAGCACGAGTACGAATCTTATTTACCAATTCGAGAGCTTTAGCACGAGTACCATTGGTAGCTCCTCTTACTACAGCCTCAGCATACATCAAATATGAATCGGCCAAACGGAATACAGGGAAATCTGTTGTTACATAATCTTTGTTTACAGGATTGTTTTCTTCATTTTGTGCAATATTCTTAAACTTAATTACTCCAAAGCCATCAGAATATTTTGCAGGAGAATCTATCTCCTTTTTACCATTATCATAGAACATTCCAGTTAACACCTCATCATCATTATCATTAACGATTCCTCTAGCATCTCCAGCAGAAAAACGGTCGATCAATTGTGGGCGGGCACGGTTACCTCCCCATCCTCCACTAAGACCAAGCTTAGCAGCAGGGATATCACCACCAGTAGCACTATAAGCTAAAAAGTTAGTTCCTCCATAAGTTTGCATTTTATCACCATCAAAAGGGATTGTAAATACAAAACTTCCTTCTACAGTTCCAGTGTTATTATCTGCATAGAAAAGGTGGCGATAAGCACCAGTATAGAAAGTATAAGCTGCATTTACTTTTTCAGTATACTCAACTACTTTATCCCAGTTACCAGGAACAGGTTTACCATTATATACTTCAGCGTTTAGATAAATTTTAGCTAACAACATCCATGCAGCACCTTTATCTACTCTACCATAAGGAGCAGTTCCAGCTTCTTTCATATCTGATACAAAACCCTTGGTATCTTTATCTCCAGCAATATCTTTAATTAACCAAGCATATAGATCAGCTCTTTTAATTTGTTTAGGAGAGAATTTTCCTATACCATCTAGCTCTGTGACAAATGGAACATTTCCGAAAACATCCATCAATACCCAATAAGAATAAGCACGTATAAATCTAGCTTCCGCACGATAGTTCTTCATCACATCTTTAAGAGACTCTTGTCCACGTCCCTCTAGTTTTGCATCTGTTGATTCACGTAAGAATTCATTACTTAAAACAATCTCATGATACAAACGATAATACAAACCTTCCAAGAAAGGGTTTACTGGAGAGAATTTAATGTTATTCAACTCTGGAATACCAAAATCTGCCCATGCACAGATTGCTTCATCTGTACTCAATACTTGCGCATTCCAAAGGTTACGAATAAATGAAGAACCTCCTTCATCAATACCAGCAACATCACCATCACCAGCAGGACCTTTCTGCCCTGTCAATGCCAATCCACCATATACTTTAGCAAGTACTTGTTCATAACCACGTTGGTTTACATAAAGCTGATCAGCAACCACTACATCTGGATCTGGAGGTAATACATCCAGATCATTAATACATGAAGTAAACAACATAGAACAAGTTGCTAATACTCCAATTCCTATATTTTTTAGATTCTTTAATTTCATAATTTCAACCCTTTTTAGAAAGCAATATTAACACCTAACATATATGTTCTCGAACGTGGGTAGAAGTTGTTATCAATTCCACTTGCAACCTCTGGGTCAACTCCACTGTAGTTAGAGATAATAAACAAATTTTGTGCTGTTGCATTAACTCTGATACTAGAGATTACTTTTGAGAAATCTTTAAATGTATATCCTAAAGATACATTATCGAATTTAAAGAAATCAGCACATTCAACGTAGTGAGAAGACCAGTATTGTGTATTGTTAAATCCTGTTTGAGCCATTGGCAAACGGTTAGACAAAAAGTTTCCACCACTGTTGTATGTATCTTGTTTTACACCTCTAGTTGAAGCATTGTTATTATAGATAGATGCACCAAATTGGAAACGACCTGACATTGCAAAATCCCAGTTTTTATATTGTAAACGAGTATTTATACCAACCATCCAATTAGGAGCAGCTTGTCCTTTATGGATCTTATCAAGTTCGTTGATAAGGCCATCTTGGTTTTGGTCAACATAAACACCTTCCAAAGGTCTACCATCGTTATCGTATACTTGCTCATAAACGAAGAAAGAATATGTTGAATATCCTACAGAGTTCATTTGAATTGTAGAACCAGTACCACCAGAAATACCACCTGCAGGGTTACCTAAGAAATTAGGATCGTCATTAGCTGTAAGTTTAGTGATCTCATTCACATTATAAGTCATGTTAGCACCAACAGACCAATTTAGATCTTCGGTTGTAATGGCATTGTAGTTAACGTTAAATTCAACCCCTTTGTTTGTTAAGTTACCAACATTGGTCAACAATGAATTAGTAAAATTAGCCCCTGCAGGAACTGGTACATAACTTAACAAATCATTTGTTTTTCTGTAATACCATTCAACAGAACCAGAAAGTTTTTCGTCGAAGAATCCAAAGTCAATACCAACGTTGTAAGTTTCTGTTTCTTCCCATTTAATATCCTTATCATATCCGTCTGGACGTGAAGTTGGAATATACTCAATAGATCCATCAGGTTTTACAAATGGATAAAGTGCTGTTCCATTAGATCCAGTATAAGTTCCTAGATAAGGAGTATCTCCTCCAGCACCTTGTTGTCCTGTAAGACCCCAACCAGCACGTAATTTCAAAGAAGAGATAGCTTCAACATCTTTTAAGAAACCTTCTTGTTTCACTTTCCATGCCAAACCGAAAGCTGGGAAATACCCCCAACGGTTGTCTGTACTAAATCTAGAAGTTCCATCAGCACGCATTGTTACATTCAATAGATATTTTTGTTTGTAACTATATTCTGCACGACCAAAGAATGAAACCAAACGTGTAAGACTTTTATCAATTGACTCAGGAGTTACTACATTATCTTCAGCTCTATTATAAGTAATACTTGTTCCATTACTACTGAACTCTTGGTAAGAATAACCACCCATTACTTTCACATTATGATCTTCTAGCGTTTTACTATAAGTCAAATAAAAATCTAATGTTTGATTATTTCTATTTTGCGAATATGGTCCATATTCTCCAGCACGTTTAGGATCATTAGGAGAAGACCAAGCTGCTTGTGCATCAGTAATATTAGTTCCTTTTGAGTGAGAAACATCTAAACCTAAGTTTAAAGTCGCAGTAAGATCAGAAAAGAATTTAGGAGTATAATCAAATTTACCATTAATAATTCCACGATCTACCTTACTACTGTTGTTGGTTTGTTCTAATAGAGCAACAGGGTTAGAAGGAGCAATAGTTACAGGACTACCATCTTTTTTACTAATAACAGTAGAATATCCACCATAACTTTTATATGCACTATCAAAATAACACCATTCGAAGCTCTAGAACCGTAGATCGCTGTAGATGAAGCATCTTTCAAAACAGTAAATGTTTTGATATCTGCAGGGTTGATAGAGTTCAATGGGTTTTGCATACCAGAAACTGCACCATTATCCATTGGCACACCATCAATTACAATCAATGGATCATTTGATGCTGACATAGAAGAACCACCACGAATACGGATAGTTGCTCCTGCACCCGGTGCTCCACCAGCATTGGTAATCTGAACACCAGAAGCTTTACCGACAAGTAGATCTTGAGGAGAAGAGATGGCACCAGCATTAAAGTCCTTAGAAGAAACTGCTTCAACAGAACCAGTGGCATCTTCTTTTTTAACAGAACCGTAACCAATTACAAGAATCTCTTCCAAACTTTTAGTATCCGTTGACAATTCAACTGACAAACGTGTTTGTGACTCAATTGTAATTTTTTGTGTAATATAACCAATGTATGAGACATTTAACACATCTCCTTGGTTCACTTTAAGAGTAAAGTTACCATCAAAGTCAGTAATTGTACCTCTAGCTGTACCTTCTACTGCAATGGTTACTCCTGGAAGAAACTCTCCTGTAGTCTTATCGACTACAGATCCAGTAATCATTTTTTCCTGAGCTTGAACAACTCCTATACTTAGGAGAGCTACAAGCAAGAAAAACATAGATTTAAATAGACTATTTACTTTCATATGGCTTGAGTTTTTTTTAAAAAAAGCACAAAAGATTTTAGAAAAGCTGAGCTTTTCATGTTAATTCTAATTATCTACTACTTTAGTAAACTTTTTACTTTATTAATATTATGGGTCTGAAAAATAATGTGTATTGCGTTTTAAATGATTAATAATTTTGGTTCATAATGAAATTTGTAACAATTATATCCACCAAAAAGTTTGATGTTATTTCTATCATATTTCATTCCTAAACACAAAAGAAACATTTTTTCTTAAAGAAAATTTAATACGAAGTAGCCTCTACCTAAAAAATCAACCGCAAACGTTTTCACAAACGTTTGCGGTCTACATGTTATATAACACATTCATTCTAAATGCGTTAAAAAAAGAGTTGATTTTATGAATTGCAAGACTCTAGAATCTTTATTTAAGACAACATTAACTTAACATTAAAAAGTAATGATAAACGCTCGAACATAACACAACCTTTTTTCTTGGTATTCCAAAAGACTTCTGAGAAACAATTAAGTGTAGCACCAAGTAAATAATATAAATATCCATATGAATAAAATGGGCTGATTTTATTCAAAAAAAGTAAAAAGACATTATCTTTGAATGATAAACAAAAAATCAAACAAATATTCCAATGCGTAGGCTTGAATCCGTACTAAGAATTGCTTTTATCATAATTGCAATACTGAAACTACATGCAATTATTCCACATCACATAGACACGAAGTATGCATCTTTGGCTTTAATTATCTTTTATCCTCTATGGGGAGCAATGATTTTTAAAGATATACCATTAAAGGACATTTTTAAGAAAAGAGCATACCGACACATGAATCCAACAAAACTAGGATTGGATATTTTAACCGGTGTAACTTATTCTCTTATTATTATTGGGATGCACAGATCTATCGAATTATGGAGTCCACATAAATGGATGCTAATAATTGGTATGAGTATTCAAATCTGTATCGCAATTACCAATCTTTTATACAGTTACAAAATCAAAAGAGCTCCATTCACCAGAGTACTTAAGTTATCTGTCTTTTGGCTATTCTTAGGAATCATATTCTTAAAAAGTTCGACACTACAAGTAGTCAAAGTGAGTTATCGAGAGAATAAGCGCTTTGTAAAAGCATATGAACTTTACTATAAAGACCCAAGTAATAGATACAAAAGAAATTTGGCGCAGAAAATCTGGAGAGAAGATGTCATCTCTAAAGAGCTTCGCGAATAACTTTGAAGGTATTATTTCTTACAACTTAAATTATTTAACCTATAAAACAGACCTAACCAAATCGACAAAAAGCGTAACTTTGTGACAAAAGTCATCAATTTAGTATCAAAAGACAATCACAAAGGAAGAAAAGGAAATTACAATTTGCTATTAGTAAAGTTGATAAACATCATATTATTGACAATATATAGAACAATTCTGACCAGAATTAGTTAACTTAAGGCAATCAATACATGTTCCATTTTTTCGTTTAACTGTCGATCATATACCATATGAAGAAAAGTCAGGTTACCATAAAAGATATTGCTAAAGAACTAGGAATATCTGCGTCTACTGTATCGAGAGCGTTGAAAGATCATCCCGATATTAGTCAGAAGACCAGAGATGCTGTTCATGAACTAGCGGAAAAGCTTAACTATCAACCTAATGCCGTAGCATTAAGTCTTAAGAATTCCAGAACTCACACCATTGGTGTTATTATCCCAGAGATTGTGCATTACTTTTTTTCTTCAATTATCAGTGGTATTGAAGATGTTGCATACGATGCGGGGTATAGTGTCATGATCTGCCAATCCAACGAAAAATATGAAAGAGAAGTAACCAATGCCCAAACGCTATTATCCAATAGGGTAGAAGGCATTCTAGTCTCTGTCACCAAAGAAACCGAACAATTTGATCATCTAAAACAATTCTCAAGAAGAGGTATTCCATTAATATTCTTTGATAGAGATGCACAAGAGATTGAAGGAGATCGCATACTTATTGACGATAAAGATGCTGGGTACAAAGCAACAAAACATCTTATTGATGGAGGTTGTAAACGTATTGCTCATCTTTGTGGACCTCAAAGTTTAAAAATCGCACAAAACAGATTAGAAGGATATAAGCAAGCACTAAAAGAAGCTGGGATAAAATTCAATCCGGATTATGTTATCAGTGCCGATGATTTTGAACTAGGCAAGGTGGCCACAAGAAAACTTCTAGATCTTCCTACTCCTCCTGATGGAATCTTTGCAGTCAACGATCTTACCGCAATAGGAGCCATCAAATCGGTACACAATAAAGGGTTAAAAATCCCCAAAGATGTGGCCATTGTAGGATTTAGCTCAGGTCGCTTTTCAGACATAACAGATCCAACATTGACTTCCGTAGATCAACATGGCTATGAGATGGGATCCAAAGCGACTAAACGACTTATTGAGCGTATTGAAAGTGACGAAGACACCAAAGAATTTGTAAATCAATATATCGAAACCAACCTGATCATCAGAGAATCGTCAATTCACAGAGCAAAATAATATGACAGATATTTTCAGGGCTTGTTCATAAGAGTTATGGACAAGCCTTGTTTTGACATTTACACTCCCTCTTGTTTTTCAAACTCTCCCCACACATTCTAAGGCATATCTTCTTACAGAATTAATGATTTTTCCTACTTATGTTTAACACAACCTCATTTTTAGCTCAAATCAAATTAACCCTCCATTCACGTCAATATCACATCAACTTCACTACAAATTCATATCAACTTCATATTAAGTTCACTTATACTATATGATAAAATGAACTTGATATGAAGTTGTAGTGATGATATATCGAAGCTCATATAATACTAAAATGAAGTTATGATAATGCATATATTACGATAAAATCAGGTTAATATCAGGTTATGTATTATCATGTATTTACCAATCCATAACCAAACACACTATAAGGGATAAATCCTACGCTTCAAATAAAGCGAAACGTATAATAAGATAGATAACTCATTAATATGACAAGGCTTTGTGGATACCCTTAAGACAACGAGGATATTGTCTTAAGGGCATTCTTTTTTCTATAATCTATTCAACTCTTTCTGGTTCACCTGTTTTCTATCGAAATGAAGATTTCCTCCAAAAGAATAGCTCAACGAAAGCAATACACTTTTTTGATCACTATTCACACGATAATAAGTAGTGGTATTATTCTGAATCATTTCAAAACCATAAGTTTGTTTATTTAAGACATCACTTGCAGAGAGTGAAATGTTCAACTTATTCTTCAAAGTACTCCAGTTGATTGCAAAACTTAGATTTGAACAATCAAATGTTTCCTCTCTTTTCCCTTTTGAACCAGAGCTATACCAGAAATTTGTATTGAAGGTCAGTCCCTTCATTGAAGTTTTATAGAAAGGTTTGAAATCATTATTTATTCTGAAATAGCTTCCCCAAACGTTATTACTATCTATATCAAAACGAGAATCAGTATTTTTGTTATAACTCCAATTGGTTGATGACCCTAAAGAACAGCTCCACCATTTAACACTAAAACTGTAATCCAAATTAATATATACCTTATCTTCTTCGAAGTTGTTAAATCGACCTAAAACAAAAAGATCTTTCTTCTTATCATAATAGACCACATTACTATTAAACATATCCGTCTCTTTGATATAACCTGCAGAGAAAATAAATCTTTTGCGATTAAAACGAAATGCAATATTGTCACTAATCATCGGTTGAAGGAAAGGGTTACCTTTGTTAATATACTTACCTCCAGAATAGTTTGTAGCTGGACTTAATGCCCAAACCCATGGTCGAGTAAATCTTCTATTATAAGATAGGGTATAACTGCATCCATTGGGAGAATTATATCCAACAATAACATTCGGGAAATAGCGCATATAACTATTCTCATTCAAGCTATCCAGTTTCAACTCATGGGCTTTGGTCTTAGTATACTCTGCTCTCAATCCCATTCTTAGATAGAACTTATCCCAACTACGATCCATCTCAGCATAAGAAGCAAAGATCTTCTCTTTATATATAAAGTGTGTCATCGAAGCCTTATCTTCACTCCAGCGATTTTGTTTATAAACATAAGAATTGAATAATCCATCTGAGTTATTCAAAGTAGCCTTAGCTCCAAAAGAGTAATTCATTCCCTCTTTTTTCTTTGTAAAATAATCTGCAGCGAAAGTTTTAAAGTCACTCGAATTATCTGTTCTATTTTGACGATCAAGAACAGTCACGTTTTCATTATCCACATTATTGATTAAAGCACCATCATTGGAGTTATCTGAGAAAACACCACCCGATTGCAGACGAAGTTTATCCCCTCTCTCATTGGTCACAATATCTAATTGCATAAATGCATTATGAACTTTAGCAGACTTATCTTCCTTATTCTGATATTGGTTGAAATAATGTTTCTCAAACAGATTGGAATTTTGATTATAGTTGCGTACCTGTTGTCGTCCCAAATAACTTCCATCATAATTGTTATCCAGATAACTATAACCTATACCTAAAGATACAGAGTAAGAGAAATCATAGTTCAACTGTGAACGGACTCCCAACATCTTGCTCTTTCTTGTCTCCTCGGTATTTTCATCGATGTGTAGAGCCTTAGGAGTCTCTTGCGACATCTCTGTCACAGAGATAGGTTTGCGCAGACCATAATTGATGGAACTATTCAAACTGAGTTTGTTCTTCTTTAAAGTAACCGATGCATTAGAACCATAATCATGGCCTCTTGATCTCTTGCGATAATTATTGGCCCAAACACCCCCAAGATAATCCTGTTTCTTTCTCTTTAATACGATATTTAGAACCCCTGCATTACCACCGGCATCATATCGAGAAGAAGGAGTGTCAATCACCTCTATTTCTTTAATATCTTTTGGATTAATCGTACTTAAATATGCGGACAATGCATCACCATCCATATTTAATTGTTCGCCATTAATCGTAACTATCAAGGCACCTTTTCCAACCATATTCACCGTTTTATTATTGGGATCTACAATCAAACCTGGTGCTTTTGCTAGTAGTTCATAACTATTCGAACTGGTATTGCTTGCATAGCTATCCTCCACATTAAACACCACCTTATCATGTTTGGCTACAATATGACTTCTCTGTCCTAAAACAGTCACCTCATCCAATCCCTTAAGCATCTTAAGTGATATGTCACCTAAATCAACATCTGCTTTCAATTCAACAGGAATCCACTTGGTTTGATATCCAACATAACTGATACGAAGTAGATAACTACCCTTTTTAAGATCAAACTTAAATTGTCCATTATCGTCCGTTGTTTGCCCATTTACAAAACTACTATCCTTGCTCGACAGCACATATGCATTCGTAAGCACCAGTTTCTCATTATTCATTCCTTTAATCGTTCCAATCAAAGAGTGGGAAAAACAAATATGACACGTCAACATAAGAAGAACTAGCATACTAATTCTTCTTATTCTAAATAAATAATCTTTCATATATTTTATAGTTACAGTTATCTATAATAAGCTTTGAGATATTGATAATAGGGATAGAGGAAATATCCCTGATAATAGAAATACGCACTCCTATAGGAAAAAGTTACAATCCGATTTAAACATTATCTAATCGAAGTAAAACCTTTAAAGACAGACAAAACAAGAGAATATATATCAAACAAACTCACACAATATATTATAAAGTAAAAATATTACAGGAGCATTAAAACAAAAACATAAAACTCTAACTAACAAACCTTTAAACGTATCACAAACATAAAAACATGTCTTTACATATTGAAAACACATAACACAAAAAAGGAAAATTCAAGAGAATATATAACAAATAATATATAATAAAGCTTTTATCCCATTTTCAAACACCTAAAATAACTATAAAATTAAACTATAAACATCGATAAAGGGACAATTAAAAACAACCTCGAGCACTATCTAAAATGAGAAATAAATGGGAAATATTGATTTAAGGAGATTAAAGAAAAAAGAGATAGAGGTAGATATAAAAGTAAGTTCCTCCATTCAGAAGAAGATTAGGGCAATCCATTTTCATGTGAAAATAGTCTTGACCACTATCGTACCATATTCTTAATTAAATCCTAGATAATCCCAATTTAAAGATGTTTTTAAGATGAAAAGAACACAATTGGTAAACAACTGCAATCAACCACAATTCATTCAAATTTGACATTTAATATATCTCGTTTTTGCTGTTTTATTTCCACATAATGTAGAATGAGAAATCAAACACCCAAAACAGCAGTAAAACTATCCGTAATCAGACACAGAAATTGCTCAAAGAAATAGGAAAACAAAGAGGCAAAAAGAGGATAAAAATAAGATCTAAAACAGAGTCTATTCCATATAGCTACATCACACATTGAAGACATCCTTAAAATCTCATAATTAACTATTTAAATAAACAAAAATGTAAAACAGATTGTTAGTTGTCACAATAAAATAAATTTGAGAAGAGAGAGGACGAAAAAGTAGATCTCAAAACGGAACAAAGAAATATATTTTTTTTAATAAAAACCGCAAACGTTTGAAAAAATGTTTTGCAACATAGCAAACGTTTGCAAGACCAAAATACAACTTATCAAGCAGTTAAACAGTTTTGAATCCACGATTACGAAACTATTTTTGTATTAACTAAATATTAACTGACGTTTTTTATTACATAAAATCATTTGTCAGTCAGAAGTAAATAAGTAAACCGGTCTTTGATTAGACTCAAAATAATAGATATCAATATGAGGACAAAACCAAAATTATCTTTTTGGCAGATCTGGAATGTCAGCTTTGGGTTTTTAGGAATCCAAATGGGGTTTGCACTTCAAAGTGCAAACGTAAGTCGTATTCTATCTAACTTAGGAGCAGACCTTCATGCACTACCATTATTTTGGTTGGCTGCCCCTGTGATGGGACTGATTGTTCAACCAATCGTAGGAGCGGCATCCGATAAAACATGGAACCGTTTTGGTCGTAGAGGACCTTATATTCTTGGTGGAGCACTAGTTGCTACACTTTCTATGTGGTTAATGCCTAATGCCTCACTGGTAGTAAGCCTTATTCCAGCATTAGTATTTGGAGCTTTGATGTTCGCCTTAATGGACGGTTCATTCAATATTACAATGCAACCATTCCGTGCTCTTGTAGCAGATATGGTTTCAGAAGATCAAAGAACACTTGGTTATTCAGTACAGAGTTTCTTGATCAATACGGGTGCGGTTATTGGTTCTATTCTACCATACGTACTTACAAATATGTTGGGGGTTGCGAACGAAGCACCAGAAGGACAAGTACCAGCATCAGTAATCTGGTCATTCTATCTAGGAGGTGCCATTCTTCTTATTTCAGTACTATGGACAGTATTCCGTACCAAAGAATATGAGCCAAAGACTTACTGTGAGCAAAATGGTTTAGATCACGATACTTGGATTAACGATAAAAATGAGAAAAAGAGTCTTATAGAGAATATCTCAGATTTCTTTGGCTTAATGAAGAATATGCCTAAAACAATGATGCAATTGGCTATTGTTCAGTTTTTCTCATGGTTTGCATTATATATTATGTGGGTATATACCACATCAGCTGTAGCTCAACACGTATGGGGTACAACCATTCATGACACAAGCTCTAGTGCATATCAGGAAGCTGGTAACTGGGTAGGAATCATGTTCGGTGCTTATAGTCTTTTTGCTGCTATCTTCTCTATCTTGATGACACGTATTGCAAAAGCTATTGGTCGTAAAACAACTTACATGGCCAGCCTTATCCTTGGTGGTATTGGTTACATTTCAATGTTTTACATTACCTCGCCAAATGCATTAATCTTTTCAATGATCGGAATTGGAATCGCATGGGCAGCAATTTTAGCTATGCCTTACTCGATTCTATCAGAATCACTTCCAGCAGACAAGATGGGAGTATATATGGGAATATTCAACTTCACTATTGCAGGTCCTCAGATTATCTCTGGACTTATTGGGGGTGTGATTTTGACTAGTCTATTTGGAAACCAAGCGATTTATATGATGATCGTATGTGGTGTTTCCATGTTATTAGCAGCATTGGCTGTAAGTTTCGTAAAAGTTCCTAAGCAACAATAAATTAAAGGGTGATAAAATGGTACAGATTAAAGCTTGTTTATTTGATTTAGATGGTGTGATTGTAGATACTGCAAAGTACCACTACATCGCATGGAAAGAATTAGCTAACGAACTTGGCTTCGACTTTACAGAAGAAGACAACGAAAGGCTAAAAGGAGTAAGTAGAATGCGTTCACTAGATATCCTTCTAGAGATCGGAAACAAGACTCTTACAGAAGAAGAGAAATTACAATACGCAGAAAAGAAGAATACAAACTATGTATCTTATATTAAAAAGATGCAAGAAGATGAGATTCTTCCTGGTGTAAAAAAATTCTTAACTGATCTACGTAACAACGGGATTAAAATTGCTTTAGGTTCAGCAAGTAAAAATGCACCATTAATCCTAAATCAAATTGGTTTGACTTCTTATTTCGATGAGATTGTAGACGGAAACAGTGTTTCTAATGCAAAACCAGATCCAGAAGTATTCACAAAAGGAGCAAGTTTGTTAGGTGTTGAGCCTAAAGACTGTGTTGTATTTGAAGACGCAGTTGCTGGTATCGAAGCTGCTATTGCTGGTGGAATGTATAGCATTGGTGTTGGTGATGCTGAGACTCTTTCAGAAGCAAATTTTGTGATCAAAGGGTTTGAAGAAATGACTATCGATCGCCTTCAGTTTTAATTAAAAAGAGAAGAAAGAAAAATAGATATGAAAAATTTTATCATACACGATAATTGGAAGGTTATTGAAGACCAATACCATCCAGAATGGAATGAGATTAGCGAGAGTTTAATGAGTCTGGGTAACGGACGTATGGGTGGACGTGCTAACTTTGAAGAGAAATTCTCAGGAAAAACACTTCAAGGTAACTACGTAGCAGGTGTTTACTATCCAGACAAAACTCGTGTGGGTTGGTGGAAAAACGGATACCCAGAGTATTTCGCTAAAGTACTTAACGGTGCTAACTGGATTGGAATTGACATCACTATTGGTGAAGAGGAATTAGATCTTGCTACATGTGAGGTTCTTGACTTCCACCGTGAATTAGACATGAAAGAGGGACACCTTGTTCGTCGTTTCACTGCAAAACTTCCAAGTGGTAAAATTGTAGAAGTGAACGCTCAACGTTTCTTAAGTATCGTTGATTCTGAGACTGGAGCTATTCGTTACAGTGTTAAAGCTGTAAACTTTAGCGAAAAGATCGTGATCAAGCCTTACGTTGATTTCGACGTAATGAACAAAGACACAAACTACGACGAGAAATTCTGGGACGAAGTTGAAAAAGAGGTTTCAAACGGTGAAGGATTTATTACTGCTGAAACAAGAAAGACTCTTTTCCACGTTACTTCAGGAATGAAATTCCAATTGTTCGTAGATGGTGCAAAACAAGAATTTAGCGCTGATCTTGAAGAAAGATTAAAATATATCTCAAACATTACTTCTGTTGATGTAAAAGAAGGACAAACAGTTACTATCGAGAAATTCGGTGTAAACCTTTCTTCTGAATACACTTCAAAAGAAAACTTACTTGCTGAAGCAAAACAATTCCTTTACAAAGCTTTTGACAAAGGATTTGATCAAATGCTTAAAGAGCATATTGCAGCTTGGGCAGTTAAATGGGAGACAAGTGATATTGTTATTGAAGGAGATGCTGCTGCTCAGCAAGGAATACGTTTCAATATCTTCCAATTGAACCAAACATATACAGGAGAAGATCCACGTCTAAACATTGGACCTAAAGGATTTACTGGTGAGAAATACGGAGGAAGTACTTATTGGGATACAGAAGCATACTGTCTTCCATTCTACCTTGCTACTGCACCAGAAGAGATCTCTAAAAATCTTCTTCACTACCGTCATAAGCATCTAGCTAGAGCTATTGAGAATGCAGAAAAATTAGGTTTCACTAATGGTGCTGCACTTTACCCAATGGTAACAATGAACGGTGAAGAGTGTCATAACGAGTGGGAGATCACATTCGAAGAGATCCACCGTAATGGTGCTATTGCATATGCAATCTATGAGTACATCCGTTATACAAACGACCACACATACCTAGCTCCTTACGGATTTGAAGTTCTTCTAGGAATTTCTCGTTTCTGGGCTCAACGTGTTAACTGGTCTGAGTATCGTAAGAAATATGTAATGCTTGGTGTTACAGGACCTAACGAGTACGAAAACAACGTAGATAACAACTACCACACAAACCGTCTTGCACAATGGACACTTCAATATACTAAAGAAGTTGTTGATTACATGAAAGAGCACTACGGTGAGATGTATGCTGAGTTGAAAGAAAAATGGAACTTCAACGAAGAAGAAGAAGTATCAAAATGGTCAGATATCATTGACAATATGTACTTCCCTTACGATGAAGAGAGAAAAATCTTCTTACAACAAGATAATTTCTTAAACAAGGCAATCATCCCAACATCAGAAATGGGAGAAGAGAATCGTCCTATCAACCAAAAATGGTCATGGGATAGAATCCTTCGTTCTTGTTATATCAAACAGGCAGATACTCTTCAGAGTTTGTATCTATTTGAAGATGATTTCGATGTAGAAACAATCGAGCGTCACTTCAACTTCTATGAGCCAATTACGGTTCATGAATCATCTCTTTCTCCTTGTATCCACAACATCTTAGCTGCTAAGATTGGAAACAAAGAAAAAGCATACGAAATGTACCTACGTACTGCTCGTTTGGACTTGGATGATTATAATAACGATACAGAAGATGGTCTTCATATCACCTCTATGGGTGGAACATGGATGGGATTCGTAATGGGATTCGGTGGTTTCCGTGCAAGAAACAATCGTCTTGTTCTTAATCCATTCCTACCTGAAGAGTGGAAAGGTTACAGCTTTAAAGTTAACTTTAGAGGTGCTCACCTTCAAGTAAAAACAACTCATGATCATACAATTATTGAGAATATCTCAGATGTTGCATGTGACCTAGTTGTATTTGACAAAGAATATACTTTAGAGGCAAAACAGACTCTAGAATTATAATTCAACAATAACTCTAAAAGCCCAAACCTTCTTCCTACAATTAATATATAGGAAGAAGAGTCTGGGCTTTTTTAATTTTTAAACACATGAAGAAAAGAACATTATTGACAGCTCTATTAACCTTGATGGTTAGCGTTAGCCTTTTTGCTGCGAGACCTAAACTAGAGAGAATAGAGCCAATGTTTTGGTGGGCAGGAATGCACAATCCGCACCTTCAACTAATGGTGCACGGACAGGATATTGCTCTAACACAAGTAGCGATAAACTATCCTGGTGTTGAAATCAAAGGAGTAACACAGCTAGAAAGCAGAAACTACCTTTTCATTGACTTGAACCTTTCTAAAGATGTTAAGCCTGGAACTTTCGATATTGTTTTTAAACAAAAGAAAAGAGTAATTGCAACTTATAAATATGAGTTGAAGCAACGTGAAGAAGGATCTCGCATGAGAGAGGGATTCAACAGAAGCGATGCACTTTATTTGATCATGCCAGACCGTTTTGCCAATGGAGATACCTCTAATGACAATATCGAAGGGATGAGAGAAAATCATGATAGAGAAAATTCTCTTGGAAGACACGGTGGAGATATCGCTGGTATTGACCAAAACTTAGACTATATCATTGATCAAGGATATACTGCTATCTGGTTGAACCCTGTGATTGAAAACGATATGCCTGCACAATCTTACCATGGATATGCGGTAACTGATTTCTACAAGATTGACCGCCACTATGGTAGCAATGAAGACTACCGTAACTTTGCAGCAAAAGCAAAGAAAAGAGGTGTTAAGATGATCATGGATATGATCTTCAACCACTGTGGTGCATTGCACTGGTGGATTAAAGATCTTCCTTCTAAAGATTGGATTAACAATGCACCAGAAGGAGTAGATCTAAACAATATCGAATATACCGACGAAGCAATGGAAAAGATGGATAAATCTGCTTTCACTATTACTTCTCACAGAAAGACAACGATTGAAGATCCTCACTTTGCAAAAGTAGATCAAGACCAAATGGTTGATGGATGGTTTGTTCCTTCTATGCCTGACTTGAACCAAAAGAATCCATTTGTTGCTAGATACCTAATTCAAAACTCTATTTGGTGGATTGAGTACGCACACCTTTCAGGTATTCGTATGGATACATATCCTTACCCTGATAAATTCATGATGGCTGAATGGAACAAAGAAGTAATGGCAGAATATCCTAACTTCAATATTGTTGGAGAAGAGATGTTCTATGATCCTGCAATTGTTTCATACTGGCAAGGTACAAGACCAAACAGAGATGGTTATGTTCCAAACACTCCATCAATGATGGACTTCCCTCTTCAAGGAGCTCTTAACCAAGCTTTCACAGAAGAAGAAGGATGGGAGAATGGTCTAATGAAATTGTATCTGACTCTTACAAAAGATTTCTTGTATGAGGATCCATATAACCTAGTTACATTTGAAGACAACCACGATATTTCTCGTTATTACTCTACTGTCAAAAAAGATCTTGACATTTGGAAGATGGGTATCGCTACATTGTTAACAACTAGAGGTATTCCTCAAATCTTCTACGGAACAGAAACTCTAATGGAAGGTTACATCTACGATGGTCACGGTAAAATGAGAGGTGACTTCCCTGGTGGATGGAAAGGCGATAAAGTAAACGGATTTACTGGCGAAGGTCTAACAAAAGATCAAAAAGAAGCACAGAAATATATCCGTACTATTCTTCAATGGAGAAAGCATAGCAAGCCTGTTCTTGAAGGAAAATTGAAACATTTCTTACCTCAAGATGGTACTTATGTATATGCTAGATACACAGAGAAAGAAACTGTATTGGTTATTCTAAATAAGAATAAAGAAGCTAAAGATATTAACACTGAAAGATACCAAGAAGTATTGAAAGGATTCAGCAAAGGTCATGATGTTTTAGGAAACAAAACGATTGAACTTTCATCTCCTATTCACGTAGAAGGTAAAAGTGCTCTAATTCTAGAACTTCACTAACATAATTTAAAGGCAAATAGATTCCTTTTTAAGGTAATTTATTTGCCTTTTCTTTTAACCAAGACTTACTAACACTAAAGACTAAGTTTATCATGAGACGTATATCTATCTTCTTGTTATTGCTTATCATTTCTCTATCCCCAGGGTTTTCACAAGTTAATCATGTAGAACCACCTAACTGGTGGAGTGGATTTAAAGATCCCAATCTTCAGATAATGATTCATGGTAATAATATTGCCAACAAACAAGTAGAGATATCTCATAAAGGAATTACACTAAAGCAAGTTATTCTCACAGAAAACCCCAACTACCTTTTTGTTAATATCACTATCTCTCCTAAGATAGAAGAAACCTCTTTTGATATTCTTTTAAAGCAAAAAGGGCGAATCGTAGAAAAGATTCCATACAAGATTCATAAACGAAGAAAAAATTCAAAAGACCGTATTGGCTTTAATAGTAGCGATATGGTTTACCTAATTACCCCAGATAGATTCTCCAATGGCAACCCGAAAAACGATCAAGTAAAAGGGATGTTTGAGAAGGAAGATAGAAAGAATATAGATGGGAGACATGGAGGAGATATCAAAGGAATAATTGAACACCTAGACTATCTTCAATCCATTGGAGCCACAGCACTATGGATCAATCCCATGAATGAAAACAATATGGAACAAGGTTCCTATCATGGGTATGCCATCACCAACTTCTACAAAATAGATCCTAGATACGGGTCAAACGAAAAGTACAAAGAGCTTTCCAAGTTATGTCACGAAAGAGGAATTAAACTAATTCAAGATTTCGTTTTCAATCATTGTGGTTCAAACCATTGGTGGATGAAAGATCTTCCATCAAAAGATTGGATTAACTATGGTAAATATGTGGCGTCCACACACAAACATACCACTCTCATAGATACGCATGCCTCTAAAAGAGACCGTAAACTAATGACTGATGGTTGGTTCGCAGGAGTGATGCCAGACTTAAATCAACGCAACGAACTTCTTAAATCATATCTTATACAAAACACCATTTGGTGGACCGAATATGCAAATCTAGATGGTATAAGAGTAGATACATGGCCTTATTCAGACAAAAAGATGATCACGGAATGGGCTCAAAGATATACGACAGAATATCCCAACATCAATATCGTTGGAGAAGAGTGGAATCTTAACCCAGCGGTCATATCCTATTGGCAAAAAGGAAAACACAATCATGATGGATACAATCCGACCTTGCCATCTCTAATGGACTTTCCAATCCAACATGCATTTGCAAAATCCTTAGTAGAAAAGGATAGCTGGAACACTGGTTGGATGACACTATATAAAAAGGTATCCTTAGACTTTGTATATCCTAATAGCAATAACCTGATGATCTTCCCAGACAATCACGACATGAGTCGCATATACAAACAACTAGGAGAAGATCCACAACTACAAAGATTGGCACTTGCTTTTTATGCCACATTTAGGGGGATACCACAGATATTCTATGGAACAGAGATCTTAATGAACAATCCGAAAACGGATGAACATGGAGAGATACGCAGTGACTTTCCTGGAGGATGGAAAGGAGACAGAGTCAATGCTTTTACACAACAAGGACTAGCTCCAGAGCAAGTAAAGACACAAAACTATTTTAAGCAACTGTTTAATTGGAGAAAAGGCAATGATGCTGTTCATCACGGTAAATTAATTCATTTCGATCCAGAAAATAGTGTCTACACCTATTTCCGTATTGGAAACAAAGGAGCAGTAATGGTTATTTTGAATAAAGTAGACGAAGAGAAAACCATTGATCCTTCAATATACAATGAGATATTAAAAGATTATAAACGCAAAAAGAACATTATCACAGACAAAGAGTCTGATGTCAAAGCAGGAATAACAATACCTGCAAAGTCGCCTTTAATCTTTGAACTTTACTAAAAAATATAATTTTATCACAATCAATAAGGAAGGCAACTCTAATCCTACGGGTTGCCTTTTACGAATACTTTAATATTAACCTTTATGAATATTTTCAGAATAAGAGTATTACTATTATTTCTATTCTTAGGAACTATTAGTATTGCACAAACGAAGGTAGAAAACCTTAAAGTTGAGCAAGGAAGCAAATTAGAGTTTACTCTTAAAAATGTACCAATTGAGATCTCTATTCTTAATAATCACACCTTAGAGATAAAGGCCAAAAACACCAATAAGGTATTGGAAACATTTGCAGTAAATGCAAAGCATCAGCACCTAAAACAAATTTATCGTAATGGTAATAATGTAGAATTAAAAGGAGATAATTGGACTGCTATACTAGAGCAGAATCCTTTCAGTCTTACTGTTTATCAAAACAGCGATCTACAAAATCCTATTTCGAAATTGGTAAACATCCAATTTGTTGATAAGAAGTTATCTTTTGACTTTGCACTATCTGCAGAAGAGCAGATTTATGGTGGGGGAGCAAGAGCTATCGATATGAACAGAAGAGGAGAAAAGCTAAAATTACATAACGAACCACACTATTCATATGGATGGGGAGAAAAGAACTTAAACTTCTCTCAACCTCTATTTATCTCTTCTAGCAACTACAGCATCTTCTATAATAGTGGTGCAACAGGAGCAGTAGACATTGCAAACAGCAATAAAGAGATTCTATCTATTGGATCATCTAATAGTGGTAACACCCTATATCTAACTGTTGGTAACTCACCTAGCGAACTACATAAGAACTTTGCTGCACTAGTTGGTACGGCACCACTTCCTCCACGTTGGGTTTTAGGTAACCTAATGTCTCGTTTTGGATACACAACCCAAAAGCAAGCAGAAGGAATGGTAGCAAAAATGCAAAAAGAAGACATTCCATTGGATGCCATCATTCTAGACCTTTACTGGTTTGGTTACGGTAAGAAGAACTGGAGAATGGGAGATCTAAAATGGAACACCGACTCATTCCCTAATCATCGTCAGATGATGCGTAACTTCAAAAAGAAAGGAATCAAAACGATCCTTATTGCAGAACCATTTATACTTCAATCGACAGCAAACCACAAAGATGCAACTAAAGCAGGAGCATTAGGACTTGACAAAAATGGGAAACCATTTATTATCGAGCAATTCTGGTTTGGTAAAGCCTCATTAGTAGACATGTTCTCAACCAAAGGACAAGATTGGTTCTGGAGCAAATATAAGCCTCTTATTCAAGAAGGTGTAGATGCATGGTGGGGTGATTTAGGAGAACCAGAGATGCATCCAGAGGGCATCCATTACAAGATAGGAGAGACCAATGATGTACACAATATCTATGGTCACTACTGGAGTAAGATGTTGTCTGATAAATATGCAAAAGAATATCCTAGCAAACGTCTATTCCACCTTAATAGAGCTGGATTTGTTGGAACCCAACGTTACTCAAGCTTCCCATGGTCGGGAGACGTTTCTCGTAGTTGGAGAGGATTACGTCCACAAGTTCCAATCATGCTAGGATTAGCAATGGGACAGATTCCATATGCGAGTTCTGACCTTGGAGGATTCTGTGCAGGAGAACAAAACAATGAACTATATATGAGATGGTTGCAATTTGGAGTATTTAATCCAATCTTCCGTCCTCATGCAGCAGATGTGCCTTCGGAGGTAGTAGAATACCCAGATTCAGTTAAGAGTGTAGTTAAGAAAGCCATCGAACTTCGTTATCAGATGCTACCATACAACTATACATTAGCATGGGAGCAAACCGTTTCTGGAACACCACTTGCAAGACCTTGGTTTTATGACAACCAACTACCAAAAAACATGTGGAATAGAAGCGACGTTTACATGTGGGGGCCAAGCCTACTAGTATATCCTATTTTGGAAGCACAACAGAAAAGCAAAGAGCTATTCTTGCCATCTGGAGTATGGTTTGATTTCTTTAGCGGAGAGAGATATTTAGGAAACACCAACGTAAACAAAGAGGTTACATTAGAACAGATTCCTGTATTTGCTAAAGCGGGTAGTTTTATACCTATGGTTGATAAATTCAAAAATATCGATCACTACAATACAGAAAAATTGATCATGCATTACTATGCCGACCTAACAGTGGATCATTCGGAATACACATGGTATAATGATAATGGATCAGACAAAAATAGTATTACGAAAAAGCATTTTGAGACGTTAACAACAAAACTATCTCATACCGCAAAAGAGATCTCAATCGAGTCAGTTCATACTGGTAAAAACTACAATGTAAGAAAGTCTCATAACAGAACAATAGAATGGGTTTTCCACAATGTTAACAAACCATCTAAAGTACTGGTAAACAACAAAGAGATTACAGAATTCAACTGGGATGTTAAAACAAAAACACTTAAAGTTAACACCACACAAAAAGAAAAGAGCAACATGATCATTAAGTTCTAATGACCGTCTCTTTTATAATGACAAAAAAAGGTGACTTATTCAACAAGTCACCTTTTTTTGATTATTACCCAGTCTTATTTCTTTTGATACCAAGCATCTAAAGTAGCAATGGCATTCGTGTTATCATGAGAAGCTGCCTCCTTCAATAAAGACAAGCCTTTTGACTCATCGGCAGAAGAGATCTGATGGTTGAGATGCAAACTACCAAGTAGGAATATCGAATCCATATCACCCAATACCCTTGCCTGTTCTAGCAGAGCAACAGCACGTCTATCCGCTTGCTCACTTTCGTCTTCCAGAAGAAAAACAGCATAGTTATAGTGAGCTCCCTTCACCTCATGATCCATTGCTAATTGATAACTTCTTTCTGCTCTATCTCTATCCATCACCCCATATCTTCCATTTTGAAAAATCATGGCAATACGAATGTAAGCTTGAGGAAAAAGAGTCACTACTGCCTGATAATAATAGATGGCACTTGATAAGTTACTATTCACCCAAATAGCATCCTCATGTCCTACAGCAAGCCACCATCCTGCTCTTATAATACCATTCTGGAAAGCCCAAGATAAATGTTCATAAGCGCCATCCTCTTTGGAATCCCACATCATAATACCCAATTGTAGCTCAGCGTACTTCTTATAGTGACCTTCAACTTGAGAGAAAAGCACCTTAGCCTGTGATAAACTTTTCATCACTAAAGTTCCCTTTGCATACATCAGAGCCAATATATATTTTGACAATTGGTCCTCTTCAGAAGAAGCCCTCTTTATATATAATATGGCTTTATTCACATCTTTTTCAACACCACGTCCTAGCCAATAGCACTTAGCCACTTTCCTTAACGCCACCTTATCCGCATGAATTGCAGCCTTCGAATAGTTCTCAAAAGCTTGAGTCCATTTTCGTTCTCTTGCAAACCAATGACCAAGATGGCACAAAGCCATGGCACTTTTAGCTTCTGCTGCAGATGATAAATACTTCCATGCAGTGGTGATATTTTCTCTCTTATAGTGCCACAAATAAAGATCGAAATCGGCCTCTTTATGTCCTAACACCGAAGCCTTCTCTAAATAATCTAGTTTCTTTTCTTCTTCCACAAGAGAGGCATAGAGGTAAAGATATTCGGATGACGCATTATCAACCCAAGGAGACAAGATATCCACAGCTCGCTCTTTCTCCCCAAGTTGTATATGCTCTTTTGCAAGAATCATAGAAGCTTTTTCATCACCGGCCTTTGAAGCTTTGGTATACCAATAGCGTGATTTACGAGGGTTACGATCTTTCAATAGATCTCCCAATTTAAACTGTGCAGAAACAAAATCTTCAGCCGCTTTCTCATACCATTTGATAGCAGATTCAATAGAAACATCAACAGTCACCCCATCCTCAAAAACCTTAGCAATAGGAATAAAGGCTTCCTTAATACCAGCAGAAGCAGCAGTATAATAAAGATCAATCTTTTTCTCTATTGTAATATGGTGAACAGAATAAGGATGATGATCGGCTATTTGTCCAACCATGTAAGCGCAAAAAGGGTCTTCATCCACTCCATTGAGATAACACTCTACTGCATCAGACAGTTGTTCTCTTTCGTAAAAAGCATTCCCCATTTTAGTCCAAACCCCTTTAATGCCTTTTTTTGCAGCAAAGCGATACCACTTTAATGATTTTTCAAACATCCCATTTTGTAGATAGTGGTCCGCCACATATGCTATCTTATCTGAGATAGAAAGCATTATAAACATCTTCCAATCTTCGCCATCGAAACCATAGATCTCATAGAAAGCCAAAACACATTTAGCCTCAATAAATTTCTTATCAGAAGAAGCATGCAGGTAATCCAAAGCCTTACTATTATCTCCTTTATCTATATATATCAACGCAGCCTCGTAAAGCTGTGCTCCATTTTTAAACCACTTCATAACAACTCATTACCTCCAAATTAAAGAAACATTCATAACCACATTTGACACTCCAGCCACAATGATAATAAGTGTAAGGTTTTTACACGATCAAATTATCATAACTATATTTCGAAGATCAATATTTTATGTTACTTTTATGAATAGAATATAGTTAGCAATCACAATTTTTAATTACTATTGTATCAAAAATAGTGGAATTAATTAAATTCTATCTTTTTATCATTTAATATCAACTCAAGTATTTATTGGAAATTTGCGATGGAGAAGTCATATAGAACAAATATTGTTACGTTTTTATTCTTTATATCTTTATCTCTCTTTTTAATGCCAAGAGCGTCTAAAGCACAGATAGAAACAGGCATCTCGCCACAAGCGGGGGTATCTTACTTTGGTGGGAACAATAAATCGAACAACTCTTTTGGAGTCATCAGTGGTCTTGAGGGATATTTAAAATATAACATCAGCCATCGTTGGAGTCTAAGAGGAGGGGTAGGATACGATTTTATGCATAACAAGATAGACTACAATGGTCCATTAGATCCTCAAATCTCCGAAACATTAAACAATTTCTTTGTTACCGTACCCATTGAATTGGTCATATCACCCAATGGTAATTGGGACATCTCTGTTGGTGCAGAATACAAGATGTTGCTAAACAATCAAGACGTAATTGAAAAAGAAGACCTAAGATATGCCTTATCATTAGGAGTCTCTCAAGCCCTAGGAAAAGGATCAATAGGACTAAAATTTAGCTACGGCTTAAAAGATTTAATATCTACAAAAACAAGCAAATCGGTCCACTACGAATATCAAGGCACACCTATTACAATAAAGTTATTATATAGAATACCGATAAGAAAGAAAAAAGAGGATTAACCCCCGTAGCATACTAAGAAACAAGCAAGAAGGAAGTCTCAGTACCCATCTTAGTACTAGACTTCTGCATCATTAAGGATTTTCCATACTTGGGTCCATTCTACAAAATTGCCAGAATCAAAAGGAACAATAAAAGCATCACTGTATCCTTGAGATTTTATCTTTTCGACCATTCTATTAGCCTCACCCAAGGTTGAATACCTACCAATAAAATAGCGATATCTAGAATCCTTTATCTCTTCCACCTCTTCACCAGAAAATGATTTTAACAATTCAGAATGAGGAGTAATATAGGAACCAATCTGTATTCTAAAATAGATATCATCAAACTTATGACTTAGAACTTCAATAGGCTGCTCTTTAATATTCTTCTTATATTTTAAATCTGCAATAATAGGGTCTTTTAAATAAAAAAGAATAACCAAGAATGAGACCACAAAACCTAACAATGTAAAAAGCAGGAATTTATACCTTTTACTTAGTGTAGAATTATTAGATTGCAATCTATTCATCTCATTTATAATTGCCTTTTCTCTTAGCTCTTTCCTAGCCTCAATTAACTCTTTCTCCTCAAGTTGCATGTAGTAATAATAATGATCATTTATGAAAAAGAAGCATCAATCTTCAATTTAAATCATGTTAAATTTATAAATAATTATGCAAGTGAGAAAAAACAGTACTATAAAAAATAAATACCATTTAACATCTTATACAACATATAAAAAAAACAGATAAAAACAGTCGAATGGGAATGGATAAATAATCAATACATATTAAGAGTAAAACAACAGTCAAAAGCATGAAACACTCTACTCATTTCCAATATTTTACATATATATTAAAAGAGGAGCACTACTAATAAAAAAGGGCTGTCTCTATAGAGACAACCCTTTATATAGGATATTGGAAGAATGATATTACATTAATCCACTTCTTTTTAACAATGCATCAACAGAAGGTTCAGATCCTTTAAAATCGATATATAATTTCATTGGATGCTCTGTTCCTCCTTTTTCAAGAAGCTTACGACGGAAACGTTCCGCTGTATCTTTATTGAAAAGACCTTCTTTCTTAAATACACTAAAAGCATCAGCATCTAATACTTCAGCCCACTTATATCCGTAATAACCTGCAGCATAACCACCAGCAAAGATATGAGAGAAAGCAGTACTAAAACAGCTTCCTTCTACTTGAGGGAAAAGCTCAGTAGAAGCCATTGCTTTATTTTCCATATCTTTTACTTTCCCATTATAAGGTTCAGTAATAGTATGCCATGCCATATCATTCATACAGAAGCTCAACTGACGTTCAGAAAGGTAACCTGCAAGATAGTTTTGAGAGTTAATCAATTTCTTAACAAGCTCCTCTGGAATTTTCTCTCCTGTCTTATAGTTAACAGCAAATAGGTCTAACCACTCTTTTTCTGGTCCCCAATTTTCCATGATTTGAGAAGGAAGCTCTACAAAGTCACGATAAACACTAGTACCAGAAAGTGCTTTATAAGTAGTATTTGCAAACATACCATGAAGACCATGGCCAAACTCATGTAGGAAAGTAGTCACTTCTCTGAAAGTCAACAAAGAAGGAGTATCTTTTGTAGGTTTAGTGAAGTTTGTTACCAAAGAAACGATAGGCACAATACGCTTACCATTCTCTTTATACTCTTCACGATAGTTTGTCATCCAAGCACCAGAGCTCTTTCCTTTACGTGGGAAGAAATCAAGATAAAGGATAGACAATAGAGATCCATCATTATCATAAACCTCATAAGTCTCTACATCTGGATGGTACTTATCGATAGTCGTGTTTAACTTAAACTCAATACCATAAAGTTTATTAGCCAAAGTAAACACACCATCTTTCACTTTAGAAAGTTCGAAATAAGGCTTAATATCTTGTTCATTAAAGCCATATTTCTCTTGCATTAACTTCTCAGTATAGTAAGACCAATCCCATCTTTGGAATGTACCTTTAAAGCCGTGTTTCTTAGCATAATCATAAACCTCATTATACTCTTTCACAGCAGCAGGACGAGACTTTTCGTGAAGGTCATTAATAAATTCGAAAACACGCTCTGGTTTTTCAGCCATTCTTAATTCCAACTGATATTGAGCGTAGTTTTTATAACCTAGAAGTTTCGCTTTCGCAAGACGTAGGTTAACCATTTTCTTAATGATCTCTGTATTGTTATACTCGTTATCGTTATTTGCAAGAGAAGTATACAATCTATACAATTTCTCTCTCAATTCACGATTGTCAGCATATTTCAAGAAAGGACCACAAGAAGGACCATGCATTGTGAACAACCATCCCTCTTTACCATCTGCTTTTGCAGCCTCAGCAGCAGCATCCACAACATATTGAGGAAGGCCAGAAAGATCTTCTTTCTTTTCAACCAACATAGTATATTCATTCATCTCATGTAGATCATTCTGACCGAATTTCAAACTACATTCAGAAAGGTTTTTATTGATTTCAGCCAATTTCTTTTTATCCGCATCATTCAATTCAGCACCACTACGAACAAAACCTTTATAAGTATCTTCTAAAAGTTTTGTTTGTTCTGCATTCAGACCTTTTTGCTCTTCGTAAACTACTTTTACTCTTTTAAAAAGATCCTCATTCAAACTTTGGTAGCTATGGAAATCGGATAAAATAGGGTTGATATCAGAAAGGAACTTCTGAAGTTCAGGAGATGTTTCAGCACCATCAAGGTTATAAAGAACCGTCATCATACGTTCAAGTTTACCGCCTGACTGAGACAAAGCCAGAATAGTATTTTCGAAAGTAGGGTGTTCTTTTGAATTGATGATAGCATCCACTTCTTCTCTTGCTTCCTTAATCGCCACATCAAAAGCGGGACGATAGTGCTCCTTTTGTATCTTAGAAAATGGTGGAGTTTGATATGGAGTAGACCAAACCTCCAATAAAGGATTGTCTACTACTTTCTTTTGTTCAGTGTTACACGCACTCATACTCATTAGTATCAAAGCACCTGCTAGTAGTTTTGTTCTCATAAGATTTACATGTATAATTAAGAATACTGAAAAATACACTTATATGACGATTAATCCATGACAATGGTTACAAACTAGGCAGGTTTATTTTTTATTTTTATTCTTTTTATTCTTTTTGCTTTTCATAACACTATGACCAAAGCGCCCTAGAGGTTCGCCAAGGGTAAAATAGTGTCCATGAGAATAGGCTATAGGAGAGGATTTAGACAAATCAAAAGAGCCTGTTTCAGGATCTAGATAAGCTTCATCTGCCACCACATTAACCACATCAGCGATAAACATGTCATGAGATCCTAAAGCTACAATTTCCTTAACCTTACATTCTATTGAGATCGGAGATTCTTTAACCAAAGGAGCTTTCACAACAGCTCCTTCTATAGGAGTTAGTCCTGTCTCCTTAAACTTATCAAAATCTCTACCTGATTTCACCCCACACCAATCTGTAGCTTTGGCCATTTCTTGGGTTGTAATATTAATTACAAACTCCCCCGATTCTTTTATTAGTTGATAACTATGACGCTCCGGTCTAACGGAGATGTATACCATTGGAGGATTGGTACAAATGGTTCCAGTCCAAGAAATGGTAATCAAATTATAGTTTTCTTTATTCCACCCACAAGAGATTAATGCAGCAGGCAAAGGGTAAACCATATTCCCTGGTTTCCAATTCACTTTTCCCATATATTTTTAAAACTTTTTTCCTTTTACAAAGATATATAAAAACAACCGTGATTACATCTAAAGCGCAAGAATACAGTAATTAAAAGAGTTGTTGAATAATCTTTAATTTTGAAGATTTAATTGTTTAAAAGTTGTAATTTTTATATTCTTTTGCAGACATATTTAGTGGTATAGCAAACGATACCACGACAATAGAATAAAGATTGAGCATACAACAATAAAATCAAAGGAATATTTTGAAGAAGATAGCAATTACATTATTATCTATTCTTTTATTATGCATAAATGTTAATGGACAATCCCGATTAAAGATCTCTGGGGTAGTCAAAGATGCAAAAACAAAAGAATTACTTCCATTTGTTAACATCCTTGTTAAAGGAACTTTAAAAGGAACAACAACGGATTTAGATGGTAATTTTAGAATCGAACAACTGTCAAGAAAAGATACTCTAGTAGTTTCTGCCATTGGGTACACTCCAAGAGAATATATCGTCAAAAGAATGTTTGGTAAACATATTGGTAAAAAGTTTATCATCAAACTTTCACCAAGTGTCACAGAACTTTCGGAAGTAAAAGTACTTCCTAGAGAAAATCCTGCGTTCCAGATTGTTCGTAATATCAGTGACCATCGCAAAACGAACAATCCAGATAGGTTTGAAAGTACGGATTATCAAACCTATACAAAGATGACAGCCACCCTAACCAACCTTTCGGATTTGGTAAGGAACAATCCTGTCTTCAAAAAACATCAAAACGTCTTTATTAAAGCGAAAGACAGCCTTAGTTCGGATCAATTACCGATTCTTTTTCTTGAAAGGTTGACCCATAATGTAAGACAAAAAGATCCAGACATAGAGTACAGTAAAGAGTTAAATCAAGAAAAGAGAGCATTGGGGTTTCTTGAAGAAGCAGATATTAGTGGTTATGCCGAGCAGATGACTTCAAGAATCAATTTCTATGACCGTTTTATTGAGCTCTTTGGCAAATCTTTTGCCAGCCCCATTCGTAAAAGAGGACTAGGATATTATAAGTATCTAATAACCGATAGTGTTAATACGGAATTTGGATGGCAATATACCGTCTCATTCCGCCCAAAAAACCCTCTTGATCCCTTGTTTACAGGTACTTTTAAAGTTCGAGAAGACACATGGGCACTAATGGAAATAGAGGCGAAATTACCAGATGAGGCACAAATTAACTTTGTTAATAAGTTGCAGTTTCATCAATCATTTCAATACATCAATGACTCTACTCTATTCTGGAAATCAAGTAGAATGGAAGCTGATTTTGAATTCCTAGATGAGGATAAAAACTTTTTGGCTCCCAAAGAAAAATTCCATGTAAGACATTCGAACTATTATAGCAACATACGCATTAATAAGCATAAGCTGAACCCAGAAGATGCCAAGCACGATTTCAAAGATCCACAAAGTATCGATTCCTCTAAACCATCGACAGTATCATTGGCAGAGTATCGACCAGAAGAATTGGATTTAGTGGAACGTCAGGTTACAGGAGCCTTAGACTCACTAAACAACCACTGGTTGATTAAAATTGGAAATGCAGTAACCAAGATGGTACTTACAGGATATGTTGAAGGCAAACATATCGATATTGGTCCATACACCGACTGGTTAATGAAAAACAAGGTAGAAGGACTTCGTGTCAATGCCAATTTTAGAACCAGTGAAAATCTGATCAAGAACACCATGCTAACAGGGCAGTTAGGATATGGATTCAGAGACAAGAAATTCAAATATTCTGTAGGAGGTAAATTCCGAATAAGTAAGGATAAATGGAGGTTCTTAACCCTAAAATATCGTGACGACCTGAATAAAGTAGGGGATAATGGTAGCATCAAACTGCTAAGAGAGAACGTAGAAAATACGGGAGAACAAAACTTGATCACTTCCCTTATTGCAAGAAAAGAGATCGACAAATTGGTACGTGATCAATCTATCTCTGCTGGACTTATATATGAATGGAAAGAGGGATTAATCTCAAAATTAAATGTATCACACCATAAGGTATACTCTGGATTATATGTTCCTTTTACGATCAATGGAACTCCATTAGATTCATATAAAAACAACGAAGTTTCGTTGATAACACGTTTTAGCTGGGACGAGAAACTAGATCAGTCTTACTTTAGAAGATATTATGTTGGATCACTATATCCTATAATCAACTTTAAAGCAACGGCAGGACACTATGATATAGGCAAGGACAATGGTATCTACTATAAGTTCAGAGCAACATGGAAACATAAATTCAATATTGGTTTGACAAAACTTAAATACGTTGCGGAGGCTGGATATCAATTTGGGAAAGTTCCTTTTACCCTTCTTGAAATTCATCGTTCAAACCAAACTTATGGTCTTTCAAGGTACAATTTCAACACCATGAATGACATGGAGTTTGCGAGTACACAATTTGCAAGTCTCTTTGTCGACTACAACCTTAACGGTTTAGTTTTCAAACATATTCCTCTAATCAAAGGGTGGGACTGGAGAGAATCTTTTACAGCAAAAGTACTTCATGGACAGCTAAATGAAAACCAAATCATTGGATTAGATAGACCAGAATATATGCATTCTCTAGGTAAAGAACCATTTGTTGAAGTCGGTGCTGGTATAAGCAATATCCTTCAGTTCTTAAGAATAGAAGGGATATACAGAGCAACACATCAGTTCCCTGTTCACAAAGACAATTTCGGGGTTCGATTTAGAGCAGAAATCACATTCTAATAATTATTTCAATATATTGAGTTTTAGTCGACTCCAAACAACAACGTACAGGCCAGCATTATTGTTGGCCTGTTTTATTATCTATACATCCTATTTTTATCTAAGTATGCACCCTGTGTAAATCGTTTTTAATACATATTATATACACCCTTATTTTACCCCATCTTAACCATCCCTATACCCAAATTCCCATTTTAGGTATAGGGAAGGTTAAGGGATGGTCAACCAAAGGTTAAGATGGTACGTTTGAATTAGGGATCGATATTAGATCAATTATAGACATAATGACTATCAAGGTGTTATTACTTGTCCTTTGACCTTGGTTTAAGGAAGCATCATTGGTGATTTCAAAAAAGATCAATGGGAAAGATGGTCATGATAAACTTCTATTGAACCATTTCTGATGGGCTTCTCTTTTATCTAAAAATTAGAAAGAGTTATTTGGACTTAGATATAGAATATATTTTTTTATCAAACGCATTTGTTTGCTATTGGCAAATTATATATATTTGCCAATGTCAAACAATTATTCTTAGCTAAAATGAAGTACCTTATTATTGGAGGTGTCGCAGGAGGAGCTACTACTGCCGCACGATTAAGAAGAGTAGATGAAGAAGGCGAAATCATCATGTTAGAAAAAGGGCCACACATTTCATATGCAAATTGTGGGCTACCATATTATATAGGCGGAGTCATCAAAGACAGAAGCAAGCTATTAGTTCAAACACCTGAGAGTTTTGGAAAACGTTTCAACATAGACGTTCGAATCTATTCTGAAGCAACGGAAATTGACAGTGATAAGAAAGAGGTTACGGTCTACAATCATCAGACCAAAGAAACATATACCATATCCTACGATAAACTAATTTTATCTCCAGGTGCGAAACCTGTGGTTCCTCCTATTCCGGGAATCAACAGTCCAAAGATTCTTACCCTAAGAAACGTAGAGGATACAGATCGAATAAAAGAACTTGTTGATAAAGTAGAGCCAAAGAAAGCAGTCGTTATTGGTGCTGGTTTTATCGGTCTTGAAATGGCTGAAAATCTACATCACAAAAACATCAAAGTATCTGTTGTAGAGGCTGCTCCACAGGTAATGAACATGATTGATCCAGAGATGGCATCCATGATTCATCACCATTTTAAGGAACAAGAAGTAGGACTTTTCCTTGATGATGCCGTGGCTTCATTTGAAGATATCAACAATGAAATACACATCACATTAAAAAGTGGAAGAGTACTTAAAGCGGATATTGCCATCCTTTCCATTGGGGTTCGTCCAGACACCACATTGGCAACCAAAGCAGGTATCGAGCTTGGAACAACAGGTGGTGTAAAAGTATCCCCATATCTAGAGACTTCTAAAAAAGATATCTATGCATTAGGAGACAGCATGGAGTTTCCACACCCTATCACGAAAAAGCCAACCATCGCTTATTTGGCAGGTCCGGCAAACAAACAGGGAAGGATTCTTGCAGACAACCTAGTGTATGGTCATCAAAAAGAATATAAAGGAGCTATTGGTACAGCGATAGCAAAAGTGTTTGATCTAACCGTTGCAACAACTGGTCTAAGCGAGAAATTCCTTAAAAGAGAGGGAATGGATCACATGGTTTCAATCACAGTAAATGGATCTCATGCGGGTTATTACCCAGGAGCTCTTCAGATGACAACAAAGATCATCTTTGATCCTAAAGATGGGAAAGTGTTGGGTGCTCAAATTGTAGGAGAGAAGGGAGTAGACAAAAGAATGGATATGATTGCTACCATCATTGGAATGGGTGGAACAATCTACGATCTTCAAGAGATAGAGCATGCTTATGCTCCACCATTCTCGTCAGCCAAAGATCCAGTGAATCAAGTTGCGTTTAATGCGGAGAATTTACTAAAAGGATTGGTTGACCATATCTCACCATACGATATGGCAAACAGAGAAAAAGATGTCTTTGTTTTGGACGTTCGTACTGCATTGGAATACGAACTAGGACACATTGATGGGGCAACACAGATCGAAGTAGATCAACTTAGAAAGAACTTAGACAAACTACCCAAAGATCAAACGATATATCTATACTGTGGAGTAGGACTAAGAGGATATGTAGCTACGCGTATTCTAAAACAACACGGTTTTAGCAAAGTATTCAATCTTTCAGGAGGGTATAAGTTATATCAAACAGCAATGGAAGATCAGGAGAATCCTGTAAACATTGAAAACAACAACGGTAACAAAAGTGCTGCAATGGGAAATAGCTCAAACAACAAAATACATACAGTAGATGCAACGGGACTTCAGTGTCCAGGTCCTATCTCTAAACTAAAAGAGGAGATCGACAACATCCTACCACAAGAAGTCCTTGAGATTACCTCCTCTGATATGGGATTCTATAGAGACGTGGAGAGCTGGTGTAATGTAACGGGCAATACGTTGATCAATAAAAGTAAGAAAGATGGTATCATCACTGCTCGCATTCAAAAGAATGAAAACAAAGATGGATTTACTGTTAGTGGTAGAGGAGACGACAAAACGATTGTTGTATTTAGTGATGATCTTGACAAAGCATTGGCCAGTTTCGTTATTGCAAATGGAGCAGCGGCTATGGGTAAGAATGTAACCATGTTCTTTACTTTCTGGGGACTAAATATTGTCAAACATCCGAAAGCACCTAAAGTGAAAAAGGATCTGATGGGCAAGATGTTTGGATGGATGATGCCTAAAAGCTCTAAGTCGCTTAAACTATCTAAGATGAACATGATGGGAATGGGAACCAAAATGATGCGTTTTAGAATGAATGACAAAAAAGTCGATGCATTAGAAGTGATGATCTCAAAAGCGAAACTTGCTGGCGTAAAAATGATCGGTTGCCAAATGAGTATGGATGTCATGGGGGTATCATCAGAAGAGTTTATATCAGGAGTCGAAGTTGGGGGAGTAGCAAACTACCTTGAAGCAGCAGAGAACTCGAATGTGAACTTATTCATATAAGAAAATTAGAGTATAGATTTGTGCAAAATCTATACTCTAATAACTAAAACTTCAAGCATAATAGGTGCTCATAGACTATATATATATTATTAACATTTAATCTAAATAGATTGCTTTTGTTGTTAATCGTATTGTTTTAGATCTTTGATGACCTCCCCAAAATTGCACCTGTACTATTTCGTTTTCAAAGAAAAAGATATTCTTAATGAGACATGTAAAGCTGAAAATAAGGCTTTTCTCCCCTTAATTACTAGATAACATAATATACACGCTACCATTCCTTAAATGACATAAATAGAAGTATATACTTATAATCAAAAGATGTCCTGAGCTTATAAATTGTATTTTAAATTATACATATTATATTTATCCATAAACTATCGTATAAATAATAGACTATAGAACCAATCTAACAGTGAAACAAAACAATAGATTGTTCAATAAAAAATGAAAGAGATCGGTAAATCATAAATAGGTCATAATGAAGTTCTAATATTTACGTAATCGATTGAATTTATTTGTGCTATTTATTATTTTTGCAGGACAAACAACACAACGTAATAACATCGAGTTATATGGAACAAAGTTCTAAAACGATATTAGAAATGATCTTCGAGCTAAAAAAGAAATGCTCAATGATGGATATGGAGATCATGAACAGAATGGGATTATCCCAATCAGAATTACAATTCTTTTCTTCTCTTAATGAATGCAGTAATATTTCTAGCGCAGAATTAGGAAAGAAGATGAATTTATCTCCATCACGAGTTAGCCGTATTGTTGATCGTTTGGTTAAAAACAGCTTTCTAGATAGAACGATATCTTCTGCTGATAGACGTGCTATAACACTTAAGCTTACAGCCAAAGGAGAGGAAGTAGCTGAACAAATCGAAGAAGCAAGAAAACATTGTAATAGCAAAATACAAGAAGCTTTATCTCCTAGCGAGATAGTTGCATTTAGTAATACACTAAATAAGATTGTAAAAATAGTTGTAGAAGAAGAGTAACATTCATAAAAAAAACGAAGATCTGATTTATTTAAATCAAATCTTCGTTTTTTTTTATTTCGCAGGTTTTACCTCAATCTTAAGTGTTACATTAGAATATATTGTCATCTTCTGGAAACAAACAGAGTTATTTGTACCAGGCACAGGAGGAGCAGGGGCAATGATATCATTAAAACGATAATTTTGCTCAATAAGTAACGCACTTGCATTAATGTATTCACCATTGTCTACATTGATATCTAATATCCTGTATGTCTTGTAATCCAAAGCCTTACTTACGTATATAGACTTCCTTTTAGCATTGGAGGCAGCGACAGCACTTATAGAATCTTTTATCATAGAGATATCTCCATAATCAAACTTATCCAGACTGAAATCTAGATAAGGGATTTTATTTAAATCCGTAAGCAACCCTTGGAAGTTATTGAAATCAGAAATCTTCATTTTGTAACTATGCTCTGAATAGAATCCGACACTCTTCCTTTTCTTCTTTTGTATCGATTTAGATACGTTCGAAAGTTCAAGGTTCTTACGACTAAAATGATTGTCCTTTAAAGCTTGGTACAGTTGACTCTCTAACTCTTTTAAAGGGACAGCATCTTTCTTTTGTGAATCAATATTAAGATTAATAGAGAGAATAACACTCTTAGGCTCTATCTCCACTTTTGCTTTTTCAGAAACCGTTATAATAGGTACTATGCGTTGATCGTTTGTAACTTTTATTTGAGCCGATAAAAAAGAGCTATAGCAGAGTAATGTAAATATAAAAGGCAAAGAAATTTTCATATTGTTATAATTATTTAATGTCTAGTAAATATAAAAAAAACTCTCTCAACCAACAAAGGGTCAAGAGAGTCTACGACATAATCAATAATTAACTTAAACAATTTTCTATTTCCAAAGAGAGTGCTGTTCGATTAGCTTATTCTCCTCTAGTTCAATTAAAGGTAATGGCCACACAACATGTTTATCCTCAAAATTTCTTGATGCATCATATAACCACTGGTAACTATCTGAAATTTTAGCTTGATCCATTTGTGCCTCCAAATCATTCAATTTACGACCAAGATCTCCCCATCGTATTAAATCAAATTTTCTTACACCTTCAAAACAAAGTTCTCTTGAACGCTCATCTTTTAGCTCTTCACGGAATAAATCAATCGATGCTACAGTTTCAGCTTCGATATCGGCTAAACCAGCTCTATGACGTATTTGGTTTAACAATGGTGTAGCTTCTGTTGTTCTTCCTAATTCATTGATTGCTTCAGCTTTCATTAAAAGAACATCAGAATATCTCAGAACAGGGAAATCGATGCCTGTTTGATTCTTACTTAAAGTACCTGGCTCAAGAGGTATAGTTTGACCTTCATCATCTATGTCCATTCTTCTAAACTTTCCAGGATATAATTTAAATATATCTGAGATCTGTTGTAGTTTACCTTTTTTGTCCACTTTCCAATCAGCAATATTCCAGTTATATCTTATATCTTGATCTTGATCATAAAGATTAACAAGAGATAATGCAGCATAAGAAAATCCGCCACAATAAGCTCCTTTACTAACTAAAGTCTGAACACCTGTAGCCACACCATATGCACCACCTTCATTTAACCCCTCAGAAGAAATATTCTCAAACTGTATTTCAAAAATAATCTCACTAAAATCATGAATACCTTTAATCTCTTGCATAAAGATATTTTTATAATCAGGATTTAAAGAGTGTACTCCTGAATTGATAATATTATCACAATACTCTTCTACCTTTTTATATGATTCCGTAGGCTCATGTTGTATAGGATAGCCCGCTTTACTCAGGTATACTCTTGCCAATAATCCCCAACAAGCTGTTCTCGTTGCTTTTCCAATAGAACCTGATTTTGGTAGCTCTAAAGATGGTGCTATCTCTTCTAGTTCGTCAATAATAAACAGATAGACAGCTTCTGCTGAGGAAGCTTTTATATTATTGGCTTGCTCTAAAGTCTCAACTACTTCTAAGCGTAACGGTACATTCTCCCATCTTTTTACTAATTCATAGTAACAAAAGGCTCTAAGAAAACGAGCTTGAGCAATGATTTCTTGAACATCTTTATCTGAAGAGAAATTTGCATTTCCTACTTTCGATAAAAGGATATTGGCATTGTTAATAGCACGGTATAATGACATCCATACTTTCTCTAACTCTTTTGTAGAAGCATTAAAAGTGTAAGTGGCAAATGACCAATTCTGGTTTTCTCTAGCATATAAAGCTTCATCGGTTCCGTATGCAGATGTAATACCCAATGACTTTCCATATAGATCAGATCCTCCAATTACATTATAGATTCCATTTAACGCCAATTGACATTCATCCTTATTATTATAGAATGTTGAAGAACTTACACTTGATATTGGTTCTAAATCTAGATTGTCTTCACATCCACTTAGAGAAAACAATACGATCAATATATATATTAACTTTTTCACGATGATTAATTTTACAAATTAATAGATCATACAAACAAGATATGGGAATGGGAGATACCTGATAAATAGTGTGTGAGCTAACTAAATCAAATTTTACTTAATACCTCCTGGATAATACTAACGTCTAGTAGAATCCTCCCATATCTTAAATTCTTATAACGTTATATTTAAACCTACCGTAACGGTTGTACTTGCCGGATAAGCAGAATAATCTAACCCTGGAGACAATGCTCCCATTCTACCACAAGACACTTCAGGATCGTATCCACTATAATTAGTAATAGTAAATAGATTCTGAGCAGCAACAACCACCTTAAACTGTTTAAACCCAATCTTTTTAAGTAGTTTCTTATCAAAACTATAACCTAATGAGAGTGTCTTCAATTTTAAGAAAGAACCATCTTCAACCACTCTATCAGAGACTTCATTACCAACAACAGGAAAACCTGTTACAGCACCTTCACCTCTAACGATATTGATTTGAGTGTTAGGATTGGTAGGAGTGTATCTATTGGCAACCGATGAGAAATAGTTTTTATTTGAAACAGTCTTAGGTGTTTCAAACTGAACTTTATTCATATTGTAAATATCATTACCATAGGATCCTTGGAAAAAGATCGACAACTCCCAACCTTTGTATTTAAAGTTGTTTGTGATACCACCATAGAAAAGAGGTTGGGCACTACCAATAACTGTACGGTCATTATGATCGATGGTTCCATCACCATTTAAATCCTTATACTTTACAGAACCAGGAACAACACGCTTTCCTGCAGTTGGAATACCTTCTTTCAGAGTATAACCATTGCTATTATCGTAAACAAAGTCATCCACTTGATATAACCCATCAGACTTTAATCCATAGAACTGTCCTACAGCTTCACCTACACTTGAAATGTATTGATTCTCATTAATCTTAGGATTCCATCCTGGATTAGTTAATAACTCTGTTGCACCATCAGTTAAGCGAACAACCTTGTTGCGGTTCATAGAGATATTGAAATTGGTATCCCATTTAAAGTTTTTGTTAGAGATATTTCGAGAAGTAATTGAGACTTCAACACCTTTATTCTCAACTTCTCCTACATTGGTCCATACTGAAGTAAAAGAAGAAGAAGGAGCTACTCGAGCATTCAAAAGAAGGTCTTTTGTATTTTTCTTATAGGCATCTACTGTTACAGACAATTTATTGTCAAAGAAACCCATATCCAGACCTAAATTGAACTGTTGTGTTGTTTCCCATTTTAGATTAGAATCAGCCATGTTCGTTACCAAGTAACCCGCTTGATGATTTCCAGCATAAGTATAACCTGTAGCAGTTGTCGAGGTCAATGTGTTAAAAGTAACATAGTCTGGAACTCTGTTGTTTCCAGTACTTCCCCATCCTCCACGAAGCTTAAGGTTTGAGAAAACATTCAAATCACGAATAAAAGACTCCTCGACTAAACGCCATGCACCTGAAACTGCAGGAAAGTAACCCCATTTATTAGCCCCCTTAAATCTAGAGGAACCATCCATACGAAAAGAGGCATTTAAAATATATTTTTCTTTATAAGAATAATCTAAACGAGAAAAATAAGATAACATCGTATTCTCAGTTTTACCAGACTTTGTAATTACAGCTTGTGTTCCTAAACCTAAGTTGTCAACGCCAATAGATTCAAAAGGAATTTGTTGAGATTCACCAGTAAAGTTGTCACTAGTATTTTTACTAAATTCATATCCAAGTAATGAACCTATCTTATGATTCCCTAAAGTTTTATCATAAGTTAGCACATCAGATGTCGATAATATATAACCACTTCTATCTGCTAATGATCCATGAATACCTTGATTTCCTCGTTTTGCTTTTAATGTTTCACTGGTATAAAAAACTTCTTTTCTTCCATTCTTATCCACATAAGCTCCATTTGCTTTAAAATTTAAGCCTTTAGCTAATTTAAAATCCGCAGTAAACACCGTACGTAATTCTGAAGACTTGTTCACATTATGCGTATTCTCTAATGTCTTTACAGGATTAAAACGAAGGTTATTGGCATTGGTTAGATCGATTCCATCATCTAAACCATCATCTACTATTGGTGAAATAGGGCGGAATGTTATCGCATCAGAAATCACACTAACATTAGTATTACTTGCTACTTTAACCCCATATCGCTCTTGTTTTGAATATCTTAAATTAACCCCAAATTTAACTCTATCATTTAATTTGTGATCAACACGAAGGCTACCATTAAACTTCTTAAATCCAGTGTTTAATAATGTTCCTTCTTTATTAACATACCCAAGAGAAGTGTAATATTTGGTTTTATTCGAACCACCACTGATATCTACAGAATAGTCATTTAGTTTGGCTGTTCTAAAAATTTCATCTTGCCAGCTGGTTCCTTTCTTCCCCTTATACAATTCAGGATCCTGCCAGTGATTAATAAAGTCATCTACATTCTCACCACCTCTTGCATAAGCTACCTCTTCTTGTAACTTTACAAACTCATAAGGATCGAGAACTTCGAGTCTATTAGGAATCCAACTTAATCCACTATTCACTTTAAAATGAACAGAGGTTTTACCAGACTTCCCACTCTTGGTCGTAATCATTACCACACCATTAGCTCCTCTAGATCCATAGATAGCTGTAGCGGAAGCATCTTTAAGGATATCATATGTAGCAATATCTGACATGCTTAATGTTCCAGGATCAAAATCTTCCATTGGCACTCCATCAACAACAAACAAAGGTGAATTGTCTCCTGTTATGGAGTTCCCTCCACGAATCACAATGGCAGCACTCTCCCCTGGCTGTGCATCACTAGGACTTACATAAACCCCAGCCATTCGACCAGATAAGGCTTCATCGAAATTCGCAACTGGTGCTTTGGTCAACTCTTCAGATTTTACAGATGAGATAGACCCTGTTACATCCTTTATGTTCTTCGTTCCATAACCAACAACAACAACTTGATCAAACATTTTTACATCGGTCTTTAACATGACCTTTAACTTTGTTTGACCACCGACTTTTTCTCTGTGTGTTTTAAACCCAATAAAAGAAAACACTAAAACAGCATCCTTCTTTACTTTGACCTTAAATTCTCCATCAAAATTGGTAATTGCACCATTTGTAGTTCCCTTCTCTAAAACACTTACACCAGGAAGAGGAACATTATTATCATCTACAACAATCCCACTAACCGTTGCTAACTGAGCATATGACGCTACCGTTGTTAATAAACATATCAACAACAGGATTAATTTTTTTATATGAATGACTTGTTTACTCATTTTATCTACACCTTTAGTAACATATCAAAATAAGATCTAAAATTAGTTTTAAGGTCTCATCTTCTACAAGACCAATCTATAGGTCACGCATTTGTGACCCATAGATTATTACAGAAGTTATTATCGAACCCCTATCACTTCCACATTATGTAAATATGTGGCCCCTTTTACAGTGTAATCATCAGGATCTGACGGTAGCGCAAAAACATGTGACTTAAAACCGATATAAATCTCTTGCCCATCGAATCGACTCAAATCAATCATCTGATTGCTAGCTACATGGTCAGTTCCTGAATTTGCAATATCATTAACTTCTACTTTTACCCAATTGGCTGTCTCTACATTACCTGAATAATCTGTTGAAACATATAACTCAAAGACAAAACGGTCAGGTTGTGCATATCTACTATAAGCAGAGAATTCTAATCGAGCATTCGAAGCACCAGTTAGATCTACTCTATTGGTTACCAACCAATCCTCATTCTCCTCTTTATTAGGAAGAATAAGCATTCCTGGTCCCATAGTACCAGCATCATCTCCAACACCACCAAGTGTCCAAACATTCTTCCACTTTGTTTTTAATAGAATAGGATCTCCAGACAAACTACTAGAAGTAAAATTACCAATCTCAACATTCTGAAGATCTGGATATGAAAGTCCATCCCATCCATCTTCAAATATGACCTCTTCAGATGGAGCAACAATATTAAGTGTAACTGAATTATTAAAATCAACTTCTCCAGCCTCATTAAGCACCTTAACAGTTAGGTTATATGTCCCTTCGGCTAAACCATGTCCATCGTTTAATGAAATAACCCCAGTAGTTTCATCAATCATAATCTCATCAGAAGCACCCACCAATTGAAATGTATATGGTGAAGAACCTGAGAGTGTAGGTTGTACGGATTGGAACCCTATAGCTGTTTTAATGGTATATTCTGATGGAGAATAAGACAACTCTGAAGCAACAACCAATTGCTTAGGAACGATCTCATATGAGATAACATTTTCGAATCGTTGTACTCCATGAACATTTGTAACATTCACAGAAAGAGGGTACACTCCAACAGCAAGTGTATGACCATCAACAAGTGTAATCACCCCTGTCTCAGCATCTATTGTAAATCCATCAGGAGCAGCATCTAAAGCAAACGTAAAAGGACCAGTTCCTTCAACAGTAGGTTGGGTACTTAATTTTCCTTGTGTTACTTGAACTTCACCAACTACTGAAGGATCATAGCTTAATCCATAAGGCATAGATTCAATTTGAATATTAACCACATCCTCAAATTCTTCGGTCCCAGCTTTGTTGGTTACAGCGATCGTTAAACTATAGATTCCTGCCTCGATATTTGATTCTGGTGATAGTGAAATCTCCCCGGTATTCTCATCTATTACAAATCGTTCTTCATCTACAAGAGAATAAGTTCCACCACTTGTCCCTTTATAAGCAGGAGCAGTTGTTTTACTTTCCATATTCCCTTTTACGATAGTCTGTAGTGCGGGTGTGTATACCAAATCTCTAGCAACAGAAGGTAAGATTTGTACATTAAATGCTTTTGGAAACACCGTCTCTCCATAACTGTTGATAACCTTGATATCTAACGAATATACTGAAGCAATTAGTTCATTATCAGCAAGAAGGCTGACAACTCCATTCGTTGCATCTATTTGAAAGTTATTTTCATTATACGCACCTTCAATATCTGATGTACCTCCTACAATTTCAAATGTAGGATCGGTGCTACTAACGACAATAGGTCTAGCAGAAGTAAATTCCATCCCTTCAAACGCACCAGTAAGTTCTGGATATCTCAAATTCATTGGTGCAACAGATTTATCTTCTCCTAACTTATCCTCTTTATTGCAGGATACGAATAATCCCAATAACATAACAAGACCTATCAACCATCTTGATCTATAGAGTCTTTGATTCTTAGATTCATTTGAATTATACATGCTGTTTATTAGTTTAGTTTAACTCGGAATAATATTTAATCAAATAGAATAATGCTGTATTCGGATCTATTAAACTAAAAGCAATCTCCCCTGATTTGATCCTAAAAACAGCAATCATTCTATCTATAGTATTCTATTTATTATTCTTCAATGGAATGACCATGTTCCATGATTTCGTTGCATTCTCAAATCCACCAGGACCATCCATTGTTGCAAAGAATATATGAGTAGGCTGACCATTTTCCACAAAAACAAAAGGTCTTTCCAGTTGTCCCATCTTTCTTGTTACTCCATCATTCCATCCTATTTTCTTAGAATAAGCCTTGGGACTACTATCCAAATTCCATTTCATTCCATCAGAAGAGTGAGCTAAAAATCCTGCACCTGCTTCTCCTGTGATAGATCCCTTATGATCTTTAGCAAGCATATGAAACCCTTTTTTGTCTACCCACATATGAGGATCTTCGACAACACCAAAGCGATCTTTTGAGAAAAAAGGTTTATCGCCAACCACACGATACGGACCTTCAAAAGAATCTGCTACAGCAACTCCAATATTCATAGGGCCATGCTTATTTCCTTTGTAACTTCTCCCTTTAAAGATCAATACCACCTCTCCATTTTCTTTAATAAGAGGAGAAGGGTTTGAGGTTAGAAAGCTGTAATATGAATTTGGCTTGACATCTAAAATCGGCTTATCATATCGCTTCCATGGTCCATGAATACTCTTGCTTACAGCAATCCCAATTCTTTTCTTCCAACGCCCTACAATACAGTGTTTGCTCTTCAGATCAAACGATCCAATATTTTCTGGCGTTAACTCTTCAAAAGGGTGGGTAGATCCCATATAATAAAGAATGTACGTATCCTTGTATTTTACAATCTTTGGATTGTGGGTAGATTTGCCATCCCAGAATTGTGCTCCTCTTGCAGGCAATACCACCTCTTCGAATTTATATGGTCCTTCAGGTTTATCAGAAACAGCTCTAACTATTTCTGACGCAACCATCCATCCAGGATGAAATGGAATATATTTAGGCCAACGACTAGCAAACATATGGTACTTCCCATCTTCTCCTTTAATTACTGAGCTTCCCCAAACCCAGTAATCTTTCATTTGGAAACCTCCACCAACGATAGCTTTTCCTAACTTATCTTTGATAACATTCTGTGCATTGATCCCATGAATACAACTAAAACATGTGGTTACAACAAAACAGATGCATATCAATGCTTTAACTCTGCGACTGACTCTTCCCATTTTGAATATTGTTTTTGCAGTTTATTCACCCATCTCATATTCTCTGAAGCAATATCCTTTGCTTCTTTTATATCTTTATCAAGATCAAATAGCATTGGATCACCTCCCTTTCCATCTACTACTAGTTTAAACGTTCCATATCTTATGGCATGTTTTTGCCCATGTTTCCAAATAAGATATCGATGCTTTATTTTTTTATTCTTTGTAATCGAACGTTTAAAACTAACTCCATCAAGATTACTATGCTTAATGCTTTTCTTTCCTATAATATCCAAGAAGGTAGGGTAGAGATCAAATGTTAATAGAGTCTCATTACATCTAGAATTGGACGGAATCTGTCCTTTCCAAACAGCAAACGCAGGAACACGATGGCCACCTTCCCAGACAGTTGTTTTGGTTCCCCTTAGTCCACCACAACTACCAACACTAGCTGCTCCATTATCAGAACAGAAGAAAATAATGGTATTGTCCATTACCCCTTTCTCTTCTAACTCTTGAACTAGTCTACCAATTCCTTCATCCAATATTTCTATCATCTTAGCATAGGTCAATTCATGATTCTTGCCACTTCCTTTAATTGGAAAATCAACTCTAGGCTTAGCTCCAACAAATCGATCTGCTTTAGAATCTCTGTCTTGATATGGATAGTGTGGAGTCTCATAAGGCAGATACAAGAAGAACGGTCTATTTGCATTTTTTCTAATAAAGCCTACAGCATCCTCTGTAATTAAATCTGTCGTATATCCCTTTCGTCCTTTTAAAGAATCCTGTGAATACCAATCTGCATGTCCCTCTTGATCAATATGAGAATGATAATCAACGTTGCCACTCACAAAACCATTGAATTCATCAAACCCCAGATTGATTGGATTAAATTTCTTATCGTATCCCAAGTGCCATTTCCCGAACATTCCAGTATAATAACCATGCTGCTTAAGTTCATCAGCAATCGTTATTACCTCTGGATCCATTCCTTTGTGACGATCTCCTTTTGCTTTAACCACACCATCAATACCAACTCGCTGTTGATAGTAACCGGAAAGCAAAGCTGCCCTTGTTGGACTACAAACGGCACCATTCGAGTGGAAGTCACTAAAAACCACACCTTGCTTACTTAGTGCATCAATATTGGGAGTATTGATATGTTTTGTCCCGTATAAATTTAGATCTCCATATCCTAAATCATCGGCAACAATAAGAACAATATTGGGATTATCATTCTTCTTTTGTTCTGATGAATTTGGTAATGAGAAAGCAGACATAGACCCAAACATTCCTGCTGCTAACATTATATTTCTTCCTGAAATCATAATCCTATTTTTTAGCCTTTATTTCTTCCAGTTGGTTTCTTAACTTTTCAACGACCTCAGGATATTCATTAGCAACATTGGTCGTTTCATAAACATCTGCCTTCACATCATAAAGCTGTACAGGAAGTTTAAGAGCCTTGTTTAACGGACTCGTTTCACTCCAACCTCCAGAACCAGAACAATCAATAAACTTCCATTTTCCAACTCTTAAGGCAAACTCTCCATTAACAGAGTGATGCATTACCGGCGTATCTGATAAAGCCTTATTAGGATTAAGCAAATAGCTTAAAAAGCTACGGCTATCTTCAGCTTCTCCCTTTTGAACTGGAACATTAAGAATATCAGCACATGTAGCAAAAATGTCTGTAGTACAGATTACTTCATCACAATTATCTCCTTTTGGGAAGTGATTTGGCCATTTTACAATGAACGGTACTCTGTGACCTCCATCATAAAGATCTGATTTCATTCCTCTTTTATCCGCATTTGCAAGGTGATGGTATTTGTTCTTCTCCTCTTCCTTCCAATGCGAGCCATTATCACTAGTGAAAATTATGATTGTATTTTTATCAATACCTTGTTTTACTAACTCTGCATTGATTTGCCCAATCATATCGTCGACCATACAAATAAAATCACCATAAAGACCGGCACCAGACTTTCCGATAAACTTTTCATCTGGCATCCATGGGGTATGAGGTGCGGTTAATGGGAGATACAAAAAGAAAGGTTTATCTTTCTTTACATTCTTGGATATGTAATTCTTCGACTTATCAACAATATGTTGAAGAACCTTATTATGACTAAAATTTGGAGAGGCATCCCCATTTCTATATAAAACGCCTCTACATGTTGAATCTCTAAAGTGTTTCAACGTCCTACTAGGAAGATCTTCCACCTTTTGATCTTTTACAAAAAGATAAGGAGGCATATCCAAAGAAGCGGGTAATATATACTCATGATCAAATCCATGATCTGCAGGCCCACCATTAACACTCTTTGTATAATCGACATTGTGTGTGTTCGATGGATTGTATTTTCCACCTCCTTCCACTAAAGGAGCTGATGGTTCATTTCTTTTCCAATCTAATCCAAGGTGCCATTTACCAATACAGGCTGTATTATAATCTCTTTTCTCAAAAAGATGAGCCAAAGTTGCTCTTCCTGGTTCTATTAAGGATTTATCATAACCAGATAAAACCCCTTTCTTTAATCTTGATCTAAAACAATATCTACCAGTAAGGATTCCGTACCTTGTAGGTGTACATACCGCAGAATTGGTGTGAGCGTCTGTAAAATTAACCCCTTCATTAACCAATTTATCCAGATTGGGAGTAATGGTTTTTGCTTGTGGGTTTAAAGCTTTGATGTCACCATAACCCATATCATCCGCAAGAATCACAATTACATTTGGTGATTCTTGGTGTTTTTCTTTAATATTATTGCAACCTACAAAAGGAACAGTAGCCAACAAACTACCAGCGATAATAATATTATTCTTTTTCATTTGACTTACCTTAAGTTGAAACATACAGACAACAGCACTCTAGAAATATCTAAATAGGGCTCTTTAAGATTTTTTTCTTTTTGAAGACATTTTTCTTTTTGAAGACATTTTTCTTTTTGAAGACATTTTTCTTTTTGAAGACATTTTTCTTTTTGAAGCCTTCTTGTTCTTCAACATAGTAGGATCCAACAGATTCTTCCATTGGTAATCTGGATGGAATTTCTTCATTAAATATTTGGCATAAAGAAGTTCCCCGAATTCCCTCCCATTCATCTTCGTTCTAGACATGTAATGACTAGTCATAATTTCGTAGATCTCAGGATTAAACTCTAAAAGATGCAACCAAGCAATTCCTCCTTGTGAAGTTTTTATTGCCCCTGAACCATCAATATTATTTGATAATCTACCGTTGCCTTGATACATCACCTCTAGATAAGTATTTACAAATGGAGTCATCATATCACTTGTAATCTGGTATTGTTCCGAACGGTAGAATTGTACCATCAAATCAATATCAAACCAAGCATGAGCATCCTCAGCTCTATTAGGACTGAAATAGTAGTTATAAGGCCACCAGTATACGGGTTTACCATTCTTTGTAGATCTTTTTACCGTAGTAAAAAATTCATTTACCATTTTTTGGGTAATCTGATGATATAAGCGAACTTTTTTAGGAGATTTACCTATCTTTTGAAGCGTAATGGCTGTTTGCATTAAACCAACACCTTGCATAAAATATCGATTCCACGCAGGAGCAATACCTACAAAATCAGGACGATCACTCCACTTATATTCTTCCGGATAAACCATCAAACCAGACTCTTTCTCATAACATAGATCTACAAGAAAATCCATTGTCTTAGTTGCTCGATCAAGATAAACAAGAGCTCTCTCTTGGTAAGTCTTCCCCAAATTAAATTCATCACGTACAGGTGTTTCTTTATCTTTAATTTGAGGGTTATCGAAGATTATTTCAGCAACACGACTAAGTCTTTTTACAATAATACCATTTGAGAATAAAGCCATGTTAACAATAATCTCACCATCTTTATACTTAAACTTAGTAGGCCAGAAGTAGTCATAATTGCCTGTCAATGACTTATATTTACCAGGACCGTTTTGGCCATCAATCATATGATCACAACACTCAATCATTTTATCCAAAAACCAAATATCCCCACTAATTTCATAGGCCATATCTAACACGTCAATATATCGACGTATCAATCCCATATTATTCTTAAAATTATTATGTGGAGGAGTTAATGATTCGAAACTTTTCTTAAGACTTTTAAGCTCCTTAGTAGTAACATTTCCTAAAGGCTTAAATATATTCATTGGAACAGAACCGATCTTCTTTCCACCTTGGATTTTAATCTCTTGCTTTGTCATCTTATCTATCTGACTTTGGATTTCAGATGGAATCGACACTTTTGTCTTTTGTCTTTTGCTACTATTAACGGTATGAGCACTTAACGAATAATTAAATGACATACATAAAATAGCAGTCAATGTTAGGATGGTGTTTTTCATCATGTTTGATTTAGTTATAAAAAATATACTAGACTTCCCAAGGTTTACACTTAGTCAAACCGGCAACTACTTTCCGACTTAACTAAGTGATAAACAACCAACTAAAACTCTATTATATTATTCTAGAATCAAAAATAGATGTGATTAATGTAAGAATAGTGTACATTTGTTCTTAAGAGGTGGACATTCATATAAACAGCTAGTTATAAACTAATTACAGACCATCCTTTTTACACAAATTATTCAGGAACACAATTTATTGATAAGTGAAACTTCAACTACTCATAAATTATGAACTATTTTAGAATAGCCTAATAATGAGAAACAATATCTTTTATGTCGTTTTACAGGCTTTTAAATACTTAGATCTTCTTTATCAACAAAGAAACAACAACCAACATTCCCTCTATCATATATATAAAAATAGCCCCATTGGTCAATTGACCAATGGGGCTATTTTATATTGTAAAATGAAATAAACTTACTCAATAATAACTTTCATCCTAACAGAAGAGTTTACGCTCATCTTCTTTATTGTAAGATCAACTGTTTTAGGTTTCACATCTGAAACATTAGCATCATAGAGCATCGCAGCTCCTCTAACTCGTAATGAGTTGTTATAATCGAAACGATTAGAGTTGTTCACATCAATGCTTGCAATTCGAACCACGTTAGAATCAATTGCTTTAGCAATCTTCTCTGCATTTCTTTTCGCTTTTAATGTTGCATCGACACTTAGATCTTCTTTAATAATAGAAAGATCACCATAGTCAAATCTACCTAGATTTGTTTGTGTATATGGTAACTGCAGAAACTCATAAAATAGTTCATCAAGTTTTGAAAAATCAGAAATAACGAGCTCGTAGCTTCTCATCTGCAACACACCCAATTGTTTCTTTCTTTTAGTCATCGATTGGTTATCTACACGAATAACACGAAGCTTTTCTTTTGCAATATCATACTTCTTAAGAATCTTATAACATGACTTCTCTAAAACATCAATCGATGGAGAATCTTTCATCTTAGGATTGTGTGTGATGTCGATATTAACAATCACCTCTTTAGGCATAATAAGTTTTTCTGCATTACCAGAAACCCAAATTACATTCTCTTTATTGTCAGTATTATTGGTTGTTATTGTTTGTGCAAATCCAGTGCTAACAAGAGCAAGCATCAAAATCATTAAACTATAAATACTCTTTTTCATATTCAATCCTTTTAAATTTAAATATTGCTATTAACAATGTTAGTAACAATATTTATGCCAATTTCCATATTCTATTAAAATAAACAACCGCTGCTTCTTTTAGTTTCTGCTCCTTTTGCGCTTCATTCCACTCAGGGAAAAATGCAGGTTGTTTAAAAACTGGCCAGCCATCTCTATCAGAAGTGACTCGTTCTAATTGTTTTAATTCACACAGTAAAGTACAAGATCCCAAACGTATTAAATTTAATTTCTCCTCTTTGGAAAACTCTCTAAAACCCCAACCTTTTTCTCTTATTCCTATCAGAAGAAAAACACCATTAGTGTCTAAGTCCATTTGAAACATTTCTCCTAATCGAAAGCATAGCTGAGTCCAATTTTGTATTTTTTTATTTGAATGCATAATCTGTAATCTATAAGTTAATCTAAATACCTTCACATAAAATAAAGTGTATTCCTTTTATGATAAATGATCAATAGAAAGATTAAATGAAATTCTAATCTATTCCTACTGACGATCAAATAATTGTATTTCAATCTATCTAAATGTACAAAAATAAGTCACTATAGCCTCAGAATGAACAAAGATCAAAACAAAAATTGTACATTTGTATTCTCTTTAGACAGATTATCATCATAACCGATAATAATTACCAACTAAAGAATAAATAAAAAGTAAAAAATAGCCTTACTACGTTGCGATATTCAAAAAGATCTCTTTTAAACAATATCGTAATTGGAGAAAGGAATTGATGCAAAATATATAGTAGGATGAAAAGAACATTGATCAAAGAAATCCTTCTTTCGGGTAAAGCAGGAACCGAAGTAAATGTTAAAGGATGGGTAAGAACCAAGCGAGGCAGTAAAAGTGTTAATTTTATTGCTTTAAATGATGGAACCTGCTTAGCAAATATTCAGGTTGTTGCTGAAGTAGCCCAATTTGAAGAAGAAACACTTAGAGATACTACTACAGGAGCAGCTCTTTCTGTAACAGGTAAACTTGTAGAATCACAAGGTAGTGGACAAACAGTGGAACTTCTTGCTGAAAAGATTGAGGTATTAGGAAAAGCTGATCCTGAAAAATATCCAATTCAACCAAAGAAACACACTTTAGAATTTCTTCGTGAGAATGCTCACCTTAGAATGCGTACCAATACTTTTAGTGCTGTATTCCGCATTCGTCACGCAATGATTTTTGCAGTACACAAATTCTTTAGTGAAAAGAATTTCTATAATATTCACACACCAATCATCACTAGTTCGGATGCAGAGGGAGCGGGAGAGATGTTCCGTGTAACGACTCTTCCACTAGAGAATGCTCCAAGAACAGAAGAGGGAGAGATCGATTATACTCAAGATTTCTTTGGTAAATCAACCAACCTTACTGTTTCTGGACAGCTAGAAGGTGAATTGGCAGCAATGTCTCTAGGTCAGATCTATACATTCGGACCTACATTCCGTGCAGAGAACTCAAACACTTCTCGTCACCTTGCTGAGTTCTGGATGATTGAACCAGAGATGGCTTTCGCAGATCTTAATGACAACATGGATCTAGCAGAAGAGTTCTTGAAATACTTAATTAGATACGCTCTTGAGAACTGTAAAGAAGATCTTCAATTCCTTGCTAAACGTCAAGAAGAAGAAGAGAAAAACAAGCCAAAAGAAGAGCGTAACATGAACCTAATCGAGAAACTACAGTTTGTAGCAGACAACGATTTCGTTCGTTTAACTTATACTGAGGCAATTGATATTCTAAGAAACTCTAAGCCTAATAAAAAAGGTAAATTCAAATATCCAGTAGAAGGATTCGGAACAGACCTTCAAAGTGAACATGAGAGATATTTGGTTGAGAAGAAATTCAAAAAACCAGTTATCCTTACCGACTATCCTAAAGGTATCAAAGCATTCTATATGCGTGGTAATGACGACAACGAAACGGTTGCTGCAATGGATATCTTATTCCCTCAAATTGGAGAGATTGTTGGTGGATCACAACGTGAAGAGCGTCTTGACGTATTAGAAGCCAAAATGGATGAGATGGGTGTCCCTAAAGAAGAGATGAGTTGGTATTTAGATACTCGTCGATTTGGAGGAGCTCCTCATGCAGGATTCGGTCTAGGATTCGAACGTCTGATTACATTTGTTACAGGTATGAGCAATATCCGTGACGTAATTCCTTTCCCAAGAGCACCAAAAACATGTGAGTTCTAAAGAGCACATAATAAATATAAAACAAGGGCCATAACAATCGTTATGGCCCTTGCTTTTTTTGTAGAAATAAGAAATGGATATTAAAGCATTATAGTTATCAACAATAAGGAGCAATTGTGGATAAAGGACCACAATAGATATTTTCATGATAAAAAATAGCATATCTTTAAAACAGTTTGGTAATAATAACTATATTCATGAGGTGTAACGAAAGAGGGTAAAACACTTTTAAGAGCAACTTGTTTCATTTATTATTAGATGCTCAATTGAGGAATGATACCAATTTCTACATGACGTTAATCGTAAACTTTAAGTAAGGAAAAGGAATATGCAAAAGTTAAGTTTACAGCAGAGACTTCTACAAAAGTTGTCTCCCCAACAAATCCAAGTCATCAAACTTCTTGAACTGCCAACAATGCAATTGGAGCAGAGAATAAAAAAGGAGCTTGAAGAAAATCCTGTGCTTGAACTCGAAAGGGGAGGTTCTGACGAGGTAGACGATTATAACAATGAATTAAAATCAAATACCGATAATGATAACGAAGAATTCTCTGTAGACGACTATCTTAATGAGGAAGATCTTCCAGCATACAAATATCAAGCAAACAACTACTCTTCGGACGACAAGGTGCAAGACATGCCTATAACAGAAGGAGCATCATTTCATGAGATTCTAATGGAACAATTAGCACTTCTCGACTTAACTGAAGATGAAATCGTTCTTGCGGAGAATATTGTAGGTAATATTGATGAAGATGGATATCTACGTAGAGACTTAGAATCAATTATGGATGACCTTCTATTTATGCAGAACATCCATACTGACGAAGATGAACTACAAGAAATTCTTACCAAAATACAAACCTTAGATCCTGCAGGAGTAGCTGCTTCTGATTTACGAGAGTGTCTTCTACTTCAACTTAAACGTAAAAACACCAAAGAAGAGTCCATAAGACATGCGATATTAATATTAGAAGACTATTTCGACGAGTTCTCTAAAAAGCATTATGACAAACTAATGAAGAAATTAGATCTCGATGATGATGATCTAAAAGAAGCAATTCAGGAGGTCTTACGCTTAAATCCAAAACCAGGAAGTTCTTTTAGTAACAACATCAGTCGTACAAGTCAAGCAATCATACCTGACTTTATCCTAGAACTCGTTGACGGGGAGCTGATGTTATCTTTAAACCAACGCAATGTTCCTGAACTCAGAGTGAACAACACCTACTCTAACATACTCAAAGATTATAAGAATAGTGGCAAAAAAAGCAGTGCGCAACAAAAAGACACCGCTTTATTTGTAAAACAAAAGCTAGACTCAGCTAAATGGTTTATTGATGCTGTTCGCCAACGCCAACAAACACTATTACTAGTAATGAACGCCATTATTAGTTATCAGAGAGAATACTTTGTTGATGGAGACGAGATAAGGCTTAAACCCATGATTCTAAAAGATATTGCAGACAAAACGGGGTTAGATGTATCCACAATATCAAGGGTGTCTAATAGTAAGTATATTCAGACCCATTTCGGGACATTCCAAGTTAAATACTTCTTCTCTGAAGGAATGCAAAAAGATGATGGGGAAGAAGTTTCAACCAGAGAGATCAAGAAGATCTTAAAAGACTGTATTGAGAATGAAGATAAGAGAAAGCCTCTTACAGACCAGAAATTATCAGATATACTAAAAGAAAAATCTTACAATATTGCTCGAAGGACGGTAGCCAAATATCGTGAACAAATGGGCTATCCAGTTGCAAGACTAAGAAAAGAGATATAAAAAAAGCAAGATCGAAATGATCTTGCTTTTTGCTAATATTATCTATTAATGTGGATCTTTTGTAAAAGCTTTCACTTCTCCCTTTCTTTTAAAAATCCAACAATGTTTAAGTATAGCTTTATCTTCCATTAATTTTGCCATCTCATTTTCCGCTTGTTTTAGTGATTGGAAAGACTCAATAGCAACCTTAAATTGACCATTCTCATCTTGCATTAGAATAACTGGTTTGTATTCCATCTTCTGAAGTTGCTTACTTAAAATTTCAGCGTTACCATAAATATTATAACTTCCTGCAATAATGAAATATCGATCAGATAGAGTTACACCACGGATAACAACAGGTTCAGGTTCTTGAACAACCACAACTTCCTCTTTAGGAGTTTCAGGAATAACTTCCACCTCTTCTAAAACAGGAACCTCTTTGGGTACAGTTTTTTCTACTTTCTCTTTACAACCCCAAAATGTTAGAGAAATTACGATTACGAAAAGCGACAAGGTTCGTTTCATAGCACATTCTTTTAAACTTTACATAGAATGATAGGTATCCTACAATAAGCTAACAACTTTCACTAAACAAAAGTTTAAACTTATAAATTACTTCTTTACGTAAAGTAAACAAAAGAATGTGACTAAAAGAATGGTAAACAATATGTTATTCAACAAATTTATACCCTACACCTTTTAAAGTTTTGATATGATCACTACCAATCTTTTCTCTCAATTTACGGATATGAACATCAATGGTACGATCACCAACAATCACATTGTCACCCCATACTGTATTATAAATCTCCTCACGAGTAAAAACTTTCCCTGATTTTGACACCAACAAAGAAAGAAGTTCAAACTCTTTACGAGGAAGAATCATCTCTTTGCTATCCTTAATAAGTAGATATTTCTCTTTATCAATAATCAAATCACTGATTTTCAAAATATTCTTATCTTCCACCGGTTCGGCAATATGTGAATCGTGTCGCTTCAAAAGAGCCTTAACACGGCTGATTAGCACTTTCGGACGAATAGGCTTAGTGATATAATCATCTGCTCCTGCTTCGAAACCTGCAATTTGAGAATAATCCTCTCCACGAGCAGTTAAGAAAGCAATAATACATCCTTTTAAAGATGGAATTTTACGTATCTCTTCACATGCAACAATACCATCCATTTCAGGCATCATAACATCTAAAATAATTAGATGAGGACTATATTTAGTTGCCTGTTGAATGGCCTCTTCTCCGTTTCTAGCCGTATAGACATTAAACCCTTCTCTTCTTAGGTTATAACTAATAAATTCCAGAATATCCTCCTCGTCATCCACAAGCAGAATGGTGTATTTACTGTAATCTTCGCTCATTTTATTATAATTTAGGATGTAATCAAATATACGTAAAAAAGATGATTATCTTCTTAATATCATTTCTCTAAAGTAAAAGTAAAGGTGCTTCCCTTATCTAATACACTCTTTACCTGAACAGACTGGTTATGAGCCTCTAGAATATGCTTCACGATGGCCAAACCTAAACCAGTTCCTCCCTCTTTTCTAGAACGACTTTTATCAATTCTGTAAAAACGCTCAAAAACACGGTGGACATGATCATTTTCGATACCAACCCCATTATCGGTAATTTCAACCATAATATGATCCATCATATCATAGAATCCAACCTTAACGAATCCTCCTTTAGAACCATATTTAACCCCATTACCAATAAGGTTTCTCAGTACATCAAAAATCTTCATTCTATCTGCATATACAAAAATAGGCTTATCAAAAACCTTACCGAAACGAAGGACAAGATCTCTTTCAGCTGCTTCACGCTCCTCAAGATCAAAGACCTCTTGCGTAAGCTTTACAATATCAAAACGTGTCTTATTTAATTTAAGTTCACCAGATTCAAGTTTTGTGATAGACTCTAGGTCATCCACAATGGATATCATTCGATCCACACTTTTTTCGGTTCTCTCGAGATACAATTTATTAATCTTAGGATCATCCATACCTCCATCTAACAAAGTTAAAACATAGCCTTGTATATTAAAGATCGGAGTACGCAACTCATGAGACACATTTCCAATATAATCTTTTCGATATTTTTCAAGTCCCTTTAATCTCTCAATCTCAGCCATTTTTAGATGAGACCACTCTTCCACTTCTTTATGAACTTCGTTAATAAGGTCCAATGAGTTATTAAGTTTCTGATGCTTCTTTTTCCCTGAAAGAGGAATCGATCTTACTATTTTGTAAATCGGTTTCAACTTATCGTAGACTAAACTGTTTAAGATATAATTAACAATGAGTATGGTCACAACAAACAGTATAGGTACAGAAATACAGACAAACCACAATTTATGATAAACAAAATTAATCGTTAGGAAAACCACAAATATTAAGGTTAAAGCCAAGGACATATAGACAGATAAACTTTTTAACGTATAGGATTTCATATAGTTATATACTTTTTTAAACAACTAACTAACATTCCAAAGATCAGCAAAAAAATTTAAGAAACAGACGGGTTAACCTAAACTTAACAAACCCGAAATCACTAACAATTTTATCAAATTCAGTTAACATTCAAGTAATTTCAAATCAAGTAATTGCAGTCATAAAATCAAAAAACCAAAAATTAATCATTTATTCATGGAAACGTTTTATTTAACGCTAGTCATAATTCTTTTTGCATTAGCAATATCCGACCTTATCGTTGGAGTAAGTAATGACGCAGTAAACTTCCTAAATTCTGCGATTGGATCAAAAGCAGCACCAAAATGGGCAATTTTTGCCGTTGCCAGTTTAGGAGTGCTTGTCGGTGCCACATTCTCTAGTGGAATGATGGAAGTCGCAAGAAAAGGAATTATGAACCCCGACATGTTCATGTTCAATGAGATCATGATCATCTTTGTCACCGTAATGATTACAGATATCATACTACTTGATGTCTTTAACTCATTAGGACTACCGACATCCACGACAGTTTCAATCGTATTTGAACTATTAGGATCTTCCGTTGCAGTAGCCTTGGTTAAAATATCTAGAGTTGGAGAGTCTATTACAGATCTTCATCAATACATTAATACAGACAAAGCCCTGGCCATCATCTTTGGTATCCTCTTTTCTGTAGTTATCGCTTTTACAATTGGTGCACTAGTACAATGGATAACACGTTTGATATTCACCTTTAAATTTGATAAAAAGATTAAATATTACGGATCATTGTTTGGAGGATTTTGTTTGGCTTTCATCACCTACTTTATACTTATTAAAGGAGCAAAAGGAGCTTCATGGATCTCACCAGAACATGTAAAATATATCAAAACACATACGACTACTATTATTGGTATCTGTTTTGTCTTTAGTACCGTTTTCCTTCAGGTTATCTCTATGATATTTAAGAAAGTAAATATTCTTAAAGTAGTAGTAATGATTGGTACTTTTGCGCTTGCAATGGCATTTGCTGGTAATGACCTTGTGAACTTTATCGGTGTTCCATTAGCAGGATTTGAATCATTTAATGAATGGAAAGCTTCAGGTCTAGCACCAGATGCAATGTCTATGGACATCCTTAACGCACCTGTAAAAACAGAAACATATATGCTTCTTATTGCAGGTATCATTATGATTGTCACATTGATCAACTCTAAAAAAGCAAAAAGAGTAATCGCTACATCATTGAATCTGTCAAACCAAGGCGAATCAGAAGAACGTTTTGAATCTTCTGCAATGTCTAGAGCAATTGTAAGATCATCTATCTCTCTATCTCAAGGACTAGGTAAAGTAGTAGCTAACGGTATCAAAGAAAGAGTTCATAAACGTTTCCAAAAGCCAGAAAAGACTGACGAAGAGACTTCTTTTGATTTGATTCGTGCTTCTGTAAACCTTGTGGTTGCAAGTATCTTAATCTCTATTGGTACATCATACAAACTTCCACTATCAACAACCTATGTTACATTTATGGTTGCTATGGGTACTTCTTTAGCAGACAAAGCATGGGATAGAGAATCGGCTGTATATCGTATATCTGGTGTATTTACGGTTATTGGTGGATGGTTCTTGACTGCATTGGTTGCATTCACATCTGCAGCATTAATAGGAACAACTATAAGTATCGGTGGAAAGATCTTCGTTTTTGTATTCCTTGCATTAGCCGTTTTCTTGGTGTTCAAATCAACATTTAAGAACAAAGTTAATGAGCTTGATGAAGAAGAAGAAGATCTAATTGAGCCTATTCTTGAGACGACCAAAGTACTAGAGAAAAGTAAACAACGTGTTACAAACTCTGTTCTTATTAGTTCAAAAGGATATTTTGTTGCCTTAGAAAGCTTCTTAAATGAAGATCGTAAACATATCAAAGAGATCCTTGAAGAAGTAGAGTACCTAAACAGAAAAACGAAAAAGTGGAAGAATAACGTTAATAGTGTCGTTCTTAGACTTCAAGCAGATTCTGTTGAAACAGGTCACTATTACGTTCAGATTGTGGATTACTTAAGAGAATTAGCTCACTCTTTAAACTATATCATCAATCCGCTATATGAGCATATAAGCAACAATCATCGTCCATTTATTGATGTACAGAACAAAGAGTTAACTCAATTAATTCATAAAGTACAAGAGTTCTATAACAAGTCTATCCACATCATCAAAGAGGAGAGATTTGACAAGATTGAAGAACTTATCAACGAAAGAACAGAAATTGTTGAATTCATGTCTGAACTTGAAAAACTTCAAATCAAGCGTATCAAGAATAAAGAAGTGAACACAAGAAACTCTGTATTATTCTTTAATGTTCTGTCTGAAACAAAGAATCATCTATTCCATTCAGTTAACATTTCAAAAGCATATAGAGACTTCGTTCTTCACTCGAAAGAATCAATTTAAGTCTTATAGACGACAATACATTGATTGGATAATAAAACTCAAGGCTATCTCTTCGGAGGTAGCCTTTTTTATTTCTTGTATTCGAACCATACTTACACCTCCACAATCACGACAACAGAGGAGTATAATGAAGTAAAATAAGGGGGAGTACATTTACAAAAATGAGATAATCAACCCCTCTATTTCTGTATAAATATTTACAAAAAAGATACTGGATTGAAAGGTACTTCCTTCATGGTTTGTCCATGGTTTGTCCATGGTTTGTCCATGGTTGCTCCATGGTTGCTCCATGGTTGCTCCATCGAAAACCCCCAAATCGATGGACAAACCATGGACGAACCATGGAGGAACCATGGACAAACCCAGTATCAATCCTATTTGATTCGCAACAGAAATAGGGAATGTAAGTGAAAAGTAGATCCTCTTTATCTACATCTTTATAAAAACAGAATATTAATACATAATATAATTTATAAAGATATATAGTAACAATACTATATAAATCAAAAAGGCTATTCCCCATAAGGAACAGCCTTTTAAATAAATATGAAAGTAAAAATAAATTACATATTTGCGATACGTGTAAGTCTAGGAAGATTAACAAACTTAATTTCTCTACCTTTAATCTCAATAATACGATCATGCTTAAATTCAGACAATAAGCGTATTACTGATTCTGTAGCAGTACCCACCATATTGGCGATCTCTTCACGAGTTAGAGAAACCTGTAGGATATCGTTTTTATCTACACCAAACTTATCACGTAACATTATAAGCACTTCCGCAACTCTCTCACGAACAGTCTTATGAGCAATATCTGTGATATAATTATTTGCGTCTTTAAGTTCTTTACAAACCACTTGAAGCGTATTTAAAGTAAAACGATGATTTGTAGAAAGAATAGAAGTTAAGGTATTATAAGGGACATGAACCAATACAGCCTGCTCAATAACTTTAGCAGTAGTACAAGCACCTTCTTTACTTAACAATGAACGATAAGCAATAATGTCTCCTTTAGTAACGAATCGGATTATTTGCTCCTTACCATCACTACCTGTTTTTATAATTTTTAGTACACCACTCATGATGCAATAAAAGCCAGTTAAACGTTTTCCTTCATGATATACAACATCACCTTTTTTATACTGACTTGTTGACTTTTCATTATCTAACAACTTTAATTCATCAGGGGTCAATGACTTAAAAAAGTTAAATGTAGACAAATCATACTCTTCTTGGAGGGGGTGAATATAATTCTTCATAGTAAGCATTAGTTTTATTGGATCATTAGATATGGTGGTAAAAGTATAATAAAAGGATGGAGAAAAAAAACGTTGCTAGGATGAAATAACTGTTTATTTATAAGATATTTACTGTTATATAACACCCTTTTTTTTAACATGTGTTTTATAACAGAATGTCGAATATCTATGAATTTTATCATTAGGTAAGAACTTTCATGTTATGTCCATTGTTTTATAATAAGAAAAGAGACATAATAAGACATTTTGATATGCATAAGCTTGCTTTAGTAACAGGAAGTAGTAGACGAATAGGTCGTGAGATATGTTTAAAATTAGCCTCAGATGATTATTCGTTGATTTTACACTATTGTAAAGATCAACAAGGAGTAGATTTATTAAAGAATGAACTAATAGAGACATACCCTAATCTGCAATTTTTCACTTTTCAGGGTGATTTACGTTCTTCGACTTTCGTTGAAGAGTTATCCAGATATTGTCTTGACAGATATTTGATCGTAAACCTTGTAATACATAATGCATCCATATTTGAAACAGACAACTTATCATCTATAACTTATAATACGCTTCAAGAAAACTTCAGTGTTCATCTTTTTCAACCATTGTTAATAACCAAGTGGTTCTCGAAACAAGCATCAGAAGGTCAAATCATTACCATTCTCGACCAAGCAATATCTTCTAATAAGAGTAATTATTGGTCATATATCTTATCAAAGAAATCATTATTGGATGCAACCAAAATGGTTGCAATAGAATTGGCCCCTAAAATTCGGGTAAATACCATATTACCAGGTATGATCTTACCATCAAAACATGGCACTCCAGATGAATTTCACAAAGCAGTGGAACAAACGCCATTAAAAAAAGCACCGGGTATGAATTCAATATTGGGCACTATAGATTATTTACTTAGTAATGAATGGGCCACAGGACAGATGATATATTGCGACAGTGGAGAACATTGGAACATGTAATAATAATAACACAGATAATGAAGATTCGAATAAAAAAACTACACCTTAGAACATACATAGGATTCAACCCTGAGGAAAAAGAAAAGAAACAAGACGTATATATATATGTAGATATCAACATACCTTTCTTGTCATCGATGCAACAAGAAAAGATTGAAAATATCTATAATTACAAAACCATAACCAAAAAGATTATTCAATACGTAGAGAACCATCACTTCCTTCTTTTAGAGAAGATGACAAATGATATTGCGGATTTAGTCATGAAAGACGAAGATGTAGAGGAGGTTACCGTAGAAGCTGAAAAGCCATGTGCCTTAAGATTTTCTGAATCCGTGTCTGTAATTATTGAAAAAAAACGTACCCATGAACCGTGTAATCATTTCAATAGGATCTAACATCCATCCCGAGATCAATATCCCCGAAGCCATACTCGCAGTCTCTTTAAGACATCGATTATTAGATGTATCCGAGATAATTGAAACCGATCCAATAGGAATAATAGAACAACCCTCTTTTCATAATGGTGCAATGAAAGTAGAGACATGGTTCTGTAAAGAAGCCTTTAATCACTATCTTAAGAACATTGAGGATCTACTTCAAAGAGATCGTAAAGTCCCTAAATTTGGTCCTAGAACCATAGATCTGGATATCGTCGTATGGAACAATGACGTGGTAGATAACGACTATTATAAAAGAGATTTTCTTAAAAAACATACCGATAAACTTATGAACTGGTAAGATATTTGTGATATTATCTCTATTTCTTAATCGAAAATGCTTAGGAGTCAAATTGTTCTAAGTGTATCCATAGAAAAAAAATTATATCTTTGTGTGATTAAACGAAAAAAATAGAGGTAATACCATATAATATCATGAGTAACAAGTTTCGAGAATATAAAAATTTCGATCTCTCTCAAATAAACAAAGATGTATTAAAATTTTGGGAGGAAGACGATACTTTTCATAAAAGTATGTCTACACGAGAAGGAAAACCAACGTTCGTATTCTATGAGGGTCCACCTTCAGCAAATGGAAAACCAGGTATTCACCATGTTATTTCTCGCTCACTAAAAGATCTTGTTTGTCGTTACAAAACGATGAAAGGATTCCAAGTGAAACGTAAAGCAGGATGGGATACACACGGACTACCAGTTGAATTGGGTGTTGAAAAAACTCTTGGTATTACCAAAGAAGATATTGGTAAAAAAATTACTGTAGAAGAATATAATGCTGCTTGTCGTAGAGAAGTGATGAAATACACTGACTTATGGGAGAACTTAACTCATAAGATGGGGTATTGGGTTAATACTGACGATCCATATATTACTTATGACAACCGTTATATTGAAACTCTTTGGAACCTTCTAAAAGAGTTGTTCGATAAGAACCTTCTATACAAAGGATATACAATTCAGCCATACTCTCCTGCAGCTGGTACTGGATTAAGTTCTCATGAGCTAAACCAACCAGGTACATATAGAGACGTAAAGGATACGACTTGTGTTGGACAGTTTAAGATTGTTCGTAATGATAAATCAGAGAAGTTTTTCGGTGAAGAAGATCTATACTTTTTAGCATGGACCACAACACCTTGGACACTTCCATCAAATACAGCTCTAGCTGTTGGTCCAAACATTAACTACCTACAAGTTCGTACTTTCAACCCTTATACAGGATCTCCAGTATCTGTAATGGTTGCAAAAGATCTATACCGTAAATTCTTCCCAGAGAAGAATGAAGGACTAGATTTTGCTGCTTATGAAAAAGGAGCTAAAAATATACCTTTCGAAGTAGTAGCAGAATACAAAGGTACAGACCTAGAGGGAATCCAATATGAACAATTGATTCCATGGATGAAACCAGATGGGGATGCTTTCCGTGTGATCTTAGGTGATTATGTAACAACAGAAGATGGAACAGGTATCGTTCATATCGCTCCTACATTTGGTGCGGATGATGATCGTGTTGCAAAAGTTGCAGGAATAGCTCCAATGCTTCTTCTAGATAAAGAAGGTAAGCAACAACCTATGGTTGACAAACAAGGACGTTTGTTCCCTATTGAAGATCTTGACCAAGAATGGGTTGCAAAACATATCGACGTAGAGCTATATAAAGAATATGCTGGACGTTATGTGAAAAATGATTATGATGCAACACTAACAGAAAAAGATGCTACACTAGATGTAGATATCTCTGTAATGTTGAAATTAGAGAATAAAGCATTCCGTGTTGAGAAACATGTTCACAACTATCCTCACTGTTGGAGAACTGATAAGCCAATCCTATACTATCCATTAGATAGCTGGTTTATTAAGACTACAGCTGTGAAAGATAGATTGATTGAGTTGAACAAAACAATCAACTGGAAACCAGAATCAACAGGAACAGGTCGTTTCGGTAACTGGCTAGAGAATCTAGTAGACTGGAACCTTTCTCGTTCTCGTTATTGGGGTACTCCTCTACCTATTTGGCGTACAGAAGATGGTACAGAGCAAAAATGTATCGGTTCAGTAGAAGAGCTAATGGGAGAGATTAAAAAATCTATCGAAGCTGGTTATATGGAGAAAAACCCATATGATGAGTTTATCGTTGGTGAATACTCTAAAGAGAACTACGAAAAGATCGATCTTCACCGTCCTTATGTTGATGATATCTACCTAGTTTCTGAAAGTGGTCAAAAGATGACTAGAGAAACGGACCTTATCGACGTTTGGTTTGATTCAGGAGCAATGCCTTTTGCTCAAATGCACTATCCATTTGAGAATAAAGAGAATTTCGGAGAAGTTTATCCAGCGGACTTTATTGCTGAGGGAGTAGACCAAACTCGTGGATGGTTCTTTACTCTTCACGCAATATCTACAATGATCAACGACTCTGTTGCATTTAAAAATATCATCTCTAATGGATTGGTATTGGATGCTAAAGGTAACAAGATGTCTAAACGTCTTGGTAATGCGGTAGACCCATTTGAGACAATTGAAAAGTACGGATCAGATCCACTTCGTTGGTATATGATTACGAATTCACAACCATGGGATAACTTGAAGTTTGACGTAAATGGGGTGGAAGAAGTAAGAAGAAAATTCTTCGGTACTTTGTATAATACTTACAGTTTCTTCTCTCTTTATGCCAATATTGATGGCTTTACATATAGTGAAGCGGATATTGCTATGGAGAAACGTCCAGAAATCGATCGTTGGGTTCTTTCGTTGCTTAACAGCTTAGTGAAAGAGGTAAACGAAGCACTTGAAGCTTACGAGCCAACAAGAGCAGGACGTGCAATTAATGATTTTGTTTCGGAAAACCTTTCTAACTGGTATGTACGTCTATGTAGAAAGAGATTCTGGGGTGGTGAATATGATGATAACAAGATTTCAGCTTACCAAACGCTTTATACTTGTTTATCAACAATTTCAAAACTAGCAGCTCCAATCGCTCCATTCTTTATGGATCAATTGTATAGAGACTTAAATAGTATTACAAACAAAGATTTCAAAGGATCTGTACACTTAGCAGAATATCCTTCTGTAGACCTTGCATTAATTGATGAAAAACTAGAAGAGCGTATGAATATTGCTCAGAAAGTTTGTTCAATGGTATTAAGTCTACGTCGTAAGGAGAAATTGAAAGTAAGACAACCTCTTCAAAAGATTATGGTTCCTGTACTAGATGATGCTTTTGAGGCTCAATTTGAGGCTGTAAAAGATATCATTCTTACAGAGGTAAACATTAAAGAGGTCGAATATATTACAGCAAACTCAGGTGTTATCAAGAAGAAGATCAAACCTAACTTTAAGACTTTAGGTCCTAAATATGGTAAGATCATGAAAGGTATTGCTGGAGAAATCCAGAAGTTATCACAAGATGATATCAACATGTTTGAAACCAATGGTTCTCTTCAAATGATGGTTCAAGATCAACAAGTAGATTTAACTCTTGAAGATGTTGAAATTATGTCTGAAGATATTCCAGGATGGTTGGTAGCTAATGAAGGAGCATTGACTGTTGCTTTAGATATCACTGTAACGGACGAATTGAGAGAAGAAGGTATTGCTCGTGAATTCATTAATCGTATCCAAAATATCAGAAAAGAGAGCGATTTTGATGTAACAGACAAAATTATTCTTTCTATTCAACGTCATGAGAATTTCAATAGTGCTTTAGAGAATTTCAAAGATTATATCTCAAGTCAAACATTGACAGCCGAACTTAATCTATTGGACTCTGTTGATACTACTGAGGCTCATGAAGTAGAAATTGAAGCAGGCGTTACAACTAAGATTGATGTTAAACGTGTTTAATATTTAATTAGTAGCATCAATACAGTGTGACGTTTTAAAGAATATTTTTACTAAATTAGGGCTTCAAATCTAATAAGAACTCATAAAATTATTCTTAACCTTTATGTAATATGGTGGAAAAAGTAAGATACTCAGATGAAGACCTTGAAATGTTTAGACAAGTTATTCTAGGCAAATTAGACAAGGCAAGAAAGGATTATGAGTTGTACAAGGATGCCATTACCCAAAGAGACGGTAACGACACACAGGATACTTCTCCTACATTTAAAGTATTAGAAGAAGGTGCTGCTACTTTATCAAAAGAAGAAGCTGGTAAACTAGCGCAAAGGCAACAAAAGTTTATTCAACACTTGGAAGCTGCTCTTATCCGTATCGAAAACAAAACCTATGGTGTTTGTAGAGAAACAGGTAAATTGATTGCTCGAGAGAGATTGCTTGCCGTACCTCATGCTACTTTAAGTATTGACGCAAAAAATAACAGAAAGTAATTCTTTCATAATAGAAATTTATAATCCGAGGAGAGGTTTTACTCCTCGGATTTTTTTTTAATAATGATATAGTATGTCCAAACGAAAAATTGCAATATTCGTCGTTCTTCTACTATTGATAGTGGATCAGGCCTCCAAGATATGGATAAAAACACACATGACTCTCGGGGAAGAATTCCATGTATTTGGTAATTGGTTCTTAATACATTTTGTTGAAAACAATGGAATGGCATTTGGTTTTGAATTTGCGGGAAAATATGGAAAACCATTCCTAAGTGTATTCCGTATATTCGCATCAATAGGGATAGCTATATATTTAAATAAACTTATTAAAAAAGATATCCCAACAGGCGCTGTAGTGAGTATTGCTTTAATTCTTGCTGGTGCAATAGGCAATATCATAGATTGTGCATTCTACGGCGTTATATTTGACCATAGTTATGGGCAAGTAGCTACGATGTTTCCTGCAGGAGGAGGGTATGAATCCTTTCTTAATGGAAGGGTAGTAGATATGTTATATTTCCCATTATTTGAGGGACATTTTCCTCAATGGTTACCTAAATGGGGTGGAGAACATTTCCTTTTCTTTAGTCCTGTTTTCAATATTGCAGATTCTGCAATATCTGTTGGAATTGCAATACTATTGCTTTTTTATCGAAAGATATTTGAAATGGAAAAGTAAGATTATTGATCTTATAACGAAAAAGAGGTTGTGTAAAATAAACACAACCTCCTTTTGTATATACTAGATTACTCTTGTTAACCAATCTTCAGGATCAAGGCAGTTTGTTAACTTCCAAATTTGAAATTTCAACAATGCATTTCCTCCACCAGAATTGTCGGAATATACATTCCCAATAGTTGCTCCTGCTTTAATCTTCTGGTCCTTCTTAACGTAAACAGACTTTAAATTTGAATATACTGTGATATAAGAGCCATGTCTTACAAATACAGATAGATTACCATGTTTAATCGCAATTACAGCAGTAACTACTCCATCATATACAACTTGAACCTTTTCATTAGGGAGAGTAGAAATGGTAATCCATTTATTATTCACCTTTAACCCTTTCATAACAGAGTGTCGATGAACTCCGAAGTGATCAATAACAACTCCTTTTACAGGCCATTTGAGAACGCCCTTTCTTTTCTCAAATCCTTTCTGGTATAACATATTAGATTTTGATGAAAAGGATGAATCTCCTCCCTCTTCAAGGATCTCCCTTTTTAGTCGATCTGCAATCCCATTTTGTTGAACAACAATAGTCTTTAACTCTCTTTCTTTATCTTTTAAGTTCTGATAAAAAGAATTTTCAATAGTATATTCATTGTCTAAGATATCACATTCACGCTTAACCTTATTGGATAGTTTAAGCACCTCTTCTCTTTTCTTATACATCAATATTTGACTCTGTTTGATGGTAACAGATAAAGAATTAATTAATGTGATTTTAGAGGTTTGTATTTTCTGATATTGGGCTAAAACGCCCTCTTTTTGATAATACTCCTTAAAGTTCTTAGACGTTAATACTGAAACAAAATTCTTATCCGAAGCTCCCTCTAAGTTCATATTATTCAGAAAGATCTCATAGGATTTCTTTGCTTTTGACACATCCTGATCAAGAGAGGTGATCACAAAGTTGTAATCATTAATACATTCATTATAGATATCTAATTGCAACTGATACTTTGTGATCAATTTACGTCGTTGGCGGATACTATTTTTAATTAACTTCAATTGAGATAATGAGATATCCGCATTCTTCTGTGCTTGTTTTAAAAGCTTTTTTGTTGTGTGTAGCTCCTTCATTAATTTTAGCTGCTGACTTCTCAACGAAGCAATATCTTGACCCATTACACCCAATGATATAAACAGACAACACACACACAACAAATATTTAACTAGAGAGTTAACACACATAACTTACAACACTTTGTTCTTATAGGATGACGGTATAGAAAATCTAAAAGAGCTTTTCTTATCAATCCACATCTTATACAACTTTACCTTCAACTCTAATACTTTCGTATCTTCCTTTTGACTAATCAAAGTAACCACAGAAGGGTATAATTCCCCATTTAATTCAATATACTTATCTACATTCAATAACGTCTTTGTATGATCAGAGAAGTTATTGTAGACCATCTTCTTTAACTTGAAGGTATGGGGATCAAAATAGAGTTTTTCCTCCACCATATTGTCTCCAGCATAGACTTTACTCTCTTTTCTGAAAATTATCTTTTGCCCTCTTTTACTGTACTTCTCCTTTTTAACCAGATTGTGTTTTATGGAGGTGAGGACATAATATCCATCTTCCACACAACTCTTATATTTTCTTAGAATACGACTCCTAGAGTTAACCTGAAAAGTTAAAGGATTTCCAAGAAATAGGTTCTCTAGTTTATTTAAAGAGACCTGTACTCCAATCAACTCAGAGGCTCTATTATAGTTTGAGCTTATAGTCTGACCCGCAAGAAGATTAACCATAATAAGTGTATCTTCTGTGGCTAACATCTTTCCAACAGGGAAAATTCCTTTTTGTGCAGTAATGATTATTGCACTATCTTTTTTTGATTTAAAAGAACCAGAAAAAGATGTTTTGTCTCCCTTAATAAATGCTGTAATAGAAGCCTTCTTTGCACCATAAGTATCATAGTCACTTTCCGCATTCTTAACATTCTTCATCAACCGATAAGTACTCAAAGGTTTTAACGGTTTCTCTGAAGCAGAAGGAATATTCTGGGTTAAATTTTTTGTAGAACGACAACTACTGAGAATTGCCAATATGGCAACAAATAAGATTTTTATTAATCTAGTATTATACTCCATGTAAATATTAATCTTCGTACAAAATGGATATTCACTTTACATGATATCTCTTTTCATTTATTTTTTTCTCAAGCAATTCTGACTTAAGACCTTTTTCTTTTGCTTTCTTCCAATTAGATACGGCACCATCAATATCTTCTAAGAAATACAAGATATCACCATAATGTTCGTAAAGAGTAGGGTTTACTTGCTCCATACTATCGATTGCCATTTTCATATAAAACTTAGCTAAACGATAATCTTTCTTCATAAATAGTACCCAAGCATAAGTATCTAAATAGGTAGGATTATCTGGATTCTTCTCCACAACCATTCCACTTAAACGCTCAGCTTTCTCCAATTGCTCTCCTTTTAACGACAAATAATATGCATAATTATTAATCGCCATATAATTAGTAGGATCTAATTCGACTACTTTATCAAAAGATTTCCATGCATCATCAAAATGTCCCAAATTATACTGGGCTTCAGCCTTATATGTATAGATTTGAGAAAGAGAAGATTTATCAAGATCTGGAAGAGTTTCCGCTTTCGTTAAAAGATCCAACATCTCTTGATACTTATTATCTTGCAACAAAGTCAAGCTCTTAAAGATATAAACCAATGGCTTATTAGGAAATTTTTTTATTGCAATATCACAATCATTTTTCATTGATGCCCAATCCAACAACTGATTGTCAATCATAATCAACCTTTCCCAAAAGATATAATTATCACTTTCAAGATCGATAGCAAATCGAAATTGCTCTTGAGCTCTTTGGTAGTCACCTTGCTGTATAAGATACTCTGCAAAAAGAGCATGAGGACGACTTTCATTAGGATTGGCCTCAATCATATACTGCAACAGCTCTTCTTTTTGTTTGTCTGTTGTAATAAAACTACCCTTATCAGAAGTGATCAATAAAAACATTTGGATCTTGGTACTCGTATCCAAAGTAGTGCTTTTCATTGCTTCAACGATATGCTTTAAGGCGGTCTCATTATCGCCACCTTCTCTAAAATAGTTGGCAAGAGAGATATGAACAAAACCATCTTTAGGATCGATCTCTAAGATCTTGTTGTAATATTCATATGCCTTCTCTCTATTTCCATCTTTAAGATATAGGTCAGCCATAAGACCATAATATTTGGTCTCCTTAGGATTACTATCAATCAATCGTTGGATCTCTTCTCTAGCCTTCTTCGGTTTATTTATGGCAAGATATATCTGTTCTTTAGCAACAGAAATTCTTTCATTCAACCCCATCTCTTTTTCCAAACGATTATACATTTTAATCGCTTTCTCAAACTGATTTGACGAGGCATACAAGGCAGCATTCCTATAGATATAATCTAGATTCGAAGGATGCTTTTCAACAAGTTGTTCATAAACCACAGAAGCTTTATCATAACGCTTACGTTGCTCATATACTTGAGCTAATAGCATTGCATACTGATCATTATCTGGACGCAATCGGTGTGCTTGTTCTAATAAACCTAATGCACTTGTGATATCCTTCTTGGCAATATGTATGGTAGAAAGCTCATACATAGAAACAGCCGATTGTGGATCAATCTCTAAACATTTAGAGAATAAAGCAATAGCCCCTTCTAAATTTCCAAGCATTCTTTGTTTAAGACCTTCTATAAAAAGATATTCAAACTGAAGTTCCATTTCCTCAGATAACTGTGTCTCCGAAACAATATTTTTCGGAGATACACTTTCTGTTGAAGAAATTTTCTTTGTGGTACTACAAGAAAGAAGTGAGAAAGAAAGAGTCCCAAATAGTAATATATTTTTAAAATTCTTCATATTTAAAGTTGTTTTACAGAAGAAACAGTAATATCAATTACTATTTTCCTGTATGTCCAAATCCACCTTCTCCACGATCAGTATCATTCAAAACTTCCACTTCTTCCCATACCACACTCTCGTGTTTTGCAACAACCATCTGAGCAATACGTTCTCCATGTTGAATTACAAAAGGATCATTTGAAAGGTTTACCAATATGATACATATCTCACCTCTATAATCTGCATCAATAGTACCTGGGCTATTTAGAACAGAAATTCCATGCTTAATTGCCAAACCGCTACGAGGTCGAACTTGAGCTTCATATCCCACAGGTAACTCTATAAACAATCCTGTTGGAATCAATGTTCTTTGCAATGGAGCTAATGTTATTGGTTGTTCTAAATTTGCTCTTAGATCCATTCCTGCTGATGCATATGTTCCATAATTAGGTAGATCATTCGATGACTTATTAATAATCTTTACTGATGTCATATTTTTATTTTTTACTTTTAGTCTAACAGATTAACTAGTAAAATGGATAATCATTTTTTTTGTTTGATTAAAACATTCTTCACTTCAGGATAAAATGCAATAATCATAAACACTAAAATAAGCATTCCTCGCAAAACAAAACCTAAGATGGTGTTAACACTTGGGAAAAATTGACCTAAATAGAATATTACAAAAGCAAGTACACCTGTAGATGCAATACGCTTAATATCATAATCAATAGGATAATATTTCTTCATATAATAGTAACTACCAAAGATCATTGTAGCGAAGCATATTACTTGCGCAATTGCTGCAACCTTATAACCGTAGAGAGACAAAAATAAGGAATTAATTACAACTGTTACTATCGCCCCTATGATTGAAAGATAAGCACCAAAATAGGTCTTGTCCGTCAACTTATACCACAATGAAAGATTGTAATAAATTCCTAACAACATATTTGCGACCAATATATATGGCACAACCCCCAATCCTTCGTAGTAATTTGAATCTAATAATAATTTAATCTGATCTAAGAAAAGGGTAATACCAAGAAATACAATCAAGCAGAATACAACAAAATAGGACAATATATCTGAATATATTTTTTTATCCTCAGTCTCTTTCTGTCTTGCAAAAAAGAAAGGTTCGAAGGCATACCTGAAAGCTTGAACAAAGAGTGTCATTATCACTGCTAACTTTGAATTTGCTCCATAGATACCCAATTGATGCATAGCATCTGATTTCGGTAATATCAATTTTGGAATAAGTACTTTATCTATGTTCTGATTGACCATACCCGCAACAGACACCACCAAAATAGGTAAACCATAAACTAACATTTTCTTCAGTAGTTTTGTATCATATTTATATATAGACACCTCCATCTCTGGGATCAATAGAATTAAGGTAACAAAAGAAGCAATCACATTAGATATCAACACATACCCCACACCTATATTCTCATTGTAGAATGACAACAAGAAGTTATCTGGATGATACTTCATCAACCATGGACAAACCACTAAGAACCATAAGTTAAACCCGATATTAACACCGACATTAAGTAGTTTGATAACCATAAATTTAATGGGTCTCCCTTGTAGACGTAATTTAGCAAATGGGATCGTCGCTACTGCATCTAATACTAAGATATAGGATAACCATCTCACATAACTAGATGCATTCTCATATCCAAAGAAATGAGAAATCTGATGATTAAAAATAAAGGTAATCAACAGAAATATTACAGAAGTAAAAAGCATTGTTAAGAAAGCGGTAGAAAAGACTTCTGTTGAATTCTCACCCTTTTGGGAATTGTATCTAAAAAAAGCTGTCTCCATGCCATAAGTCAAGAGAGCCATCAGTATGGCAACCCAAGCAAACATATTAGTTATCTCTCCTAACTGTTCTGGTAGGAATATTCTGGTATAAAATAGTGCAAGAAAATAATTTAAGAATCTAGGAAGAATAGAACTTAATCCATAAATTACGGTCTGTCCTGCTAATTTTTTTATAGTACTCATATACGTCAATAAGATTAATTCTTAAAGTACAAAAGTAACTTAAATATAGGCTCTACCATGATAAGAATGTATGTAAATCATAAATTTCCAATTTAATACCTGTTTTTTGACATCGACTTCAAGCTCACTTTTTTATCTTTATCTCATCGAATAATTTTATCATACTCTTAAAATGATACGAACAGAAAGAAATAATTTTTTATACACTACAGCTATTGTTCTAATATGCTTCTTTTTTACATCCTGTAGTACTCCTTCAAATACCAGAAAACCTGTTTCCGTAATCAAGTTAAACAAACAGTCTACTTATGGGAGTTCTGTAAAGCTAGGAATCAAAGTTCTTCCCAAAGGAGGAAAAATAAAACAAGCCTCATTGTACATAAATGGAGCAAAGGTTAAAGATTTACCACAGAACGAGCACGCTCTTATTCTTCCGAATAACCAACTCCATATTGGTAAAAACAAGGTTGAAGTGGTTGCTTTAAAAGAGAATGGTAAAATTGGTAGAAATAGTAAAATCATTACTTTATTCTCTAATCAAGTACCACAAAATCTCGATTATAAAGTAGTCAAGACTTTAAAACATCATGACAACCATTTCACTGAAGGTTTTGAAATAAACGATCATATCCTTTATGAAAGTACTGGTGAATATGGGACATCTGGTATCTATAAGATAAAACTAGATAATCAAAAAATTATTCAGTCTACAATGCTGGATAGTACCTATTTTGGAGAAGGCATTACTCTACTTAATGGAAAGATATACCAACTAACCTACAAAAAGCAGAAAGCATTCGTTTATGACGATAACACTTTAAAGAAGGTAGGAGAGTTCACTTACCCAAATAAAGAAGGGTGGGGGCTTACCAATGATGGAAAGAATCTAATTATGAGTGATGGCTCGTCAACCATATATTTTATCAACCCTGATAACTTTAAAGAGGAGAGACGTATTCAAGTATATTCTGACAAACAAGAGTTCAATTATATTAATGAACTGGAGTATGTTAATGGTTATATCTATGCAAATGTATGGACTACTGACCTAATCGTTAAGATTGATGCTAAGACAGGAGCTGTTGTAGCTACCATATCTCTGTTTGACCTAATCAATTCATCTAGACTAAAAAGCAAAAAAGAGATAGATGTTTTAAATGGAATAGCATACGATAAGAGAGATCAATCTTTATATGTTACAGGAAAATTCTGGCCTAATATCTACAAAATAAAACTCCAACATAACGGAGAAGATATTCAACCATAAAAATAAACGCTACTGAAATCTATTTCAGTAGCGTTTATTTCTTAAGAAAAAAGGACCATTACTTAATGATACGTCCTAAATCTCCATTATGATTTGTTTTCTTATTTACAGCCCTATCATATTCTTCTATCATGATCTCTCTTAAACGAGCATTGTCTGGATCTTTTTGAACAGCATGATAAGCTTTGATCAGACGAGGGTGTTTACGATAAATAATCTCTACGGATCTCTCTCCTGACATAAACCATACAGCTGAACCTAAAATAAGCCATACAAACACACGTTTAAATACACGTGAAATATACAGTCTATTTTGCTTCTTGTAAACAATCAATTCAGAAACAGCAACGTAAAGAAGTATTAACATCCCTACCAAAACCATCACGTTAGTACTGGTAATAAATATTAAATGTTCTGCAGCTCCAAGACAGGTAATAAATAAACCAACACCAGCCAATAGTGCCATTCGTTTTGAAATAGGATCAAATTGACAAGTAGTATTATTCTTCTTTATAAAACTGTAATCCTTAAATCGAATAAAACTCCAAGCGAGATAAAATATCCCTAAGGCACCCAGAGCTATCCCCTCAATTATATATCCATTCTTTACCAGCTGAAATCGTAAAACGACTCCAAGAAAGAATAGAAATTCTAATACCTTCTCTAATGTTCTCATATCTAAGTGTTATTGTAAATAGGACAATTTAGTGTTATTTAAAGTGTCTATTTTACAAAAGTACAATATTTACATAAGATATCGTTATGTAAATATTGTTAAAACAACCTAGGGGTATCTGATTCTGGGATAGACAATCGATTTAAATGAGTATATGCAAGTGGGGTTACCTCCCTACCACGTGGGGTTCTTTTGATAAATCCCTCTTTTATTAAGAATGGCTCATACACCTCCTCTATAGTACCTGCATCTTCTCCTACAGCAGTCGCAATAGTCGTTATTCCTACAGGTCCTCCTCTAAATTTATCGATAATTGTTAATAAGATTTTATTATCCATCTCATCCAAACCATACTTATCAATATTTAAAGCTTCCAGTGCTACTCGTGTAATCTCGATATCGATAACACCACTTCCTTTAACCATTGCAAAATCACGTACACGACGTAAGAGACTATTTACAATACGAGGTGTTCCACGACTCCTAAATGCAATCTCATGTGCTGCACTATCATCAATAGGAATATTTAGTAAAGCAGCTGATCTATGTACTATTTTAGCAAGAATTTCAATATCGTAATACTCCAAATGGCAATTAATACCAAAACGAGCACGAAGAGGACTTGTTAATAATCCAGACCTGGTAGTGGCTCCAATAAGAGTAAAAGGATTAATCTCTATCTGAATAGAACGAGCACTTGGCCCTTTGTCAATCATGATATCTATTCTATAATCCTCCATTGCAGAATATAGATACTCTTCAACAATGGGAGAAAGACGATGTATTTCGTCGATAAACAAAACATCATGTGGTTCCAGATTTGTTAACAATCCTGCTAAATCGCCAGGTTTATCTAAAACAGGGCCTGAAGTTATTTTTAATCCAACCTCTAACTCATTCGCAAGAATATTGGATAATGTTGTTTTTCCTAATCCGGGAGGTCCATGTAACAAAACATGATCTAATGCCTCACCACGCATTTTAGCAGCTTGTACAAAAATCTCTAAATTATCGACGATCTTTTTTTGCCCCTTAAAATCTCCAAAAGAGAGAGGTCGCAACTTATTGTTTAAATCGCTATCAGAATCAAAAGTACGTTCATCTCGAATATCAAAAGAATCATTCATGGTTGCAAAAAATATTTTTTACAAAAATAGAAGTTATTACGCTAACAATTCAAATTTTAACCTCTTAAGTTATTCAACGTTTTTCACCAACTTTTCATTATTATATATCATTCTTATTATTCTATTTAATTAAGTAAATGAAAGAAAAATATTAATGATAATAGGCTGTTGATGATGTGTAAAAAGAATTTTAAAATGATTTTGATATTTAATGATTAACCTTCCATTAACATCTATTGTAATACTTATACACAGCTTAAGTGTTTGATTGATAGTATAAATTTGAGTTTATCCCGAGCTGTAATTATTACGTTATTAATAGTTGTTAGTGTTTTTAACACCCTTACTTTAGTGTGTGTTTTGAGTTAGTCTATTGTCGTTAATTAATATCAAATATTTTTGGAAAATAAAGATTCCTGAATAAGAGAGTGGATTATTAATAAATGCAAAAATATTGTTTCTTTTTTGTAACCACTTTATTCACCTTTTATCACTACTTCATTTACACGTTTATAACAACAGTTGTTGATTTTTATTTTAGGAATGTACTCCTTTTATGAGTCATTTCAAAATTGTTATTGTTTTAACAAATAAAATCGGTGGACATATATAAAGTAGGTTTTATTATTATTAAGATGACCTTTGTTAAAATGAATAGATCAAGGATTGTTTTTCATTTTGAGATTGCCTACTCTCTTTACTTGGACAGTGTCTGGACAGTGTTTTTCCCAAAATATTTAGATAACTCATTATCGATAAATATGGAATTGATAGGTACTTCCTCCATGGTTTGTCCATGGTTGCTCCATGGTTCATCCATCGAAAACCCCTAAATCGATGGACAAACCATGGGGCAACCATGAAGGAACCATGGATAAACCCCTTATCAAATCTATTGTATGAACAACTTCTGTTGAATAGGAGTATTATTTTTAAGATAACTTAAAATTGTTTTTATGTTATAGGTTACCTCTTTAAGCAATTCCGTTGATCCATGCTTGTTATAGTAAGAAGTAACGAGAGGTTTACCTAGTAGGATATAATGTCTGAATAGACTGTTGAATATCGTGTTTATTTCTGTTGATAACCTAAAGCAGTTATGCTTTATATTCTGTGCAGAATAGGTATATGTTGTAAGATCGGGATAACAAATGAAATTAAGAAATAGTGGTAGTATATTGTTAGGTATGTGTAAATTACAAGTTGTCAAAAAGTGATTGAATTGAAGAAAAGGATGTTTTAGACCTAAATTTTTAGGAACATTATTGAATATTCCAATATAAATAAGATTGTTTTATCTCTTTTTATTAAATTTGCATTTTCAAAATGTAATAAGAGATGAATAAAATTGCAATAGCTTGCGACCATGCAGGATACGATAGAAAATTAGATGTCGTAAAATATTTAACTGAGCAAGGTTTTGAAGTGGTAGACTTTGGATGTAATAGTAATGAAAGCTGTGATTATGCAGATTTTGTACATCCTTTAGCTTCAAAAGTTAATGATGGCGAATTTAAGAGAGGAATTGTTATTTGTGGAAGTGCTAATGGTGTGAATATGACTGCTAATAAATATCAGCAAGTTAGATCTGCATTATGTTGGCAAGATGAGATTGCTGTATTGGCTCGTTCTCATAATAATGCAAATGTATGTGCTATTCCAGCTCGATTCACATCTTTAGAGGAATCTTTAGCGATAGTGAAAGCCTTTTTGAATACTGAATTTGAAGGAGGACGTCATATCCGCAGAGTGGAAAAGATTGCAATTCAGAAGTAAGAACAATAAACTCGTAGAGGTTATTTATTAAAAAAGACTCTTAAGCTATGTTGTCAAATACATGTAAATATGCAGTTCGTGCTGTAATATATCTTGCTTCTGGTTTTGATGGAGATCATAAGTATGGAATTAAAAAGATTTCTGAAGATTTGAAGATTCCTTCTCCATTTTTAGGAAAGATCTTACAGAAATTAGTAAAATCAGGAGTGTTAAACTCAAACAAAGGACCTAATGGGGGATTTTGTCTTGCAAAAGATCCTAATCTAATTACTTTGTTTGATGTGGTTAATGTGATTGATGGAAAAGCCTTTTTTGAACAATGTCTTATCTGTGATATGACTTGTTCTGAGAGAGAGGAGAATGATGATTTTTGCGCTATTCACCTAGGTTTTAAAGAGATTAGAGAATCTATTACCAACCTATTTAAGAATAAAACAATAGGTGAATTATTGGATGACGCAAATAATGATCAAACTCCTGCTAGTCTAAGATTTTGATAAACGACTCTTTTTATAGAGTATTTTAAATAAAACTAAGCCGATGATTGCTCCGATTGTATTTGCAGCAACATCGGCTATACTAGCGGATCTATTTACAGGAAGTAGCTGTTGTAATACTTCTATCCCTATACCAAATCCCAAAGCTATAATAAGTACATAGATAGCTTTTAACTTCTTTATTGTTGCCCCTCTCAGTAGGTATGTAAAACCAACATAGAAACAAAGATGAACTATTTTGTCTATGTTTGGTATTCTTACTTTCGGTATGTCATTGGATGGTAATAGACAACCGTAAAATATTATGCTAAGCCATAATATAAAGAAGAATCGTGAATATTTAATTGAGAAGTCTATAAGTTTTATCATTTTATAATCAATTTATGTCTGGTATTTATTTCCATATTCCTTTTTGCAAAACTAGATGTTTTTATTGTGATTTTCATACTAGTACCGATCTTAACCTTGTCTCGCCTTTAATGGAAGCGATGATGAAAGAGTTGAGAATGCGTCAAAATTATTTAGATAAAGATAGACATATTCAAACTATATATTTTGGTGGAGGTACTCCTTCGTTATTGTCACCTGATCAAATAGGCGCAATGATTCAGGAGGTCAAGAATTTATTTCTTGTTTCTGATAACGTTGAAGTAACTGTTGAAGCCAATCCTGATGATCTAAACCGTGATTATTTAAAAGGTCTGTTACGTGTTGGGGTCAATAGACTGAGTATGGGAGTACAGTCCACAAGTGATTGTATTCTTAAGTCTATGAACCGAAGACATTCTGTTGAAGATGTGTTTAACGCTATTAACAATGCTGTTGATATTGGGTTGGATAATATCTCTATTGATCTGATATATGGGGTTCCTGGACTTTCTCCTCAATTGTGGAAAACAGAATTGGAGTCGATCATTGCTCTGCCAGTAGATCATATCTCGGCCTATCATTTGACCTACCATAAAGGAACCGAATATTATAGACGATTGAAGAAAGGAACCCTCACTCCTGTGACCGAAGAGGATAGTTTGGCTCATTTTGATATATTGACTTCTGTTCTTGATGATGCTGGGTTTGAACAGTACGAAATTTCCAATTTCTGTAGAAATAATAAGATATCGAATCATAATAGTGCTTATTGGAGGAGTGTCGCATATCTTGGTATTGGACCTTCTGCACACTCATTTGATGGAATCAATAGACAATGGAATGTTTCGGATAACCAAGAGTATATAAATTCAGTCTCTTCGGGTGATCGTTTTTATGAGATTGAACACCTAACCAATGAGGATAGATATAATGACTACATCATTACTTCTTTTAGAACCAAATGGGGCGTTTGTGATCAAAAGCTTTCAGAATATGGCCCTCTTCTAAGAGAGTTCTTCTTGAGAAATGTTGATTCTTTTGTTGAAAATGGTGAGGTGATTAACCAAAATGGAAATTGGATAATGACAAAAAAAGGATTTATTCGTTCTGATTTAATTATTGAGAAGGTTTTTTATTATGAATAACGATGGTTTATAACTTGTTAAAAAGCTGATATACAAAAGGTATGAGTGTTAAAAAGAGACGTTATTCAGATGTAATTCATTTCGACTTATTCCGTTTAATTGTTTTTTTATTTTTACTTTTGCAGAGTTTTGGAGTTACTCCAGCTAATGTTTTAAAACAAAAGAGAAAGTGGTCGTAGATTTTTTCGCAGAGGATATTGAATTTCCTTCATATGATACAGATTTTTTAGAACTCTTTATTACTCGATTAATTCAATCAAAAGAAAAAGAAGTAGGAGAGATCTCTTATATATTTTGTTCTGATGAATATTTATTGAAGATAAATATTGATTATTTACAACATGATTATTACACCGATATTATCACTTTTGATTATGTTGAAGGGGATGTTATTTCTGGTGATGTATTTATGAGTCTTGATAGAGTAAAAGATAATTCTGAGGTCTTGAAAGTGGACTATGAATCGGAATTTGCTCGCGTACTTTCTCATGGTATCCTACATCTTTTGGGATACAAAGATAAAACAGACAAGGAAGCTGAGGTGATGAGAGCAGAAGAGGATAAAGCCATTACTTTATTTGAGAAAGTAAAGTGTGAATTTTCTGCTTGATAAATAGGATTTAGATTATAACGAGGAGAGTATATGTTACCGTTTTACGATATTATTGTTGTTGGAGCAGGTCATGCTGGTTGTGAAGCTGCTGCTGCTGCTGCTAATTTAGGGTCCAAAACTTTATTAATAACAATGGATCTTAATAAAGTTGCTCAAATGAGTTGCAATCCTGCTATTGGAGGTATTGCTAAAGGGCAGATTGTTAGAGAGATTGATGCATTAGGAGGTTATTGTGGTAAGATTACAGATCTTTCTTCAATTCAATTTCGTATGCTTAATCGTTCTAAAGGACCTGCTATGTGGAGTCCTAGAGCACAATGTGATCGTATGCGTTTTTCCGAAAATTGGAGAGATCAATTAGAGCAGATTGAAAATCTTGACTTTTGGCAAGGAACGGTACAACATCTATTATTCGAGGATAAACGTATTGTAGGAGTGCGTACTGAACTTGGTGTCGAATTTAAAGCCAAAGCAGTGGTACTTACCAATGGTACTTTCCTTTCAGGGTTAATGCACTTTGGAAAAGTACAACTAGAAGGAGGACGTATTTCGGAACCGACTTCTTTGGGAATTACAGAGCAATTGAAATCTTTAGGATTACATGCCGATAGAATGAAAACAGGAACGCCTGTTCGTATCGATGCACGTTCTGTTGATTTCTCTGTGATGACAGCACAAGGAGGAGATGAGGAGGATGAGATGCGTAAATTCTCATATGATCCAGATGTTGTTTCTTCTTTAACACAGAAACCTTGTTACATTACTTATACCAACCCTGATGTTCATGGTGAGTTAGAAAAAGGTTTTGAAGATTCGCCTATGTTTGATGGAACTATTGAAAGTACAGGTCCTCGTTATTGTCCTAGTATTGAATCTAAACTGGTTACATTTTCTTCTAAAAACCAACACCAATTGTTTCTTGAACCTGAAGGAGAAACAACGATTGAGTATTATTTAAATGGTTTCTCTTCTTCTCTTGCATGGGATGTTCAATTGGCTGGGTTAAAGAAAGTTGCAGGTCTTGAGAATGTGAGAATTCTTCGTCCAGGTTATGCTATTGAGTATGACTATTTTGATCCAACACAACTGTTCCATACTCTAGAAGTAAAAGAACTAGAGAATTTGTATTTTGCAGGTCAGATTAATGGTACTACAGGATATGAAGAGGCTGGTGCTCAAGGTTTAATGGCAGGTATTAATGCCCATCAGAAGATTAATAATAAGGAGGAGTTTGTTTTAGGTCGTAACGAAGCTTATATTGGTGTTCTTATTGATGATTTGGTTACCAAAGGTGTAGACGAACCATATAGAATGTTTACTAGTAGAGCCGAATATCGTATCCTTTTACGTCAGGATGATGCTGATGTTCGATTAACTCAGAAAAGTTATGACCTTGGTTTGGCTTCCGATAGACAACTTGAATTATTGAATGAGAAAGTTTCTCTACGTGATAAAGTGATTGAGTTTTGTAATCACTACAGTATCAAACCAAAATATATTAATGATTGGTTGAAATCTGTTGGTACCTCTCCTTTGAAACAAGGTTGTAAATTGATTAATCTAATTTTACGACCACAGTTGTCTATTTTTACATTGAAAGAAGCTGTTCCTGCACTACAGTCTCTTTTTGATGAAATGCCAGAAAATAGAAGAAACGAAATTTTCGAGGCTGCTGAAATATTGATGAAATATTCTGGTTACATCGAAAGAGAGATGGCTATTGCAGATAAATTGAAGCGATTAGAACATATCAATATTTTTAATAAATTTGATTACGAATCAATTCATACTTTATCAACAGAAGCAAGACAGAAACTAACAAAGATAAATCCCCAGACTATAGGTCAAGCATCTAGAATTTCGGGTGTTTCTCCAAGTGATATAAATGTTCTTTTGGTGTTATTAGGTCGCTAAAAGAATGTATGTTTAACAGTATAATGGAGAGAGGATGAAATATCTTTCCATTTTTTTTTTACATGGATTATAAACATATAGGAATAGAAGAGGTAAAATCATCCATTAGAGATGTAATTGATTTTCCAAAAGAGGGAATCGTATTTAAAGATATCACTACTGCAATTAAAGATCCTGCGATTTTTGAATATTGTGTTAATGCACTTTATGATTATTATAAGGATAAGGGTATTACTAAAGTGGTTGGTGTAGAATCAAGAGGTTTTATTCTAGGAAGTGTTTTGGCTTATAGATTAAATGCTGGTTTTGTGCCTGTAAGAAAACCAGGAAAGTTACCTGCTAAGACGATACAGCAATCGTATGATCTTGAATATGGAAAAGATGTAATCGAAATTCATAGTGATGCTTTAAATCAGGATGATGTTGTATTAATCCATGATGACCTTTTGGCTACGGGTGGTACTGTTTGTGCTGCAGTCTCTTTGGTTGAAAAATTTGATGTAAAGAGAACTTGTGTCAATTTTATGGTTGAACTAGATTTCTTGAAAGGTCGTGATAGAATCGACGAAAAATATGATGTATTTTCTCTACTAAGATATTAAGTTATGTCTTCCTCTTCTTACAAGGATCTTTTAAAGGAGAAGGTTAGGTTATTGCCCGATCAACCAGGTGTTTATCAATATCTTGATAAAGATGGAACAATAATATACATTGGTAAGGCAAAGAACCTGAAAAAGAGGGTCTCGAGTTATTTTAATAAATCGCATGATAATTTAAAAACAGAGATCCTTGTAAGGAAGATTGTATCTATAAACCACATTGTCGTTGATTCTGAACAGGATGCTCTTCTTCTTGAGAATAATCTGATAAAGAAATATAAGCCTAAGTATAACATACTTCTTAAAGACGATAAAACATATCCATGGATTTGTATCAGTAATGAGCCCTTCCCACGTGTTTTTGTAACCCGTAATATCGTTAAGGATGGTTCGATCTATTATGGCCCATATACCTCTTCTACAATGGTTAAGGCGCTTGTCGATTTGATACATCGGATATTTAAACTTCGCAATTGTCGTCTAAAACTTACTGAAGAAAATATTAATGCTTCAAAATTTAATGTTTGCCTCGAATATCATATAAACAATTGTAATGGTCCTTGTGTCGGTTATTATGATATAGAATCTTATATGAATGATATTCAACGTGTAAAAAAAGTACTTAATGGTAACTTGGTTGAAGTTTTAGAGTACCTTAAACAAAAGATGATTCATTTTTCTGAAGAGTTACGTTTTGAGGAGGCTAATGATTATAAACAGAAATATGATTTACTAGATAACTACAAAAGTAAATCAACGATCGTTAGTTCTAAAATTATAGATGTTGATGTTTTTTCTGTGGACGATGATGAGAATTCAGGATATGTGAATTTCATTAAAGTTAAGAATGGGGCTATCATTCAATCTTATACTATTGAGTATCGTAAGAAACTAAATGAATCATTAAAAGAAATTCTTGAAAGAGGTATTCTTGATATTCGACAAAGGTTGTTTAGTGTTGCACGAGAAATTATTGTCCCTTTTGATGTGGAACTTTCTTATGATAATACAAAATTCATTGTTCCTCAAATTGGAGATAAAAAGAAATTATTAGATCTCTCTGCAAGAAATGTAAAGTATTTTAAACTAGAGAAGAAGAAGTCTCAGTCTCTAAAAAATCCTGAATTAAAAACAGATCGTCTTTTACAGGTAATAAAAAAGGATTTGCAATTGGATTCTTTACCTCGACATATTGAATGCTTTGATAATAGTAATATCCAAGGACATTATCCTGTAGCTGCTTGTGTGGTTTTTAAAAATGGAAAACCTTCGAAGAAAGATTATCGTCATTTTAATATTAAAACAGTAGAAGGCCCTAATGATTTTGCTTCTATGGAAGAGGTCCTTTTTCGAAGATATAGCCGTCTTGTAAATGAAGGATTGTCTTTACCTGATGTTATTATCGTGGATGGTGGAAAAGGTCAACTGAGTTCTGCAGTTAAAATTCTTAAGGAATTGAATATCTTTGATAAGGTGTGTGTCGTTGGTTTGGCAAAAAGGTTAGAAGAGATTTTCTATCCAGACGATCCTATACCATTGTATCTTGATAAAAAGAGTGAAACCCTTAAAGTGATCCAACATTTAAGAGATGAAGCCCATCGTTTCGGAATTACTTTTCACCGTGATAAAAGATCTAAAGGCTTTATCTCTTCAGAACTTGATCAAATAAAAGGTATTGGACCTAAGACTAAAACGGCTCTGTTTAAAAAATTTAAAAGTGTTTCTGCTATTAAAGAAGCATCTCAAAAAGAATTGGAAGAATCGATTGGTCTAGCTAAATCTAGAATTCTTTGGGATTTTTTCCATTCCTCATAATAGTATCCGTTCTAATTGTTTTATTAGATTGTTATCTTTACCTATTAATAATGAATCTTCTATTTCTGATAATTTAAATTTTACAAACTCATTATCTTCTTTTTGCAATTGTTGTATTCTTCCTTTTTTCACGTGGAACATATCACTTGCTGTTCCTTCTGGATGAAAAACAAAGTCGGGCCCATGTGCTATATTCCATTCCCATGATGAATATTTTTGGTCTATTAATTTGTTGATATATAATGTGTTTGTGTGTCTGGGAAGGCTAGATTTAATGTAGCCTTGTCTTGTGAAGTATTCGATCATTATCTCTTCAACTTCTTTTGTATTGCGTGGAATCGACTTAAATCGACTTAAATTAATCATCCTACTAATGATCGATTTTACTCTTCTTCCTTTAAATAGGTATGGATTGGGATGCAATATTTTCGAGATTCTATCAAGATCACTATTTATTAATAAGGTTCCATGGGCAAGAAGCCGATCTTTGTGATAACAAAATGCACTTCCGGAGACCTTTTTGTTGTTTACTAGTAAGGAATTTCTGGTTGTTAATTCTACCTCAATGTTAAAACAATCTTCTAGGAATTGTTGAATTGGTCTAATAATTTCTGGAAGAGTGACCAATCTGTTCTTGTTTTGTTGCAGAATAATACTGAAATTTAGATTACCTTTATCGTGAACAACAGTTCCTCCTCCTGATATGCGACGAATTACGGGTATCTGATTATTCTTAATATATTCTGTAGAAACCTCTGTGTAGACATTCTGATTTTTACCAATTATTACAGAAACATCATTGATATATATAAATAAGTACGATTCATCGGTCTCTTTCAGAAGGTATTCTTCTGTGGCAAGATTGATGTAAGGATTGGTGGTATTACTGCTTAATAATTTCATCATAAGGTCTCTTTTCTTGTTACTTTTGATAAAGTATTTATATAACTGTTAAAACTCATTATTGTTTTTATATTATGAAAGTAGTTTTACAACGTGTGTTGGAGGCTTCTGTTTCGATTGATAAACAATTGCATTCAGATATTAATAAAGGACTCCTGATCCTTTTAGGTATAGGTCAAGATGATGCGGATGAAGATATTTCTTGGCTTGTGAAAAAGATCTCTCAAATGAGAATATTTGAGGATGAAAATGGTTTGATGAATAAGTCGGTGTTGGATATTGAAGGTGAAATCCTTGTCGTTTCTCAATTTACCTTGTTGGCCAATGTTAAGAAAGGAAATAGACCTTCTTTTATTGATGCCGCTAAACCAGATATCTCAATACCGTTGTATGATAAATTTGTTAAGTGTCTTGACGATGCTATTAAGACAGATGTTAGAACTGGTGTTTTCGGAGCAGATATGAAGATATCTCTAATTAATGATGGACCAGTAACTATTGTTGTAGATTCTAAAAATCGCGGATGATGAATGATGGTTTGAAAACTTCTTCTGATCTAACTCTTAGAGATCTTCAGAAACAAGTGGATACTTGGATTAAAAAGTATGGGGTGAGATATTTTTCCGAACTGACTAATACTGCTATTCTTATGGAAGAAGTGGGAGAGTTAGCAAGAATAATGTCTCGTACTTATGGTGATCAGTCCTTTAAAGATGGAGAAAAGAAAGAGGATGCTTTGGCTGATGAATTAAGTGATGTACTCTGGGTATTGGTTTGTATTGCGAATCAAACAGGGGTCGATCTTACCGAATCATTGCAAAAGAATTTTGAGAAGAAAACAAGTAGAGATGCAGAAAGGCATCTAAATAATGATAAACTAAAATAAGTTATGGCAGAAATAAACTTTTCTCAATGGAAAGATTTTGATAAAAGTTTCTCTTTAGAAGAGATTCAAAAAGAAATTAAAGAAATTGTATCTAAATACAAAGACGTTTGTTCTAATGAAGAGTATTATAAACTTGCTTTTTCTTGTATTGATTTAACTACTCTTAATTCAACTGATACTCAAGAAAAAGGATCTAGTTTTACTAAAAGAGTAAATGATTTTTCTTCTGCTTATCCTGAATTCCCTCATGTTGCTGCTATTTGTGTATACCCTAAATTGGTTGCTACAGTTAGAAAGAATTTAGAGGTTGATGGTGTTAATTTGGCTGCCGTATCAGGTTGTTTCCCTTCATCAATGACATTTACAGAGGTAAAATGTAAAGAGACTGAATTGACTGTAGCTGCTGGTGCTAATGAAATTGATATTGTTATTCCTATTGGAGATATGCTTGAAGGTAATTTCCAGTCCGTATATGATGAAGTTAAAGCACAGAAAGAGGCTTGTGGCAATGCTCACTTAAAGGTTATTCTTGAATCAGGTGCGCTTTATGAGCCAGAGTTAATATGGAAAGCGAGTTTGTTGTCTATGTATGCTGGTGCTGACTTTATTAAAACTTCTACTGGTAAAATGAGTCCTGCGGCTACTCTAGAAGCTGCTTATGTGATGTGTAGTGCCATTGCTTATTTCTATAAAGAAACGGGTAAGAAAATAGGTTTTAAACCTGCTGGTGGTATTTCTGAATCACACGAAGCGATTGAATTTATGTCTATTGTAAAAGAGATTCTTGGTGACGAATGGCTTAATCCTGTACTTTTCCGTATTGGTGCTAGTCGATTAGCAAATAATCTTTTAACTACCATAATGAATAAGGAAATTAAATTTTTCTAAATCAATAGAAGTTATTTTTTAAGAAAGGAAGTGTCGTTTTGAAAAATAAACGGTACTTCTTTTGTTTTTTTATATGATTATTGTTGAATATGTTTTATTATTGAATAGAAATATTTCGTTACATTTTTAGCTTTCTCTACATAGAGAATTATATAACTAGTAATTCATGAAGAAATTAGTAACATTAGCATTAATTAACCCAATATCAGGTACTGGTAAGCAGAAAGGTATTGCCAATAGATTAAAGACCCACCTGGATAAGGATAAGTTTATCTTAGATGTTCGTGAAACGGAATACGCAGGTCATGCAATAGAACTATCTAAAGAAGCTGCAAATAATGGTGTTGATGTTGTTATTGCAGTAGGAGGTGATGGTACTGTGAATGAAGTGGCCCAAGGATTATTACATAGCAACACAGCGATGGCTATTATTCCTTGTGGTTCAGGTAATGGTTTTGCTCGTCACTTAGGAATTTCTTGTTCCCCTTTTAAAGCGATAAGTCAACTTAATTCTATGGTTTCTTGCCTAGTGGATACCTTGCAAGTAAATGATCATCTTTCTGTTAATGTTTCTGGTGTGGGCTATGATGCTTTTATTAGTCATGAATTTGCAAAGATGAACTCGAGAGGTCTTTCTTCCTACATTAGAGCGATTCTGACTAGTTATTTTAGTTATAATGATCGTAACTATACTTTGACTATTAATGACAGGAGAGAAGAGCTACAGGCTTTTATGGTGTCTTTTGCAAATTCATCTCAATTTGGAAATAATGCTTTTATTGCTCCTAATGCAAGTTTGCAAGATGGTAAGTTTAATATCTCTGTTATCAAAAAACCTAGATGGTTTGAAATACCTTATCTTACTTACTCTTTGTTTATGAAGAAACTAGATAAATGTGGTATATATAATTCTTATGAGTGTGATTCTTGTATTGTGGAACAATCTGATACTATCTTACATGTAGATGGAGAGCCTGTAGAATCAGATAGTGTTTTGAAAATAGAATTGCTAAATAAATCGTTGAATGTGATGGTACCAGAATCGATGAAACAGATTGTTTAATGTGCCAAATTCTCTTTATTGTACTTAATTAGAATCTATGTTTTTCCCCTTTTTTAATCTTTAAAGGGGAAAAATATATCATAGTTCTATTATTTTCTTTTGATAGTACTCTATTTTTTCCTCTCTGTTACAAATGAGATATAGTGTATCAGTGCTTCTCTATATTCTGATTTTGGATATTTGTTTATTCGATCATACGCCCTCTGCGTATATTCTTGCATGACCTCTTCTGCATGTTTTAGACCTCCATTTTCTTTTACAAATTGTGTCAACTCTTGGATGTCTTTTGAACTCTTTTTCTTTTTTCTTAGCTTCTTTAGTACTTTCTTCTGAACAGACTTATCGTTTTTTTCTAATGCATAGATTAATGGTAGCGTTACTTTTCTTTCCCTTAAATCATTTCCGCTAGGCTTTCCTATGATATTACTGTTTTGATAGTCTAGAAGGTCGTCTTTAATTTGAAATGCAATACCAAGATCTCGTCCAAATTGTTTTAGATCGTTGATGATTTCTTCATCCTTTGTTGTAGATGCTGCTCCTATTGCTGCACTACATGCTAGAAGAGAGGCAGTCTTTTTGTCGATAATATCAAAATATACGTCTCTAGTGATATCTAGCTTACGTGCTTTTTCAATTTGAATTATTTCTCCTTCACTCATCGCGGAAACAGCTTCCGATATTAACTCGAGAAACTTGTATTCTTTTTTTTCAATACACCATGTGAGTCCTTTTCCTAATATAAAGTCTCCAACAAGAATGGCAATCTTATTCCTCCATAGTGCATTTATTGAAAAGGCACCTCGTCTCTGATATGAATCGTCTACCACGTCATCATGAACTAAGGTCGCCGAATGTAGAAGTTCTATCGTAAGAGCTCCATCGTAACATTTATCTGAAATGTCACCAACTAATCCTGCTGTTAAGAATATCATGATTGGACGCATCTGCTTTCCTTTTCTTCTTATAATGTAATGAAGAATTTTGTCTAACATGTTAATATTAGATTTTACTGCCTTTCGGAAGAAAGGCTCGAAGCTGTCAAGATGCGTTTGAATTGGGGACGTTATTTGATCGAATGTTGTCATACGTTACTAACTCAATGAGATACTCTTTGATTAATATTCAAATGTAATAATATAATTCTATTGTCCTCTTTTTGTTTGTCTACTTTTGTTACTAATTGCTACATTATTGTAGTTTGTTTTGAAATTGATTTTTTTATTTCTTACCATACCATAAACTTATGAATTTATATCTTTGTTTTTGGATTGAATTCATTGTTTAATGTTCACAATAACATTGTCCCTTTTATTTGCGGATTTTTGTTGTTTTAACCCATAGCTTCATGTCAACAGAGAAAAAAATATTTCTTTTAGATGCATATGCATTGATCTATCGTTCATATTTCGCATTTATTAAGAACCCTCGTTATAATTCTAAAGGTCTTAATACTTCTGCCATGCTTGGCTTTACTAATACCTTGGAAGAATTATTGCGAAATGAAGATCCTGCTTATATAGCAGTTGTCTTTGATGTTCATAAACCAACATTTCGTCATGAAATGTTTTCTGAATATAAAGCGAATAGAGAAGCGATGCCAGAAGACCTTAGGGCTTCTATTCCTTACATTAAACAGATTATTTCTTCCTATAATATTCCGATTATTGAGTCTCCAGGATACGAGGCTGATGATGTAATTGGTACACTTTCTGCAATGGCAACCAAAGACGGTTTCCAAACCTTTATGATGACTCCTGATAAGGATTATGCCCAGTTGGTTAATGATTCTGTTTCGATGTATAAGCCGAAAAGAATGGGGAATGATGTTGAAATATGGGGAGTCGCTGAAGTTAAAGAGAAGTTTGGTGTTTCCTCTCCTTTACAAGTAATCGATATCCTTGGGTTGATGGGGGATAGCTCTGATAATATTCCTGGTTGTCCTGGTATTGGTCCTAAAACAGCTACAAAGCTAATTGATGCTTATGGCTCAATAGATGGTATTTATCAAAATATTGGTAAACTTAAAGGGGCACAGAAAAAGAAATTGGAAGAAAATGAAGAACAAGTTCGCTTGTCTCGTGTTCTTGCTGAGATTGTTTTGGATGCCCCTGTCGATGTTGAAATAGAGGATTTGTCTAGATCTAATCCTGATGTGGATAAATTATTGTCTCTATTTAATGAATTGGAGTTCCGTTCTCTTGTCCAAAAATATTCAAGCTTAGCTTCACCTAAAGAAGCTAAATCTGCTGTTGTTGCATCTTCTAAATCTTTAAATGATTCTGCTCCTAATTTATTTCAACAACCTTCTTTGTTCGATAATCTTGAATCAAATGAGGAGGTTCCACGTGAAACAGTGACTTCAATTGAACAAGAATCAGTAAATTATTATTTAGTTAACACGCCTGAGTTAAGAGCAGACTTGCGTGCCGATTTATGTGTTCAATCTGTTTTCTGTTTTGATACTGAAACGACAGGGCTTGATCCTATGTCAGCTGATATTGTTGGTCTCTCTTTTTCCTATAAGAAGGGGGAAGCCTACTATATTCCAATGCCAGTGGATAGAAATGAAGCTACCTCTATCTTAAACGAATTTACATTTATCTTTCAAGATGAGAATGTTTTAAAGGTGGGGCAGAACATTAAATATGATCTCTTGATACTAATGCAATATGGCTTAGAAGTAAAAGGAAGATTATTTGATACGATGATTGCTCATTATTTGATTCAACCTGAATTAAGACACAACCTTGATTATTTGTGTGAGCAATATCTTAATTATATAAAAATACCTACAGAGTCACTTATCGGTAAAAAGGGGAAGAAGCAAAAAACAATGAGAGATATCCCTGTTGAAGAGGTGTGTCGATATGCTTGTGAAGATGCCGATTTTACTCTTCGTTTATATGATATCTTTAAACCACAATTGACTGAGGTCGGAGTTCTTGATTTGTTCGAGAAAGTGGAGATGCCATTGGTGCATGTCTTAGCTGTCATGGAAGCAAATGGCGTTTCTCTTGATGTGGAATCAATGAAGGTGGCAAAACTACACCTGACTGAGTCTTTGATTAAACTGGAAAGTGAAATCCTTGATCTTGCTGGAGAATCTTTTAATGTATCTTCTCCAAAACAATTAGGTGTGATTTTATTTGAAAAATTAGCACTTGATGCAAAAGCAAAAAAAACCAAGACAAATCAATACTCTACCTCTGAAGAGGTGCTTATTAAATTGAAAGATAAACATCCAATTATTGATAAAGTACTTGAGTTTAGATCAACAAAGAAACTCCTTTCTACTTATGTTGAAGCTTTACCAAAATTGATTAATTCACGTACCCAAAGAATTCATACTTCCTTTAATCAAACAACAACGGCTACTGGACGTTTAAGTTCTAATAACCCCAACCTACAGAATATCCCTATTAGAGATGATCAAGGGAAGGAAATCCGAAAGGCTTTTATCGCATCTGATGAGGACCATATCTTTGTCTCTGCCGATTATTCTCAAGTGGAGCTTAGAGTAATGGCCGATCTTAGTAATGATGTTGGAATGATTGAGGCGTTTTCTAATGATGAGGATATTCATACGGCCACGGCTGCTAAAATATATAAAGTTCCTTTAGATGAAGTTACTTCCGATATGCGAAGAAAAGCAAAGACTGCTAACTTTGGTATCATATATGGTATCTCCTCTTTTGGTTTATCACAACGTCTAAATATTTCTCGTAGCGAAGCCAAAACACTTATTGATGGTTATTTTGAATCTTTCCCTCAAGTGAAAGAGTTTATGAATAATCAGATAGAATTGGCTCGTGATCAACAATATGTTGAAACAATATTGAAAAGAAGAAGGTATCTACGTGATATTAATTCTGCGAATGGAATGGTTCGAGGAATGGCGGAACGAAATGCTATTAATGCACCTATCCAGGGGTCTGCAGCAGATATTATTAAAATAGCGATGAACCGTATTCAGGCCCGATTAGAAGTGATGAACTTAGAGTCTAAGATGATACTACAAGTTCATGATGAATTAAATTTTGATGTTCTTAAAACAGAATTCGATTTAGTTTGTTCTATTATAAAATCGGAGATGGAAAATGCCGTTAGTTTGGCAGTACCTTTAAAAGTTGATCTTGGATATGGGGATAATTGGTTAGAGGCACATTGATTTTTTTCTATTTCCTATCACAACTCTTTAATACTTATTTTTAATGATTTAGTTTTTATGTCACAAAAGGGGATTAACACAGAGGAAGAGTACCGCGATTTACTAATGAAACATCTTGTTTCTTTAGCAAATGGTGAGGCTGATGCAAATGGGGCATCAGAATCAATTTCTTCAATTCTCGATGCTTATGAAGCAAAAGAGATGGAAGAAGATACTGTAGAGGAGATGATGGAATCAAATTTAATGGAAAGTTGCATCTAATCTTCGATAGTACTACAAACTAAAGAGAGATCTAAATATTTTAGCTCTCTCTTTTTTTTATGCCTTGTCTTTTTGCAAAACTAAGTGCTGTGTTGTAATCTAATTGGTTTTTACTTTTCTTAAAGTTTTTATAAACCTTTCTTTCATTCTCAAAATGATGACTGAAATAATCCCAGAAGCGTTCCATCTTTTGAATTACTTGTCTTTCAATTTCTGTCTGTTTTCTTACTTCTTCGAATACCTCATTGTGTATTTCTATTAGAGTCGTTAATGATTCTGTTGTTCGTTTTTCTTTTATCTTCTGTGCTAAATAAATGTCTGTTAGAGCTCCTCTTCCAAGCATTACTCCAGATAAATTGGGGTATTGTTCAATTAAATGGTTGTAATCTGCGATTGTCATAATATCTCCATTGTAGACTACAGGATTTGTAGATAGATCTATTAGATCTGATAGATAACTGTACTCTGGTTCTCCTTTGTATAACTGAGAAGCAGTGCGTGGGTGAATGATGATCTCTTCCAAATTGTATTGATTTAGCAATTCAATCATTTTAACCCATGAATCATGCGATTTAAGGCCGCTTCTAAGCTTTACGGATACTTTCCCTTTGAAATTGTTTAATGTTGTCTCAATGACTTCTTTCGCTTTCTCTAAGTCTTGATATATTCCACATCCTCTTCCTCTTTTGGTTACCATCGGATAAGGACATCCAAAGTTAATGTTGACCTCATTATATTCTTCAAGAAAGGGTAGTAGGTATTCCACTTCTTCTTTGTTGGCAGCTAGAATTTGAGGTACAATATGGTCAAATTGATTGTTGACAATTTCGATGTCCCTTTTTTGTCTATTCTTTAATTTATCCCCTTTGGGATAACTTATGTATGGAATAAAGTATTTGTCAAAATAGTTTAGATGCTTATGTATTGCGTTACGATAACTATATTCAGTATATTCTTGTAACGGTGCGAGATATATTTTCATCATTCTATGAGATTCATTTTGTAATCGTAACTTCTCTTTTGTTATGCAAATGTAAAAGTTAATTATTTGTGGACAAGTTCGTGCTTTTTCATCATATTATCTTTAATTTTGTGATTATAACAAAACTTCATATATAAATTAAAGCCATTCACTCGAATATGATTACACAGGACAATATTTTTAATGTGGACACTCTCCAATGTCCAAGTGTAAAGGATATTGATTCAGTATCAACAGTAGTGGAAGTTCCTGCAATTCGAAAAGAGGGTATACCAAAGATTACAGATAATTATTCTCACGTTTCCTTTGGTTTGTTCCTTGGATGTTTTGTCGTTTTAGTTTCTGTTCGTGTTATTTTTCCTAAATACCTTAATTCTTTATTTCAATCTGTTGTTTATGGTGGTGTTGCCGATCGTTTGTATCGAGAACTTCCTTATCGGATTGGGCATGCTGCTTTTCGCCTAGATATTCTTGCATGGTTGATGATTTCATTTCTTGGTGTTGAAATACTACAGTTCTTTGAACTTGTTGATCAACCTAAATTAATGCTGTTGTTTTTCACCCTCTCTTTTACTGCGATTTACAGTTTTACAAGGTATTATCTTATTTCTTTTTTTGGATGGATCTTTAACATAAAGGACCTAGTTGATGAGTTTTTGTTTAATAATGCACTGTTTATAAAAATTTTAGGAATTATTTTACTGTTTCTAAATATTTGTCTTGCCTATATAGAAGTGTCGTCTAATGTGTTGATTATTACACTTTTGTCAACATCTTCTTTGTGCGGATTATTCATGTTTTTTAGATCAATATTGGTATTGTTAAGAAAACATTTTTCTATTTTTTATTTGATTTTGTACCTTTGTACCCTTGAAATTTTACCAATACTTTTGATATCTAAGTGGTTACTTGGATAGATATAGGGTATATTGAAAGTAAACCCATAAATCTTTAGAGCTTTGAAGATCAAAAGGATATTAGTTTCTCAACCAGAACCAAAAGCGGGTAAGTCTCCTTTTTTTGACTTAGCTGAGAAAAACAATTTAAAAATTGATTTTCGTCCATTTATTCAAGTGGAAGGAATTCCTGCGAAAGAGTTCCGTAAAACTCGTACGCAAATTTTGGATCACACTGCTGTGATCTTTACTAGTCGTACTGCAATAGATCATTTTTTTAGAATTTGCGAAGAGACTCGTGTGTCTGTGCCTGATTCATTAAAATATTTCTGTATATCGGAAGCAACAGCTTTTTATCTGCAAAAATATATCGTATATCGTAAACGAAAAATCTTTGTTGGTAGCGGTAGATTTAATGACTTGGTAGACTTAATGAAAAAACATAAAGAGGAAAACTATCTTTTCCCTCTTTCGGATATTCATAAGCCTGAAATGCCAGAGATGTTGAAGAGTGCAAAACTTAAGTTCACTAAGGCTATACTTTACAAAACTGTAAGTAGCGACCTTTCTGACCTGAAAGATGTAAACTACGACATGCTAGTTTTCTATAGCCCTTCTGGAATTAAGTCTTTATTACAGAACTTCCCTGAGTTCGAACAGTGTGATACACGTATCGCTACTTTTGGACCAGCAACTGCCAAAGCGGTTGAAGATGCAGGACTTCGTTTAGATGTTAAAGCACCTATTCCTGAAGCTCCTTCTATGACCATGGCTATTGATAAGTATATCAAAGCCAATAAGGGCGGGAAATAAAAAATTGTAAGAGAATTTATAAAGAGGGAGTTAATCTCCCTCTTTTTATTGCTTTGATTAATGGATAAGAAAACATTCAAAAAAGAGGAAAGACTGTGTAGTAAGAAGGTGATTGAGCAGATGTTTGCTATTGGGCAATCTACACTTAGTTTTCCGATTAAAGCAGTATACCTGAACAATTCTTCTCATGATGAGGAAGTCCCTCTACAAGCAGCATTTACTGTTCCTAAACGCCTTTTTAAAAGAGCACCTAAACGTAATCTGTTAAAAAGACGAATGAGAGAAAGTTATAGATTAAATAAAGAGCAACTGTTGGGTATTACCGACCAGCTTTCTGTTATGTTTATCTATATCAGTAAAGATGAATTGCCTTATGATAAAATTGATGCTGCAATGAAGAAAGCAATGATTAAAATAAGGAAATCACTAGTGAAAGAATAAATCATAGGGATGATTTTTGTTTCCCTTTTTACCACTTGTTATAATTGAATGTATATGTTGCTTCATATCATTCAATTATGAAAAAAGAGCTGCCTCTTTCAAAAAGGCAGCTCTTTTTTTTATTTGTCGATGAATTCTGTTTGTTGTCTAACAGAATCTTCATGGATTAATTGGAATAAGATTTTTACAAATGTTTCATCTAATCCTAATCTTTTGGCAAGATCAGTTCTATCATTCATCATTTGCGTCCAACGATCAATCTGTAACGCTGTTACATTGTTGTTCTTTTTGTAATCCCCAATTTGTGATACAATCTTATTTCGAGATGACAGTAGTTCCATGATTTCATGGTCTGTCGCGTCAATACGATTTCTTAACTCGTCTAGTTTGTTCTCAAAAACAGGATTGTCAATATGTAGCTTTCTTAATACAAGCTTATCTAGCATTGCAGATAGGTCTGCAGGTGTTAGCTGTTGTGATGCATCACTTAAAGCACAGCTAGGGTCTCTATGCGACTCTACCATTAAACCATCAATTCCCATATCAAATGCCTTCTGGCTTACTTCGTATAAGAATTCTCTTTTACCTGCAATATGGCTAGGATCACATATTACTGGTAAATTTGGTACCAATCTTTTTAACTCAATTAAGGTTTTCCAACGAGGGTAGTTGCGGTATTTTGTCTCTTGGAAGGGAGTGAAACCTCTATGTATTGCAACTAAGTTTTTTATTCCTGCTTGATTTATTCTTTCTAGTGCTCCAATCCATAACTGTACATCAGGATTGACTGGATTCTTTACCATTACAGTAGCATCCGTTCCTTTTAATACATCTGCAATCTCTTGCACAACAAAAGGACTTGCTGTCGATCTTGCACCAACCCACAATACATCGATACCTGCTTTTAAACAAGCTTCTGTGTGTTGTGCATTCGCAACCTCTGTACCTACTTTTAGGCCTGTCTCTTCTTTAACTTTCTTCAACCACTCGATTCCGATCTCTCCAACACCTTCAAATGATCCTGGTCGTGTTCTTGGTTTCCAGATTCCTCCTCTATAAACATGAACACGTGGATCTTTGGCAAGCATTCTTGCTGTTTCCATTGTCTGTTCTTCTGTCTCTAGACTACATGGTCCTGCTACTAAAAGAGGGTATTTGTCGTCGTTTGTCCAATCTGATATAGGACGGATGTTTAATTCTGCTACCATAACTAGTTTTTTCTGGTGTATAATTTGATTATTTTTTGTTCATTCTTGATAAGCTGAGGGTTCTTGTTGTCTAAAACCTCTCTGATTTTATTGGCATTGGTGATCATATCATACATCTCTGTGGGATCTTCTGTTGCAATGCTATCTCTGAAATTTTTGAGATGTTTGATGTAGACATCCATTGCCTCAAGTACATACTCCTTGTTTTCTGTGAAAATAGGAGCCCACATCTGTGGAGAACTCTTGGCTAGCCTTACTGCCGATCTAAATCCTCCTGATGCCAAGTCGAAGATGATCTGTTTGTTCTCCTTCGACAATACTGCATTGGCTAATGCATACGAGGCAGCATGGGGGAGATGCGAAACAAATGCTGTACTAAGATCTTGTTCATCTGAACTCATATAGGCTATTGACATACCTAGATATTGAAACATCTTCTCAACTAATGCAAGATGTTGTACGCCTGAAGACTTTTGATCACATATGATGGCTATCTTTTCTTCAAATAAACCTTCTAATGCTGCTTCTGGTCCACTGTTCTCTGTTCCTGACATTGGATGTGCTGGTATATAATTGGCCCTTTTAGGATGTCCTTCTACACTTTCTACGATGCTCTTCTTGGTGGACCCCATGTCCGTCACAGTAGTATTGTCATTGATGTGGTCAAGAACATAGGGAAGGATTGTTACTGTGTGATCCACTGGAATGGCTAAAATGACTAGGTCACTTTGTTTTACTCCTTCCTCTAGTGGTGATATCTCATCTACAATCCCTAGGTCTAATGCTTTTTGTGCATTCTGATACGAACTGTCAACACCAATTATATGTTGACAGAAACCGTTCTTCCGTAAATCCTTGGCTATAGAGCCGCCTATTAATCCTAGACCTATTATACTTACTCGCATTAGTTATTTCTTTATTATGAAAGGAGTATTTTATTCAATACTCGATCTTTTTTGTTTTTCTCTTTTCAAATATTATGATACAAAAAAAGGTCCTCTAACCTAGAGGACCTTTAACTTTATATTTTTGACAATACAAATCTACTCGATCCCTTTACCTGGAGCCGAAATAGTAAAACCAAAAGTAAAATGTATTGTTTTGTAAATTCATTTTGTAATTATTGCTTGTGCTTGGAATACAAATATATGAAATAAATCAGTTATTACTATTAATTCTTAAAAAGTTAACATTAAATTGTTTTTACTATCTATATTTTTCATCTGTATCTTCCATCATTGAAAGATAACTTTCATAGCGTGTATAAGCAATTTCTCCTTCTTCAACTGCTAATTTTACTGCACACTTGGGTTCATGCTGGTGGGTACAGTTATTAAACTGACACTCTTCTGATTTTGCAAAAATATCAGGAAAATAATGTGATAGCTCTTTCTTCTCAATATCTGTAATACCAAATCCTCTTACTCCTGGAGTATCTATGATATATCCTCCATTTTGCATCTCATGCATCTCTGCAAAAGTAGTGGTATGTTTCCCTTGTTGGTGTATCTCTGAAATAGCTGCCGTCTTTATCTCTAGCCCTGGTTCTAATTTGTTGATGATAGTTGACTTTCCTACTCCTGAATGTCCTGAGAGCACATTGATCTTTCCGGCCATCTCATCACGAAGCGTATCCATGTTGAAGTCTTTTGCTGCTGCTACTTGTAGACACTTGTATCCAGCTCCTTCATAAATGTGAAGGTAATCCTCTAGTACCTCATAATCTTCTTCGTTATACAAATCCAATTTGTTGAATACTAATTTGACAGGAATACGATATGCTTCTGCAGATACTAAAAAACGATCAATAAATCCTGTTAATGTTCGCGGATGGGTAATGGTCACAATTAAGAATGCTTGGTCTACATTGGCTGCGATTATCTGACTCTGCTTAGATAGATTAGATGATTTGCGGATGATATAATTCTTCCTCGGTTCTATCTTTTTAATCAAACCTACTGTTTCTTCTTGATCGCTCTCAGATTGGGATACCAAATCAAAATAGACAATATCACCTACCGAAATAGGATTTGTGGTCCGTATTCCTTTCATACGGAATTTCCCTTTGATCTTGCACGAATAAAGTTTTCCACTTTCTTCTTTTACGGTATACCAACTTCCTGTCGATTTAATGACCAACCCTTTTGTCATAAAATTTTTTCTTTTTGTTTTGATATTCAAAGCCCAAAGAAACAAAAAAACATTCAATATGATATTTTATTACTTGGGTTATTATCTATATAATAGTACCTTGAACTTTAAGAACCTCTTTTGAGATATTGTTCTTCTCTTTTTAAACCATTATTTGTCTTTGTATGTTCTGTTGGATGAGATAATTTCCTCATCTTTAATGATAAAAGTTAAAGTAAACCTAAAATTTGACTCTTATCAGACTTTATACTTTTATTTAGTACATGTTTAAGTATTTTTGTTTAATGAATTCTTCTAGAGTGTTCTTTTAACTCTAATAATTAGCTTGATAACATATTTATATAATAAAAATATCTTCCGTAGATGAAAAATAAGTATACTAAGATTGTCACCTCCCTTGTTTTGGTTGGCACGCTTTTAATTGGATTGTTTGGTTTTAATCGTGATAGCCGAAACTTCGCTATCGCTAAAAACTTAGATATATATTATTCACTATTTCGTGAATTGAATCTTTTCTATGTGGACTCTGTCTCTCCTGAGAAAATTGTCAAAACAAGTATCGATAAGATGCTTGAAACTTTAGATCCATATACTGTCTACATTCCAGAACAAGATATGGATGATTTCAACTTTATGACTACTGGTGAATATGGCGGTATTGGTGCTGTAATTAGCAAACACGATAGCATGGTAGTCGTTGCTGAACCTTATGAAGGATTCCCTGCACAAAAAACAGGACTGAAAGCAGGGGATGTATTCCTTGAAATCGATGGTACTAAAGTTGAAAAACTTAAAGTGGAAGGCGTAAGTAATCTTCTTAAAGGTACCATTGGTGAAGAGGTGAAGATCAAAGTACAAAGACCAGGGGTTAAAAAAACAATTACTTTTGTTGTTAAAAGAGAGAAAATTCACGTCGATGCCGTTCCTTATTATGGAATGCTTAATGATGAAATAGGATATGTTCGTCTTAAAAACTTTACCCTTAATTGTGGGGATGATGTTAAAAGAGCCATTCTTGAACTAAAAGATAAACATCATGCCAAGAAGCTTGTCTTTGATTTACGTTCAAACCCTGGTGGTCTATTGGTGGAAGCTGTTAAGATTGCGAATCTATTTGTTAGTCAAGGTCAAGAAATTGTTAGCACCAAAGGTAAAGTCTCTACTTGGGATAAAGTATATAAGGCCCCTATTGCTCCTTTAGATACAATAATGCCTTTGGTTGTTCTTGTTAATAGAGGTTCTGCTTCGGCATCAGAAATTGTTACTGGTGCTATTCAAGATCTTGATAGAGGAGTGGTTGTCGGTGCAAGAACCTTTGGTAAAGGTCTTGTTCAAACAACTCGTGATTTGAGCTATAACTCAAAATTAAAAGTAACTACAGCTAAATATTATATTCCTTCAGGCAGATGTATCCAAGCACTTGACTATTCTCATCGTAATGACGATGGTAGTGTTGGTACGATTCCTGATTCTCTTATTACGGAGTTCTCGACTAAAGGTGGACGTAAAGTTTATGATGGGGGAGGTATTACTCCTGATTTAGAAATCAAACCACAATATTTTAGTAGCTTATCAGTACACCTTATCAGAGATTTTATGGTTTTTGATTATGCTACTCATTACGTTGCGAATCATGAACAAATCCCTCCTGTTGAAGATTTCAAAATTACTGACGAGATCTATGACGACTTCGTTAATTATGTGAAGAGTAATGATTTCAAATATGAAAGTGTTAGTGAGAAACTACTTGAAAAAGCGATCGATAAAGCGAAAAAAGAAAAGTATTATGATCTTGCTAAAGATGATTTCTCTAACTTAAAAGCAAAATTAGCACCTAACTTAGATAAGGACTTTAAAGCATTTAAAGAAGAAATAAGCGATCTTCTTAAGTCAGAATTGATTGTTCGTTATTACTACCAAAAAGGGGTAATAAAATCTTCTATTATTGATGATATTGAGATCAAAAAAGCAAAAGAGATTCTTTCAAACATGGATAGCTATAACAACTTTTTGGATAGTAATCGCACGATCAAACATGAAGATTAGTCTTTCTAATCGTTATTAATATTAATCACAATAAAGGCTATCTCTCATCGAGATAGCCTTTATTGTATCTAAAAACTCAATCTTTATCGATATATTTCTTTCTCAACTTAATATGCATTAATGTTTGATCATTGTAATATTAAATACAGAATAGCTTCTTCACTAAAACATCTTAGGATTCAAGAAAACAACACTTAACACGATTAATAGAAGGAATAAGATAATACCAAAGAACTGAAACATTCCTACGTTGACACTAAAATAGAATTTCTTGAGTCGCTTGCTTATGATCTTTTGATTAATCCATTTGCCAAAATCTTCAATCTTTTGATTCTCTCTAATGTAGATCTCATCGGCTCCAATCTTTAACCCTTTCTCTGCATATTTTGAATCTTCCTTAGAACAGAAAAAATAGTATTTCGATTTTGGTGAATACTTCTTTGCTTCATAAAGAAGTGTATATCCGCCTGTTTCATCATAGGTCTTGTCTTGAATGATGATGTCTGGATGTTCTTCCAAATGAGAGATACATTCTTTTTCTTTTGAAAACCATTGAATGTCTTGTACGCCCAATTTGTTGAATGTGTGCTGTAGTTTTTGTCTTAGATTAGCATTTTCTTCTAAAAAAAATACTAACGGTATTCTTGAAGCTCCCATAAATACTGGTCCTTTTGAACTTCTTATACCTCCAAGAGGGGTTAGTTTAGTTTCTCTTGTAGTATTTGAAGCAGTTCTTTGCTGTTTCTGCAAACCATGTTAGCTCCTGCATCTTTTAATACATCATCATCTAAAATGCCTGTATTGATGGCTATCGTATATATATTGGCTGCGATCGCCGACTCTACTCCTAATGGGGCATTCTCTATAACTAGTGCTTCTTCTGCAGTGATACCTACTCGTTCTAATGCTTTTAGATAAGGCTCTGGATGTGGCTTACCCTTCTTAACATCAAATCCGGAAATAATGTTCTCTTTTATAACAATGTCAGGATAAAATTGTTGCAACGTCTTTATGATATCCTTCTGTCCTGACCCCGTTACTACACCTATCTTGATGTTTTGTTCTTTTAAATAGGTTAAAACTTGAGGCATATCTTTTATGTTCTTTATGGGAGGATTGTTCTTCATTATCGATTTCTTCCTTTGATACATCTCCGAAATATCTTCCAACGATGGTTTCTCTCCCTTGGCCTTTTCGAATACTGTCTCTATCATACTATACCCTGTTCTACCTTCATTATAGTACGCTTCCTTAGGGTCAAATGGGATACCTTCTTCTTTAAATAATTGACTCCATGCACTTTCGTGATAGGGCATAGTGTCCAATAGAACACCATCCATATCAAATAAAACAGCCTTTATGCTTTTCATTTCTAGATTGTTGTTTTCGTTTTTACTCAGAATTATAAAGGTACTGCTATTTTTTAGATGCGCTTGTTTGAATATTATTGCAATCGATAGCATTCAAAAATCTACATTTATGTATGTGTTTTATAACATATAAGACACTTTGGTATTAAGAAATGTGTTTTATTGATAGTGTAAGTGGTAGATTATTAGGTGTTTGGAGAATTGTAGATCAAAAAAACTACATTTTTGTAGGCTGTTTGTTTTATATCTACATATATGTAGATATTTAAGGTGTTTAGGTTAAGTGGAATTTTTATGATTTGCTAATGTGTTGAAAATGAGTGATTAAGAAATGTTGTGTTTTTTTTGGCACGCTTATGGCAATACTAGTAATTGAATTTTAATTATTTCTGTAAACTTTTTGTGTTATGAACAAACTACTTACTTTACTAGCAATTGTATTTATTTCTTCTACTCTTAGTGTATCTGCTGCGAATACAGATGATTCAACAGATAGCCTTGGTAAGATTGTTAATATTGAATTTGCAGATTCTTCTGCGTTGAACAATAGTTCTAATCAACCTATGCTTTTTATTAAAGATGGGAAACTTTTTGTAAGCTTTTTAAATAAAACTAGTAACGATGTTGAACTAAGTTTCAATAAAGGTACTAAAGTTTTATATCGAGTAAATTTGGGGTCTAAAACAGCAATCTCTCAAGCTTTCGCTTTGTCTGGTATTAAAGATGGCGCATCACTAGATGTTATCGTAAATTCTGGTTCTAAAACGTATAAATATGATTTGCAGAAGTAAGTGGTTTGAGTTTTTATTAAAAGAAACTCGAGGTTTTTTCATAACGTTACATCTTTGCTAGTAGAGATGTAACGTTTTTTTTTGCCCTATATTTGAGGTAAGATATAGTGTCTTTTTAGCTTAGATTTGTCGTTATACTACATTGCTTCTTTTCCATCTTGAATACTTCATTGTTTTTAACTTCTTGGTTCTTCCATATTTTGTTCCTCTGATAACAGAAAAAAAAGATTTATTATCTCTTCTTTTATGACTCGATAGGGGAGTCTTTTTTTTTATCTTTCCTGTATTATTTGCCAAATCTAGCCATCGATTTTCTTTAAACTACCCAACTACTTAATAATACTTAAGTTCTATACAGCTTCATTTTAAACTCATATCAACTACACTACAACTACATATCAACTTCATATTAACTTCATATCAAGTTCACTTATACGTTATGTCAAATTTACTTTCAAATGAAGTTAATATGAAGTTGATATAATATTGATGTGCCTTGGCAATGGGGGCTATATTAGTTTAGAGTATAGTTGAGTAGCATTGGGTAGGTGTTTTTCTGACATTTTGCATCTTGATTTGGAAATCTTTCTTATAGTGTATAAACATAATATGAAAATTAATATCTTTCTGTATTCCTTTTTGTGGTTAAATGAAATGCAATTTAGGCTTGAGGTCACGATATAATTTATCGACAATTCAAAAGTGTTTAGGTCGTTTTTAAAATAAAATATGAGATTCTGTTTAAACCTTTTATGATATCAACAATCAAAGTATATGTAGTAATTATTTAAATCGTATTCGTTAAGGATTGTTTTATTAGATATTAAAATTTACAGTTATGAAAAAGATTTTTAGTAAATTGATGTTTGTCGGAGTTCTTTTCTTCCTATTGGGTAGCACTACTGTTTCAGCACAGAAAAAAGGTCATTGTAAACAAATGAAGTGTCCTCAGAAACAAGAATGTCGTATGATGAAGGGGTTAGATCTTTCTGAAGACCAACAAATGAAGATTAAAGAGATAAAACTTGAGTCACAAAAAAATTGTAAACCTTGGAGAGATGAGCTGAGAGAATTAAAGGCACATCAACAAACTTTAATGACTGCTGATAAGCCAAACATGTCAGCTATCGATAAGAATATTGAAAAGATGAGCTCTTTGATGCTTAATATGGCAAAAAATAAGGCCAGAACAATGCAAGAGGTTAGATCTCTTTTAACTGACGAACAAAGAATGAAATTTGATGCAAAACATTGCAATAGGAGTGGAAAATGTCGACAAAACACTAAAGGGAATATGCAAAAATGTAATAAACCTTGTCCTAATGGACGAAGATAATATTTGAAAAGAGGAGAGCCTACAAGCTCTCTTCTTTCGTTTCTGCATATAGTATATCATATAATAGTGAAACGGAGGTCCTGTTTATACCCTTGTTGATATAGATCTCTTTTACTTTTAAAAGTCTTTCGAACATTTCGCCTCTCTCTAATGCACTCTGCTTGTAGGCTTGTTTAAAATGAGTAATCGACTCTTCCCAGTTGCCTAAACAAAAATAGGTGTGACCTAAATATTCTTCAATGATCCATTGATTCTCTCCTTTACACTCTTTAAAGTAGGAGAGGGCTTCTTTATAATCTCCTTTTAAAAATAGAGTCCACCCTATAGCTCGCTGAATCCTTTCATCTTCACCTATGGTGTAATAAGCTTCTGATAATATTGATAAGGCATCTTTGTATTGACCTAAATTGATATAACAACTGCTAATCGCTAGTATGGTTGTAACATTCTGCGGATTGTTCTTGTGTGCTAATTGATACCAGTTAATGGCCTTTTTATAGTTCCCAATCTTTCTATAGCAAAACCCGATCTTTTTGTTTATCCATACAGTCTCTTCTGACAAAATATCTGCTCTTTTGTAGGCTTTAATGGCTTTCTTATATTCTCCTTGCTTTTGATAACAATAGCCTAATTTTTGGGTGACGATTCCATCCGTGTCCTCTTTGGTTAACCCCTGTAGAATATCTGCCGCTTCACTGTAATATTTGTTGTTAAAGTAAAAGTCTGCCATTTTAATTACAGACTCTTTATTTATGTACTGTTTTAGCTGTTTTAAATTGTTGAAATGTATTGCATTATCGATCATTGGAGTGAGTTCATCCATCCCTTTGTATAGGTGCATAATACGATATAGATCCATGATGTGTTGCTTGCTAAGCTTATAACTCTCTCTTTCGGGTACTAGTCTTTTCTCCTCGTCTTCTGCCTCTATGTGTTGTGAAAATTCTTCTTTAAAATTGTTGATTAACTCTTTCTGCTGATTCTTTGGTGCTTGGGTTAGCATGTAGTAAAATGAATATTTATCTGAATCACATAGATAATGTGATTTTTCTATCGTCTCCGAAATCTCATCAATAGGGATAGGCATAGTGTAGGGAAGGAAGGTCTGGTTAAAAGGCAACAACCAATGAGAGATCTCTCTGAAAAATGGGAAATGTTTTTGACTCGAAAAAGTGCTGTAATATACATCGATACCTTCTTTTTCTAACTCCGAAAAGTAGATCATTTTCTCTTCAAAATCTGACGATTCTTCTATGATCTTTTTCCAAACAGGATTCTCATCATCATCGTCTGAGAGCGCTTGAAAGTCTTCATCCTTTAACTTGGGTGATATCTTTTGAATGTCTTTTAATATCTCCTCTTCCATAAACTCTTTGGCCCATTGTGTATGGTGGGCTTGCTCTAGGTTGTATAGTATGGGTGCCACTAATTCATTCCTGTCATGTAACAATTGGGATACATCGCCTGCCAGTGAACGGTGACACTGAAGACGTTTGTTGTGCCACATCTTTATTAAAACAATACCATCTAATGCGTAAGTGTAGTGCCTTGGTTTGAGATCATAACCATATCGTATAAGTACTTTTAATTTGTTCTCATCAAACGATTTTAGTAGACCTAGAATAAGTCCTGATATAATTGTAGGAGTGTAATCGTGGACAATTTGATATTCTTTCGATAGAGATTGATAACTCTCAAAGAAACCAGTAGGTATGGTTTTGCCAAATACGGCATGATAAAACATCTCTTGTAATATCCCTAAAAATCTTCTGTCTTGATCTTCTTTTTTGTAATGTTTCTCTTCTTCTATGGGGTTGTTCTTGATGTCGTCTAGTAATTCATAAATACTGTTGAACGAGAGTATGGTTCCACTATCAATCTTTTGTGCTTGATTTGAAAAAAAATTGTTGTGGTACTGTATCCCTATTCGGTATTCAAGTTTGTCTGCAATATTTAAAAGATATTCTCTTAGTCTTAAATAGACTCTCTCTTTATCTGGATCTTCGATATTCTTGCTCGTATAGAGAAGCATGTTGTTGTAAATCTCTTTTTGTACTTGAATTTCATATATCAGTTCTGCCTGCTGGTGGTTCTGTGCCTCTGACTCTAGTTGTGAGATGGCTTTTATTATTTCCCCTTCAAACAATGAATTATAGATGTCTTCAAATTTAGAATTTAACCTTCTGCTTCTCATTTCGTGAAAATTAACAAATTTTTATTGTAACTATTTTTTCTTCCGAACGTCATATAAGTGAGATCTCAAAATAGTATTTAGTTGTGATTAGTTGTCTAAATTTAAGTCTTTTGACTTACAATCAAATTAAAATGTCATGAAAACATTAACTTATTATATCATACTGGTTTTGTTGATCTCTTTTGGAACCCCAATAGAGTCACAAGGAAATGAAACTATTGGTAAAGGTTTTAATAAACTTCCGAATTTCTCAGAATTGCTTGTGCAAGATTATTTGGATGTTGAACTGGTTAAAGCTAATTTTTTTGGTGTTGAACAACGTAAGGCTGAGGATGGTGTTGTTGTAAAATATCTTATTAAAGATGAAAAATTAAGATTATTTTCACCCCGTAAAAATAAATTCAAAAAACGAGTGAAAGTAAAAGTATACTTGCCTTACCTTTTTTCATTATCTATGGATGATGGCTCGTTTTTACATTCTAAGGATGTGTTTAATTTTGGACATTTCGTTATAGGATTGACTAATGCTGCGGTTGCTAAGATTAATTTGAATGCAGTAAGGGTCGATTCTTATATTTCGAACTCAAGTAAACTTTGTTTGAAAGGAAAATGTGAAAGACAAATAATTTATTCTGACAGTAGTGCACGTTACTCTGCTAATAGGCTTGAGACGAAGCATGCTGAGGTTTATGCTTCGAATTGTGCTAGGGTGGATATATGTTCTAAAGAATCTCTTTCGGGTTGTTCTAAAAATAATGCTAATGTTATTGTTCGTGGTACACCTGTGGTAGATCTGTTTGATAAGAGTAGTATGGGAAATTTAAGTGTGTTAAAGTAAAATGTAATTTTAAAAAGTATAGTTTATGCATTCGGTCATTTATAAGAGAACTATTTTCTATGTATGTCTAATTTTTTCTGTTCTGACATGCACATCATACCATAGTTATGGCTATCGAAATGATGGTCGTGCTAGGGGGAATGGTAATATTATTAGAGTTAAAAGAGATAATCTTAATGGCTTTTCTAGAATCAATGTCTCTATGACTATTAATGTTAAAGTCAGACAAGGAGACCATTATGAGGTGATTGTTGAAACAGATCAGAATCTGCAAGATCATATAGGTACAAAAGTGGAAGGTGATGAACTTCGAGTTTTTGTTGCTCGCTCTTTTAAACGTTGCTCTAAAATGGTCGTTTATGTTACCTTGCCTAAACTTGAAGGTGCAAAAGCTGCTTCTTGTGGTTCGATTAGTGGTGAAGGTGTCTTTAAGGTCGATACCTTTTATGCTGAGGCTTCGTCCGCAGGAGAGGTGTCTTTAAAATTGAATACTCGAAGAGTGGATTCAAGAGTGTCTAGTGGAGGCGATGTGAAATTGTCTGGTAATACGGGCGAACTGTATGTGGCATCTTCTTCTGGAGGTGATTTCCATGGGGTGTCTCTTCAAGCTATTGTTGCTAAGGTGCGTGCCTCTTCTGGTGGTAATATTAAAGTGAATGTGAATAAAGCATTTATCGGAAGAGCTTCTTCTGGAGGTGATGTCTATTATTATGGCAATCCTTCTAATGTGGATGTTCAAACCTCTTCTGGGGGAGATATCACAAAACGATCTTTATAAGTGATGTTTTAACGGATTTCTTCTAACTTTGATTTTGTTAATTTTATTGTGGTTATGAAGAGAAGACGTTTTATTAAAAATATATTTTTTTCTACGCTGACACTATGCTTTTCAAGTTGTGGTGTCGGCTTTTTTCGTAAAAAATGGTCGTTCGGTTTGGTGTCAGATATTCATTATGCTGATCGTCCTCCTAAGGTGGAATGGAAAAGATATTATCGTAAATCTTATGCGAAATTTAAGGTTGCTATAGATTTCTTTAATACTACAGATTGTGAGTTTGTTGCCTGTCTTGGTGATCTTAAGGATCAAAAGAAATGTCCTTCAAAAGATACTACTCTTTCCTTCTTGGAGAAAATAGAACTGTTATTCTCTTCTTTTAAGGGAGATCGCTTTCATGTCCTCGGAAATCATGACTTGGATAGTATCTCTAAGCAAGAATTTCTTGATCGTGTTACAAACACTGGAATAGAGAAGAGTAAAAGCTATTACTCTTTCAATAGAAATGATGTCCATTTTGTCGTGTTGGATTCTTGTTTTAAACAAGATCAAGTTCCCTATAATGCCGGTAACTTTGAATGGTATGATGCGGCTCTTTCTCTTAAACAGTTGGACTGGCTTAAAGAGGACCTAAATAGTACTTCGTTATTGACTATTGTTTTTATTCATCATCCCTTGGATGATTTTAATCTTCCTGACAAACGTATCTCTATTAGTAATGCTCCTGAGGTAAGAGAGGTGTTGGAGCAGAATGGCAATGTAAAAGTAGTGTTCCAAGGTCATCATCATGATGGGAATTATTCGTATAATAATGGAATCCACTATTATACAATGAAGTCTGTTGTCGATGGGTTGTTTGAGAATAATTTTGCACTTGTGACCGTGGACCAACAAAAAAAGCAAATTGTTATTGATGGCCATGGCGAAACCGATGATAAAATATTGCAATTATGAAGTTGATATAAGCATAAATGAAAAATGTCTAATACTTTGTTTGTGCCCTTCTGAATCGAGGTGAATAGAAATGTATGCCTGTATTGTGTTGGTTTCTAGTGTGGTGTGATTTTGTTGTTTTTTTTTCGTTAGATTGCTTGTTTATTCGAACTAATTTGTTGTATCTTTGCAACGCTTTCGAGAAAAACGAGAGCGTCGTTCTAAACGATATTTGAGATGTTTTGAAAATGAGTTTTCGCTTGAAAATAAAAATGAAAAAACATTTGGAGTTTTGAAGATAAATAACTTATCTTTGCAACCGCAA
>JAOARB010000016.1 GCA_025210775.1 Prolixibacteraceae bacterium
GCACATTTTGTTTAATTAAAATCTGCATGGTTTGTATCTCAATCCAAACATTAATGAATTCTCGAAATGGATTTATTTGCCACATTGTATCAACAGCCCTACAGGTGGGCATTAAATATCACCAGAAAAAGACTGTATTGAAAGGTACTTCCTCCATGGTTTGTCCATGGTTGCTCTATGGTTCCTCCATCGCACCCCCCCAAATCGATGGACAAACCATGGACGAACCATGGAGGAACCATGGACAAACCCTTTATTTGACCTATCTATGTTTTATTGAAATATCTCAATAAAGAAATAGCTGTTATAACTTACAAGCATTGCGATCTAGAGTCTCTGCACTATCTTTTGCATTTTTTACAAGGAAATGAAGTCTATTAAAGATATTTGCTTGAGAAACCCCTCCATCCAAATCAATAAACAACAAGTTCATATTCGGAAATAGTTTCATCACTTTGTTTTCAATTCCTTTTGAAACGACATGATTTGCAATACAACCAAATGGTTGCAGGCTCACCACATGATTCACATTCGTTTTTGCAAAGAAGGCATATTCGGCAGGGATTAGCCAACCTTCACCAAATTGAGCCGCAAGGTTAACCATTTTTGAAGCTTCCAAGCTCTCCTCGTGTATATCTGTGAAAGGGATAAAATAAGGAAAAGCAGCACATGCTTTATTAAACTTCTTAATCTTACGAACAAGAAGTTGGTAAATTCCCATAGTAATCAATCTATTCAACAGAGAAGATTTCTGCTCTAAATGATTCTGCTCATTAAACTTTTTATTCACAAAATATTGCGTCATAAAATCTAAGACTGGAGGAACAACAACTTCTACACCTTGATCTACAAGCCATTGTACAACATGGAAGTTATTTTGGTCATTATATTTCACAAAAATCTCTCCAACAACACCTACAGAAGGTACATTTTGATGAGAAGAGACAATCTGCGTAAACTCTTTTGAAGCTTTATCTAAGACCTTTAATGCATCGGATGTTTTAGCCGTTGGGATCTTCTGCTTCCAGATATTTATATACTTATCTTTTAAGCGAAGGCTATCTCCTTTCACTAACTCTCTAGGTGCAGAACTGTAGTAGAGTTTTGCTAAAGAATCAGCAAAAAGCATTGTATTTAGAATGATGCCAGTATATTTCTTTAATTCGAATTCGAAACCAGGCTGTTCATGACCAATCACATCACCACCAGCAATAGAGACCAAAGGCACATTTGTATATCCGGCATTTCTTAGGGCCTTTTTAATTAGTCCTAAATAATTTGTAGCTCTACATTGTCCTCCTGTTTGTGTCATCACGAAAGCAACTTTATCAAGATCATAATTACCTGATTTTATCGCTTTAATAATATCACCAACAATAACTGTAGCAGGGAAACAGACTTCATTATTGGCATATTGAAGTCCCAATTCTCTAGAACATTTATCACTAGGAGGAAGACTTTCCACTTCGTAACCAGCAAGAGCAAAAAGCTCAGGGAAGAATGGAGAGTAGAAAGGAGAGAAATAAGGCAACAACAGTTTTCTTTTTTTATCCTCCTTCTCAAACACTTTAATCTTTTCGAATGGTACGACTCTTTGCTTTTCGGGTTTGTCTGCTTTAAGTTTAACACTTTCAATAAGAGAACGAACACGAAGATTCAGAGAACCAATATTCGAGACATCATCCAATTTCAATAACGTCAAGTTTTTATTGCCTGATTTAAGAATCTCCTGTAATTCATCCACAATAAAAGCATCTGGACCACATCCGAAAGAAGATAGTTGGATTACTTGAACATTTTGATCTTGATTCTTGGCCCAATGAACTGCTTTAATAATATTGTTCACATAGCTCCATTGGAGTACCATTTCATTATTATCTTTATAATATTTGTCCTCAAAACGAACAATATCCTCAGTAATAACGTCGACACCATATCCAGAAATACATCTTGAGATGGTATGTTGAATAAGTGGATCATGATGATAAGGACGTCCTACAAGAAGGACCACCATTCTTTTCTCCTCTTTGGCACGCTGATAAATTTCGGTATTCTGTTCTTTCAATCTTTTTTTGGTACGGTACTGTACATCGCGAGCATTCAATATCGCATTTTGTATCTCTTTTTTTGAACACTTTATAGAAGTCCAAGTTGCAAGATACTCGATCAATGCATTTTCTAGGAGTTTGTCATCTTTAAAAGAAATTGGTGGAGCATCAAGCACTATTTTATCATCAAAAGCACTTTTAATCACATCAGAATAACCAGACACAATCGGACAATTGAAGCTATTGTTTGTTAACTCCGAATCGTGCTCTTCATAGATCACATAAGGTAAAAATATACGATCCACTTTTTGGTCTATTAGGTTCTGAATATGACCATGCACCAATTTAGCTGGGAAACAGATATTGTCGGACATAATGGTAGAGGTAACCTTATCATAGTCTGACATCTTAGATGCATCAGAGAGGATAACATTAAATCCAAGAGAAGTAAAGAAACTATTCCAAAAAGGGAAATTTTCAAACATATTCAACACACGAGGTATCCCTATCTTAGGTGCTTCATTAGATAGAGCAATCTCTTCATGTTTATTAAATATTTCATTATACCTTAGTTCACTTGCATTTTCACCGTAAGAAATCTGCACCCCACTGTTAGTAAACACCTTCTCACATTTATTCCCTGAATAAAATTTCTCGTTATTATCGAAAGTATACTGTTGTACTTCACACTGATTCTCACATCCTTTACAATGAATTTCTTTTGCCAGATACTCCGGTTTATGATTAAGATATGAAACACCTCTCTCCTGCTCATTGACGATCTTACTCTGATTTCTCAAAGAGTACAAGGCAGCACCAATCGCACCCATAAGTTCAGGCATATCGGTAAAAGTAACAGGTTTCTGCACCAAGTCTTCCATTGCCTTAACAATCGAAAGGTTCTTAAAAGTTCCTCCTTGAACAGATATATAGTCACCAAGTTCGTCTACACTTTTAAGTTTTAAGACCTTGAAAAGCATATTTTTAATAACAGAATAAGACAATCCTGCGGCAATATCCCCAGGAAGAGCTTTGGCTCTTAAGGCTTGTTTCACCTTCGAATTCATAAAGACAGTACAGCGGGTACCAAGGTCACAGGGGCTCTTAGATTGGCAAGCCAAAGAGGCGAACTCACTTGGAGAATAGTTCATTGAAGAAGCAAAGCCTTCCACAAAAGATCCGCATCCTGAAGAACAGGCTTCATTTACTTCCAATCGGGTAATAACCCCTTTATCCACAAATATGGCTTTCATATCTTGACCGCCAATATCTAGAATAAAAGAGACTTCTGGATTATACTTCATTGCCCCCATATAATGGGCAATAGTCTCAACAATTCCAAAATCAAACTTGTATGCTTTGCGGATTAGATCTTCACCATAGCCCGTCACACAAGATCCTTTAATATTAATAGCCACTTTGGCTTTAGTTGCTAATTCAGCACATTTCTTAAGTCCATGATGGAGTGCATTTAGAGGATCCCCGTTATTTTTTTGATAATAGTGGAAAAGGAGCTTCTCTTGTTCATCCATCAAGACAATCTTTGTTGTTGTAGAACCCGAGTCTACACCTAAGAAGCAATTCTTAGAAGTCAGATTGTGAAAATCATTTTTCTGAACAAAATTTGATTGTTTCTTTTCTTTCCATTCAATAAAATCATTTTCATCATTGAAAAGAGGGGCTAAATCGGAAGTCGATGATTCTTGATTTAAGCTCCTTTTTTCAATCATTTCAATTAGATCATTCAAATTGATTTGTTTTCTTTCGACATCGGTAGACAAGGCACAACCTAACGCAGGAATAAGAGAAGAATAATCTGGAACAATTACATCCGATTCTTGAATCTGAAGTGTTTCAACTAATGCCTTTCTTAAAAAAGGAATAAAAGAAAAAGGCCCCCCACAAAGCAACATCTTTGGTTTCAGTTTTAGTCCACGCACCAAGGTTGTCACGGTTTGATTTGCAAGAGCAAAAAAGATCGAGGCCGCAATATCTTTTTTATCTACTTTCTTACTAAGTAGATTTTGGATGTCCGTTTTGGCAAAGACACCACAGCGAGATGAAATAGGGTACTTCTTTTTATATCCAAAAGCCATATTATTAAGCTCTTCCACCGTAACTCCTAATAAAACAGCCATCTGATCAATAAAAGCACCTGTTCCGCCAGCACAGCTTCCGTTCATTCGCATTACAGGAGCTTTATTATCCTCAAAAACAATAAGTTTTGCATCTTCTCCTCCCATATCAAAAAGAGTAGATACATCAGGAAACCTATGTTTAATTACTTCAGAAGCAGAGACCACTTCTTGTAAAAAAGGAATTTCACAATCTTCAGACAGTCCCATTCCAACGGACCCTGTAATTACCAAAGACACATTTGTGTCATTTATAAACTCTTTTGCCTCACTTAAGAGAGCTAAAAGAGCTTGATGTATCCCGATATGATGTCTACGATAACTTGAATATTCTATTTCACCATTTACATCTAAACAAACCAACTTAATTGTAGTTGATCCAATATCGATACCCATTTTTGTTGGTATACACACACTCATTTTCTTCCCTAAATTTATTTATCACTCTATTACATCGTTAGCAGACACTCAGTTTGGTATTACGGCCTAACATATAAATAGAATTAATAGTTTACATTTATTTTCAACAAAAAACAAAATTTCATAGATATATGACCTATTTTTTTCAATAAGAATTACACTAAACCCCTATTATTCTTTCATTCGCAATCTAAAGAACCCATTGAAAATGAAATATTAACCATTAAAATTATCAAGGTTCTAATATTTTTTCTAGTTTTGCGAATTCAAAAATGTGAAATTACATATACCACAAGATAGAAAATGATAACAGTTTCGGATTTATCCATTCAATTTGGGAAGAAACCTCTTTTCCAAGATGTAAACCTTAAGTTTCTACCAGGAAACTGCTACGGAGTTATTGGCGCGAACGGTGCAGGGAAATCGACATTTCTAAAGCTTCTTTCAGGAGACCTTGATTCTACCAAAGGTCATGTATCACTTGAGCCAGGAGAACGTCTTTCTGTATTAAAACAGGATCACCACGAATTTGACGAACATACAGTATTAGATACTGTAATGATGGGACACAAAGAAATGTGGGATGTTATGAGCGAGAAGAATGCGCTTTATATGAAAGAGGACTTCAATGAAGCTGATGGAATGAAAGCCGCTGAACTTGAAGATCGTTTTGCAGAGATGGACGGTTGGAATGCAGAGAGTAGTGCAGCCTCATTGTTAAGTGGATTAGGAATCAAAGAAGACAGCCACTATAAATTAATGCAAGACATGGACCCAAAGATGAAAGTCCGTGTATTGTTGGCACAAGCATTATTTGGAAATCCAGATAACTTGTTACTGGATGAGCCTACCAATGACCTTGACCTTGAGACTGTAAATTGGTTAGAAAATTTCTTAGCTAACTTTGAAAATACAGTAATCTTAGTATCTCACGACCGTCACTTCTTGGATAGTGTATGTACAAATATTGTAGATATTGATTTTGGTAAAGTAAAATCTTACGGTGGTAACTATTCATTCTGGTACCATTCAAGTCAGTTAGCTGCGAAACAACAAGCACAGCAGAATAAGAAGATGGAAGAGAAGAAGAAAGAACTTCAAGAATTCATCTCTAGATTCTCAGCCAACGTTGCTAAATCAAAACAAACCACCAGTCGTAAGAAGATGATTGAGAAACTTAATATTGAAGATATTGAGCCATCAACCCGTCGCTACCCTGGTATTATTTTCCAACCAGATAGAGAAGTAGGAAACAATATCCTTTCAGTTTCGAACCTTACGAAACATGTAGATGGTGAGTTACTATTTAAGGATATGTCCTTCACTATTGAAAAAGGAGAGAAAGTTGTATTCCTTTCAAGAGATTCACGTGCAATGACTGCATTCTTTGATATTATCAATGGAGTAGCTGAAGCTGAAGAAGGATCATTTGAGTGGGGAGTAACAACAACTCAAGGTTACCTACCACTAGATAATTCTGAATTCTTTACTAACGAAAACAATATCTTCGACTGGTTGTCACAATATACAGACAATACAGAAGATGCTTATATTAGAGGTTTCTTAGGTAAGATGTTGTTTACCGGAGACGATATCGAGAAAAAAGTTAAAGTACTTTCAGGAGGTGAGAAAGTAAGATGTATGCTTTCTAAACTAATGATGAGTAATCCTAATGTAGTCGTTCTAGATAACCCTACGAACCACTTAGATTTGGAGTCTATTCAAGCATTTAACAACGGACTTATTTCTTTCCCAGGTATCGTATTGATGTCATCTCATGACCACGAATTTATTCAAACGGTATGTAATCGTATTATTGAGATAACACCAAATGGTATTATCGATAAGTTAATGGATTACGATGATTATATCACTGATGATAAGATTCAAGCTCTTCGAGAAAAGCTTTATGCTGGAGAATAAGAATTTTCAATAATATATCTAGAGAGAAGAATTTATTTCTTCTCTCTAGTTGTTTAAAAGACTAGCCCAATGATCAGATCTCTTATAATATACTCTACTCATTATGGATTCAGTAAAAAGGTGGCTGAATTTATAGAAACGATTCTCGAAAAGAATCATCAAAAGGTCGATATATGTAAGGCTGAAGAAGTGGAGATACACGACCTATTTAAGTATCAGCATAAATACATCATCGCCCCTATAAGATATGGAAAATATTCATCTAACATGACCCATATCTTAAAACATTTCTCCCATCTATTTTCATTGAAAGACACCTCCATTATCTCCATTGATTTAGCGTCACGTAAAAGAGAAGTCAATACAATAGAGAATAATCCACAACTAGCTATGATATGGAAGAGAATTGGCTGGATTCCATCAAGTATCTTTATCATGCCAGGAGAACTAAATTATTCTAAATATAACTGGATAGAGACAAAGATGATGCAACTCTTAATGTGTATTATGAAAGGACCACGCTCTTTAGACACCAACGAGATCTACACAGATTGGGACAAGCTAAATACATTTATAGAAAAAACTATTTTAATCGAAAAACAAGTCTAAAGAAGATAAAGGATTTCCCACAACCACATTAACTCCATCATCCACTAAGGGTCTCTGAAGTAGTTTCGGTTCTTTAAGAATATGTTCTACTACATTCTCTTTTGTTAATGAAGAACCCTTTAGTATTTCCTTATAATACTTTTCTTGGGTTCGAATAAGCTCTATAGGTTCACCACTAAACCTATCAACAATAGAAGCCAACACTTCTTTGGAAAAAGGAGTTTTAAGATACTCAACAACTTCAAACTCTACCTCCTTATTCTTAATAAACTCTAACCCTTCACGAGATTTTTTACACCTGTTGTTATGATAAACTATTAACATGATTTTTGTTCTTTAAATATTCATAAAAAGCATCTTGACTTCGGACATCAACATCTCCCCTACTAATATATATATTTCTATAATTACTTCCATTTTCTCTTGCCTTGACATTATCTTTCAATTGAATATTTAGATAGTGATGTAACTCTTTTTTTACTCCAGCATCCAAAATAGGGCAAGCAACTTCAACACGTCTATTAAGGTTTCTAGGCATCCAATCTGCCGATGCAATATACGTATCCTTCTCTCCATTATTATAAAACATCCAAATTCTAGAATGTTCAAGATACTTGTCCACAATACTCACTGTGCGGATATTTTCACTCAATCCCTTAACACCAGGAATAAGAACACAGATACCTCTAATAATAAGATCTATCTTCACACCTTTATTGCTAGCTTCATAAAGTTTATCAACCATCTTTGTATCGACTAGACTATTCATTTTCAAAACAATATATGTTTTTCGTCCAGCGATAGCATGGTTAATTTCTTGATCTATTTTACTATACAAAACAGATCTCATATCAAAAGGAGAAACAATCAATTTCTTATAATCAAAATGCATGTAATTATGTCTAAAGAATCGGAATAGATTCTCCAGATCATTCGTGATCTCTTTATTTGCAGTAAACAGCCCTTCATCTGCATAAAATTTAGCAGTAGATTCATTTAGATTTCCTGTTCCTATATACCCGTAATTTCTTAGTTTATCATTCTCTTTACGTTGCACCCAAACAATTTTACTGTGGACTTTCAATCCAGGAATACCACTAATCACCTGCACTCCTGCCTCTTGCAAGATATTAGACCAATAAATATTGGCCTCTTCATCAAAACGGGCCTGCAGTTCGATTAGTACCGTCACCTTTTTACCATTGCGTGCAGCATTCATAAGCGCATTCACCACTTTTGAAACTTTGGCAACACGATAGATCGTAAGACCTATTTCAGTCACTTTAGGATCGATAGCAACTTCTCTCATAAAGTCAATAAAATGGTTAAAACTTTGGTAAGGGTAATGAAGTATAATATCTTCTTTCTTTATTGCTCTAATGATGCTTCTTTTCTTCTTTAACATAGGGTGTTCCAACGCTGGCAAAGGTTGATAGTAATCACTATCCTTTCCTATAATTGGAAATCCCATAAAATCTCCTCTATTATGATATCTTCCTCCGGGAACAATATTCTCAATATCGAGTTTCATCTTTCTTGTAAAGAATCGAAAAAGCTCTTTAGACATTTCTCTATCGTATATTATCCTCACGGGATTGCCCTTTTTTCTTTTTCTTAAGCTCTCTTCCATCTTTTGGATCAAAGTAGTAGAGATATCATCATCTAGATCAATCTCGGCATCACGTGTCACTTTTAAGCTATAAGCCTTAGCAACATCATATTTAAAGATATGGAATAGGTCATCTAAACAGAAGCGAATAATATCATCTAACAGAATAATAGACTGGATATTATTCTCAGAAGGCAGTTCAATAAAACGAGGAAGCACATCAGAAGGAACACGAACCAAGGCGTAATATGGCTCTACAGCAGCAGAAGTTCGTAAGAGCTCCACTGCAAAATATATAGATCTATCACTGAGCTCAGGAAAGCGAGTCAAATTATTCAACATAATTGGAACCAAAAAAGGCAATACGGTTTCATAGAAATACTCTTTCACATATGCCCCTTGCTTTTGAGATAATTGCATCTCATTTACAACAGAAATTCCATTGTCCCCCATTTCACTTATTAATCGATCATAAATACTTTTAAATAACATTTGTTGCTCATTGACAGTATCCATTATTCTCTCCAATAGCTCTTCTGGAGTAAAAAAATCGATACTTTCATTTATTCTAATGCCATGTCTGACCATACGTTTTACAGAGGCCACCCTTACCCTAAAGAACTCATCAAGATTATTCGAGAAAATACCTAAAAAACGTAATCTCTCAAGTAAGGGAACAGATGGATCATCAGCTTCCTGAAGAACACGCTCATTAAAAGATAGCCAACTTAACTCCCTGTTATTATATCGTTTTAATAAATCCATAGCATAGAAATTTTAAGAGGAACTCCTTGTAAACAACCATAAAGACCACCCATTTGCGCCTTACCAAATAGGCATGATCTCTCCACCTCAAGATAGCAAAAAAAAGAACAACGGAAGAGAGTTCTGATAGGTTGTACAACCTACAATTCACACTTTTTAATTAACTACTATTTGCAATTGCATATCATATTATAAAAAATGTAAATATCCCAAAACTCAATTATAAAACCGTTATATTGTAAAGAATAGAAAGACATACAGGCAGATTACAATGATTGTTATCCTCTGAAAGTCTATTTATACCCTGGTGTATTGTATAATTATTGATTATTGTATGAGTAAAAAGGTCATTTTATTCGATTTTGATGGAACACTTTTTGATTCCCGTTGTGCTTTTGAAGATTGTAGCAATCAACTTGCTATTAAGTACCGCTTTAAAATGCATGAAAATTGGGATCAATTTAGGGATATGCCTGCCAGAGATTTTTTCTCCAAGGTATTAAAGCTACCATGGTATCAAATTCCATTCTTTATTGCAGATACCAAGAGAATGTTCCGAGAAAAACTTCATATGGTAAAACCTTTTGATCATATTCCTGAAATACTCAAAGAGCTCAATAACTTTTATGAACTTGGACTTGTAACAAGTAATAATGAATATATCGTTAAGGAGCTATTAAAAGAGTATGATATGGACCACTTCTCTTACACCTCCTATGATGTATCTCTTTATTCCAAGAAGAGTCGAATAAAGAATCTTATTCGCAAAAACGACATCGACCCTGAAGAGGTAATTTATGTAGGAGATGAATATCGTGATGGGAAAGCTTGTAATGAAGCAAACATTCCATTTGTAGCTGTCACATGGGGATTTAACAGCAAGAAAATATTAGAAACAACTGCACCAAAGAAAATGGTAGACACACCAGAAGAACTATTTGAATTCTTAATGGGAGAAGATGTAGAATGAAAATAATTCATTCTACATCCAATATAAATATTTAATCTTGTTTACCAGAGAACTCCATTAAATAGGCTTTAACAAAACCATCTAGATCACCATCTAAGACAGCCTGCACATTACCTGTTTCATGAGAAGTACGTACATCTTTCACCATTTTATAAGGCTGCATTACGTATGAACGAATCTGAGATCCCCATTCAATAGCTTTTTTACTACTCTCTAATGCCATCTCCTTCTCTCTTCTTTTACGAAGCTCCATCTCATAAAGTTGAGATTTTAGAAGGCGCATTGCATTCTCTTTATTTTGAAGCTGAGAACGAGATTCGGTATTTTCAATAATAATACCAGAAGGTGCATGTCGCAAACGAACTCCCGTCTCTACTTTATTCACATTCTGTCCACCAGCACCACCAGATCGGAATGTTTCCCATGATATATCACCAGGATTCACTTCGATTTCTATGGTATCGTCCACCAATGGAGCAACAAAAACAGAAGTAAACGATGTTTGTCTTTTACCTTGGGCATTAAAAGGAGAAATACGAACCAAACGATGGACACCATTCTCACTTTTCAGGTAACCATAGGCATAATCACCTTCAATCTCCAGCGTCACACTTTTAACACCTGCATCTTCACCAGGGACATAAGAAGCTTCACGCACTTTATAGCCAGATTTCTCAGCATATCTTATATACATACGCATCAGCATATCAGCCCAGTCATTAGCCTCTGTTCCACCAGCACCAGCATTAATTTTAAGCACTGCACCAAGTTTATCCTCTTCACGACGAAGCATATTCTTCACCTCTAAAGCTTCCACAGCTTCCAAGGCTTGGTCATATTGAGTCTGAACTTCATCTTCAGAAGCATCACCAGCCTCATAAAATTCGAAAATGACTTCCAAATCATCTTGTATACGGCTTACTTCATCAAAAGCATCGGTCCACTGTTTGATTCCACGAATCAACTTCATTTGTTGTTCCGCTTTTTTCGAATCTTCCCAAAAGCTAGGATCTTGTGTCTTCAGCTCCTCTTCTTCCAATTGCATCAATCGACTATCGATGTCAAAGATACCTCCTTAACGCATCACGACGTCCACTTAAGGCTTTGATTTGATCTTTTATAACCATTGTTTCTTTTATTCAAAAATTAATGGCACAAATTTAGATAAGTAGTTTGATAAACAATAAAGTATCGATAAAATAATGCACAATTTAAATAAGAGTTATTTTCGATCAATTATCCCAATAGGAAGAACACACCTAGGCGCTTCTTCGTCCAATTAAAGATTCATTTTCCAAGGCATTATATTGGCTTAAAAGATTGACCAAAGTTACGATCATCTTATCATACTTTCCGAATTCTTCTTCATTGATACCCATTTCATCTGCCATACAGCTATGATAAGAGATCACCTCCCTAAACTTATCAGCCATATCAGTAATCAGTGCTTCCTGAATTCCCAACTTGATAAACATCTCTTTCATATCAAGAATAGCATGATAGGATGATATCACCCTTCCAATCGAAGCAATCCAATATGGATAGATATGATTCCAAGTATTGTCATGAGACAATATTTTCATAAAATCACAAGGCTCACCACAAGGGATTAACTTATTTCTTAAAGTCTGGAAGAGTCTATCCAACTCCACACAACATCGGTCTAACAATACCGAGGACTTAGGTTTTTCCTTATATAAAAAAGATTTCATCACTTGGTCTGTTTGTTCAATACGACCAACCAAGATCGATAATTCCTTTATTTGACTATCACTATACAGTTTGTCGTGCAAAAAGCATTTATTAGATCTATTATCTTGATATTGAGTTAAGACCTTATTTGCACAATCAATCAACGAATCAATATTGTAACCAATTCTTACTAACATAGAAATGTTTTTAATTTACTCTACACCCACCCTATTAAAAGCAGGCATTATCTATCTATTCCCTATCTACGTTAGTAGTTCAAATTAGAAAAACATTACATAATATATTGACAAAGCTTTAAATTCATACAAAAACAACTAAAAATTATGTTTCTCAACATCAGTAATATGAATACCATTTATTCGATGAAGGTAGAACTGTTGCCCCTCATACTTTTGATTTGACCATTTAAACAACTCCATATTATCACACCGTTCATAATTCCCCTCTAGATCGACAAGATCAGGCCTATCAGTCACCACAATAGCATCCCAGCCTTTATATTTATCATAAACAGGAGACATCCATAGATCATATTGATTCATTCGGCTAAACTGATTGAAATAGAGGATCTCATATTTTCCTTGACCATAAAACATAAGCTCAGAAGCGATACCATAATGGGTACAAATAACGACTGTATTTTTACTATGGTCCACTTCATGATCCAATTTATTAGACAATTGTTTCCATCCGATCAATCGTTTGGTTACATTTTTTATTGGCACTACCTTCGCAATAAACGATTGCTCTCCTTGGTACATACCATCAAACAAAAAGAGGTACAACATAATTGTCATGATCGATGTCATAAGGAAAAATCTTTTTCTTCTAAATTGAGCCAATCCTTCATAAAGGATGTAAGGCATTGGACAAAGAACAAAAAGAGTCCAGTTAATATTTGCAGCTCTATGTCGATTAAACGAAATCAGAATAAAGACCAAAATCGTCAATAAATATGGTATAACCACTGCTGTTCTGATAAATCCAGATTTACGAACTTCCTTATTAACTCCAGAGAAGATATAGAAAAAGACCAGCCCTCCTAACAGGATTAACTGTCCTCCTAGAAACTCAAATATATTTCTGAAACCACGAACAATATCCAAAGAAGTATGGTTGGCACCAGAAAGGAAAAATAGGTGTCTAAAAGAGACATAATCATGAGTAGAAGCCCACGCAATAATAGGAAAACAACCAATCGCAGCAATACAAACAAAAATCAAAAAATGAAGAAAACTAAATTTCGGACGAACAAACGTCATATATAAGATAGGTACCAAGAGGACCAGAATTGCATATTTAGATAGCATTCCCAATGAGAAAACAATCCCCAAAAGAATCCAATCCCTGAGTCTATCCTTTTCATGTATCTTATATAAGATAAAAAGAGACAACATATAAAAAAACAATAAAAGGACATCTGTTGTAAAAAACAACATGGTATACCAGTAGTGTGGAAACAGATAATATATGGCCAAAGATTTTAACGCCTTCTTCTCATCTTTAGTCACCTGTTTAACCCAAAAGAGAAACACCAATGCAGTAGCATTAGCAAAAAACCAAGACCACAATCTAACGGACACTTCCGATGGACCTATAAAATAGCTTGAAACATAATTAAGAAACGCAATCATCGGGGGCTTGGAATAATAAGACCACTGCAACACCTTAGACCAACTCCAGTATTGGGCTTCATCAAAATGCAATTCTAATGGGAATGTGATAAGTATTAAGAAGCTAACCACAGTCATTCCAAACCATATGTATAATGCTTTTTTCATCTCGAATTTATATCTTAAAATTTTACTCAGTGAAAACAATCATAACCTTAATTTGGTTCACGTAAAAAACAGATGATTTTTTTATTTACATTCGCAAAGAATAGTTGACAGGAACGACCCAAACAATAACTCTGTGGAAATTAAAGATATAACAGAAAGCATTAGAGCTTATGCCATCTCATTAGGATTTTTAGAATGTGGCTTTTCTAAATCAAGAAATTTAGAAGAACATGCATCTTTTCTGGATCATTGGTTAAAAAACCAGATGCATGGAGAGATGAGATACATGGAAAACAATCGTGAAAAGAGGCTTGATCCGGCTATTTTAGAGGAAGGGACACAAACCGTTATTTCGGTTTTACTCAACTACTACCCTACAGTCGATTTGGAAGAAAATGAGAAGTGGGTATTTTCAAAATATGCTTACGGGAAAGACTACCATTATTTTATAAAAGACAAATTAGCCCTACTCCTTGATTTTATAAATAAATTTATACCCAACACCGAAGGAAGAATATTTGTAGACTCTGCTCCTGTATTAGACAGGGCATGGGCAGTAGAATCGGGACTCGGGTGGATAGGCAAAAACGGCAATCTGATCTCCCCAAAGCATGGTTCGTTTTTCTTTATTGGAGAAATACTATTAAACCAGAAACTCCACTACGATCAACCAGAAACTAAAAACTATTGTGGTAATTGCACCAAATGTATAGATGCCTGTCCAACGCAAGCCATATATGCCCCCAAATGTGTGGATGCGAGAAAATGTTTATCCTATGCGACCATAGAATATAGAGGCAATGAAAAGCCTGAAGAGATAAACGGCAAAATGAACAACAGAATATACGGATGTGATATCTGCCAAGATGTATGTCCTTGGAATAAAAAGCATGCTACAGCAACAAAAGAGGAATATTTTACTCCAATCATAAAAGAAGAATGTTTTACTGAAAAGTTCTGGGACAAATTATCCAATGGTGCTTTTAAAAAATATTTCAATTCAAGTCCAATACAAAGAGCCGGGTTAAAACAAATCAGAAGAAACATTTCATGGTTAAAACAAGAGTCTAAAAAAGAATAAGCGCGTCCCGCCAACTTTTCAACAAAAATCATAAAACACACAGTAATCAAACAGTTACAACAAATATCTAAGACATAAAATAGATGCTTTAAAATCACTAAAACGAACAACAACATAAACTGAATCCAGAAATAAAAAGGAGGTTTAAAATAGAATGAGGGGTCAAAACCTATTATATTTATCTCCATTGTATTAAATTTGTCGCAAACAAAAAGCAAGATATTTTTAACTTGCTGTGAGACTTATGCATATGAATAGACAAGATGTGGTCACAATATATACAGACGGGGCATCCAGAGGAAATCCAGGACCAGGAGGTTATGGAACCATTATGATATATAAAAATCATAGGAAAGAACTTTCTGAAGGATTCCGCAAAACGACCAATAACAGAATGGAATTATTGGCCGTTATTGAGGGGCTAAGCTGTCTAAAAAAAGAGGGGCTTAACGTCGTGATCTATTCTGACTCTAAATATGTGGTCGACTCAATAGAGAAGAAATGGGTCTTTAATTGGTATAAAAAGCGATTTAAGGACAAAAAGAATGCAGATCTATGGATGCGTTTTCTTCCTCTATATGCAAAACATAATGTTCGTATGATATGGGTTAAAGGGCACGCTGACAATCTTGAAAACGAAAATTGTGATCGATTGGCAGTAGAAGCAGCACTTGGTGGTGACCTAAAAGTTGACGAAGGATATGAAAAAGGCAACTAAACTTAAAGCAAAGAAGTTTTAAGGCATAAATTCTTTTAACGATTACAACATTCACAAAAATATAATGAGATTTTTTTACGACTTAAGCATTAAGCTTTACTATCTACTTATCCGTATAGCTTCCTGCTCCAATACCAAAGCGCAAAATTGGATTAATGGGAGAAAAGAGGTGTGGAGCACACTAGAAGAGAAAAATGACCCAGCCTCTTCTTATTTCTGGTTTCATTGTGCCTCTTTAGGAGAATTTGAACAAGGAAGGCCTTTGATCGAACGTATCAAGAAACAGAATCCAGCACAAAAAATAGTTATCACATTTTTCTCTCCATCGGGATACGAAGTAAGGAAGAACTACGAATACGCAGATATTGTCGTATATCTACCATTAGACACACCTAGAAATGCAAAACGCTTTCTTTCGTCGATAAACATTTCAAAAGCATTCTTTATCAAATATGAGTTTTGGTATCATTTTCTCAGTGAACTAAACCGAAACAAAATTGACACTTATCTTGTATCTGGAATCTTTCGTCCATCACAAATATTCTTTAAAAGCTACGGGAAGTGGTATGCCAGAATTTTAAAAAGCTTTAGACACCTATATGTTCAAAATGACATATCTGAAAAACTTTTGAATCAAATCGGCATAAACAATGTGAGCGTAGTAGGAGACACACGTTTCGACAGAGTTCATGATATCGCAGAGCTGGCAGCCGAAATTGAAGCGATTGCAACATTCAAACAAGACAAGAAATTAATTGTATGTGGTAGTACATGGGGCGAAGATGAAAGAATTCTTATAGACTTCATCAACCAAACGCAAGACGTACAGTGGATCATTGCACCCCACGAAGTGAAGGAAAATCATATTCTAGCCTTAGAAGAGAAGCTTCAAAAGAGAACAATCCGATTTAGCAATCTTAAAAATTCAAAGCCTACAGATTTCGAAGTTATCATTGCTGATGGATATGGCTACCTTACCAGCCTTTATCGTTACGGGGATATCGCCTATGTAGGTGGAGGATTCGGGAAAGGAATACACAATATATTAGAAGCAGCAACCTATGGTGTGCCTATTCTTTTTGGCCCAAAACATTCAAAGTTTAAAGAAGCAAAAGATCTTAAATCGCAGAAAGGTGCGTTTGCGATTCATAATAAAGAAAGTCTTAGCAACCAACTAGAACTTCTTCTAAATGACGGCAATGCACTAAAAGAAGCATCTCAAATATGTAAAGACTACATTTCACAAAACACTGGTGCATCGGAGGTTATCATAGGTGAAATTTTATGATAAAACAATTATGTATATCACCTTCTTTTTAAGATAATATTTTCATATTAATTATACAAAAACTTTTTCCCTTTTTTTGTCCAAAATTATTTTTTCTGTAAACTTTTTATTTTTTTCAATATCTCAAAACCTTGAATATAAGCATATTAAATACTTTTAGTTGATAACTTTTCAAAAAAAACAAAACAAAAGTTGTCCCTCGATTGTATTTTTAATGTACCTTGCAACGCAAAACGAGAAGAAGCTTATCGACTACACTTTTCGATAGTTGCAGTTATTCAAAATAAACTTGAATTCTTAACTATTCATCATGGAATTGAGAGACATTGACGTGAAAAAATCTATGACGTCCACAAAAACCTTCACAAACGAAGAGGCTTATCAATCTTCGTTAGAATATTTCAAAGGAGATGACCTAGCCGCACGTGTTTGGGTCAACAAATATGCTCTAAAAGATTCATTTGGAAACATCTACGAACTAAATCCAAATGATATGCACCAACGACTTGCAAAAGAAATTGCAAGAATTGAAAGTAAATATCCTAATTCATTATCGGAGGAAAAGATTTTTGATCTTTTCAAAGAATTTAAATATTTGGTACCACAAGGAGGGCCAATGACAGGAATTGGAAACCGCTTTCAAGTAGCATCTTTGTCAAACTGTTTTGTTATTGGAGAGAGTGGACCTTCTGATTCTTATGGAGGGATCATGAAGGTAGATCAAGAGCAAGTTCAGTTGATGAAACGCCGTGGTGGTGTTGGACATGATCTATCACACATCCGTCCAACAGGATCTCCTGTAAAGAATTCGGCACTAACATCCACAGGTATTGTTCCATTCATGGAGAGATTCTCAAACTCAACAAGAGAAGTTGCTCAAGATGGAAGACGTGGAGCATTGATGTTATCAGTATCAGTAAAACACCCTGATTCAGAGAGTTTTATTGACGCAAAAATGACAGAAGGAAAAATCACCGGAGCGAATGTTTCTGTAAAGATACATGATGAATTTATGGAGTCAGTTCGTTCTAACGGTTCATACACACAACAATATCCTATAGAGTCGAAACAACCTACTTTCACAAAAGACATTGAAGCGAAAGAGTTGTGGGATAAGATTGTACACAATGCATGGAAATCGGCAGAGCCAGGAATTTTATTCTGGGATACCATTATCCGTGAATCAGTACCTGATTGCTATAGTGATTTAGGATACAAGACTGTATCAACCAATCCATGTGGAGAGATTCCTCTATGTCCTTATGATAGTTGTCGACTATTGGCAATCAATCTATACTCATACGTAGAGAATCCATTTACACCTGAAGCTAAATTCAATTTTGATCTATTTGCTGAGCATGCAAGATATGCACAGCGTATCATGGATGACATTATCGATCTAGAACTTGAAAAGATTGATGCTATCATCTCTAAAATTGATTTAGATCCAGAAGGAGAAGAGGTAAAAAGAACAGAGAAGAATCTTTGGCTAAATATTAAGAAAAAAGCAGAAGAAGGAAGACGTACTGGTATTGGTATTACAGCAGAAGGAGATATGTTGGCAGCCTTGAACCTAAAATATGGTTCAGAAAATGCTACAGACTTTGCTGTTGAAGTACACCGTACCCTTGCCATCAATGCATATCTAGGATCTACAACTCTTGCAGAGGAGAGGGGTGCATTCAAGATCTATGATCCAAAAAGAGAGCTAAATAATCCATTTATTCAGCGACTAAAAGGAGAGAACAGTGAGTTTGCTGAAGCATTAGAGAAACATGGTAGAAGAAATATTGCGCTACTAACTATTGCTCCAACAGGAACTACTAGTTTGATGACCCAAACCACATCTGGTATTGAGCCAGTATTTATGCCTGTATACAAACGTCGTAGAAAAGTAAATCCAAACGACAAAGATGTACAAGTTGATTTTGTTGACGAAGTAGGTGACTCTTTCGAAGAATATATTGTTTTCCACCACAAATTTCTTGAGTGGATGAGAATCAACAATATCGACACAAACAAAAAATACAGCGACGATGAACTAGATGCATTGATTGCCAAATCTCCATACCACCAAGCCACATCTAACGATGTTGACTGGGTAGAGAAAGTAAGAATGCAAGGATTAATACAGAAATTTGTAGACCACTCTATTTCTGTAACGATTAACCTTCCATCTGACGTATCAGAAGAGCTTGTAAGTAAGCTTTATTTTACTGCATGGGAGAGTGGATGTAAAGGAATTACGGTATATCGTGATGGATCAAGATCAGGAGTTCTTGTATCGGCTAAGAAGAGTGAAAAGAAAGTCGTTGAAAAACCAAAACAACGTCCAAAAGAGTTGGTTGCAGACGTCGTACGTTTCCAAAACAACAAAGAAAAATGGATTGCATTTATTGGTTTGATTGATGGAGTTCCTTATGAAATTTTCACTGGACTACTAGACGATGAAGATGGTCTACTTATTCCAAGGACAGTCACATCGGGTATCATCATCAAGAACAAAAATGAAGATGGAAACAGTCGTTATGACTTCCAATACTCAAACAAACGAGGCATAAAAACAACTATTGAAGGATTGTCACATAAGTTTAACCCAGAATTCTGGAACTATGCGAAATTAATCTCTAGTGTATTACGTCACGGCATGCCAATCACCAATATCGTTGATTTGGTTTCTAGTCTTCAGTTTGACAACGAGACCATCAATTCTTGGAAAGTGGGAGTATCAAGAGCCTTGAAGAAATACATTCCAAACGGAACAAAATCAGGTGCGATTTGCTCTTCATGTAAATCTAGCAATGTTGTTTATCAAGAGGGATGTCTTATTTGTAAAGACTGTGGTTCGTCTAAATGTGGATAATCACTTCATAGAATATACAAAAGGTTGGTTCAACAAGAGCCAACCTTTTTTTATCTCTTTCAATTAATCTTTTATGAGGGGGATATAAATATAGAAAGTGGTTCCCTTTCCTTCAGACGATTTGATTTTAATCTCACCACCCATCAAACTTACCATATAGAAGCTAATCTGCAAACCAAGTCCCACACCTTGATTTAAGTTATCAACAAAAGAAACACGACGATTCAATTTTGTTAGAACGTCCATTTGCGTTTCACTTATTCCCGAGCCATTATCTTTAACGGAAAGGACGCAATGATTATCCTGTGTTGTAACACGAGTCTCTATTTTACCTAGGGTTGGAAGAAAACGGAAAGAATTCATCACGATATTACGATAAACCGTACGAAGCATTCGAACATCCAGACACATCTCAAGCGACGGATAATCTGAAATAAATTGAATATCGATATTACTACTCATAGGCTTAAAAGAAGCAACGACATCAGTATAAGATTTCAACTCCGCCACCACATCTATCCTCTCATTATTTAACACGATCTTTCCCTCATAGAGGTGAATCCAATTAAGCATATCATGAATAAGATGTTCTATATTAGAGGATGTTTCGCGTATCTGTTTTATCATATTACGACGTTCATCCTCCTCTAAATCTTCCTCTTCCAGAAACTCCAACAATGAATTCATGGAACTGATAGGCGTTCTTATATCATGATTAATTATAGATGCCAGTTTTAACGAGAGGTTACCATCACATTCGACCTCTTTCATGCTTTTCTTGCGATATAAGCGAAAGAAAAACATCCCCAATAGAATAGTGCCTATAAGGTTCACAAAGAGCCATACAAGCAACAAATCAGAAGAAAAAATAACCATCATAAGGGTAACAATAAATGAATTTACAAGTTAAGCATTGAAAGATAAAAATTAATCCTAAGAAAGTCGATCATTAACTATAGAAATCAGGGATAGATAACAATCACAAAGCATAGATTCAAAAGTAGTTCCTCCATGGTTTGTTCATGGTTTGTCCATGGTTCCTCCATCGAAAAGGGCGAAATCGATGGACAAACCATGGAGGAACCATGGAGGAACCATGGAGGAACCATGGAGGAACCATGGACAAACCCCGTATCAAACCCTTATTTTTCCCTTTAAAAAATCAAATGATGAGAGGACCATTCCAGAGAGACAAATACGATAAACAGGTGGTAAATTAAATGTCATGAGTTTAAATTAAAAGGTAAAAAGACAACACCAATGTGCCAAGAGATCATTCTTTTCAAAGAGACAAAGGTGGATAATACAATAGTATAGCTCACTTGGTCAATATTATCAAAAGATTAACAAATAACTATTTGCCGTTAAAAAGAGCCACAATATTGCAATTTAACAGCATTTCTACTAATATTGTAGATATTCAATATCACAGGAAAAGAACAAAGACATGAAAAGATATCTTATCATACGATTTCTTTCGAAACATAACAACACTTCTAATACACGTATGCGCAGCATGCGCTAGTTCTTTATACCCCAAAATCATCTACAATTCTAGCCATTGGTGCTAGATATATTATCTTATTAATCCGAACATTCTGTAAGGTATCTTCTGTTTAACTTAAAGGAGGTACTTAGAATCGTGCACCTTAAACTCAACAATAGATTAGGTATGCAAACAACTATAGCCCAACGAATAAAAGATCAGATACTCATCCTAGATGGAGCGATGGGGACCATGATACAACAATACAAATTTGAAGAGTGTGATTTTCAAGGTACGCCATTTTCATCACATAACTTTGCTTTAAAAGGAAACAACGACATCTTATCGATAACACGACCTGATGTTATTGAAGAGATTCACTCATTGTTTATCAAAGCAGGTGCCAATATTATTGAGACCAACACATTCAATGCCAACAGAATATCACAGGCAGACTATGGATTAGAAGATCAAATCAAAGAGATAAATATTGAATCGGTCAGAGTTGCGAAGAAAGCAGTAGCACAATTCCCTGATCAAGAAGTCTTTATTGCTGGTTCTATAGGGCCGACAAACAAGACTCTATCCATGTCTCCGGATGTTAATGATCCAGCCTTTAGAGCGACCTCTTACAACGAGCTAAAGATGGTTTATTTTGAACAAGCAGTAGCACTTATTGAAGGAGGAGTAGACCTATTTATTGTTGAGACGGTCTTTGATACACTAAATGCAAAGGCGGCATTACATGGGATACGTTATGCGATGGAATTTAAGAAAATCGACCTCCCAATTATTGTCTCGGGTACGATCACCGATAGTTCAGGAAGGATACTTTCGGGTCAAGATATTGGTGCGTTTGTAACCTCACTACAACATCATCCTATTATGGCATTTGGGCTTAACTGCTCGTTTGGAGCCGAGGCATTGCTACCCTATTTAAAAGAGTTATCAGAGATAGCTCACACCGCTATTGCAGTCTATCCGAATGCAGGTCTTCCGAATGAATTAGGGGAATATGACGAGACACCGAAGGAGATGAAGCGACAATTACAATCCTTCTTAGATCAGAATTTAGTCAATATTGTAGGAGGATGTTGTGGCACGACACCAGAGCATATAAAAGAGATTGCATCCCTATGTAAAGGGAAGAAACCACATCCTATAGCACCTAAAAGCAACACCCTAAAACTTTCGGGCTTAGAGACATTGCAAATTACACCAGAAAGTAATTTTGTAAATATCGGTGAGCGTACCAATGTTGCAGGTTCACGAAAGTTTGCAAGACTTATTAGAGAGAAGAAATACGATGAAGCTCTTTCTATAGCACGTAATCAAGTAGAGGGAGGAGCTCAAATCATTGATGTCAATCTGGATGATGCCATGTTAGATGGAGAGAAGGAGATGACCCATTTTCTTAATCTAATGATGACAGAGCCAGAGATCGCGAGGCTACCGATCATGATAGACTCCTCAAAATGGGAGGTTATTGAAGCAGGGTTACAATGCATACAAGGGAAAGGTATCGTGAACTCGATTAGCTTAAAAGAGGGAGAAGAAGAGTTTAAGAAAAAGGCCAATATCATTAAATACTATGGTGCTGCGATAGTGGTGATGGCATTTGATGAAAAGGGACAAGCTACAAGTTTTGAACGCAAGATAGAGATCTGTAAACGAGCCTATACAATTCTTACACAAGAGATTGGGTTTGCGGCAGAAGACATCATTTTTGATCCTAATATCCTAACCATAGGTACAGGGATGAAAGAGCATGATAACTATGCCGTGGATTTTATTGAGGCAATCAGATGGATAAAAGAGCATCTTCCACATGCAAAAGTAAGTGGTGGAGTATCTAATATTTCATTCTCATTTAGAGGGAACAATGTGGTAAGAGAAGCCATCCATTCAGTATTCCTTTATCACGCAATAGCAGCAGGGATGGATATGGGGATAGTAAATCCTAGCATGCTTCAGATTTATGACAACATTCCTTCTTCGCTATTAAAGAAAGTGGAAAATCTCGTCCTAAACAAAACGGAAAATGCCACAGAAGAACTTATTACATATGCTCAGACGATAGACAGTCAAAAGCAGACACAAACAGAGGAGGTAGAACAGTGGCGTAATGAAGAAGTAGAAGAAAGATTGGTCTATGCATTAGTCAAAGGTATCACCGACCATTTAGAAGAGGATCTTAAAGAGATATCAACAAGGTATACCCCTAAATTAAAGATCATTGAAGGTCCTTTGATGGATGGTATGAACAAGGTAGGAGATCTTTTTGGAAAAGGAAAGATGTTTCTTCCACAGGTGATCAAATCAGCAAGGGTAATGAAAAAAGCTGTAGCATGGCTTACCCCATTTATTCAGGAAGAAAAGTCGAAAAACGAAAGTACCGAGACACAACGACCAAAGATCTTACTCGCTACGGTCAAAGGAGATGTTCACGACATTGGGAAGAATATTGTAGGGGTGGTGCTTTCATGTAATAATTTTGAAGTCATCGATTTAGGAGTAATGGTAAAATCCGATGAGATTATATCTGAGGCTCTAAAGCATAAAGTCGACATGATTGGATTAAGTGGTCTAATCACTCCCTCCTTAGATGAGATGATCCATGTAGTAAAAGAGTTAGAAAGAAAAGAGTGTAAGATTCCTGTATTTATCGGAGGAGCAACGACATCTAAGATACACACAGCGATAAAGATTGCACCTCATTATAGTGCACCAGTGGTATATGCAAAAGATGCCTCACAAACGGTACCTATTGCTAAAAAGATTTATGCAAAAGATAGTGAATTCATTAATCAGATAGATCAGGAGTATGCTTCCATCACTTTGCAATACAACAATAAGAACAAAGAATATATCTCTTTTGATGATGCCAATAGGAATGCACTCAAAGTAGATTCTATTACTTATAAACCAAATCAACTGGGAGTACAGAAGGTTTCTGATATTGAGGTTGAAAAACTTATTCCATATATCGATTGGACCTTCTTTTTTCATGCATGGGGAATAAAAGGGCACTATCCCTCTATTCTTAAACATACGGAAAGAGGGGCAGAAGCACAAAAGCTTCTCGATGATGCACAAAAGATGTTAGAGCAGATCGTCTCGAATGGATGGATAAGTCCTAAAGCGGTTGTAGGAATATGGCCAGTAACGAAAAAAGACAATGACGCTCATGTTGTTACGAAAACAGGAACCACAACATGCTGTTTCTTACGAGAACAAGAAAAGAAAAGAGAAGGAAGACCTAATCTATGTTTGTCCGATTTTCTTGTAGAAGAGAAGCAAGACTATCTAGGGGCTTTTGCAGTAACAACAGGTACAGGGGTAGATCTTATTTGCAAGAAATTTAAAGAGGAGCACGACGACTATAATGCCATCCTTCTTGAAACATTAACAGATAGATTAGCAGAGGCCTTGGCAGAATATGTACACTTTAAAGTTAGAAAAGAGATCTGGGGATATGCACCAGACGAGAAGTTGTCTATTGAAGAGATTCATCAAGGGAAATATCAAGGAATAAGGCCAGCTATAGGCTATCCTGCCTGTCCTGAACATTCAGAAAAAGAGATCATTTTCGATCTTTTGGATGTAGAACAGAATATAGGTATCAAACTGACAAGCCACTTTGCAATGACACCGAAAGCATCTGTTTGTGGGTTATATTTTTCTCATCCAGAATCAAGATATTTCTCACTAGGAAAGATCTCGAAAGACCAAGTAGAAGATTATGCTAAACGAAAGAATTTATGTTTATTTGATATTGAAAAATATTTATCAACAAACATAAATTACAAATGAAAGAAACTAAAAAACTTGCCATCGCATTTATTCTAGGACTATGTACTATGTATGCATTTGATTACATCTTCCATTTCAACAATCCTAAATCAAAAGTTGAAATACAAGTAGACAAAGCATCAAAAGGGATCAAATCACTGTTTAAATAGTACCACACCTAGCATAATTCGTAATGGACATTACAAATTATTCTAGATATGAAAGTAATTGAAAAAATAAATCAAAGTAAGAGTACCCTATTTTCATTCGAGCTTTTGCCTCCTTTAAAGGGGCAAAATGCTTCGAAATTGTACCATACCATAGAAGAGTTATTAGAGTTTGATCCCCAATATATCAACCTTACCACTCACCGTGATGAGATCGAATATAAGGAATTGTCTAAGGGGGTATTTCAGAAACACACCGTTCGTAAACGTCCAGGTACTGTAGCAATAGCAGCAGCAATCCAACATAAGTTTGGGGTACCGGTAGTTCCTCACGTTCTTTGTGCAGGTTACTCGAAAGAGGAGACCGAGAATATGCTATTAGACCTTCATTTTCTAGGGATAAAAAATATCTTGGCACTAAGGGGAGATAGTTTAAGAACTGAAAATCTTTTTAAACCGCAAGAAGATGGACATAAATATGCCGTCGATCTGGTACATCAAATTAACGATATACGACAAGGGAAATATCTAGATCCTGACCTAAAAAATAAAACGCCATTAGACTTCTGTATTGGGGTGGCAGGATATCCAGAAAAACATTTCGAGGCTCCTAACCTTAATTTCGATCTTGAAAATGTAAAAAGAAAGGTCGAAGCGGGAGCAGATTATATCGTCACACAGATGTTCTTCGACAATCAGAAATACTTTGATTTTGTTGATAAGTGTAGGGCTGCTGGAATTACCGTACCGATCATTCCAGGACTAAAGCCACTATCTAAGAAAATTCACTTTTCTCTTATTCCTAGAATATTTAGTCTAGACTTACCTGAAGTGTTATCCAAAGAGTTACAAGCGTGTAAGACCGATAAAGATGCATTACAAGTGGGTACAGAATGGGCCATATATCAAGCCAAAGAGTTAATAGAAAAGAAGGTTCCTTCACTACATCTATATACATATGGTTTGGCAGACAACACCAAAGAGATATTACGAACCTTATTCTAAACAAACATGATTATTTGTTAATAAAAAAGAATCGCTGTAACAATTTACATTGTTTAGCAACTAATAATACGTGAACACTTTTCGACACAAAAGTTAATTATCACGTATAACTATCTTTAATTATACGTTTGGACACACTTATCACCCACACCCTTAAGTCTACGGGCAGTTGAATTAAAAAAAATTCACTGTTTGTAGATTTTTTATTTCACTCAATATCAATCAATTATAACATATATATTATTTTTTTGATTTTTTTTCTCATTTAGGAGGGTACCTTTTAAAAGAATAGGTATTAATATATGAAAAGTGTTCAAAATTAAGCATTGCGTTTCTAAGGGGTGGGGAGACAAGTTATTGTCTCCCTTTTTTATGTCCCAAAATTAGATCGTTGCAACTCCTTCTCTTTATTCTATTCAGATATTATTGCATATATAATACCCCAAGAGTTGAATATTTTATAATTATCACTACTTTTAACTGATATTAACAATAAATTCAACTCAAACCATGAAGAAATATTTTTCCTTCGGCATTAATCCACTTAAACTACTGCCTTTAGTATTTTGTTCTATTATTTTACAAGCTATAAATTACTATAACACTAAAAATTTATCTCCTTTTACTGATGGAAACTATACAAACTATCTACTTTTACAGGCTATAATTATTTTAGCTAATATTCCCATTACTTATTTCATAATTAGGATATATATAACAGGATACTCAGTAGATGAAAAACGAGTACACTTTAAAGGGAAATTACTAACCTTTATAGCCTACCAAATAGGTTATGGCTTATTGTCCATATTTAGTATGGGTTTAGCTTTGCCATATTATATTAAGAAAATCAATTCATTTTACATTAATAATACCAGTGTTAATGATACCTCTCTCAAATTTAATGGCACCGCATCAAGTTTATTCTCTTTAATGATTTTGTTTCTTTTCCTGCCATTAATTACCACCTTCATTTTAGTTTACAATAAACTTATTCCTGCTGGGGTTTGTACAGCATTTACATACTTAGGAGTATTCATATTTACAGTATACCTCACAAGATGGCTTATCAATATTAATTACAGTGGTTACACGATTAAGTTAAACAGCACTTTAACACAAGATCTATTTCATTGTCTTATCTTTATTGTTGTTACAATATGTTCATTGGGGCTACTATTCCCATTTGTGGCTATTTGGTTGTACAAGTACTATATTAATAATTTGGTAGCATATAAAGATGAAGTAGAAGTGGTTTCATTCTTTGAAGAATTTGACATTCTTAAAGATGGAGGATATCTTCTAGGACAAATGTTACTTACATTAATAACTTTAGGTATCTACAGTCCATGGGCGACCAATAACATCGGTAAAAGGTTGGTTAGTAAGACAGGTTATATCAACAACTCAATGGTTGTTCTTGAGGATTAGAAGAAAGTAAATCACCGAAAGACAATCTAACAACAAATAATTGCCAATTTCTGTGACTTATAAGGAGATAACTTCTATGCTTAATATAGATAGATTGACTCAATAAGATTCATCATGGAACTAAATTAATAAGGACAAATGAAAAGAGCGATATATACCAAATATCGCTCTTTTTTGATTTGAAATGACATAGTATAGACAATACCTTCAAGTGATAGATTTCCTTCACATCGAACATATTCCAATACATCTATAACAGAAGTCTAAGCCCTCCTAGTGTTGTAACTCTTCGAGAGACAACGATGACTTCTTTTAAACTCTTATCGCATTAATATTTTATACTATTTAAACAGATATAATAATCGAAGAGTTGACTTTTTTATAATTATCACTACTTTTAACCGATATTAACAATAAATTCAATTCTTATCCTAATGAAGTATTTTTCCTTCAAGATTAATCCACTTAAACTATTACCTCTGGCTGTTTGTGGAGTATTACTCAATTCAATAATGTGGTACTTGCATTTAAACAATAGATTAGATCATTCTGAAGCGACGATATTAAATTCTATTTGTGTTGTAATAATCCTTCTATTAATACCATCAACATTTTATGCAAAGAAGGCTTCTATTAAAGGGGTTTCAATAGGGGATACACCCTTAAATTTTAATGGGGATTTCATAAATTATCTAACCAGTAGAATATCACTATTCTTTATCAGTTTAATTTCCTTAGGATTAATGTATCCTTTCGTTCAAAAAGTTGCAACCAGCAATATTGTAGATAATACGAGCATTAATGACCATAAACTAACCTTCGTTGCAAAAACATTAGAATTATTTTTCGCAGTAATAAGATTATTGTATATTCCATTGCTTACTACCACAGTTATTTTAGACACGATCTCGGATTCTTCTCCAATAAGTATTTTCGCTATGATTATCTTATATCTCTTCTTGTTCTCACTCATAGTCTATATCATAAGATGGTCAATTGATATTAACTATAAAGAATATAACATTACGCTTAATGGCAACTTGGGAAAAGATATTCTTTATAATCTTATTGCTGTAACAGCGACAATCGTATCATTTGGACTTCTATTCCCATTTATGGCTATTTGGATAAACAGATACTATATTCGACATTTAGTAGCATATAAAGATGAAGTCGAAGTGGTTTCATTCTTTGAAGAATATAACATGCTTAAAGATGGGAAATATCTTCTAGGACAAATGTTACTAACAATAATAACTTTAGGTATCTACAGTCCATGGGCCATCAACAACTCCTTTAAAATGTTGGCTAGTAAAACAGGATATATCAAGAAATAGCTGAAGGTAAAACATCTCAAGGCTGTCTTGTCGTTTTCTGTTACTTCTAACCTATATCAACAAGAAATTCAACTCTAATCATGAAGAAATATTTTTCCTTCAATATTAACCCACGCAAACTACTCCCATTGGTGTTGGGGATATTAGTAATCTATTCAATAATAAATTATCTCCTTTTATATAATAGATTAGATCAATCTGAAATCACAGTATTTGGTTTCGTGATTTTAATGATGATCCTATCTTTACCATTGTTTTATTACACAAAAAAGATACTTATAAAGGGCATATCTATAGATAACACACCTCTAAACTTTAAAGGGAAATTATTAAATTATATAATCAATAAGATTCATCTACCGTTTTTTAGTGCTGTCACTTTTGGGATTGGTTTTCCTTATTTTCAAAAAGAGATAATCAGCTTTTATGTAAACAACACAAGCATTAATAATCAGAACTTGACATTCAATGCAAGTTCCATTAGATTGTTGAAAAAAGGGATTAAATTATTATATATCCCAACGATAATCATTCTAATTATCCGGTGTAACAATAATAGAATCGACCTATTCATTATTACACTTCCTTTTATTTATTTACTAAGTATATTTTCTTTAATCGTATATTCAAGAAGATGGAGTATTAATTTTGGTTATAAAGAATATAACATTAAGCTTAACAGTCTCTTTATAGATGATCTACTTTATAACCTTTCCTTTACAATTGTGTCAATCTTATCATGCGGAATTCTATTACCATTTATGTCGATTTGGATAATAAAACACTACGTTAGTCATTTGGTAGCATATAAAAATGATGTAGAAGCTGTTTCATTCTTTGAAGAATATAACATCTTTAAAGATGGAGGATATCTTCTAGGACAAATGTTACTAACATTAATAACTTTAGGTATCTACAGTCCATGGGCCATCAACAACTCCTGTAAAAGATTGGCTAGTAAAACAGGATATATAAAGCAATAGTTATTTTAGAGAAATAGAAGAAAGACTTTTCACTCTTTTATTTATCTTTGTAACAGATAAAAGATCATAAGAACAACTCTTTACTTTAAATAATAAGTAAAGAGTTATTCTTTGAAAAAATAATCAAATTATGGCTGTTACACCTAAAGATATCACAACGATACTTTCACAGGTTTCCTATCCAAATCAAAAGGAAAACATCGTACAAATGGATATGGTCCAAGAGATACGAATCGCAGGAAACCGCATATCTTTCACATTGGTATTTCAACGAGATAATGATCCACATATGCAGACAATAGGTCAAGCTTGTGGGGAAGCCATTGAAAAAGAACTAGGAGAGGGGTATGAAATAAAGATCACTCCTAAAGCGATGCATAGAATGGAAACACCTACACTTCCAGGAGTTAAAAACATTCTAGCCATTTCCTCAGGAAAAGGAGGAGTGGGTAAATCAACTGTAGCTTCAAACTTAGCGGTGGCTCTTGCCAAAGCAGGTAAAAGTGTTGGACTTATAGATGCCGATATTTTTGGTCCTTCTATCCCTAAGATGTTTGGTTGTGAAGATGCACGTCCTGTTGCCAGACTCGTAGATAAAAGAGAACTTATTGTTCCTGTAGAGAAATATGGAGTAAAACTTCTTTCTATTGGTTTCTTTGTTAATAAAGACGAAGCAACAGTATGGAGAGGACCAATGGCATCGAATGCATTAAAACAACTTATCAAAGAAGGAGACTGGGGAGCATTAGATTATCTTCTTATTGACCTTCCTCCAGGAACATCTGACATCCACTTATCATTGGTTCAAACAGTTGCCGTAACTGGTGCTGTAATTGTAACTACACCACAAGATGTAGCGTTGGCTGATGTTATAAAAGGAGTTAAAATGTTCACCTCAAAATCTATTGATGTACCTGTAGTAGGATTGGTAGAGAACATGGCATGGTTTACTCCTGAAGAACTTCCTGAGAACAAATACTATATCTTCGGTAAAGATGGAGGGAAAAACATTGCATCAGAACTTAAGATACCATTCTTGGGAGAAATTCCTATTGTTCAAGGTATCCGAGAGGGAGGAGATAAAGGAGAACCTATTGCACACAATGATGGTTCGCCAACCTCTGAAGCTTTCCAAAGCGTAGCATCTAAGCTTATTCATCAAGTAGAATTACGTAATAAGTTCCGTCCAGAAACGACGAAAGTTAAAACAGAAAGAAAATAGTAATTCAAAAAAGAGCGATATACCAAAAATATATCGCTCTTTTCATTATTGTATTAATCAAGATCTAACTTACTGTTATTAAAATATGATCAGGAACTCGCTCTCTAGCATAGGAAGCAATCGTCTCTAGTTCCTCTTTTTGTACCTTAATTAGATTGTCTGCTGGAGTATCTCTATCCAAAGAATAGATCATCACTTGTCTAGGATTGATCTGTTTTACGCATTCAATCCACGCGTTTACCTCCTCAGTAGTAGTATTATCTACAGAAGTGCCATTATAGACCCCTCTCATAAAAAGAGTTTGAAGAATCATCTCTCCATTAAAACGTTGCAATAGTTTGATCGTCTTTGATAGATCAAACTTACCTACTGGTTGATCAATAGCACGGATAATTTCCTCTGTACCTCCATCTAACTTCATGATATTGTCATCCACCAATTTCAATGCTTCAACGACATCATCATGTTCAATACGAGTGCTGTTTGAAAGGACTGCAACCTTTGCTTTAGGACAATAACGATCTCTTAAAGCAATCGTATCTTTAATCACGCTTTCAAACTGAGGGTGAAGGGTCGGTTCCCCATTACCAGCAAAAGTGATCACGTCTGGCAATTCATTATCGGCAACCATCTTTTGTAGTTGCATCTCCAACTTCTCCTTAACCAATTCTGCGGTAGGCATTACCGGTTTCTCTTTACGTTGTTTCGGATTCCATCCACATTCACAGTAGACACAATCAAAAGAACATAACTTTTGATCTACAGGGAGAAGATTCACTCCCAAAGAGATCCCTAATCTTCGACTCTTAATAGGACCGAAGATGATTTTATCAAATAGAAAAGTTGCCATAATTATTTCTTTTTATGATCAAATTATTCTCTCACTGCGACTATTGGCAGTAAGCTTACACTTTTTCAAATCTACATCTTTTAGTAGAACTATTCCAGGACTTTTCCCCACTTCTATAGAACCATATTGATGATCTAACTGAAGTGCCTTAGCACCATTTAAAGTAGCCATTTCGACGATATCATTAAGCGACAATTCATCACAATTATCTTGTAAAACTTTCATCTCTTCTATCATCGAAAGAGAGGTATTAGAAGCCAAACTATCTGTACCTATAGTTAAAGGAATATTTTGACTTAAGAAAAGAGAAAGATCCGGCAATTGGTTCTCGATATATAGATTTGATTTTGGACATAAAGCTAGGAATGTTCTATCCCATCCTCTAACAGAACGAACCAATTCAATATCATCTTGTCTCATAAAAGTATTATGAACAAGTAGTAAAGGGTGGGATGTAGCAATCTTGTCAAGATAAGAATGGATACTACTTTTATGAATAACATTAAAACGACACATATCCAAACCTATCACTTCAGATAAATGTTTTGCCATTGCTCCTGTACCAGTAAGAAATAGTTCATTCTCAGACGAAGACTCTTGGTTATGAATACTTATAACTGAATCCTCACAATGTTGGTCAATCATCTCCATCAAATAAGAAGATACCGAATAAGGAGCATGAGGTACAATAGAAGCAGACAATCCCATTGTATGAGCTTTACAAAGTACCTCTTTGACATTCTGAAACGCTGCTTTAGCTACCGATTCAGAAGACCCAAGAGCTTCTACAAAAGTGTGATACTTTATCTGGCTCTCTTTTTTAACATCAAAACTATCACTTCCATTTGAGATATCCCCAACAACAGAAACACCTTCATTAAACATCACCCGATCAAAGACCTTTGCACGTTGAACACGGTTCTCCAACGGAGCTCTCTCAATAGAAATTACATGCCTAATAAAATCGGGTAGTGTCGTATGTTGTGGAATTACTCCTTTGGTATCAGATAATTCTAAATGGCAATGTGTATTCACCATTCCTGGAATAAGAATACCACTATAGAACTCCACATTAGCAGATTCTTTTAAAGAACCATTTGTATCTTGAATATCAACAATTCTCCCATCATCATCACAGGTAACAACACCTTTCTCAAGGATATTGCCATTACCCAAGTATAGATAATGTGCTGATAATTTTCTCATTCGAATAATCTTTTATTTTAATTCTCGAGGAGACAACTCTCCTTCAAGGTCTAGTCCTACATCGATAGTATCTTTTATAGAATCAGGAAGGGCCTTAATCTGGTTTAGCAAGACCTCATTACGCTCTTTGAGTTCATTCATTACTTCATCATAAATCCCATTTAGCAATTTGGGATCCGTAGAATAATAAAAAAGAGTTTTGACCAATACAGAATCTGTAATATCATGTTTTTTCAACACAGCATAATAAAGATCTGTATCTAAATTATCGTAATTAATCTTTAGCTCATATTTAGAATTGTAAAGACCATCAGCCAAATGTAGATCTACAAGTACCGACTCTAACTTATTTTGTGTCAAGATTCCAGGAGGTGTTTTCTCTTTACAAGCAACCCCCATACACAAAAGAAGAATCAGGATAAAACTTTTTTTAAGACTCATATTCAATAAAGTTTTAAACAACAACGGAAAATAGTTCCGTGAAAGCAAAGATACATTCTGGATAGTCATAAAACAAATAGAGTATTAGTAGATTTTATCAGACTATGGGATACCATCTCAACCTGTTAATTGACTATAAATAAGTAATAATAGTGAGAAAATACAACCTTATTTACACTCGCTTTAATTATTTTTGGTCAAACTTGAAGACGAACTATTTCATATGGACAAACGATACCAATGCCAAATATTAGAACTCCTTAAATCGGAGGTAGTTCCAGCAATGGGATGTACAGAGCCTATTGCAGTAGCTTTAGCAGCAGCAAAGGCAAAAGAATTACTAGGGACAGAGCCCACACATATCAAAGTTAGTGTAAGTCGTAACATTCTTAAAAATGCGATGGGAGTAGGCATTCCAGGGACGGGAATGCGAGGACTTCCGATTGCAGCAGCAATGGGTGCTTTTGGTGGAAATTCTGAGAAAAAACTAGAAGTCCTAGCCAACGTATCTAAAGATCAAATTGAACAAGCCAAAGAGTTTGTTCAAGGCCAAAACATTACGGTAGAACAAAAAGAAACAACAGAAATGCTCTATATTGAGTGTTGTTGTCGAAATGAAGATCGTAGTGCATGTGCCATTATTCAAAAAGAGCACACCTCTTTCTTCGAACTTCAAATTAATGGAGAGAAAATTTCCATTGATACAGGAGAGATGGATCACTCCAATGAAGAAGAAGAGTCCACTTCACCAGCACTGACCATTAAGAGTATTCTCGAATTTACTAAGGCGGTAGATATCGAAGAGCTTCAATTTCTTAAAGAGGCAGCCAACATGAACCTAGCTGTATCTAAAGAGGGATTAAACCATAATTATGGTCTTCAAGTAGGTAAAAAGATCATGGAAAATGTCGAACGAGGTATCCTTTCACCCGGTTTGATCAACTATGCACAAAGCAAAGCTTGTGCCGCATCAGATGCAAGGATGGCAGGATGTACATTACCTGTAATGACCACGACGGGTTCAGGAAACCAAGGGATCACAGCCATGTTACCTGTTGTAGCAGTAGCTGAACGTTTAATGAAGAGCGAAGAGAAAATGGTTCGTGCACTAGCATTAAGTAATCTGGTAACCATACATATTAAATCAAAACTTGGAAAACTAAGTGCCCTATGTGGAGCAATGGTAGCAGGAACAGGTGCCAGTGCAGGTATCACATATCTAATGGGAGGCAACTGTAAGCAGATAGAGGCTGCTATTCAGAATATGGCAGGAGGATTAACAGGAATGATCTGTGATGGAGCCAAACTAGGATGCTCTCTTAAAATATCTGCAGCAGTAAACCAAGCAATACAGTTGGCACTCTTAGCCATCGACAATGTATGCATTGGAGACACCGATGGTATTATCGATCATGATGTAGAAAAGACCATTGCTAACGTAGCAGAGATCGGATCGCAAGGGATGGAAGAGACAGACAAAATGATTCTTCAGAAAATGATATGTAAATAAACTCAAGCCTACAATAACTATTCTTTTACTTTCGATAAAACGACATATTAGCACTTCTATTTATCTAAGTTGCATAGTTTTGACAGATTTTTGTCATCTTTGCAAAAAATAACTCATTATGGCATTGATTTTAAATATTGAAACTGCTACAGAAGTTTGTTCGGTTTGTCTATCTAGAGATGGAGAGGTAATCCTTCTTAAAGAGAATAGAGAGGGATTGAATCATGCGAACCTTCTGACTGTTTTTATCGAAGAAATTTTAAAAGAAGCAGATATCAAAGCCACAGATCTTGATGCTGTTTCAGTTTCATCAGGACCAGGAAGTTACACAGGTCTACGTATTGGTGTATCTGCTGCAAAAGGTATCTGTTATGGAGCTCAAATTCCATTGATTTCCATTAGCACCCTACAAGCTATGGCACATCATGCTTCTTCAACATTAAATCGTGAAGCAAACACACTATATGCTTCATTGATAGATGCACGACGTATGGAAGTCTTCTCTGCGTTCTATAACAATGAGAATAAAACAGTACGTGAGATTGGTGCAGATATCATTGATGAAGAAAGTTACAAAGAGATATTAAATCAGCAACCTGTAGTATTCATTGGGAATGGTGTAGAGAAATGTAAAGAGGCATTAAAACATGAGAATGCTATTTTTGCTGAAGAGATTAAAGCATCTAGTTCTTATCTAGCACCTATTGCTCAGGAGAAATTTGAATCTAAAGAATTCGAAGATGTAGCCTACTTTGAACCATTCTATTTGAAGAATTTCGTAGCAACTCAATCGAAAAAGAATATCTTAGGAAAATAATTTTATTAGATAATAAACCATATAAATTTTTATAACAATGGCATCTACTGCTGATTTTAAAAATGGTCTGTGCATCGAGCACAACGGTCAATTGTTCCAAATTGTACAATTTCAACACGTGAAACCAGGAAAAGGTGCAGCGTTTGTAAGAACAAAACTTAAGAACGTTAAAACAGGACGTGTAATCGAGAACACATTCAACGCAGGTGTTAAGGTTAATACAGTAAGAGTAGAGCGTCGTCCTCACCAATTCTTATATAAAGATGAAATGGGATATAACTTCATGCACACAGAGACTTTCGAACAAGTTTCTATTGAAGAGTCATTCATCAGCAACCCAGGTCTACTAAAAGAAGGACAAGTGGTAGATATCAACTTCCATGCAGAAACAGAGACACCTCTAACTCTTGAGATGCCTGCTTACGTTTTAATGGAAGTGACATATGCAGAACCAAGTGAAAAAGGTAACACTGCATCTTCTACAGCACTTAAGCGTTCAAATATCGAAACAGGAGCAGAGATTATGGTACCTCTTTTCATCAACGAAGGAGACGTTATCAAAATCAACACTGCTGACGGAACATATTCTGAAAGAGTAAAAAAATAATCTCTTTATTCTTTCAATAAAGGTCTTAAAAGCAATCCTCATATGATGGATTGCTTTTTTTATGTCGCCATTATGAACCATCATTATGGAAAAAAGAAAGGAGTAAAATCCAATAAAGATTTCACTCCTTTTTTACTTCTAGTTACTCGTTAAAAAGCAACCATATATTATTCAGCGATAATCAAGAAATAATTCTTTTTACCTTTCTGTGCAAGAATATATTTATCAGAGATCAAGTATGATCCATCAATAATCAATTCTGGAGAAGAAACTTTTTGTTTGTTAATGCTTACTCCATTACCCTTAATACTACGGCGAAGTTCACCTTTAGAAGGGAAGATCTCTGCTTTTTCTGATAGCAATGAAACCACATCAACACCTTCTTTGAAAAGGTCTGCAGGAACCTTAAATTGAGGTACTCCTTCAAACACAGCCAAGAAAGTTCTTTCATCCAACTTTTGTAGTTGCTCTTGTGTTCCTTTACCGAAAAGGATAGAAGAAGCTTCAACAGCAGCATTATAATCTTCCTCAGAGTGAACCATAATGGTAATCTCTTTAGCCAATCTTTGTTGAAGAAGACGACGGTGAGGAGCTTCTTGATGCTCTTTTACCAATGCAGCTACTTCCTCTTGAGATAGCATAGTAAAGATTTTAATATACTTTTCTGCATCGTCATCAGAAGTATTCAACCAGAATTGATAGAAAGCATAAGGAGTTGTTCTTTCTGGATCCAACCAAACGTTTCCACTTTCTGTTTTACCGAATTTCTTACCATCTGCTTTAGTGATAAGAGGGCAAGTCATTGCAAATGCTTCACCTCTATCAATACGACGGATTAGCTCAGTACCAGTAGTAATGTTACCCCACTGATCGCTACCACCCATTTGTAGTTTACAGTTATGCTCACGATACAAATGAAGGAAATCTGTTCCTTGAACCAATTGATAAGTAAACTCTGTAAAAGAAAGACCAGATTTGTTAGAACCATCTAAACGTTTCTTCACAGAATCTTTACTCATCATATAATTAACGGTAAGGTGTTTACCGATATCACGAATAAATGAAAGGAAAGAGAACTCTTTCATCCAATCGTAGTTATTCACCATGATTGCATGATTTTTAGTCTCTTCAGAGAAATCCAACAACTTAGAAAGTTGTTTCTTAAGTCCCTCTTGGTTATGACGAAGTGTCTTCTCATCAAGAAGGTTTCTTTCTTGAGATTTCATAGAAGGGTCACCAATCATACCTGTAGCACCACCTACAAGAACGATAGGTTGGTGACCAGAGTTTTGAAGATGTTTCAACATCATCACTCCAACCAAGTGTCCAATGTGTAAAGAATCTGCAGTAGGGTCAATACCCACATAAGCAGAAGTCATTTCTTTTTTAAGTTGTTCTTCTGTTCCTGGCATGATATCATGAATCATACCTCTCCATTTTAACTCTTCTACAAAGTTCATATTATAGCTTTTTCTTTTATCACAAAGATAAACATTTTGTTTCATTACAAAGACTAGACCAACAGATCTAGAATATTGTTACTCAAAAGGGTAATATAGAAATTAAAGGTTATCAAAATCCACGTTCTCATCTACCGTATTGGTCGCTTTCTTTTGGATCTTTTTCACCTCTTTTTTTGTCTTCTCAATACCTTTTTTAATTGTTTTTTGACTCTTTTCCCACTTCTCTCTTGGATCGATTTCTTCTAACATAGGGAAAACGCTAGGAGCAAAAAGTTTAATCGGTTTATACAACTTAGAGCTATGTTTCACGTTATAATCCAACAAATCATCAATTGGTTTAAACTTCTCGACCACCACCAATAGTAAGCTAAGAATAAAAGAGACTTTAATTAGACTAAATACAGCTCCAGCGATATAATTCACAGAGCCAAGAATCATAATATCAGCCAATCTTGTCATCAATTTAGCCAACAGGTGCACTCCTAAGATTAACAAAATAAATGTCAAAACAAAAGATACCAAACCGACAAATTCAGAATGCCAATTAAGCTGATCAACCAAAACACCTTCAGTTAATTCCGAAAGAGAAGCAGCACCAAAAATACCAACAAAAAGAGCTAAGAAAGTCGCAATCTCGACGATAAAACCCTTCTTATACCCTTGGTAGGTAGCATAAACTAAAAAGACTCCTAATATTGCATCAATTATATTCATACGTCAAAATAAATTCATTAAAAAACAGAACATGTATAGGCACAAACCTTACTTTTTTTTAATATCTTTAGAATTATCAACCAATCAGTTATACCCGTATGGCAATACTCCAAACTATTCTAAACTGGTTTAATTCTCGAAGAATTGAAGAGATCGATCGATATACCCATCATGCAGATGAAATACAAAAACAGTGTTTTCATCATCTAATAGACAAAGCACATAACACCCACTGGGGAGCATTATATGGCTACTCATCCATCACTTCATACGCTCAATTTAAGGAGCGTGTGCCACTACAATGCTACGAAGATATAAAACCTTATGTAGATCGTATAATAAAAGGAGAAGAGAATGTTTTATGGCCAGGGAAAACACGCTGGTTTGCAAAATCTTCAGGGACCACATCAAGCAAAAGTAAATATATTCCGATTACCAACGATTCACTAGAAGAGTGCCATTATAGGGCAGCCAAAGACATCCAGTCCATCTATTTCAGGAACCATCCTGAGAACAATGTCTTTTCAGGCAAGACTTTAACCTTAGGGGGGAGTCACCGTGTATCTGCTCTCAACCACAAATCGAGTGTAGGGGATCTTTCTGCAATCATGATAGAGAATCTACCATTTTGGACCGATCTCTACAGGACCCCATCACGCGAGGCAACACTCACAGAAGCATTTGATAAAAAGATTGAGGCAATAATAGAAACCTCCATTCATGAAGATGTAACGGCCTTTGCAGGAGTCCCATCGTGGTACCTTGTTCTATTTCAAAAGATATTAGAGCAAACGGGAGCAGCAAGCCTAAATGAGATATGGCCCAACCTAGAACTTTTTGTTCATGGAGGCATCTCCTTTGCGCCCTACAGAGATCAATACAAACGATTGATTCCATCTAGTAAGATGCACTATTTAGAGACCTACAATGCATCAGAAGGGTTCTTTGCGATTCAAGATGTTTTTTCAAGAGAAGACATGTTACTTATGATTGACCTTGGCATCTTCTATGAGTTCATTCCTATGGATAAATTTAATGGGGTAGATTCGGACACAGTCACCCTTGAAGAGGTAGAATTAGGGAAGAATTATGCCATTGTAATCTCCACTAATGGAGGATTATGGAGATACATCATAGGAGACACCATCAGATTCTGTTCTACTCATCCTTATCGTATTCAAGTAACCGGTAGAACATCACATTACATCAATGCTTTCGGTGAAGAAATCATTATAGACAATGCCATCAAAGCATTAGATAAGGCTTGTCATGTCACCCATGCAGAGATCAAGGATTTTACAGCAGCACCGGTCTTCTTTACTGACAAAGAAAAAGGGAAACATCAGTGGGCTATAGAGTTTACGAAAATGCCTTCTTCCATTGAATTGTTCACAACACAATTAGACAAAGCACTGCAGGAGGTAAACTCAGATTATGAAGCCAAAAGGTTTCATAACACGACATTAAACGCACCTGAGGTCTATGTCATAAAAAACAATAGCTTTTTTAGATGGTGTAAAAATAAGGGGAAGATCGGCGGCCAGAACAAGATTCCACGCCTTTCTAATAATCGTTTTTTTATTGAAGAGTTGATTTTATTGGAAGAGCAACCTTAACTATTCAACGAGATTTATATTTTTACAACAAATTAACTATTTATTTAGAGATATGCATATTGCCATTGCTGGAAATATAGGTTCCGGGAAAACCACATTAACAGGATTATTAGCGAAACATTACAACTGGGAAGCTCATTTTGAAGATGCAGATGACAACCCCTATCTAAGCGACTTCTATGACGATATGCACAGATGGTCGTTTAATCTTCAGGTCTATTTCTTGAACAGTCGTTTCAACCAAGTCTTGGATATTAGAGAGACAGGGAAAACAGTGATTCAAGATAGAACCATTTACGAAGATGCAGAGATCTTTGCTCCCAATCTTCACGAGATGGGATTGATGCCATCAAGAGACTTTTCCAATTACAGTTCTCTATTTAAGTTAATGAGTCGTATGGTTCAACCGCCAGATCTATTAATCTATTTAAGATCATCAATCCCTAATTTGGTTCAACAGATCCAGAAAAGAGGAAGGGATTATGAAAACTCTATCCGTATAGATTATTTGAAGCAGTTAAACGAGAAATACAACACTTGGATTGACAGTTACAATTTAGGTAAATTGTTAATCATTGATGTGGATGATATTGATTTTGCACACAATCCAGAGGATCTAAGTCATATCATTGACAAGATAGATGCTCAAATCAATGGATTATTCAAATAAAGAATAAAATACAAAACGCTTTAAGAAAAATCTTAAAGCGTTTTTATTTGAAATCATATGAAATTATTATTCGATATTACGAATCTTCTTTTCCCAAGTCCAAGCAGAAGCCAAAGTTTCTTCAACACTACTTTCTGCTTTCCATCCTAGTTCCTCATTCGCAAAAGTTGTATTGGCCCATACCTTCTCGATATCTCCAGCACGACGACCTACAATCTTATAGTTAAGAGGTTTTCCTGTTACTTTCTCAAAAGCTTTAACCAATTCCAAAACAGTCAATCCTGTTCCTGTACCGATATTAAAGAATTCAAGAGGTTTCTTATTGTTTTGCTCCATCAAACGACGAATAGCTACTACGTGTGCTTTCGCAAGATCCACCACATGGATATAATCTCTTACAGGAGTACCATCCACAGTATCATAATCCTCTCCAAAGATGCTTAGCTCCTCGCGAAGACCAGCTGCTGTTTGAGTGATATATGGAACCAAGTTTTGAGGTACACCTACAGGAAGTTCACCAATCTCTGCAGATGGGTGTGCTCCAATTGGATTAAAATAACGCAATGCAATTCCACGAACAGAACCATTGTAAGCAGAAATAGTATCAGCTAAGATTTCTTCACAAATCTGTTTTGTATTACCATAAGGAGAAGTCGCTTCTTGAACTGGCGCATTCTCAGTCACTGGCAACACTTCAGGTTGTCCGTACACTGTACAAGAAGAAGAGAAAACAATACTTGGTACATCATATTGATCCATTGCCTCTAGTAGGTTCATCAAAGTCACCAAGTTGTTTCTATAATACAATAATGGTTTTTCAACCGACTCACCCACAGCCTTACTTGCAGCAAAATGAATAATTGCTTCAATACCACTATGTTTTTTAAAGAACTCTTGTACTTTATTTCTATCACAAAGATCAAACTCTTCAAAATGGGGACGAATACCAGAAATAGTTTCAATACGATCTAAAACCTCGATATTCGAATTTGAAAGATTGTCAATAATAAAAACTTCAAAGCCTTCATTTTGTAATTCTACTACTGTGTGTGATCCAATATATCCCACACCTCCGGTGACCAATACTTGCTTTTTCATTGGTTTAATTTTTTACTTTATATACAGTGAGTTACAAAAATAAAGATTTTAGATTGAAGAAAGGTCATAATTTTTCGTAATGAACCAAGATTTGAATACTTTTGAACAAGAATGCACTTTTTGATGTTTATTAATTTGTTTATATCGATAGTTGTCTAACGATAACGAGCAACTATAACACTCAAAATGAAGAAATTAACCTTCTAAAGAATTGTATTGTGATGAAGATGGAAAACATATTCCATAAATGGCTAGAAAATACAGATTGTATTATTATCCCAAATATTGGTGCATTAATAGTACAGAATGAGCCTGCAAAATGGGACGCTAAAAGCCACACATTAGAAGCGCCCTTTAGAAGAATATCATTCAACAACCATATTCAAAAAGACAATGGTGGATTGACACATCTCATTAGTCAAGAGCTAAAATGTAGCTACGAACAAGCTGCTTTTATGGTTCAAGACTGGAGCAAATGGTGTTTTAGTGAACTCAAAAAAGGACAGAAGATAGAGCTTTCGGAACTAGGCATCCTCTCTATGGATGGTAGTGGTTATATATCCATGAAATCCATTGTTCAAAGAGGTATTAATTCTGGACAATTCTTTGGATTAGAAGATCTATATCTTGAACAATCACAAAAAGAGAAAAGAGCAACGCTATCGCTAAAGAAAGAGCGTAGCATTAACTATGTTAATAGAATAAGTTGGTCGAAAATCACAGCTGCAGCATCGTTACTATTCTTGCTATGCATTCCTCGCATTGTTCCACATTCATCTACGATCTCTTCTGAGGCATCATTGATTCCAACACCAGTAGCTACAACAATAGAGAAGAAAGAGACCATTAAAGAGGTAGTAAAAGAAGTACAACAGATACAGATTGTCGCAGGATCATTTAGGAATAAAGAGAATGCAAATAAAATTCTCCTACAACTAAACAACATCACCCCTTCTATTTTCCATATCATTGTAAAAGAGGGAGAGATCTTTCAAGTCTGTTCGGCACAACTTTACCACATCAATAAAGCCAGAGAGACAGTATCTTTGATCCATAAAAGAGATTCCAAGATCAGCCTCTGGCTAAAGAAAATAGAATAAGAAATTAACCATTCAACGATCTATATTAAAAAAGGCAACCCCCAAAAGGATTGCCTTTAATTATTTTAATTGGAAGGAGTGATTAACGAATCTCACTACCATTCTTTAATGCAGCATCAGGCGAAACAAAAGATAGTGTTCCATCAGCATTCTCTGCCATAAGGATCATACCTTGTGATTCGATACCTTTCAATGTTTTTGGTGCCAAGTTAACCAAGATAGAAACTTGTTTTCCAATAATATCTTCAGGCTTATAATACTCTGCGATACCAGAAACCACCGTACGTGTATCAATTCCTGTATCCACAGTTAATTTCAATAACTTCTTCGTTTTTGCAACTTTAGTTGCTTCTGTAATGGTACCTACACGTAGATCCATTTTTGCGAAGTCATCAAATTGAATATTTTCTTTTGCTGGAGTTACTTCAGCTTGTTCAATCTCGTTTGCTTTCTTTGTTTCAAGAAGTTTATCTACTTGAGCTTGAATTGTTTTGTCTTCAATCTTCTCGAATAACAACTCTGCCTTATTTACTTCATGACCAGCAGGGATAAGATCTAGATCTCCCAATTGTGACCATTCGAAAGCTTCAACACCTAAGAAACCACGCAACTTCGCAGTAGTTTTAGGCATAAATGGTTCAAAAGCAATTGTCAAGTTAGCAGTAATCTGCAAACAGATATTCATGATGGTTTCAACACGCTTTTCATCTGTCTTAACCACTTTCCAAGGCTCACTATCTGCAAGATATTTGTTACCCAAACGAGCCAATTCCATAGCCTCTTTCAAAGCCTCTCTAAAACGATAGTTCTCGATTGATTTCTCAATTCTAGCACGATACGTTTTAAGTGTCTCAATAATTTCATTATCAAAATCTGTAAGATCACCCATTGCAGGAACCACCCCTTTATAATATTTATGAGTCAATACCATCGCACGATTCACGAAGTTACCAAATACCGCAACCAACTCATTGTTGTTACGTGCTTGGAAATCTTTCCATGTAAAATCGTTATCTTTAGTCTCAGGTGCATTGGCAGTCAACACATATTTAAGCACATCCTCTTTCCCAGGGAAGTCTTGAAGATATTCATGCAACCATACAGCCCAGTTACGAGAAGTAGAGATCTTATCCCCTTCAAGGTTCAAGAACTCATTCGATGGAACGTTTTCAGGAAGAATATAAGAACCATCTGCTTTCAACATAGATGGGAAAATGATACAGTGGAAAACGATATTATCTTTTCCAATAAAGTGTACCATCTTAGTCTCTTCATCTTTCCAATATTTCTCCCATTCAGGAGTACATTCTTTCGTAGCTGAAATATATCCAATAGGAGCATCAAACCATACATAAAGTACTTTACCCTCAGCTCCTTCAACAGGAACAGGCACACCCCAATCCAAATCACGAGTAACTGCACGTGGGTGAAGTCCACCGTCTAGCCATGACTTACACTGTCCGTAAACATTACTTTTCCATTCTTTATGACCTTCAAGGATCCATTCTTTCAACCAATCTTCATATTGATCTAAAGGAAGATACCAGTGTGTTGTTTTCTTAAGTTCTAGAGGACTTCCACTCAATACAGACTTAGGATTAATCAAATCCGTTGCATTCAAAGAAGAACCACAGCTCTCACATTGGTCTCCATATGCTTTATCATTGTTACACTTAGGACAAGTACCTACGATATAACGGTCGGCAAGGAACTGATTAGCCTCTTTGTCGAAATATTGTTCCGTTGTTTTCTCCACAAACTTACCTTGTTCATGAAGTGTTTTAAAAAACTCGGAAGCAGTTTCTTTGTGTGTCTCTGTTGTTGTACGAGAATATACATCAAAAGAGATACCAAAATCTTCAAAAGCAGTTTTAATGATATTGTGGTATTTATCTACAATATCCTGAGGGGTTACACCTTCTTTTTTTGCTTTCAAAGTAATGGGAACACCATGCTCATCTGATCCTCCAATAAAAAGTACATCTTGTCCCTGCATTCGTAGATAGCGTGCATAAATATCTGCAGGAACATAAACTCCTGCAAGGTGACCAATATGTACAGGGCCATTTGCATACGGCAAGGCAGATGTAATCAGTGTTCTCTTAAATTCTTTCATCTTCTGCTATCTTATATATATTATTATCGAATAATCTTTTTGGACCTATGATTGTTTCTTAATTGTAAACATTCGTAGGTAATAAAATACAAAGATAATCAGTCCGATCAAAAAACGATAGATTTCTCTATTTTTGCGACTACTGTTTAACAAAGAATCTACTTAAAAAAGAATCTATTATCATGTTTTTCCCAACTTCATTAAAAAAGAATGACCTTATTTTGGTTATAGCTCCTGCGGGGGTTGTCACCCCATGTCAGCTAACCAAAGGGCTCGAACTTCTAAAACAAAAAGGATATGAAGTTATCTTAGGGAAGAATCTATACCACAGCTATGGGCCCTTTGCAGGAACCGACAAAGAGAGAGCCGAAGATCTTCAATGGGCCTTAAATCATCCCAAAGCAAAAGCAATATGGATGGCAAGAGGAGGATATGGGTCCGCAAGAGTCGTAGACCAAGTATCATGGGAATTATTCCAACAAAATCCCAAATGGATTATAGGCTTTAGTGACATCACTGTTTTTCACCAAAAATGTCAACATCTAGGTATAGCATCGATGCACGGTCCTATGGTGGCACAGATGAAAGAAGACATCCCCACATTTGAAAATTGCATCGACCATCTAGAAGGGAAACACACAACGTTAAAATGGAATAGCAGCCTCTCTCTTTCTGAGAATAAAGTTACTGGAAAGCTCACCGGAGGCAATCTTTCGATCATATCATCTCTACGATCAACCCCATTAGATCTTATTTTTGACGACCAAATACTATTTATCGAAGATATCGATGAATTCCACTATAACATTGATAGGATGTTAATCAATATGGTTCTAGCAGGAGATTTTGCAAAACTTAAAGGGATCATTGTAGGAGCATTTACACAAGTAAAAGAGGGAGAGAATCCCATGCCATTCGATTTCAAAGAAACCATTATAGAGCTAACCCAGAAATACAATATTCCTGCCTTCTTTGATGCTCCCATCGGACATATCAACGAAAATCATCCTGTTATATTAGGATCAGAGGTAACCATCCAATCACAAAAAGGAGAAGTGACCTTAAGCTACAACCAGAAAGAATAAACAATAAGTTATACTGCTCTGTTTTAAAAATAAAAATGCTTCTCAAAACAGAAAAAGACAAAGGCAAAGAAGGAGAAAAACTCGCAGCAGAATATCTTAGAGAACAAGGCTATACCATTCTTTATTGTAATTGGATTGGCAATCACAAAGAATTAGATATAGTCTGTACCAAAGACAACCAACTCGTTGTCGTAGAAGTAAAAAATAGAGAGTCATGGAACCACCTAGACATTAGAGAACTTATACCACCATCAAAGATTAAAAACATCATTGATGGAACAGAGCTCTTTATTGCAGAAAAGAACCCGCAAAAAGAAGTACGGTTTGATGTTATCATCGTCAACACAATGAAATCACCCCCCAACATTCAACATATAGTCTCTGCTTTTAATGCTCTCGATTATTAATTTGTCGGGAGCAAAGCTCTCACCTCTCTAAAAAAACGTTCTCGTCTAAAAGGTTTTGAAATATACCCAACAAAAAAGCCACTATCAACACACTCCTGTATCTCTTCAGACTCTAAAGCTGTTTGAATACAAACTCGAGTTTGTGGGTAACGTTTTTTAATCTCTTCTGTCACTTCAATACCTGTTTTGTCAGGTAGTTTATAATCCATAAGAACAAGATCAAAAGAACATTTCTCTATTTCCAATAACACCTCACTACTAGAAGAAGCTACGACAGAATCTATTTCCATCTCTTTTAAATACCTCTTCATCAACATAGAATTTATGGGTTCATCATCGACTACTAAAACACAATAGCGTCCGTCAAAACAATCCTTATCCATCTTATGCTCGCAATTTAAATTACATACTTCAAAAATACGTTAAAAAAGTCTATTTTGGATACCATATCAAAAAGCATCTCATATTTGTTAAATAATTCATTACTTTGTATCGAAGTAAGAACCACTGTTTTTTTACCATTATGAACATTGAACAGATTAGAGATTATTGCCTTAAGCTAGGTCCTGTAACCGAAAGTTTTCCTTTTGATGACACGACATTGGTTTTTAAAGTTCACAACAAAATGTTTGCTTTAATCACCTTAAAAGGTCCCATCCGTATCAACTTAAAATGCGATCCAGAATATGCGATTACTCTAAGAGAAGAGTACGATTTTGTGATCCCAGGGTACCATATGAACAAAAAACATTGGAACACTCTTTGCGATATTGAAACTATTCCATCCAATCTAATAGAACAATGGATAAAAGACTCCTACCAACTCGTTTGGAATAGCCTACCGAAGAAAACACGTTTAATATCTGAAAATAAAAAAGTATGAAAAACTTTAGTCTAACGAGCTCTTTGGGCACTTTAATTCTAATGCTTCTTATTTCTTGTACTTCCATTGCACAAGAAAAATACACTACGGTTTACGAAACAGCCAAAACATCGGTAAAAGACCAACAAAGAACAGGTACATGTTGGTGTTTTTCCACTATCTCTTTCTTAGAATCTGAGATACTAAAAAGTCAAAAAATGAGTTATGACTTTTCGGAGATGTTTGTAGTAAAAACAGCCTATCGTCAGAAAATAGAGAATTACCTTCTTCGTCAAGGAAAAGCCAACTTTAGTGAAGGAGGACAAGCTCATGATGTGATCTACGCAATAAAAGAGAGTGGACTTACCCCACAAGAAACATTCTTTGGTAACACCTACGGAAAGATCCATAACCACAAAAAGATGGTGGGGGAACTAAAAAAGGAACTAAAGAAAACCAATGACAAGAACATTTATGATGATCAATGGGGAAATAGATTTAACCAAATATTAGATCAATATTTCGGTGAAACGCCAAAAAAATTTACATTTGAAGGCAAAGAATATACCCCAAAATCATTCTTCGCTTCGCTTGGTTTAGACCTTGACAATTATATTGAATTAACAAGTTATTCACACCACCCTTTCAACACAACTTTTGTACTTGAAATCCCTGATAACTGGAGCAATGGAAGCTATTATAACGTACCTATCGATCGATTTATCAACATCATCGATCACGCATTGGAAAAAGGTTATTCAATAGTATGGGATGGGGATGTTTCAGAAGATGGATTCCAACATAAAAATGGAGTGGCTTTCCTTCCAGAAAACACAGATGTAAGCCAAGAGGCACGCCAGAAAACATTCTTTAATAAAAGAACTACTGACGACCATCTAATGCATCTTGTTGGAAAAGCAACCAAAGATGGAAAAGCATATTACATCATCAAAAACTCATGGAATACAGATTCTAATGAATATGGTGGATATCTATATATGTCCGAAGATTTTGTTCGTTTAAAAACGGTAGCTATTATGCTTAACAAAAAAGCTTTGACTAGAACAGAAAAGAAGCTATTAAAAATATAATAACTCTCGGTCTCTTGTATCAATACAGGAGACCAAATAAATTTTTAAAGATGGAATTTAAAGTAACAGAAGAATTTATTCCCCTTATTAAACTATTAAAAATCTTACGTATCGCTGAAAGTGGTGGTCAAGCAAAAATGATGGTCGACGACGGCATTGTTTTAAGAAATGGAGAACCAGAACATCGTTATCGTGCTAAACTTGTTCCGGGTGATGTTATTGAAATTCCTGAATTACTAGAAGATAAAATCGTATTGGTATAATAAAAAAACTTCGGTAGCTCTAAACAGTTACCGAAGCTTAAAAACAGTATCAAACAAAGTTTATGTATCGAGAACAATCAAAATAAGAGCTTTTAAGATGGGTGTTCAAAATAAGCAATCATCTGTTTGAGACGGGGATAATCAACTCACTCTCGATACATTAGTTACAAGAAGAACGCTAGAGATGCATTATAGTTTCCATTAATCATATTATTTATCATTATTTAATATTTTATTACACATCTTCGCATTTTTCACTCCTTTCAGATTAAAGAAGATCCAACTACCAGAACTCATCGTATGACTGCCTTCTCTAATCCACTCCCTTGCCAACGATCTTAATATTAAACAACACTATAATTCTTAGTCATAACAAAGCTCTGTCACAGATTCACTCATTTGTAATTTCATTGCCCTCAATGAATCTAAAATCAAGACAAAACCTATTCCCTAGAGCCATCCAAAGTCTCTACTGAAGATAAAAACACTATTCCAACATATGAATGTTTCCTATAGGTCTATTTCATAGAATGAAGTACCACCAAAAAATCATTCTACCCCGCTCTCTCAAAGCGTAAAAAAAGCAACCATTCGACACGCACCATATTATAGCCAACCCCTCTATAATTTCATTACAATTTTATATCAAGATTACTACAACTTCACATCAACTTCATATCAACTTCATATCATGTTCACTTATACTTTATGTCAAGTTTACTCTAGAATGAAGTTGATATGAAGTTGATATGGTTATAATGCGCCCATACAATGGGCTTGATATTATTTTATAGCTAACCTAAACACCATTTGACAGGCATTATCTAATTTCATGGAGCTATTTCAATAAAATTCAGGAATTATTTCTATAAAAGTATCGCTAAGTGGTAGTAGGTTGCTTATTCCATTCGATGATTTAGATCATGATCGACCAACCAAATTTGATAGAGTATTTGGTAAAGTCTATCTCCACAAATCAACAGAAGCACAAAGGTCTCGATAGGACCGAGTATCGAATTCAATAATTCTTTTGATTAATAAACACTAAATCGTGTGGAAATAAGAATTGAGGAAATGGGTAAGAACAAGTTAGGAGAAGAGGAGAGGGCATAAAAAAAGAGACCCAAAGAGTCTCTTTTTTTATAATAATATGGTTATGCTTATTTGCGTACTGCAGCAATACCAGGAAGTTCTTTTCCTTCTAGGTATTCCAATAGAGCACCACCTGCAGTAGAGATGTAAGATACATCTTTAGCGATATCGAATTTGTTAACTGCAGCAACAGAATCACCACCTCCTACAAGAGAGAAAGCACCGTTTTTAGTTGCTTCAACAACAGCATCACCGATAGCTTTAGTACCAGCAGCGAAGTTTTCCATCTCGAAAACACCAGCAGGACCGTTCCAAAGAACAGTTTTAGACTCACCAATTACCTTTTTGAATTCAGCAATTGTATCAGGACCTACGTCAAGACCCATCCAGCCTTCTTTGATATCACCAGCAGCAACTACTTCACTATTTGCATCGTTAGCAAATTTATCCGCAGCAACACAATCAGAAGCGATTACAAGATTTACGTTCTTTTCTTTCGCTAGTTTAACAATGTTAAGAGCCATTTCTAGGTAATCATCCTCACAAAGAGAAGATCCTACATTACCCCCCATTGCTTTAACAAAAGTAAAGATCATACCACCACCGATAATAAGGTTATCTACCTTATCCAACATGTTTTCGATGATTGTAATTTTAGAAGATACTTTAGCACCTCCCATGATAGCTGTGAAAGGACGAGCTGGAGTAGCAACTACTTTATCCAAACTTTTCACTTCACTTTCTACCAAAGTACCGAACATTTTGTCTTCTGGGAAGAACTGAGCCATAACAGCTGTAGATGCGTGAGCACGGTGAGCAGTACCGAAAGCATCATTCACCCAACAATCACCTAGTACAGAAAGTTGTTTAGCGAATTCAACATCTCCTTTTTTCTCTTCACCGTGGAAACGAAGGTTTTCAAGTAACAATACTTCACCAGCCTTAAGCTCGTCAGCCATTGCTTTTACATCGTCACCAACACAGTCAGGAGCGATAGCTACTTTAGTTCCACCAAGTAGTTCAGAAAGGTGGTTTACAAGAGGCTTCAAAGAAAATTTTTCTTCTACTCCCTTTGGACGTCCAAGGTGCGACATGATGATCGCAGCTCCGCCTTTTTCCAACACTTTCTGGATAGTAGGAAGGGCAGCACGCATACGCGTATCGTCAGTAATGTTAAAGTTCTCATCTAGAGGCACATTGAAATCCACACGAATCAACGCCTTCTTTCCAGAAAAATCGTAAGTCTCTATGTTTTGCATTTTCTTGTCGATTTGATATTTAAGACCCCCAAATATACAAATTTTGTAGTAAAATTGTTGTAAAACATATATAAGAAGGGGACAATATTTCTCAAAAATTCATAGGAATTCTATCTATCTATTAATTTTGTTACTTTTGAGACTGTAACACACGAATTAAATATTGTTTTCAGAATAAGATGCGATTTAAAGATATTGTAGGACACGAATCCACTAAAGAAAGATTGATACAGATGGTCCAAGGGGATCGTCTTAGCCATGCCTTGTTATTGACAGGGCCTGAAGGTATTGGGAAACTATCTCTAGCGGTGGCCTTTCTACAATATGTCCACTGTAAGCATCCTCAAGAGAACGATTCGTGTGGAGAATGCAGTTCATGCAAAAAGATTTCCAAATTGATTCATCCAGATATGCATTTTGTTTTTCCTATTGTCAAAAACAAGGGAATGGAGATTTGCGATCACTACTTGCCACAATGGAGAGAGGCGCTAAATAAGACCTCTTATCTGTCCATGAATGATTGGTTAGATTATATTGAGGCAGGGAATAAACAAGCGATGATATATGGAAATGAAAGTGAAGAGATCGTAAAGAAGATCAACCTTAAATCGTATGAGGGTGGATATAAGTCTCTTTTGGTATGGATGCCCGAGAAGCTAAATGCCACAAGTGCCAATAAATTATTAAAATTGATTGAAGAGCCACCAGCAAAAACAATTATGGTTTTTGTCTCACAAGAAGAGAACAAGATTCTTCCAACGATTCGCTCACGAATACAAAACATCAGCTGTCAAGCCCTATCTTCAGAAGAAATAACTCAATTTTTAGAGAACAAGTTCCCTTCTTCAGAGGTTAACAAGGAAGAAACAGCACGTTTAGCTCAAGGAAGTATAAACCAAGCGATTAAAATTGTCAAAAGCCATAGTCAAAAAGAACAAAATTTAGTATCTTTTCAATCGCTAATGCGATACAGCTATGGACGTAAAATTGTCGATATTATTTCGTGGGCAGAAGAGATGGCTCAAAAGAACAGAGAGAGCCAGAAAGATTTTCTTTTGTTTGCACAAAACATGGTAAGAGAGAATTTTATCATGAATATGCAGACACCAGAATTAGTTTATTTAGATCATGCACAAAAAGAGTGGTCTAAGAAATTTTATCCATTCATTAATGAAAGAAATGTAGAAGTGATCAATGAAGAATTAACGACTGCTTTTCGTGACATTTCGATGAATGGTAACAGTAAAATCATCTTTCTTCATTTGGGATTGATGATTACCAAATATATCCGTGCCTAACCTAGGTTAGGTGACATTTTTAGATTTGATGGTATTCATATCATCGTCTAATGTATACTTCGCAATCGTGTAACCACGAGGAGGTATACTATTTTTAATCTCCCTTTATTTCACTCTATAGAGAGCAATAAAGGATCACTATATATAGTTTTTTAATTATGAACTCTACAGATAATTCATGTACGGGTTGCTCCGTTGGGAAAGAGTCGAGGGCTTGTCCAAAACTACAAGTTCATGACTGGCTGAGCGACGTTCCAAATACCTTCAACAAGGGAGAAATTGTTGAAGTCCGTTTTAAAAATACAAGAAAAGATTACTACTATAATGTCCATGGCATTCATCTAGAAGTTGGAGATATGGTGGCAGTTGAAGCCTCTCCAGGACACGATATTGGGATGGTCTCACTAACAGGAGATCTGGTCCTAAAACAGATGAAAAGACATAAAGTAACCTACATTGAAGGAGAACTTCGCAAAGTTTATCGTGTAGCCAAACCGGTGGATATTGAAAAGTGGGAAGAGGCAATGTCTTTGGAACATGAGACAATGCTAAAAGCAAGAAAGATTGCCGAAGAGCTAAAACTAAACATGAAAATTGGGGATGTCGAATTCCAAGGAGACAAAACCAAAGCAATATTCTACTATATTGCAGACGAACGTGTTGACTTCCGCCAGTTGATTAAAGTATATGCCGAAACTTTCCGTATTCGTATTGAGATGAAGCAGATTGGTGCTCGACAAGAAGCTGGAAGAATTGGTGGTATTGGTCCATGTGGTAGAGAACTTTGTTGTAGTTCTTGGATGACTAATTTTGTTTCTGTAACCACCAATGCTGCGAGGTATCAAGAGATCTCTTTGAATCCACAAAAGTTGGCTGGACAATGTGGAAAACTTAAGTGTTGTCTAAACTATGAGTTGGACTGCTATATGGATGCACAAAAGGATTTTCCTTCTACACAAATACCTCTTCATACGAGAAAAGGAAAATATACTTTCCAGAAAGCAGACATATTCAATCGTGTTCTATGGTATGCTTTAGAGGGCAATGGTCCAAACAAAATTATCGCACTGACAGTTGAGAAAGTAAAAGAGGTTATCAAAAAGAACCGTAACCACGAAACGGTAGACGAATTAACGAGTGATGCCGATGTTTCTCTTGTTATAAACGAAAGTGCTGGTTATCAAAATGTGGTAGGACAAGATAGTCTGGATCGTTTCGATAAACTGGAAGACAAACCATTGCGTAGAAAGAAGAAACCTCGCAACGGAAGGAATGACCGAAGGAAACCATCAAGACCAAACAACCAAAGGAACGGAAATAACGATACAAAGAAATCAGAAGCATCTGATTCAACAAGGAAAAAGGACACTCCTGCTCCTCGTAATAACAACAACCGTAATAGGAGACGTAATCCAGAAAACAAAGGAGCCAATACGAAAGAAAATCAACCGACTTCTAACAACACTGAAAGTAGAAGAAAAGAGGGAGAAGAGAATAAAAGAAGACCGGTAAATCGTAGGAAAAAGAACTATAGAAGACCCAAAAAAAATGAAGACTAAAATTCTATTTCTTATTGTAGCATCTATTTCCATTTTAGGATTTTCATGTTGCGAAAGGGGAATCATTTATGAATCATACCATAAGCTTGAAGAAGCACAATGGCATCAAGATTCGACGTTACTGTTTTCTCCTCATATAGAAAGCATTACAGATCCGGTAGATATTGATATCAGAATTCGTAATTCCAACAATTACATGTATTCAAATCTATGGTTATTTGTTAAAACAGAAACTCCTAGCGGTAAGATATATAAAGATACCGTAGAAGTGCCAATGGCAGATCATAAAGGGAAATGGTTAGGCAAAGGATTAGGAGATACTTTTGAACTCAATTATCCTTATAAGCTAAACAGACAACTACCAGATACAGGTGTCTATAAGATTGAAGTAACTCAAGGCATGCGAAGTGAGCAAGGATACATTGAAGGAATTAGAGATATTGGATTGAGAATTGATTTAACAAGATATACAAGTGGGAAAGAATAAACTAAAGAAATTTAGTGAGATGGAGACGTTTCCTAATGTCTTCCAAGATGCTTATAGAAATTTACAAGAGAAACCATTCCAACATAAAGGGACATGGGGAAAGACATTTTTCAAAAATGACAATCCTATTGTCGTAGAAGTTGGATGTGGAAAAGGAGAATATACTGTAGGGCTAGCTAAGAGATATCCTAATAAGAATTTTATTGGGGTAGATATCAAGGGTTCACGAATGTGGCAAGGAGCCAAAGAGGCAGTAGATACAGGTATGACCAATGTTGCGTTTATACGTACTCACGTTGAGTTGCTGTCCCTTTTCTTTGACAAAGATGAGATCTCTGAGATCTGGATTACTTTTGCAGACCCTCAGATGAAATATACAAGAAGACGATTGACTTCTACTCGTTTTATGGAACACTACCGTAGTTACTTAAAAGAGGGAGGTCTTGTTCACCTTAAAACAGATAGTGATTTTCTTTACACCTATACAGACATTATGGTCAAAGAGAATCATTTTGAGGTTCTAGAGAATACCAATAATCTTTACAATTCTGATATTGTTGATGATATTTTGTCTATTCGCACTTTCTATGAACAACAATGGTTGGATAGAGGTAAGACAATTAAATATATCAAATGGAAGATGCATTTTGACACTCTGGTTGAACCTGATGTTGAAATTGAACATGATGATTATCGAAGCTTTGGAAGAAGCCGAAGAGAACAATAAAAACTTTAAAGCTAAGAGGAGTGATTCTCTTGGCTTTTTATATGATTTCTATTGCAATGAATTTTTATGATCGTGTCTATTATGTCGTCAGACTTATCCCAAGAGGGAGAGTCTCAACCTACGGAATGATTGCTAAGTTTGTAGGTGCTCCCAAAGCATCTCGTATGGTAGGATGGGCTATGAATAGATCCAATGAACAAGAAGAGAAGGTTCCTGCACATCGAGTTGTGAATCGAAAAGGACTATTAACAGGAAAGGCCCATTTCTATGGGGATAGCATGACATCGCTATTAGAAGCTGAAGGAGTCAAAATCAAAGAGAACCAAATTATCAACTTAGAAGAACATCTATGGGATCCTTTTAAAGAGCTTAAAGAGGTTCCTCGGTCTTTCTATAATGATCCAGACTTATCATTATAGAAGATAAAAAGAACCCATCATTGGGGGGCAACGATGGGAAAAATTCAATCACGAAAGAATCCTTGAATCAATCATCTGCCAAGGGCAACTGATAATTGCGTTTTCTCTCTTTTTCGCTTGTAATCCCTTTTAACAACAAAGAAATTAATGAATGTAGCTTCTCACGAAAGCTATCCAAACCGAATTTTCGTTGAATAATAGGTTGATCGTATCCTTTAATCGCAATTACTAATGTATTGGCAACTAGTGTGGTATTAGGAATATCAAAAATACCATAGCTTACACCTTGTTTCAGAAAACGTTCAATAATGGATATCTCATCATCGAGATATCTATCACGTAAAGGGTTGATAAATTCCATACCATCTACACTTGACTCTTTGATTGCTTCATGAAGCGTAGAAAAAGCCCCAATACGAATGGTCCTCTCATATATATATCGATACAACCTTTCACGAGGATCAACGATCTCTTTTAAAACACGCATAATACTCTCAGCCAACTCCTTAGCCTCGATCTTTACGACTTCCATATAAAGCTCTTCCTTACTATCAAAATAATAGTAAAGAGAACTTTTCCCTTTTTTGGCATCTTTAGCGATATCCTCTAACGTGGTTTTTCTATAACCAAAACGACCGAAAATATTTCTAGCAGATAAGACAATACTATTTCTAGCATCATCTTTTATTCCCCCTTGTTCTTTTATTTGCATTCTCAAAACCTTGCTAAATGGTTATCAATGTTTGTAATTTTAGATGAACACATTATTAAATTCATTAATAATATGTTAACCTTTGAAACGGTAAATATCTTGTTCTTTTGAACGAAATAAGGATTGTAAAGGTTCAAAAATAATAAATTATGCATCATAAATAGAGAGAAAAATCAAATTCGACCATGAGAAGATACAATAATCGTATCTTTGCAAAATAATAGTATATAACTCAGAACAATAATAAAGCCTTAGTTGTATCATTAAGGGTTGGAAACAGTTATAAAATCATTGATTATAAATCATAGCAGCAACATATGAGTAAAAAGAGAAATAAGACCAAAAAGGGGCGTAAAAAGTTGTTTACCAAAAAAGAGATTAAAAGGTTTGTAGTACAGCTATTTCAAGAGAATGTTTCTAAGTGTTTTAACTACAAACAGATTTCTTCTATTTTAGGGTTAAAAGATATGCCTTCGAAGCAATTGATCACGGTGATCCTATTTGAACTAGAAGATCAAAAGATTATCATTCAAGAGTCTCGTGGTAAATATAAACTCGATGCTCATGCTGGCTATGTAGAAGGAATAATAGAGATGGCAGCCAAAGGTAATGGTATTGTAACTACAGCAAATGCGACTGAGCCAATCTTTATTACAGCACAGCAAATGAATCGCTCATTACCAGGAGATAGGGTAAGAGTGTTGCTTCATGCAAAAAGAAAGAATAAAGAACAATCAGGAGAAGTTGTAGAGATTGTCAAACGAAGTAAAAAGGCGATGGTTGGAGTTATTCAACGCTCTAAGCACTTCAATTTCTTTATTCCAAACAAAAGGATGAACTTCGATATCTTTATCCCTAAAGATAAAATCAAGAATGCCCAAGATGGACAACGTGCACTAGTCAAAATTACAGATTGGCCAGATCATGCAAAGAATCCTTTTGGAGAAGTGGTCGAAGTGTTGGGAGATATTGGAGATCACAAGGCAGAAATGAATGCCATTATTGCTGAATATGAATTACCAACCAAATTCACTGCTAAATTAGAGAAATATGCCCAAAGTATTGATGACGCCATTACAGAAGAAGAAGTAGCACTAAGAAGGGATTTTAGAAAGGTTCCTACCTTTACAATTGACCCTAAGGATGCAAAGGATTTTGATGATGCTCTTTCGATACAACAACTAGATAATGGAAACTGGCAAATTGGAGTACACATCGCTGATGTAACGCATTACGTAAGACCCAATACAATGTTAGAAGAAGAAGCATATGAAAGAGCTACTTCTGTCTACTTGGTAGATAGAGTCGTTCCAATGCTTCCAGAACATCTTTCTAATGGAGTATGTTCACTAAGACCTAATGAGGATAAATTGTGCTTTTCGGCTGTATTTGAATTAAACAATGATGCTGAGATCCAGAAACAGTGGTTTGGAAGAACAGTGATTCATTCAGATCGTCGTTACTCATATGAAGAGGCACAAGAGATCATAGAAGGCGAAGATGGTCCGTTTAAAAAGGAGATTCTTACGCTCGACCGTTTAGCCAAAGAATTGAGAGCAGACCGCTTTAATAATGGCAGTATTGGTTTTGAAAGAACCGAAGTTAAGTTTCACCTAGATGAACTTGGTAAACCAACAGGCGTATATTTCAAAGAGAGTAAAGATGCCAATAAACTAATTGAAGAGTTTATGCTTCTTGCAAACAAGCGTGTTGCAGAATTTATTGGCAAACAAGCAGGAGGCAAGAAACCAAAAACATTTGTATATCGTATTCACGATAAGCCAGATCCTGAAAGACTAGATAACTTTAATCGTTTTATCCAACGCTTCGGATATGGTATTCAAACCAACTCAGCGAAGAGTATCGCACTTTCAATGAACAAATTACTGGGTAGCGTAGATGGCAAGTCTGAACAAAATGTTATTGAGACACTAGCCATTAGAACCATGGCAAAAGCAGAATACTCAACACACAATATCGGTCACTACGGATTGCACTTTGAATACTATAGTCACTTTACCTCTCCAATACGTCGTTACCCAGATATGATGGTACATCGACTGTTGGCTAAATACCTAGAAGGTGGACATTCTGTAGAAGAATCGAAATATGAGGAGATGTGTCAACACGCCTCTAAAAGAGAACAAAGAGCTGCCAATGCCGAACGTGCTTCGATCAAATATAAGCAAGTAGAGTTTATGGTAGACAAGGTTGGCTCGATATTTGATGGATCGATATCAGGCGTAACAGAATGGGGGATTTATGTCGAATTGGACGAAAGCAAATGCGAAGGAATGATTCCTCTATCGATGTTGCGTGATGATTATTACCAATTTGATGAAAAGAATTATTGTATTGTAGGAAAGGCCTTCCACAATAAGTATCAAATGGGAGATAAGCTACAAGTACGAATCGCAAAAGCAAACTTGGAGCGAAAACAATTAGATTTTGAATTAGTATAGGATCCAATTTGTTAGGTTCTTGTCAAGGGTGCGATTTAAAAAAATTAAATTATATTTGTCTGTGAAAGCAGAAGAAAATAACTTACAGAGCTTCATGAAGAACGAAAACGTGAACACCAAAAAAGACGCAGTTCGTGAAAATATCTTGACTATTGCTCAAGATATATTCAGCAAGTATGGTTATAAAAAGACCACTCTTGATGATATAGCGAATGCGGTACGCAAAGGGAAAAGTTCCTTATATTACTATTTTGAGAGCAAAGAGGATATTTTCCAAGAAGTGATCAAAAAGGAAGCAGACATTCTTCGTCAAGAACTTTCTAAAGTACTTCGAAAAGACACAGACCCAGAAGATAAACTGAGAGATTACATATTGACAAAGATTACAACATATAGACAGCTTGCCAACTTCTATAATGCAATAGAAAATGATACTGCAGCAGTCAGCTTTGTTGAATCAATGAAAGCAACCTATGATCAAGAAGAGATACGCATGATGAAGCGTATTCTATTAGATGGAGCAAGACGTGGAAGATTTGCAATCCAAGACTTTACTTTAGCAGCTATCGGTATTACGACAGCAGTCAAAGGATTGGAGATGCCCTTATCTGCAGGCAACTATAAAGAGAGTGATCTTGAAAAAAGTGTAGATGCAATTCTTCAGATTCTATGTTATGGAATCATGAAAAGATAGTATTCTAGGACATTTACCTAAAAAATATCCCCCCCTTCTATTTGCGAACTAAATGCAATAGAAGGGGGGTTTTTTATTTTCGTAAAGATTATTCTTATTTCAAATGCAATGATTTCAACATTCTAGGATAAGCACGGTAGTCTAACCATTGAACCAATTTCTTATAAGCAAGCTGGTATGCTTCCTCTTGATCAATAGAGACTCCACTACATCTCTCAATCGTATACTGCCATACAGCTGCTCCTTGGCGATTCTTTACTATAACCTCTCCTATGAAATTCACAGTGTAAGAACCAAAAGCATTTCTTGAGCTTGTAGATCTTAGATTAAGATTCAAGCGATAGTGAATATTCTTAGAAGAGATAATACAAAGGCCATCTTGCTGTATCTTTTGGCGCCATGCATGATCTAGTTTCTTAGACCATTTATCTTTACCTAAGGAGTGAATATCCATTTTAGGCGTATCAATACGTATCAAAATCGTACCAGTAATGGCATTTAATTTAGCCACCTGTTTACGAATATTGATATCCATGGTTAATTGACGAATCCATCTTTTTAGATCCACCTTTACAATTAATTTCATCTCAGGATTAGGAGAAGAGATATATGAAACTGGAACCACTACTTCCCCTTGGGCATTGGTCACCCCTTGGAAGTTTTGCAGTCCATGTCCTCCCTCTATAGAAAAGGCAACAGGGATAGAAGACAACCTATTCTCATCCGCATTCCATAGAACAAAACGACGCATCGAACTGTCCCATAATGTTCCTCTTACACCAGAGAAAGAAGGCGGAGATTGCCAACGCATTTTACTCACCGCTTGTGTTATCTTATTCCATATAGTTTGGTCTAACTTAGTATCTAACCCAAGTCTTTCGATATCATCCTTATATGTTAGATAAGCAACAAGAGCCTTAGACCACTGTTTCATTGCTTTATTAAGATCTCCTTGTTGATAAGAACTATCACCCAAGCTAGCAGCATCTTCAGCAGTCTCGATAGCCTGCTCACTATTTCGTTTTTGTTGCTCCTGATATTTTACCTTAGAGAGACGATAATAAGCCCAATAGACATTGTCGTTTTCCCAGGAATCAACAAGTTCAACCCCTTCAAGGCGATGGGTACTTTCTGTCACTACCTGAGATTGGAAGTTATGAGAGAAGCCCTCTTGAGTGTCTGTTTGTGATAAAGACGATTTACTTTTAACATCGACAGAGATTGCTGAAGAGATCTCAGAAAGTGCAGACTTTTTAGCATTCTCACGATAATCATTCACGTTATAAGGAGTCTTTTCAACACTTCCTAAACCAGTGTAATAGAAGTCTGAAATAGGTGGTTGCTGCACCCATTGTGGGAGTTCGGCCATCGGAGTCACTACCTTCTTCGGGGCAGAACAACTAAATAATATTAAAGTAAAAGATACTAAAACCAATATCTTTCTAGACAATAAATATATTTTCATAAAAATCTAATTTTCAAGCATTACTTGTTTATCTCCATTATAACGAACAATATCGGCTGCAATCTTTTGGGCTATATCTTCCACCGCACGTTTTTTGAAATCAGCAACAGGCAACAATCGTTGTCTTGCATTAAATTGCTTTCTCAGATCACGTATCGCACGCTCATTATCATATACTTGATCGCTATCACTCTTTTTGTCTTTCGACTCAAAATAACCAGGGATTAGAGATCTGTAATTCCCTTTATACAGAGCATATTGCACTTTATCTTCAAATCTTCCATCAAAGGTTTTTGTTTGTAATACTTCACCAGTTAAAGTAGAGACCAATGAATATTGGTAACGATAACGAAACAATGAAGAAGTACTATACTCTTTATAATAAGTTTTGTGGTATACCGCTTTTTTCTTTTCATTACCTTCTTCATCTTTATAAGTAACGTAAGATTTAGTATATGCACATTTATATCTTTTCACAAGATCTCCAATACCATAATGTACATCCAAAAGATCAATCTTCACAATCGCATTGGCACCAAGCTTATAGATATATTTAATATAGTCATCATAGTTTAAACTGAAATATGCTTGCTTTGGATCTTCCTTAATTCGAAAGAAAGGAGAAGAATTTTGCTTGACATGAGTTACCACCATTGGACTAATAGATCGTGCATCTGTTCCCATCTTATTAGCATATCCACATGGAGTAATAACCATTGTAAGAGTAGCTTGTTCAAGAGCTTCCTCTTTTAATAATCTGGTATCTTTATAATCGCCTGTTTGGCTTAGTATTTTCTCAAAAATCCCATAAGCTCTTCGAGGAGCACCTTCCATTAACAGAAACTGGGCATTGCGAAATTGAGGTTCGTATATTGCTACTTTTCGCTTTTCTTTTACTTCCCTATAGTTGGGATTAAGTTGAAAGACTTTATCTAGGACAGGAGCTGCCTCTCTAAATTTCTCTTCATCCAAAAGATGAACTCCTTTCAGATAAGCTTCAGCAATATAAGCATCTTTTACTTCTTCGTAATAACTCTCCGATTTATCATCCCATGTTAAACTAACACCAAGGTTTCTTAAGTGGCTATAATAGCTTTTTACTTGACGGTATTTATCAACAGCATGTTCATTCTCTTGGGAATTGTAATAGCCATAGAACTCTTTAAAATAAGAGTCGACAACATACTGTCCAGTTCTTTTTAATGCAATGCGTGCGTCTACATTTTTAGCATTCTTCTCCACTGCAGTTTGATAATACCCCGCAGCCTCTAAAGGCATATTTGCTTTTTCCAACGCCACCCCCTTTTTGTACATACGTTTTGAAACGCATGATGTTAAAATCAGGAGAAACAAAAAAATTGAATAGGCAAAATAAGGTACTCTTTTCGTAGATATCATAAGGGTGCTTTTATTAAATCTTTAACTTCAAATTGCTAATTTACATAACAATCAACTAATAATCTACCATTTGGAGGTACAATATTACTAATTTAAGATAAAAAAAAAACGTTGAATTCTTTATTGGTTATATATAGAATTCAACGTCTCTTTTAATGATTCGATAAAAAACAACTACTGATTATCTTTATCTTTGTCTACTAATTTCTGTGTGCTTAACAATCCACAGGCAGCAAAGATATCTTCTCCACGACTAGCACGAATAGTTGTCAACAATCCTTTGTCGTTTAACATCTCTTTGAACATCTGAAGGCGATTTTCGTCTGTACCTTTCAATGGTGTATTAGGTATTTCATGGAAACGAATCAAATTCATTCGGCAATCCAATCCTTTTAACAATGCAACCAACGCTCTCGCATGTTTAGGTGTATCATTCAATCCAGCAAAAACGATATACTCAAAAGAGACACGTCGTTGACCTGTAAAGTCATATTGTCGTATCAACTGAAGAACATCTTCTAATGGATAAGCTTTCTGGACAGGCATGATCTTCTCTCGCTCTTCACTATAAGGAGAGTGGAGACTAATAGCTAAGTGACATTGACTTTCATCTAAGAACCTTCTTAAATTAGGGACAATTCCAACAGACGAGACATTAACTCTTCTAGGGCTCATTGCATAGCCCCAATCAGAAGTAATCACTTCAAGACTCTTTAATACTTCATCGATATTATCCATAGGTTCCCCCATCCCCATATACACGATATTGGTGATGCTTCCCCACTCATCAATCATTCTTAACTGATTTAGGATATGATTTGCAGTCAATTGATTTTGGAATCCTTGCTTTCCTGTCATACAGAATAGGCAATTCATTTTACATCCAACTTGTGATGAAACACAAACGGTGCGTCTCTCACCATCAGGAATCATTGCCGTCTCAATATACTGACGTTCCCCCATCTGGAAAAGAAACTTCTTCGTACCATCAACACTCTCTTTTCTATCTATATAGGTTTCTAGACCTACCTCATATTCAGCCGTTAATATCTGACGTGCTTTCTTCGAAAGGTTGGTCATCTGGTCAAAAGAGGTTGCATCTTTCTTATATAACCATTCTGATATCTGCTTGGCTGTAAATTTTGGGAATTTATGTTTTGCTACAATCTCTTGTAACTCTTTTAATGTCTTCCCATATAATCGTTCCTTCGATTGAATCTGATTTTCCATTATTTATCAACAAATAAAGATATACGCATAGATCAAAAAATCTTGCGCCACAAAGATAGACAAACAATCAGAAAAAGAGTAATCTATCTTATTTCATTAATTTTATTTAAAAGATCCATATTTCGTTATTATTTTTCAAAATCATTCACCTAGAATTTTTCTAAATAAGACAATATCGCTAATTTTGGGAGTCTAAAGCATGGGTCAATGAGAAACTTCAAAAAAGCACTACAGAATTTTGCCGTAAAACTTCTTAAATTGCCTATCTATTTCTACCGAAATGTCATTTCACCAATGACACCTCCCTCGTGTAGACATACCCCGACGTGTTCGGCATACGCTTTAGAAGCACTTACAAAACATGGACCTATTAAAGGTCTATATTTAACGTTCAAACGTTTGAGTAAATGTCATCCATGGGGAACTCACGGATACGATCCAGTACCTCCAGTAAAAAAGAAAAAATCGTAATGTTTTCTTTTTTATAAAAATATCTGAGACAAATCTCAAACATCAATAAGGAGTCAGTAGATGAGAAAATATATATATGCCATTTTTGTTCTAACAACCATATGTTTTAGCTGTAAACCAAACAAACAAGTTCAGGAATCGTCCCATTCATCACAAAAGCCGATTCTGTTTGTTAGTGTTCAGCCATTAAAATATTTTGTTGATCAAATCGTAAAAGATCGGTTCGAAGTAAAAGTATTGGTTCCCCCTGGAAGTAGTCCAGAGACCTTTGCTCCTTCATCAAAACAAATTGCGTCACTAGAACAAGCAATGGCTCTATTTAAGATTGGGGCGTTAGGATTTGAAGAAAGATGGGATAATAATTGGCAAAAAGAACACCCTCAGACAGAACTTATCAACTGTAGTATTGGGATGCCATCACGATGTCTACACCACCATCATGGGGATCATCATCATCATGGTACCGATCCACATATCTGGTTAGCACCACAAACAGCGAAGATTATTGCGCATAATATTTATGAAGGAATCTTAAGGTTTGATCCAGCAAATAAACAATTCTATCATAGAAATCTAAAACATCTTCTAGACACCATAGCTGAAGTAAAAACAGCATTAGATCAAAAGCTTAATCATAAAGAAGAACAAGAGTTTCTTATTTTTCATCCAGTATTAGGGTATTTATCTGAATACTATCACCTACATCAAGAGTCTATTGAATTTGAAGGTAAAAAACCTACATTAAAGCAGCTAAAACATATTGTAGAGATCGCAAAAGAGGAAAATATATCCACCATCTTGGTTCAAAAAGAATTCAACACCTCAAATGCTGAGATTATTGCCAAAGAGATTAATGGTAAAGTAATTACGATTGATCCTTTAGGTTATGATTGGCCTAAGGTCATGATAGAAATTGGAGATGCTATTGTCGCTAAATAATTATTGCATCCTTATCTTTAAAAGATGAACAACTTGGAAACAAATGAAAAAAGTCTTCTCCTTGAATTAAAAGAGGTCTCTTCTGGTTACGAAGGAAATACGATTATTAAGGATATAAACCTAAAGCTCTATGATCGAGATTTTATTGCAGTCATTGGTCCTAATGGAGGAGGTAAAACAACACTTATAAAAACAATTGTTGGACTAATTACTCCATCTAAAGGTCAAATTGAATGGCATACTAAAGGAGACAGCTCGCATAGTATATTTGGATATCTACCCCAAATAAACCAAATTGATCGATCCTTCCCAATATCTGTTCTTGACGTAGTTTTATCAGGTAAGATCAATAAAAACAGACTAATCAACAACTCCTCTTCTAAAGATAAAGAAGAAGCTATATCTCTACTTAAAGAGATGGGAGTAGATACTTTTGCTAACCAGAATATCGGCAAACTATCCGGAGGACAGCTCCAAAGGGTATTTCTTTGTCGTTCATTAATCAGTAAACCACAGCTTCTTATTCTAGATGAACCTAACACATATGTGGACACTATCTTTGAACAAGAGCTATATGAAAAGCTTAGCAACTTAAATAAGAAGATGGCAATCCTTATGGTGTCTCACGATATTGGCACAGTGACAAGATATGTCAAAAAGGTGGCTTGTGTAAACAAGACCTTACATTTCCATAGCATGGATACAGAAGAAACCAAAGATGGTAAATCTTGTCCTGCATCATTCTTATATCATAGTTCATCTCCATTTAGAATGCTTAACACCCATACCGATTCAAATAAAAAATCATGATAGAACTATTTTCCTATTCATTTTTCCAGAATGCACTAATTGCCGCAATATTGGCAGCCATCTCATGTGGAATAATTGGATCGTATATTGTATCCAAAAGGATGGTTTTTATTAGTGGAGGAATAACCCATGCTTCTTTTGGTGGAGTGGGACTAGGTTATCTACTTGGGTTTAATCCTCTTTTAGGTGCTGGTGTATTTGCAATTTTATCTTCCTCATTGGTCGAATTCATTCGTTCCAAATCCTCTATAAGAGAAGATTCAGCTATCGGAATGATCTGGGCATCAGGAATGGCATTAGGTATTCTTTTTGTCTCTCTTACACCAGGATATGCTCCCGATTTGATGAGTTATCTTTTTGGAGATATACTGACCGTTAGTACCAATGATTTATATTGGATGACTGGAATTACCGTTCTTCTTTCACTAATATTTATCTTATTTCATAGGGTAATCACAGCAATTGCTTTTGATGAATCTTATGCCAAGACCTTACAACTACCAGTAAAAACAATCAATTATGTTATTGCCATTCTAACAGCACTAACCATTGTTATTAACATCCGTATATCAGGAATTATCTTGGTTATCTCACTGATGACCATTCCTCAAGCAACAGCACAAAAGTTAAGTCAACAGCTGAGATATATGATGCTTAATGCGATATGGATAGGGTTCATAGGAATCTTCAGTGGGCTATATTTCTCTTACCTTCTTGATATTCCTTCAGGTGCATCGATCATATTAAGTGAAATCATTCTCTTTTTCATTATTCATATCATAACGGGCTTAATGAAAAGCAAAAAAAATACGCCTAAACAAAATTAGGCGTATTAAAACTTAAAATGATTTATCTTTCACACAAAAACGTTATAACTGGTGCAATTGAATTTAGATCATCCTATGGTGACTTAAATTAAACATGAACCAACTTGCAGTAACGCTATCTAAAATAGATTATTGCAAGTATCGAGCAATTATTGTTCCGAACTAGCAGCAACAATCTTTGCAATAGTAAATTCTATCTTTCCATATCCTTTTACCTTACCTTCTTTCTCTAGGCTCTTACCATAAGCATTATCTAGAGTAACTAGGAAAATATCACTTGCTTTTTGCATTGTAGTAACATCAAAAAATAGAAGTAGTTTATTGTCCTTTATTTTTGCGATATATTCAACACCATCAATAACCAAACTACCATTATCTTTAAGAGAATATGCATACTCTTCTTTTAGAATATTATCTTCTGTAATGGTCTTTGTAACAATAAACTTAGAATCGGTGATCTTGTATTTATTTGCCTTATCTACATCCGTAAAATTCTTTGCAAAGCTATCCCATTCTCCTACCTTCTTTGCATCTTTATAATACAACATCTCACAAGCAGTACATGTTCCCTCTACATTATTCACTTGCTCTTTTGTAGGCGTTTTAAACGTATCATCTACAAGTTTTAGAGTAGCCACTTCTGTGTTTAGTGCAGAAATAGATGGAGTAGATTTATCTTTACTACAGCTTACAATGAATAAAGTTAGAAGTGCAAATACGAATGTTTGTTTTGATAAAAGTTTCATAATAAATGTCATTAATTATTTATGTTAATACTATTGTTCTCTACGAGGTAGTTACACTCTAAAGACCCTATCATATTGAATTCGTTGCCTCGCAAAAAAAATATTTTTTACACAAAACATCCAAATAAATGACTATCAAACAATTACAACAATAATTTTTTTCAATAAAAAAATATTTATTTTTTTTCATCAAATACAAGCAACGTTTTTCAAAAGAGGTAGTCTTATTAATATAGTAAGGTAGATAGATGTGGTTACAGACAATAATTAATGGACTTAAAAAGATTAATAAAGAAGTGTTTGCATAACGATCAACGAGCATATGAGAGATTATATAATCAATACGCTCCGACATTTGCAGGTATATGTAGACGTTATACAGACTCTAAAGATGAAGCGAATGATATATTGCAAGAAGCATTTATCAAGATCTTTAATAATCTTGATAAGCTTAAAGAGAAATCTTTATTTGAGGCTTGGGCTAGAAGAATTGTAGTCAATACTGCCATTCAAACAATAAAGAAATCTCAAAATTTAATCTCTATAGAACAAAATGAAATTGATATAACAGAAGAGCAAGAACAACACTCTACTGAAGTGATGCAAAACTTAGAGATGGAGGAGATAATTACTCTGCTTGACCATCTACCGAAAGGATATAAAACGATTCTAAACCTATATGCGATAGAAGAGTATTCGCATAAAGAGATTGGGGAGATTTTAAATATCCAAGAAGCCACATCACGTTCACAATACCATAAAGCAAAGAAAGCTTTTCAAAAAATCATAGTACAAACCATCACAGAATAGAAGTAATGAGTGAATCACGATTTGAAGATCTTCTTAAGAAGAAAGCAGATAATTATAAGGCATCAGCTCCAGAAGGGATGTTTCAGGAGATTCTTGCACAAACTCAAAGTGCAAGCAGTAAAGCTATATCTTCAAAATCACTGGCTTCTAAAGTAAGAGATAAGGTTTTTCAAATTGGACGCCACAACATTGTAAAAGCGACCATTGGAATAGCTTGTATTACTGGAACATCTGTCATTATTAACCAACAGCTTCAGCAAGAAGAAACAACTCAAGAGATAGTTGAACCAGATGTTATAACGGAATCAAATAGCGAGGATGCTTACCATGTCTCACCAAATAGAAGAACAACTGAGATTAAACAAAAGAGTTCAAGTCAGGATCAACTAATTCCTTCATCCAATACAAATAGTTACGAAGCTTCAACAAAAAAAGGGAAAGAAGAGAATATTAACCGACAACTCCATACGAAAGAGAGTATTACAGCTCCAATAGACACGAATAATTACACCGATACGGATAATAAAGAACGTAAAGAAAAGCTAGATCATATTAATACAAAAGAGATGTATATACTTGATCACAATGTCAAAGATTCTTTTGATATCAAAGCTATTTCAGATAGTTCCAAGACAAAAAATAGAGCTCATAGAATAGAGATAATGACCTCTGTCTCCTATGGCAAATCATTCCTTATTGAGGACTATTCGAACAATGACAGCTATAAGAGTAAATATTGTGCTACTGGTGTATATCTATATTATCGATTAAACCACAACCTAAAGCTTGTTGGAGGAGCAGATCTTCAGTATCTAAATATTAAAAGCAACTATTACAACAATGATGAGATAGATGGCACTATTGACCGTAAAATAAAGCTTATTCATTTCAAAGGAGGAATCAACTATCAACTGCTAAAACAGAATAGATGGTCATTAGAAGCGGAAGCAAAAATAGGAGCTAGTTATAAGCTTTCTCATATTAATTATCTTGATGGTAAATATTTTGATTACACATTTACGAACGATCAGACCTCTCTATATAGATGGTCTCCATCCGTAGATCTTACAATCTTTACAAAATATCAAATCTCTAATCATTTTGATTTAGGAATTGCTATTCAGGGCTCATTCCATAAGATACTGGCACAATCTAATGTAATAAATACTGGTGGTATGATTACATTATCGTATCGTTTATAACTACTTACTCAAGAATTAAATCAAACAGTGCAAATAAAAAAGATCTACAATTCATTTCAATTATCATAAACAGCTCTAAGCAATGATTTGCAAACATGTTAATAATAATATTAGTCTAGTTTATTAGGACTTCTTCAGCAGCTTAAAGAAACGAAATACGGGTATTACTACGACGCTATAAACAGAGTAATTCAGTAAATAATTACAAAGGTTTGATTATGGGTTTATCCATGGTTCCTTCATGGTTGCTCCATGGTTTGTCCATCGATTTCACCCTTATCGGTGGAGGAACCATGGACGAACCATGGACAAACCATGGAGGAACCACCTATTAATCCTTTATTTATCCCGTATAATTTTATGCTGAAATATTGAGCTCGATATGCAAAAAGAGTAAATAACGAAAGGTCAATAATTCATTTATGCCTGTAAGAAGAACCAAAATATTATTGTATAAATATTATGAACAAACACTGAACAGAGGAGCTAACCTCTTTTTTTCTCTAATCGTTATCACTTAAAGACATAATAAACTCCACTAGATTCTGATCATGTTCTAAGTTTAACTTTTTTCGAAGACGATAACGCTTCACCTCGACACTACGAGGAGAGATATTCAAGAAGGATGCAATCTCTTTGGTGGTCATATTAATCTTCAAGAAGGCACAAAAACGTAAATCATGAGGTGTCAGCTGAGGATATATCTTCTTTAGATTTAAAAAGAATGTTTTATTCGCATCATCAAAATTTTCATTAAAGACAGACCAATGATCTTGATTGTTTATCCCTGCATCAATAAGCTTATTAATACTAAACATGCTTTTCTTTGCTGCAGAAGTAACCACTGATTTCTCTAATTTTTCAAGATGCTCTTTTAGCTGTGTCAATAGTTCGTTTTTCTTTGTTACCATCATGGTATAATTGGCAATCTCTCTTGACTTATTTTCTACTTCATCTCGTAAATGATCATTTTTGAGCTTAATGATATGTTTCTCATTCTCATGCTGTAGTCTTTGTCCTATAAGCTTTTTTTGTTTCTCTAACTTACGGTAGTAAACCATTCTAACAACAACGATCAATAAGAAGAATATTACGACATATGCTATCTTGGCATAGATAGAAAGATACCATGGAGGCAAAATCTTAAAGCGATATTCTGAAATTGAGGATACATTACCATAGGTATCCATTGCTCTGACCTTAAATAAATAATCTCCATAAGGTAGTTTATTGTATTTCGCGCGCGTTGCTTCTATCGGATCAGTCCAAAATGAGTCATACCCTTCTAATTTCCACTGATAATTGATTCGTCCATAATTATAAACAGGCAATGAAAATTCGAAATAAAGATTGTTGTTGCTATTGTGAACAGATTCAACCTGACCAAGATGTAATTCGATCTGTTTCTTAGAAGTCTGCGATCCACAACTTATTTTCCTAAACAAGACACTAGACCTATCAAGTAACACTTGTTCCTCATTTTTCTTATCAACAAAAACGGAGAAACCATCATCTAAACATATAAGATATTGTCTCTTGCCGAGGGCAACGATATTCTCATATCCACTCAAGGTACTACCACGGAGTAATTGAAAAGAGAGGGCATCAATCCTTTGCAACTTACCATGGTTTAATGTAACCTTGGCATATTTCTCTTTATTAAAAAACCAGTAGTGATTCTTATCAACAGGGATAATCTTATGGGCAGATTGTAGGTCCTCAAGATCTCTATTTAAAGTTTTATATGGAACGATCTTTTCATTGGTATAGTCATAAGAGAACAACTGCTTTCTTGTGGTAAATACGATTTGCTGGTCAACTTTAAAAACATTTACATTATAATCCTCTTGCAATCCATCATCGGCACCATAATAATCCGCCGTTAAAACAGATGTAAGAGAAGCGTTTAATTGTAGACGATACAACCCTCTGTAGGCATGACTAGCCCACAAATTACCTTTATAGTCAAACTCCAAAAACTCTGTAGGTTCATGAAAGCCACTTACCATATGAGACATTCGCCATTTCCCCTGTATCTTTCTGTATACAACCAAACCAATATAGGTCCCTTGGATTAGCAAATCTGGATGATTGGGAACTTTTCTTAGTATCCATCCTCCAGACACATCCGAGATCTTTTGTAGGCCACTATTGGTCACAGTAAAAGTACCACTATTATGTCCACAGAATAGTACTCCATCGATCACACTTAGATCCCAAACCTGACCTTGTGTATTTTCAACAAAAGAAAAATCACTGGAAAGATTTAATTCGGTAGAATTCCAGTCAGCAGAGAAAAGACCATGATTGGTTCCAATATAAAGTTTGTCTTGATATACCGCTGCGCTATACACTGTCCCCAATTCCCCATCTCTATCACGATAGTATTTAAACTCTGAATTAAGATTTACATAGTCAATACCATTATCAGACCCTATCCATAGGTTATCATCATGATCCACTTTTAAACCTAGAATTGTATTATTCTGTAACCCTTTAATCTTATCCAGATAGTTATAGATCTTCCCATTATGATCCAAAATGATGATGCCTTGGGTGATAGTACCAAAGACATAGTAATATTGATTGTTTAATTTAACACGAGCCCCCTTATTAATCTTAGCTGCTTTCAAAATAGACGAAGCTTCATTCTCCCATGGAGTCATCTTATTATTCTGAAATAAGAAGAGTCCACCAGATTCGGTTCCAACTAAGAATCCATCTTCTGAATAAGGCAATACGACATTAATCGTTTGGGGAGCAAAGAATTGCGATCCCTCCATTAAAACCAAAGAATCGTTTTCAATAGTAAAAATGCCCACATGATCGACACTAGCCAATAATCGATCATTAATATTAAAGATGGTAAAGATATTTGCAGGGGTATTTAGGGTCTGAATGTGTTTTCCATCAAAACGAAAGATACGAGCAAAAGATTGAAAATAGACCTTATCACCTATTACAGATATCGCCCAAAAATCTTGATTTTTTATCAACTCTGGGGCTACCTTATCAACTAAAGAAACATACTCTAACTGACCTTTTGTATTTCTCTCCCAATAACCGAACTCCTCATGGGCACCAATGTAAACACGACCTTTTTTATCAACTTCAACAGAACGAATGATCTGTTTATCGGGAAGAGTAAATAGGTTCCATAAAGCACCGTCATACTCTATTAAACCATCAGAATTTGCAAAATACATCACCCCATTATCCGCTTGTGCTACATCCCAGTTTTGGTTGGCACCTTTATAATCTTTCTTCGAATAGTTCTTAACATATGGGATTAAAAATCGATCATGCTTTACCTCCATCGCAGAAAAAGCAAAGGACGAAGAGAGCATTACAATAAATAGTGAGATCAATATATATAGATGTGTTCGCATTGTGTTTATAATGGTTTTTATCAGTAAAAATAAAAAATTATCATCGCATCCATTCATATATGACAACTATTAATAGCGTTCACATTATTTTTCTCTAAATAAATAATGGAATAGAATTTCATTATGTGAGTCCTTAGATCAAAATATGACAACATCGACTATAATAGATGGATTTATTGACTGAAAAGATACAAAATTAACTACAACATTACCACAACATTGGACAATTTTATCTACTCTACAAACAGTAACACACAACCATAAACAACTTACTAACAAAGCGATAACATCAAAACACGTTGCCTGTACAGTATAAATAGCAGCATCTTATTTTTTTGTCTTCAATTATCAAGCAATATTTGTCATACAAGCTTAAACCATTAATTATTTACCTCAATTCGGTAAATAACAAAGGGGGTAAATCACTCTCAAATCATAATTATTAGAACACATTAAAATAGATACAGTTTTAAACTAACAGAAAACGGATAACAAAAATGCAAAAAGAAAAATCTTTTATTCTTTGTTGAATGTTCCTTAAAAATAAGGTAACAACAACATGCACTTATAACAACTAAACACAAAGCGAACACATGAAAAAACTATTCTTATTTCTAATGATAACATTACTTGGTAATGTTCTATGGGCTCAAGATCTGATGGTCTCCGGAAAAGTAACCTCAATTGAAGATAATGAGGGAATACCAGGAGTAACTGTAACAATTAAAGGAACCACAAAAGGAACCATTACAGATATCAATGGTAATTATCAAATAAAAGCTCAACCAAAATCAACACTTCTATTCAGCTTTATAGGGATGGAAGCCAAAGAAGTTGTAGTAGGGAAACAAAACAAGATAGATGTTAGTCTAAAAAGTACTACAACAGGCTTAAATGAAGTAATGGTTGTTGGTTATGGTGTACAAACAAAGAAAGATATCACGGGTTCTATCGTAGGTATTAAAGGGGATAAAATAAAAAATGTAACCTCTCTTTCTCCGATGCAATCTCTTCAAGGTAAACTTGCTGGGGTTCAAATTGTAAACTCTAGTGCTCCAGGTTCGGCTCCAATGGTTCGAATCAGAGGGGTAGGTACCATGAAAGGTGGAGTAGATCCATTATACGTTGTTGATGGTGTAATTACAGGTGATATCCGTAATATCAACCAAGAAGATATCGTTTCTATGGACATCCTGAAGGATGCATCCTCTGCTGTTATTTATGGTGTTAGGGGTGCCAATGGTGTAATCATTATCACTACTAAATCTGGTAAGAAAGGTAAGATGGAGGTAAATGTAAACTCAAAAGTTGGTTTCCACTCTATCATTAACAACATCAAAATGGCAAACAGTAAGTTGTTTGCAGAATATTCAAATGAAGCTGCGGCATATGAGGGTAAAGATGCACCTTATGATCTTTCAAAAATAAAGAATAACACAGACTGGTTGGGTGCAATTACAAGACAGGGATTGACTCAAGAGCATAATGTATCTATTAATGGAGGTAGTGAAAAGAACACCTACTATTTTTCTGTAGGCTATATGGAAGATCAAGGGGTACTAAAGACCAACGATTACGAAAGATTTTCTGTAAGACTAAACAACACTTACAATCTATCAAAGATTCTAAAGGTAGGAAACAGTTTGGGTATTTCTAGATACAACACAAACAATGCACCATATTCGACTTTTACAGATGCCTACAGACAAGCACCAACGGTAGCTGTGAAAGATGAAAATGGAAAATATGGTTATAGCCTTAAAAACAATGTAGGTAATCCTGTTGCAACATTAGATTACAACAACAGTGAAGCATGGGGAACAAGGATACAAGGATCTGCATACACAGAATTAAATCCTGTAAAAGGGTTGAAATTTAAATCTACATTTAGTGTAGATGCATCTTATTCTAAAGACCGCTCATACAACCCAGTATACGAAGTTTCAGCAAATCAAAAGAACGAAATTTCTAGCCTAAGTACGGGTAGAGGAGAATATGCAACATGGATTTGGGATAACATCATAAGTTACTCAACGACCATTAATGACTCACACGATATCAAAGCAATGGTAGGTACCACTGCTGAAAGAACAGAGAACTCATCGGTTGGAGGAAGTCGTCAAGATGTACCAGCACAATCACAATATTGGTATTTAAATGCTGGAACGGAAAGTTCTGCTACCAATAATAACGGAGGAGACATATTTGCAAGAAACTCATATATCGGAAGATTAAACTACGCATACAATAATAAGTACCTATTAACTGCAACCATACGTAGAGATGGATCATCTAAAATATCACAAGACGAACGTTGGGGTACTTTCCCTTCAGTTGGTTTAGGATGGAGAATCTCGGAAGAGAAATTTATGCAAAATATCTCTGCTCTAGATAATCTAAAACTAAGAGCAAGCTGGGGTAAATTAGGAAATGACAATATCCCTTCTAGTGCTTTCTTAGTTACGATGGTTAACCGAAACTATATTTTAGGCGAAGCGCAAACACCAGTAACAGGAACAACAATTCAAGGGATTAAAGACCTTAACCTAAAATGGGAGGTAACAACAGAATACGACTTGGGGCTTGAATTCTCTTTCCTTGACAATAGATTTAGTGGTGAACTAGATTACTATAACAAGCTAACAACGGGTGCGCTTATCGATGCTCCTATTGACCTTATCTTCGGAGCAAGTAGTTTCCTAACAAACAAAGCTGATATCCGCAATAGTGGCTTTGAAGTAGCATTAAATTGGAATGAGAAAATCTCAAATGATCTAAACGTAAGTCTTGGAGTGAATCTAACACACAATAAAAACGTGATCGAGAATGTTGCAGGAGGATTGCCTATTGTAGATGGTAGTTTAGGAAATGGACAAGTAACAACACGTACCGAAGAGGGACATGAGATTGGAAGTTTCTGGGTACTTGAAACAGATGGTATTTTCCAATCGCAAGCAGAGGTTGATGCATATACAAACAAAGATGGTGGAAAGATTCAACCAGATGCTAAGCCAGGTGACTTCCGTTACAAAGACAACAATGGAGATGGAGTAATTGGAGATGAAGACAGAGAGTATCTTGGATCATACCAACCAAAACTTTATTACGGAATCAATGCAAATGTGAACTATAAGAATTTAGATTTCCAAATTGACTTCTATGGCAACTATGGAAATAAGGTTTACAATGGTAAGAAAGGACAAAGATGGGGTAATGAGAATATTGAAGCATCACTTATTGATCGCTGGACTCCAACGAATCCTTCAAACACTATTCCTAGAGCATCAAACAATGTTCCTAAAGCTTCGTCTTATTACGTTGAATCGGGAAGCTACTTTAAAATTAACAACATTACATTAGGATATACATTCCCTAAAAGATGGATTGACAACTTAGGTATTAAAAAGGTAAGATGTTACGTAACGACTACCAATCCAGTAGTATGGAAAAAGTATAGCGGTTACACACCAGAACTTCCAGGAGGAGCACTTAATTCTGGTATTGAGCTAAACGCTTATCCAACAACAGCAACTTATCTATTTGGAGTAAATCTATCATTCTAAACAGAGCTACTTTTTTAATAAAGTTATTGTAACCAATGTAAAACGGCTTTTGAAGCCCAAAATGTTTGTAAAATGAAAAAAATTATCTCAAAAATAATCATCCCTGGCTTAGTAATCTCTAGTTTATTTACACAGAGTGCTTGCCAAAAAGACTTTCTGGATATTGATCCTCAGGTCAACCAAACACCCAAAGATTATTTCTCTTCATCAAATGATGCTGCATCCGAATTGGTCAATGCTGTATACAGCAACTTATTAGATTGGGACCAACACTCTTTTGCATGGATTGGTGTCTCAAGCATCACATCTGATGATGCCGATAAAGGTAGTGATCCTGGAGATACAGGTACAGATAAAAATGAGCTAGACGACTTCACTTTTACTTCAAGTAGTATCTCATTTAATGATATCTGGGCGGCAAACTATAGAGGAATATCTTTTGCGAATCAAGCATTGAATGTTCTTCCAACATTAGAACTTGATAAGGATTATAAGAATAGACTTGAAGGAGAAACTCGATTCCTTAGAGCTTATTACTATTGGACTTTAGTACGTTGTTTTGGCGGAGTACCTAAAATTGACAAACTACCAGATCCTACAAGTCCTGAAGATATCGCCAATGGACGCACAAGAGCATCTAAAGAGGAGATATACAAACTTATCATTAGCGACCTAAAATTTGGCGTTGAACATCTGAAAGAAAGAAGTCAAATGGAGAGTGTAGACATGGGAAGAGCAACCAAAGGTGCTGCAAAGACTTTCCTAGCTAAAGTATATATGTATCAAAACAATTGGAACGAGGTACTACGTCTAACCAATGAAGTGATGGCATCTCATGAGTATGAATTAGCCAATGACTATTCAACAATCTGGAGAGAAATAGGAGAGAACAACAAAGAGTCTATTTTCGAAGCTCAAGCCAAAGGAGAGAAGCCTAACAACGGAATAGATGGTTATTCTGAAACACAAGGTGTAAGAGGTCAATTTGGATGGGGATTTAACACTCCTTCGGAAGATCTTAACAACACATACGAAGCCAATGATACACGTAAAGATGCAACGATGATCTATCCAGGAGAGACTCTTTGGGACGGAACTGTAATCAACAGCGATACGCCAAATCCACGCTATAATGAAAAAGCTTATTTCAGTAGAACGCAAGAGACCTTTAATGGAGATGCATGGCAATCAAATAAGAATCTGCGCATCTTCCGTTACGCCGAAGTTCTTCTAATGAATGCAGAAGCAGCAATGCATGCAGGACAAACAGGACTAGCCTTGGAATCATTAAACAAGGTTAGAAATAGAGCAGGACTTGCAAATGCAACATCAGATAATCTAGAGACTAAGATATGGCACGAAAGACGAGTAGAGTTGGCAATGGAGCATGATCGTTTCTTCGACTTAGTACGTCAAGGAAGAGCAGGACAAGTGCTTAGAGCTCACGGAAAGAACTTCGTTGATGGAAAACATGAGGTATTCCCTATTCCACAAAGACAGATCGAACTTAGTGAAGGAAAGCTAAAACAAAACCCTGGTTACTAAACAATGTCGAAACATATTAAAATAAAGATGATAATGTTACAACTATTCAAATACAGCTTTGTATTTATCCTTCCTTTTTTGTTGTCCTGTACTGAGTCTTCAGTAGATGACTACACACCTGAAGGGAATGGAAATACAACCGAAAAAAAGCTATCTGATGAAGAATTAATGGATAAAGTCCAAAAAGAGACATTCAAATATTTCTGGGACTTTGCACATCCAACATCAGGATTGACTAGAGAACGTAGTAACGAAAAACCAGACACTGTTACTACCGGAGGAACTGGATTTGGTGTGATGGCCATCATCGTAGGTGTAGAACGTAATTATATTACACGTACAGAAGCGGTTCAGAGATTAAATAAAATGACACACTTTCTTGAAGACAAAGCAGAAAGGTTTCATGGAGTATGGCCTCATTGGTTAAGAGGATCTACAGGAAAAACCGTTGCATTTTCACACAAAGACAATGGAGCGGATCTTGTTGAAACAGCATTCTTAATTCAAGGTTTACTTACTGTTAGAGAGTATTTTGATCAAGAAAATGAGAGTGAAAAAGAACTAAGAGAAACAATCACTAGGCTATGGCATGATGTAGAGTGGGACTGGTTCGCTCAATCAGGAGAATATTTACTTTGGCATTGGTCTCCAAACTTTCATTTTGAGATGAATATGCCACTTAGAGCTTTCAACGAAACTCATATTGCATATATTCTCGCATTGGCATCTCCAACTCATGCTATAAATAAAGAGGTATACGAAAAAGGATGGATGGGAGACAACTATGTTAAGGAGTTAAATCCACTAAATAGAGGTGATTTTGGTGGCCCACTATTCTTTACGCACTATTCATATTTAGGGCTATCGCCTCATATTACGGATAAATACATGCAAACAGCAGGATATGCTTCTTATTTCGATCGTAATAAAAAGCAGACTAATTTAAATAGAGACTGGTGTAAATCGAATCAATCGAAATACTCATACTATGGAGACAAATGTTGGGGACTAACAGCAAGTGACAATCCTAAAGGATACAAAGCACATGCACCACAAAATGACGATGGAACCATTACGCCAACAGCAGCATTATCTTCGATTGTATATACCCCTAAATACTCATTAGAAGCAATGCGTTTTTTCTATGAAGAAATGGACGAGTATAACTTGTTTGGGAAATATGGATTTAAAGATGCCTTCAATATTAGTGAGAACTGGGTGGCTAACTCATATCTAGCTATCGATCAAGGACCAATTGTAGTCATGATTGAGAATTACCGTACAGGGATTATCTGGGATACATTTATGAAAAATCCTGAGATCAACAAAGCGCTTGAAAAAGCAGGACTTACAAGAACAAAATAGAACATATTAAGAAAAAGAAACTGTTGGACTATAACGCCTTACATAGTCCAACAGTGCTTCTCACAACACTTATTCTTAATACATTAAATAATCACAAAACTACTATTAGATGCAAGCTAAATCGTTGATACTACTGTTAGTATTGGTTATGTGTGGAACAACCTTTTCTTTCGGAAAGGTAAATAAGAAATCTGCACCATGGGAAAAAGACGAAAAGATGGAAAAATTCGTCAATGACCTTCTAGCCAAAATGACCCTAGAAGAAAAGTTAGGTCAGCTAACCCTTTTCTCTAGCAGTTGGGACATTACTGGTCCTATTACAAACAACAATTATGTAGAAGATGTAAAAAAAGGAAAAGTTGGAGCTATCTTCAATGCCTATAGTGCCGATTTTACTTATCGTCTTCAAAAAGAAAATATTGAGAATACACGTTTAGGTATTCCTCTTCTTTTTGGGTATGATGTGATCCACGGACACTGGACAACATTCCCTATTCCATTAGCTGAATCTTGTTCTTGGGATCTAGAATGGATCGAAAAGAGTGCTCGCATTGCAGCCATTGAAGCAACATCAGAAGGTCTTCATTGGACATTCGCTCCCATGGTTGATATCGCACGTGATCCAAGATGGGGTCGTATCGCAGAGGGTGCAGGAGAGGACATCTATCTAGGATGTGAGATTGCAAAAGCTCGTGTTAATGGATTCCAAGGCGACGATCTTTCAAAAAACAACACCATGTTGGCCTGTGCAAAACACTATGCAGCCTACGGAGTTGCACAAGCAGGACGTGACTACAGTACTGTCGACATTTCGAACAGAGAACTTTGGGGAACTTACATGCCTCCTTTTAAAGCAGCTCTAAATGCAGGCGTAGCCACTTTTATGACTTCATTTAATGAACTTGATGGTACACCATGTACAGGAAATGATTATCTATTGGATGATGTACTTAGAAAGAAATGGGGCTTTGACGGTTTCGTTGTTACAGACTATACTTCTATTATGGAGATGACCGAACACGGAAATGTAAAAGACAAAAAAGAAGCAGGAGAAGTAGCGATCAATGCAGGTGTCGACATGGACATGCAAAGTGGTATCTTCAACGATTATCTTCCAAAATCAGTAGAAGAAGGGAAAGTTCTAGAATCTCGTATTGACCAAGCAGTAATACAGATTCTTAAAATGAAATATCGCTTAGGTCTATTTGAGGATCCATTCCGTTATAGCAATGTAAAAAGAGCGAAGAAAACTTTAATGAAGCCTGAATTTATCGAAGCTTCTCGCGAATTAGCTAAACGTAGTATTGTTCTTCTTAAAAACGAGAACCAAGTACTACCTTTAAACAAAGACATCAAGAAGTTGGCACTTATTGGACCTTATGTAAAAAACAGAAGAGATCTTGTAGGTACTTGGTCTGGTGCTGGTAAATGGGAAAAAGCAGTGACAGTCTATGAAGGTATCGAAAAGGCCGTTTCTAAAAACACTGAGATCCTTTATGCTGAAGGAAGTAAACTCTTTGGTGATGACAAATCAGGTTTCGAGAAAGCTATCGCTACTGCTGAGAAAGCAGACGCTGTTGTTCTTCTTGTAGGAGAGCCTCACGACTGGAGTGGAGAAGCAGCAAGCCGTACCAACCTTGAATTGCCAGGAGTACAGCCAGAACTAGTAAAAGAGATCGTAAAAACAGGCAAACCTGTTATCATGGTAATGATGAACGGTCGTCCATTAACCATTGATTGGGAAGCAGAGAACGTTCCTGCTATCGTAGAAGCATGGCACCTTGGTGTTCAAGCAGGACCAGCCATTGCAGACGTGCTATTTGGTGATTATAATCCATCGGCAAAACTAACAGTAACTTTCCCTCGTAGTGTAGGACAAATCCCAATCTACTACAACATGAAACATACTGGACGTCCAATGGACCCTAATCAGAAATTTACATCTAAATATTTAGATAGTCCTAACACGCCATTGTATCCTTTCGGATATGGATTAAGCTATACCAAGTTTGATTATTCTAACATCCAATTAGACAAAACATCTATGGGTGTAAACGGTCAAATTACAGTGAAAGTAACCGTTACAAACAGTGGTAAATATGATGGAGAAGAAGTAGTACAACTTTATATCCAAGATTTAGTTGGAAGTGTTACACGCCCAGTGAAAGAGTTAAAACACTTCGAAAAGCTCTTTATTGCCAAAGGAGAATCAAAAGTAATCGAATTTAAAATTACTGCTGAAGACCTAGCATTCTATCGCAAAGATATGAGCTATGGAGTAGAAGCTGGTGATTTCAAAATATTTGTCGGAACAAATTCAGTAGATGTAAAAGAAGCATCATTTAGATTGACCCAATCGTCTATTCTTCCTGAAAAATAACACAACATCGACAACAAGGTAGAGGGGGAAGGAAATATATTTCTTTCCCCTTTTTTGTCCACACATAATCTAAAAATATGAACAACTTATTTTATCATATCTCTGCTTTTCTTCTGTTTGCATTAACTATCAGCAGTTGTAATAGAACACCACAAGAGATCACAATTCAATCGCCAAACAAACAGCTAAATGTCACCGTAGGACAAGATAAGGGAGAGCCATACTACAATGTAATATTTAATGAGGACACCCTTATTATGGACTCTAAACTAGGGTTAATATTCGGTTCTCAATTTGATGCCAGTCATGGATTTGAGATATCAAAAATAGAACATAGTTCAAAAGACACCATATGGGAAACGGTATGGGGAGAAGACCAATTCATCTATGAAAAATCTAATGATATAACACTCCATCTTCAACAAACACAAAAAAACAAACTACATCTAATCTTACAATTCCGTCTCTTTAATGATGGAGTTGGTTTTAGGTACATTCTTCCACAACAACAAAATATCGATTCCCTTTATTTGACCAATGAGCTTACCGAATTTAATTTTACTTCCGACAATAAAGCATGGGCTTTCGAGGTAGATTATGACAGCTACGAAAAACCATATCACAGTAACATTCTAAGCAAGCTAGATTCAGTACAGACACCATTTACAATGAAAACACCTAAAGGTGTATATTTAAGTATTCATGAAGCGGCACTAAAAAATTACGCTTCGATGACACTTAAAAAGAGCATAAAGAACAAAACTTCATTTGAATGTAATCTAGTGCCATGGCCAGATGGAATAAAAGTCAAAGCAGATAGATCACTACAAACACCATGGAGAACCATTCAGGTTGGAAATAAAGCAACAGATCTAATCAATTCAAGATTAATTCTTAACCTAAATGAGCCAACCCAATATGTAGATACGGAATGGATTAAACCGATGAAATATATGGGTATCTGGTGGGGAATGCACCTTGGTCAACAAACTTGGTATGCAGGACCAAAGCACGGTGCTACAACAAAAAACACATTAGAATTAATTGATTTTGCCGCGGAACATCATTTCGATGGAATATTGGTAGAAGGATGGAATTACGACTGGAAGAAATTCGGTCAATGGGACTTCAAGAAGCCCTACCCTGATTTTGACATCAAGAAAATTACAGAATATGGTAAGAAGAAAGGAGTCGAGCTAATAGGACATCACGAAACCTCTGGGAATGTCGAATTATATGAATCACAATTGGATTCTGCTCTCAATTACTACCAAGCCCACAATGTAAAGGCAATCAAAACAGGATATGTAGGACAGATAAAGAATGGACAGTACCACCAAGGACAATGGATGGTAGAGCATTACCAAAGGGTAGTAGAAGAAGCAGCCAAAAGAAAGATTAACATCATCGCTCACGAACCAATAAAACCAACAGGAATAAGACGAACCTATCCAAACTTCCTATCTAGAGAAGGAGCTTTAGGACAAGAGTTTAATGCACCATGGTCTGCTGTAAACAACTCTCCATCACATACCACCATTCTTCCTTTTACAAGACTGTTAGGAGGTCCTATGGACTTCACTCCGGGTATTTTTGCTTTGACATACGACAAATATGGAATCAAGGACAAAAGGGTAAATACCACCCTTGCCAAACAACTGGCTCTATATGTAGTCATCTATAGCCCTGTTCAGATGGCAGCAGACCTTGCCGAGAACTACAAAGGAAACGATGCATTCTCTTTTATTAAAGAAGTTGCTGTCGACTGGGAAAAATCGATTGCTCTAAATGGGGAAATCGGTGAATATGTAACTATCGCAAGGAAAGAAAGAGATGGAGATCGTTGGTTTATAGGAAGTATCACAAACGAACAAAAAAGAGAATTAGAAATATCTCTTGATTTTCTTGACCCAGATAAAGAATACCTAGCACAAATATATAAAGATGGAGAGACTGCCAATTGGAAAGAAAATCCTTATCCAGTGCAAATGATTCATAGGATAGTTCAAAAGAACGATAAGCTTAATTTGTCTTTAGCTAGTGGCGGAGGAGAAGCAATCATTATCACTCCAGTTCAATAAAGACCCTTGGTCCCATAAATATTGAAGTTGAATAAATAAACCTCTAGTTTGTCCAGTTTTTTACTCTAAAAGACTGGACAACTCTTTTCTATATTTCTGAAATTGAATTTATCCAGAGCCTATTTATATCACAGATACTATAATTTAAAAGGGAATCACAGAATAGACACATTAGTATGGATCAAAAGTAAAGAGCTAAAAAAAGGATATTCAATGATTGAATATCCTTTTACTTATGTAGCGGAGACAGGACTCGAACCTGCGACCTCCGGGTTATGAGCCCGACGAGCTACCAGCTGCTCTACCCCGCGATGTATTGTTTGCTACTCTGAAGTGTTCCGACATTGAACCTCTTCATTTCTCTATGTAGCGGAGACAGGACTCGAACCTGCGACCTCCGGGTTATGAGCCCGACGAGCTACCAGCTGCTCTACCCCGCGATGTATTGTTTACTAC
>JAOARB010000017.1 GCA_025210775.1 Prolixibacteraceae bacterium
CGGAAGTCCTTAATAAGTTTGTCCAGGAACACGGATGGTATCAAAAAGAGATTATCCAACGTGTGAGTGTTAATCATGGATCGGGAAAGAATGCCAAAAGAAAAACGGAGGTAATTACAGCCAATTTTGAGATTTAATAAATATATAATGCAAGACAGTTTGTCTTGCATTATTATTTTGAGAATACTCACCAAATGCACTTACAAATAATTAAATACTGAGTCCCACTAAACGTTACTATTTTTAACTATATTAGTGAAGCAATATTTCATTAATCAAGCTATTGATGAAAACTCCAAGAAATTACATTTGTTTTACAAATGTTGTACAATCAAACACACAAAAGATCACAAAACACTCATAGACAACACACTACGATACACATAGATTCAGTTTCCTAAACTGTAGATCATGGTTCGAATCCGTGTGTGGGTACTAAAAGAGGCTTAGGTTATTTTTACCTAAGCCTCTTTTGCTTTCTTGCGTATCCACTCAAAAGACATCCATAGGGATACACAAGAATCTCAATTACTTTCATTAAAGGCCAAGTCTTTTTCTAAACTGATAAATATGTTTCATATTATTTAATGTGAATATCGAATTGGAAATGATTAAACCTCCCATGATTGCTGCAAACATAAAAAGTGCCGACTGCCCCATGCTCTCAGTTGTAGATATCGGTTGTTTAAAATAGAAATCAGTAATCCCAATATAAGATCTACTACCTGGAACCATAATAATAATTCCTTGAACAATATAGACCAATGGTGGTACTCTTCTCCAACCTCCTAATAAGGAACTATAAACACCAACCAATACCGATGCCATAAAGATAGCTGGGATCTCTCCAATATATTGTCCAAGCATATAGGAACATAGATAAGCAATAAAACCTGAAATTACTCCAAACATAACCTCTCTTTTTTCGACATTAAACAGAGCTGCAATACAGAAAGAGAGAAGTACAATCGCCATTCCTTTTGTTAAAGGAGATACAGGATCGACAATATAACTGTGTGGTATTTCTAATAACTTCTCCATTAACTGTACCCCCACAAGTGCACCGACAATAAGCTTTACAAGAACAACGAATGCATCCATAAGTCTAGCAGTTCCAGCTAACAATCCTCGACTAGAAAGTTCTTCTAGTGCCAGAGAGATACTTAATCCGGGTACATAAACAATCACCGCAGAAAGGATAGCGATAGGAATACTTAAAGTTGGGAAGAATAGGCTTAGCATACTTGCTAATACTGCTGAAACCAATGCAGATATTATCTCAAACATACCGATCATAAAAGGATGACGCATAGCATATTTCCATAAGAAGTAGACTACACCACCTAGCAATACAGAGATAAAACAAGTGACCCAATTAGAGTCATACAATAGAGAAAATCCTCCTGAACCAAGCGCAAAAGACAAAAACTCTAAGAAAGAGTTATAGTATGGTTTCTCTGATTCAATTCTATCAAGCTCTTTGCTAACATCAACAAGGGTACATTCATCATCAAGAATACGATCAATAAGCTTGGTCACTTTCGTTAAAGCACCAAGGTTAATATCTCCTGGTTTAGATCTGACTAGCAACGCCTTCCCATCATGACCTCCATCTGAAAAGGAAAAAGACAAAGAGGTAGGGGAATCTAAAATATCACAATCGACATTCCAATGTTCAATGACCTTAGTAACATACCCTTCAACCCGAAATGAAGACGTTCCATAACTATGTAACATCTTAGCCAATCTTACAATAAGACGATATTTTTCTTCTATTTCAATTTTCTTATTCATAATGATTCTTGACCCAATTCTATTTTAGCATCAATTCTATTGAGAAGACAATCTATAGGTTCTTCTCTATTACTCAATAAAGATAGATATAAAAGCATTATTCATTTCATGATTTACACGAAACCTACTAGTTATTAACAAAGAGTCTTCATCTTCTTAACACTATTGAAAACAAATTGTTATTTTTGTATCTCTATTTTACGCAAATACAAAAAATTAGATATATGAAACCTATTGTGGTAAGTGGAATACGTTCTACTGGAAACCTTCATTTAGGAAATTACTTCGGGGCTATCAAAAACTTCGTTAAGATGCAAGATGATTTCCACTGTAATTTCTTTATCGCTGATTGTCACTCTTTGACAACACACCCAACCCCTGCTGACTTACATCAAAATGTACGTCAAGTACTTGCAGAGTACCTAGCTTGTGGTGTAGACCCAGAAAAAGCAACACTTTATATTCAAAGTGATGTTCCAGAGATCCCTGAATTGTATATGTACATGAACATGAATGCATATTTAGGAGAACTTGAAAGAACAACGTCTTTTAAAGATAAAGCGCGCAAACAACCAGAGAATGTTAATGCAGGTCTTCTTACTTACCCAGTATTAATGGCGACAGACATTATCATTCATAAAGCGAATTTTGTTCCTGTAGGAAAAGATCAAGAACAAAACCTTGAGATGGCTCGTAAATTTGCCAAACGTTTCAATAGAATGTACCAAAACGAGCTTTTCCCTATCCCTCGTCCATTCACTTTCAATGGAGAAGATATGGTAAAGATTCCTGGTCTTGATGGTTCTGGTAAAATGGGAAAATCAGAAGGTAATGCTATTGGCCTTGTAGAAGATCCTAAAAGCATCCGCAAGAAAGTAATGAAAGCCGTTACAGATGCTGGACCAACAGAGATGAATCAAGAGAAACCAGAGGTGATCCAGAATCTATTCCAACTAATGGATGTTGTTTCTACACCTGATACGGTAGCTCATTTTGATGATCTTTACAACAAATGTGAAATCCGCTATGGTGATCTTAAAAAACAATTAGCAGAAGACATTGTTAACTTCACAGCACCAATTAGAGAGCGTATTATCGAGATCGAGAAAGACGATGCATACTTAGCTAAGGTAGCAAAAATCGGAGCAGAGAAAGCACGTGAATCCGCATCTAAAACTCTTGAAGAAGTACGAAAAACTATCGGAATCAAAAGATTCTTTTAATCATATTCTTTATTCCTCTCCAATGAATAACTGGAGAGGAATATTCTTCTATTAAAATCAAACACAACAATTAAGATGAATTATAAAGGGAATCTTTCCAAGATGAAAACAGATAATGGATCTCCGATTCAATATCAACTTGTACTATCGGATCAGAATATTGATCTCAACAAACTCATTGGAGAAAAAATATCCTTTAAATTCAATGGACAAATTAATTGTGTAGATTGTGGTAAGAAGACAAGGAAGTCATACGGACAAGGCTTTTGTTTCACTTGTCTTCAAAATTCGCCTCTTGCCGATCCATCAATAGTTAGACCAGAATTATCCAGAGCACAATGGGGGGAAGCTAGAGATATAGAATGGGCTAAAAAGCACGATCTTATTCCTCACTATGTATACCTAGCTCTTTCAAGTGAGGTAAAAGTTGGAGTTACAAGACATCACCAGATTCCGACACGATGGATTGATCAAGGTGCAACAGCAGCAGCTATCTTATGCCAGACCCCGAACAGACATATTGCAGGGATCATAGAGACAGAGCTTAAAAACCATTATACAGACAAGACCTCTTGGATGAAGATGCTAAGAAATGAAGTTGGAGCATTATCTCTCTTGGAACAAGAGATTCCTAAAGCAGCAAAATATCTACATCCTGAATTACAAAGATACCTAAAGGAAGAAGCAGAGATCATGGAATTAGACTTTCCAGTAGAAGAATATCCAACAAAGATACAATCTCTCTCTTTCGACAAAACCCCAACAATAGAAGGTATACTAAAAGGTATCAAAGGTCAATATCTTATATTTGATCATGGTGTTCTTAATATACGTAAACATTCTGGTTACTTTATCGAGGTTGATTTTTAGAACCAATCTCACAAGATATATAGACTCATTGATAGGTATTGGTTGTCTAAATTATAGTATCTATTTACATCACAATTAAGACATTAGATTCAAGAAAGTAAAACATCTTTCTCCCCCTTATATAATCGTTAGAAGATATAGCCCTAATTCAGACACTTCTCTTTTTATTCGTAGATCTAAAAGATGAAACAACAACTCCAGTAGAACAATATGGTTGTACTGGTGTTTTTTTAACATGTTATGTAACACGATTATTAGTTACATCAACTAATAATCAATATTTTAAGATCTAACCGAAGGATAGAAAGGATGGTTACTATTGAAAAAAAGAATAAATTTACCATCCTTGATTTTAAGTATAAATGAAATATAATGGACAGAGATAACACTATATGTAACTATACAGGAAAGCCTTGCAACATCAATGACGAGATGAATCTCTTGTTTAAGATTAGTAAAACATTGATTCGAAATCAAGATGTTTCAACGACACTTACCCCTATTCTAAAGATGGTATGTGAACATCTTAAAAGTGATAGCTCCTTCCTCGCAATACTTAATCGTCAACGTTCACAGATTGTCGTTGGAGAATCATATGGTTTAAGTCCAGCCCAAGAATCTAAGGGAAAATTTAAAGTAGGAGAAGGAATTATCGGGCGAGTAGTAGAACTTGCTCGTCCAGTAGTAATTGAAAACCTAGGACAATCTAAATTCTTCTCCAATAAGATGAATCAACTCACCAACCATGGTGACAACTATACTTTCATTTGTGTTCCGATATTTCAGGATGACCAAGTGGTAGGAACACTGAGTACCACCATACAATATGGACATCAAGATAGTTACGAAGGGGAAAAGCGACTTCTTGCAATTATTGGAACCATGCTTGTGCAAGCTGTTAAAACCAAACAGCACCAGATGGAAGAGATCGAAAAGCTAAGGGCTGAGAACATTGGTCTAAAGCAAACCTCAAGTAAAGCCAAGAACTTCTCAAGTATAGTTGGGAATAGTTCGAAGATGAAGGATGTTTTCAACCAAGTCTCACTAGTTGCAAAAACACAATCCACAGTACTTATCCGAGGAGAAAGTGGTATTGGTAAAGAAATGATTGCCGATGCAATACACTTTTCTAGTGACAGAGCAGACAAGCCATTTATCAAGGTAAACTGTTCTGCAATCCCAGAAGCACTTATCGAAAGTGAACTTTTCGGGCATGAAAGAGGGGCATTTACTGGAGCAGATAGTCGACGAAAAGGACGCTTTGAACTTGCAGATGGAGGTACAATATTCTTAGATGAGATTGGAGATCTTCCAATGCCAACACAAGTAAAGCTTCTAAGGGCATTACAAGAAAGAACCTTTGAAAGGTTAGGTGGAACAGAAACCCTTAAAACAGATGTTCGCTTTGTTTGTGCCACCAACCGTAACCTAGAAGAGATGATGACTAGTGGGGAATTTAGAGAAGATCTATTCTATCGTATCAATGTCTTTCCGCTATTTGTACCAGCACTAAGGGAACGTAAAAATGATATTCCACTATTGGTGGATCACTTTATACAGAAATACAACAAACAGAATAATGCATCTATTCATCGTATCACACAAAGAGCCATGGATAGACTTATGATGTATTCATGGCCAGGTAACGTTCGTGAATTAGAGAACACAATAGAACGTGCATGTATTATGGCACACGATAATGTGATACATAGCTACTCGCTACCTACGACACTTCAGATTGAAGAAAACATTGGGGAACATAAAAAAGATGGGCTAGAAGAAACGATATGCTCAATTGAGAAGCAAGTTATCCAGAAAGCCTTATCAGAGAATAAAGGAAGTATCAAAAGAACCTCTGAACAACTTAAAATATCCGAACGAAAGCTAGGATTACGTCTTACGAAATATAAGATCAAAGCAGCAGAATACAAAAACAAAAAGAATTAGATCAATTTAAAAGCATATCCATCATATTAAAGGTGTTTTTTTCAAGAAAACACCTTTTTTGTGTCAATTTGCCAGCAATACAAGAATCTACATAAATGTAGATTTTAGGGTTAATATAAAAACATGTTCTACAACATATTTACATTTACTACACACATACACCCCTACACAACAAACAGTTACATCTTTCACAATACAATTATCTACATAAATGTATGCTTTTTTCACAGATACAACATTTATGTAGATAATCATTAATCGAGTGTTAACTTAAAAAAACACATTTTTTTCAATCACTGATAATCAACACATTACAGACTTCATTCTTTTTTTGGCACGATAGTGGCAATAGTATAAGTGAATTTGAAAAAAAAATTAAAAATTACACGTTATGAAAAAAGTATTAGCATTAGCATTCGTTTTTTTAGCAGTTACTTTCAACTCTTTTGCGAAAGATTTTACTACAATGTCAGATGAAGACAAAGACATTACATCAGTTGCACTTACAAGCGCTAACCAAGAAGTTATTAGCCAAAATGTAGTTAACGCACCTGTACTATTCATCAAAAACAACAAACTTTTTGTAAGTTACTTGAACCCAACAGAAGAGAAAGTTTCTATCGTATTTACTGATGACAACAGTCACGTTCTTTACTCAAACGGTTTTGGTCACAAAAACGCAATCTCTACTGCATATTCACTTGCATCTATCGAAGAAGGAGAAATGATTTCAGTAAAAATTAAATCAGGAGCAAAAAAATACACATATGACATTCAAAAGTAATCTACTAAAGGACGAAAGTACATTCATAACGCGATATTTAGGTCAGAACTAAATATCGCGTTTTTGTTTTTAGCAAAACAGCAACCATCATTACCATCAGGTCTGACTTTCTACTTACGATCAGACGATTTAACACTCCCTTATTAACACCTTCTACCTATTAAGTATAGAGAAGAAGTACTCCAAGAGAAGTCATTATTACTTCATTAAACAATGCATTAGGTCATTAAGATACAACCTATAATTACAGAGAAAGATGCATTAAGACAGAAGCAATGCCAAAGGCAAATCCCATCAATACAAAAGGAAAGTCATAATAGTATTCACAAATGTGAAACACACTGTCGTAAACAAAATCAAAATAAGTTATTTCGCTTATACTTGAACCTCATTAAACTTTAGAAAACGAATAGGAATCCAAGAAGAAAAGAGTCCTAATAAAGTTACCGTTAAAGCGATAATAGAGATATCCGAAAAGATAAGTTTTACAGGATATGAACTAACGATAAAAGCCCCTCCTCCTTGCAGTTTAACGAAACCAAACTCTTGTTGTAGGTAACAAACAATGATACCCAAGGAAAGCCCTATAATCGCACCACAAACAGAAATAAGCCAACCTTCATACAAGAAGATTCTACGAATAAGACGATTGGGAGCCCCCATACTTTGAAGAATTGCAATATCCTCTTTCTTATCGATCATCAACATCGATATCGAGCCAATAAGATTAAAAGATGCAACAAACAATATAAACACTAGGATAAGAAAGATAGCCCATTTCTCCCCTTTCATTATCTTAAAATAGGTATCGTGTTGTTCATACCTATTAAGAACTTTAAAAGAAGGTCCCATCATCTCTTCCAAGCGCTTTTTAATAAGGCTTTCATCAGCAGATTTATCAATATAGATCTCCAGCTGGCTCACCTCATTAGATTTTCGTCCCATAAGCCCACGAGCCATTTCCAGAGGAACCAAAACATATTTATCATCAATCTCAGCCTGTATAGAAAAAGTACCAGAAGCATAGGCTAGCTTATGGCGAAAACTTTGGGCAATATTGATAGACAGAGATTTGCTCCTTTTTGGGAAATATAGATTAACAGGACGCAAGTATCTGATCCCTACCTTTAAATTACTTGCCACCATTCCTCCAAGAATAATGGCATCTTTAGACTTTATCTTTAATTTAGCCTTACCCTCTTTCATCATAGAGGAGACATCTGAGTTTTGTAAAAAGAGAGAGTCTACCCCTTTAACAGTAGCAATAAGCTGTTTATTTCCATATCTCAATAATGCATTATCTTCGATCGTCTGTGAAAAATCAATCACCCCTGGGATCGATTTTATTTTATCCATAGGAACAGTAGAAGTGTCAAACACCTTCCCTTCCACAGGCACCACTTTTAATGGTGGATCAAAAGAAGAAAATCGTGATTGTATCAAATCATCAAATCCATTAAATACAGAGATCGTTGTTACCAAAGCGAAAGCTCCGACAGCCAAACCAACCATGGATATCAATGATATAATATTGATCACCTTCGTTTTCTTCTTTGAAAACAAATAACGTCGAGCAATATAGAAAGATAAATTCAAAGCTTATTTTTTAGCAATTACAATTAAACCAGTACCACTTTTATGTGTAATATACAGATCTAAAACATTTAAGATCAAACACAGAGGGAATACCAATAGATAGTAAAAAGGAAGAAAAACAAAGAATAATTGTGATACGCCTAATATAACGATAGGGTATTTCATCGATAGTTTCCAACTAACCTTTCCTGGCAAACCATAACTATACTTAGCTCTAATATCCTTAAAGCCTGCTTCTTTCAATTTCTCTGAAATATCAGAGATACCATAACCATCTCTTACATGCTCATCCACAAAGCCGTGTACATCATCATGGTCGTGGTCGTGAGCATCACTACCACCTTGATCACTTGGTGTAGATATTAATAGCTGTCCTCCTTCTTGTAGAGATTGATAGAAATTAGAGAAAACCTTTCTATCTTCTTCAATATGTTCCATCACATCGACCGAAAGAATCAATGAAAACTTCTGATCCTCCACAAAAGTAGTAAGGTCAGCATATTGAAATTGAACCTTATCTCCCTTCCCGATCTGTCCGAAGAAGGAGTTACAATCTGCAATCTGCTCCTCTTTTACATCTACACCTAAGATAGAAGAATTAGGAAAATAGCACGACATCCGATAAACATATTGACCGAAACCAGATCCAGCGTCAAGGATAGCTCCTTTAGAATCATCTAACTCAATCGTTTTTAATGCTTTTCTTATATGCCACGAACGTAACAATAATAGGTCTAGCAATCTATAAAATATTATTCGCAAAAAAGGTGTTCTATTAAACACCTTCCCTAACGAACGCTTTATCGGATCGTACTTCATCGTTCTTCTTACTTCTTTAGAATGTTGTCAATATTTTCCGCATAGTCAAGACTATCATCCACTTGAAAAGTCAATTCTGGGATAATACGAACTTGTTTCTTGATCTTTTGTCCAAGACTATAACGTATATTTTTTGAGATTTTATTGATCTCTTCTACATAAGCCTTCACATCATTCGATGGGAAAACACTTAGAAAACAGCGAGCAATAGCCAAATCCTTAGTAACACGTACTACGGTTACTGAAATCATACGCCCACCAAAAACTGAATGAGAGTTTAGACGAAAATATTCCCCTAACTCCTTTTGAATTAATCTCCCAACTTTTTGTTGTCGAGTTGAATACTCTTCCATATATCTTAGATTTTTACCTTAATGCAAAGTTAATCAAAATCTATCTAAATAAGTCTATCAGAAATAGGATTACCTAATAATTGGTATTTTTAATAATTCACATATTCTTAGCAAGGGAAAATTAGTGCAATATTGGATTTGTTATATCTTTACCCCCATGATGGATTTAACTACATGGGGACTCTTTGGACTTTTTATCTCAGCTTTTCTTGCAGGAACAATTGTTCCTTTTAGCTCGGAAGTCATTTTATCTGCTCTAATTCTAGGAGGATACGATCCTGTAACTGCAATTGTTGTTGCCTCTATAGGCAATTTTATTGGAGGACAAACCACCTACTACACCGGATATCTTGGTAAATGGAACTGGGTTGAGAAATACTTCAGAGTACCTAAAGAGAAGATCTTAAAGACACAAGAACGGTTCGACAGATGGGGACCAATCAGTGCATCCTTATCTTTTATACCAGGTCTTGGCAATGCGATAGTATTAGGCTTAGGATTTCTAAAGATCCATCCTACAGCGTGTGCAATATACATGTTAATAGGCAAAGTTGCCAGATATGTTATCTGGACATACCTCACCTTTCTTATCTAATCTTATCTAGAATTGTATGTTGTAAGAAAAAGACATACACCACAGTATCATACCAGGAGAAGACAAAAGATTACGCATATAGATATCGTCATCTAGTTTCACCTTACGCAGATCATAGTATAGATCAATTCCATTCTGCTCAACAGTCAGATTGATACGCCAACTCTTATACCTGTAATAAAGTCCTCCCATAAAGGCCAAAGAGAAATTTCCTGCGCCATTGGACTCCATACTAAGCACTTTTTCTACTGTCATTTTAAATGAATCATTCGAAGAAAACGGATCTTTGGTAATAATAAATCCCTGCTGTTCCAGCTCATAGCTACGTTTCGATGACAATTGGTTATAAGACATTATTCGCCCCATAAAACCTAAAGAATGAATCTTATTTTCCAAAAAAGGAAGAGATCCTTCTATTCCCAAAGAGGGAGTAAGCGCAGTATAATCCTTCTCCACAATGGAATAAAAGAGATACGAGCTGTCATCTTCTTTCAACCACTCCCCTTTTAATGGATAGTTCCAATGAGAAAGTCCTCCAACAACAGACAGATAGGGCGTAAACTCATATCTTAAATTTATCCCTTTTGTTAGCACACTATTGGAATCACCAATATTATATCCACCAATCAACTCAACGCCAATACCTTGAGCATAAATCATCTTTCCACAGAAAAATAGAACTAAACAAAGTAAAATTCTTTTCATAAGCAACAACAAAGATACCTCTTTATGATAATTCAATACAAATAATCGTCTAAGCAAATATAATATAATGTAATGACTTTCAATTAATAATAGGACAATTGCCATTAGTTTTATTAACATAACTTACAATAAACAATCCATACTATCAAACGAATTACTATTCCCAAACAAGTATAAATAAACTCGCATAACGATTTATGTAATACGGGTATAGCTATTTTACATAAACAGGATTCGATTAAAAATCCATATTCATAAGGACAAGAGTGTTTACCATGATCATTTAACATTGTATAACGAAGAAGACAAAATACCATAAACACCCCTGCTTTGGTTAAGGACTCTATATCAAAGCAGTCACAACAAAGATCTTAAAGGAGGCACTTGTCTGCCCCCATCCTAAGGGATCAAATAGAGTAGAAAAAAGACGTTAACAATTCATTTTACAAACAATAATATTGCGATAAGAGAATAAATATGAAATAAGTAATAATATTACAACTAATAATAATCCTCACCCTGATTATATTAGGAACACTATTATTCAAAATGGAAAGAGAGTGATAAGTAGAGTATAGTACTCTATTAAGCTCTCATGGTATTCTTTTAGTATCTTTTCAGCACACCCTCTGCTAAGATATTAACATACAAAACAGAATAGTCTAACATTACCACCCTTATTGGTAGAAGAGAAATATATTTTTCTCTTCTATTTTTTTGTCTAAAAAATAGAACCACAACCATCTTGAAGGTTTACGCCATAATTCCACCTTTATTCAAACCATAGAATTTATGCTGCAATATCTTGTTTCACGACAAAAACAGTTCTTTTTTTATGACCTCTATTTTTAAACAAATCAATTTTTGAACATAAAAACGCACCTTAAAACCAAGGATTGAAAGGTACTTCCTCCATGGTTTGTCCATGGTTGCTCCATGGTTCCTCCATCGAAAACCCCCAAATCGATGGACAAACCATGGACGAACCATGGAGGAACCATGGACAAACCCTTTATTTAACCTATGTGATTCTTTACAGAAACAGTCTGTCAAAATTGGCTATCTATCTTCTTTATTTACTTATTATTTTAACCAAGGTCATTTCTGGAGACTAAGAAAAGATATAAAGAAGTATACCCTATTTCTTTAACCCAATCAACAGGAAAATGGAATGTATCACTCTGAAAATGAATCTACATACAAGAGTCACAAGAAGACGAATAGAAACAAAAAAAGCTGTCCTATTAGAAGACAGCCTTAAATATATTTAGGGGATCATTATAGATTCAATATCAAAAACAACTTGCAAGGATTTGTCTAGAAGAAATACCTAGCTTCTTGCCCAACTCAACTAATTGTGAAATCTTTAAGTCAAGAACACGTCTATTTTCTCTCATCGAGTCATTCATCAAATTAGCATCAGAACACTCTTTTTCAAGACGATAGATATGATTTTTAAAACGCATCAGTTGATCCTCACTGTAGCCATGATGTGATATCTTCTCCATGATGTCGTCATGTTGACATAAAACATCCAAGAAATGATTCGCTTTTTGAATAAAATCATCTATTGCAGATGGAATCGAATCTGACAGCATCAACTCGTTGTAAATAGGAGTATCGTGATCGACAACAAGCTGAAGAAGGCTTCTTAATCTCACTAACTCTATTTCAATTAACCGACGATCATGACGAATCATATGGTTCGATTCCACATGATCTCTGCTGACAAACTCATTTTCATGGTTGATAGAATGTATTTCGTGTGCCAACCGAACCCCTTCAGATAGATAAGAACCATTAAAACCTAGTGTCTTTAAAATATCCTTAAGTTTAGGGAAAGGAAGTCCATCGCGTAACATTTCACGCCCCTCTCTAATTCTAAGTCCTGTTATTCGTTGATCCATCACCATAGCAAAAATCTTTAGAGGTTAACACACATTTTAATTGGTTGGTAACTGATTAAATTAAAACAATAATTAACTGTACAACAAATACTATACCAATAACAAAGATTCAATAATTTTTCTTCGTTTACCTTAAATAATCATTACCAAATGATCATTTAATTGCTGTATAATTCTACTAGAAATTTCTCACTTTTAGTTGAGATATCAAAGCAGAATTAGTGCAAATAAACATGATTTTCATCTATATAATTTTAACATAGAATAGCAGCAATTGTTCATGAAAATTATCATAATTCAAAATAGTCAGATCTATCCTATTTAAAAAGAGTAAAAAACTGGAATAAAATATCTACAATCGCCATAAACACCAGAATAACAAATAATTACAAAAACAACTATTCTATATAATAGTACTATAAGTCATCTCTAATTATCCAGATAATTAACAATAACCTGAAAAAGAGTTATTTTGATTACTAATTAACTGAACTATAGAGCGTGCTAAAAATTGAATTCGAAAAGAAAATTGTATATTGCATCATACCACAAATAGAGAAGTAGACAGCAGAATAAGCGTCATTATTCCTTCATTATTGATTTTGAAATTTTATAAGGCATGAGTACCCTTTTTATCATCTCGGCCTCTTATACTATATATCAAAAAACAAGAATCTTAATTTTTGGAACGATGAAACACCTATGGCTGTTATTATTACCGTTTTGTTTCTTTAGTTGTCACTCTTCTAAAGAGAATTCGGAGAATCTTATCTCTAAAGTAAATGTCTTTATAGGAACAGGTGGACATGGACACACTTATCCTGGAGCTACATATCCTTTTGGACAAATTCAACTAAGTCCCGACAATGTTACTGGCGGATGGGATTGGTGTTCGGGCTATCACAACTCAGACTCAACCATTGTTGGATTTAGTCATCTGCACCTAAGTGGCACAGGTATTGGTGATCTTTATGACATTTCTGTACTTCCAACAAATGCGAAAGTAGAATACCATCAGGAAGAAGACAATGCCACTTTTATATCTCGTTATATTGGTAAATACCATAAAGAAAATGAGAAAGCATCCCCAGGATATTACAAGGTAAAAATGCACAACACAGGGATTGTTGCTGAATTATCAACGACCGAAAGAGTTGGGCTTCACAAATATCATTTTCCTAAACAAGGAACTCCTTCAATTATATTTAATCTCGGATATGCAAAAAACTGGGATGCACCAACAAAAACGTTTATCCAAAAAGATACTGCAAATCAGATTTCTGGTTATCGTTGGTCTACAGGTTGGGCTAAAGATCAAAAAGTTTATTTTGTTGCACAATTTTCTGCCCCTATTCAATCCGATAACCTATTTACCACAGGTAAAAATCAAACAGTAGGAGTATTTACATTTGATCAGAAAGTGGTGACCATGAAAGTAGGGATCTCTTCTGTTAGTACAAAAAATGCTCTTGAGAATATCCAAAAAGATCCTGCTTCTTGGGATTTTGATAAAACACGCCAATGGGTTGAAAATAGATGGAATACAGAGCTTTCTAAAATTAAGATTAAAACCAAAAATAAAACTATTGACACCATCTTTTACACAGCATTATATCATACAATGTTGGCTCCTTCTCTTTTCTCTGATACGAATGGAGAATTTAAATCACCTGATGGCAAAGTAAATATCGCTAAAGGCTATGATAGATATACCGTATTTTCACTATGGGATACCTATAGGGCACTGCATCCTCTTTTAACCATCATCGAACCTAATAAGGTAAACGATATGATCCAATCTCTTCTGGATCATTACGAATCGACAGGCATGCTTCCTGTATGGGAACTACAAGGGAACGACAATGGTTGTATGGTTGGGAATCATGCCATATCTGTGATTGCTGAGGCCATACTTAAAGATATCGGTGATTTTGATAAAGAAAAAGCATACCATGCCATTAAGCATACGTCACTTCTACCCAATAGAGGCAAAGGATATCATAACAAATTAGGCTATATCCCATCAGACAAAGAGGTGGAGGCTGTTGCCAAATCACTTGAATATAGCATTGATGATTGGGCTGTTGCTGCCGTTGCTAAGAAGCTTGGATACAAAGAGGATTTCAAATATTTTATCAAAAGAGCGAATAACTTCACCAACTATTTTGATGAAGAGACAGGCTTTCTAAGAGGGAAAAATGCAGATGGAAATTGGGTTGCTCCTTTTGTTCCTACAGAATCGAAACATAGAGGGAACGATTACACTGAAGGTACGGCATGGCAATACCTATGGTTGACTCCACAGAATCCACATAAGTTAATTGAACTACTGGGAGGAGAGAATCGTTTTGTAGAGAAACTTAACAGCTTCTTCTCTCTTGAAAAAGGGATTACAGGAGAAGATGCTTCACCAGATATTTCTGGTCTTATTGGTGGATATGCACACGGTAACGAACCGGGACATCATACGATTTATCTATACAATTATGCAAACCGTCCAGACTTAACACAAAAGATGTCTCATAAAATATTACATGAGATGTATAAAAATAGTCCTGATGGTATCGCAGGAAATGAGGATTGTGGACAGATGTCGGCATGGTATGTCTTCAATTCAATAGGTCTCTACCCTGTAAATCCTTCAAGTGGAGAGTACCAATTAGGTGCACCAATTGTAGAAGAAGCAACCATTCCTTTGAAGAACGGAAGATCGTTTGTGATTAAAGCTGTAGAGCTCAATGATCAAAACATTTATGTGGATCATGTAGAATTTAATGGAACACGATTGACTCGATCTTACATAACTCACAAAGAAATAAATGCAGGAGGTGAACTTGTTTTTTATATGACTGACAAGCCATCTAATACATTCCATAACTAAGAGATAAAAACAAACACTTATGAATTTTAAGATCAATATAAAACACACTTACTCTATATTAATTTTACTAATATGGAGCAATGTGTTTGCTCAAGACCCCGCTTCTTATGTTAATCCTTTTATTGGGACTTCTAACTTTGGAGCATGCTATCCAGGAGCTGTTGCACCTAATGGAATGGTTTCTGTAGTACCTTATAATGTTTCTGATCATCCTAAAAATCCACTTAATACGGATACCCGTTGGCTTTCCAATCCTTTTGTATCGGACAACGGATTTATGACTGGTTTCACTCATGTCAACTTAAGTGGTGTTGGGTGTCCTGATCTAGGAGCAATCATTCTGATGCCAACAACAGGAGATCTTGAGGTAGACAAAAACAAATACGGAACAACCTACAGTAACCAAGTAGCGAAACCAGGTTATTACAGTACGACCTTAGATAAATACCAAATTAAAGCAGAGGTGAGTGCTACGCTTAGATCTGGGATTAGTAGGTATACTTTCCCTAAAGGGAAATCAAATATTATCCTAAATCTAGGACATGGCCTAACAAATGAAAGTGGTGCCTATACCAAGATTGTCTCTTCTACAGAAATAGAAGGGTCAAAACTATTGGGTACTTTCTGTTATAATAAAGATGCTGTTTTCCCTGTCTATTTTGTGGTAAAATTTAGTAAACCTGCGAAATCTAAAGGTTTCTTTAAGTTCCAACAACCATTACCAGGACCTCGTTCTCAATGGTCTGCAACAAGTGGGAAATACAAGATATATAGATCCTACTACAAAGAGATGGCAGGAGATAATATTGGCACATTCTTTAGTTTCGACACAAAGCAAGATGAACAAATTGAGGTCAAAGTCGGAGTATCGTATGTTTCGATAGAAAATGCCAGACAAAACTTAAAGGTGGAACAAGCAAATTCTAATTTCGATAAGATTGCCACTCAGACTTATAACGATTGGAATAGCGAACTTTCGAGAATTAAGGTAGAGGGAGGAACAAAAGATAATAGACAAGTTTTCTATACTGCCCTATATCATATACTACTTCATCCGAATGTACTTCAAGATGTCAATGGAGAATATCCAGCAATGGAATCTGACCAAATACTTAGAGTCAAAGATGGAAACAGGTATACAGTCTATTCTTTATGGGATACCTATAGGAATGTCCATCCTTTCTTGTCATTGGTATATCCACAAAAACAAAGAGAGATGGTACAATCGATGATCCAGATGTATGATGAAAGTGGTTGGTTGCCTAAATGGGAACTCTTCGGTAGAGAGACCTACGTAATGGAAGGCGATCCTTCTATTCCTGTTATCACTGATACCTATCTTAGAGGGATAAGAGGCTTCGATATTCACAAAGCTTACAAGGCAATGCTTAAATCTGCAACGACAGAACAAGCGAACAATCCTCTTCGCCCAGACAATGATTTCTATTTGAAAAATAGATATGTTCCTTTTACAGAGAATTTTGATAATTCGGTCTCTCATGCACTTGAATATTATATCGCAGACTGGAATCTGTATCAACTTGCAAGAGAGCTTGGAGATCATAAAAATGCCAAAAGATTTAGTAAACAATCCAAAGGTTACGTCAACTACTATAGCCGAAAGGATCATCTTTTTGTTCCTAAAAAAGAGGACGGTTCTTTTATCGATGATTTCAACCCATCAATGGGAGAGAATTTCGAACCAGCACATGGATTCCATGAAGGAACGAGTTGGAACTATAGTTTCTATGTTCCTCACGATATAAAAGGCCTTATTAAACTCTATGGTGGGAAAAAGAAATTCGTTGAACGTTTAGACGAATGCTTTACAGCAAAACATTATGATCCAGCAAATGAACCAGATATTGCTTATCCTTACCTTTTCAACTATATCAAAGGAGAAGAGTGGAGAACACAAAAATGGATAAATACTCTTCGTAAAGATTATACCAATAAGCCTGATGGAATACCAGGGAATGATGATACAGGAACCCTTTCTACTTGGATCGTTTATAGTATGATGGGAATATATTCTGTTTGCCCTGGGGATATGAACTACGCCATTACTACCCCTTATTTTGATAAGGTTACCATTGAATTAGACCCTACAATCTATTCTGGCAAATCATTTACCATAATCAAAGAAGGAAAACAGGACAAGGATATATATATCGACCATATGAAATGGAATGACAAAAAATGGAACTCATTCTTTATTAACCATCACGATATAACTAAAGGTGGTCAATTGTATATTAAGACCACCCCTAATAGACCGAATAAAATCAACTAACTAACAATAAATACAAATGTCAAATAATACCAAACACCCATTAAGTTGGGTTCCATCGACATATTTTGCGATGGGATTACCATTTATTGTAATCAACCAAACAGCGGCATTGATGTACAAGGATCTTGGCATTAGTGATACTGAAATTACAAAATGGACCTCTCTTATTATTCTACCATGGTCTCTTAAATTCTTGATCAGCCCAATGCTTGAGATGGCAAAGAGCAAACGTATCTTTGTAATCCTAACACAGCTTATCACTGCAGTCATGTTCTATATGGTAGCCTCTACCTTAGGACTTAATAATTTCTTCTCTTTATCCATTGCTCTCTTGGCTGTCGTTGGATTGAGTGGAGCGACACATGATATTGCTGCAGATGGTTTGTATATCGAAAGTCTCTCAACTTCCCAACAAGCAGAATATATTGGTTGGCAAGGCGCTTTCTATAATATTGCAAAGATTGTGTCAAGTGGAGGTTTCGTATACCTCGCAGGAGAATTAGGAAAATCGATGGGGGTTATAAAAGGATGGGCCGTTGTGATGGTCGTACTGGGTGTGCTGATGACTGTCATTGGTATTGTACATATTAAGACTCTTCCTAATCCGATCAACCAACAACAGCGTAATGCCAAAGAGGGATTTGTGGTACTATGGGATGTGATTAAGACCTTCTTTGAGAAGAAGAATATTATCTACTATTTCTTCTTTATTATACTATATCGTTTTGCTGAAGGATTCGCCATCAAGATGGCTCCATTGTTCTTGAAAGCATCCAGAGAAGTAGGAGGTCTTGGATTAAGTACGTCTCAAATAGGTACAATATACGGAACCCTTGGTGCTGCTGCTTTTGTTATTGGGTCACTACTTGCAGGAAAATATATTTCTAAAAGAGGACTAAAGAAGACATTGCTTCAACTTGTTTTAATCTTCAACATCCCGTTTGCGGTATATTTTGTTTTGGCATTCTTCCAACCAGAGAATCTAGCAATCATTTCGCTTGCTGTCATCTTTGAATACTTCGGATATGGATTCGGATTTGTGGGATTGACCCTATTTATGATGCAACAAATCGCGCCTGGTAAATATAAGATGGCACACTATGCTTTTGCTACAAGTATCATGAACCTTGGAGTAATGATTCCATCCTATATAAGTGGAGCATTGAGCGATATGCTTGGATATAAGATGTTCTTTGGATGGGTTGTAATAGCAACCATCCCTTCAATCTTAATCACCAAATATGTACCCTTTACAAACAAAGAAGAAATAGATAAATAATTAAACCATACATAAAAAGATACAGATCATGACAAATAAAGTTCAAATACCTTGGCAAGATAGACCAGAAGGATGTAATGACGTAATGTGGAGATACGATCAGAATCCAGTTATTGGTAGATACCATATACCTACATCTAATAGTATCTTTAATAGTGCAGTTGTTCCTTTTGAAGGTGGATATGCTGGTGTCTTTAGATGTGATAACAAAGCTGTTCAAATGAACATCTTTGCAGGTTTTAGTAAGGATGGTATCAATTGGGATATCAACCATGAACCGATTGAATTTGTTGCTGGAAACACAGATATGATCGAATCGGAATATAAATACGATCCTCGTGTTACTTGGATTGAAGATCGCTATTGGATCACATGGTGTAATGGCTATCATGGACCAACTATCGGTATCGCTTATACTTTCGATTTTAAAACTTTCCACCAATGTGAGAATGCATTCCTTCCATTTAATAGAAATGGGGTTCTATTCCCAGAAAAGATTAATGGAAAATATGCCATGCTAAGTAGACCATCCGATAATGGACACACTCCTTTTGGAGATATATACATTAGCTATAGTCCTGATATGAAATATTGGGGAGAACATCGCTGTGTTATGAAAGTAACTCCTTTCGAACAAAGTGCATGGCAGTGTACTAAAATTGGAGCTGGATCAGTACCTATCATGACTGAAGAAGGATGGTTGATCTTCTACCATGGCGTGATTACAACTTGTTCTGGATTCAGATACTCTATGGGATCTGCAATTTTAGATAAGGAAGATCCAACAAAAGTTCTTTACCGTTCTCAACCATATCTTCTTGCTCCTGCAACACAGTATGAATTGACAGGTGATGTACCTAATGTGGTATTCCCTTGTGCTGCTCTTGTAGACAAAGAGGAAGATAAAGTAGCTGTATATTATGGTGCAGCGGATACCGTGGTCGGTATGGCTTTCGGAAAACTTAGTGAAATCATTACTTGGACAAAAGAAAATTCACTATAAGAATAAAGTTATTCGTAAAAAGAGAAGTTAGTGTCAAGACTCAACCTTTCTTATCGCATATCTGAATGACATGCTTTTCATCCAATCAGTGAATATCGTGTCATTCTCTTTGCTAGAGTAACAAACAGTACTAAATAAGGCCGTAGCAAATCATTTACTACGGCCTTATCTATTCATAAAAAAGATATTACCAATGGATCTCAACCTTTAATGGGAAATCATCTGCAAAGGCATCTAAAAGAATGATGTCGTTATTAAATCTAGTTAACGTACCACCTTGGATAATTAGATCCCTGCGCTTATAGTTGAATTCAATCATTAAATCCCCTCTCTCTTTTTGGGCTCCAGACTTATTCCCTACAGTTATTATTCTAGACGTACCCGCTTCTTTAGGAATATTATAGATACGTAATTGGAAGTTATTGGAAACTATAGACATCTCATTTTTAAGTGATTGCTCTTCTTTAGACAACTCTTTCAGCAAGATATTAACATCATCTTTCACATATTTATCGCCATTATATGCAATAATATATTTTCCAGATCCAGTAGCTACAGACTTAGAATACTGTTCAATATCGGACTCTTTCTCAATCCGCTCATTACCACAAGAACAAAACAATATTAAGGTTAATATTGTAAATAGATATATTCTCATAACACTTATAATTATTCAACAAAAACACATATGTTAAATACCCTAAATGTATACATTATATATAACAGTTGCTATAAATAATTATGTTTTTTAGAACAGAATTCAGTCGTTAATAAGACAACAAACAAACACAAGCACTACAAACTGAATATCAATACACTAGCAAAGACATTCTTTTTAGCCAAGGATATCTTTGCTAGAATCTAAATCTATATTCTATTTTTTATTATTCTCAATAAAACTACCCTCATTACAAAATGCTCGAAAAACGCCATTGGTCCAACCAAAACCATCTTGATTTGGATACTCCCCTCCGCCTGTATCTGTCAATTCAACCACATTATATTTCTCTAACAACTTATGGGTATTGTTGTAAACATTCTCACATAAACCCATCCAACGTAATCTAATCGTATTGGCCACATCTAAATATTTCTTGTATTGCTGTGATTTATATACATCATACACACGTGACAAAATAAGCTCTAGATTTAGGTCTACAGGAACAATCTCTGTTGTATGGATGGTATTTAATGTATAAAGAATCATCTTTGACTGCATTAGCCAAAGCTTCAATCATAAAAGAGAAATAGGGAGGCTGCGAACGAGATAAGTAATATTTTCTATTGCCATTAGGGATAAATCCAACACGCTCTATAAGATCGGCAAAATTGTCAATCATACTTTGTGCCAAGTCTAATTTGTCATCCATAATAAGACCTAGCTATCCCAATAATATATCTCGCGGAACCAACCTCTAGGTACGATATACGACTTATTTAGAGGTATTAGAGTCCCATAATTACGTTCATTGAGTTCTCTCTTTAGATGTTGCCAAAGGGCAATTTACGGGAAGAGGTTCCTCTTCCCAATATTCAAGAACACTATTCTTAAATAAAGAAGGTTTCAGAAAAGTATGGACATAAAAAAAGGTTCAACTCTTTCGAATTGAACCTTTACTAAAACGGCGGCGACCTACTCTCCCACATCTCTGCAGTACCATCGGCGCTATAGGGCTTAACTTCTCTGTTCGGAATGGGAAGAG
>JAOARB010000018.1 GCA_025210775.1 Prolixibacteraceae bacterium
GTATAGTTTGACGATATTTCGGGAGATTAGCTCAGTTGGTTTAGAGCATCTGCCTTACAAGCAGAGGGTCGCTGGTTCGAATCCAGCATTTCCCACAGAGTTCTACTTTTACATATTGTACGAAGTATAGTTTGAAGATATTTCGGGAGATTAGCTCAGTTGGTTTAGAGCATCTGCCTTACAAGCAGAGGGTCGCTGGTTCGAATCCAGCATTTCCCACAAAGAGTTTTTTAACTTTTTTATAATCGTACAAAGTATTGTTTAAGGAAAATCCGGGAGATTAGCTCAGTTGGTTTAGAGCATCTGCCTTACAAGCAGAGGGTCGCTGGTTCGAATCCAGCATTTCCCACAGAAAAGATAATCATTTTAAATGGTTATCTTTTTTTTTGCCCTTTACTGAAGTGATTATCGATGCAGAAAGAGAATGGATTCGTGTATCTTTTCCTAAATTAGGCAGACTTCTTGGGATCAGATCATGGTAAGAATATAATATTCGCCCTCTCTTTATCTTTATCCCTTTGTTTTACCCTTGTTTTATCTTTCTGGATGGACTTTCTCTTGGATTGTATATGTTAGGATGTTTGTGATGATTATGGATGGTTAATGAGCCTGTTTGGTGTAATGTTATTCTAGGACGAGAGATCTTGGTATAAAAAAAGGAGCTCCCATTGGGAACCCCTTTTAAAAAGATATGTGTCTTAAATTATCTATCTTTTAAGAAATTTCTTCATTACGATATCTCCTTTGGTTGTATAAATCTTCATGATATATACACCAGAAACAAGATCGTTGATAGAAAGATCTACGCTGTTTGCTCTTGATACAGGTGTTACTTTTTCCATGCTACCCATGATGTTATAGATCTCAACTTTCTCAATCTTGTTTTGCAACATCGTGTTGTTGATTCTAATATATTCAGATGCTGGGTTAGGAAGAACTTGGATGTTTTGAGAAATCTCAAAATCGTTTACTCCTGTAGATGCTGATTTTGCAGTTACTTCTACTCTGTCTACATCCCACATAGAAGTTTGTCCTTTACCTGTTCCAGAACTTTCATAGTGGAAAGCGATGTAAACAGTTTTGTTATCTTCAACCTTAATATCTCCAGATGTAATGTCTTTAACTAGAGTATTAGAGTTTGCTGCTGGTAGATTTAGGTTCATTTCTGTCCATGTACCAGAAGCAGCAGGATCTCCTGTAGTATAGTCAAAAGAGTAGTATACTTTGAATGGCTCTGCATTGCCACCATCTGCATATTGTGTCTTTATATCAAGAGATAATGCGAAACTTTTTTGGTCCGTAACATTTAGTGCTTTAGAAACATACCAGATATTTGCTGCTTCTGATCCACCATAAGCATTAAAACGAACTGTTCCTTTCATGGTAGATAAAGCTTTCGCTCCTGCGTTCTTGAATGTCTTAAATTGAGTTGATTCTGCACTAAATTCTTCTGTAAGAAGAGCTGTTGGTGCAAGATCCGAATTAACAACTTTCTTTACAGAAGATGTTGTTGTTTTGTCTTTATTGTCTGTAACAGTAACAGTAAAGAAAACTTGTTCCATTTTAGGATCAACATCAAAAGTATAGTTGTTGTCGCTTTTTGATGTCAATGCTTTTTTGTTTGAAAGATCGCTTTCAGTAGTTCCCCAATTAACTTCTACTGATTTTACTCCGTTTGGTGCAGTGTAGTCTACGCTAAAATGAACTTTGCTGTCAGTAGAAAAAGATTGGTCTTCTACTGTAATGCTGTTGATTGAAGGTGCATCTGTTTTCCAGATAGCTTCAACATATTCTGGATGGTCAATAAATGGGTTTCTGTTATTTTGAATCTTATAAACTTCATTGTTTCTTTTGATCTCTCTAGGGCTTACAGGATCGTTGTGGTGCCATTTAAGAAGTACTTTGATATACCAAGGTTTGAATGAAGGAAATGATTTTCCTGTCATAACTACTGATGCAGTTCCGTTTGCTGCCCATGATGCGACTTGATTATGATAACATGTTACCATATATAGGTAGCTACGAGCGATATCTCCTTTGTATTCGTCGATAGGCTCAAAAACAGTTCCTGTATATCCTTCGTCTGCACAGCTACCCAAAATTGAACCATTGCTAGTTGGTTTGCTTACTGGTTCCGCTACGTCTCCATGAGGAAAGCTTCCTCTAAGATTGTTTACCCAGCTGTCTGTTGGATATACGTGAAAAAGGTCACATCTCGGTGTGGATGCTTTTTTAAACCAACTTTGAGGAACGGTATGCTCACGGTTGTAGTTGAATCCTTCAGGTCCACTATTTCCTTTATTCTGGTCTGTAAAGAATGTAAATAAATGTGTAGGAGTTCCACCAGGAATGTCAGTATACATATCCAAGACTTTAGTTGGATCGTCTTCACGAGCATCAGTTTTTTCGTATGCATTCCAAAGACCTGAATAACCAACAGCATGGTGTGTACTAATAATGTTGTAAAGAGCTTCTTTTAACTCTTGTCCATTTTTCCCTTCTGCATCATTATAGTAACCATCAGGAGCTTGTCCGAAGCTGGCAAATGATAATAATAGGGCAATAAATAAAGTAAAAGTTCTATTCATGTGTTTTGATATTAAAAATTGAATTTCGTGGGCAAAAGTATGTAATAAATTTGCCTTCAATGTTTTGTAAATATTAATTAAAATGGTTGGGTTATGTTAGGAAAGACAAACTTACGTTAACAGTTAGAAATATATGTTGAGTTAAGTCACTATTGATCAGCGAAAGAGCTGTTTACTAACATTATCTAGAGTTGATTTAAATTAAAAATGTTATTATGTATTTAAAAACATGTTGTTGTGTGAAACATGTTTAACTTATTGTTGTTCATGTGTTTGTAGAGATGGGTGTGTGTAAATGGATTTAGCGAGAGAATTATATTGCACTACGGATTAAAAGATCTTAAGTTCTTTTGTATATATTTGTTTGCATTTTTACACTGATTTAATTCAAAATAGATAGTTCACATGAGTTTATTAAAGAAAGTCTTCCAATTCTATTATCAGGGTTTTAGGTCGATGACCTGGGGTAAGCAGGCATGGGCTGTGATCCTTGTTAAGTTGTTTGTGATGTTTTTTGTTTTAAAACTGTTTTTCTTTCCCAATAAACTTAGATCTGAGTTTTCGACAGACAAGGAGAGAGGAGCACATGTGATTGAGAATTTGACAAACCTTCAAACATACGATAATAATGATTGAGAATTTAGATTTATCAACGGTAGACTGGTCTAGAGCCCAGTTTGCGTTAACTGCGATGTATCACTGGTTGTTTGTTCCATTAACACTTGGGATTACCTTCCTTTTGGCTATCATGGAAACCATCTATTATAAAACTGGTAATCCCGAATGGAAAAGGGTAACCAAGTTTTGGATGAAACTCTTTGGTATTAATTTCGCTATTGGTGTTTCAACGGGTATCATCCTTGAATTTGAATTTGGAACCAACTGGTCAAACTACTCTTGGTTTGTTGGAGATATCTTTGGTGCTCCGTTGGCCATTGAGGGAATCTTGGCCTTCTTTATGGAATCCACTTTTATTGCGGTGATGTTTTTTGGTTGGAATAAAGTGAGTAAAGGTTTTCACTTGGCATCTACATGGTTGACTGCTATTGGTGCAAATCTATCGGCTTTATGGATTCTTATAGCCAATGCATGGATGCAGAATCCTGTAGGAATGACTTTTAATCCAGACACAGCAAGAAATGAGATGATGAATTTCTGGGATGTAGCTCTAAGTCCTATGGCAATAAATAAAGTGATCCATACTATCGGTTCGGGATTGGTAACAGGAAGTGTTTTCATTTTAGGTATTTCTTGTTGGTTCTTGTTGAAAAATAGAGAGGTTGGATTTGCCAAACGAAGTATTCTGGTTGCCAGTGTCTTTGGATTAATCAGTTCAGTCTATTTGGCTGCTACAGGCGATGGTTCGGGTCAAATGGTTGCTAAGCATCAGCCAATGAAGTTTGCTGCGATGGAAGGACTTTATAAAGGTCAAGAGAGAGCTCCTTTGATTGCATTTGGTGTTCTATCGAATGAGAAAGTAAAGGATCATAGTCAAAGAGACCCAGATAAGTTTGCTTTAAAGGTAGAGATTCCTGCCGCAGGTTCATTATTGGCTTTCCATGATTTTAATGCCTATGTTCCTGGTATCTATGATTTGGTAGATGGTGTTCCTGAAAGAGGGTTGCTTTCGACCCAAGAGAAAATATATAGAGGTCGCAAAGCGATCACTACTCTTCGTGATTATAAGATTGCAAAGAAAGGAGATGACCCTGTTAAGACTGAGGCTTTAAGAAAGATGTTTATGAGTGATGATTTCCAAGATAACTACTTTAAGTATTTTGGTTATGGTTATTTTAAGTCTCCAGAAGATGTTATTCCTAATGTGCCATTGACTTTCTACAGCTTCCATATAATGGTTGTTTTAGGTACATTCTTTATTGCCCTATTTATTTTGTCTCTATATCTTTCGTTAAGTGGAAAGATCACTAAATATAAATGGTTCTATTATTTGTCTTTATTGGCATTGCCTTTGGTTTATATTGCCAGTGAAGCTGGTTGGGTCGTTGCTGAGGTTGGACGACAACCTTGGGTGATTCAAGATTTGATGCCTACTGTTGCTGCGGTCACAAATATCGATTCGAGTGCAGTGGTGATTACTTTTTCTCTTTTTGCATTGGTGTTTACACTGTTGCTTATAGCAGAAGTGATGATTATGGTGAAACAAATAAAAATTGGCCCTGAAGAGTAGTAGGCGCATTTAAAAATGAATGATTATGTTAGGATTCTTATCTTATAGTTTTTTACAGCATTATTGGTGGGCTATTATTTCTTTATTAGCCAGTTTGTTGGTTTTTCTTCTTTTTGTTCAAGGAGGGCAGACTTTACTGTTTTCGTTTGCAAAAAAAGAAGTAGAAAAAACCATGTTAGTGAATGCCCTTGGTCGTAAATGGGAATTTACTTTTACAACCTTGGTTACTTTTGGAGGTGCTTTCTTTGCCTCTTTCCCTTTGTTCTATTCTACTAGTTTTGGAGGTGCTTATTGGGCATGGATGGCATTGTTGTTTTGTTTTATTATTCAGGCGGTATCGTATGAATTTAGGAAACGTCCAAATAACTTCTTGGGTAGTCGTACCTTTGAGATCTTCCTTTTTGTAAATGGTTTTTTAGGAACGATATTAATTGGTACGGTTGTAGGTACATTCTTTACTGGGGCTAATTTTATCGTAGATGATTTTAATTTCTCCAAATGGCAACATCCTCTTGGAGGGCTGGAAGCCGTATTTAATTATATAAATGTTTCTCTTGGTTTGGCGGTATTCTTTTTGGCAAGAGTATTGGCTTTACACTATTTTATGAATAGTATTAGTTATCATGGTTTTATTGAAAGATATCGCAAAACAATCGGGCTAAATGCAATCCTGTTTTTGGTGTTCTTTTTAATATTCTTGGTTTCTATTCTTTTTATTGATGGAAGAAGTTATGATCCAACTACAGGTGTCGTTTCTTTAGAATCGTATAAATATTTGCATAATATATTAGAGATGCCAGTAAATACAGTGGTGCTTTTAGCAGGGGTTGTATTGGTGCTTTATGGAATATTCTATTCACTTAAATCTCCAGAAAAGAAGAGAGCGATCTGGTTTTCTGGCCCAGGAACTGTGTTGACTGTTTTTGCGTTGTTTATTCTAGCTGGATATAACAACACCTGTTATTATCCTTCAAATGCAGATATGCAATCGTCTTTGAATATTGTCAATAGTAGTTCTTCAGAATATACTTTAACTGCAATGAGTTATGTTTCTCTAATGGTACCATTTGTTGTTCTGTATATTTTCTATGCTTGGAGGGCAATCAATAAGGAAGATATTACAGAAGCGGAGGTAACAGAACATGGCGATACGCATATTTATTAACTATAAACTAATTCAATGATGTATTTAGAATCGATTTTATGGCTTTTATCTATGCCAGTGGTGGTAATCGTTGCTTACCAAATTATTAAACGACTTTGTATCAAAAACGAAAATAAATTTACAGACTAAAAATAGAGGATGTCCTTCATAGGGCATCCTCTTTTGGTTTAATATGACCGAGTTCAATATAGCTCTTTATCGAAGTGTTTCGTCGTAGATAAAACTGTTTTTCTTTTTTATTCTTCTAGCTAGGTACACAAAGGGTGTATCTGCTGCAGCTACGACCCATTTAAGAATATATGTTGAGGCAAAGATCTGGATAAGATCGTTGTTTGAGAATACACCGTAAAAGGCAGCTATCGTAAAGAAACCGCTATCGATAAGTTGTGATACCATGGTAGAGAGATTATTTCGAATCCATAGTTGACTATCTTTAGGGAAGTAGTTTTTCCAGAAATGAAAGGCCCAAACGTCATGTTTTTGTGATATGACATAAGAGATCAAACTTGCGATGGCGATTCTTGGCATTAGCTTAAATATCATCGATAGTGATTCGTGGGTCTTGTTGGACATGATATCTTCTGGTATCGGAGCAAAATAGAGTGCCATATTCATTAGAATAACCATGGATATAAGACTAAAGAATCCTATCCATACTGCTTGGTTGGCATCTCTCTTTCCATAATTCTCAGAAAGGATATCGGTGACTAAAAAGGACGAAGCATAAACGATATTACCAAGGGTAGCAACCATCCCAAAAAGATGGACTGTTTGTATGACTTGTACGTTGGCAATGATGGTTGATATTGGTATCCATACCAGTAGTCCTCTTCTTCCAAATATTTTGTAGGCAAGAACGATTAAAATAAAATTGGTCATTAGCATGACCAACCACATAATAGCATTATTCATCTTTAATCTTAGATTTCACACCTTCGTTGAAACAAGGGTGCTTGTTTGTGGGTGCAAATTTGGTAAAGATTTTACGATTTTCAATATTAAACCTTTTTCTTTGTAGTACGATTGGCTCATGGATATATTACGTTAATGATTTGTTAGAATGTACTTTTTATAATTTAATCCGTACGTTTTTGTTATATTTGAGTTTGAACCAATCAAACCATTAATTTAAATAAGAAAGAATTACGATGGAAAATCAATGGATGCAGCGTGAAGCCTCAGAGGCTAAAGTCGCTTTTATGCAAAAGGTATATGCTTGGATGTGTTCCGCTTTGTTGATAACAGCTGGTGTCGCTTATGCTAGTTCGACTTCTGCTACAATTATTAATTTAGTCTTTAGTACAGGATTTGGCATACTACCTTTGATTATCGTAGAATTTGGATTAGTATATTATCTGTCTAGATCGATAGACACTATGTCATCACAAACAGCGAAATTAATGTTCTACATCTATTCTGCTTTAAATGGGGTGACCATGGCAATCATATTTTTGGCTTATACTCAAGCTTCGATTGTTTCTACTTTTTTGATTACTGCTTCGATGTTTGGGGTGATGAGTCTTTATGGTATGTACACTAAAAAAGACCTTTCATCGATCGGTAGCATTGCATATATGGCTATTATCGGTTTAGTGATTGCATCAGTAGTAAACATCTTTTTAGGTAGTAGTATGCTTTACTGGATTATCAGTTATGCTGGAGTTATTCTATTTACTGGATTGACGGCTTACGATACACAGAAGATTCAACGCATGTATAGTGTGATGGCTTATGATGAAGAGACTGCCAATAAGGTAGCTATTCTTGGAGCTTTATCTTTATACCTAGATTTTATTAACCTATTCTTGTTCTTGCTACGTTTCTTTGGAAGAAGGAACTAAGATATAATAGGTCAAAATATTTATTATCCTTCTAGATATTTCCCATCTAGAAGGATTTTTTTTACAACAATTATCAGAAGAAAGAATGAGTAAACGAGAGCTTAAGAAGTATCTAGGGGAACTGGAAAAGGAGCAACTTCAAGAACAGATTATCGATCTGTATGATCGTTTTAAAGAGGTCAAAGAGTTCTATAAGTTCTTCTTTAATCCCAATGAGGAGAAGCTTATTGAAGAAGCAAAGGTTGCGATAACAAAAGAGTTTTATCCTGCTAGATCTAGAAGACCTAAGATGAGACCAACGACCTTTAAAAAGCATCTTAAGCAACTTCATACATTGGAGGTTTCAACTGATAAGATTATCGATTTTACTTTTTTCTATATACAAACTGCAATAGATTTCAGAAAGAGTAGAAATATACGTAAAGCAAACTTCCATCAGAGTATCTTTAAGAGTTTTGAAGAGGTGGTTGCTCTTATATTTAAAGAGAATCTTTTACCTATATATTCATCTCAACTAGAGAAGATTATTGATGATGTCTGGAAGAAAGATTGGCCTAATAAATCTAGCTTCGATAAGTTGCTAGACCTCTATGCTTAATAAATTAAGTTCTTCTCAATTCATTAATCTAGTGTTGTATATAAACTAAAAATAATATTCCAATATAGTTGGATTTAGTACAAAAAGAAGGGGTATCCGTTATTGGACACCCCTTCCTTTTAGTTGTTATCGTTTTGATGACTACTTTTCTGTTACCAGTGATTTCATCGCATCTAAGGCATCTTTAACATCAAAGATCTTAATAAAAGTCAGTCTTATCTTGTCTTTTTCTTGTTTCATTCCTGCTTTACCAGGATTCTTCTGTAACCAGTTAAGAACATTGGTAAATTCTTTCGAACTATAGAATGGAGATTGTGGATCGGAAATAAAATCAAGTACCATCCTTTTCTTTTTAAGTCGTACTTTTTCAATCCCATTTCTTTGTGCGATCCATCTAAGTTCAACGATCTTGGTAAGCTCTTTCGCTTCATCAGGCATCTTCCCAAATCGGTCTTCTGTATTCTTTACAAAGAGCGCAAGGTCTTCTGCATTGTCAATGTTGTCAAGCTCATTATATAGCATCATTCTTTCTGCCGTATTCTCAATATAATCTTGAGGGAAAAGAAGCTCCATATCGGTCTCTATTTGACAATCTTGGACATATGAGATGTTCATAAAGGCCTTACGTGCTTCTTGATCGTTCTCTTTTTCATCTGCAAATATATCTTTGAACTCTTCTGTCTTTAATTCATGAATGGCTTCATTTAGAATTCTTTGGTAAGTCTCGAATCCGATATCTGCGATAAATCCACTTTGTTCTCCTCCTAGCATGTTACCAGCTCCTCGTATATCAAGGTCCTGCATGGCTATATTGAAACCGCTACCCAATTCAGAGAACTCTTCAATGGCTTCGAGCCTTCTTCTTGATTCTGATGGGAGAGAGGACATCGGTGGAGCCAGGAGATAACAGAATGCTTTTTTATTGGAACGCCCTACACGCCCTCTTAGTTGGTGCAATTCACTTAGTCCAAATTGATGGGCATGATTAATAATGATTGTATTGGCATTAGGAATATCTAGTCCCGACTCAATGATGGTTGTAGCTATAAGCACGTCGTATTCTCCTGCAACAAAAGAGAGCATCACCTTTTCTAGTGATGGTCCATCCATTTGTCCATGTCCTACGATGGTTCTTACTCCAGGACATACCCTTTGTATCATGGCCTCAATCTCATAGATGTTTTGTACACGATTATTGATAAAAAAGACCTGTCCTCCTCGTTCTAACTCATATTCTATGGATTCTTTGATGATCTCTTCGTTAAATCCATGAACCTCCGTTTGAATAGGGTATCTGTTGGGTGGAGGGGTGTTGATAACAGACAAGTCTCTGGCTCCCATTAAAGAGAACTGAAGAGTTCTCGGAATAGGAGTAGCTGTTAGAGTTAAAGTGTCCACATTTACTTTTAATTTCTTTAGTTTTTCTTTAACGGCAACACCAAATTTCTGTTCCTCGTCAATGATTAATAACCCTAGATCTTTAAACTCAATATTCTTGCCTACCAGCTTATGGGTACCAATAACAATATCGACTTTTCCCTCTTTCATCTCTTGTAAGACTCTCTTTACCTCTTTCGGTTTTCTCATGCGAGAGATATATTCAATGTTACAAGGGAAATCCTCTAAACGTTTCAAAAAGGTCTTATAATGCTGGAAAGCAAGGATGGTGGTAGGAACCAATATGGCAACTTGTTTACTGTCGCATACAGCTTTAAATGCTGCCCTGATAGCAACTTCTGTTTTACCGAACCCTACATCTCCACACACCAATCTATCCATAGGGATCTCCTTTTCCATATCTTGTTTTACGGATAAGGTAGCCTTATTTTGATCTGGTGTGTCTTCATAGATAAACGATGCTTCTAACTCCTGTTGAAGGTAACTATCCTCACTAAAAGAGAAGCCTTTCTCTTGTTTTCTTTTGGCGTAAAGAGCGATAAGATCTTTGGCAATATCTTTAACCTTTGCTTTGGTCTTACTCTTCATCTTTTGCCATGCAGAGGTACCAAGCTTATTTAGTTTGGGCTCTGTTCCGTCTTTATCCTTATATTTAGAAATACGGTGAAGGGCATGGATATTCACAAGCAAAGAGTCGTTGCCTTTAAATACAAGTCGTAGCGACTCTTGTATCTTTCCATTCTCTTGGGTTCGAACCAATCCTGCAAATTGACCTACACCATGGTCAATATGCACAACATAGTCTCCTGGATGTAGCTTTTGTATCTCTTTAAGCGTAATGGCTAGTCGAGATGACTTCTTCGATTTTAATCTAAATCGATGATAACGTTCAAAGATCTGGTGGTCTGTGTAGATGCATTTTTTTAGATCATGATCAACAAACCCCTCACTAATCGAAGCAACTACTCCTTTGAAATTCTCTTCGTAACCTTTATCGTGAAAAATAGATTTTATTCTATTTAATTGCTTCTCATTTGAAGATAAGATAAGATTCTGGTATCCCTCTTTTTGATGGTTCTGGAGATCTTCGGATAATAGATCAAAGTTTTTATGAAAAAGAGGCTGGTTGGTTTGTTTAAAATTGTAAGCCTTGGATTGTTCATAATACCCTTTATGACCAAATTCAATAAGAGGTACTTGTTCTATTGCTGTTCTAAAATGATCTTTTCGAATTAACTCTTCTGAGAGGTCAATCTCTTTTTCATTACGCTCTAGGTAGTTTTTTGAATGATCGTAGAATTGTTCAATACGATCTTCTATAAACGTGACATCCTGAAGTGCTACGATGCTTTTCTGAGAGATAAATTCAAACAAAGAACATTTCTCGATTTCTTGATCACTTCCTTGGATATTAGGAATAATAGATATCTTATCAATAACTTTCTTTGATATCTGACTCTCAATATCAAAGATCCTTATAGAATCAATGTCGTCACCAAAGAAGTCTATTCGGTAAGGATCTTCATTGGCAAAAGAGTAGATGTCTACGATAGACCCTCTTATCGAGAATTGTCCGGGCTCATATACAAAATCTACGAGTTCAAATCCATAGCTTTCGAGTGTCTCTCTTAAGAAACTACTCTCAATATTTTCTCCTACAGTAATGTGAAGTGTTAAATCTTGAAGTGTCTTCTTTGCTACGATCTTTTCAGCTATAGCTTCTGGATAGGTGACAATAATATTATTCTCTTTCTGACTAATCACATTGAGAATATCTGTTCTTTCAATAATATTTTCACTTTCTATCCTATCAAGATCAATATATCTACGATGTGAAGATGGAAAGAAATGTAGATTTTGTGGATCATACATTCTTATAATATCATCATAAAAGTATGCAGCACTTTCTCTGTCGTTTGCTATGATGATTGCAGTTCCTTGATATTCTGATAAGGAAGCCCAAAGATACAATGGGGCAGAGGAGCCTTTGAGTCCTATGCATCTAAATCTTTCACTTGTTTCATTATGAATATCTTGTTTTAAAGCTTTTACTTGTGGATGTGTATAAAAGCTTTCTAATATCTTCATCGTACTCAATTCACTATCTTTTACTGTGTTCTAATATCTTATTTGATTATCTCTTCCCAGATGAAATAACTAGGATCAATCTTTTCTTTATTCCAATTTACCTCTTCTTTGAATAGGGCAAATACCGAAGAGCCACTTCCACTCATAGATACATATGAAGCACCTAGTTTATATAGGTCTTCTTTTAGTCTTGCTATCTCTGGGTACTGTTTGAATACACTGACTTCAAAATCATTGACAACTACACCATCCCATTTTTCTACAGGTAGCTTTAATGCTTCTAATAGAGGAGTATCAGGTTGTTTGGGTTTAATGTATTTAAAAGCTTCAGGTGTTGGCACTAATATGTTAGGATTAACTAAAACCAAACGATAACCAGACAAGTCTAGTGGTGTTGGCGTTAATATCTCTCCTCTACCAGTAGCATAAGCAGGGGTATTCATAATAAAGAATGGGCAATCACTACCTAACTTTGCAGCCATAGATAATAATTCGTCCTCCTCTATCTTTAGATCAAATAATTCATTTAATCCTTTTAAGACAAAAGAAGCATCTGCAGATCCTCCTCCAAGCCCTGCACCAAATGGTATCTTTTTATGAAGATGAAGATCTAATGAGGGTATTTTATATTTCTCTTTAATAAGCTCATAGGCTTTATATACCAAATTATTCAGGGGATCACCGTCAATAACAATACCAGAGGTGGTCAATGTTGTTTGGTCTTTATTGTTCTCTACAATCTCTAAACCATCACATAGTTGAAGTGGATAAAACAGTGTGGTAAGATTATGAAACCCGTCCTCTCTTTTTGAAGTTATATTTAGTCCAATATTAATTTTCGCATTCGGAAAATAAAGCATACTCCTTATATTTTTTGTTGATAAATGTACAAAAATATATTTTATTATTCTGTATTTGTTACCCACATGCAAATGCTTAATTACTAGACTTTTTTCTCTCTTTTTCATGCTTTTAAGTGGTTTAAAAGTGAAAAAAACTTATTTATTAAACTTAAAATTGTTTTTTATGTATTTAATATTTTAATTGCGAAAATTAACATAATTAATGCACGACAAATTTGACTATATGAAATTCTTTTTATTTCAATTACTTTTATTTTTTACCATTTTCACTTCATTTGCCAATGATAATAATGTGAGTGATAGAAGGTCTACAATAATGATTCAGAAGTCTCGATATGTTCTGATTAAAAGTCGTGACTCAATTGCTAAACAGCATGCTTTGGAAACATTGAACCAGTATGCTGAAGAAGGAAATGGGTTTGCTCTGAATATTCTAGGTATTTTCCATCTTAGAGGAAGAGGTGGTCTTGAAAAAGACACAGTTAAAGCTTGCGAACTATTTAGAAAATCAGCGGATGCAGGTACTGTAGATGCGATGTGTAATGCAGCCAAGCTTTATCGTTTAGGAAAAGGGGGTGTGGCAAAAGATTACGATCAAGCATATAAATATTATCGTATGGCAGCGGATAACAATCATAAGATTGGGATCTTTTGGGTTGGCAGATGTTATTATAAAGGTTTTGGCGTTAAAAAAGATTTTAAGAAAGCCTATGAGCATTTTGTAATAAGTGATAAGAATAACTTAGTCATTGCAAAATACCTTTTAGGGGTTCTAACCTTCAAAGGATGGGGAACAGAAGTAAATACCGAAGAAGGGGCTAAATTAGTAAAAGAGGCTCTTGCTTTAGGGTATAAACCTGCTCAGAAGTTTATGGATAGAAACAATATCAAATAGATCTATCGATATATAATATTAAACAAAAAAGGCCGACATTAATTTGTCGGCCTTTTGTTTATTTCTTACGGAAGAAAATTTGAATAGGAACACCTGTTAATTCAAAATTCTCTCTAAACTTATTCTCGATATATCGTTTATATGGATCTTTAATATACTGAGGTAAGTTACAATAGAATGCAAATGTAGGAGCATGTGTTGGCAACTGCATTGCATATTTAATTTTGATATACTTTCCTTTGTATGCTGGTGGAGGATAAGCCTCAATAAGAGGTAACATCACATCATTGATAGTAGATGTTTGGATACGTGTTGTTCTTCTCTCATACACGTCCATAGCCTCTTCTAGCACCTTGATAATACGTTGCTTTGTAATAGCAGATGTAAAGATGATAGGGATGTCAACAAATGGAGCAAATTTACGATAGATTTTCTCCTTAAATTCATTGATTGTATTGGTATCCTTATCTTCGATCAAGTCCCATTTATTCACCATAACAACGATTCCTTTACGGTTACGTTGGATAAGGTTGAAAATAGAAACATCCTGAGCTTCTACACCACGAGTAGCATCAAGAATAAGAATACATACATCAGAATTCTCAATAGTACGAACAGAACGTAGGGTAGAATAGAACTCGACATCTTCGTTTACGTTTCTTTTCTTACGTAGTCCTGCGGTATCCACCATCATGAAATCGTGTCCAAATTTAGAGAAACGAGTAGAGATAGAGTCTCTTGTTGTTCCTGCTAGATCGGTTACGATATTTCTATTCTCGTCAAGTAAAACATTTACTGTAGATGATTTACCAACATTTGGTCTTCCGACAAATGCCAATCTTGGTAGATCTTCTTCCTCTTGTTCTACTTCTTCTGGAAGTTTTATCACTACTTCATCCAGTAGATCTCCTGTTCCACTACCATTGATAGAAGAGATACTGTAATATTCTCCAAGTCCTAAAGAGTAGAATTCTGTAGCATCTAACTCACGCTTGTTGTTATCCACTTTATTAACAACGAGAATAAACTCTTTATTTGATTTGCGTAAAAGTTCAGCTACACCATTATCTAATTCAGTGATACCATCTTCAACATTTACAACAAACAAGATAACATCTGCTTCTTCGATAGCCAAATGTACTTGTCTTCTAATTTCGTCTTCAAAGATATCTTCTGATCCTTCTACGTATCCTCCTGTATCGATGATTGAGAACTCTCTTCCGTTCCATTCTACTTTACCGTAGTTACGATCACGTGTTACACCAGCCACATCATTAACGATGGCCTTACGCGATTCTGTAAAACGGTTAAAAAGAGTAGATTTCCCAACGTTAGGGCGTCCTACAACTGCTACTATACCACTCATGTTTATATCGTTGTTATTTTAATCGTTGTATCCGAAGTTCCTTAATTGATTGTCTTTATCTCTCCAGTCCTTATTGACTTTCACAAAAGTTTTTAAGAAGATCTTTTTACCAAAGAACTCTTCCATATCTTTTCTTGCTTCTGTTCCTACACGTCTTAGACCAAGTCCTTGGTGACCAATGATGATCCCTTTCTGACTTGAACGCACCACGTGGATAACTGCACGAATGTGAATAATATTCTCTTCTTCTTTAAACTCTTCTACTTCAATCTCTACAGAGTAAGGGATTTCCTTCTTATAGTGAACAAGAATTTTTTCTCTAATGATTTCTTGAACAAAGAATCTCTCACTCTTATCCGTTAATTGGTCTTTTTCGAAGTAAGGTGGCGCAGCTGGAAGATGTTCCACAATACGGTCAAAAATGTAGTTAAGATTAAACTTTCTTAAAGCTGAAATAACAATAATCTCTGCTTTAGGAAGGCGTTCTTGCCAATCTTTAATAAGTTGATTCACTGTCTCCTGATCTGAGATATCAATTTTGTTGATAACCAAAAGAATAGGAGTATTTGTATCTTGAAGTTTTTTTAGATATTCTTCGTTTTTATCCCATCTCTCAAATACATCTGTTACATACAAGATTACGTCGGCATCTACCAATGCAGAGTCTACGAATTTAAGCATCGACTCCTGTAATTTGTAGTTTGGTTTCAAGATACCTGGAGTATCTGAATAGATAATTTGAAAGTCATCGCCATTAACAATCCCCTTAATGCGGTGACGCGTTGTTTGCATTTTACTTGTGATGATAGAGAGTTTCTCTCCTACAAGTCCATTCATCAATGTTGATTTCCCAACGTTGGGATTCCCAACAATACTGACAAAGCCTGATTTGTGCTTCATTATGATTTTTTATATGTATTTGCTGCAAAGATAAAAATAAATCTAACGTTTTGATACATTTATCTTTAATGCCACGATTTTATCTTTTTTTTGTAGTTATCTCTCTGTGTTCCATATTTTCATGAAACAATTTTTACAATCAAATTCCAGACGATATTCATGATGTTCATCCTTTAACATCAGAGGTTGTGAAATCTTATTTCCTTTTTTAAGGCACATTCCCAACTCGTTTAGAATACAATATCTTGTATGCATTAATACTGAAGGGCTCTCTTTTTTCGATAATTCGAAAGCCATCTCCGTTACTTTTGTCTGATGTCTTTGATAGAACTGAACGGCAAGTTTATTGGCCACATTCCCTCTATAATCTATCGTCTCCTCTATATATGGAACATCATTAGGTGTGATCTTCTCTGCTTCTTTTCGTCTAGATTCCAATTTCTCTATTAATTCCACAACCAACTCTCTTCTTGTTTGCGTAAGCAGTTTGTTTGGAATAAATGGGGTAGAAGTAATTTGAAATTCAAACTGACCAATATAGAAAGGAGAGTCTCCTAGCTTGGACAGTTGTTTCTGAATATTCTCTTTCGATCTTTCTATATTTTGTGCTTCATCGAAAGTCTCATTAAAAGTATGAACAACAGAGATATCCGTATTTGGTACAGATAATTGAATAGAGAAAGAGCTATCTTCTTCTGAAACGATAGCATCTATTGCTCTTTTTCTTGTCGTACGACTCTTATCAAGTGTTTGTAAGAAAAGGTGGTTATAATTACGATAGACTTTAGACCCTTTGTGTAATTTAGGCATACGTTGAGGGAATACTTTCCCGTTCTCTACAGTATTAACCTTAAATCCTTCGGTCTCTTTTTTATCGGTTACTGCCACCAATCCATCGTTATTGGCAAGCAGGTTACTATTCTCTATCTCTAGATGTTTCTTGCCAATATGAGTAATCTCTCCAATATATTCTCCCATCGATTTAGGGGTCTCTAGATTGGCAATGCTTTCTTGCTTTCCTTGAAGGAAATAAGACGTAAAATCTCTTGAGAAACTCTTCTTCGGATCAGGCGCAAAATCGAATATTGTCTTCCCTGCAGAAGATCTTTTAAGGTTACTATCTCCATCAAGGATGGCATCGATCTCTTTACGATAGTGTCCAACAGAATTCTTAAGGTAAGTGATATCTTTTAATCGGCCTTCAATTTTTAATGATTGTACCCCAGAATGGACCATCTGTTCTATTGAAGGAGTCTGGTTCATATCTTTTAAAGACAAAAGATACTTATTGTCTATCCACTGCTTTCCTTCTGCATCGAATAGAGAATAGGTCTTTCTACACGATTGAACGCAAGCTCCTCTATTGGCACTTCTGGTACCATTAAAAGCACTCATATAGCATTGGCCACTAAGACTAACACATAGTGCACCATGAATAAATGCTTCCAGTTCAACCTTTGTGTTTTTGGCAATATGATTAATCTCCTCAATGGTTAGCTCTCTAGCTAAAACCACACGATCGAAACCAACATTCTCAAGAAACTGAACCTTCTCAAGAGAGAAATTATTTGTTTGGGTACTTGCATGAAGAAAGATAGGTGGTAAGTCCATCTCCAGAATTCCCATATCCTGTACAATCAAGGCATCCACCCCTGCATCATAAGCATCCCAGATAATACGGCGAGCTTCTTCTAGCTCATGATCATAAAGGATCGTATTTATAGCCATGAATACTTCACCATCAAAACGATGGGCATATCGAACCAATTCACCAATATCGCTCATGCTATTGCCTGCGTTGGCTCTTGCTCCAAAAGAGGGGCCCCCTATATATATGGCATCTGCTCCATAATCGAAGGCAGCTTTCCCATATTCAAGATTCTTTGCAGGGGCTAATAGTTCAATATATTCTCTTGTATTCATATCTGTAAGTAACTATGGTATTCTTTTCTTTCGTACAAAGAAATAGGTTTTTAGTTATATTATCTATTTCTCGAAGTAGTTTTATTTATGCTTCTTTTGAAGTGTACCATCTAAACCATTCTTATAACTTCTCTTTCTTCAGTGCGCTTTTATACGTAGCGTGATGGTATCGATAGGGGATTGCATGTTTGGGGTGAAAATAAAAAAGAAGCTGTCTAAGAAAGACAGCCTCTTATCTATATTATTTAGCGAAATATTTAAGAATAAATTACTCTTTAATTAGTACGCTACCAGTCATAGCTGCTGGAATCTCAAGACCCATGATCTTAAGAATAGTTGGAGCTACGTCTGCAAGAATACCAGACTTCACTTCTTTATCTTTGTCTTCTGTTACCCAAATAAAAGGTACTGGATTCAAAGAGTGTGCAGTATTTACAGATCCATCTTCGTTCAATGCGTTATCTGCATTACCGTGGTCTGCAATAATTACAACATCATATCCATTTGCTTGTGCTGTCTCTACAACTTGTTTTGCACAGTTATCAACAGCTGCAATTGCTTTCTCGATTGCTTGGTAATCCCCAGTGTGACCTACCATATCACCGTTAGCAAAGTTCAAACAAACGAAATCAGCTGATTGTGCTTCTAGTTCTGGTAACAATTTCTCTGTTACGATAGGAGCAGACATCTCTGGTTGTAGATCGTATGTTGCTACTTTTGGTGAAGGAACCAAGATACGACGCTCTCCATCGAATTCTGATTCACGACCTCCTGAGAAGAAGAATGTTACGTGAGCAAATTTCTCTGTCTCTGCTGTACGAATCTGTTTCAAACCAGCATTCTGAACTACCTCTCCTAGAGTCTCAGTAATGTTTGCTTTGTCAAAGATAATGTTGATTCCTTTGAAGCTCTCGTTATAACAAGTCATGGTGTACCATTCTACATCCATCATTGTCATTCCTGCATCAGAGTGATCTTCTTGTGTGAATACACGAGTCAACTGACGTAGACGGTCTGTACGGTAGTTGTAACAAATTACAACGTCTCCCTCTTGGATTGTTGCCAATGGGTTTCCTTCTTCGTCTACTGCTACTACTGGTTTTAGGAATTCATCGTATACACCTGCTTCGTAAGAAGCTTCGATAGATGCCAATAGATCTGTTGATTTTTCTCCCTCACCTTTAGTGATTAGATCATACATCAACTTCACACGTTCCCAGTTCTCATCACGGTCCATACCATAATAACGTCCTACAAGAGAAGCGAATTTAGCAGGTGTTCCTTCTAGTGATTCGATAGCCTCTTTTACGTAACCATATGCCGATTTAGGGTCTGTATCACGACCGTCAGTTAAACCGTGAACAAACACGTTTTTCAATCCTGTGCGTCCTGCTACTTCTGCAAGTGCAGTCATATGCTTTGTTAAAGCGTGAACACCACCAGGACCAACAAGACCAATTAAGTGTACGTTTTTGTTGTTCTCTTTCGCGTAATTATATGCTTTTTGGATTTGCTCGTTGTCCTTAAGCGTATCCTCTTTAATCGCTTTATTGATCTTTACAAGGTCTTGATATACTACTCGACCTGCTCCAATGTTCAAGTGCCCTACTTCAGAGTTACCCATCTGTCCGTCAGGAAGACCTACGTTCTCTCCAGAAGTTAATAGTTCACTATTTGGATAGTTCTCAATTAATGAATCAATAAATGGAGTAGGAGTGTTGAAGATTGCGTCTGATTTCGATTTGTTGCCAATACCCCAACCGTCCAGGATCATAAGTAAGGCTTTCTTTGTATTTGCCATCTTTAATTATTTTGATCAATTCTAAATTAAAATGCAGGGCAAAAGTACCTAAAAAACCATTTATAATCAAATAGTTTACGAGAACTTAACAGTAAAAATGTCTATTTGTAAAAAAAAGTGCCATTTATGGAACTTTGTGTTTTATAAACTCTTGTGTAATATCTTTCCTTGTTTGGGATAGAAATCATTGTATAGCAAACCACTTTTTCTTATGTAGCATGACATGTTATTCTTTTTCTCTAATGTAGTGCTATTAGGTTATACTGCTCTATCCTCTTTGATCTTCGAAGACTTTTTTTCGATTAAGACAAAAGAGGATAGAGGTATTTGTCAGACGATGATGGGAGTTATCTTTCTGAGATATAGATTTTTTTCACTCTTTCGCCAATTCCTGTCATCACCTCGTAAGGAATCGTTTCAAGCGCATCGGATATATGTCTTACACCATGTTCTGGACCAAAGATGGTTACCATATCTCCAATTTTAACATCCGGAATATCTGTGATATCCACCATACACATATCCATGCATATATTTCCAATGGTTGGAGCGAGATGTGCTTTGATCATCACACTGTGGTGTCCATTACCTAACTTACGATTATAACCATCTGCATATCCAATAGGTAGAATGGCGATCTTTCCTCCATCGGCTCTTTTCCCATGTCTACCGTAACCAACCGTATCCTCTTTGTTGATCACTTTGATTTGTGATATCTGTGTCTTTAGTGTCATCACCTCAGTAAGATGATCTTGTTTAAAGAAACTTACTCCATATAATCCTAAGCCTAGACGCACCATATCGTGTTGGTGTTCCGTAAAACGCTCCATCCCTGCTGTATTAAGTGCATGCTTTAGAATCTTGTATTCCAACTCTTCTTCCAAAAGAGAGGCAAAGCTAGAGAACTTATCTAGTTGATGGAACGTAAACTCTTCCTCTCCAGGAGTGTCGCTTACAGCCAAATGAGTAAAACAGCTTCTAACAGTTAGTCTATTGTAGTTTTTAATTCTACTAGCCAACTGTAGAATCTCTTCTTTACAGTCAAAACCTAACCTACGCATACCCGTATCGAGTTTGATATGAATAGGGATATTGTATTTGTCATTTTTCTCTGCAGCCAGAGCAAAGTCTTCTAAAAGAGTAAAATCATAAATATTAGGTTCCAATTGATATTCAATCATCAGATCAAAGGCATGTTTCTCTGGGTTCATCACCACAATAGGGGTACGGATATTGGCTTTACGAAGCTCTATCCCTTCGTCAGCAATAGCTACTGCTAGATAGTCGATACCACTATTTTGTAGTAGATGTGCCACTTCGATGCTCCCCGTTCCATATGACGATGCTTTGACCATTGCCATCATCTTTGTTGAGGAAGAAAGCAACGATCTATAATAAAGTAAATTCTCCCTCATGGCATCCAAGTTAATCTCTAAAGAAGTCTGATGGGTCTTTGCCTGTATTTGATAAGAGAACTCCTCTAAACGAAAGCTACGGGTTCCTTTGATCAGTATATTTTGATGAGCGATTCTTATGTGTGGAATAGCTTGAATCAGCTGCTCTGTTGTCAGATAGAATTTAGCATCTGCTTGTTTAAAAAGATGTTTGTAATGATACAACCTCGGTCCTACAGCATAGAGTTGATCAATATTGTGTTTCTTTAGTAGTGAGGCTACTTGATGATAGATCTCTTCTTCGTTCTCTTTTCTCTGCTCAGAGAGATCGGAAAGAACCACTATTTTTCCTTTTTTCTCTTTGTTGTTCTGTTCTTGGAAATTTAGCGCAACGGAAAGAGAAAGCAAGTCACTATTGTAGCTGTCATCAATGATGGTCGCATTTTGTAAGCCATCTTTTATTTCCAGTCGAAGGGAGATACGTTCAAGCGACTCAAATCGTCTAATCGTATTTTCATTCCATGCTCTTTGAAAAATGACAAAAGCAGCACAAAGGATACTATTTTCTATGGCCGACTCATCTACATAAGGAATCGTATAGGTATAGGTCTCCTTTTTATATTCTAAAGAGATCACACTTTGAGACGATTGAACCTCACATTTAAGAATGCGAACATCCGCATCAGGACAATCGTAAGAGACAACAAACCTACGGTCTCTTTCGGGAATATTCTTTTCAACAGTCTCTTTAACCCATCCCAATGTGTCGGCATAGATTAACTTATTAACATGTTGAAAAAGATGTAGTTTCTCTTCTAATAGATGGATGTGATCATGGAAATTACTTACATGGGCATCTCCCATATGTGTAAGAATCCCTATCGTTGGCTGGATGATCTTCTCTAGTCGTTCCATCTCTTTTGGAAGAGATATCCCTGCCTCAAAAAGAGCCAAATCATGTCTCTTCTCGATATTCTGTACAGATAGTGGTACTCCTATTTGCGAGTTGAAACTGCGAGGACTTTTTATCAGTGTATGTTGTTGATAAAGAAGTTGTGATATCCACTCTTTAACCTGAGTCTTCCCATTTGAACCAGTGATCCCAACTACAGGAAGAGAGAACTGTTGACGATGCAATGATGCGATAGACTGCATTGCTTCCAATGGATTTTTGACCACCACAAAACTAATCTTGTCATACAGCTCTTCAGGAGGAATATAACGAACCACAAACGTTCGAATTCCTTGTTCTATACCTTGCTTGATATAATGGTGCCCATCCGTTTTTGTCCCATCCAAACAGAAAAACATGGTATGTTCTCCATCCGTGATGGATCGGGTATCAATGGCTAGTTGATGAATAATAGTATCGAATATTTGACTTCTCTCTTTGTCGTAATCGATAGCTTCTAGCAAGGTATAGAGTGACGAATTCATTTTAGTGATTGTTCTTTATTCATTTTTTGAAAACAGTGTCTACACACTGGTTCGTATGCCTCTTTTTCTCCTAAAAGGACTTGATTGTCATCTGTCGTTAGACGGTGACTGTATTGTGCGAGATTTCCACATCTAACACATATGGCATGTACTTTGGTTACATATTCGGCCTCTGCCATAAGAGAAGGTATTGGCCCAAAAGGAACGCCTTTGAAATCCATATCTAATCCTGCAACAATGACCCTCACACCATTGTTTGCTAATGTTCTACAAACTTCCACTATAGATTCATCAAAAAATTGTGCTTCATCTATTCCTACCACATCCGTCTCTCCACTTAAAAGCAAAATATTTGAAGGACTCTCTACTGGGGTAGAGCGTATCTTACTCGCATCATGTGAAACAACTTGATCTTCAGAATATCTTGTGTCTATAGCTGGTTTGAAGATTTCTACATTTTGCTTTGCAATCTGAGCTCGTTTTAAGCGACGAATAAGTTCTTCTGTCTTACCAGAAAACATCGATCCGCAAACGACTTCAATCCAACCTCTTTTTTGTGCTCCATTAATGGTGGTCTCTAAAAACATATAAGATAATTAATACAATTGACGTTTATTTTTAAAGAGGCAAAGATAATAGTTCTACGCAAAACGTGAATGACATTCTTACTAAAGCTATGGCTTTTTCAGCTAGGCCATTCTTTTGTCCTTAAAAACAGGGGCTTTTTTATCCTTGAGAAAGAAAAGAGTCTGAAAGATTATAATCTTTTGCATGTTTGTTTTTACCTTTGACTCTTATTACGTGAACCCTCTAAACTTTTATGTTTTATGAATAAAGAGCAGATCGAAAAACACTTGGATTTTGTACGAAAGGATATCGACCATCTTTACTTCCTTTTAGATCATCTGATGAAAGAGAATAAAGTGGTGCCTTCTCGTGTTCATAGTTTGATTAACAAGTGTGAAAGTATATCTAATATGTTTGAGATGTTATTGGATTCTTCTGAGATGGAACAGTCTAATACAACAGCGTCTTATGCAAAGGTTGAGCAAGAAAGAGAACATAAAGATATAGATTCATCTTCTCTTGCCAATGAGACTGTCGAATCTTCGTCTTCTGTCATTATTGAAGCGAATGAGCCTAAGGAGACAAAAGAAGAGGTGGTACATGTTAGTGAACCTTCTTCTCCTGTTGTCGAAGAAGTGAAACCAACGATTGAAGAAGTCGAACCAACAGTTGTTGAAGAAAAAGTCATAGAGAAGCCTGTCACTCCTTTGGTTGCTGAACCAGTACCAGAGAAAGAGATCGCTCCAACGGTCGTTCATCAAGAACAAGTAAAAGAGGTGAGTCGTGTCAAAAGAATCTATGATAGCATACAACTAGACCCTGCCGTGGTTGCCTATCTTGATCCTAAAGAGAATCGTCGTATCGCATTAAATCTTAATGATCGATTGATGTTTGTTAGAGATATCTTCCAAGGAAACATGCAGATGCTAGACCAAACAGTAGAGCAATTAAACAGCTTCCAGTCGGAGCAAGAGGCCCTAGCTTGTCTATCTCAGGTCACTGATTGGCAAGACGATCCTGTACACCACGCATTCTTAGAGCAGGTTAAACGTAAATTTATTTAATCAAAAACAATGTCAAAATTATATCTAGTACCTACTCCTGTAGGAAACCTTGAAGATATGACCTTTCGTGCGGTTCGAATACTTAAAGAGGTCGATCTAATCCTTGCTGAGGATACTCGTACTTCTGGAAAGCTTCTAAAGCATTTCGAAATCGATACACGTTGTGTCTCACACCATAAGTTCAACGAACACAAAACGTCAGAGAAGTTCGCTTTAGAGATTAAAGCAGGAACAACCATGGCTATCATTACCGATGCTGGTACACCTGCCATCTCTGATCCAGGATTTCTTCTTACCAAAAGTTGTATCGAACATGGGGTGGAAATAGAATGTCTTCCTGGTGCTACTGCTTTTGTTCCTGCTTTGGTTAACAGTGGTCTACCTAATGATAAATTCTGTTTCGAAGGTTTCTTGCCACAAAAGAAAGGTCGTCAAAAGCGCTTGTCTGAATTGGCTGAAGAGGAGAGAACGATTATCTTCTACGAATCTCCTTATCGTGTGGTCAAAACCTTGACCCAGTTTAAAGAGGTGATGGGCGCAGATCGTAGAGTAAGTGTTAGCCGTGAAATAAGTAAGATGTTCGAAGAGACTGTACGTGGTACAGTGGAAGAGGTGATGGCTCATTTTGAAGCTCATCCTCCTAAAGGTGAATTTGTGATGGTGCTTGAAGGTAAAGCCCCTGAAAAGAAGAAAAAAGAACGAAAATAATTCGTAAGATATTTATCTCAAAAGAAAAGAGAGAAGGCATTCATTAAAATGCCATTCTCTCTTTTTTATTTTATAACTCTTCGGTAGTATATCCTTTAACCAAATCCCTCATGTTATAAGAGGAGGCCATCGTCTGACCATATGCCCCTGAGGAATGAATGGCAATGATATCGCCTCTCTGTGCTTTCGGAAGCATAATCCCTTTCGAAAAAACATCCGACGATTCACATACTGGACCTACCACATCGTATTTCTCTTTTGGAAGATCGCTTGTCAATACCGAGATCTCATGGTGTGCTCCATATAGTGCAGGACGGATGAGTTCGGTCATCCCCGCATCTAAAATCATAAACTGAGTCTCTAACCCTTTCTTGACGTAAAGAACTTGAGATATTAAATGTCCACATTGAGCCACTACAGAGCGTCCTAGTTCAAAATGTAACTGTTGTCCCTCTTCTAGTATAATATGGTCGTGGAACGCTTTAAAATAGGATTTAAAGTCAGCCACAGGCTCTTGAATCGGAGCATCATAATTGATCCCAAGACCACCCCCAACATTGATATGATGAAGATGGAAATCGTTCTCTTTAAACCATGAAGCAATCTTGTTAATCTTTAAACTCAACTGTTCAAACACACCCATATTAGTAATCTGTGACCCTACATGGAAATGTATCCCTGTCAACTCAATGTTGCTTAAAGATTTTAACTTCTGTGCGACCAAATCAAAGTCCCAGTGGTTAATACCAAATTTATTATCCTTTAGGCCTGTCGTGATATACTCGTGCGTCTCAGGATCTACATCAGGATTGATACGTATGGCAATAGGTGCAATCATACCCTCTTGCATCGCAAGCTCGTTGATTACCTCTATCTCTGGAATACTTTCACAATTAAAACTAAAGATCCCTGCTTTTAGTGCTGTTAGGATTTCACGATCTGTTTTTCCTACTCCTGCAAATGCAATCTTTTTAGATGGAATGCCCATCTTCTTTGCATAGCTCACTTCGTTCCCACTAACACAGTCGGCTCCAAAACCAGCAGATACAATCTCTTTCACGACAGCATCATGGGTGTTCGCCTTTAGTGCATAATGAACATGATATCCATATTTACTACTCTCGCGTTTTATCTCTTCAACCGTTTGGCGTAAAAGTGCCGTGTCATAGAAATAAAATGGGGTAGCTTTACTAAGAAGCTTTGGTAAAAGATCTTTTCTTATCATGATAATGGTATGCCTAATTTAAAAGATTATCTGAAATCGCTTGTAATGCTCTTTTTTTATCTTTGGTGTCGATCAAAATAGATATGTTATGATCACTACCACCATATGAGATCATTCTTACAGGAATGTCTCCTAAAGCATCAAATACTTGCATTGCTAGTCCTTTTGAACTTGAAATCATATCTCCAACAATACAAACAATAGAGTGGTCTGTGTCGATCTCTACATCTCCATATTCTTTTAACTCCATTACGATAGAATCCAGGTTCTTAGGATTGTCTATCGTTACAGATACTGCCACCTCTGAAGTGGTGATCATGTCGATAGGAGTCTTAAAGAACTCAAATATCTCAAATATGTTTTTAAGGAAACCGTAGGCATTAAGCATACGTCCCGAACGAATTTTTACTGCTGTAATTCCATCTTTGGCAGCCACCGCTTTTAGACCAGCATTGTCTGACTGGCTAGTGATGATCGTTCCTGGATCGTTACGATTCATCGTATTTTTTAGCCTTACAGGGATATTGGCCAATTTCGCTGGAAGTACCGTTTGTGGATGCAATATCTTGGCACCAAAATAAGCAAGCTCTGCCGCTTCATCAAAAGAGAGCATGTCTACTTTCTTGGTGTTTTCAACTACTCTAGGGTCATTGTTATGGAACCCATCGATATCTGTCCATATCTGAATCTCTTCTGCTTTGATGGCAGCTCCAATAAGCGAAGCCGAATAATCCGATCCTCCTCTTTGAAGGTTGTCGATCTCGTCATCACTGTTTAAACAGATATATCCTTGTGTAATATAGTAATCAGCCGAGGCATTCTCCTCAAGTAGTTTACCAATGTTTTTCTCAATATAGAATTGGTCCGCCGACTTATCACTGTCGATTTTCATAAAATCAAGAGCCGATAGAAGGGTAGACTTATGTCCCTCTTGAATCAATAGCAAGTTGAAAAGATTGGATGAAATAATCTCTCCTTGTGCTAATATATTTTTCTCTCCATTCTCTGTAAACTCTCCCGAAGTAAAAGATTTGATTGTATCAAAACAATCCTCTACAATCATAAAAGCACGCTCTATGATCTCTTCCGAATGGTATAGTTCTCTAATCGTCTGATAGTACTGTTTCTCTAACTTACTGATGACAAAACGTGCAGAATCCTTGTTTTTTTTGGCAAGATAATCTGCAATTTCCACAAGTGTATTGGTGGTACCAGACATTGCAGAAAGAACTACTAACTTTTTATTTCCATCGGTAACAATATCCATTACCGTCTTCATGTTTTCTACTGATCCAACAGAAGTTCCTCCAAATTTCAATACTTTCATTTGCCTCAAAAGTTATAATTTACAATTACTACCCTCTACCATATTTTGAGATCATAAGTGAGTGATAGTTTCTTTACAAATTGGTGATAAATAATCAAATACGATAGTATTTAGACCATAAAATAGAGTGTTGCTTTCAATTTGAAAGTTATTATTAAAACCTCATATTTAGGTGTTAATGAGCTACAAAAATAAGAAAATAATGATTTAATGCAGTAAATTTAAATGATAAAATATGGAATATTCTGAAAAATGTAAGCAATAGAGGGGTAAACTGATTGATTTATTAGTTTTTAACGATTGTGCTTTTGAATTGAAATATATTTGTCCTGATCAGTGGTAATATTTAAATTAAATTTGCTTTTTGACAGTTTTTTATTGTTTAACGCTCTTTTATGTAAATATTACACTTCTTTTCCCCTCACCGAACTTGTTTTTTGTAGCCCATCGTTATCATAATGATAATGAACCGATTCTTTCTGCAAATCTTCTCTTTTTCTTCTTGATAGATCCGATTCTCTCTTAAAAACGGTCCCTAAAAAGCAACAAACAAAGAAGATTCTCTATTCCTTTCTATTTCGATTATTAAAAACAGCGATATTCCAATGAATGTCAAACTCTAAGAGAATAAAATATAAAGATCGTATTAAGAGGTGCCTCTGATTTTATATAAATAAAAGGGGTGAATCGTCATCAGCTTATTCACGTACGATATCTGTATCGATTCCCATAGATCAAATAGGGGGTTCGTCCATGGTTCGTCCATGGTTTGTCCATGGTTTGTCCATGGTTTGTCCATGGTTCCTCCATGGTTCCTCCATGGTTTGTCCATCGATTTAGGGGTTTTCGATGGAGGAACCATGGACAAACCATGAAGGAACCATGGAGAAAGTACCTTTAATCCCATCTTTTGACTCATTGAATATTGTGGTGGTTTAGGGGATATTAAATGAGGAGACGTTGTCTAAAAAAGTGTGAAAATGGCTTATTTATCTATTTTGAGAGAAGTAGACAATAAAAAAAGCGCTCTCTTTGGTATAAAGAGAGCGCTTTTTTATGATGTAATAATATTATTATTTGATCAATTTCGAGATGGTTCTAAAAGCAGGATTTTTAGCTGATCCTGTTAGTTCGAAAAGGATAGATTCGTAAGTTGCCAAGGTGATTCCTTCTGCTTCGAATCTACGTAGAGCGATCTTTTTGTTTAGTTTGGTTCTAGAGTCAACAGCATCAACAATGATGATTGGATTGTATCCAGCCTCTTTAAGATCGATGGCTGTTTGAAGAACACAGATATGAGATTCGATACCCGAGATGATGACGTTTTTTACCTGATTTGCATTTAAGAAGCTTTTACACATCTCGTGACCGAAACAGCTAAATTCTGTCTTATCGAAAGATTGAAAATCATCAACAAGATCTTGTATTTCAGTGATCGTATTTCCTAATCCTTGAGGATATTGTTGTGAAAAGATTGTAGGAACACCAAGTTCTTTTAATCCAGAGATTAGAATCTTATTGGTGCGGATAACCTCTTCAGTATTGTGCATTACAGGAAGCAATTTTTCTTGTAGATCAACAATGATTGCCGCCGTATTTTCTTTGGAGATTCTCATATGAATATGTTTTTTGATTCCTTGTTATTGTTTTTTTGCTTGTCTTTTCGACTTCTCTCCAAGATATCCACCATGATGTCTTTTGGCATATTGCTCATTAGTGAAATTGATCTTTTTCATGGTCAGGTTCACAAGAATATCTCCAATAACTGTCATGGTAGTGGTAGATGTGCTTGGTGTTAATCCAAGAGGACATAATTCTTTTGGATCTCCTGTAAGAAGAACAATATCAGCAACATCAGCCAATGGACTGTCTTTTTTAGATGTGATCACAATAAGAGGAAGACCAGCGTAAAGGTTTTCCGCTAGATGTACTAAATCTACAATCTCGTTGGTACGACCAGAGTTAGAGATTAATAGAAGCACATCGTTGGGTTGGATGACACCAAGGTCTCCATGTTGTGCTTCACTCGGATGTAGGAAGATGGAAGGGGTTCCTGTTGAAGAAAAAGTGGTAGATATGTTCAGTGCAATCTGACCAGCTTTTCCCATACCACTAGTGACTAATTTTCCTCCTTTTTTTTGAACATGATTCTCAATGATCTCAATTGCTTTTTCAAAATCATTATCTTGAGGTATGTTCAGTACGGCCTGTGCTTCTCTTTGAAGTAGTTCAGAAATTATATTTTTCACTTCTAATTAAGGTATTATAATGGGTGACTACGATGATTATTTTAGACGCAAGAAACCATTATTTTTCTTGTTTCTTATAAAGACAAAAGTAAATGAAAAAGGCTGTGTATGAAAAAGTTTATGTTATAAATTTAAATTTAGAGTAAAATTCACTGCTTTAGAAGATGAAAAGGAGAAGGATTATTTGTATTTTTCACGTTAAATAGTCTCTTTCTGTTGAGAGAGGAAAATATTTATAAGTACAGAGTTTTAAACTACAATAAATGGCCTTTAGAGAATTAGCTGATTTTGTGGATCTTTTGGATCGAGAAGGAGAATTAATTAGAGTCAATGAGAAGGTGTCTCCAGATATGGAGATCACTGAGATTGTGGATCGATTTTCTAAAAGTGATCGTGGTGGAAAGGCATTGCTATTTGAAAATAATGGTACGGAATTTCCAGTGTTGATCAATGCCATGGGGTCAACAAAGCGTATGTCTATGGCTTTAGGCTGTTATACGCTAGATCAGGTTGGAGAACGTATTGAGAAGGTGTTCTCAGAGTTAACTTCTCCTAAATTGAGTTGGTTTGATAAGTTCAAAATGATTCCTACACTGAAGGGAATTGCTTCATGGATGCCTAAACGTTCTAAAGGACGTGGCAGATGTCAAGAGGTAATCTTAAAAGAGGATCAAGTGGATCTATCTAAACTTCCTGTTTTAAGATGTTGGCCTGCCGATGGTGGTCCTTTTATCACTTTGCCTTGTGTGGTTACGGAAGATCCTGATACCAAGGTGCGAAATGTTGGTATGTATAGAATGCAGGTGTTGGATAAGAATACTACCGGAATGCATTGGCATAAACATAAGACAGGAGCAAGACATTATAATCGACACAAAGAACTAGGTACACGCATGCCTGTATCGGTTGTTTTAGGTGGTGATCCTTCTTTAATCTTTTCTGCAACGGCGCCTCTTCCAGATAATATTGATGAATATCTATTGGCTGGCTTTTTACGAGATGAATCTGTTGAGTTGGTAAAATGTATTACCAATGATCTATATGTTCCAGCTCATGCTGATATCGTTATTGAGGGGTATGTAGATCCTCAAGAAGAGTTGGTTTGGGAAGGACCATTTGGTGATCATACAGGTTTCTACTCTTTGGCCGATTGGTATCCTAAATTCCATGTTACTTGTATTACATATAAGAAGAAAGCGATATATCCAGCTACCATTGTAGGAATCCCTCCAATGGAAGATGCTTACATTCAAAGGGCATCGGAACGTATCTTTTTATCTCCAATGAAACTGTTAATGGTTCCTGAGATTGTGGATATGGACCTTCCCCCTGCAGGTGTCGCTCATAATATTACATTGGCAGAGATTGAGAAAACATTTGCTGGACAGGCTCACAAAGTGGCTTATAGCATGTGGGGTGCTGGTCAGATGATGTTTAATAAGATCTTAGTGGTGGCCAGTGGTCGTAAAACCAATGTACATAGTTACCGACGTCTTGCAAAATTGATTAGTCGTAATGTGGAGGTTTCTCGTGATGTCTTTTTCTCCAAAGGTCCTATGGATGTATTGGATCACTCTTCTGATGCTTTTGCATATGGCTCGAAGATGGGGATTGATGCAACAGAAAAACTAACGGAAGAGAAAGGGGAGATAGAAACGAATGTGGTAGGGGCTAAGCCTATCTCTTTTGTCGCTCCATCGTCTTATCCTAGTTTTATCTCTTCTGTCAATGGGGATCTATGGGATGAGGAGATTTCTGTTCTAATCATTGCGGTTGATAAAGGGAATGATTTTGATATAAAGAATGTAAATAAATATATTATTGAAGAGAAAGCGTTTGCTGCTGCTAAATTTATCATTGTTGTCGATGCGGGAGTGGATATCACTGATTATGATTTTGTTAGTTGGTATTGTTCTGGCAATATTGATCCTATAAGAGATTGTAAAATATTTGATGCACTCTATCCTAATGGACCAAGTCGAATGATATTAGACGGCACACGTAAGACTCAACAACATGATGCGTTTAAAAGATTGTGGCCCAATCCAGTTCTTTCTGATGAAGAGATGATAATGCAGGTCGATACCCGATGGGAACACCTTGGTTTAGGGGAGTTTATCTCATCTCCATCAAAGAAATATAAGGAGTTGCAAAGAGGAAATGGTGCGGTGGCCGATGATCTAGATTGATTTAACCTAGGAATCTAAATTCGATAAAAATGAAGGCTTTTTTTAAAATTAGTGGGAGTTGTCTTTTGGGGGTAATGCTTCTATTTCATGCATTGCAAGCTCTGGGAGATAATCAGAATCAGAAATCTCTTTCTAGCATATGGAGTTCTGTGTGGGATGAGACGGTGAGTGATGTGGCGTTTAAAAAAGTAGGGAATAGTGACGTGAAGAGCTATTCGATAGAAGAGTTGGTGCAAATATTGAATTCGACTCTTTTCTTGGATGTGGAAGTTATAGATCAACAAACAGAAACAATTAAAGTGAGAGTGAACCGATCTGAAGAGCTTACAGAACATATGGGTTCTAGTGGGGCTCGAACATGTTTGGGAATTATTACTTTTACATTGACAGAAAACCCAAATGTCAAAAAAGTAGATATGGAGTTTGAGTGTGGTTCTCACGCTTCTCCAGGAACTTATTCACGGGCCGATTTTATTCAGGCTTTTTAGATAAAAAAGGACATCTCGTTGAGGTGTCCTTTTTTGTATTTCGCTGTTATTATTTGAAATAGTCTTTCTTTGAAATTTCAATTATCCTGTAATTATGCAGTTGTAATTTTGTGTATAAGTGTTAAATTGCATGATAATAACTTAAAAATACGATCATGAAGAAAGTTTGCCTATTCCTTATGTTGTTGGCTTGTATTTCGTGTAATAAAGAAGATTATTATACGGCAGGAGAACTGATGGGAAATAATTTATCGGAAATTATTTCTGAGAACAAAGTTGATAGAGTAGAGATTTGTAATAGAGATTATTTTAATGTTTACTCTGCTGATCCGAATAAATTTGAAATATCAGGAGGATTGATAAATGTAGATGGAAAATGGTACAACCTCGAATATGTTAAGAAATTCGAGATTGAATTTTATGATTACAATGAGTTTAGTACAGATGATCGTGTTCCTATATTGGTAATATATATGGATGAGATTCAATCATAAAAGAAGTCCCCTTGTAATTATATTACAAGGGGATTAATATTATTTTCTTCCAGGGTAGATTTTTAAAGCTTCTTCTAAGCAATCTAATGCTTTTTCTAAGTCTTCGGTATTTAGTACATATGCGATACGCACTTGATCTACTCCTGCTCCTTCTGTTTTATAGAATCCTGTTGCTGGAGCCAACATCACAGTAGCATTGTTAAAAGAGAACTCTTCTAATAGCCATTGGCAGAATTTATCGCAATGATCAATCGGTAGTTTAACGATGGAATAAAATGCACCTTGTGGCATAGGAGCATAGACGCCTTTCATTTGATTTAATCTATCGATACAGTAATTTCTTCTTTTAAGATATTCTTGATAGACTCCTTCGATATATTCTGGAGGAGAATCGAATGCTGCCTCTGCTACTTCTTGCCCAAGAATAGGAGGACATAGGCGTGCCATTGCGAATTTTAGTATGGTTGCAATGACTTGTTTGTTAAACGAAACAAGTGAGCCAATACGTACTCCACAAGCACTAAAGTGTTTTGATACGGAGTCAATCATGATCACATGTTCTTTGATCTCTTCCAGAGAGAGTACAGAGCAATGTTTTTTCCCATCATAAACGAATTCGTTGTATACTTCATCGGAGATAAGGTATAGATCATATTCTTTTACAATAGAAGCTAATGAGTGTAGCTCTTCTTCGCTGTATAAATATCCTGTAGGGTTGCTAGGATTACAGATAAAGATTCCTTTTGTTTTTTCTGTAATCACCTCACGGAACTTCTCTATAGAAGGAAGTTTAAATCCATCTTCTATTGTTGAAGGAATTGTTTTAATGACAATATCTGATTCTTGTGCAAAAGAGAGATAATTGGCATAAAAAGGCTCCGGAATGATGATTTCATCTCCTGGATTAAAACATGCTTTAAATGCAAAGCTAATTGCTTCAGAACCTCCCGTGGTTACAAGAATATTACTAGCATCTACATGAAGATGGTGTGATTGGTAGTATTTGGCCAGTTTTGTTCGATAGGAAAGGTTCCCGGCGGAGTTTCCGTAAGGGATAAGTTCAAAATCAAAGTTTTTGATTCTTTCAATGGCATGGGCTGGTGTTTTAATATCAGGTTGTCCGATATTAAGATGAAATACATGTGTACCTCTCTCTTTTGCTGCGTCGGCAAAAGGCACCAGTTTGCGGATGGAAGATTCTGGTAATTTCTTTCCTCGAATTGATATTTCTGGCATAGTAAATATTAAAAATGATTTTATATCTGTATTTGTCCTCCATTGGGAGGGCTAAAAAACTGTTTTACGACATCTAAGGTAGACAAAGTTAAATTATAATTTAACTAGATCAAATAATAGAATGTTAACAGATGGTAGCTATTGTGTTGTAAATTAGTGTATTTAATAGTTTTTAAGACATTATGGTGTTAAAGTATGAATTAAAGAAGCGGAATAGGATTTGTATGACTTTTTCGAACACTAATAAAAATCATGTTTTAGCTAGTAAGTGTGCTATACTTTTGAAGTAGTCGCTTAAAAATATAACGCTATGATTATAGGAGTACCAAAGGAGATTAAAAATAACGAAAACAGAGTTTCGTTAACCCCAGCAGGGGCTGCAGAGTTGATCAAACATGGTCATACTGTTTATGTACAGCATACAGCAGGAATGGGAAGCGGTTTCGAAGATAAAGAGTATGTAGATGCTGGCGCAACCATTTTACCTACTATTGAAGAGGTATATGCTATTGCTGATATGATTATTAAGGTGAAAGAACCTATTGAGTCTGAATATTCTTTGATTAAAGAAGGTCAGTTGGTTTATACTTATTTCCACTTCGCATCATGTGAGCCTCTAACTCAAGCCATGATAAACCAAAAGGGAATTTGTTTGGCTTACGAGACTGTGGAATTAGATGACCGTTCTCTACCTCTATTGGTTCCTATGTCAGAAGTGGCTGGACGTATGTCTATCCAAGAAGGAGCTAAATACCTAGAAAAACTATTCGGAGGACGTGGAGTTCTTATGGGTGGTGTTGCAGGTGTTCCACCAGCAAAAGTATTGGTTATCGGTGGTGGTGTTGTAGGAACAGAAGCTGCTAAGATGGCTGCTGGTCTAGGTGCTGATGTAACTATCATGGACCTTAACCTAAAACGTCTTCGTTATTTGGATGATGTAATGCCAGCAAATGTGAAAACCATGATGTCTAACGAATATAATATTCGTGAGATGGTTAAAACACATGATGTGATCGTTGGAGCTGTATTGATTCCAGGAGCGGTTGCACCAAATTTGGTGACAAGAGATATGCTACCTACTATGCAAAAAGGAACTGTATTAGTGGATGTAGCTATTGACCAAGGTGGATGTATCGAGACTACTCATCCTACAACTCATGATAATCCAGTATTTGAGATTGATGAAGTGATCCACTATTCTGTAGCAAACATGCCAGGAGCAGTACCAAGAACATCAACATTAGCATTGACAAATGCAACTCTTCCTTATGCTATCCAGTTGGCAAACAAAGGATGGAAGCAAGCATGTAAAGATGACAAAGCTTTGAAACTTGGACTTAATATTGTTGAGGGTAAAGTGGTTTATAAAGGAGTATCTGAAGCATTCGGATTGCCTTATCACGAAGTAGATTCTATGCTTTAACAGTGGGAAGTTAAACGTTCTAAATTAGCACTAAATATAAATTAAAAGGAGCACATCGGAAGATGTGCTCTTTTTTTATTATAGTAGATTGAAATCAATTTTGCTTTGTAGCGGATTGGCATACATTTCTAGCCATAGTTGAACCGCTTCTTCTTTATGCTCTTCGATGATTGAAAGGCTCTCTGTGGTTAGTTTTTCAAATCGATCAATATCGTCTTGGGTATATTGATCTTTAAAACGATCACTTTGGTTTAATTTGTCGTGAGCGATAAAGTTAAATGGCCAAAGAGTGTAGTTCTCGATAACAGATTTGTCTATGATTTCGGCAACCACTTTTAGTTGCTTATTTTTATTCTTGATCTCTTCTGTTTGAGATAGTACTTCGTTAATTGGTTTACCATATTTGAAAACAACACGACCTTTAGGTCTGATGATTCCTGCTCCCATACTACGTAGATCTTCTCCTGGGCTTTTTTTGTAGTCTGGCTCATGTTTCTTACGTAGAAGTTCTAGTACTTTTAATCCTCCACAAGGTTCGATCTCATATGAAAGAGCAAGAGGAACAATGTCTAGATCAAGGAATCCTTGACGAGTAGAGTCATTAGGATTACTGATGTTAAGCATTTTTAGTAGAGCCACTTGTGTACGGTCGATACCATTTTTAGTACGCCCCTCTTTTTGTGCAATCCATACAGAACGATCTCTTTCGATCACACTGTTACGGATATAATGAGAAAGAGTCTCTGAGGCTTCCATCATCTGTTTCACAGGGATGTCTCTTTTAACTACAAAGCTTCTGTTAAGTTTTACAAGATCCGTGATCCATTTGTATATAAGCAGGTTGCTTCCGATTGCAATTTCAGTTGCTTTGATGTCTTTGTTTATGGCACCTACATTAAGGAAAGCAGGGTCAAGAACGATATCACGGTGGTTAGATATAAAGATATGACTTTTTTGAGTGTCAAAATTTTCTTTTCCAATTAAATCAAAAGAGTCTGTAGACATTTGTGATATTCTACCAACAAGAGGTCGAATAATTTTATATTGAAAGTCCACTACATTATCTAGCGTTTTTAGAATGGCAATAACCTGTTCGCACTCTTCTTTTTGAGGATAGATCTTATCAAGAATATGCAAGAAGGCATCATCTGCTAGTAATTCAGCGATCACTTTTTTCACTTCGTGATCTCTATAGGGTCTTATTTCTTCAAAACGTTTGCTTAATTCCATAAAATAAATTGGTATTCAGGGGATAATTCCCCAAAAAAAATTTTGACAAAAATAGTAATAATCCAACTAAGCTTAAGATATTAGAGGAGGATATTTTCCATAAATAAGAGGGAGACAGTAATTTAATCCTCTTTTTTACAATTTTAATCGTAACATTATTTTAAAACTTGTAGTATGAATTGTTTCTGATGCTTTTGATGTTTCAGATAGTTGGTTGGTCTTGATGAACTGTGTGTATCCGATCTTAGTTGAAAGAGAACACCATTGTTTTAGCTTAATTCTTTCGAGAAGAAAAAGATGGAATCCCTGACCATAGTAGGAGGGAATAGAGAAATTATATAGAAGATCGTTTTCATAGGTGAATATCCTTGAATAAAAAGAGTCGGTATGGAAGAAGGTGGTTTGTAGATAGGTTGTGCTTATGGATGCTAAATTTAGTTTTCCATATATCATCCCTAGCATTCCCTTTTCGTTTTTCCCTTTGTGGTGTACTTTACTATACTGAAATTCTGTTTTGACTTCAAAAAGAGAGGACAACTGCTTTGTTCCTTGAAGACGAAAGTTCTGATAGTTATAATCGTAGGGATAACATCGTTGGTTCTTTTGGAATGATTTATTTGATGATTTGAACTGATATTTGACTTGAAAAGCGGTGCTGCTTGATTTTATGTAGTTTATTGTAGTGTTTACTTTATAAGCCTCTTTTGAAATAAAAGATTTCGTTCCAATGCGTTGATCTTCGCTAAAATAGGATAGTGAATTGAGGAATGATATTTTCTTTGAAACTTCGAATCTTTGTAATAAAAAGGGACCTTGTTCATTTTTACAGCTAGAATGGATAGCGTAACTATTACCGTAGGGCATATAATATTCTTGTGGATAATATCGATATCCAAGTGTGACTCTGTAGAAGGGCAAGATGAGTCCATATATTCCATGAAGATGGCCTATCTGATTAAATGGATCTGATGCAATTTCTCCAAATAGATGGAATCTGGAAAGGTAGATATGGTAACTCAATCCAAAATAATGTTGACGGGCTATTGGTGAGAAATACTCTCCTGTGATGGTGTTTCTTTTTAGTAGAGGTAGAGCGTAGTTGGCTTGATGGGCATAGCCAATGACTTTAAATCTTTTGTCTCTGTATTCAAGAGCACCACCATAACTCTCCTCTTTCAATGCATCTTTTTTTTTCTTCTGCGTTTCACTGATGTGTATCCCATCGTTGAGTAGTGAGTTGAAATAGGATAAGGTGTCGTTGTTTTTTATAGATGCATCTCTGCGATGATTAGAGTAGTATCCGAAAATACGAAAACGGTGTAGCCCTTTTTCTATTGCTATTCCTCTTAAGTAGTGGTTTTCGTCTGATTGTGCATAACCTTTTATTCGATTATAATTATTGATTATCTCTGATGGTGAATTGTTTGAAAAGAAGGAGGAAGAGGAGAAAGTGACTCCTTGTCCATAAGATGGTTTGTAGTCACCAATAATTATCTTTAGATTGGTTCTTTGGTATTGGATATAGCCACTTAGGTGATCATAAAATGAGCGTGATTCTCCATAGTCCGATTCCCCAATCGCTTTGCTACTAAAATAACCTTTGTCTAATGATAGACGAATTTGTTTTTTATATTGTTTGAATCCTCTCTTCTTTTGGGTACTGTCACTTTTTTTATTTGACAGTTGTGTGATCATATATCCTTTGGTCTTATTGTTTGCTGTTTGGGTGTTGTCAAATTGTAATAAGTAGGAGAGTAGGTCGGATGTGATCCTGTCTAAAGAGAGGATAATCTCGATCTCGTTGATGGTATATATGTTACCGTGTTTTAGACGATATTCAATAATCTTTTCTATATCGATGGCAGAGAGCAGTGGAAGAGATTCCAATTCTTCTTTGGTCGCTTCGTTGATTTTTATGGGATTGTCAATAAAATGTTGGAGAGAAAGGTGAGACAATGGATCGTCTGGTGAGAGGTGTTGATTCTCTAGATGGAACATTACAAATTTCTCGTATACAGAAATGAAATTCTGTTTTGGCTCTATGTTATTTTGAGAAAATGCAAGGTTACATGTAATGGTAATAAAAAATAGAAATGTGAAAAAAAGTACCTTCATTCCAACCTGTTACTCTGAATTATGCATTCATTAAAACAGTTGAGTTGGAATGAAGGTTTATTTTAGAATTTTAGTTTGTCTTAAACTTAAATTCAATTGTTTTTAATTCTTCGTTTGCTTTTACAATCTTGCTCTTAAGAGATTCTTTGTATGCTTCCATCTTGGTTGCAATAGTTTCGTCTCCATTGGCCATAATCTGAATAGCTAAAATACCAGCATTCATAGCTCCGTTGATTGCAACTGTTGCAACAGGGATGCCTGGTGGCATTTGGGCAATAGCGAGTAGTGCATCCATTCCATCTAAACTGGCTTTGATTGGCACACCAATTACTGGAAGAGGTGTCATTGCAGCAATAACACCTGGAAGGTGTGCTGCCATACCTGCTGCAGCAATGATAACTTCAATGCCTCTTTGTTTTGCATTTTTGGCAAATTTCTCCACTTCTTCGGGTGTACGGTGAGCAGAAAGTGCATGAATTTCGAATGGAACTTCAAATTCATCTAATAGTTTTGCTGCTTTTTCCATCACTGGCAGATCTGATGTGCTGCCCATAATAATACTAACTCTTGGTTTCATAACTTAATTAACTAAGTGACTGTTTTGGGTTTATAATGGTAAAAGGTACAAAAGGTGAAACAAGAAAAAAAAGATTTTTTGTCAAAAAAAAGCCTAATGTTTTTTTTTGAACCGGATATGTTTCGTTAATTTGCGCCCTTTCTCCTACAAATCTATTTAGATTAATAAATGTGACTATATAGATAGAGAAGATTCGGGGAGTTAATGATGAAAATTTAAAGATTATCTATCAAACGTTAGTCGTAAAACAATTTCAGAGATGAAAAGAGTAAAGCTTTGGGACAAAGAATTTGAGATTTCTTATCCAAATGAGCAGATTGTTGCTGCTGTAAAAGAGATGGCAGTACAGATGAAAGAAGATCTTAAAGGGAAAGAACCACTATTTTTATGTGTCCTAAATGGTTGTTTCATGTTCGCAGCCGATCTATTAAAAGAAGTCGAATTGTCTGATGCCGAAGTTTCTTTTGTGAAATTGGCTTCTTACGAAGGTACACAAACTACTGAGAATATCAAACAATTAATAGGACTAAATGGAGACATCACTGGTCGTACTGTAGTTATTGTTGAGGATATTGTAGATTCAGGGTTTACTATTGCAAACTTGATTAATCAAGTTGAAGAAAGAGGTGCTGGTGATATTAAAGTGGCTACGCTACTTTTCAAACCTGAGGCATTGAAGAAAAATGTAAAAGTAGACTACGTTGGACTAGAGATCCCTAATGACTTTATTGTAGGATATGGATTGGACTACGATGGAAGAGGTCGTAATTTGAAAGATATTTATACACTAGTACAATAATTTTTTAAGAATATATATACAATGTTGAATCTAGTATTATTCGGGCCTCCGGGAGCCGGAAAGGGAACTCAAGCAGAATACCTAATTAAAGATTTTGATTTGAATCATGTTTCAACAGGAGATCTTCTTCGTAGTGAGATCGCTGCAGAAACAGAACTTGGTTTGAAAGCGAAAGCTTTTATGGATAATGGAGACTTAGTTCCTGATGAAGTTGTGATTGGAATGATTGGTTCTAAGTTGGAGGCGAATAAAGATGCTAAAGGATTTATTTTTGATGGTTTCCCAAGAACTGTAGCACAAGCACAAGCTTTGGATCAGCTTTTGACTGACCACAGCACTTCTGTTGCAGCAATGTTATCATTAGAGGTAGAGAAAGAAGAGTTGATGAAACGTCTTTTGAATAGAGGATTGACTTCAGGTCGTTCTGATGATCAAGATAGCTCTATTATTGAGAATAGAATCAATAACTATAATGAAAAGACTGCTCCACTAAAAGATTTTTATGGTGCACAATCAAAACTTCATAGCATTGAAGGACAAGGAAGTATTGAGGAAATCGCAAAACGCTTAAACGACGCAGTTAAAAGCTTGTAATTTTTTTAATAGCATAAATTAAATGACAGATGGCGTGTGCCATCTGTCATTTTTTTTAACTTTGTACGGGCAAAAGTCTCATTAAATGGATGTTGAATGTTTCAACGTTGGTTTCTGTTTGATTTAAACAAAAAAATTAATGTCAGGTTCTAATTTCGTAGATTACGTAAAAATATACTGTCGCTCTGGTAAAGGGGGTCCTGGATCTCGCCATATGCGTCGAGAAAAATATATTCCCAAAGGGGGTCCCGATGGGGGAGATGGTGGTCGAGGAGGCCATGTTATTGTTAGAGGAAATTGTCAAATGTGGACCCTTCTACATTTGAAATTCCGTAAGCACATCTTTGCTGGTCATGGTGCATCTGGTTCAGGCCAATGTTCTACTGGTAAAGATGGAGAGGATGTTTATATCGATGTACCTCTAGGAACGATTGCTAAGGATGGTGAGACTGGCGAAGTTTTGTTTGAAATAACAGATGACGGACAGGAAGCTTATCTAGCACAAGGAGGAAAAGGTGGTTTAGGTAATACTCACTTTAAATCGTCTACGAATCAGACACCTCAATATGCTCAACCTGGTCAGGATGGTGCAGAAGGTTGGAAAATCTTAGAACTAAAAGTCTTGGCTGATGTAGGATTGGTTGGATTTCCTAGTGCTGGAAAATCGACACTTCTATCTGTTGTGTCTGCTGCCAAACCAAAGATTGCAGAATATCACTTTACTACGCTTGTTCCGAATTTGGGAATTGTAGGTTATAGAGATGATCGTTCATTTGTAATGGCAGATATTCCAGGAATTATTGAAGGAGCTCATGAAGGGAAAGGTTTAGGCCATCGATTTCTTCGTCATATTGAGCGTAATTCGATGCTTCTTTTTATGATCCCAGCAGATAGTGATGATTATTTGAAAGAGTACCAAATTCTGATTAATGAGCTAGTGATGTATAATCCAGAATTGTTGGATAAAGAGCGTTTCTTAGCGATCACTAAATCTGATATGTTGGATGAAGATCTCATTGCAGAGATTGAAGAAGAGTTGAAGGATCTACCACATATATTTATCTCTTCGGTGACAGGATCTAATATCCCGCAACTGAAAGATGAGATCTGGAAACGTCTTAATAAATAGATAATTTTAAGAAGCACAGCATTTATTTGTTTGTGCTTTTTATTTCTTTTAAAATATTAGTAACTTAAGTGCAATGGGGATTTTTGAAATTATTAAGGATTTTGATTCGCAGTTATTGTTGTATATCAATGGCAATCATTCGACTTTATGGGATTATGTAATGTTTACCTATACCTATAAGCTTACATGGGTTGTGTTCTATGCAATTTTGTTTTATCATCTATATAAGTTTTATGGTAAGAAGATGCTTCTTATTATTCCAATGATTGCATTGACTATCTTGGTTACCGATCAGATGTGTAATCTGATCAAGTATAGTGTTGCTCGCCCACGTCCTGGTCATGATCCTGTTATCGGATCTTTGGTTAATATCTTTTATAAAAAAGGAGGACGTTTTGGTTTTGTGAGTGCTCATGCTGCCAACTCTTTTGCATTGGCTATCTTGATCTATAAGTATGTAAAGAATAAAACTTTTCTTTACTATATGTCTTTATGGGCAATGATTGTTGGTTTCTCAAGAATATATCTCGGTGTTCATTATCCTGGAGATGTTTTATGTGGTAGTATTCTAGGTATTGGGATCGGCTTTTTAATGTATCGACTTTCTATATATCTTGAAAAATATGTACCTATGACAGGAAGCCAAAGTTTAGAGAAGTCAAGGATGAGTAATCATCAACTGAATGGGGTTTTCTCATCCCTTCGATGGATGCTTGGTTTGCCTATATTTATTGTCTTTTGCTATGTAATGAAGGATTTGTTGTAGATTTCTTAGGATTCAACATATTTCATTATATAAAATATTCAACTTTTTTGTAAGTTAGGAGTTTCCAAACTTATTTTAATAATATTAATTTTTGTTCAACCGCTAATTGCCATGTCACAAGTTTATTCTGAAGATTCAATACGGACCTTAGATTGGAAAGAGCATATCCGTAAACGCCCAGGAATGTATATTGGGAAGTTGGGAGATGGAACTTCTCCTGATGATGGAATTTATGTACTTCTTAAGGAAGTTGTAGATAATTCTATTGATGAATTTATGATGGGCTATGGTAATAAGATTGAGATTAATGTTAGTGACGAGCTTGTTTCTGTAAGAGACTATGGTCGTGGTATTCCTTTAGGAAAAGTAAAGGATGTGGTTTCTCGAATGAATACAGGAGCAAAGTATGATTCCAAAGTCTTTAAGAAATCAGTAGGTCTGAATGGGGTTGGTGTTAAAGCTGTAAATGCCCTATCTACTTCTTTTACTGTACAAGCTTTTAGAGATGGAGAACGTAAAGAAGTGCGTTTTGCTCAAGGAAATGTGGAGTTTGAATCGGAAATTGAACCTACTGAAGAAGGGAATGGTTCTTGGGTTAGCTTTAAGCCAGATGTTACGATCTTTAAGAATTACCACTACATAAGTGAATTTGTGGAGAACTTGATTAAGAACTACTGTTATCTTAATTCAGGTTTGACAATAGTATATAATGGGGAGAAATTTCAATCCAAACATGGTCTTCTGGATCTTTTGAATGATAGTTTGGATACCCCATGCTTATATCCACCAATCCATGTGACGGATGGAGATATTGAGATTGCTTTAACTCATACGAATCAGTATGGAGAAGATTATTTCTCGTTTGTTAATGGGCAGCATACGACTCATGGTGGTACCCACCTGACAGCATATAAAGAGTCGATAGTTAAGACTTTAAGAGAGTTCTATAAAAAGGACTTTGATGCTTCTGATATCCGTGCGAGTATTGTTGCAGCAATATCTATTAAAGTAGAAGAACCAATCTTTGAATCTCAAACAAAAACAAAACTTGGTTCTAAAGATGTTGGACCTGAAGGTCCTTCGGTACGTAATTTTGTGGTTAACTTCGTTAATAAGGAGTTGGATAACTATCTACATAAACATGCCGATGTTGCTGAAGTTCTATTAAGAAGAATTCAAGAATCAGAGAGAGAACGAAAAGCGATCTCTGGAATAAAAAAATTGGCTAAGCAGCGTGCAAAGAAAGTGAGTTTGCATAATAAAAAGCTTAGAGATTGTCGTGTGCATCTCAATTCGACAAAAAAAGATGCTAGTGAGTCTTCAATATTTATTACCGAGGGAGACTCTGCAAGTGGTTCAATAACCAAATCACGTAATGTAAACACACAAGCTGTTTTTAGTTTGAGAGGTAAACCATTGAACTCTTTTGGTTTAACCAAGAAGGTGGTTTATGAGAATGAGGAGTTTAACTTATTGCAGGCTGCCCTGAATATAGAAAATGGGATAGAGGAATTAAGATATAATAAGGTGATTATCGCTACCGATGCCGATGTGGATGGTATGCATATTCGTTTGTTATTGATTACTTTTTTCTTGCAGTTCTTCCCAGAACTAATCAAACAAGGACACCTATATATATTACAAACCCCTTTGTTTAGGGTTAGAAATAAAAAGAAGACATTTTATTGCTATAGTGATGAGGAACGCCTAGATGCAATAAAGGAAATAGGAAAATCTCCTGAGATTACTCGTTTTAAGGGATTGGGAGAGATCTCTCCAGATGAGTTTAAAAACTTTATTGGTGATCAGATGCGATTAGATCCAGTGATTCTTAAGAAGGCTGAGTCTATACGTGAGCTATTAAGCTTCTATATGGGAAAGAATACTCCCGATCGCCAACAGTTTATTATAGAAAACTTGTATGTTGAAAAAGATGAGATTGAGTAATCGCTAAAAAGCTAAATCATGGATCCAAAAGAATTAGATACACATTTAGAAGAAGGTCAGAATGATGAAAATGTAGACGGTTCATCTGATAAACTACATCATGCTAAGTATATTTCAGGAATGTATAAGGATTGGTTCTTGGATTATGCATCCTATGTTATTCTTGAGAGAGCTGTTCCTTATGTAAATGATGGTTTAAAACCTGTTCAACGTCGTATATTGCATGCCATGCGATCGATGGATGATGGGCGTTATAATAAGGTGGCCAACATTATTGGACAAACGATGATGTATCACCCTCATGGAGATGCTTCTATTGGAGATGCCTTGGTTCAATTGGGACAGAAAAACCTATTGGTGGATACCCAAGGAAACTGGGGTAATATCTTGACAGGTGACTCTGCCGCTGCCCCACGTTATATTGAAGCTCGTCTTTCTAAATTTGCTTTGGAGGTTGTTTTTAATCCTAAGACTACCGACTGGCAATTGTCTTATGATGGTAGGAATAAAGAGCCTTTAACATTACCCGTTAAATATCCATTGCTTCTTGCTCAAGGAGTGGAAGGTATTGCTGTTGGTTTGGCTTCAAAGATTCTTCCTCATAATTTCAATGAATTGATTGATGCTTCTGTCTCTTATTTGAAAGGTAAAGATTTTAATTTATATCCAGATTTTCCTACTGGAGGATATATTGATGTCTTAAAATATAATCATGGTTTAAGAGGTGGGTCAGTAAGAGTTCGTGCCAACATTGAAAAGAAGGATTCTAAGACTTTAGTGATTACGCAGATTCCTTATGGTAAAACCACTTCATCTGTAATTGAGTCAATAATAAAGGCCAATGATAAAGGAAAAATCAAGGTCAAGAAGATTGATGATAATACTGCAGCTAATGTGGAGATCTTGGTTCATCTTGGACAAGGGGTGAGCTCTGATCAGATGATTGATGCCTTGTATGCATTTACGGATTGTGAAATCTCTATATCTCCCAATTCATGTATTATTGATGGTGATAAGCCCGTATTCTTAGATGTAAAAACAATCTTAAAGCGATCTACTGATAATACACTAGAACTGCTTAAAAAGGAACTAGAGATACGTAAGGCAGAATTAGAATCACAGTGGCATTATTGCTCTCTTGAAAGAATCTTTATTCAAGAGCGTATGTATAAGGATGCTGAATTCGAGAATGCTAAATCTATTGATGAGGTTGTAGCTCATATCGACAATAGGTTCCTTCCATGGAAAAAAGAGCTAAAAAGAGAGATTGAACGTAATGATATAACGAAGCTATTAGAGATTAAGATGGCTAGGATATTGAAATTTAATCTCCAAAAAGCAGTTGATTTTATTGTCTCTATTGAAGAAGAAATAGCGATTATTGATAACCATCTTTCTCAGATGGTCAAATATACGATTGATTATTTTAGACGAATAAAGAAAAAATACGGTAAGGATAAAGAGCGTAAGACGGAGATTCGTAGTTTCGAAAATATTGAAGCCGCAAAGGTGGTTGTCGCAAATGAGAAACTATATATTGATCGTAAAGAAGGCTTTGTTGGTACCTCTCTGAAGAAAGATGAATTCCTTTTCGAATGTTCTGATATTGATGATATTATCATTTTTAGAAAGAATGGAACTTATTTCGTGACGAAGGTGAGTGACAAAGCTTTTATAGGAAAGAATGTTATCCACATTGCTGTATTTAAAAAGAATGATAAAAGAACGGTTTATAATGCCGTGTATAGAGAAGGTCGTCAAGGAACGACTTATATGAAGAGATTCTTTGTGACGGGAGTAACTCGTGATAGAGAATACAATTTAATGGGAGATAAACCAGGATCAAGATTATATTGGTTTAGTGCAAATCCTAATGGGGAAGCTGAAAGATTAAAGGTGACGTTAAAACCTAAATTAAGACTTAAACGATTAATCTTTGAAGTGGATCTAGGTGTTCTTGCCATTAAAGGACGTACTTCTAAAGGAAATACTGTTACCAAGAATGAAGTACTTAAAATTACTCTTAAAGAGAAAGGTGCTTCGACTTTAGGTGGTCGCAAGATATATTTCGATAATGATATTTGTCGATTGAATTGTGACGAACGAGGACAGTTCTTGGGTGAGTTTAGTGGAGAAGATAAGGTGTTGTCGATTAGTAAAATGGGAGATTGTACTGTGCATAGCTATGATCTAAGTAATCACTTTAGCCCAGATATTTACAAGATCCAAAAACTAAATTCCGAAAGTGTATTTGTTGTTGTCTATTGGGATAATACACAACAGTACTATTATATTAAGAGATTCCAGATCGATCCTACACAAAAAGATACAATCTCTTTTATTGGAGATAATCCGAAGAATAAGATGATGTTGATTAGTGACAATCCTGAGGCTATCATTAAGATTCACTTTTCTGGAAGAAATGAAAATCGTCCTACGGATGAGGTGAATGCTCATGATGCGATTGCAGTAAAATCGATTAAGGCTAAAGGAAAACGACTTACAACTTTTGAGGTTGGAAATATTGAACTTATAGAACCAGAGATTGTCGTTGAAGATTCTGATGTAGAAGAGGCGGAAGTTGCTCATAAAATAGATGATGAAGATCAAATGAGATTATTCTAGATTGGTTTAGATATGAAATATAAGAGAGTTTATTTAAATGGATATATGGCTGCAGGTAAATCGACAATAGGTGCGAGACTTGCAGAAAAATTAGGGTTTTCGTTTATTGATATCGATAAATATATCGAAGAAAAATATTTCATGTCTATTCCTTCAATCTTTGCAAATGAAGGAGAAGCGTCTTTTCGTAATAAGGAGAAACAGGCTCTTAAGGAATTATCTGATTTTGAAAATGTAGTAATTGCTACAGGTGGGGGAACACCATGTTTCTTTGATAATATGGAAGTGATATTATCCACAGGCCTTTCTATCTATTTGAAGACTCCGAAAGAATTACTGATAAAACGTTTGCTTCAAAATAATAGTCAGCGTCCCATCGTTAAGGGTAAGTCTAGAGATGAATTATCTGATTTTATTGATAAAGCAATGAGTCAGAGAGAACCATTCTATTTAAGATCTAATATTGTATGTGTTTCTGATGATGATTTGACTGCAGATATGTTGATTCAAAAATTGAATAATTATTCAGTTTAGGAGGCTTGTATATATGATGTGTCTCTTTTTATATAATTATTGATACTTTTGCTTGAATATTGTAATAAAATAACAATATTTGTTGGTGAATAATTATTCTAAACACATTTCATGAAAGTACTGATTATTGAGGATGAAGAGTTGTTGTGTGACGAATTAGAGCAGAATCTACTAGAAATTGATCCTGATATAGAAATCTGTGGAAAGCTAGATACGGTAAAAGAGAGTATTGAATGGTTTCGTACGAATGAGTGTCATCTTATCTTTATGGATGTACATTTAGGTGATGGTTCATGTTTCGATATTTTTAAGGAGGTAAATATCTCTACTCCAGTTATTTTCTTGACAGCTTATGAGCAGTATTTACAGACGGCTTTTGATATTAACAGTATTGCCTATATTTTAAAACCATATGATAAAGATAATATCATTAAGGCCTTAGAGAAGTATCATAATATTAACACGTATTATTCTGCAGTATCTTTGGAGGATCAAAAAGTCATCAAGGATAAGAATTCAGAATATGTTCATAGAATGATGCTTCGTTTGGGGCGTGTATATAAGCCAATAAATGTATCACATATTGCATATTTTATTGCAGAAGATAAATATCTGTATGCGATTACTCAAGATGGACGTAAGTTCTACTATGATTCAACCTTAAAAGAGTTACAAGAGAAATTGGACCCTAGAATGTTTTTTAGAATTAATAGATCTTATATTGTAAATAAGAAATCTGTTAATGAACTTGTATTATATTCAAATAGCAGATATAAATTAAATTTAACTCCTGAAACAGAAGAATTAGTCTTATTAAGCTCAACAAAGGTTTTGAGTTTTAAAAATTGGCTTTTATCATGAATATTCCAACTAAAGTAAGAGTCTACTTAGCTATTGCATTAAGTATAGTAATAGTAAGTGTGTATTATTTGTCTTCATTAAGAGATTCGATATATTCGAAGGCTCAAGATGAGGGAAATCGTTTTAATTTAATAGCAGCTTCAGAAAATCTAGAGTTGATAAAAAGCTATTTCCTTGATTATGAGAAATCGGTAATGTATTTTGTGAATTACCCCCACAGAAAGAGGGAATTCCCTGATATGCTAGCGACTTTTGTGAAGTCTGATTCTACGGTAGTGGATGGATGGTATAATACACTTTCAGAACACTCTACGCTTTGGAAAAATCTTAAAAATAGATCTTATAGTAGAGGTGGAAGTTATATAATGGGACCATATCGTAAAGGAGATACTTTCCTTCTGGATATTGGTTATGTTTCATATGAAAAAAGTGATCCTTATATTTTAGGTATTACGATTGACCTAAAACGTTTTCATCAAAAAGTAACCCAACTAGATATTCGTTCATCAAACTATATTGAGATAATTGATGAGAATGCCCGCTATATCTATCATCCTGAAGAGAAGCTGATAGGGCAACTGTCTCCTAGTCAAATTGATCGTAGTTTAGCTAAAAAACATTCAAGTTCTTTATTTAGTAAGTATAGATCTGTCTTTTCTGGATTTCTACAAACAGAAGTTTTACGTTCTTATAGGGTCCTTAATGTAGGTGCACATAGTTGGCTTATAATTGGTAATACTCCAAAGTTCAACTATACAGAGTTCTTAAAAGCTATTGAGAAGAACTTGGTTCTAATATTAATTATATTCTTGGTTTGTGTTCTATCTATTGTGCTTGTTTCTTGGTTTTTCTCGGATAGAGAACATAGATTGAGACTTAAAGCAGAAGAGAGTCTTTTTCATACTAAGATAAGAGAGGAGCGCAAAAGTAAGGAGCTTGCAATGACTGAACTCCAATTACTAAAGTCTGGCTTGGATCCTCATTTTATCTTTAATTCACTTAGCTCTTTGATGGTTTTGATACCTAAAAAGCCTTCTGATGCGTGTTTATTTGCAAAACGTCTGTCTAATTTATTTCGTTTCCAACTCTCTTCTCAGATGAAAGAGTTGGTTTCACTAGAGTCTGAATTGTCTTTTACAAAGGATTATTTTGCTATTCAGAAACTACGATTTGGAGATAGAGTTACTTTTGATGTTAATCTAGATGATACGATTTTAGATGTGAAGATTCCTCCTGCATCATTACAATTATTAGTTGAAAATGCTTTAAAGCATAATGTTGCAACAAAAAATGAACCTTTAAAAATTGAAATATATTTAGAAAAGGATTACATTGTCGTTCGTAATAATCTGAATGTACGAAAGCAGAGTGGCTTCTCGATGAATCTAGGCCATCGTTTAATGAGACTTCGTTATAAGACTTTCACACTAAAATCATGTCATTTTTACAGTGATGGAGATAATTATTATTCAGAACTTCCAATAATTTACGATTTAGAGAGATAATTATTCACTCCTTAAATTCACTACTTGACTCCTTTAATTTCATAGTTCATCCTTTGTCTTTTCACTATGAGGTAAAACTTCTATTGTTTTACATATAGTATATAGGATAGGGGAATGGACTGAGTATCTGTTGTATTTACGATATGTGGTTGCATTAAATTGTAATTTATTATCTCGTAGTTATAATAGATCGTAATTTTTGTTTCCCTTCACTATTAATAAAGGAAAAGAAGAGTATATGTATAGAGTATTAGTTGTTCTCGTGTTCTTCCTAGCCTCTTTATCGGCTCAGGATTCTATGGCACAATTTAAGTGGCTAAGAAAGAAGAAGAATCAAAAAGCGCAAGAAGAGAAAGTCGAAAAGACGCATTATGAAAAAGAATTTCTGAAAGCGAAATGTGATTCAGGATTCATTAATGTCTTGTGTAAAGATAGTAATGCTTACTATTTCGAAATCCCAAAGCGCATGATGGATAGAGATTTATTGGTAGTCAATAAATTATCTAAAGTTCCTGCAAAACTGAATGATGCTGGAATCAATCAAGGAATTGAATTTGAAAGCTTGGTGGTTCAATTTCATTTGAATGAGAAGGAAAAGAAAGTTTTTGTAATGAACTATGATCCATTTGTAGATTCTCCTGAAGATGCAAATATTACCAAAAGTGTAAAGCGAAATTTCACTAAATCTATTTTAGAGAATTTTAAAGTGGAAGCTTATAATAAGGATTCTTCTGCTGTCGTAATCAAGGTAAACAAGATATATGATGGTAGTGAGAAGAGCTTTATAAATGTATTTGGTTCTATTGGTATGGGAACGAGCCCATCTAAGAGTTATGGATATATAGGAAAAATAAAAGCATTTCCAGAGAACATTCTAGTAAAAACAATGCAAACTTCGAAGATTCCAGGAATGGAATCAGAAGCAAGAATTTCTGTTGAAGTTACTTCTAACCTTGTATTATTACCAGAAGAGCCTATGACTCCTCGTTTTTATGATGAGAGAGTTGGATACTTTAAGAAAGATAGATGGTACTTTAGTGATGAACAACAAGAGGTAGACAAACGTAAAATTATCACTCGTTGGAGATTAGAGCCTAAAGATCCAGAGGCATATGCTAGAGGTGAATTGGTAGAACCAAAGAAGCAGATCGTTTATTATGTGGATCCAGCAACACCTAAGCAATGGCAACAGCCAATTATTGATGGTGTGAACGATTGGAATGTTGCTTTTGAGAAAGCAGGATTTAAAAATGCCATTACATGTAAATTGGTTACAGAAGAAGATAAAGATTTCGATATTGACGATGTTCGTTATTCTGTAATTACTTATGCTGCCTCAGATCAATCTAATGCGATGGGACCAAGTGTAGTCGATCCTCGTTCAGGTGAGATTATAGAAGCTGATGTAATTTGGTGGCATAATGTACTTGTCGCTGTTCAAGATTGGATGCGCGTTCAAACGGGTATTATTGATCCAAAATCACGAGATAATGTATTTAGTGATGCTCATATGGGAGATGCTGTACGTTTTGTTTCTTCTCATGAGATTGGGCATACGCTAGGTTTGGCTCACAATATGGGTGCTTCTTTTACTTATGATATAGATTCGTTAAGAAGTAGGACTTTCACAAAGGATGCTGCAACAGCACCATCTATTATGGATTATGCTCGTTTTAATTATGTTGCTCAAGAAAAAGATCAATTGACACATATTACTCCTAAAATAGGGGTTTATGATCGATTTGCTATTGCTTGGGGATATCATTTTACTGGAGCGAAAGATGCACATGACGAGAAAGTTTGGTCAAGCAAGACAATTCGTGATGCATATAAGGATAAAAGATGTCATTTCTTACCACAACAAGGAATGCGTGATGCTGTAGATCCAAGAGCTCAGATTGAAGACCTTGGTGATGATGCAATGAAAGCTAGTGAACTTGGACTTATCAATCTAAAGAAGACCATGCCTCGTATTGAATCATGGACTACAAAAGAGGGCGATAATTATATTTCTGCAGGGCGTCTACTAAATGGCGTTATTGGACAATGGCATCGTTACACATATCATGTGCTTGCTAATGTAGGTGGGGTATACCAGAATAACATTGTAAAAGGAGATAAAGAAAATGCCTATCAATATGTTCCTGGCAATATCCAGAAGAATGCTGTAAATTATCTTAAGAAGAATGTTTTCACTTGTCCTCAATGGCTTTTTGGAGCAGATATTTTTAGCAGAGTATATCCTATTCGTATTTCTCCTATTGGTTATAACGAATACGAACCTACTTCTTCTTATTATGGCGCTTTGTCGTATGTAATGTGGGACCTATTAGACGATACTCGTTTACATCGTATGACTTTGGCAAAAGTGAAAGAGGGAAGAAAAGGATATGGTCCTGATCAGATGCTTTCCGATTTGTATAAACATATCTTTAAAAAGACTATCTCTGGTCAATCTCTATCTTTTGACGATCGTATGATTGAAAAGACTTTCGTTGATGCTTTGATTATTTCTTCCGATCGTAATTCATCGAAAGTAAAAAGCAAGAAACTTCATAATGAGGTAGTGGAAAGTTGGTTAAAAATAGAGATGCCTTGTTTCCATGAGGATTGTGCTCTGCATTCAACGAAGAAGTTTAAGACAGGAGTTAGAGTAGATGATATTGTAAGTTGTAAAAGAGGAACTTTAATGCGAATTGAACGACTTCTTAAATCAAAACGAAGAAGTGGAGACATTGCAACACAAAATCACTATGAAGATCTGTTACTGAGAATTAATCAATCCCTAAGACAATAACACTATTTTCTCTCCCTATTTAAAAACCGTAGGGAGAGAAAACTACAATATTATTCTAATCATTTATTTTATATCAATCTTTGTAAATCAACTATTTAAGATGAAGAAACACTATTCCTTAGTACTTCTATTACTCTTGTTGGTTAGCTCTTGGAAACTTAGTGCACAAGAGATGAAAACCATACATGGAGTTGTAATGGATGCTACTACTAATGAAACACTACCTGGTGCATCCGTTTTCCTAGACAACACAACTATAGGTGTTGGTGATGCTGCTGGTAAAAACACTGTACTTAATTATAATCAAGGAACAGTAACCAATTTTGAAGGTGCTTTTACTTTAAAGGTTCCTGTTGATGCTCAACAAATCTCTTGTAGTTTTGTTGGATTCACAACAAAAAAAGTAAATATCCCTGCAAGTGGAAAGGTGATGATTCATCTTCAACCAGATGTATCTTCTTTGGAAGAGATTGTGGTGACGGGATATCAAAATATTAAAGAGCGTAAGCTGACTGCTTCTGTTGTAAAACTTAAGACAGAAGATGTAATCCAAGCTAGTGTTCCTAGTATCGACCAGATGTTAGCAGGTCAACTTGCTGGAGTCCAGACAATAGTCTCTTCTGGTGCTCCAGGTGCACCTGCAAAGATCCGTATTCGTGGTAATGCTTCTTTGAGTGGTTCACAAGATCCTCTATGGGTTGTGGATGGTGTGCCATTGACCAATACTGATGTTCCAAACCTTGATGGGAAAGATGTCAGTGATCTTACTAACAGTAGTATTGCGGGATTGAACCCTAATGATATCGAAGATATTACTGTCTTAAAAGATGCTGCAGCAACGGCTATCTACGGAGCAAGAGCTTCTAATGGTGTAATTGTTGTAACAACTAAAAAAGGTAAAAAAGGTAAAGTTAGCGTTAATATTAACTCAAACATCTCTTTTGTACAACGTCCTAATATGGATAAATTGAACCTTCTTAATGCAGATGAGAAGGTGAACCTAGAGCTTCAAATGGCTAAAAGAACTGATTTAATGACATATCCTGCGTTCAATCCTAATGGAGGTGAGGTTATGCGTATTCTAAATGCCTCAGGGGAGTTAGCCGATTACCAAGGTGGTACATTTGAAGATTTATCTGTAGGAACACAGAATAAAATCAATGCTTTGAGATCGTCAGGTGCAGATTGGGATAAAGAGATTTATCGCTCTGCGGTTAATCAGAATCATAATGTTAGCGTTTCTGGTGGTAGTGATGTTGCTACCTATTATGTTTCGATGGGATATTATGATGAGAAAGGTACAACTATTGGAACTGGTATGAATAGAACCAGTATTACTATGCGTACTGATTTCAATGTAACTGACAATTTTAAAGTAGGATTGAAGGTTTTTGCGAATCGTAGAAAAAATAGTTCTTTTTTACAAGGAACAGAAAACTATACGAATCCTAACAGATATTCTAGAAATGTGAATCCATACTTGAATATTTATAATGAAGATGGTTCATATGTTTATGATAGAGATACTCAAACCAATGGTAATGAATATATTCCATTTAATTTCGTAGAAGAGAGAGAAGGTACCATGAATGACCTTACTTCTATGAGTTATATGGCTCAATTTGATATAGATTGGAAGATCTTAAAAGATTTGACTTTTAGAACTACAGTTGGTTATCAGTATGATCAATCTCTTGCAGAGAAACGTGCCAATTGGGAAACTTTCTATTCTCGTTATAAGTATAAGAAATCAGAATATACTGATGATGATGGAGAAAAACAACATTTCCTTCCTAGTGGTCAAATAAGAGACAATTTAGATCGTCGTATTAATCAATGGAATGTAAAAAATATTCTAGAATATAATACATCTTTCAATGACAAGCATGAATTGGATGTGATGTTAGGAGATGAGATTCGTCACGATGATCTCGCACAAAGACATTCTTGGGTATATGGTTTGAATCCTGTAACCTTAACATCAAAACCTCTTGTTTATCACAGAGAGAGTGATGTAACAGCATTCCCTACTTACAAAGAAGCATCTGATGAGAATGCATTTGTATCTTATTTCGGAACATTCAATTATAGTTATGACCGCCGATATTCTGTTTTTGGTAGTTTACGTACTGATGCGTCTAATATCTTTGGTAAAAAGACCAATGAATTATTTGTTCCATTATGGGCAGTAGGTGCTGCTTGGAATATCGATGAAGAAGCTTTCTATAATTTGGAATTTATGAATAAAGCCAAAATGCGTTTCTCATATGGTCTTCAAGGAAATATTGATAAATCGACTGCACCTTCTTTGGTTGGTGCTTGGAACCGTCATAATATCTTAGGTGGGCAGAGTGAAAATGCCATTTATGTTACAGGTGCTCCTAATCCAAACTTACAATGGGAAAAGACTTCAAACTATGATGTTGGACTTGAATTAGGTTTCTTTAAAAATAGACTACAATTTACAGCAGATCTTTATTCAAGATATTCTTATGATTTGATTGGAACCAAAGAGTTGGCTCACGAAACAGGTTTCTATACTTCTTCAGTTAACTGGGCAGAAGTAAGTAATAAAGGTTATGAGCTTAGTATTTCTGCACAAATCATTAGAAAGAGAGATTTGCAATGGAATATGACATTTAACTGGTCTCACAATAAAGACATTATTGAGAAGATCCATATGAATGACAACCAAGTATTACCTTCTAGAGAAGGATTACCTGTAAATTCTATGTTTGGTTTTAAAACTGTAGGTTTAAATGATGCTGGATTACCTCTTTATAATTTAGATGGAAAATCTGTTTCTGCTACAGAGTATTTTGATCTTGAAGCAAAATGGGGATATGCGCCTTTGACTGCTTCAAATTTATCTCCAGAGGAGATCCGAAGCCGATACTCTTATATGGGAACAACTGATCCTAAGTTTACAGGAGGTCTAGTGAATAGTATTACTTTCAAGAATTTTAATCTGTATGTTGCTGCAAACTTCTTCTTGAAGGGAATGAAAAGAGAAACACCTTTCTATAGTATGGCTCAATTTGATCGTTCACGAAATTATACTGATAATGTGAATAAGGTTTGGTCTGTTGATAATAAGAGTGGTAAGTATCCAGCAGTTATTTCTCCTGATTCGGATCCAGAACACCCTCTTGAATTTTATGCTTATGATGGTGATGGTCTTGGATCATTTAAACCATTTAATGATTTAGATATGTGGTTTAAAGAGGTGAACTATGTGAGAATTTCGAACATTCGTTTGACATACAATCTACCTAAAACTTTTGTTAATTCTTTAGGTTTAGGATCGGCATCTGTTAAAGCTGAAGCTTTAAACCCATTTGTGTTTGGTACAGATTATAGTGGGTATTTTGATCCTGAGACTTATGGTAGTATTTATTCACAGCCTATTGCAAAGTCTTTCTCTTTAGGACTTAATTTAACTTTTTAATCTACAAGTAGACGTAACATGAAAAGAATATATTTAGCAATCATGATGTTAGCTACAATTGCACTGTCTAGTTGTAGCGACTTTTTAGATATTACTCCTGTTGGTAAGGTTCTCCCAACAACAGTGGAAGATTATAGAGCTCTTCTGACAGACGGATATGCTCAAACAAATAATGGATATGCATTAGCTGGTTTCAGAACAGACGATTATACGTTTGTTGGTGGAGATGATGAAGCAATATATGTTGAACATTTTTTCTGGAACGAGAATAATGGAGATGTTAACACTGCACTTTATTCTTATAAGAATTTATACAAGGTTATCTTTACATGTAATCAAGTAATTGCTGCCAATGGAAAGATGACTCAGGGGACTAAAGATCTGGAAGAGCAATTGGTCGCTGAGGCATATGCTCTTAGAGCTTCAACTTATTTAGACTTAATGAATATCTATTCAGATATTTATTCTAAAGCAGATGCTGCAACTAAATTAGCTGTACCTGTTGTAACAGAGCCTGAGATTGACTTAGAAGTAGCTCTTGATAAATCTAGTATTGAAGCTGTTTTTGCTCTGATTCAGTCTGATATTTCATCAGCTAAGAGTCTTATGAAAGTAAATAAACAAGAGGAGCAAGCATTAACTTATCGATTTAGTAAAATATCATTATATGCTCTTTCATCAAGAGTCAATTTATTGATGAACAATTGGGGTGAATGTATTGCAGATGCCAATAAAGTTCTAGAAGTAAAGTCTGATCTTCAGGATCTAAACTCATCAGATGAAGATTTCTTGACATATAAATCAGTCGAAAATATTTTAGCAATTCATCGTATTGTTACGACCTATTCTCAGAGAAATTCATTTAAGGTTGGTGTCGAATTAGGTGGTATGTTATCTGAGGATGGTTGTCTACGTAAAGCTGCAATGACCTTCGATGATGGTAAAACTGTCGTTAAAAGTAATAGTGAATACAAAACAACTTTTAGAGTTCCTGAAGTTTTACTAATGCTTGCTGAAGCTTCTCTTCGTCTTGATACTCCTGATGCTGCAACTGCTAAAACACAATTAAAAAAATTGGTTGAAGCAAGATATACAACTGATGCAGCTACAAAACTAAAAGGTAGTATCGATGCAATGGATAATGCACAACTTCTTAAAGAAGTATTGCGTCAACGTCGTATGGAACTTGCTTTTCAAGGAAAAAGATGGACAGACCTTAAGCGTTTAGGAAAGCCTTCGATTGTACATGAATATGGTACAGGAGATAGTAAACGTGTAGAAACATTACAAGAAAATGATTCTCGTTATGTGATTAAATTCCCTACTGAAGCAGTTCGTTTGAATCCAAACTTATTGAAATAAGGTAGATCATTTTTCTACTGAACATATAAGGCTACCCATAAAAATGGGTAGCCTTTTTTGATTAATACATATCCCAAAACATAGATCCTTATACTCTATTATGAAATAGATTTTCCCTATTTCTATATTCTTGCCTTTCGGTCCTTATCTTGATAATATTAAGGTTCCCTTTTATTTTAACGAATACATCAGATTCAATTCACTTCCGTTATACTTATTAATATTGATTCTTTATTGTAGCCCCCCTTTTGTTTTTATGCTTGGTGTAGAAAAAAGTGTTTTTTCTTAGTTAGTACCCTCTTTTTAGATGGTTGTGATAGTTTGAAACTAATGATTTTAAATATTTAACAAATATAAACTTAACATCCTTTTCTCCTTTGAGTTTAACATTCACTTAACTTTTAAATCAATACTGATCCTCTTAAATAGCTGTTTTTCAAAGGTTAAATGTTGTTTGGTGTAAATTAACTATAATTAACACCGTGTTGTATGTGCTTAGAGATTGTAAGTAGAATCTAGTGTCTGGCTTACAGTTTATTTTAAAGAGTCGCTTATAGTCTATATATTTGTCATCGTTGAAAATGTTGTGTAGCGTGTCTAAGACTAAAAATATTGTATGAATTATAGTCTTACTTCAGTCAACTTCTTTTTGTTAACCCTTTGTTAGTCTAAAAAGTGAAAACCCAGATCCCAGGTTATCTGACCAAAATCATGCTACATAATTAAAGAACGATAAAATCAAATATTTTAAGTCTATGAGAAAACAAGTGTTAATTTGGGCCTTTTTGGTATTGGTAGGATTACAATCTGCCTTTGCTCAGACTCGTGTAATAACAGGTAATGTTATTTCAGCATCTGATCAACTACCAATTCCAGGAGCTTCGGTAGTTGTTACTTCTACTACTGTGGGTACTGTTACTGATTTTGATGGTAACTTTTCATTAAAAGTACCTAATGATGCAGCTTCTGTTTCTGTAAGTTTTATGGGAATGAAAACACAATTAGTGACCCTTTCTGATCAAAAAACATATCGTATTGTTCTTGAAGAAGATCGTGTAGCTGTGGATGAAGTTGTAGTTACTGCATTAGGTATTTCACGAGATAAAAAGGCTCTAGGTTATTCTGTTCAGAATGTTGGAGGTGAGGAGCTAAATCAAACAAAACAGAGTAATGTCGTTTCTGCTTTGTCTGGTAAAGTTTCTGGAGTACAAGTTTCTGGTGCTTCCGGTTCTATGGGAGGATCAAGCCGTATCCTTATTCGTGGTGCGAGCTCTATTACAGGAAACAATCAGCCTCTATTTGTAGTGGATGGTGTACCTATCGATAATTCTGACTTTAATAGTGCCGAAGGTGCTCGTGGTGCTGGAGGATATGACTATGGTAACATGGCCCAAGATATCAATCCTGAAGATATTGAATCCATGTCTGTTCTTAAAGGACCTTCTGCTGCTGCACTTTACGGTTCTCGTGCTGCCAATGGTGTAATTATGATTACAACTAAAAAAGGTGGTAAGAAGAGTAAAGGTTTAGGTGTTAGTGTGAATACTGGTGTTTCTATCGAAAAAGTTAATCGTCTTCCTGATTACCAAAGATCTTATGGTGGTGGACTTGGTGGTTTTGACCAAGTGACATTTAATGGGAAAGAATATACTGCTGTAGATTATGATGTAGATGAGAGTTGGGGACCAAAATATGATCCGAATAAACAACTACTTCACTGGGATGCTTTCAACGAAAATGATCCTTCATCATACCTAGTTACTCGTCCTTGGGTAGCTCCAGCAAATGATGTAGAAGATTTCTTTGAAACAGGAGTAACCTATAACAACTCTGTTTCTTTCTCTGGTGCTGATGATAAAGGACAATTTAGAATGTCATTATCTAGTGTTAATACAGATGGGTACATGCCTAATTCATCACTGGATAAATATACTGTTAGCTTTAGTGGTTCTAAGAAATTGACAGATAAATTTACGGTGAATGCAGGTATTTCATACGTAAATACTGCTGCGGTTGGTCGTCCAGAGACTGGATATGGAGATAATAATGTGATGGTCCAGTTTACACAATGGGGACAACGCCAATTGGATATGGAGCGTCTGAAGAACTATAAGAATGCAGATGGTTCACAAAGAGGATGGAATAGAACTTCTGCCTATGATCCTACTTTGGCATTTTCTGAAAATCCATATTGGATTCGTAACGAGAATTTTACTGAAGATGAAAGAAATCGTTATATCGGGAATATTGGTTTGACTTATGATATATCTAAGGCGTTAAAAGTAAGTGCAAAAGCTTACCATGATTCATATGTTTTCCGTAATTCAGAAAGAACAGCTATTGGATCTCAAGAAATGTCTGGATACTCTGAAATGGTTCGTCAGTCTAGAGAGAACAACTATGAGATGATGTTGAACTACAATAAGCATATCACTGAAGATCTTAGTTTAACAGCAATGGCTGGTGGTAATATTCGTCAGAATGATTACTTCTCGAATTATGCAACTACTCAAGGTGGTTTGGTATTGCCAGGTCTTTTCACAACAAAGAACTCTAAAGATCCATCAAAAGTGGACGATTACGAAGAGCACAAAATTGTTTATAGTGCTTATGGAAACTTTAGTTTAGGATATAAGAATACTTATTATTTTGATGCTACTTTCCGTAATGACTGGTCTTCATCTTTACCTGAAGCACACCGTTCTTTCTTCTATCCATCGTTTACTGCAAGTGTGGTATTGTCTGAAATGAATGGTTTGAAAGATCTTTCTTGGTTGTCGTTCGGCAAGATTCGTGCAGGATGGGCAATGGTAGGTAATGATACAGATCCTTATTCTTTGAAAGAGACATTCACTAACTATCAGCCAAACTTTGATGGTACACCAAGATATAGTACACCAAATACATTACCTAATTCGGATTTAAAACCTGAAACGACCTACTCATGGGAAATTGGAGGTGAGTTTAAATTCTTTAATAATCGTCTAGGATTGGATGCGACTTACTATTCAAACAGAACAGAAGATTTGATTACCAATGTTGCATTATCAGGTTCAACAGGTTACTTATATAAAACCATGAATGCTGGTGTGATGACCAACAAAGGGGTGGAGTTGATGCTTACAGGTACGCCAATCCAAACAAGAGATTTCTCTTGGGATGTTGCAGTGAACTTTGCGAAGAATGCCAATAAACTAGTTGAGTTGACTGAAGGTATTGACAACTATCAAATGGCTAAAGCTCCATTTAATGCTACTGTAAATGCTTTTGTAGGTGAGTCTTATGGTGCAATCATGGGATACAACTATGTTTATGATGACAATGGAAATAAAGTAGTTGGAACGAATGGTCGTTACTTGAAATCTAAAGAGCCAGAAGTTCTAGGTTCTATCCTTCCTGATTTCAATATGGGATTAAGCAACTCTTTCCGTTATAAGAATTTAACTGTTACAGCACTTATTGATATTCAACAAGGTGGAAACTATTTCTCTACTTCAAACATGTGGGGTATGTACTCAGGTATGTTACAAGAGACAGTAACTCAAAATGGGGTAGATATTCGTGAAAATGGAATGGTTATCGATGGTGTTTATGGTAAGCTAGATTCTAATGGTAAAGTCGTTTATCTAGATAAATTAGGTAATGCTTCAGGTAATGCTGTTTCAAACGAAACATCTATTTCAGCTCAAAGATATGCTGCCGATTTCTATTCAGGTCCTGCTGCTCAAAACGTGTTTGATGCTTCTTATATCAAATTACGTGAAGTGACAATAGGTTATTCTGTGCCAAGTAAATATACTGGACCGATCAAGAATGTGAATATTGCATTATATGGAAGAAACCTTGCTACATGGGGATTAGATAATCCTGATTTCGATCCTGAATCAGCAGTTACCTCTTCAGGAAACGTTCAAGGTATTGAAGGTGCTGCCCTTCCAGCAACTGCAAACTATGGTATTAACCTAAAGTTTAGTTTCTAATTACAGCGTTTGTAACGAAGTTGAAATTTAAAAACCATTGAATGATGATAAAGAAATTAAAATATACAGCTTTTGCAGCCTCGTTATTTTTTGCGAGCTGTTCTGAAAAGTTGACTGAAACAAATCTGAACCCTAATAGTCCAACTATTGTTCCAACACCAACGCTTCTAGTGAATGCCCAATATCGTCTAGTTGCTGATATTAGAGATCAGTGGTATTCTGGTCGTATGGCATTAACATGGTCACAGTATTGGTCACAGGCCAATTACACTGAAGAAGATAGATATCAATATCGTGAGAACTCGAATTCTAGTTCTTGGAAGAAGATATATACTGATTTGATGGATTTGAAAACCATCACAGAATTAAATACAGATCCTGCTACTAAAGGTTCGATGTCTGCTTATGGTAAGAATGAAAACCAAATCGCAGTAGCACGTATCTTGAAATCATGGACTTTCATGCTTCTTACGGAAACATATGGTCCTATTCCTTACGATTCATTTGGTTCAGATAGTCCTGAATTCCAAGCATTGAAAGCAAAGAATGGGATTCTAAACCCTGCTTATGCTGATCCTAAAGATGTTTATATAGACATCCTAAAGGAACTTAGAGAGGCTGCGGATATGATTGATGAGTCTGCTAAGGCATTTACTGAAGGAGATGTGATCTACAAAGGAGATGCTGCTAAATGGAAAAAACTTGCCAACTCTCTTATTCTTAGAGGAGCATTACGTATTAAGGCTGCTGCACCAGATATCGCAAATCCAGCAATAACTGCAGCTTTGGCTAGTGGTGTAATGACAAGTACTGATGATGATGCACTTTTCCATAATGAAGCTACTGCTGCAAATGCTTCTCCATTTTACGTTGCATTTGCTGTAGATAATCGTACGGACTTTACGGTTTCGAAACCTTTTGTAGATCTACTAAAAGGAGCGGTTGGACCGTTTAATGGTGTAGACCCTCGTCTTTACTATTTCGCAGCTCCTTATGATGCATCAGCTATTGCAGCTACAGGACCAGCGATCTCAAAAGGAGATTATTTGCCTTCTGCTAGTGATGTGTTAGGTACAGGAAAATATGATCCAGCTAATTATAAAGGAATGCCTTATGGTCTAGAGAGTGAGTATACTTCAAAGATTGGGCCTACAAGTGTTTCATTACCAAATGCTCCTATACAAGCAACTTTTGGTAATCCATTTATGGATTATGCTGAAGTTTGTTTTATCCTTTCAGAGCTTAATGGGTGGGATCAAACTTACTATGAGAATGGAGTTCGTGCTTCTATGGCTCGTTGGGGTGTACAAACTGCTGCAGCGGATGCATATGTTGCAACATTGCCTGCTGCAAGTCAAGAAGTTGTGTTGACTCAAAAATATATCGCTCTTTATATGCAACCATATAATGCATGGGCTGAATATAGAAGAACAGGGTATCCTAAGACATTGATTAAACCAGGTGATGTTTCTTTTGTTGATGCAGAAGGAATCCTTAATAAAGAAGGGGATACTGAACTAGGTAAGGAATATATTTTCACTTCTCTTGTAAGTGATGTTACAGATGATCTTCCTAACAGAGTGAAATTCGCTAATGATGAACCACTTCTTAACCCTTCTGGATATAAGAGTGGACTAAAAGAACTTGAAGGTGAGGATAAGATGAGCACGAAACTTTGGTGGGATGTAAATTAATTATTTTCATAGATTACATATTGTTGAGAGATAATGTCTATAAAGGCATTATCTCTCTTTGTGTATATAAAAATCCTATCAAAATATATACAAAATAGTTATATCTCTGATCATTAGTATGTTAGTCAGTTTGTGCAACTTCTTAATTCTGTGTTTAATTGTTATTTTTAGAAAGATTAAACGAATAATTATCATGAAGATACACACCAAACTGCTGTGGTTGACATTCTTGCTTGCAATATTATCAAGCTGTAGTTCCACAAATTCATATCCAGAAATCTACCAAAAAGATCTAAATCGCGCATTTGCCCAAGCGGGTGAAAACAGGATTGAACTTGAAAAAGCTTTGGCTCAAACCCCCAAAGATAAGATGGAGGCAATGGCATTCTTAATTGCCTATATGCCAGAGATGGATCTACCTTCGATCACTTCTGGATATCTTTTGAATAATCTCACTTTAGCATATCAAGCCAAAGAGAAATATCAGTGGGCTGAATCTATTCCTGATTCAATATTCTTTAACGATGTCCTTCCTTATGCTTCTATTAATGAACATAGAGATGATTGGAGAAAGGATTTTATGGATCGTTTCTCTAAGTTTATTACACCTCAGATGAACATGAAAGAAGCCATTCTTGCTGTGAATAAAAATATTAAGCAGGAGGTAGGAGTGGAGTATAACACCAATAGATGGAAACCAGATCAAAGTCCATATGAATCCATACAACAAGGTAAGGCTACATGTTCTGGATTGTCTGTCCTTCTAATCGATGCTTTCCGTTCTGTCGGTATTCCTGCTCGATTTGCTGGAACCTATAACTGGTTTGATGACCGAGGTAACCATAGCTGGGTGGAAGTATGGCTTGATGGACAATGGTATTTCACGGAATATTATTTTGATGATCTAGACAAAGCATGGTTTTTGGCTGATGCAGGTAAAGCAAATCCAAATGAATACAATCATGCTATTTTTGCTACTTCATGGAAGCCTCGTAAGAATCATTTTCCTGCTGTTTGGGATGAAGATATTAAATGGATTCATGCAGAGAATGTAACAGAACGTTATATTAAGGTCTACCAAAAGTCCGTTGATAGTACTCCGCTTAAAGAGGATGAGGTGATGGTTCGCGTGATCCTTCTTAAATCAATGTCTTGTTCTGAACAAAGCGATATGCGTGTGTCACGACAAATTGATTTATATGAAAATGGCAAAATCGTTAGCTCTGGTTTATCTCCAGATTCATATGACGATCTAAATAATTTCTTGAAGTTTAAGCTAAAGAGAAATACCAAATATTCTTTCCATTTTCCTGATGCTAGTGGACAAAATAAATCGTTTGATTACACTACATCCAACGATAAAGATCAAATGGTAAGATTATACCAAACAAATTAATATAGAGTGGTATATACGTGGGCTTGTTCAATCCTACGTATATACCATCAATTCCAAAATGGAGCTAAACTCCATAGGGAATATTTTGTCAGAGCATTAATTTTATATTCTCTGTTGTATTGAAAAAAACTCCTGTGAAGACACCTAATGAGATTTAAAATTGAGGTTATCGGATTTTACCACTAAAATAATCTAGACAGTGTTTAATTTACACTCCCTGCCTTTCCCTTTTTGTGACCGATTTTCCTCTTCCCAAATGGATGCTTTATCCTACTTATGTTCATTACAACCACGATATTAGCTCAAGTCAACATTACTACACATTTATGTTGAATACATATCAAATACACTACAACTTCATATCAAATTCATATCAACTTCATATTAAGTTCATTTATGCGTTATGATAAAATGAACTTGATATGAAGTTGTAGTGGTGATAATGTGACCTCGATATAACATGGAAATGTAATTATGGTAAGTCAGATGTCACGGTAAAGTCTGGTTAATATTGGTTTAAGTAATATTGGGTATCTATTAAATTGGTATTGTCTCCTAACAGGCCAAGATCTGTTGATAAAATGAAGCAAATCATTTCCGTAGCATTACATTGATAAATTATCAATACTTTTTATTTTTTTACTCCTTCGAGGAAGAGGAGTTTTATTTAAAATTCTCACCTTTGTCGTAAAACAAATTATATTTTGAATAAGAAAATTTTATCGTTGGCCATTCCTAACATCATTAGCAACATCACTGTTCCGTTGCTTTCGATTGTAGATTTGGCTTTAATGGGGCATCTTGATTCTGAGGTTTATATTGGTGCCATCTCTTTGGGAGGGGTGCTGTTTAACTTTATATACTGGGCATTTAACTTTCTTCGTATGGGGACCAGTGGGTTGACAGGTCAAGCTTATGGGGCGCAAAGTCATCGTAAGGTTAACCATATTTTGTATCAATCACTACTTGTTTCTTCCATCATAGCCCTTTCTCTTATTGTTCTTCAGGTGCCTATAGAATGGATTAGTTTTAGACTCCTTGAAGGGAGTGATGCTGTAAAAGATACTGCTAAAATTTACTTCCGAATACGTATATGGGCCGCTCCAGCAACATTGGGACTTTATGCTTTAAATGGCTGGTTGGTAGGAATGAAGAATGCCAAGATCCCTATGATTGTTGCTATTTTGGTTAACATTGCAAATATCATTCTCAACTCTATTTTTGTATTGCTATTGCACTACACTTCAGATGGTGTTGCTTTGGCAACAGTGATTTCTCAGTATATCGGATTCTTGATTACCATTATTCTGATACGCAAAGATTTCTCGGAATGGATTCAATGGAATAGCATTGCACACTATCTTAATTGGACCGATCTAAAGCGTTTCTTTTCGTTGAATAGAGATATTTTTATTCGAACACTGTGTATTATTATGGTGTTTACCTTTTTTACTTCTAAATCGGCTGGTGTCGATAATAAGGTGTTGGCTGCAAATACGTTATTGTTGCAGTTTATGATGTTCTTCTCTTTCTTTATGGATGGGTTTGCTTATGCTGGAGAGTCTTTGTCTGCAAACTATTTTGGAGCAAAGGAGGCGACCCAGTTTAAACAATTGTTGAAGAATCTGTTTGTGTGGGGAATTGGTTTAGCGATCTCTTTTTCATTTGTTTATGGTTTCTTTGCCAAGAATATATTGTCTTTGTTAACGAACAATAGTGAGATCATAGAGATTGCGATGGAGTATGCTGTATGGGTTGTTTTTGTTCCTTTGTTGAGTTTCCCTGCTTACATCTGGGATGCGATATATATAGGGGTTACGGCATCAAAAGGCATGCGTAATACGATGTTGTTGTCTACCTTAATACTTTTCTTTCCACTGTGGTTTCTGACTCGATCGTATTTGCATAATCATGCTCTATGGTTGGCAATGGTTGCTTTTCTTTTTGGTAGGGGATTTTTCCAATCGTTATTGGCAAAAAGAATCGTTTTTAAACGAATAGAAGAGATCTCATAGAAGAAATTATCGCCGTAATTAATGAGAAATTACGGCGATAATATTGAGTTTTAATATTCAAAACTACTTCCTCCAAGGAATTCTCTTAGAATGGAGGTAGGTGGAATTTCTGTTGCATTATAACTTCTAAAGTAGGAGATGAAGTTTAATAATCGTTTTGCTTCAGCAAATTCACAATCTTTTTCTTTTACACTTCTTAAACGATAAACCAAATAAGGTTTCAGTACACTTAATTCGTAGAGTAGGGCAGAGTTAAACATGACATCTGCCTCTTCTTGATATGGAAAAATATGTTTTTTCTCTCCTTTACGAACACTTGGCCATCGACGGATGGTCTCTGCTGCACTATAATTTCGAAACTTACTATCTCGAACGATACGTCTGATTAGACGATTGTCTGTCGATGGAATATAGTTGTGTTCATCCAAAGAGATTGGGGTCAATGCCGAAATGAATATCTTAAATATGTGTTCCTGATTGACTTGATCAATGAGCTTTGGATTAAGTGCATGTATCCCTTCAATGATTAGTATATCTTTATCCTCTAAACGTATTTTGTCTTCGGTCTTTACCCTCTGCCCAATGGTGAAATCAAAGCGATACTTGTCTACTTCTTTCCCTTCGAAGAGATCGTGTAGTTGGTTGTTTAAGAAATCATGATCTATTGCGTGAAAGTCTTCAAAATCATAGTTGCCATTTTCATCTAAAGGTGTGTCTTCTCTTTTGACAAAATAGTCATCTAGTGAGAGTTGCTTTGGTGCTGCTCCTAATACCGATAATTGAATGCTTAGACGTTTGCTGAATGTCGTTTTTCCTGAGCTTGAAGGTCCTGCTACAAGCACGATCTTGATGTCCTCTCTACTCTGTACAATCTTGTCTGCAATACGTGCAATCTCTTTTTCGTGAAATGCCTCGGCAATCTTGATAAGATCTCTATCCCAAGCTCTATACTTACAATCGTTTAATTGGGATAAATTATGTGCTTGTAAAGTCGAAGCCCACTCTTTATGATACCTTATGGTTTGAAATAGTTTACGCTGATTGTGAATGGTCTCCAGCTCCCCGTGGTTGGTCTTTGTTGGTAGTCTTAGTATAAAACCATCAAAATATGGTTCAAGGTCAAAACTCTTTAGATTTCCACTACTAGGAACTAGGTGGTTGTAGAAAAAGTTGTGGTGACCGTGAAATACGTTTAAAGGAGCATATAAGTTACCATATTCTTCAAACAAACGTTTCTTCGCTAGTAAGCCCTCTTTCTTAAGAATATCAGCACACTCCTCTATAGGATATAAGTGTCTTTGAAAAGGTTTGTCCTCTTCCACGATCCTTTCCATTTCACTTTTTAATTTCTCGAGATAGTTTATAGGTAGTGATTTCTGGTCGGAAAAACTACAGAAATAACCGCCTGAAACAGAGTTTAATATTGATAACTTTTGATCTGGATAGCAATGGAGAGCAGCTACCCATAACATAAATGAAAGGGATTTTGCATACATCCTTCTTCCTTCTGGATGTTCATACCCAAAGAATTCGAGAGTCTTGGGTTTTACTACTGCATAATCTAAAGATTTACAACGGTTGTTTACCATTGCTCCTAATAGATCACCATCAATGGTTATACCTTGATCTTCTGCAATCTCCTTTAGGGTTATACCTAAAGGATATTGTTTGGTGATATTTGTGTTCGTACAGTGAATCTGTAGTTCCATATGCATTCATTTATATTTCCTAAACAATATATATCGTTGAAGGTAAATTAATGAAAATATGGATCTTTTAAAAGTAATTGGGGATGTTTAGCTTAAAAGAGTAACCATCACCGTAGAGATAGACAGATCTACGGTGATGGTTATAACTTTTAGCCAAGCATAGATATCTTTTCTAAAGCCTCGACATCAATAAGACGAATTTTACGTCCATCAATGGCAATAACTTTTTCATTAGCGAAAGTGGATAACGTTCGAATGGCATTAGATGTTGTCATATTCGAAAGGTTGGCAATGTCCTCTCTCGATAAATATACTTTTAAGGTCGCATTATCGTTCTCAAAACCATATTTGTCTCTAAGAAGAAGTAAACTTTCAGCCAAACGTCCTCGGATATGCTTCTGGGTCAAACTAATGGTTCTCTTATTAGAGAAGCCTAGCTCTTGTGCAAGATTTTGAAGAAGATGTAAAGAAAAGTTGTTGTTCTTAAGCAAAGTGTTAAAAAGAAAATCTTCTGGTATACAGTGTACAATACTTTCTTCTAACGCAACAGCTGACGAAATATGATTTTCTCCTGCTAGCAAAGATCTAAAACCTACCAATCCTCTTGATTTAACCATTCGGATAATTTGCTCGCGTCCTCCGACACCCTCTTTGTAGATTTTCACTTTACCTTCATGAAGATAAACCATACCTGTTGGAGTGTCACCTTCCTTATAGATGATTTCATTGCGTCGACAACGTATTACTTGTCTCGCTTTTTCAAGCTCTTTAAGTTCCTCTGGTGACAAAACTGTAAATATGCTTTCTCTCTCTTCAAAGTGACCCTCTAGATCAAAATTTGAATTAAACATACTCCACTCTGTTTATGTTATACAGCATCAAAGTTAATGAAATAATCCTGATATGAAATTATTTAGAACTATTTATATACCTCAATTTGCAATATTTTAGAAAAAAAAGTGCTCTTTTTTAAACAGTTTTTGTAGTTGGGTGTTGTATACGTGAAAAAAATTACCCCTTAAAATGAAACGCAGGTCTCTTTTTAAGGGGTAACTTAACTATTTAGAATCTAATTTTGATATTTTGCAACTAGCGGCATTTTACGTCCACCACCAAAGGCTTTAGATGAGACTCTGATAATTGGAGGCGATTGGAAACGTTTATACTCGTTTCGATCTACCATTCCAATGACTCTCTCTACCACATCTTTTGGATAGCCATGTGAAATGATCTGCTCGTTAGACATGGTTTTTTCGATATATAGATATAGAATGCTATCCAGTAGATCATAATCAGGTAGTGAATCGCTATCCTGTTGGTCTGGTCTAAGTTCTGCTGACGGTGGCTTGACAATAGTGTTTACAGGAATGATCTCTTTGTTTCTATTGATGTAATGTGCCAACTTAAATACATCGGTCTTATATACATCTCCTAGAACTGAAAGTCCTCCATTCATGTCACCATAAAGGGTACCGTATCCTACGGCTGCTTCACTTTTGTTCGAAGTGTTTAATAGGATATGTCCAAATTTATTAGAAATAGCCATCATCAAGGTACCACGTATACGTGCTTGTATGTTCTCTTCGGTAACATCCTCTTCTTTGCCTGTAAATACACCTGATAGTGTTCCTTCAAAACCTGTAACAACATCGATAATTGGAACCAGATCATATTGGATTCCTAAGTTCTTAGCTAGGTCCTCGGCATCTTTTACTGAGTGGTCTGAAGAGTATTTAGATGGCATAAGCAGTACCCTAACGTTTTCTGCTCCTAGTGCTTCGACAGCAAGAACAACTGTTACTGCAGAGTCAATACCTCCTGATAATCCTAGTGTAGCACCTTTAAATCCTGATTTATGGAAATAATCACGGATTCCTACTACCAATGCGTCGTGGATTTTACCAATGTTATCTTTGAATGGCTGTATGCGAGGTTTTGCCTTTTCTTCTGTGTCGATGATTGCAAAATCTTCTTTAAAATAGGCTAACTCATTTTGAATAGAGCCGTCAGGTAATGCATAGACAGATCCTCCATCAAAAAGAATTTCTGTTTGAGCACCTACCTGGCTTACATAGATGAATGGTAACTTATATTTCGAAGCATGCTGTTGAATCGTTTTCTTCCTTTTGGTCTCTTTATCATGAGAAAAAGGCGAGGCTGATAAGTTGATAGCAATATCTGGATTGAGTCTACTCAACTCTTCCATTGGAGAAACAGTGTATAGTTTCTTTTGAGCAAAGTTATTGTCTGAACTTTGTTCGTCCCAAATATCTTCACAGATTGTTACTGCCACTTTTTCCCCTTTGATTTCTACTAGACGGAATGTTTTGTTTGGTTCAAAGTGTCTGTATTCATCAAAGATGTCATAGGTTGGAAGCAAAGTCTTGTGTATGATATCCAATATCTCTCCATCTTGTAAGATATATGCAGAGTTGAATAAGCGTTTTCCCTGAGGTGAGGTATTAACGGCAGGAGCTCCGACCATAACGGTGATCCCTTGCGCATATTTCGCTATCTTATTTATGGATGCAATGCAACTTTCTACAAATCGCTCCTTCTCTAGAAGATCATGAGGGTAGTATCCACATACTGCTAATTCAGAAAATACAACGATGTCTGCATTTTCTGCCTTTGCTTTGTCTATGTGGCGGAGGATCTTCTCTGTATTCTTCTCGAAATTACCTACGTGGTAATTAAGTTGTGCTAATGCTATCTTCATCCTCGGTTCGTATTTATTTTATTTTAATCGTATTCTTTTTTATCTCACAGCAAATCTAAAATATAAAGGCTAAGTTCAATCTGATATTTCGCAGTGATGTGTTTTTAATAAAACTATCTTTTTTAGTTGTATCTAAAAATCCATTTTGATAAACAACTCCTATATTTAGAGCGTTTCTTCCTCCAAGATCATATTCTAGTCCACCACCTACGTTATAACCCATGTTGAATAGAGTCAAATCATCTTTGATATCTTCGCCATTTAGCGTTTTAGTCTCATTTTCTACACTGCTTCCAATATTAATCCAATTGGTTAAACCAAATTGTGCATAGAATATAGAACGATGACGCTGTCCTGAACGTAATCTTATTGACAAAGGCACTTCGAGATATTTGTATTCTAATTTAACCTGTTCTCCTTTAGCTACCACTTCGTCGTTGATTGTTTTATCTTCAGTATAAATTTGTTTGGTTCCCATTGAACTTAATTGTATACCAGTAAGCAGGGAGTATCTATTTTCTTGATCTAAAAAAATGTCCCCTTCGATACCGAAACTGAATCCGAATCTTGCTTTGTTTTCTTCTATGGAATGATCGGAACTATTTAACCATCCTATCTGTGGGGCAGCCACAAATGAAAAACGGAACTTTTGCTGTGCTGATAAACTGATAACCATCAAACACAAAAAAACAGTTGTTAATAACGTTTTTTTTATCATAACATTGTATTTTATTGTATTGTCTCACAAAAAGTAGTCATAATTGTAACTTCAAAAGTACTTTATTAGTTTTAAACTTCGTTTTTAATTCTCTAAAGATTATCAAGATTATTCGATATATTTTGGACGTAGTGAAAAATCTTATAGTTTAATTTATTCATATTTAATTATATATAGTTATGAACAAAAGATTCATATTCTTAATTTTTGTTATTTCGTATGCTGTTTTTGTTTCTTGTAATAGCAATTCAAGAGATGTTTCCTTGAAAAATACTAAGACGATTTCCTCTGTTGTTCATGTCGAGTCTATAATTAATCCAGAGATTAATTCTCAAAATTCGGAATCCAATGTGATGGATTTTTTCGGTAAAGACCTCTCTTCCGCAAATTTCTTTGCTAGATACGTACTCGGAGTTTCTGATGCTTCAAATCCTGAAGCTGCCTTGATCGCAAATACTTTTTTGTCTGATTCAATAGTCCAAAAAGCCTATGTTGCTGTGGATTCTGTTTTTAGTAATAAAAAGATGGATAAAGAAATGGAGAGTGCTTTTCACTATTTTAATTATCATTTTCCAAAACATCCTTTACCAAAAATATATACTGTAGTATCAGGGTTTAATAATAATTTGTTCTACAATAGTGAGGAGATTGGGATAAGTCTGGATCGATATCTTGGGGCTGATTGTGATTTTTATCCTCTTCTTGGAATTCCAAGTTATAAGTACACAAAGATGACTCCTTCTCAAATACCTTTAGATGTTGTTGATTTGTGGTTGCGTATTCAGTTTCCTCTGTCTATTAAAAAAAGACAATTGGTTGACCACCTTATCTATGAAGGAAAGATCATTTATGCCATGTCTTACTGTTTTCCTGACCTGCCTCTTTATCGTATGATAGGTTATTCAGAAGATCAGTGGAGATGGTGTTTGGATAGCGAATCAGGAATGTGGAACTATGTGGTAGATCAAAAATTACTTTTTGATACCAGTCGTTTATTGATTCAGAAAATGGTTCGTCCTGCCCCTTTTACAAATTTCTTTACACCTAAATCTCCTGGACAGTGTGGACGTTGGATTGGTTTACGTATTATCCAATCTTATATGAAGAGAAATCCAAAATGTACGTTGCAGGAGTTGTTACAAGAAAATAACGCCTCTAAGATTTTAAATCAGTCAGGATACGCTCCTTTATAGGTTTATTTGTTTTAGATCTAAACTTAAAAATGGTTATTCCTTTTAGAATGAAATCTTATAATGTTTGTTGATACTTAAATTACATTTAATGTTAACTAAAGATAAAATTATATTATTAATGTTTTGTGTTTATTTGGCGTTTTTTGTCGATGTAAAATATTGAATGTTAGAAGCTTTAGCTGTTAGATGGTCTTTTTTATTGTATGGTAGCAATAAACTATTTGCAAATGTCTGATATTTGTTAGTTAGTATTTAATGTATGTTTCGTTATATTTGCATATAATCGTTATGTGTAAGGTTAATTTTAATTGTAGTCTCGTATGAAAATCGTGACTATACTTTAAATTTAACTTTAATGATGATTGTAATGCTGTGATAAAAGAAATTTTATCGTGGTTATTATTTATGATGAAAGTAATTCTCTTTTTAAGAGAGTGTCCCTAAAATCAAATATGTAAATCTATGAGAAGACAATTTTTATTGTTAGTTCTCCTGATGCTTACAAGTGTATCAGGAGTTCTAGCCCAGACGTTGTATGTTCAAGGTACAGTGACTGGAAAAGACGATCATCAACCTATTCCTGGTGTTTCTGTTGTTATCAAAGGTACAACAGTAGGTACTATCACTGATTTTGATGGTAACTACAAAATTAAAGTGCCATCAAAAGATGACTTTCTTCAATTCTCCTATGTTGGAATGAAAACAGAAGAAATCCTTATTGGAAATCAATCTCAAATTAACGTAGAACTTGCTTCAGATGCGATCAATGTAGATGAGGTGATGGTTGTAGGTTATGGTACTGTAAAGAAAAGTGAATCTACTGGTGCCATTACTTCTGTAAAGTCTGAAGAATTAGCAAAAGCTCCTGTTGCCTCAGTAGCTCAAGCACTTCAAGGAAAAGCGACTGGTGTTCAAGTTATCTCTACTAGTGGTAGAGCTGGTGATGAAACACAAATTAGTTTGCGTGGTAACGGTTCATTAAGTGCAGGTAACAGCGTACTTTATATCATTGATGGAGTTTCTCAATCTTCTATGGGAAATATCTCTCCTCAAGATATTGAAAGCATGGAAATCCTTAAAGATGCTGCTTCTACTGCAATCTACGGTTCTCGTGCTGCCAATGGTGTAATTTTGATTACAACGAAGAATGGTAAAGCAGGTAAATCATCTGTTAATGTAAATGCTTACTATGGAATTCAAAGTCTTGTTAAAAGACCTGATCTTCTAAATGCAGAAGAGTATGTAAGAGTTCAAAATGCAGCCATTCTTAACGGAGAAGGTGCAGATAGCCCTAATTTTCTTCCAGCTCCAACAACTGAAACTGATTGGATGGATCTTGTGATGAGAGATCAAGCAACAGTTCAGAATTATCAAGCTAGTTTTAGTTCAGGAAATGAGAAAACACAATTCTACTGGTCTGGTTCATATTTCGATCAAGAAGGTGTGGTAAAACAAGATCAGTACAAAAAATATCGTACAAAATTAAACTTAACTCATCGTGTAAGCGATTGGATGAAGTTAGGTGTTAACTCTTATTTCTCTGCATCTGAAAGTACTCCTCTAAGCGAAGATAATAGTATCTATCAGCCATGGAGTGGTGCAATGAAAGCGCAACCAAATGTAAAGCCAACAGATGAAAATGGAAATCCTGCTGTTTATCAGGGCTTTACAAATCCTCTTTTTGCATTTCAAAGACAATTGACTGATAAGTGGACAAACCTAGGTGGTGTGTTTTTTGCTGATGTAACTCCATTTAAAGGTTTTGTATGGCACTCAAGTGTAAGTGGCAACTTATCTTTAAGAAGATATAATCGTTATGATTCTCCAGAGTCTAGACAAGGATTAGATGGAGATAATAATCCACTAGGAAAAGGTTATTATTCAATGGATTATAATAGAGATTTTCTTGTTGAGAATACATTTACTTATAAAGGAGCTCTTCTTGATGGCGATCTAACTTATACAGCACTTTTGGGACATTCTTTCCAAAAATGGCAATATGAAGATGCATATGTTCAAGGGCAAGGTTTCCCATCAGAATCATTAAAATGGTTGTCTTCTGCAGGTGAAATTACAAATGGACGTAGTTATTATAAAGCTAATGCATTAGAATCATACTTCTCTCGTCTTCAAATGTCTTACCAAGGACGTTATAACTTAATGTTGTCTTTACGTAGAGATGCTTCTTCGAAATTTGCGAAAGAGAATAATAGTGGAATTTTCCCAGCAGTTTCTGCAGGTTGGAATGTTTCAAATGAAGAGTTCTTCCCAGAGGATTTCGTAATCTCTACTTTAGGGCTTCGAGCTTCTTTTGGTGTAACAGGTAACCAGTCGGGTATTAGTTATGCTTCAGGACAAAATTTGTTGGTTTCAGGTAAAAACTACAATGGAAAACCTGGTATTGCAGCAACAACAGTTTATAATCCTGATCTTACATGGGAGAAATCACGTTCTTATAACGTAGGTCTTAACTTAGGAATGTTTGATGAAAGATTGACATTGACTGGTGATGCTTATATTAAGGAGAGTGACGACTTGCTAAACAATGTCTCTATTACTCATGAGTCAGGCTTTAGAACGAAAAAAGCCAATGTTGGTAAAACAAAAAACAGTGGATTTGAGGTAGGACTTAATTATACTGCAATTAAGAATTCTGATTTAACTCTTAGCTTTAATGCAAACATGTCTTATAACAAGAGTGAGGTTCTTGATTCTGGTAAAAAAGATAAAGATTACTTTACTACAGGGTTTGTATCTATCGTTAAAGAAGGTTATGCTATTGGATCTTTTGAACTTTTAGAGTTCCAAGGGGTGGCTAATGAAAAGATTGAATACAGAGATTCTAAAGGAGTTGTCAGAACTGTAGTTGAACCAGGACAAGCAGTCTTTACTGATGTAAATGGTGATGGTAGAATTAACGATTCAGATAAGAAAGTTTACGAAGGTGGTATTGCTCCAATCTTTGGTGGTTTAGGTGTTAGTCTAGATTATAAGGATTTTGATTTCCATATTACTGCACAGTATTCATTAGGAAAGAAAACTTATAACATGAACCACATTTCTATGGTTAGCGGTGCTCCATTAAGTAAAAGTAAAGGATACTCTAAGAACATGATTTCTGATCAGTTGAATTATTGGACTCCTGAAAATCATTCAGCTATTCCTGCTCCAACTACTAATTCTAAAATTAGTTCTTGGAATAACCAAAACTCATCTCGCTTCTTAGAAGATGCTGATTATCTACGTATTTCAGATGTAACATTGGGGTATAGCTTTGGAAAACATGTAAGTTTCCTTAAATCAGCTAGGGTATATGTTCAAGCACGTAACTTGTTTACTTTCACTGGTTACTCAGGACTTGATCCAGAGGTTCAGTATATAGATCCAGAGAGAACAAACAACAAAGTTACTGCAGGTGTGGATAACGGTGGTATTCCAAACAGCCGTACTTTCTTAGTTGGTCTTAACTTAAACTTCTAAAACGTATAAATGATGAAAAAAAGTACTTATATATTATTGCTCGTTTTCTCATTGATGTTTGCATCATGTGAAAGTGAATTAGATTTGCCATCTCAGGCAAGTATTAATGCAGAGTCAAACACTACGGTGAAGGATGTGGATGCCATGGTCATTGGTATCTATAACAAGATGTTAAAGGTTTCAAATTATGAATATATGAATCATATGTTTCCAATGTTTCTTGCAGATAACCTAAAAGGTATCTCAGTTGCTTGGTTTCAGATTAATAATGCAATGAAACATGAGGTTCCTTCGGGAGATATCTTGTTGAATTATATGTATTATCCTCAATATGAGGCTATCAATAGATGTAATAATGTAATCAAACAGGAGGTTGCAACACCAGCTCAAAAGAGTGCTGCTTATTACTGTCGTGCTCTAAGTCATTTACGTCTATATGATGTTTTTGGTGCGGTACCTTTTATTAAAGAGGATTATGTAATCGATACTCCGGTTGCTCCTTTGACAGATGCTCAGCTTTTAGAAGCCATTGCTGAAGATTTACGTTTTGCATCAGAACATGGAGCAGACTTTGATACTTCTGATAGAGCTGAGTCTTATTCAGGTGTAACTAAGTTCGCTGCAAAAGCATTGCTTGCACGTGTTTATCGTTTGCAGGGAAAAATAGCTGATGCGGGTAAAGTGGCTGAAGAAGTGATTACTTCTGGTAAATTTGAATTAGCTTCTAATCCAGCAGAGAATTTAGGAGAAATGATTTTCCAGTTTACAGGAACAATAAAAGATGGTAGTAGAATAGGAAATCTAATGTCTATTGGTACATATGGATGGAATTGTTTTTCTGCTTCAGATGATTTAGTAGCATTAATCCAGGGTGATGATACTCGTAGTAACGTTTTTAACAAAGAAGTTAAAAATGGTAATGAATATTTCTTTCCTACAAAGTATAAAACCAATATTGATGCTAGTGTCATTATTTCACGTCTTTCTGAGATGTATTTGATCTCTGCAGAAGCTGGTAATGCAAATCGTTTGACAGAGTTCCAAGCAGTACGTAAATCGTCACTTTCTCTAGAGAATGAACGTCGTCTTGAGCTATGTTTTGAAGCAGGTATTCGTTGGGAAGATATTAAGTTGAGTGGTAAAGATGATTATACACTACCTTATCCTGATGCTGCAACATCTTCAAATCCATTATTAAAGAGACCATAATTAACTCTTTATAATTCCAAAAAGAGAGATTTCTTTAAATAGAGATCTCTCTTTTTTTTTGCTTTAAAAATCTTTGTTTGGAGATTTATTTAGTGTCCAGCTAGTATTGTTGTCGTGTCAGTGCCTTAATATCGAGCTCTATATTCTTATGAATATTTGAGTTGTTTGTTACTATATTGTTTAGGTTTATAGAGGTAAGTAATAACCTATTGAATCATTTTATGATATAGGTAATCTTCTCTTTTTTATTAATGTACTAGATTAAAAAATATCTTTGGTTTGTATTTAAGGGCTGAAAGCAACACATTAATGGGGTTAAAAGAAAGAAAATGTTAAATTTGTATTGGATAGGATACTAAAATCAAACGATGAAATCTTATAACTTCGATTACATTATTGTTGGGAGTGGTCTTGCAGGACTAGCTACTGCATTACATGCTTCAGAACACGGGAATGTTGCAATTCTCACCAAATCCTCTGCGGAGATAAGCAACTCTCATAATGCCCAAGGAGGCATTGCGTGTGTTTACGACATAGAGGATAAACCAGAGAATCACATCTCTGATACTTTAGTTGCTGGTAGAGGGCTTTGTGAGGAGGACTCCGTAGAAATACTTGTCAAAGAAGGTGTCGATAGAGTGAAAGAGGTGATTCAGATGGGAATGAAGTTTGATACAGATGAACACGGAAATATTATTCTAGGACTTGAAGGTGGTCATTCTCAAAGGAGAATACTTCATGCTGGTGGAGATGCTACTGGAGCAAAACTAACTGAGTTTATGCTACAGGAGGTGAAAAAGCTTTCTAATGTAACCATCTTTGAAAGTTTATGTGCTATTGAGATTCTACACAATGAAAATCAAGCACAAGGTATTATGGCTTGGGACCTTCAAACTAAAGAGACCAAACTATTTTATGGAGGTTGTACTGTACTAGCAAGTGGAGGGATCTCAAAAATCTACACCCGTTCGACTAACCCAGAGACTGCAACAGGGGATGGGGTTTCTCTTGCTATTGATGCAGGAGTAAAGGTTCGAGATCTAGAATTTATACAATTTCACCCATCTGCTCTTGCTTTAGAAGGGCTTCCGTCCTTTTTGATAAGTGAAGCAGTAAGAGGCGAAGGTGCTTACCTTTTAAATAATAAAGGTGAGAGATTTATGTTGGACAAACATCCGAATGCAGAACTTGCACCAAGAGATGTGGTTGCGAGTTCAATTTTTCAAGAGATGAAAAAAAGTGGGCAGCCATATGTGCATTTGAGTATAAAACATTTAGATGCTGAACATATGAAGAAGCGTTTTCAATCGATTAATCGTTTTCTTTTAAATGCAGGTCTAGATTTTACTAAAGAAGATATTCCAGTAGCTCCTGCGGCCCATTATATGGTTGGTGGAATTACCACTGATTTGGATGGACAAACCTCAATGTCTCGTCTCTATGCTATTGGAGAAGTGGCTTCAACAGGTGTTATGGGTGCTAATAGATTGGCAAGTAATTCATTGTTAGAATGCTTGGTGTTTGCAAAAAGGGCCGTTGATCATAGCATTTTGAATTATGGTGAAGTTGTTTCAATAGAATCAGATAGCAATGAAAATATATTGCCAGAAGCCAATACAGAGACCTTAGACCAATATCTAGATATCCGTAAGTCGATAAGTGAGATTATGATGAATTATGTTGGTATTCTAAGGTCTAAAGAGGGTTTGAATAGCGCAGATATGCTTCTACAGAAAGAATTTAAAAAGATTAAAGAACCACAATCTGTTCAAGGTCAAGAGCTCGCTAGAATGATTAAAACCTGTAGAATAATTGTTAGAATGGCTCTAAAAAGAGAAGAGTCTAGAGGAGGACATATCCGAATAGACTTTCCAGAATTGAGTTTGGCATATGAATCTCATTCTGAACATTAATAAAACTTTAATAAAGTAAAAAAAATATTTTTGTTAGATTGCAACAAATAGAAAACGCAAATACTAAATATGAAATTAAATATATCAGAGATTAATTTCCTTATAGAAAGCGCTTTAAAGGAAGATATTAACCAAGGAGATATCACAACCTTAAATATTATTCCACAAGAGAAGCAAGCGACTGCAACAATGCATACCAAAGAGGCTGGAGTAATTGCTGGATTGGATATTGCTAAAGAAGTTTTCCATCGTATCGACTCATCTATCGAGTGGGAACCTCAAGTAGCAGAAGGAGAATATGTGGAAAAAGGAACTGTTATTCTTAAGATGAAAGGTTCTTATGCTTCTTTGTTGATTGCAGAAAGAACTGCATTAAACTTTCTACAACGTACATCGGGTATTGCTACTGAGACTCATAAGTATGTTGCTTTGACAGAAGGAACAAATACAAAAATATTAGATACACGCAAGACCCTTCCTGCTTATCGCCATTTGGATAAATATGCTGTCTTTGCTGGCGGTGGAACAAACCATAGAATGGGACTTTATGATATGGTGATGATAAAAGATAACCATATTAAGATGGCAGGAACGATAACCAAAGCTGTAGAGCAAATTCGTGCAGAAATACCTAATTCCATTAAGATAGAAGTGGAAACAACTTCTTTTAAAGAGGTTGAAGAGGCTGTTGCTGTTGGAGTCGATATTATCATGTTGGATAATATGGATAATGATTTGACTCGCAAATGTGTGGATTATATTGGAGGAAGAGCTAAAGTTGAAGCTTCCGGAAATATGTCTCTAGAACGCATTGCTTCTGTTGCTGCAACAGGTGTTGATTTTATCTCTGTTGGAGCAATTACACATTCTGTGAAAGCATTAGATATCAGTATGAATTTTGTGACTAAATGAGTCAGTTAATTATCGACATAGGTAATACTAGAGTAAAGTATGCAATCTTTGATGATTACCAGTTAATAGAACAAGATTGTAGTCAAGATATAGATGTTGAACTAATATACAAGTGGGTAAAACACTACGCAATAAAGAAAGTTCTTGTTTCTGATGTTAGAAATATTCGAACGAAAGTGGAACCTATTTTGTTCGAAAAGATAGATACTGTTCTTTTTCTTGATGAAAATACGCGATTACCTATTAAGAATCACTATCGAACTCCGTCTACATTAGGGAAGGATCGAATAGCTGCAGTAGTAGGTGCATGGCATCAATATCCAAATAAAAATTGTTTGGTAGTTGATGCAGGTACAGCAATAACATATGATTTTTTAGATGCTTCTGGAACTTATTTAGGAGGGAATATTTCTCCTGGTTTGATGACAAGATTTAGATCTTTGCATGATTATACAGGGAAATTACCTTTGTTAGAAGAGTCAGAAATAAAAGAAGAAATAGGAAAAGATACTACCAATGCCATAACAAGTGGCGTGGAATTAGGAATAATTTTTGAAGTAGAGAGATATATCAGCTACTTCAGTAAAAAATATAGTGATCTTCACGTTATTATAACAGGAGGGGATGCTCTTTTCTTTGAAAGAAATCTAAAAAATTCCATATTTGTAGACTTAAATGTAACGTTAACAGGACTAAACCGAATCCTCATATATAATGACAAATAAATTCTACATCTTTTGCTTGTCGATAATTATGGTTTGTATTACAAATCTATCGAAAGCACAAAACAACAATACCAGTTCTCCTTTTTCCGTTTTTGGAGTAGGTGAATTGTCGAACTATTCAACAGGAAGATCGAACACAATGGGGGGGACTTCTATTGGTATGCGCTTTCGTGACCAAATTAACCCAGTTAACCCTGCGTCCTATTCTGCAAGAGATAGTATGTCGATGGTTTTTGAAATGGGGTTTAGTGGAAAACAAACACGATTTGTAGCTAATGGTTCTGAAAATAATACCAATGATAGTAATTTCGATTATATAGCTCTATCATTTCGTATTCATGATGGGATAGCTCTTGCTTTTGGTCTTCAACCATATAGTAACAAAGGGTATAGTGCTTCTGCAACACAGGAATTGGTTAACTCTAATCAAGCTACAACGAGCTATGTTGGAGATGGAAGTATTACCAAATTCTTTATGGGTACAGGTGTTAAACTAATGAAAAACTTGTCATTAGGAGTCAATGCCAATTATTATTTTGGTAATTTGTCTGATCAAACAGTTACAGATATTAAAGATCCAACAGCAGCTGATACATATAACCAAATAACAAATAGGATCAGAGGGATAGGTTTTGAAACAGGCCTGCAATATCAGTTAAACCTTAAAAATAATAAACAATTGGTATTGGGAGCTGTTGTTAATCTACAGTCTAACTTAAAGAGAGAGGCTGAAGATTTCCGCTATTCACAAACCTATGTTTCGACTGGAACGAGCACTACAGCCGTTATAGATACCATCTCTTATAGTAAAGGAGATCGAAATGATGTTAAAATACCATTAGGGTTAGGTGTTGGTGTTTCATATATCAATCCAGATAAATTAACTATTGCAGCAGATTTATTTACACAAGATTGGAGTAGTTTTGAGAATATTGGTTTAAATAATGCTAATGTTCAATATACAAGAAAGACTGTTGCTTCGGCAGGTGTAGAGTGGATTCCAGAAAAATTTTCATTGAAGAATTACTTTAAGAGGGTTTCATATCGTGCTGGAGTAAAGATGGAAAATGATTATTTTACCTACAACAATAACAATGTTAGAACTTATGCTGTAACTGCAGGATTTGGATTTCCAATTGCTCGCCAACGTTCTACGTTGAATGTCGGCATTGAGTTTGGAACTAAAGGAAGTGTAAGCAATACTTTAATTAAACAAGATTATACTAAGTTGTATATTAGTTTCGCGCTTCACGATTATTGGTTCTTTAAGCGAAAAATTGAATAAAGAAGAAAGAGAGAGAAATATAATACGTAGAATTATATATTGAAATCAAAATGAAAGCAATTTTTAGAAGTACTCTAATGTTGATGATCGCATTCTCCCTGAGTAGTGTGGCAGCATTAGCACAAAAGAAGATTACAGGAGTGGTTTATAAAGAAGGTAAACCAGCAGCTGGAGTTGAAGTGTCTGCACATAAATCAAAAGATACTTATTTTACTAGTTTCGATGGTAAATACGAACTAACAATCTCTGCTAAAACGAAATATATTCGTTTTACTTTCCCTGATAAAGAAGAAAGATTAGATATTCAAGGAAAAGACGGTGACGTTTTTAACTATAACTATGGTGGAAAACCATTTGAAGCTAAAGCTGATAATGGTGGTGCAGATTTAAGATCTCACAAAGAATTAATCCAAGGAAAAGAGAAAGATTATATTCGTAATTATAGTCTCTTCTCGCAATTCTATAAGCAAAAGGATTATAAGAGTGCAATGACTCCATGGAAAGTTCTTTTCGAGAAATATCCTAAGTCATCACCAAATGTATACATCAAGGGTATCAACATGTATGATACTTTTATTAAACAATCTTCAGACCAGAAAGAGATTGAAGAGTATGTTGAAAAAGAGATGAAAATCTATGATCAACGTATAAAATACTTCAACAAAAAAGGTTATGTAGAAGGTCGTAAAGCAATCTCTTATATCGGACATTTCTTTAAGCCAGGAGAAATGACAGATGACCAAGTTAAAGTGGTTTGTAAAAGAGGTTACAACATGCTTGATACTTCTATCAAAGATGAAGGAAACAAATCTAAAGGTGCTGTTGTGATGCTTTATATGCAAATGTCTGAGCAGCTTTACCGTGTTGGAGAGCTTAGTAAAGAGCAAATCTTAACTAACTATGATAAAGTATCAACTATTATTGATGCTAACATAGCTAAAGATGATTCATATAAAGTAGCAAAAACAACTGTTGATAAATTAGTTGTTAAGAGTGGTGCTTTGGATTGTGAATCTATTGTTGCTATTTATGAACCTAAGTTCAAAGCAAACTCTGATGATATTCAGATGTTGAAAAAGATGATGGCTCTTTTCCGTCGTCAAAACTGTACTGATAGTGATCTTTTCAATCAAGGTGCTGAGAAACTTTACAGCCTTGAGCCTTCTGCAGGAGCAGCGATTTCTCTTGGTCAGCGTTACGCTAAGAATCAAGATGCCGATAAAGCAATCGAGTTCTTGAAAAAAGGTCTTGAGATGAATAAGCAAGAAAAAGATATTGAAAATGATGCTATTGCAAACTACATGTTGGGTATTGTATATTTCCAATTGAAAAAGGATTATGCATCAGCTGTAAGATATGCAAAAGCTTCTGTTAAAGCAGATCCTGAGAATGGAAAAGCTTATATGCTTATTGGTAACATCTATGCTGTAGGTGCTAAAAGTTATGGTAAATCAGCATTTGAGCATTCAATGGTATATTGGTTAGCTTATGACTATTTTGCTAAAGCTGCAAAAATGGATGCATCAGTAGCTGCTACAGCTCATAAAAAGATGGCAACATATAAAAAGTATTTCCCAGACAAGAACGAATTGTTCTTCCAAGGAATGAAAGCAGGTCAACCGGTTAAGCTTGGTGGATGGATTAACGAAACAACCAAAGCTAGAACAAAATAAACCTATATGTTGGTACATTTAAAATACCAAAGGAATATTGTGGCACTACTTCTTGTAGTGTCCACACTATTCCTTTTTTCATGTAATGACAAGGATAACAAAGTTGAAACATTACCTGAGTTTCAACATATGCCAATATCAACGGCAAATAATATCAAGCTGACATTTACAGATTCAGCACGTGTTACATTGAAATTTGAAGCTCCTGTTCTTATTATTGACACTAAAGAGGTGGATGGGAAAAATAATAATTTTAAAGTCTGTCCTGAAGGATTCGTTGTAGAACGATTTAATGAAGAAGGAGTGATGGTCGGTAGAATATCTGCTGATTATGGTAAAGAAGAAGAAAGTTTAAGACAATATGAAGCAAGAGGTAATGTAATTGTCTTAAACGAAAAAGGGGATACTCTTAAAACAGAACATTTAATATATCTTCAAGATAAAAAGAAAATATATTCTGATGTATTTGTTAAAATAATACAAAAAGATCGTATTATTACCGGTGATCGTTTTGAGTCAGATGAGAATTTTGAAAATAGAGTGCTCTACAATTCTAAAATACAAATGGATATTGAAGAGGATTCAAAATAATAGAGTAACTAATAAAGAAACACGAAGATGAGTAGTTTTGCCATTGTGATTATAACTATGGTTTTATCTGCATTCTTTTCAGGAATGGAGATTGCATATTTATCCGCAAATAAACTTCGACTTGAAGTAGATAAGAATAGGAATGCACTAAACTCACGTCTTCTAAATATCTATACTGAAAATCCTAGTAGGTATATTTCTACAATGCTTGTTGGAAATAATATAGCCTTGGTTATTTATGGTCTTGCATTCTCCAAAATAATTGAGCCAACTTTAGCTAATTATGTTTCAACCCAATCTGCTGGACTTTTGATTCAAACATTATTATCTACGATAATAATTTTAGTGTTTGCAGAATTCCTTCCGAAAGCACTATTTCGAGTGAACCCAAACTTTGCAATTAATATCTTCTCTATACCTGTTGCATTCTTTTATATCATCTTTTATCCTATCACTTCTTTAACACAAAGAATAACAAAAGTGGTAGTGAAAAGAATCTCTAAAGGAAAAGATGTGGATGGTTCGGATAAACAGTTTTTTGGAAGAATTGATTTGGATAACTTGCTAAATGAACAGGAGTTAGAGAATACGGAAAGTCTTCCAGAGAATGAAATAAAACTCTTTAAGAATGCCCTTGATTTCTCTAAAGTGAAGATACGAGAATGTATTATACCTAGACCAGAAATTGATGCTCTTGAAATAGGAAGCAGTATTGAAGAGCTTAAACAGATGTTTATTGAATCTGGTTTTAGTAAAATATTAATATTTGAAAATTCGATTGACCATATCGTTGGCTATGTCCACTCTTCTGATCTATTCCAGAATCCTGACGAGATAAGAGAAATCTTACGTTCGATTGCATTTGTTCCAGAAACAATGGAGGCAAGTAAGCTTTTGTCTAAATTTTTAAAACAGAACCAAAGTATTGCTGTTGTCGTTGATGAATTTGGTGGAACTGCGGGTATTGTTACCAATGAAGATATCTTAGAAGAAATTTTTGGTGAGATAGAAGATGAGCATGATAGTGATGAGCTTGTTGCTACACAAGTAAACGAAAATTTGTATATTCTAGCTGGGCGATTGGAGATAGATGATATCAATGAACGTTTCCATTTGAATATTCCTGAAGGGGAAAGTTACAAAACAATTGCAGGATTGATTATCGATAGAAGTGAACGAATACCGAAAGCCCAAGAAGTGATTAAAGAGTCCCGATTTGAATGGAAAATATTAAAAAGTACTCCCACTAAAATTGAGTTAGTTGAACTCAAAGTAAAAGATGTGGACTCAAACTAGCGAACAATTATAAATATTTGTTAATTTTATACTTAAAGTAACTAAACATTTTGAGCATCTCAATGAAGATAGTGTCTTTTTATTAACAACTATTTTACTATATTCGTAGCTCAAAAGGAGTTAATTGAACGTTAAACTTGTAATTACAAATTCACAAATAAATATCGATGGCAACATTACAAAAGATTCGAGACAAAGGTAGTGTTTTGGTTGGGATTACCATTGGTGGAGCTTTATTAGCATTCGTGCTTGGAGGGCTTCTTAAATCAGGTAGTTCATTCTATCGCGACGATGCGATGGAAATTGCCGAAATCAATGGAAACTCAGTCAAACAACCTGAATTTCAAAAAATAGTAGACGAATACACGGAAATCTATAAAATGAGAGCAGGAAACGCTTCTGTAAATGAAAAAGTTTCTGAACAAATCCGTGAACAAGCATGGCAAGTTCTTGTACGCAAATATGTAATGCAAGATGTGTATGAGGATCTTGATATCCAGATTACTTCAGAGGAGCTATTGGATATGATTCAAGGGGAAAATATTCACCCTATGGTACGTCAACTATTTGGTAACCCACAAACTGGTGAGGTTAACCGTACAGCAATCGTACAGTTTCTTCAATCATTAGAGACTACTGCAAATCCACAACAAAGAATGTATTGGAACTTTGTAGAGAATCAAATGATCAATGATCGTGAATTTACAAAATACAGTAGCCTTATAAATAAAGGTCTTTTCGTTACAAAACAGGAAGCACAAATTGATCTTGCTGAACGTAACAACCAATTTGACATCGATTATGTAGTTAAGAGTTACACTACGGTTAACGATAGCCTAGTAACTGTTAGTGATGCTGACCTTAAAGCATACTACGAAAAACATAAAAATGAATACAAACATAATGCAAATGCGCAGATTAAATATGTTGTATTCCCTGTTTCTCCATCGAAACAAGATGATGAATTGACAGCACAATGGATGACAGATCGTAAAGATGAATTTTCTACGACAGAAAATATGACATCATTTATGCGTCTTAATTCAGATGTTTCTTATGCAAACGACTATGTGAAAAATGAGACTGTTGCATCGAATCTTCAATCTTTCGTTAAAGAAGGTAAAGAAGGCGATGTTTATGGTCCTTATAAAGAGGGTAACAGTTGGAAACTTGCAAAAATTGTTGATTTCAAACAATTGCCTGATTCTGTTAAAGCTCGTCATATCTTAGTTTCTGTTCGTAATCAAGCAGATTTCGTTAAAGGACAACACCTTATTGATAGTTTGAAAACTGCTATTGAGGCAAGAAAAATTACTTTCGCACAAGCGGCTAAGAAATTTTCTCAAGATCCAGGTTCTGCAGCTAAAGGTGGTGATCTAGGATGGTTCAGAAAAGGACAAATGGTTCCTCAATTTGAAGCTGCTGCTTTTTCTGGTAAGACAGAGTTGCAAGTGGTACAATCTCAATTTGGTCTACACTTAATTGAAGTTCTTAAAAGAGGAAAAACAACAGAACATGTAAATCTAGCTGTTCTTGTTCGTAATATTGAACCAAGTACACGTACTTACCGTGATGTTTATGATAATGCTTCTCGTTTTGTTGCTGAAGGAACAAATGAAAAAGCTTTTGACAAACAAGCAGAAGAGATGAAATTATCTCCTCGTGTTGCAACTTTAGCACAAGGACAACAAGCTATTGCTGGAATTACTCACTCAAGACAAATTATCCGTTCTGCATTCCAAGCTGAGGATACAAACCAGCTTATTCTTGATAATAAAGAAGCTGCAATCTTTGAGTGTGATGATAATTTCGTAGTAGCTCTTCTTGTAAATAAACAAGAAGATGGTATCTCTTCTTTCGAATCAGTAAAACCTCGTGTTGAGTTAGCTGTTCGTAAAGAGAAAAAAGGAGAGTATTTAGCAAAACAAATGAAAGGTTCAGATTTAACTGCTATTGCATCTGCAAATGGAATTACTGTTAAAAAAGCAACAAACCTTAATTTTGCTTCTTATGCTATTCCTGGAACTGGAATTGAACCAGCTGTTATTGGAGCTGCTGCTGCATGTAAATTGAATGCTACATCTGCCCCAGTGATTGGAAATAATGGTGTATATGTTGTAAAAGTATCTAATAAAGTAAAAGGTACAGATACAAACGTAGAAGCTGCACAAAAACGTATCTCAAATGAGATTAACTATCGTGCTGCATTCCAAGCTTTCAATGAACTTAAAGAAGCTGCTGACGTTCAGGATTATAGAATTAAGTTCTACTAGTCAAGTAGTGATTAAATATTAAAAAGAGGCTGTCTCATTGAGACAGCCTTTTTTGTTTTTACAGAATCTATAGTATTAATTGAATTATTCGTTAGACTTATAAGCTTGGCAGTAAACTCGATATAAATTGTTTGAGATAAAGGAGTATATATCCCATTCTTTGGTTGTTATTGAGTATTGTTTTAAGTCTAAAATGAACCATTTTATTTTGATATTTTATCGTTTATATTGTGTGAGCCCGATAACTGGTTGTATTTTAGTTTAATAGTGTGAAATGGGTGGGCTTGATTGTTGTTAAATAACATATATATATGTAAATTTGTGATAGGCACATAAATTATCTTTTGGTATTTGGGGGATACCAAAAGAAATATATCTCAAACTTAATAAAACAACGTCTTTTATGTTCAAACGTAAAATCATCGTCACTTCTATTGGAATCATTGTTTTGTTATCACTCGCAGTAGTAATACAAAAAATGTTATCTCGATCACACAAAGAAAGCAAAGTGGCTGCAGTGGTTGAAAATGTAAGATATGTACATGCAGTACCTGTTGTGTACAAAGATTTAAACTCTCCAATTTTGTCTCAAGGACGTGTCTTATCTAAGAATATTGTCTTATTGTGCGCAGAAGCTTCAGGAAAACTTATGACAGGGAATATTCCTCTTAAAAAAGGAGCTAGTTTTTCAACACATCAGAAACTGTATCAGATTTATGATAAAGAAGAACGTCTATCTCTAAAAGCTTCGAAAAGTGAATTCTTAACTATAGTAGCTAAGATGTTACCTGATATTAAAGTGGATTTTCCAGATATCTATCCTACTTTTTATACATTTTTTCAAGATATTAAATTAAATGAAGACCTACCAGATCTTCCTAATCTTGATTTAGAGCAAACCAATAAGTTAAAGACATTCTTATCAACCCGTAGTTTCTTGAATAACTATTTTAGAATTAAACAGAATGAATTGAGATTAAAACGTTTCTCAAGTTATGCACCTTTTAATGGTACCTTTATCTCAGTTGCTGTTGAAGTTGGTGCTTATGTTAATCCTGGACAGACCATTGCCAAGATGGTTGATAACTCAAGATTAGAGATTGAAGTACCATTAGAAGCTCGATACTTGAAATGGATTCATAATGGGAAAGAGGTACAAATATTTAATGAACAAAATGAAACAATAGGACTCGGTAGAATTACGCGTATTGCTCCTTTTGTTGATGAAGGGACTCAATCTGTAAGTGTTTTTGTTTCTATTGATCGTAGAGAAAATCCGAACCTATTTTATGGCCAATATGTAAAAGTTAGCTACAATCATTTTAAGGTTGAAAATGTAATGCGTCTTCCTCGAAGTAGTGTCTTTAATCATGACCATGTTTATATTGTTCAAGATAGTCTACTTGTCAAACGAAATGTAACTATCGTTAAGAACGAAGAAAAGATGGTCTTAATTTCTGGTCTACCTGAAGGGACTATGGTCGTAAATGAACCCCTTGTTGATGCAAGAGAAAACAGTTTGGTACGAATTATTAATGAAGCAAAACAATGAGAAAAATAGTATCAGAGTTTGTTAAGTTCCCTTTCTATGCGAACTTAATCATTGTATTTCTTCTTATTGGAGGTATTGTTAGTTATAAGTCGATGAAGAAATCCTTTTTCCCTGAGGTGAGTAGTCGAATGATATATGTTTCGGTATTCTATCCTGGAGCTTCGCCTGTAGAGATGGAAGAAGGAGTTACTTCCCGAATAGAAGAAGCAGTAAGGGGTTTGGTTGGGATAAAACAGATTACTTCAACATCGTCAGAGAATAGTTGTTCTGTACAAATAGAAACTACAGGGACTCACGATATTGATGAAACATTGATGGATGTGAAAAATGCAGTTGATGGTATTTCGTCATTTCCTTCTGCTGCTGAGCGTCCGATTGTTTATAAGCAACGAAGTACTACAATGGCATTATTTATCTCTTTTAATGGAGATATGGATTTGCAAGATCTAAAGAAATATGCCCAACAAGTACAGGAAGATTTTTATGCTTCAGGTATGATTAGTCAGCTGAGTATTAATGGTTATCCAGATTTAGAAATTTCTGTTGAAGTGAAAGAAGACGATTTGATGAGATATCAGATAACTTTTGATCAAATTGCCAATGCCATAAGGGCCAATAATAGGGATATGTCTTCAGGAATGATTAAATCGGACGAAGAAGAGGTATTAATACGTTTTCGTTCCCGTTCAGCTGATCCTAATACAATCTCTAATATAGTCCTTAAGTCTAATGTTACTGGTGCAAAGATACGTATTGGGGATATAGCTATTGTTGAAAAGAAGTTTGCGGATGTCTCGTATAAATTCAAGAAAGAAGGTAAGCCATTGGTAACTATGGCTGTTTCAAAGTTAAACAGTGAGGATTTAGAAGAGATAACAGAGTACGTTGATAATTATATAAAAGATTTTAATGCCAAGCATAATGGGGTTCAGATGGAAAATGAATTTTCATTTATGGAACTTCTACAAAGTAGGTTAGACCTTTTGGTTTCTAATGGTATTACAGGACTGATTCTTGTGTTAATTACATTGGCACTGTTTCTGAATCTACGTCTCTCTTTTTGGGTTGCTTGGGGAATTCCTTCTTCCTTTCTATCGATGTTTATTTTGGCCAATTTAATGGGATTAACAATCAATATGATTTCTCTTTTTGGTATGATTCTAGTTATTGGTATTCTTGTCGATGATGGTATTGTGATAGGGGAGAATATTTTCCAACATATTGAGAAAGGAGATAAGCCAATGAAGGCTGCTGTAAATGGAACGATGGAAGTAGTTCCGTCCGTTTTAACCTCTGTTATTACGACCATTGTAGCTTTTATGCCATTGTTATTTCTAAAGAACCAAATGGAGACGATGAGAGAGATGGCACTGGTGGTTATTTTTTGTTTGTTTTTCTCTTTGTTTGAAGCATTCTTTGTTCTTCCTTCCCATTTAGCTATCTCTAAATCATTAGATCCTAATAAGGTCAAAGGAAAGCAAAAAGGGATCCGTCGAATCATGGAGCGTTTCGTTGTTTGGTTAAGAGATAAAGTATATGATCGTTATTTGACACTTTCTTTACGTTGGAGATATATTGTTATTATGATGCCGATCGCTATCTTTATTATTACAGCAGGATTATTTCAGTCTCGCATGATTAGAACCACTTTCTTTCCTGCAATGGAGTTTGACTCGTTTAATATTGATTTCGCGTTTACTCCTGGATCGGGTAGTAAGCAAACCGAGGAGTATCTGGATAGATTTAATAAAGCAGTGTGGGAGGTGAATGATTCTTTAGTGCAAGCACATAAAGGAGCTTTTAAAGAGTTAAAACCTTCTTGGGTCAGTAAATTAACGGGCAATAAGTTGGATACCTCAGAAACTTTTATTGAAGAAACTTTTCTTGTCCTAGGATATGCGTTCAATGGTTTAGAGAATGGATCTCATGCAGGAAGTATAAATTGTTATCCTCGCAATTTAGAAGGTTTACCAGTTTCTGCTCATGAATTAACCAATCTAGTAAGACAGAAAATAGGGAAAATATCTGAACTAAAGAAGTTCTCTATTACAGGACAATCTTTATTTGGAAAACCTGTGTCTATTAGTCTATTAAGTCGAGATAAAGATGCTTTAGAAGGCGCACGTCAATTTTTAGAAGAGCGATTACGAAAGAATAAAGATCTTAAAAACATTAATGACAATAATACTCTTGGAAAGCAAGAGATATTGTTTGATTTAAAGGATAAAGCATATTCGTTAGGCCTTAACAAAGCTTATATTGCCAATCAGGTAAGACAAGGTTTTTATGGTGAGCAAGCGCAAAGGCTTCAAAGTGGACGCGATGAATTGCGTGTTTGGGTACGTTATCCTCAATCAGATAGAGAAAGAGTAGGTCAACTAGAAAGAATAAAGATTAAGACACCAGCTGGTAATTTCCCATTATCTGAACTGACCTCTTATAAAGTCAAAAGAGGCCCTGTTTCGATAAAGCGCTTTGATGGTTATCGTGAAGTAAAGGTAGAAGCAGATGTTGTTGATCCAAAAAGTTCTGTTACAGATATTCTTGCAGAGATTCAAAAGAAGGATGTGAAAGAGATGCTAAAACTTTATCCTTCTGTCTCTATTGTTAATCAAGGACAGCAAAAAGAGAGTAAGGAAGCAATGCAAACAGTAGGATTTTACTATATGATTGCCTTCTTTATTATTGTAACCATTTTAATGATTCATTTTAAATCTTTCCAGCAACCTGTTTTAATTTTGATGATGATACCAATGTCTATTGTTGGTGCATTTTGGGGACATGGACTTTGTGGTAAACCTGTTTCAATTCTTTCAGTTTGGGGTATAATAGCATTGACTGGTGTGATTATTAATGATGCAGTGGTTTTCCTTTCCACCTATAACACGAATATTTTAGATGGAGAGATGCCTGAAAAAGCGATACATAAAGCTGCTAAGTCTCGTTTGAGAGCTATTATATTAACTACATTAACCACAAGTATTGGACTTTATCCACTGATTTTAGAGAAGAGTTTCCAAGCACAATTTCTTATTCCTATGGCTGTATCCTTAGCCTATGGAGTTGCTTTTGGTACACTCTTTATTCTGCTATTCTTCCCTTCTCTTGTAATGGTTTTAAATGACATAAGAAGAGTTTCAAAAGCTTTCCGAATGTCTGTTAAGCATTATGTCCAAGAAGGTGTTTGGAGTTGGAAATTACCTCCTGCTAATGAAGTGGAGATTGTGAATATAAATGCCAATAAAACGATTGAATATGATACAACTAAGGATATCAATTCTTTAGTGAGTGATCTAGATTTTCATCTACCAAATGAAAAAGAGTAATTCATTTGTAGCATCACTATGATGTTTAAATAAAATATTAAAGTCAAGATAAAATGAAGAATTTTATTCATCTTGTAATTATATCTTTATTTCCACTACTAACAGTTGCCCAAACAACACTATCTGTTGAAGAAGCAATAAAGAGAGGTTTGGAAAATAATTACAATATACGAATTCAAGATAAGCAGATTGAAAAGGCTAGCACTCTCAATAGTTGGGGGCAAGCTGGTAGATATCCTTCTGTGACTTTTATAGGAAAGGCTTCTAATAGAGACCTTTATTATCCTCTTACTAGTCATGAGAATCAGATTACTGGAGGGCTCAATGTAAATTGGGTTCTTTTTGACGGTTTTAGGGTTAATATAACGAAAGCTCGCTTTGCCGATTTACAAAGACTCTCTGAAGGAAACGGGATGGTCATTGTAGAGAATACGGTACAAGGAATCATTTTAGCATATTATCAACTAGTATTAAATCAAGCAGAAAAGAAGGTACTAAAGAGAGTAAAGCAGCTCTCCTATGATAGATTAAGGTATGTTGAGGAGCAACGTAAAGTAGGTACCTCAGTGAAATTTGACTATTTACAGGCAAAAAATAACTATCTAGAAGATAAAGCAAAATATCTGAGTTTGTGTGTAACGGCACAAAAACTAGAGCGTAATTTAGCTTATCTAATGGGAGATTCTACTTCTGTAGAGTACAAATTAACCTCTCCTTTAACTGCACCTCAAGAGAAATATATTCTTAGTGATCTAGAACAAAAAATGAAGAGTTCTAATAAGAACCTTCAGAATCAATATCTTTCTTTAGCTGTTCTGAATGATGAATATCGATTATCAAAGAAAGGTGATTATCCTTCTGTTACTCTCAATGCAAATTACAATCATGGTTACGGATGGTCTGATGCCCACTCTGGTCAGTGGGAAAGTGCCCCTGTTCAGAATCTCTATGTTGAGATGGGCATTAAGTATAATCTGTTTAATGGTGGAATTCAGAAAAGGGCAAAGAAGGTCGCGAAATTTAATATAGAGGTCCAAAACCTACAGGTAGAGTCTTTATGGATAGGACTGAAAAACCAACTATTAAATCAGCATTCTAAATATCTTCTAGAGCAAGAACTTTTTGATGTAGCGAAGGAAGCAGAAGAAACTTCAAACTTAAATCTTCAGATTGCAGAGGAAAAGTATAAAGTAGGAGCGATCAACTCTTTTAACTATAGAGATATTCAGATTGCTTATCAAAGTGCTGCTTTGGCTTCTGTACGATCGAAATATCGTCTTATTGAAACTAACTTAGGCTTAGTTAAATTAACTGGAGGGATTTTGAACTCTTATCCTACAAAATAATCTTTGAGATTATATGAACCTTTGTGTTTTGTAGATATAAAAAAGGAGATGATTTTTTCAATCATCTCCTTTTTCTATTTAGTTGTTTTCATTGCCATCTGACATGATAAACCCACTACCGTGGATATTTTTGATTTCTATGTTAGGATCTGCTTTAAGATATTTTCGTAGTTTCGTGATGAAAACATCCATACTTCGTGCAGTGAAATAATCATCTTCACCCCAGATCTTTTTCAATGCAGTTTCTCTAGTCAGAAGCTTATTTTTATGTTGACACAATAGTTCTAAAAGTGCAGCCTCTTTAGGAGATAGTTGTTTAGAATAATCATCCCCCTTAATAATTCTGGTGATGGTTGAGAATACCATATTCCCAATCTTATATTCATCCTTACTGTCTTCTGACTTCATCCCTTTTCTACTCAAGATAGCTTGAACTTTACATATCAATACTTCGGTGTCAAATGGTTTGGTGATATAGTCATCTGCTCCAATATGATATCCATTTAGGATATCTTCTTTCATTGCTTTTGCTGTAAGGTAGATTAATGGAATATCATGATTGATCATGCGTATTTCTTTACCAACTGTAAAGCCATCTACATTAGGCAACATGACATCTAATATACATAAATCATATTTTCCATTTTTAAATGTCTCTACGGCTAAAGCTCCATCATTGACCCATGTTACATTATAATTGTTGATCTCTAAATATGATTTTAGAACTGTTCCAAAACTAAGATCATCTTCTAGAAAGAATATATTTGATTTATCTGACATAGTTTAATATTATTTTTTGACTTTCCTTATTTTACATCAACACTGTGTGGTATAAAGACCTCAAATGTACTTCCTTTACCTAGTTCACTCTTTACTGTTACTTTTCCTTTGTGGGCATCCACAATGGCCTTGACATAGTTTAGTCCTAACCCAAATCCTTTAATGTTGTGGATATTACCAGAAGTCTGTCTATAGAATCTTTCAAACACTTTATTCTGAACAGACCTATTCATTCCAAGACCTTTATCTTCTACAGAGAACACAACTCCTCCCTCTTTGTTTTTTGTACGAACCGTTATTTCAGGTGCATCAGGAGAATATTTGTTAGCATTGTCTAGAAGGTTATTAATAACACTAGAGAAATGGTTAGGATCCGTATAGATCATAGGGTTCTTGGCCTGAGGGTCGAAGCGTAAATATCCCCCTCTTTGTTCCACCTGAAGTTTAAAACTTTGAATACATCTATCTAATAGTTCATGAATATCAAATTCACTGAAATTCAGATCCAACTCTTTTCTTTGAAGACGAGCAATACGAAGAATTTTTTCAACATGAGAGTTCATTCTTTTATTCTCTTTTTTAATCATTTCAGCAAAAAAGGTAATCTGAGCTGGATTGTCAATAATTCGATCATTCATGATGGTGTCTGCAGCGACTCCAATTGTAGCTATTGGTGTTTTAAATTCATGAGTCATATTATTGATAAAATCGTTTTGCATCTCAGATGTCTTCTTCTGTCTTAGAATAAAATATAAACTTAGGCCGAAAGTAATCATGATAACCAAAGAGAAAAGAGAGGATAGCAATAGCATGCCAACAATAGAACTAACAATATAATTCTTTCTAAGAGGGAAACTCACTCCTAATTTGTAGCCTAAACGTAACATTGCAGAAGGAAAAAGAGCGGCATATATTGCATTCTTACTATCAAACTTATTGGACGATTTATATATATTCTTTTGTTTTGCTAGCAAACAGTATTCATATTTAGTACGTATCCCTTTATTTTGCAATTCTTCTTTTAATATCTTATTTACCAACCTTGGATCAATTTTATGTCCTTTCTCCCATGAGTGAATCTCTTCCACAAACCTTTGTGCAATTGTTTGTAGCTGTTCCATTTTATTCACAACATCTCCATTTACACCATTAAACTGGATATTAATTTCACGTCTTCCTTGAAGCTGAGTGCCTAAGTTTTGAGGTGCTATATAGCTGTGTCTATTATTTTCTTGAAGCTGCTTCATCTCAGGATCCATAGGAATATCGATATGCAACTTATTGGGCTGAACCATTTGATTTAGGTAGGGATGAGATTGAATCTCTACCGTAACCTTTCCTTGTCCTTGAGGTTGCAAAGACGGAGCGATTACACCTTGCATCACTTGACCTCCCTGAAGTAATAGATTGTTAAGATTTAGAGAATCCGAGAATAGTACATGATTTGCCAAGTCCATATTATGGTAGAATTCAAGCCTTCTAGCCGTTTGGTAAACAGCATCGTTTACGCTACGTTCGAATATTTCATTCTTAACTTCTATGGCATTTTTAATCCAATATAGTTGAATCCCTGTTATTCCTATTAAAGAAACGGTCATGAGACCAACTAAAATATTAATGTAAACTTTCTTCATATATTGTTACTTATTTCGGCTGTTGATTCAAAGATAAGTAATTAAAAGGAGGATATTTTGGGTGTTAACTTTTCATTAACTGTAATTAACCCGTCCTTAACCGCGATATGATCTTTTTCAACCTACATTTGTAATGTAACAATTAGGGAACAGATTTAGTCCTAAATGTTGAAAGAGAAAGTTCTTAAAAATATTGAGTGTCGCTTTGACCATAAAATAGAGATTTCATAGATTTTAGATATAGATAGTTGGTTTTAGTTTTGTGTTACGGGAATAACACATTTTTTCATAAGCAGATATTTACATTAGTTGAATCCTTCGGGATTCAACTAATTATTCTGACTAACCAGCCACCAAGAGAAGAGATTTCATAGATTTTAGATATAGATAGTTGGTTTTAGTTTTGTGTTACGGGAATAACACATTTTTTCATAAGCAGATATTTACATTAGTTGAGTCCTTCGGGATTCAACTAATTATTCTGACTAACCAGCCACCAAGAGAAGAGATTTCATAGATTTTAGATATAGATAGTTGGTTTTAGTTTAGTGTTAAGGGAATAACACTTTTTTTTCATAAGCAGATATTTACATTGGTTGAATCCTTCGGGATTCAACTAATTATTCTGACTAACCAGCCACCAAGAGAAGAGATTTCATAGATTTTAGATATAGATAGTTGGTTTTAGTTTAGTGTTAAGGGAATAACACATTTTTTCATAAGCAGATATTTACATTGGTTGAATCCTTCGGGATTCAACTAATTAATCTGACTAACCAACCACCAAGAGAAGAGATTTCATAGATTTTAGATATAGATAGTTGGTTTTAGTTTAGTGTTAAGGGAATAACACATTTTTTTCATAAGCAGATATTTACATTGGTTGAATCCTTCGGGATTCAACTAA
>JAOARB010000019.1 GCA_025210775.1 Prolixibacteraceae bacterium
CTGCTCCCAAAGCAGGTGCGCTAACCGGACTGCGCTACACCCCGAAAAAGTGTTTGATCTTACAAGACCTTATTCAATATATATTAGAACTGTTCTTTCTGTCGGGGTACCAGGATTCGAACCTGGGACCCCCTGCTCCCAAAGCAGGTGCGCTAACCGGACTGCGCTACACCCCGAAAGATCAAAAAGCGGAGAGAGGGGGATTCGAACCCCCGGTACCCGAGTAGAGTACGCCAGTTTAGCAAACTGGTGGTTTCAGCCACTCACCCATCCCTCCGTTTGCGGTTGCAAATGTAGAAAACTCCTGCATTTACACAAAATAATTATACCGAATAATTCCCATTATTTCGAAAGAAATTGCGCAAACCTTTATAAATCAACACAAACACTTTTGATTATTTTTTCACATATAATTACTTCTGAATGCCTGAATATCTCATTTAGTCTTATTTTAGACGATTCAATAAACGATCATTCATCGACACCAAAGATCAAAAAGCATTAAAAAAACTCTTTTTTGACATCTCAATAAACAATTGTAGATAATCGTTGTTATAAGATAAAATAGTAGTTCTTTGAAGTGATTCATAATAATGAAGTTATCCCATTAGATAGTAACTATCCGATATTATTTAGTAAAAAAACGTCCTAAATATATTGGGGTTTTAAAAATAACTTCTACATTTGTCACATCAGATAGCAACAAAGATATCTAATTAAGAATAAAGATATACCGCGTTAGTATTTCGTTTTTTGGTAAACTAACATTTACATCGTAAACGAGAAAGCTTATGATTGCTAAGACAGGCCTCAACTCGCAAGAGTAATCATTTATGGTTCAGTGGAAGTCTGACCGATCAGGCACTCAAATCCTGTTTTATAGGAGTTTTACTCAATACGCTACTAACGCGACCCATAAGAAAAGGAGCTTTTTTAAAGCTCCTTTTTTCGTTTGTAAACTAATAAACCATGTTCTTAATGTCCGCCCCTATGTTGTCCTTTAAAGCCACATCCTTTACGATATTTCTTCATTAGGTATACTCTATAGTTTCGTTCGGCAAGATAGAGTTGTAAAGATTTCTTTTGACCGATAATCTCCACAAACTGTTTATTATATTGTCGCAATAATTTATTTTCATTCTCCATGAGTCCTAGAATACTATCCGATAGAGCACTCAACTCCATTTCAGGTGTATTATCAGACAGTTCTTCAATCTTACGATAATTCCTTTTTAGCTGACGATGAATATTTCTTCTTTTTTCAAACATTTCATTATACAAAGGCCAGAACATCTGAGACTCATTAGGGGTCAACTCTAAGAAATTGGTCAAAAAGGCAACCTTTTCAGCACGCATCTCTTTTGACATACAAGGCTGAGCTAGGGACTCTTTAGAGAACAACCAAACCGATCCTAAAAGAACGACCAGCAACATTAAATTACTCCTGAGTATCTTCATTATATATCGCATCATAAATCATTTTATTATCTACCAAATAATCTTCTATCTGAAGTATTTCATCTTCAGTCATCATCTCCACAGCAGGGTCTATCTCTTGTTGCTGGGCAAAAGAAAGTTCGATTTTATCAACCATCTTCTTGTTCTCCATCAACAATGAAACATTAAACAGCAACAAAACAACAGAAGCTGCAGCAACAATAGAGCTCCATAGCATTAACTTCTTAGATTTGCTTTGTTTATCTTTTGATAAGTTCTCCTCAGACTCAATTTTCTCCATAATATCGACATGAAGATTTTCGAAATAGTGATCAGGAGTCTTCCAAACTTCTTTATTATGTTTTAGTTTATCTATATCCATGATTCTACATTAATCTAAGCATTTCTTCTTCAATTTTCTTTTTCGCATGAAAATAGGATGCTTTTAAAGCTCCTACCGATGTATCCAATATTTCGGACATCTGCTCATATTTCATCTCATCGAAATATTTCATATTAAAAACCAAGCGTTGTTTCTCAGGCAATTTTAATATTGCACGTTGTAGTTTTAATTCCAATTCCCCTCCACAAAAATAGGGATCTGATTTGAGTTGTTCAATACGATAATCTTCTGCATCGGAAGCCAAGAGTCGAAATTGTCGTTTATTTTTCTCTAAAACAGACAAGGACTCATTAACAACAATACGATAGAGCCAGGTATACAAACTGGACTCTCCCCTAAACTTATCTAAAGACTTCCATGCTTTCAAGAAACTCTCTTGTATCACATCATTGGCATCTTCATGGTTTAAAACCATTTTACGAGCAAAATGATACAAACGTTCCTGAAACATTTCAACCATAGACTGAAAGGCGAATTTCCGCTGTTTAGGATTACTTAATTGTCTCTTTATTATCTCTTCTTTGATCATTCTTCATATTCCCGGTAATGAATTAACAAATCTATTATGATCCATTTTATTATCAAATCTATTATATTAGACACCGATTTAATCCAAAGGTTTAATTGGCTACAAACTTAAAATATGAAAATAATTGATCCTATTGAAATATTAGAGCAATATTACCCCCCTGAAACCAAAGCCTATACTATTCTAATAAAGCACAGCAACTTGGTAAAAGAGAAGGCATTAGCCATAGCAAGATGCAATCCTCAACTTACTTTAGACTACGAGCTTATTGAAAAAGGGGCGCTTCTACATGATATAGGTATTTTCTTAACTAAAGCCGAAAACATAGGGTGTAATGGAGAAGCTCCATATGTATGTCATGGCTATCTTGGAGGACAAATATTACGAGAAAAAGGATTAGAAGAATTGGCTCTAATTAGTGAGACTCACACAGGAGTCGGGTTAAGTAAACAAACCATTATAAACCAAAATATTCCTATTCCACCCAAAGATTATCTTCCACAAAGCCACGAACAGATTATCGTATGTATGGCAGATAAATTTTTCAGTAAGAATCCAACGTCCTTAGAAAGGGAGAAAAGTATCGAAGAGATCATAAAACTCGTAGAAAGACACAACCCTGAAGATGTTAAGAAGGTGTTACACTGGATCGATTTTTACAACATAAATAAACTTTCATAGAGTACAATACACCTTTTTTTTATACTTTTAAACTTCGAGAAAACAAACGAAAACATAAGCATGTACGAAAATTTAACGACTAGTCAGATCAAGACTTTAGAATCTCAAGGATGTAGTTCCTCTGATTGGACTAAAGTACTTGTAGAACAACCATTAAATTGTCAACGTATTCAGAACGTTCAGTTCTACGGCAACATAAGACTTGGCAAATTTGATAATGAGTTCGTACTTAAGAATGGTATTGTTAGACCATCAGGTATTTACAATGCCACACTTTCCAACTGTACTATTGGGAACAACAGTAGAATCAACAACATACAAAACTATATAGCAAACTACACCATTGATAGTAACGTACGAATAGAGTCGGTCAATACTTTAGAAGTAGAGGGTGAATCGACATTCGGAAACGGACTACGTGTAGCAGTATTAGACGAAACAGGAGGTCGTGAAGTACCTATTTTTGATCATTTATCATCTCACTTAGCATATATCATTGCCTTATATCGACACAGAGATAAAGCAATCCAAAACATTGAGGATTTAATTCTGAAATATACAGAAAAGCAAAAATCCAATATGGGTAATATCGGTGAGTGGTCAATCATAGAAAACTGTAAAGAGATCAAGAACACCAAGATAGGTAAATATACCACCATCACCAATGCCAACCGACTATGCAATGGAACACTGAATAGTGTCAAAAAAGCACCTATTAAGATCGGATCTGGCGTCATTGCAAACAATTTCATCGTCTCATCTGGCTCAGAAATAACAGACAGTGCGATCATTGATCGTTGTTTTATTGGACAAGGGTGTAAATTAAGCAAGCATTATTCTGCAGAGAACTCACTCTTTTTTGCCAACTGCCAAGGTTATCATGGAGAGGCGTGTTCTGTTTTTGCTGGACCATATACAGTAACCCATCACAAATCGACACTCCTTATTGCTGGATTATATTCATTCATGAATGCTGGTAGTGGATCAAACCAAAGTAACCACATGTATAAGTTAGGTCCTATACATGCAGGAATAATGCAAAGAGGATCAAAAACCTCATCGGATTCCTATATCCTTTGGCCAGCAAAAATAGGTCCATTTACTTTGGTTATGGGACGTCACTATAAGAATTCGGACACAAGCGACCTTCCTTTTAGTTATTTAATTGAGAAAAATGACGAAAGTTTTCTTGCCCCAGCAGTAAACATAAAGAGTGTAGGTACCATTCGTGATGCAGTAAAATGGCCTAAGAGGGACAAACGTACAGATCCCAACAAATTGGATTATGTCAATTGCAACCTACTAAGTCCATTTACTATTAACAAGATGGATAACGGTCGTAAATTACTAAAGAAACTACAAAGTGTATCTGGCCCTACGAGCGAGAGCTACCACTATATGAGTACGAAGATCACAGCGAAATCACTTCACCGTGGTATTGATCTCTACACGATAGGTATCACCAAATTCTTAGGTAACTCTGTAATCTCTCGTATCAAGAAAAAAGGATTCAAAAAAGGGATGTCCATTCAAGAGGTATTACAACCAAATACACGTTTTGGTAAAGGACAATGGGTAGATCTAGCAGGAATGATTATTCCTAAAGAATTGGTGACCAATTTTATGGATATGATGGAAGCCAAAGAGATTAAATCCATTAAACAGATCAAAAACTATTTTGAAGAAGCGCACAACAACTACTATGAATATGAGTGGACATGGGCAGCAGATCTTCTAGAAAAGGAATTAAACAAATCTCTTGAGGAGATCGAATTAAATGACATCATATCATTGGTCGGCAGATGGAGAGATAGTGTTATTGATTTAGATAAGATGCTTTACAATGATGCAAAAAAAGAGTTTACTCTAAATAGTAGAACAGGGTTTGGTCCTGATGGTGACGATAGCGTTCAGATAAAAGATTTTGAGCAAGTAAGAGGAACATTCGAGACCAATAGTGTGGTGAATGAAATCATTCAACATATTCATAAAAAGAGTAAATTAGCAACTGATATTATCGACCTATTAAAAGAAGAGTCTCCAGCTGTAGACCTTCAATAATAAGATCCTTAATTTTTTTGTAATTCACAACCAAAAGAATTGATCTCATGATAAAAGAAGTTTGTGTAGAAAATTTTAGTGAAGCACTAAGAGCACAATCTCTTGGGGCTTCGAGAATAGAATTATGTGAAAACTTACACGTAGGAGGGACAACCCCTTCCTATGGCACGATCGTCTTATGTAAGAAATATCTAAAGATTCCTCTTTTTGTAATGATTCGTCCAAGAGGAGGCAATTTTGTCTATAATGATCTTGAATTAGAGATCATGAAAAATGACATTGAGATATGTAAAAAGTTAGGAGTCGATGGTGTTGTTTTTGGTATTCTTGACAAAAATAACCGTGTAAATACAGCACATGTACGTGAGCTATGTGAACTTGCTGAAGGGATGTCAATCACATTTCATAAAGCTATAGATCATTGCACATCTCCTATCGAAGCTTTAAGACATATAAAGATGATAGGGATGATAGATAGGGTTCTTTCCTCTGGAGGGAAAGAAAGTGCCTTAGAGGGAAAAGAGATTCTTAATAAAATGATTCACTTCTCACAGCAGGCTCCATTAATTGTAGTTGCAGGTAAAGTAACCAATGAAAACATAGATCAAATAAAAGATCAAATCCCTTCCAAAGAATACCATGGAAGAAAGATTGTTGGTTCAATAGAATAAAAACGAATAGCTCCATAAAGTTTCTCTTTATGGAGCTATTGTTTTTTACTCCTCAGGCTGCCAGTGTCGAACCATTATCTCATCAGGAAACACTTGTGGTTTATAAATAGACATTCCCATCAAAAGGCGCAAACATTCTTGTATACCTTCAGTAACACTCGGATGAGGGTGGGTATTACGCAAAACATCTTCCACCGTTAAATCTTGATTAATTAGATAAGCAATAGAAGTAATAAATGCGGATGCTTGAGGCCCACCAGCACGCATACCTACTATTCTATTCTTGCCATCATCTGAAATCATAATTTTCACAAATCCTCGAGTATTCTGCATAGCAATAGCTCTATTAACCAAAGCGTTAGAATAATATCCTACACGATAAGGAATCTTACGAGCTCTCAACTGACACTCATTAAGTCCTACAGAAGCAAGTTCTGGTTTAAAAAACATCAATGTTGGAAGGTGACTATAATCTAAAGGATAAGCCACATTACCCCATATAGCTTCCACTATATGTCTACCTTGCTCTTCAGCAACACAATATAATGCTTTATGTCCAGTTACATCTCCAGCAGCGAAAATATGACACTTATTAAAATCATCCAGCGCACACTCCGTATTAATATCAAGATAACCACGTGCAGAAGGAGTAATATTTATATTGTCCAAGCAAAGCTGATCGGTATTAGGAACACGCCCAATACTGACCAATATGACATCCACTTCGATCACACGACTATGTCCATCATCATAATCTAAAACAACATCCAATGCATCAGCCTTTTTTCTAACAGTTCTGAAATTAGCAGTATGATGGATATGAACCCCATTGCCTTCCAAACCATCAGAAACAAAATCACTCACATCATTATCTTCAAAAGGGATTACACGGTGCGCTCTATCAAGAAGGTGAACTTCTGTCTGGTTAAAATTAGAAAATATTGTAGCAAATTCACACCCAATAATGCCCGAACCAACAATAAGCATACGTTCAGGGAATTTCTTTAAGTTAAGTAGTTGATCTGAATTTACAATCCGAACGCCATCGGTGCTTAATAAAGGATGAGAGCGAGGACGAGAACCAGTAGCAATAATAAAATAATCTCCAGATATCTGCTGACATACATTACGGTCAGATAAATCAATAAGAATATTATGGGCATCTTTAAACCGAGCCACTCCTCTGATCAAAGTTAGGCTTCCAGCTTCTGTGATCTTATTATTTAATGAGAAAGTCTCGATCTGAGACATCATTTGATACTGTTTGTTTTTAGCAGCCTGAATCACTGTTTTTTTCACTTCGCTATAATCTACACTTAAATGAGAAGCACGATAGCCTCTATCTACCGCAGATGCAACAGCATAATCAGAAGAAAGTTCCCACATGGTTTTAGATGTCAATGCGCCATTAAAAACCCCTGCTCCTCCAATATTCTTTGCTTCAACAATAGCTACCTTCTTTCCAAAATCAACCCCTCTCATTGCAGCGGCAAAACCAGCAGGGCCACTACCGACTACAACCAGATCATAATGATCTATTACATCCATATTCATTTCTCTATTTCTATTATTTATCATATACCACGGTAACATCAAAAAAAAGAAAGTGTTCGACAAATAAGGAAATATTTTAAAAGTTCATCAATCGTTTGCAAAAAAGAAGAGACAACATAGAATTGTCAACTTAAAAACGAAAAAGGGGCCATCCCTAAAGATAACCCCTTCAAAAAGTCAACATTTAGAACTACTAATATTGATTCTGTTGTTCATCATTAATATTAGAGTTTGCATTAATCTCTTCATTTGGAATCTTAAATAACCACTTAGGATTCACGGAAGGTTTGTCTTGCTGGTAACCATTAGAATATAATGTCTTACTAGCACCTGTATTTTCAAGATCTAAAGCTTCATCATTTCTCAACATATCCAACCAACGGTGACCTTCACCCCATAACTCAATACGTCTTTGAAGAAGGATCTCTTTTAGTAGTAGATCTCCTGTTTTCGAACTTAATACATAAGAAGCGTCACGAGTAGAAACTAAATCATATAATACCTGTGCAGCTTTTCCATATTGTGTATCTCTACACAATGCTTCAGCCTCGATTAAATACATTTCAGAAACTCTCATATACATCACATCGTCAGAATCGATAGAACCAGGATTCTTATTCTTAAATTTCACTGACATATAAGGAACAGTGTAGTGATTTTTTGTAATACCATATTTACTAATGATAGGTGCTCTATCAGCATTAAAAGCAGCTTTTGCAGCATCTTCTAATGCTTTTTTCTCCTCATCTGTAGCTCCATCAGGAATGGTTGGTGCATATCTAGGATCTTTCAGTGCACCTAAGTAACTATCTGGAGCATCTGGTAACCATTGCTTCTTACGAAAATCAGTATCAGCAATCTTTGCATAAAGCTTTTGGTTAATCATCTTAGGATTCGTTCTGTTTTGAGTACCATTGAAATTTGTACCAATATAATAGAACCAAGCATAATAATAAGTTGTTTGATCGCTAACAATAGTTCCAGACCACATCATCTCAGGCAGTTGTGCACTATTAAAACCTTTCAAGTAATCTGCTTCTGTCATTAATGCATAACCCACCTTAGCTTTATTAGCATAGTCAGCTGCTTTCTTCCATTCTCCCATCACAAGATAAATTCTTGCAGCAATACCTTGAGCTGTATGCAAAGAAATATTAGAGATATCACTAGATGCAGTCACATTTTCCAATAACTTAATTGACTCTTCGATATCTTCTGTAATTCTATCATATACTTTCTGTACAGTCTCTCTTTCTGTACCTGCATAAGGTGCTTTGGTATCCAATACAATTGGAATACCTAGATCAGAAGCAGGGTTACCCCATGTATAACTCTTCGCGTAAAGCTGGACCATTCTAAAGTAAGCATAAGCACGATAAGCATAAGCCTGTCCTACCACATCTTTTAGATCATCCGTCATGGTCATGCTTTGTGATGCATTAATGATGTTGTTCACATTTGCAATCAAATAATAGTAGTGAATCCATGGATAACGAGCATCAGAATAATCCGCATTAGTATGAGTCAACCATTTCAACCTAGAACGAAACCAACCATTACCACCTGATGAATGAAGCATATCACTAGCACCAAACTCCAACAATGGAAGGATATACCCCTCACCAGCTCTACTATAAGCTTTTTCTATTGGTGATTGAGCATACATCAATCGATGCACCCCGTTAAGTGCTGTTCTCATATTAGCTGGAGAACTAATTATATCAGCTTTACCCACAGAATCGGTAGGCGTAACATCCAAGAAATCTTCACTACAAGCAAAGGTGAATGTCAATAGGAATATATATATTAATTTTTTCATCTTTCTTTTCTTTTTTTATGGTCTAAAATTAAAAAGATAAGTCTACACCAATAGACATCACTCTAGAAGGGATAAATTTATTGCTAGTAGTACCAGCAAAAGATTCTTGAGGGTCCATTCCTTTACGCTTAGTCAAAATAAATACATTCTCACCAGAAGCATAAACACGTAATCTATCCAAACCTATTCCACGTAACATACTCTTTTTGAAAGTATAGCTTAATGTGATATTTCTTAATGCGAAATAAGAAGCATCAGTCAACCAACGAGAAGAGATAGGAGCCAAATTACTATTGTCCTTTTCTAGACGAGGAATATTAGTATTGTCATTAGGTTTTTTCCATGCATCCAATTGGTCTACATGCATACCTGAACCAAGATCCTGAGAATTCATCAATCCTGCGTAGTTAACATCTAGAATTTTACCACCTACAGAATAAGTCGCCAATAAAGAAAGAGTAAAATTATGAACCTTAAGGTTAGAACCGATAGAACCATAAAAATCTGGAATAGAAGACTCTCCGATATATCCTTTTCCTGCATCTTGGTAATCATTAACCAATACTGGGTTTCCATCCGCATCCAACTCTTTTACTCTATTTCCATCATCGTCATCCTTATACTTATAGAACAATGCTTCACCATTATCTGGATTCACACCTGCATAATCGTAAGTGTAGAAATCGTAGATCGAATGACCAACATCCCAACGCTTAGATCCATTGATGAAAGGATCAGGAATCTCAGTAATCTCATTTTTAATTGTAGAAAGTTGGAAATCCGTAGACCACTCTACATTTTGTGTCTTGATCCATCTTACATTAAGACCTAATTCAATACCACTATTTCTTAAAGAAGCAATATTTCTATTTTGATTCATAAAACCTTGAGAAGGAGCCAAAGGCATAGAATATAGAAGATCTTTCGAGTCCTTTAAATAATACTCTATCGAACCATTTACTTTACCATCCAATAGACCAAATTCTAAGGCTGCATCATAACTGGTATTCACCTCCCATTTTAGTGACTCATTTCCTATTGAATTCCAAATAAGACCTGGATTATTACCATTAGGATAAGTTCCATATAATGCTTGAGAAGCATAGTAATCAGTAGTAGTAGTACCAGGATAGTAAAGACGATCATTACCAACCTCACCAACAGAAGCTCTAAGTTTCAAGTTATCAATCCACTCTACCTCTTTTAAGAAATTCTCTTCTTTGATTCTCCAAGAAGCACCAACAGAGAAGAAGCCACCCCACCTATTCTCTTTCAAGAAAACAGATGAACCATCACGACGATAAGAAGCCGATACATAGTAACGATCAAGATAATTATACTCCATACGTCCTAAATAACTTTCGATACGTTTTTTATCTGTATATCCGTTAAGATTAGTAGGAGTCACAAATTGTGCCATCTCATAGATCCCTTGAGCGATCACTTGTTTTTTACTTGTAGAGATTCTTTCATAATCATAACTATAACTCTCGTGACCTAAAAGAAGATCGATCGTATGTCCTGAACCAAACTCTTTATTATATTTTAATAACTGGTTCGCATTAATCGTAGTACTGATATAACGATCATCAGCGAAACGTCCAGAAGGAGCACCATCACCAACAATAGTGTTCTCAAAATACTGATATTTATAGTTTCTGATATCAATACCAACATTAGTACTTAAAGAAAGACCTTTATACAAATTGAAAGTAGCATTAAAACGATCACTTACAGTATTAATTTTAACCTCTTTATTATTGTATTCCATTTCGGCAACCACGTGCCTTCCAGGACTAGAAGCAGAAGGTCTTGCATTGATATTATGCTCTGGATAACCACCACCTAAATCGTATTGTTTATTTCCATCTTGATCTAAAATGTAAGCTCCAGTTTGTGGTTCAACAAGATATACAGGATAGATAGAACCAATTCCTCTTCCGAAACTAAATGGGTTGTTATAACTGTTATCACCCGTTCCAACACTATACTTAGATTCACTTGAAGCAAAAGCAATATTATTGCTCACTTTAAACCAATCATTCACATTAAAATCAGAAGACAAACGAGAATTAAAACGCTTATACCCAGTATTGATAATATAACCATTCTCATCCAAGTAACCTACTGAAAGATAATGATTCCCTTTTTCACCACTAGAAGTAACCGATGCATTATAATTTTGTCGCTGTCCTGTTTGCTCTAAAGGCTTAAACCAATCAAGATTAGGAGCAACCACTTGTGCATTAGGATTAATGGTTCCATCAGCCATCATAATCTGATCATTAGGAACATTAAAAGGATTATATTTCAACAAACCATAGATGCCATTTACTGCTTTTGACAAGGATTGATCTGCAGCCAATTCATCACCATAAATTAATGAGTTTTTATATGCTTCAGTAGACAATTCATAATATTGTTTTGCATCTACTTTCTCATATTGAGGAATAGCTCTTGTTACAACACCATAAAGTGCTTTAACAGAAACTTTTGTTTTACTTCCTTTTTTACCATTTTTTGTTGTAATCAAAACCACACCATTCGCAGCACGAGAACCATATAATGCAGAAGAAGAAGCATCTTTAAGGATGGTCATCGAAGCAATATCATCTGGATTGATGTCTGAAAGGCTTCCACTATAAGGAACACCATCTACAACATATAGAGGATTAGCATTTCCATTTAAAGACCCGAAACCTCTAATTCGAATACTAGGAGCAGATCCTGGTTGACCAGAGGCAGTGGTCACCTGTACTCCAGTTGTAGCACCTTCTAAAGCCTGGCTTACGGAAGTAAGCGGACGGGTTTCTAATTTCTGAGCTCCAACCACACCCGCAGATCCTGTAAAACTCGCTTTCTTTGCAGTACCATATGCAACGACCATCACTTCGTCTACATCGATAGCCTCGGATTTTAACGATACTTTAAAGTCCATTTTGTTTCCAACTTGAACCTCTTTTGTTTCCAATCCAATAAAAGAAAAAACTAAGGTCTTTGCATCTGCAGGAGCCTTTAGTCTAAACTTACCATCAAAATCGGTTACAGTACCAATCGTTGTGTTCTTAACAACTACCGAAACCCCTGGTATGGTAGCACCATCTTCTGCAGATACCACGATACCAGAAAGGACTCGTGATTGTGCATTCAATACTTGCGCTCCTATTATACATAAGAGAACAAAAGTTAATAATACTCTTTTCATAGATGTATCATATTTGATTTATACATAGATAGATATATTAGTTCGCTTCGTTATAAGCGAAGAACTAATCACACTAAAAAAGAGGAGGGGCAAAACTTTTTTATTTGGTTTGTTCCCTAAAATCAAACATCTATGAGCTAGTTAAAAAGCACCACCTCCTCCAAATTATCAAATAGATTCTAATAAAGGAGAAAATTAAACATCGAAAATTAAATTAAGTATATAAAATACTTGAAGTAATGTGAGGAAAGCTGTATATTGCAGGCCTCAATTAGAAAATGTCCTAAATTTTCAATTGTTCTATGAACCCAGGTCTGCCAACCTGGGTTTTCTTCTTTAAAAAATCTTTGTTTTGTAATGATTAAGGCGAGAAATATTTCTTGAAGACTTCTTAAGAAAATCTTAACAAGTTGTTAAAAAGACTGAGTTCATTTTGTCTCAATCGAATTACTCTAGTACACCTTAAGCTTCTATTCTTAACAATTACTCACGCAATATAATGATATTATTTTTAAAATCACATGTATAATTATAAGCAAAAACCCCAATATTGTTATTTTTTAACACAAATATTACATTAACAAGACATAAAAAGCTAAAAACAGAAGAAAAACATGACAAATATACATCTTAACGAAATCTTACATTTTAGGATTTTATTAACTTTTTAAATATCTCCACTAAAATTTCGGAACATAAGACTTCGAGATTCAAGCGTAATCCAATACCATAAAAGATATCATTTTTAACCTTCATACTAGAAGCTCATTTAATGACCCCTTATATTTCGTAAAAATCATTTTGCATTATGTAAAAAAAACAAGACTTTTCTTTCAATATAAAATTCATAAAACAAATTCCACAATCAACTCCTCATTGTCTAAATGATTCAAACATTATTTTTAGTCGTAAAACGAATTCCAAATCATCTCTCCCTAATTATCGTATTGAATTTAATGCCTTAATGGACTACAAATACATCATGTATTAAAGGACAATAAGAATGATGAAACCATTAAGAAATTTTATTCATTACAAAATTTTACTGTGATAGAATTTTCACAGTCACACAATATTATATTAAACCATACTTCTTTGTTTTCTTTATAAGATCATCGTCAAATAGAGCACTGAAAGAAAGAAGATAAATGTTACTTACTACTTAATAGTGTATTTTAAAAATAAAAGATTAATCATTCATTTACTTAGAGTATTATCTGAAAAGAATTCCATAGGTCAAATAAAGGGTTCCTCCATGGTTTGTCCATGGTTTGTCCATGGTTGCTCCATGGTTTGTCCATCGATTTGGCTTTTTCGATGGAGGAACCATGGACAAACCATGGACAAACCATGGACAAACCATGGAGGAAGCATGGAGGAAGCACCTTTAAATCTAGTATAGATCTAATGTTCATTTAAGCTGATATGCAAAGAAGGTTCAGAAAAACAAGGTTGAGAATTCATCTATATTTGAATGGTAAAACAAATATTGCTTCTTAAATAAGATAACAACTCCTGTCTTATATTTATTGATCATAGTGAATATTCCATCTATTCGATCGATAAAATTAGAACTTCATGATATGTTTTCATGCTTTGTTTAATCAAATTAATGGGAATCTATAATGGACAAAAATGATAGAACCCTTTAAAATTTCTCTTTTGACTCTCTAAATAGAGACAAAAAACAACTAATCAACATCTTAAACCAATAGATGACATTTATCATATCGCAATACAAAGGATCAAAAAACATTGATTCTGTTTAAATAAGGTCGTCGTTTAAAAACAATATAAAATTTGCTCCTCCCTTCCCTTAGAATATTTTACTTTTGTGCAGCGAAAAAAAGTAATCTTATTGTCATTTTTTTGCAATAAAGAAGCAAATAGATACCAAAAAACTGTAGCTTCGTTATACCATTTTTGAGAATTGGGTTATATAAATGGTAAAAAGATGAAACAAGACTAGTCCAATAGTCTTTACCACCACTCCCCCAGTGGCAGGACAAAAAGGCTTTTGAAAAGAAAAAAATAAAGACGTTTGATTCAATAGAGAGACGATTTCTGACATTTTTTTCACTATGACATAAGGAGTATATTTATTTGTAAAAATCGACAGAGAGGCGCTGTTTAAGAACATAACTAAAACAGACGAATCTCATATATTATAACACTGTTTAATTAAATTTTGATACTTACATTTACATCACTTTTAAGAGGGACAAGTAGATGTTCTGTATCAACAAAAGGTTATTTAAATTATGGAAGTAAAGCAAATTGAGCACATCGGAATTGCAGTAAAAAGTTTAGACGAAACAATTCCTTATTACGAGACACTATTAGGAACTAAGTGTTACAACATTGAAGAAGTAGTAGAGCAAAAAGTACGTACTGCTTTCTTCAAAGTAGGTGAAGTAAAAATTGAGTTACTAGAGTCAACAGATCCAGAAGGACCTATCGGTAAATTTGTTGAGAAAAAAGGAGAAGGTGTACACCACATCGCTTACAAAGTGGATGATGTAAACGAATCTCTTAAAGTTGCAGAAGAAAGCGGACTTCGTTTGATCGACAAAACATCTAGAGGTGGTGCAGAAGGATTGAACATTGGATTCTTACATCCAAAATCAACTCACGGTGTACTTACTGAGCTTTGTAGCGAAGGCGATAAATAATCAGTTATTTTGACAATCTATACCCAATAGATTCAAAAAAAACCTAACATCATGAACAATCAAGATAAAATCAGAAAGTTAATTGAATTACGCAATGAAGCTCGAATGGGTGGAGGCGAAGTTAGAATTGACAAACAGCACGCACAAGGTAAAATGACAGCAAGAGAACGTATCGAAATGCTAGTCGATGACGGAAGTTTCGAAGAGCTAGATATGTTTGTAACCCATCGCTGTACTAATTTTGGCATGGAAAAGACCAAATTTAAAGGAGATGGTGTTGTTATTGGACATGGAACAATAGATGGTCGCGTAGTATATGTATACGCACAAGATTTTACTGTTTTTGGCGGATCTCTATCAGAGACCATGGCACAAAAGATTTGTAAAATCATGGATATGGCCATGAAAGTAGGAGCCCCTGTTATTGGAATCAATGACTCGGGAGGAGCAAGAATTCAAGAAGGAGTAACTGCACTAGCAGGTTACGCTGAGATCTTTGAACGTAACATCTTAGCTTCTGGAGTAGTCCCTCAGATTTCAGCAATCTTTGGTCCATGTGCAGGAGGAGCTGTTTATTCACCAGCGCTGACTGATTTTATCATGATGACAGAGGAGAACTCGTACATGTTTGTTACTGGTCCCAAGGTTGTAAAAACAGTAACTGGAGAAAACATTACTGTAGATGATTTAGGCGGGGCCAATGTTCACTCATCTAAGTCAGGTGTTTCACATTTCAAAGTAGAAAATGAAGAAGAAGGGTTAATGATGATCCGTAAATTGGTATCTTACCTTCCTCAGAATAACTTCGAAGAAGCACCATTGACTGAGTGTACTGATCCAATAGACCGATTGGAAGACAATCTAAACGAGATTGTACCAGCCAATCCAAATATGCCATACGATGTAAAAGATATTATCTATTCTATCGTAGATGACAGCGAATTTTTAGAGATTCACCAACATTATGCAAGAAATATTGTGGTAGGATTCTCTCGTTTTGGAGGACAATCTGTTGGTATCATTGCCAACCAACCAAACTTCTTAGCAGGAGTACTTGACTGTGATGCTTCACGCAAAGCAGCAAGATTTATACGTTTCTGTGATGCATTTAACATTCCTCTACTAACCCTAGTAGATGTACCAGGATTCCTTCCTGGATCGGGACAAGAGTATGCTGGAATTATTAATCATGGCGCAAAATTAATGTTTGCTTATGGCGAGGCAACAGTACCCAAAGTGACTGTTACACTTCGTAAATCATATGGTGGAGCACACTGTGTGATGAGCAGTAAGCAATTAAGAGGAGACTTTAACTACGCATGGCCATCAGCAGAGATTGCAGTGATGGGAGCCAAAGGAGCAATTGAAGTTCTAGAAGGTAGAAATGTTCGTAAGATTGAAGACGACACAGAGAAAGCAGAATACATACAAAAGAAAACAGATGAATACGAAGATGCTTTTGCAAATCCATACCAAGCAGCATCATATGGCTACATCGATGATGTAATTGAGCCACGTAATACTCGTTTCCGTATTATTAGAGCATTCCAAAATCTTCAAACGAAGAAAGTAACCAATCCTCTAAAGAAACATAGCAACATTCCACTATAATTTATTCCTTCTATCTCTTCTCTATCTGTAGTAAATACAATAGAGAGGAGATATATTGAAAGGATGGTTATAGGAATGTAGTTTTAAACCACTATTACAGGTAAAAATTACACGCCATGAACATACTATCTATTACTTCTCAGACATGGATTATTACGCTATTAGGTTATTCCGTAGTTTTCCTTGTTCTATTGACGCTTATCATAGCGTTTGGATGGCTTATGCCTTTGGTACTAAAAAACTTAAAAAAGAAACCAAAGAAAAAAGCAACTAATGAGAATACAAGTAGTGTAGCGACCCAAGATAACGACAGGGATATCACTGCAGGAGAGTCTGCTGCCATAGCAATGGCACTTCACTTGTATTTGAATGGACAACATGATGAAGAGAGTAACGTGATTACAATCAAAAATATCAAACGAAGATATTCTCCATGGAGTTCAAAAATCCATAGCATGAACAACTCGCTAAATAGAAGATAAAAGTCCCAAGCTCACAAAACAGTAAATCATGAGAAAATTTAAGTTTACCATCGACGGTAGTAAATATAATGTATCGATCAAAGATATTGAAGAAAACACTGCTCACATTGAAGTGAATGGCACTCCATATGAAGTAGAAATCGATCAAGAAGTCAAAGTTTCTAAAACACCTAAACTAGTTAGAAAACCTGTTGTAAACACTATTAATGATAGTGCCATACTTAAGAAAAACACAACAACGGGCACTTTCGGATTTAAAGTAGAGGCGCCACTACCAGGCAATATCTTCAAATTGAATGTAAAAGAGGGAGATAGTGTTAAAAAAGGAGATACCCTACTTATCATGGAAGCGATGAAGATGGAAAATAATATTCTATCCGAAAAAGATGGAGTCGTAGGTAAGATTCTTGTAAACGAAGGTGATGCTGTACTTCAAAACGACGTGTTATTGGAAATTCAATAAGGCATAAAAGTTTTGTGAGGGAGCTTCCCTAATTCTAACTATTTACGACGAAAAGCTTTAGACGATGAGAAAAATATTCACACTTATCGGTGCAGTATCAATTATTCTTACTGTACAATTATGTTTTGGTGCAAATGGAGGTGCGTTACAAGAGAGTACCAGCGGTGCACTAGAAGGCTTAAAAACTTTCTATAATTTCACTGGATTTGCAAACTTTGATCCACTTAACTTAGTGATGATCATTGTTGGTCTATTTTTCCTATTCTTAGGTATTAAATATGACTTTGAACCTCTATTGTTAGTTCCTATTGGGACAGGTATTATCATTGGTAATATCCCTTTCTTAGAAGGTAACAAGATTGGTATTTATGAAGATGGATCTGTATTGAACTATCTTTATTTTGGAGTTAAAAATGGAGTCTACCCTCCACTTATCTTCTTAGGTATTGGAGCAATGACGGACTTTTCATCTCTTATTTCTAATCCTAAGTTGATGCTTCTAGGTGCTGCTGCACAGATTGGTGTCTTTGGAACCTTCTTAGGTGCTGCTGCCCTTGGTTTTACACCACAAGAGAGTGGAGCGATTGCAATTATTGGTGGAGCAGATGGTCCAACAGCAATCTTCCTTTCTGCAATGTTAGCCCCTCATATGATGGGAGCCATTGCAATTGCAGCTTATTCTTATATGGCTCTTGTTCCGGTGATTCAACCACCAATTATGCGCTTCCTTATTCCAAAGAAAGAGCGTACAATTAAGATGAAAGCACCAAGAGCGATCTCTAAAACAGAAAAGATTTTATTCCCAATTATTGGATTGATCTTTACGACATTTATTGCTCCATCAGCAATTCCACTATTGGGAATGTTATTCTTCGGAAATATCCTTAAAGAGTCTGGTGTAACAGAGCGTTTGGCGGATACTGCACGTAATGCTTTGATTAACATCATCACTATTCTTTTAGGGGTAACAGTTGGAGCCTCAACACAAGCACAATATTTCTTGACTACAGATTCATTAAAAATCTTTATGTTAGGAGCTATATCATTTATGATTGCCACAGCTGGTGGATTGTTGTTTGCTCGTTTGATGAATGTATTCCTAAAAGGAGACAACAAGATCAACCCACTTATTGGTGCAGCAGGTGTATCGGCGGTTCCAGATAGTGCAAGGGTAGTACAAAACGAAGGATTGAAATCAGATCCAACAAACCACCTATTGATGCATGCCATGGCACCAAACGTAGCAGGGGTTATTGGATCAGCAGTTGCTGCGGGTATCCTTCTTGCATTCTTAAGATAAAAGAGATTATCTCAGAGAACAATTTTTAATAATATCATTAACAATGGAAATAGGGGATTCTTCAAGAATTCCCTATTTCTATTTATGGATTTATCGATATTGGCATCCATCGTTTTTTCTTATAGAGGAGATCAATCATGGATCTTGCAATAATGCTCCGTATACTGTATAAGAACAAACTGTAGCTTGATTTAATCTAAGCGTAAAAGGGTATTACCCAATAGACACATCAGTCCACGATAAACAGAAATTAGATTCTATGAAATCTAGCTCCATAAAAAAAGGAGTCCAATGGACTCCTTCAGAATATCGTTTATTATATAACGTCTTATTTAAACCAAAATTGTACTAATTCTGGATTTGCATCAACCCATTTCTGAGCAACCTCTTCTTTATTAGTCCCTTTCTCCATCTCATTCAACAATGTAGAGATTTGTTCTGTGTTTAAACTAAACTTTGAAAAGAAAGAAGCCAATTGTGGATCGTCTTCTTTAAGGCCTTTACGACTATAAGTCATGATCTTTTCTTCATCACCATACATATTTTTAGCATCCACTAAGAATTTAAGATCAAAACGACTAAACATCCAGTGAGGAGCCCATCCACAGAAAACAATCCACTCCTTTTTGCTAATTGCTTTCTTCACTTCAGAAAGCATCGCAACTGTAGAAGAGTTGATTTGTTTAAAGTCTAAGTTATATTCTTTGATTAATTTTTCTGTTTTAGCTGTCATTCCAGCTCCTTTTTCAATTCCAATAATCTTGCTATCGAACTTATCTTTGTGAGCTTCTAATTCCGAAACACTATTAATTGTAACATACGAAGGAACAACCAAACCTAGTTTTGCTTTGTCATAATTGGTACCTAAATACTCAATTTTGTTTTTAAATTTAGCCACTTTTTCCTTGTGTGTAACAGGCATCCAAACATCCATATACACATCTACATCTCCTTGTGACATTGATGCAAAAAGCAGATCGACTGCTGCATTCTTTAATTTTACATCGTACCCTTCCTTGATTAAAATTGATCGAGTGATGTAAGTAATAGCAACCCCTTCAGCCCATCCATCAACATAACCGATAGTGATCTCTTTCTTATTCTCTTTTTGCGTGCCTTTCTTCTGTCCTCCATTACATGAAGTAAAAAGAAGAACCAATGACACTCCTATTATTGATAATGTTTTTAAAATTTTCATAAGTATAAAAATTAATGTTTATTTTTTTGCTTCGAGGCAAATGCTTGCGTAATTCTATCTAGTATTATTGCAAGGATCACAACTGCCAATCCACTCTCGAAACCAAGAGCAATATCTAAATTGTTAATTCCTTCCAATACCTTTTCACCTAATCCTCCTGCGGCGATCATACCTGCAATAACCACCATTGAAAGAGACATCATAATAGTCTGATTAACCCCTGCCAACAGAGAACTTTTTGCCAATGGTAATTCTACTTTTAGAAGGATCTGCATCGGAGTTGCACCAAATGACCTTGCCGCTTCTACCACTTCTGCAGAAACCCCTTTAATACCTAAGGAGGTCAAACGTACAGCTGGTGGCATTGCAAAAATGATAGTTGCAAAGGCACCAGGGAGTTTGCCAATACTAAAGAATAAAACGGCTGGAATAAGATATACGAATGCAGGCATGGTCTGCATTAGATCGAGCATAGGACGAATAATCTTCTCTAAAAGAGGCTTCTTTGCAGATAGTATCCCTAGAGGAATTGCAATAACCAAAGCCATCAAGGTAGAGATTAAAACCATCGCAAGAGTTTGCATGGTCTCAGTCCAAAATCCCATACCGTAAATAAAAAGTAATCCTAATCCTGTCAACACTGCAATCGACTTTCCTCCTTTGTAAAGTGCAATGGCAACCAAAAGGATAATAATTACATAAAAAGGACAAAATAACAGTATATTTTCAAAGCCTTCTATCGTATTATTACCTGTATCTTTAATAACATCGAAAACAGAACTAAAATGTTCTGTAAGCCACATAACTCCTCTTTCGACAGTATTACCGATGTGAAAAAATCCTTGTTCCATAATTTTCTATATTTCTTGGGCCACTTCTTGCAAAAGGCCTATCTCTTCTGAATTGTATTTTGTTGATTCTATAATAAGTGAGGTTTGCGTAACAAGACCTAACAATTTACCACTTTCTTCATTCACTACAGGAAGAGGGAAATGGGTCTCCGCAATAAGAGGTAGCATCTCTTCTACAGTAAAATGAGGATAAACACTAGCTACATTAGATTCAATTACAGAAGGCAATGATATTGATGGATCTTTTGTTATTCGCACAATATTACGTAAGCGTACAAATCCAAGGAAATGGCTTTTTTCATCCACCACAGGCAAGACTTGAAGTGCTTTATGACGCATTTTGTGAAGAATACTTTTTGGACCATCCTTTTTGATATGCGCTACTTCAATATTTTTAAACATCAAAGAGTCTGCACTAATAACACTTTTTCTATCCACCTTCTCTACAAAGGCTTCAATATATGGAGTCGCAGGTTGTGTTAAGATATCTTCTGCAGTTCCGACCTGTTCCACTACCCCATCTTTCATTATAGCAATACGATCCCCAAGTTTCATCGCTTCATCTAAATCGTGGGTAATAAAGACGATCGTTTTGTGTAGTTTCTCTTGTAGTTCAAGCAGTTCATTCTGCATCTCTGTCTTAATAAGAGGGTCTAAAGCAGAAAAAGCCTCATCCATTAACAATACTTCAGGATTATTAGCAAGAGCCCTAGCAAGTCCTACACGTTGTTGCATTCCACCCGAAAGTTCTGACGGATATTGATTTTCAAATCCTTTTAATCCAACATTTTCAATTGCTTCCATAGCAGATTGATCACGTTCATCTTTAGGTGTTTTTTGTAGTTCCAATCCAAAAGCGACATTTTCAAGAACCGTCCTATGAGGTAAAAGTCCGAATTTCTGAAATACCATACTCATCTTCTTCCTACGAAGATGACGTAATTCCGTTTTATTCATCTTGGTAATGGATTTATCATGGAAGATAATTTCACCAGATGTAGGAGTATTTAATAAGTTAAGACATCGTATCAAAGATGATTTTCCACTACCAGATAGACCCATGATAACAAATATCTCTCCCTCTCCTATTTCGAGTGAGACATTATTTACACCAATAGTACAACCTGTACTTTTCAATATTTCTTTTTTGGATTTTCCCTCTTTGAGTTTCTTTAAAGCTTCTTTCTTATTTTTTCCGAATATGAGGTTAAGGTCTTTTACTTTTATCTTGACGTTACTATCTGTCATATTAGATCTATATTTTTTTGAAATATTCATTCAGGTAGTATCCGAAAAATAAATGTTCTACAGAACATTTGTTCCTTAGAAACACCTCAACAAACATGTTTACAACAAAGGTATAGCCATTTTTAGACACTACAAAACATTCAAAATCTGACAGATGAATAGAAGCACTGTAAAAAAGACGCTATTAATATGTTCGACACAACATATTAATCACACTAACAAAGCAGCTTACCAATCAAGACTTTACATCAGTTATTTACACCTACAAAACATGATAAATAACACCCTTATTCAAAGAGTTTAAAATCACATTCTACACAACATTAAATAACAATTAGTTAACATTTGAAGCCATTAAAAACAGCTAAAAAGGAAACATATGGAAACTATATCAAGAAGAAAAAGCACGAAAATTTAAAGCAAAAAAAGGAGATACCTTCATAAAGATATCTCCTTTGTATTCTATTTAAAAGCTATTAGGAAGAGCTAATCTAATACATTCACAACATATTCCGATTTAGGAATTGTACGTCCAAAACAAACAGGTTCCCATCCATTCGCTCTTGCCAGTTTAAAAAAGGCCTCTTCGCTATCAGGACGAACAGCAACAAGCAATCCTCCACTTGTTTGAGGATCACATAAAATACATCTTTGTTGTTCAGTCAATGGTGATATTTTCTCTCCATAACTATCAAAGTTACGTTGGGTACCTCCAGGGAAGGTCTTTAGATCAACATATTTCTGTAGACCATCAATTAGTGGCACTTTAGAAGAGTAGATTTCAGCACTCATGTCTGATCCTTCACAAAGTTCTCTAAGGTGTCCAAGAAGACCAAAACCAGTTACATCAGTCATCGCTGTTATTCCAGGAAGTTCTCCTAGTTGTTGACCAATCTTATTTAGTGTAACCATCGAATTGCGGGCTTTCAATCGATCCGCCTCTTCTAATAAGCCTTTCTTCTGGGCAGTACTTAATATACCTACCCCTAGAGGTTTAGATAGATAAAGATTACATCCTTCTTCTGCAGAGGAATTTTTCTTGATCATCGATTTCTTAGCAATACCAGTTACAGCCAAACCAAAGATTGGTTCTGGTCCATCAATACTGTGTCCACCAGCAATTGCAATTCCTGCTTCCTTACAAGCTTTACGTGCACCGTTCATTACTTTGGCAGCGACATCTGTATCCAACTGTTTGGTTGGCCAACAAAGAATAGCCAAAGCCATCAAAGGCTTGCCTCCCATTGCGTAAATATCACTAATCGCATTCACCGAAGCGATAGCACCGAAATCTTCTGGATCATCTACAATAGGCATAAAGAAGTCCGTCGTAGAGATAATCACATTTTCATCATCAATCTCATAAACAGCAGCATCATCTAAAGTACCATTGCCCACTAGAAGTTTTGGGTCAATATGAGATGTTGGTACTTGGTCTAAAATATCTTTTAGCACTTTAGGTGCTATTTTACAGCCACAACCAGCTCCATGAGAGTATTGGGTAAGTTTAACACACTCCATATATTTGATCGTATTTAAGTTCTATTTCTTTTCTTAATTTCTCAGCATGATCTTCCGATGAAGTATCAGGAAGTTCTTTTACAATGACATGCTTTTTATCCTTCATATGGTCTCGACTATATTGATAAGTTTTATCATAATACTCAAGTAAAAGATCTGCGACGGTAGCAAAATCGCCACTATTATAGAGTTCAATAATTTGATCCTTACGTTGGTTACCCAACCGTTTCACTAAATTATTTATTGCACCAAGCATCTTCTCTGTTTCTAAACAGCTGTAGTCTTTAACCAGTTGCTTTACTCGATATTGACGAGGCACCTCGACCACAAGTAAAGCACAATGATTCATTCTATCCCAAAAAGGATCAGGAAGAAAAACTCGTCCTATAAATTTACTCTCACCCTCAACCCATACAGGTTTACTTACATCTAATTTCTTAACTTCCTCAAAAAGATCATTTTGGAATTGTTGGGTAGTAGGTTGTTCTTTCTGTCCGATTCCTCCGAAAGCAGATCCTCTATGATTGGCCAATCCCTCAAGGTCTAAAATTTGACTTCCACCTGCCTTTAAATGATGAAGGATATCTGTTTTTCCACTTCCAGAAAACCCCTCTAAAACAATAAGCTTTGGTATTTCTGCTACTTTTTCTAAAAGGTAGTTACGATAGGCTTTATATCCTCCATCTAATACGAAACAACGAAGTCCTACTTTCTCAAAAAGCCAAGCCATCGACTGAGAACGCATTCCTCCTCTCCAACAATGTATCAAGATCGTATTATCGACGGCTAATTTCTTTGCTTGTTTTGCCCATATAGACATTTTAGGACCAACATACTCTAGTCCTTTTACTACAGCATCATCCTTTCCTTGTTTTTTGTAGATTGTTCCCACTACTGCTCTTTGATCGTTATCAAAAAGCGCCATATTAATAGCATGTGGAATGTGTCCATCTTTAAATTCCCCTGGTGAACGCACATCCACTACGGGATATTTCTCTGCTTTATGTAGAAATTCTTCTGCACTTATTAATTCCATGTAAATACTATTTCTCTTAAACGATTAAGAAGCATCTTCATGTCGAGCAGTCTTACCAAATCAAAGGTATATTATTGGTATAAGGCCATCTCAGCGTGGAGATTATTCTGAGTGGATAAAAGTAGTATAAAAAGGAGGTAGAATAAAATTATAACTTGATAAAATCGGATTCAAACAAATAGCATCGAGAATTCAAGTATGCAAGTTTAATGATCTATAAAATTCTAGATATATAGAACACAAAATGCTTCCCGTAGCAATCACAGGAAGCACTAAAATCAAAGTTTCAAAATAATAACTAAAGGTAATCAATAATGCCCACCTCATTTTTATATTCGTTCCATTTTAACAGGAGGTCACGAACGATCTCTGGATGTTTCTTTGAGATATCGGTAGTCTCACTAGGATCATCTTTAAGGTTATATAACCTCCATATATCATCCCCGAAATGCATGGCACTACCAATATTGGTTAATTTATAGTCTCCAACACGTATATAACGACTTCCAAATATCTCGTGAGCAATCACATAATCCTTATCATGAGCAGCCCCTTTATTTCCTTTTAAATAAGGCAATAAAGAGACACCTCTCTCAGGCAATACCTCAATCCCATTATATTTAGGTAGTGATTCTGTCTTGGCAAGTTCAAGAATGGTTGGTTTTACATCCATACTTGTAATCATCTCATGTTTTATCTCACCTTGGCCAGCAATCATAGGTCCAGAAATAATAAAAGGAGTATTCACTCCTCCCTCACCAGAAGTAGTCTTGACATAATGCTTTGGACTATTGGTTGCTTGAGCAAATCCATACTCAATAGATGCAAAAGAGTTCGGACGTCCAATATTATCATATGATAAATCAAAACTATCCAAATAAGACATATCATTAGTCAACTTAGCGTAAAAATCATGTGGCTTAGGATTACTTCCATTATCAGAGATAAAAATCACATAAGTATTCTCTAATCTTCCACTTTTTTTAAGATACAAAAAAACACGACCTATTTGTTGATCCATATATTCAATCATACTGGCATACACCTCCATTGATCGAGACAGGTATTTCTGTTTTGATGATGACAACTCATTCCATGGTTTGTAGTTTCGGTGATCCATTGGCACTCTGACATTACCGTTCACGATTCCTTTGTTTATAGCTCCTTGCATACGCTGACCAGACAAAACATCGTATCCAAGATCATAAACACCATTGTATTTGTCTAACCACGCTTCTGGTACTTGTACTGGATCATGAGGAGCAGTATAGGCCAGATATGCAAAAAATGGTTTGCCACTTTTCCTATTTTCTTTTAAATAGGAAATCATCTTATCAGTATAAAAACGAGAAGAATAAAAATCTTCGGGAAGAGATGTAACGTAATGGTTGTCCTCAACATATGGCAAAGGATCATCTCTTCGCATTAACCCCTTGCGATCAGCAAAATGAGATCCTCCCCCTTTTAGCATAGAGAAAGAGTGAGTAAAACCTCTATCGTATGGCCAATGACCTTCTTCGTCTCCTAGGTGCCACTTTCCTGTCATCATCGTATCATACCCATCTTCTCTAAGCACCTCTGGAATTGTAGTTACTTTTGAGCTTAACACTCCTTCATATCTAGGAGATTGTCTTTGTTCCTCAAAAGTATAGACTCCTTCCATCGTTCCCATTCCTGCCTCATGGTTATCACACCCACTAAGTAGCATACTTCTACTAGGAGCACACAAAGCAGAAGTATGGAAATTGGTATTAATAATACCATTCTGTGCCAATTTATCAATATTGGGTGTGCGTATTTCACTCCCAAAACAACCTAAATCAGAATACCCCATATCGTCAACAACAACGACAAGGAAGTTCGGGCGAACATCTTTTGTCTTCGCCTTTAGAACAGTGGTTCCACACGAAAAAAGCATCAACGCAGAAAAACCTAGTTTTGAAAATCTCATAATATTCTCTTTTTAAATTACATTTCAAAACTAGAACTACTATCTATCTAAAAATTGAATAAAAACACTCAATAGTTGAACAAAAAGCAATCTACTATACGAGATAATCTTTAGGAGAGCAGCCGTAATTTTTTTTAAATTCTCTTGAGAAGTGGGGTAAATCGGAAAAACCACACAGAAACGCAATCTCCTGTAGATGATATTTTTGAGTCAGTAATAACGTTCTAGATTTTTCTATTCTATATTTTTGATAATATTGCATTGGTGTTTTTCCAAACACTTTCTTAAAAGAGTTCTTTAGAGCAGGAATACTCATCTTATACTTTTCAGATAAAGTTGTAAGAGAGAGCCGATCTTCTTGAAGATTACAAATCTCATTTTGGATAGACATCATCTTGTTCATCATTTCATCACTATCATAGACTTTCCTTTTTATTTCCATTTTAGAGTAACGCACGATGTATTCAAGAGCAATTAAGAATATACTTTTCAAAATTGAAATATTTAACGGTACTTGAATCTGCTCAGAATAATGTTTGATATTTGCTAAAACAGTTCTAAGAATAGGAAGATCATAATATTCATCTATATATAACACATGAATATCATTCAGAACCTCCAATACTCCTATAAGATCTAAATTCTGAACTACACTTTTATTAATCAAGAAAGTAACATGTGTAGAAGATTTAACCTTACTCAAATCAATATTATAACCACACTTATTTGACATCACAGTAAATCCTCCTTGATTATCAATATTCAATAAAGCGTCCTGTCCATCACCAATCTCTATATTTTGGTGAAATAGCGTAAGAACATATTCAACATCATATTCTGGACCAAATATCAACTCCATTTTACGAGTAGAATGAAAGTTGTGTAGATCAAAAACAATAGCATCTACACCCTCTTCTATTGGATAAAATGCAATCGTTCCATCTGTTGCCATTAATAAAGAATCTGTCGCTCTTTTAGCTTGAAAAAGATGACACAAAGCATCTTTATGATCTTCTATCGAATTTAACACAAACTGGTTCATCTTTATTATTTTACATTAATACCTCCACAACTAACAAATAGCAAGTTAAACGTTTTCGCACAAAAAACAACTACTTCCCTTCTCAACAAATACCACAAGACCGATTTACTCATTTGGTCTATTTTCGACAGCAAAATAGGATATTTACGTTTTTTATGTTGTAAAAAACATTTATTGTAATATTAACCTGCTCTACTGCAATCATTTTTCATAGTTTCGTGCTTAGTATATTCATCGTAAATTTAAAACAAAATGAAATCATTAAAGATTGGGAACCTTGAAATACCTGTTCCAATTATCCAAGGAGGTATGGGAGTAGGAATTTCTCTTTCAGGCTTAGCATCAGCTGTAGCGAACGAAGGAGGTATTGGGGTCATCTCTGCTGCAGGGTTAGGATTGATCCACAAAGAAAAGTCATTAGACTACGTTAAAGCAAGTATCGAAGGGCTAAAAAAAGAGATTAGAACAGCTAAAGAGAAAACCATTGGAGTGATTGGGGTTAACATTATGGCAGCCTTGACAAACTTCGAAGATATGGTTAAAACCACTATCGCAGAAAAAGCAGACATTATCTTTGCTGGAGCAGGACTACCATTAGACCTTCCAAAATATTTGAAACCAGACAGCATTACAAAACTTGTGCCTATTGTATCGTCAGCGAAAGCGGCAAGAATTATTGCACAAAAGTGGATTGCTAACTATAATTATGTACCAGATGCAATTGTAGTAGAAGGACCTAAAGCAGGAGGACATCTAGGATTCAAAGCCAACCAGATTGAAGATAATAATTTCTCTCTAGAGGAGATTATCCCCAATGTGGTAAAAGAAGTAGAAGTTTTACGTTCAAAATACAACAAAGAGATCCCAGTTATCGCTGCTGGAGGCATCTACACTCGTGAAGACATAAAACACATCATGTCTCTGGGTGCTGATGGAGTCCAGATGGGGAGTCGATTTGTTACAACGTATGAATGTGACGCGGATGAGAAATTTAAAAACGAGTATATTAATGCGAATGAATCGAATATCGAGATCATTCAAAGTCCTGTAGGAATGCCAGGAAGGGCCATTAAAAACTCATTTATAGACAAAGTAAAGGAAGGACTTAAAAGCCCGAAAAGCTGTCCTTTCCATTGTATCAAGACATGTAAAGTAGAGAAAAGTCCTTATTGTATTATCTCTGCACTATATAATGCATATAAAGGAAATTTAAAGAACGGATATGCCTTTGCAGGAAGCTATGCTTATAAAGCAAAGAAATTGATGTCAGTAAAAGAGTTATTTAAAGAATTAAAAGGGGATTCTTAATTCGAAATTGCAAAGCGGCTATCTCATTTAAGGGTAGCCGCTTTTTTTATACTATTGTTTCGTATCTTAACAACGAGTTATTTTAACCATCTCAATATGTTAGGAGATACGATTTTTATAATCGTCATAAGTAAAATGCTTTAACAAAGAGATCGAACCATCCTCATTTTTAAGTGCAATATCAGGATGTTTGACTCCATTAAAAAAAGTGGTCTTTACCATTGTATAATGTATCATATCCTCGAAGACAATCTGATCACCTACAGCCAACGCTTTATCGAACCACCAATCTCCAAGATAGTCTCCAGCTAAACAACTGTTTCCACCTATTCTATATTTGATTCCACCATCATATTCTTGCTTCTTAGCATCACGAACATTTGGTTGATAAGGCATTTCTAGACAATCTGGCATATGAGCAGTAAAAGAAACATCTAAAATTGCTGTCTTTATCCCTCTCTGATCAACTACATCTAATACGTTTGCTACCAACACTCCTGTTTCCCAAGCAAAAGCACTTCCTGGTTCCATATAAACCTCTACGTCCCACTTTTCTTTAAATGCATGCAATAGTTTAATCAGATGATCCACATCATAATCTTTATGAGTAACCAGATGTCCTCCACCAAAATTAACCCATTTCAATTGAGGCAGATAATCTCCAAACAAAGATTCGAAAGACGACAAAGTCTTCTCAAGATCATACGAATTTGATTCACATAAGGCATGAAAATGTAGTCCTTCAACATATTCAGGCAATACAGTAGGCAATAGCTCCTTTGCCACCCCTAATCTAGATCCAGGAGCACAAGGATTATAGAGATCCGTTTCAATCGTAGAGCATTCTGGATTTACTCTTAAACCAATAGAGATTGGATGAGAATAGTCTATACATTGCTGATGAAATCGTTCCAACTGATCTAAAGAATTAAAAACAACATGAGAAGAATGTTCCAATACTTCATTAAAATCGGATGCACTGTAAGCAGCAGAGAAGGTATGAGATAAACCTCCCATCTCTTCATGTCCTAAACGTGCCTCCCAAGGGCCACTAGCAGTGCACTGATCGAAAAATGGTTTTATCAAATCAAAGGCCTTCCACACAGAGAAAGCTTTAAGAGCCATAAGAAAATGTACACCACTATCTTTCTGTATTTTAGCAATACGCTCAATATTCTTTCGAAACAACTCCGTCTCCAAAACATAGGTAGGACGAAGAACATCATATTTTTCCATCTAAATATCAATAATCTTAGTTTACAAAACTACAAAATAAAATGAGGTTATTCACTCCACCACAATATCATAGATCATAAAAATACACCAAAGGAGGCTTCATATTAATAGTATTAAAGATTCCATTAACAAACTTCATTCTTAAACATATGGAAAAGATATCATAAAGATGATTAAGTGCCATTCTCGATTCAACAATTAATTCAGAAGAATTTAAGATATCAAAAAACAAAAGCGAGAATTTTTTAATGGCTACTAGACCATCAAAAAATTCTCGCTCAATTAAAGATAATTAAAAGGATTAGGACCCTTAAAATTAATTTATTGGGACACGCTTTCCATCAACATAATGAACAATAAAAGCATCCTTAAAGCCTACTTTTTTAATTAACCTCTTACAGGCAAAAGCCTCTTGGTAGGTATTAAATTTAGCAAGAGTAAATATTTTAGCTCCTTCACGTTCCTTCACTTCCAAATCAGATTGAGCCTTAATAGGAATTATCTGAGTTAGTTTTTTGTAGTAACCAATCTGAATCGCATAAAAAGTTTGATCAATCATGGTATTATCTACAATGTCCTGTCCTGAAGGATCAGCAGACATATAAACCGTATCATGTTGTACCACCTCAACAGTATCTACTCCTGTTGATCCAACTGGCAACATACCTTGGGAAGCCATATAACCTCCTCCTCCAATGGAAAGAACAAAAAGGATCACGAGCATAATAATAACACTCTTAAGGCGACTATTCACCCCCTGTAATCTTTTTATCTCTTTTAGCGTTGCTTCTCTTCTCTTTTGCTCTAGATCTGCATTCGCATTTCCATTCATTGCATCCATATTAATTGGTTTTAATATTGTAAAAGCAGTATTATTCGCTTTTTAATAACCATATATTTTATACGAAAATAATATAAAAAGCGTAAAATTCCTCATAATTTGTTGCTCAATATAATATTTTTTTTGAACATAAAACAAATATTCAGAACCCGAAAACACTGAATTTCAGAAACAAATATTAAGATTTGAAATTCAACAGAAACTCCAGACTACGGCGGTTAAAAACCTCTGCATTTTCAATATTACATACATGACCACATTTGGGTATCTCGGTCACCTTCACAAAAGGGAATAGATTGGCATACTTACGGATATCCTCAATAAATGCAAAATCCTGTGTACCAGTAATCATCAAAGTAGGAACATTCATAGGCACTTTAAAAAGATCATCCAACTTACGTTTTAAGCCCGAAATCAAAGAAAGCCAAGACCTAAAAGCCTCTTTTTGAACCTTAGCAGCCTCTCTAATAAACAGTTTTCGAGCAATCGCATGATTCTCTTTTGGCATCAAAATATGGGCCACCATTTGATAGAGTTTATGATAAGGAAGAAAATGAGAAAAGAAAAGTCCTGTTTTAAAAAGGATATGAGTTTTAGTATTTAATTTCATCACTCCTCCCCCAATAATAATTGATTGGATACGATCAGGGGACATTTGCTCAATCAAGCGTATAATAATAGACCCCATAGATATTCCTATGAAGTGTGCTTTTTTAATATTAAGATGGTCCATCAGATGAAGTATATCGTTAGCAACGATATCAAAAGACATATTATTCTCATCTAGGAGTTCCATATCTTGTGAATCCCCATGATGTCTCATATCTGGGAGCAGTAAATTAAAATGTTTCTTAAATGCAGCTATTTGACGAGAAAAAGTTTTAGAACTTCCTCCTGCTCCATGTACAAAAACAATCCAATTCTTATGTTCTGGCTGTGTATAAGTTTTAAAACTTAAAAGCTCTTTGTTCTCTTGCATCAAATATAATGTATTAATGAACAACTATAATGTGGCTAAAATATCGAAACATTTGATATTTTAAAAATACATTCGAATAGAAACGTCTTTTATTCTATATTACCCATATCGAGTATCTTACAAAGAAAACAAAAAAGGAAAGACAAATGTTCTTTTATCAAAGGGAAGTCACATGACCGATCCTCAATATATCGTCTAAATATAATTTAAAGCCCCGTAAAAATAATTTATGTTACAATTTTTAGATCTACAAAATCATATTTTCAGAAGGTCGTTTTCATGAAAATATTACTCAAACAATAATCATAAAGTAGTAATGTAAGCAAAAATTAATCTCACATATAAAAATCTCATTATGAAAGAATAAGTCACAAAAACGATATAACGCACAAGCATCAAGCTAGGAGAGCACAAAAAGATTTATTATTTTTACATAATTGGATTATCATTTAAAGCACAAAATGGCAACGTTAGAGATACGTAATAAAGTAGAAAAACTAAGACAGGAAATACACAAACATAATTATCAATATTATGTTCTAAGTCAACCAAACATTGAAGACTATTTGTTTGATCAACTTCTTAAAGAATTAGAAGAGCTAGAGAAACAATACCCAGAGCTTCATGATCCTAATTCTCCAACGCTTCGTGTAGGTAGTGATTTGAACAAAGAGTTTGTTCAGAAGCCACATGACTATCCAATGTTGTCATTATCCAACACCTACAACTACACTGAGTTATACGAATTTGATCAAAGGATCAGAAAAAACATTTCTGAATCCTACACTTATGACTGTGAACTTAAATTTGATGGATCCTCTATCAGTTTGCTTTACGAACAAGGGAAACTTGTACAAGCTCTAACAAGAGGCAATGGTGAAATTGGTGATGATGTAACCAACAATGTACGTACCATTCGTTCCATTCCATTAGAATTACAAGGAGACGACTATCCAGAAAGGTTTGTTATACGAGGAGAGATTCTTCTACCATTTGCCACATTTGATCGTCTAAACGAACAAAGAGCCTCCGAAGGAGAAACACGTTTTGCCAATCCAAGGAATGCAGCATCGGGAACGCTAAAGCAACAAAACTCTTCTGTTGTAGCCAAACGAGGTTTGGATGCTTATTTCTATGATATCCTAGCAGACACGCCTATTGAAGATGGGCACTATGAGACATTAGAAAAAGCCAGAGCTTGGGGATTTAAGATTTCCAAACACAACAAAAAGTGTCATACCATTGAAGAGGTGATCGCATTTCTTGAACTATGGGATACGGAGAGATCCTCATTAGAAGTAGCTACCGATGGGGTGGTAATCAAGGTAAATTCAAAAACGATACAGAACAAACTTGGGTATACAGCCAAATCTCCTAGATGGGCTGTAGCTTATAAGTTTAAAGCAGAAAGAGAACTTACCACACTTCAGTCGGTTTCATTCCAAGTCGGTCGAACTGGAGCAGTAACACCTGTTGCGAATTTAACACCTGTAGCACTAGCGGGAACTATTGTACAGAGAGCTTCACTACACAATGCTGATATTATTGCCAATTTAAATCTACACTACAAAGATCAAGTGTACATTGAAAAAGGAGGAGAGATTATTCCTAAGATTGTAGGTGTAGAAGAAGAAGCAAGAAAAGAAGAGGCCATTGCTGTATCTTTCCCTAAGAGCTGTCCAGAGTGTCATACACCACTAGAAAGGAATCCAGGGGAAGCAGCCTTCTATTGTCCAAACCACAAAGGATGTCCTCCACAGATCAAAGGGAAGATAGAACATTTCGTATCTCGTAATGCCATGAACATCGAATGGCTAGGTAAAGAAACGATTTCACTTCTTTATGATCAAAAACTATTAAATTCCGTTGCAGACATCTACCAATTAAAAGAAAAGCGTAGCAATATAGAAGGGCAGGAAACCATCAAGAGAGATGATGATAAATTTCCTCCGTTAATGGTACCCTATGAACGTGTAGTATATGCCTTTCAATTTGGGATCAAATCACTATCCCTTGCCAATGCAAAGAAACTTGCCAAAGGATTAAACCACCTTCAAGATCTTGCGACATTAAGTGAACAGGCCATTGACTCACTAGGATTGACCTACAAAAAAGGAGAGACGGCAGCCCATATATATAGACAAATACAGACCTATTTCCGTATACCACTACAAAAGCAGATCTATGATCTACTAGTAGAGGGGGATCTTAAAAATGGCAACATCTCGATTCATGCGGCGATCAAAGCACTTAAGATTCCAAACATTAATGATCAAGATATAGCGGAGATAGTTGAACATGCACCTTTTATGGTTCTTTTACCTACCATAACACTAGAGACATGGAAATCTATTCTTCCAGACAACAAAGCCATGATTGCTTTCAATTTTATTCGCAATCCACGGATTGAAAAATTAATATCTCGATGCAATCAACTGTCAAAGATATCTCTTAAACAGAAATCTATCGACAATCTATTTGAGGCGATTGAAAAATCAAAGTCCAATCAGTTTCATCAATTACTTTTTGGTTTAGGTATTCGTTTTATTGGAGCATCGGCAGCCAAGATATTAGCAAAGACATTTGGATCAATAGAGGCATTAAGAGAAGCTTCTTTCCAAGATCTTCTTGATGTAAATGAGATTGGTGAAAAGATGGCCAATTCTGTAAGAAGATATTTTGAAGACAAAGACAATGTCACACTAATTACACAACTGTCAGAATTGGGTGCCCCTGTCTCGAATGTAGTAAATGATCAAGAGAACCATAATACCGAGATTAATAATACAATTTTAGAAGGAACAAATTTTGTTATTTCAGGCAATTTCGGAACTTCTTCAAGACGTAAAGAATTAGGTAATATGGTGGAACAATATGGAGGGAAACTAACTGGTTCCATTTCAAAAAAGACACACTATCTTTTAGCAGGAGAGAATATCGGACCTGCTAAATTAGAGAAAGCACAATCACTAGAGATTCCTATCATTAATGAAGAAGAGTTTCTGGAAATGATAGAAAACAAATAATTTAACATACCATATATGTTGAAGAAAAAACTTGAAAAAATTGCATACCGACGACTTTTCCAACAATTAAGTCAGAAAAGTCGCACGGTAAGTCCATATAAAATAGAAGATGCCAAACGTATAGGAATATTGTGGAACAAGGATGACAACAACGCCTCTAATGAGATCCAGAAGATCTTAAAAGAGCTAAAACAACCTAACCGTTTTATTCATACTCTTGCCTATTCAAAAGATCCCAAAGAATTGGCAACATCTTCAGCACATCATGCAATCATGGTTCCTCAAAGTATTAAGTGGACAGGAGAACCAAAGAATGCAGATGCACTTGAGTTTATCCATACCTCATTTGACATTCTTATAGATCTATCTATGGAACACAACTTACCCTTAATTTATGCACTAGCATTAAACAACTCAAGGTTTAAAGTCTCATCCAATATCGATTTATATCAGTGTGCTGATTTTTTCATACAAACACCATCGAAAGAAATATCAAAATTATTCTCTCAGATGAAAGATTATATCAGTAAATTTTAACTCTAACACAAAATTTCAATGAGCTAATTAATTACATATTTTTTTATTTTGCCTATTTTAAAAATAAATTCGTTTTTAAATAGGCTAAAAAAAATCAATTTATTACTTTTACACTATAATTATCGGAATAAGTCTATTATAGACACAGAAAAAGTAATCCAAACGATCGAATAAAAAAATAAATCATCGAGCTCATGAACCATATATTAAAAGGAGCAGGAGTGGCTCTTATCACTCCGTTTGATGAAGATAACCAGGTATGTTATTCATCTCTAGATAAGCTTGTTGAATATCAACTAGAGAATGGAGCCGATTATCTTGTTGTACTAGGAACAACAGCTGAAACTGCAACCCTAACACCACAAGAACAAGAAAAGGTATTAGAATTCATCCTAGATAAAAACAATGGCAGAGTTCCTGTCGTTTTAGGAATAGGAGGAAACAACACCCATGCAGTATGCGAAAAGATAAAAACGACCAAACTAGATCGTGTAGATGCTATTCTTTCCGTAACACCTTATTATAATAAGCCAAACCAAAGAGGAATCATAGAACACTTCAAAGCCATTGAAGCTGTTTCTCCGGTGCCGATCGTATTATATAATGTACCGAGTAGAACAGGTGCAGACATGACCATCGACACTGTCTTAGAGCTAGCCAACTACTCGTCTAAATTTATTGCAATAAAAGATGGTGGAGGAAATCTCCACAAATGCATGCACTTAAGTAAGGATGCACCGGAACACTTTATCTATCTATCTGGAGACGACAAAAACACCCTTCCTCTATTATCCGTAGGAGCACAAGGAGTGATCTCTGTAGTCATGAATGCCACTCCTAGCACCATGTCTAGAATGGTACACCACGCACTAGATAATAAATTCTTAGAAGCAAAAGAACTTCATAACAAGTTGCTTCGCACCATGGAATTGATATTTGAAGAAGGAAATCCTACAGGAATAAAGGCAGCGCTATCGTCTATTGGCATTATCCAAAACTATCTTCGCTTACCTTTAGTAGAAGCATCAGAAGAACTATACGAAAAGATTGAGAATGAACTAAATCATTCTGAAGTATTATAATATTATATTTAAAAGCACTCTCTCATAGGCCATAACACCATGAGAGGGTGTTTTTATTTTACAAAGGAAGGATCATATCTAAATGAGGAAGTCCATCTAAGACATACTCTTCTGAGCTCTTTTGAAAACCCAATGAACGATAAAAGTCAAACAGATAAGATTGAGCAGAAATCTCCACTCCTTTTACACCCTTTTGCTCTTTTATCCAAGCAACAGCTCTCTCCATCATTTCTCTAGCCACCCCTCGCTTTCGAGCCTCAATAGCTACTGCTACCCTACCGATGTGCCAATAGTTATTTTTACCAGCAAAAATACGCAAAGTAGCCACTACTTTTTCATCATTATTATCTTGCACCAAAAGATGTACTGCATTACGATCGATCTCATCCATATCAAGATAGACACAATCTTGTTCCACAACAAACACCTGTTGGCGCAATTGAAAAAGAGTAAAGAACTCTTCAGTAGAGAGTTCTTTAAGATATTTCCAAGAGTAGTTTAAATTCATCCTTAACAAAAAATTAGAAGAACATATGAAGTTCTGATCTTAAGATCTGTAACGTATTCTGAATCGGTTGATCTTCTAAAGCAGAATACTCCTCAAAGATCGCATCTCTAAGTGCCTCCGCAGGCATCTCAGGAGCCAACTCAGAAGAAGCTTCATTAATCAACATCGACATTCTCTCTTTGGCCAAACGAACATGTCCCCATAATTCTGATGAAACATACACCTGCTGCGAAAGGTTATGATCTAATTCCTGTCTTAACACGAGCAACAACTCACGATGATAAAGTGCCACATTCTTCCCTGTTGGAGTAATTCTAAGCACCAAAGCATCAGGAGTAATTCTCTCAAGAAAAAGAGCCAAACGCTCATAAGCTTGAAGTCTGAAAGAGGTCATACTCTCTCTATTTTTAAGCCTTAATTCAAACTCTCTTGTTTCACGCTCCTTTTTCACCGCAACCTTCATACTGTAAATAGAGATAATAGCAATAATGATACAAGGTAGCGTCACCAACAAAATAATCCAATAAATAGAGATCTCCGAATTCATATAAAAAGTAAATTAATGATAAGATACTACATTTTTTACAAATCTATTGTTAAGATGATAAATAAAAGACGATCTTATGAGTTTTTCTCTCATTAGACCACTCTTTTTTTATTATCTTTCGTGCCTATTAAGAAAGGAGAAAAGGATTCCTTAAAAGGAATTTTTCTAGAATTTCTAAACAAAACGAAGAACAATAGAATATAAGAAAATGATAGTTGCAATGATAATAAAAAATCAGACCATTACAACATCACCTTTCTATTAAACAATCGATATATTAAAATTACTAATAGGTCTTGAATTATGAGTATTATTGCCGAGAGAATCAATCGTCTTGCTATATCTCAAACATTAGCAATGGCTCAGAAGAGTAGAGAATTGAAAGCACAAGGTATTGATGTAATCAGCCTTAGTGTAGGAGAACCTGATTTTGACACTCCAGACTTTATTAAGACGGCTGCCAAGAAAGCCATCGATGACAACTATTCTCACTATTCTCCAGTTAACGGATATCCTGAGCTTCGTGAAGCCATCGTAAACAAGCTTAAAAGAGATAATAATCTGACTTATAATGCAGATCAGATTCTTGTTTCTAACGGAGCTAAACATTCTTTGGCAAACGTGATCATGTCTACAGTGGAAGAAGGTGATGAAGTGATCATTCCTGCTCCTTATTGGGTTACTTACGTAGAACTTGTAAAACTTGCAGGTGGAACCAACGTAGTGATCCCAACAACAGTAGAGAACGACTTTAAAATTACACCAGCACAACTAGAAGCTGCCATCACACCTAAGACTAGAGCCTTCTTGTTTAGTAGCCCTAGCAACCCAACTGGAAAACTTTACACTAAAGAGGAGTTAAAAGCATTCGCAGATATTTTTGCAAAGCATCCAAACTTGGTTGTAATTTCAGACGAAATCTACGAATATATCAACTACGAAGGAGCACATGAGAGTATCGCTCAATTTGATGCCATCAAAGAACAAACCGTAATCGTGAATGGGGTATCTAAAGCATATGCCATGACAGGTTATCGTATCGGATATATCGCAGGTCCAACATGGTTGGTTAAAGCATGTAGCAAACTACAAGGACAATTCACTTCGGGAGCTAACTCAGTAGCACAAATTGCTTCAGCCAAAGCCATCGCATCAGACAACAAAGAGGTGTTTGAAATGGTAAAAGCATTCGCAAAAAGAAGAGATTTAGTGGTAGAGCTAATGTCAGAAATACCAAATCTTAAGATCTCTCGTCCTGACGGAGCATTTTATGTATTCCCTAATGTAACAGCATATTTTGGAACCTCTTTCGGAGAATACAAAATAGACAACGCTTCTGATCTTTGTCTATATCTCCTACAAGAAGCCAACGTAGCTATTGTTACGGGTGAAGCTTTTGGTGACCCTAACTGTGTTCGTCTTTCTTATGCTGCATCTGAAGCAGAATTAAGAGAAGCTGTACGAAGAATTAAAGAAGCGATGAGTAGATTGAAATAACCATCTCTTTATAACATAAAAAAAAGGCGACCTAATCAAGGTTGCCTTTTTTTATCTACTCTAAAACAAATTATTTATACTATAACGTAAAAATAATTTGATTCCTGAATATCATTATTTAGAAGAAGTCTTCAAATAACATTAGTGATATAATCTAATAAGCTCTATCAAAAAGAACCTTCTTTCCCTTAATTTTAATACGAGAAATCTTACGTATCAGAGGTTTGATCTTTTTACGAGGAACTGCCACATAAGCACGGTAATCCTTCACATGGATCATTCCAATCTCTTTCTTCTCAAGCTCCCCATTTTTACACAAAAAGCCAACAATATCAATCTTATTGATCTTATTTTTCTTACCTGCACCAATATATAGGGTGTCCCAATCGGTCTGTTGAAACTCGGTAGTACTCTCTTTTACAATCCAATCCTGCCATTCGATCTTTTGTAAAGGTTCCGACACCTCTTCCTCTTCACGCACCACAACAAAAACACGTCCTTCTTCTTCTCCACGAGAAGTACGACCATTACGATGCACAGCAACATCCTCTTGATAAGGCATTTGATAGTGGATCACATTTTTCACTTCCACATGATCAATACCACGAGCCAGAAGATCAGTACCAACGATAATAGAAGAAGTTCCATTCTCAAATTTAATCATAGACCTTTCACGCTCATCTTGGGTACGTAAACCATGAATAAACTCATGTACCACACCCATATCGTAAAGAGCCTCACTAATACGTTCCACAGCATCTCTATGATTACAGAACACCATAGTAGATTCGTGTCCTATCTGCTGAAGTAGGGCAACCAAAGAGGCTAGTTTATCGTTTTCTTCCGCTTCAACACGAAAAGCTTCAAACTTATTCTCTTTAACCTTATATGACAAGTCTATGACAAGACCATTACGATCCATTGTCTTAGGATAGCATAAATCCTCAATCTTCGTTGCTGAAGTCAGAATCGTTCCTGAAAGATTCCTAAAACAGTTAAAGATAAAATCGATATCTTTTTGGTAGCCTAACTGTAGAATTTTATCATACTCATCCAACACCACACGCTCCACATTACGAAGATCCACATTACCTCTACGAATATGGTCGGCCAATCTTCCAGGAGTGGCAATCAATAAAGAAGGAGCATAAGCCAAAGAACGTTCTTCAGAAGAGATGGAGTGTCCACCATAGCTACAGTAAGAACGCATAGATAGTTGTAATTTCCCCACCACCTTTTCAATCTGCAATGCCAATTCGCGTGTAGGAACCAAGATGACCATTTGCACCCCATTTCCATGGATCTTAGTCTGTTCCAAAAGCACCCTCAAGAAGGCGATTGTTTTTCCTGATCCTGTAGGAGAGATCAAAGACAAAGAGGGACTCTTCTTTGATGCATCATAAATTTGTTGCTGAACCTCATTATAAGATTCAAAGCCCATCTTTTTCAGTATATAATCTGAGATATTCATATTTTCTTTTCTATTATTTCTTTACCACCAAGATCTCACCTACAATTAAATGACATCCAATATTTTATATTGTCTTCCTTGAAACGTAACTTCCGCTCCAACCTCTTTATTTTTAAATAATTGTCCTATAGGAGAGGTAATAGACAGCGAATAAAAAGGTCCATTCTCACACTCCACTTTGCCCAAAGGAAGGAAAAATAGATAAACACCATCATTCGTTAGCACCAAACTTCCAACCTCCACTCGATCCTTTGGTTCCATATTGATCTTCGAAGCAAAAGTATAACTCTTTTGATACTGAATAAGCTGCAATTCTAGTCGATTCAGATCACTACTGATACGTTCACGACTTGTCTCATATTTATCTCCAGCACTACTTTTAGTATCGTTAACCAAAGCATCTTTTAAATCCTCAACACCTTTTTTACAAAGATCTATTTGTTCTTTTATTTTGGATAAAACCAATCGACCAAACTCCTCTTTTATGGACAAATTAATATTCATATAAATATATTTAAGCCACAAAGATACAGCAACGCATCTGTTTTCCCACTCTTCCTACGAATAAAGTTCATCAGTCCCAAAAACAGACTAAGGCAAACGGATTTCGATACTGAGGGCGTTTATCCAAAAAATGTACACATTTATTCATCCATGTAAATAGCACCAACATTAATAGTTATTATTGCATAAACTAAATCGTTTAGAATATTTAGGTGTATATCATTTCAACATCACGATTTCAACATCAAAATATTAGAATAGACATAAAACACTTCTTCAAAATCAAAAGTATGAGTTTTAAACAACGTATTATCACAATTCTTTTCTGCTCGCTGCTTGTACTCCAAGCTTCTGCACAAAAGACAGCCCCAATCGACTTTGAGAAAGGAACTAAAGGCCTCGTAATAAATAAGCGTCGCAGTCGTATCAATACGACCACTACTGAATCCTTAAGAGGAGAATCAAGTCTTCAGTGGAGATGGAGTCCCAAAGCAACATTGTCATTTAAACAAGATATTGGGTATGCACCTATCTCGGCAGATGCAACCAACAAACATATCAGCACCTTCTCTTTTTGGCTATACAACACCAAGCCTAATAAAGATTCACTAAAAGTAGAATTCCTTAAAAAAGGAAAAGTACAATGCTACTTTTATTTCCACCTAAACTATAAAGGATGGAGAACAGGATGGGTCGCTTTTGATAGAGACATGCAAGGTCAACCTGTGGAAGGAATGGACCAAGTACGTTTTGCTGCTCCTAGAAGTGGAGAGAAAGGTACTTTCTACATCGATGAGATCATTACTTCCACACCAATTGATCCTCGTCATCAAATGGCCGATCATCAAGTTCCATTTGTAAATAAAAATGCAGTTATCTCTGCCAACAAACACTGGATGGCTCTAGAGTATTTCTCTCAAATGCTAAACCAATTCCCAGTAAAGAAAGCAAGTACGATATCGAGCAAAGAAGCAGAAGGACTTAAAACTATCGAAGGAAAACTAAATGCAATGTTTTTGGAGAATGCAAAAAACAAAAAAGGCATTCAAAAATGGATAAAAGATACGCGTCAAGAACTGAATATTTCAGGAAAAGGTCGTTTTGTATATTTTGCTTCATATCCAGCACTATATAGTTCAGAGAAGAAACCAACAAAACATCTTCATTTCGGATTAAGCCTAAAAAACTACACCAATCTTCTACTCAATATTGCTCAACAATATCATCTTTCAAACAAGCAAGAAGATAAAGATAGTTTAGCGCTACTTTTTGTAGACATGGTAAAAAACATGAGAAAATATGGTTGGGCTGAAGGTAGTGGTATCGGCACATTACACCATTTAGGTTATAGCATGAGAAACTACTACCCTGCTATGTATCTTATGAAAGAGGAATTAGCAAAAGTTGGATTACGTGAACAAGTAGCTAAAGATATGATGTGGTTCTCTGGTTATGGGAAAATGGTAGAACCAAAAGATCGTTATATAGGTATCAATGTGGATGTGCTTAACACAACATTAATGGGACAACTTTCTTGTTGTATGATGACTTCTGACGACACGTCAAAAGTAGCAAACATGAAAGCATTACAAGAGTGGTTGACTTATGGTGTTGACTATGTTCCTGGATTATTGGCTCCTTTTAAACCAGATGGCGCTTTCTTCCACCACTACAACCACTATCCATTGTATGCAAAAGACGCACTAGATGGATCGACACCTGTATTTTATGCTATCTCAGGAACACCATTCAGTCTCCCTGAACACAATGTAAGTGTAGTAAAGAATGCGCTTCTAAAAATGCGTTTATATTCTCATAATACTGTTCTACCTATCACCATGTCTGGGCGTCACCCACTTGGACATAGTAAAATTTCAGCCAAACCATATTACTATATGGCAAAAGCAGGCAAAGGTGGCGAAACAGTAGAGATGGACAAAGAGCTTGCATCTATATATCTTTCTTTGGCATCGGCAGATAAAAAGGATGATCGTAGACGTATCAAAGAATTTGAAGATCTTAACATTATTCCGGAAGTAATCCCTGCAGGAAACTGGAGCATTAACTATGCAAGTATCAACATGCATCGCAAAAACGATTGGTTGTTTACAGTGAAAGGATTCAATGCTTACCTATGGGGAGCTGAGATATATGTTAAAGCCAATGCATATGGACGATACATGAGCTACGGACATTACCAGCTACAACGTCGTATTGATGGAAAAGAACAAACAGGATTCCGATTTGAAGGATACGACTGGAACCGTTTACCTGGAACCACAACAATCCACCTTCCAATCGATGAGCTTGCGGGTAATGTAGTACAAGTGGACCACCTTTCAGGATATGAAGAGCTATTGATCTCGGATGAAAAATTTGGAGCCTCACTATCTATGGGCACTCAAGGAGTCTATGCGATGAAACTTCACGAGCACGATAAATACCATGGATCACATAGAGCAACCAAGAGTTATTTTATGTTCGATGATTTTATCGTTATGTTGGGATCTGATATCGAAAATAATGTAACCAACTACGAAACAGAGACAACACTATTCCAAAATAGCATCGAAGTTGGAACCAAAGCGATCGATCTAAACGGAAAGAAAATAGATCAACTAGGAGCCGTTGTAACCAACGACACCAAACAGGCTTTGATCATTGACAACTTATCTAATGGATGGTATATCCCTACAGATGGACAAAATCTTGAAGTATCTTACAAAAAACAAGATTCTAAAGATCCTCGCAATAAAAAGTCTAACAACGGAACTTTTATCTCTGCTTGGTTAAAACATGGAAAAGCACCTAAGAATGCAAGTTACGAATATGCATTGCTTGTTGGAACAGATAAAGACCAACTAAACCAATTTGCAAAAGAACAGAAGGAACACAAGAATTATGTTGTTGCTCAAAAAGACAGCAAAGCCCACATCGTGAAAGAGGTTAAATCCAACACATGGGGATACGCTATCTTTGATAATACCGACAACAAAGCTTTTGAAGGTCCTCTTCGCCATACCAATATCCCTGCATTAGCAATGATCAAAGAGGATAAAGAAAAGATGGAAATCGAAGTTTGTAATCCAGACCTAAACCTTTACCAAGGAAAAGATTTCGATCAATACAACGAAGATGGATCAAGACATGAAGTAAGTATCTACTCTCGTCTATGGGCAAACTCTGAAAGCATGCCTGTAAAAATGACCCTTTCAATTAAAGGACAATATAAAGTAGAGAAAGCAGCCCATGTGCTTCACCAACTTATTGTAAATGGAAACACTGAAGTTACGGTAATACTAAAGGATGGAATGTCTAAACACATTACATTATTAAAATAATAAATAAGCACACACTTTTCGGAGGCTTATATTAAGCCTCTCCTTTAACCCTACTATTTTTCGATAGTCATATAGCTATGACTTAAGAAAAAGGTAGGGTTTTTCTTTTTTATCAAACACAAAAGATCTCCTATTACTCCCGAGGTTGGATGTCCTATAAATATAAAAGACTCTTCATCCCAAAGGGGATAAACATCAAAACCACCACGCAAAGATCAAAAATGATGACCTGTAGAAAAATAGTAGTTTTAAAGGTAGTTCCTCCATGGTTTGTCCATGGTTGCTCCATGGTTCCTCCATCGAAAACCCCCAAATCGATGGACAAACCATGGAGGAACCATGGAGGAACCATGGACAAACCCTTTATTTAACCTATTGGATTCTGGCAAATTCCTCTTGTCGGTATTATCGCCTACCCAATGTATCCTTTTTCTACACAGACAGCATCACAAGGGATAAAGCAATGAAACAATAATGCATAAAAAGGTCCCAAACTTGTATTGCTACAAAATTGGGACCTTATCACCTAAGTGATCTTTATATCTCAGTGCTTATCTTTTCCGACCTAGAAGAAATAAGTAAAACCGATATTAAAACCTTGCTTACTGTATGGTGAAGTTGTTTTTAATGCTTTAGATGGGTCAGGATTAGCCCCATCGATAGAATCTACATAATCCACCTCAATAGACTTTCCTGTAATTGCAGTAAAATTATCCAATTGATCCACTCCATTTACATTAAACTTCTCGATAGTTGATTTCTTTCTCTTAATATTTAAGTAGATACCTTCCAACTCAGCAAACATTGCGAATTTCTCATTGATACGGTATTGAACACCTAGAACTCCTGTAAAACCAACAGAGAAATCTCCATTAATTTTTTGTTCAACCTCCATATTCACTCCTGTTTGAGGGTCTTTAGCACTAGACTCAATCATTGCATAACCTCCCATAGGAAGAACAAAACCTACTTTTGTATAAAGACTGATTTGTTTTGAATAACCAGTACTCATAACCACTGTTGGGGCAAGACGAAATTGATTTGTGTATGCATCAGCAGACTTGTATTGAACATCGCCAACAACTAGATTCTGTACATTTTGTTTTGAACCTTTCAAATAAGTGAAATCTAATTCCAAACCAAAATTGTCTGTAAAGAAATGTCCTACAGCCAATCCTGCAATAGCTCCTCCACCAAGAGAGGTAAAGATTTGCTCTTGTACCCCGTTTACAGAACTTCCTTGTCCCATATCTACGTAGTAACCATCTTTAGCAACACCCCAACCATAACCACCTTTTACTTTTACATAAGTAGAAGACACTTTAGTATCGTTTTCTTGAGCTTTTGTTTGCATGCTTGATCCTACCAATAGAATCATTGCCAATGCTGAAATAAAAATTTTCTTCATAATTTCCTATATAGAATAAATAGTATTGTTTATCATCAATCAAAACCAATTCATAACAAACTAATAATCATACGCTTTGTAACATATTAACGAAACAAAACTATAAGGAAGAAAGTTGATATCCTAGTAATTCAAAACGAACATACGCACCTTAGACTCTATGATTAAATGAGTCTATCAGACTAAAGTAAAATCATAGACAAAACCCCCTACACTGCAAGTAATTAGCCCTAAAGAGCACATTTAAATATTATGTAAAACCCAAAATACAACACTCTTTTTAACTATATTTAACCACACAAAAAATAGAATATTTTTCTCCAACAATACCATATTTAGATATAAGCACATCTTCTTACTCTATTAATCAATATAAAAAATTAATATTATTTAGAACTCAATAAAAATACACATCTATATTATTATATATCAATACATTAACACACACAATCTCTATCTAAAAATAAGACATAAGGATCTACTACTATAATGAAGTGTGAATTTAAATATACTGCAATTCATTTTTTTAACTTATATTTACGTTTATACTAATCAAAATATTATTCATTTCAACACTAAATTCTATATCGAATGAAAAATAGGATGTTTCAACGCCTGTTTCTTCTTTCAGCATTGGTGGTTTCTATGATGGCATGTACGCCAAAAGAGAAATATCAAACAAAAGCAGAAACAGATGCTAATGGGTACAAGTATACAGAGGTAGCTAACGACCCAACTCACACTAGAATCTACGAACTAGAGAATGGTCTTAAAGTTTACTTATCAGTAAATAAAGAGAAACCAAGAATTCAAACTTACATTCCTGTACGTGCAGGATCATCATATGATCCAAAAGAGACTACAGGTTTGGCTCACTACCTTGAACACATGATGTTTAAAGGAACTTCTAAAATCGGAACGGCAGATTGGGCAAAAGAAAAGCCTCTAATCCAAAAGATTTCTGATCTATACGAAGAGCACAAAAACACAGATGATCCTCAAGAGAAAGCTGCGATCTATAAGAAGATTGATGAAGTATCTCAAGAAGCAGGAAAATATGCTATTGCGAATGAGTATGATAAATTGATGAGTATGATTGGTGCATCAGGAACCAATGCTTATACATCAACAGACCGTACTGTTTATGTTAACAACATCCCATCTAACGAATTAGAAAGATGGTTGCAAATTGAGAGTGAAAGATTTTCTGAACTTACACTTCGTCTATTCCACACAGAGATTGAGGCTGTATATGAAGAGTTCAATATGTCTCAAGATAGAGAGTCAACTCAAATTTGGAATAACCTATTCCGTATGATGTTCCCAGGTCACCCATATGGTACACAAACTACTATTGGAGAGGCTGCACATCTTAAGAATCCTTCAATGGTGAATATCCATAAATATCATGACAAATATTACGTGCCTAACAATATGGCAATCTGTTTGGCAGGAGATCTTGATATGGAAAAAACCATTAAATTGATTGATCAATACTGGGGTAAACTTCCAAAGAAACCAGTGGCTCCAATCAAATATCCAGAGATTCCTGCACTTGCTAAAGTAGAAAAAGCTGAAGTGTATGGACCACAAATGGAAATGATTTATATGGGGTTCCGTTTTAATGGAGAAGCTTCAACAGATTATCCTAAAGTTATGCTTATTGATATGCTAATGAGCAATTCGGTAGCAGGACTAATCGATCTTGACATCAACCAGCAACAAAAGATGATGCAAGCAGGTTGTTTCCCTCAATTTATGCAAGAGTATGGTTCACATGTATTCTATGGTATTCCTAAACCAGGACAAACACTAGAACAAGCAGAAACATTGATCAACGAAGAGATCAATAAAATTAAAAATGGGGAATTCGATGAATGGTTAATTCAAGCGGTTATAAACAACTTGAAAAAAGACGAAATTGCTGCAAGAGCGAAAGGTGCAACAGCAGATCGTTTTGTAGACTCTTTTATTTCACAACGCCCTTGGGACAAATGTGTTGATCTTTATGATGAGATGAGTAAAATCTCTAAAAAAGAGATCATGAAATTTGCGAAAGAAAACTATAAGAACTACGCTATTGTTTACAAACGCAAAGGTGAACTTAAAAACATTACTAAGGTAGAAAAACCTGCTATCACATCTATCCCTATTAACAGAACAGTTCAATCTGACTTTGTTAATATGATTGCTAGTGAGAAAGCACCTCGTTTGACTCCTAAGTTTATCGACTACAAAAATGCGATTCACAAAGCGAAAATCAACGATAATGTAACTTTCTACTCAGCGAAAAATACAGAGAACTCTCTTTTCAATTTGACTTATAGATTTGAAATTGGAGAGCACAGTGATCCTAAGATTGAGTTTGCTGCCCAGCTTATTGATTACCTAGGAACAGATAAAGCATCTGCCGAAGAGATCAAAAAGAATCTTTATAAAGAAGGTATCGACTTTAACGCAAGAACTTCTGATAAATATTTTGACATTACCATCAGTGGACTAAGTGAAAACATGTCTAAAGGTGAAGATATCATGGAGAATTTCTTGGCTAATGTTGCACCAAACCAACAAGCACTTGAAAGTCTGGTAAAAGATATCATCAAAGTACGTCATGAAAATAAAAATGACAAGAATGTAATCTTTAGAAGCAATCTTCTTCAATATGCCCTTCACGGTAAAAATAATCCTGTAACAGATATTATTTCAGAGAAAGATCTTAAAGCATTGACAGCAGAAGAGCTGGTTGCATATATTAAGAATCTAACTTCGTATCCTCACAAGATCATCTATTATGGACCAAGAGAGGGAACAGAGATTGTAGAGAATTTGAAGAAACATCACCAATGGGCTGATAATTATCTTCCTAAACCACAAGTGAAAGAGTATCCATATTCAGAGACCAAAGAAAACAAAGTTTACTTTGTTCACTATGACATGGTGCAGGCATTCATTCGTATGATCAGCAACAAAGGAGATATTCCAGTTACAGATTTCCCTAAAGTAGCACTATTTAATGAGTACTATGGTGGAGGAATGGGATCGATCGTTTTCCAAGAAATCAGAGAATCGAGAGCTTTGGCTTATTCAGCATGGTCTTATTTAGCTAAACCATACAAAAAGAATATGCCATCACTTCTATATGCAAACCTTTCAACTCAAGCAGATAAATTTGATGATGCTTTGGTAGCAATGGATGAAATCCTTACGGATATGCCTTCATCTAAAATATCATTTAACTCGGCTAAAGAAGCAATGCTTCGTAAAATTGAGTCAGAAAGAATCACTGGTAACCAACTTCTTTTCACATACCTAAAAAATGAAGAGATGGGTTATACTCATGATCTACGTAAAGATGTTTACGATTATGTAAAAACAGCAACACTAGAAGATGTTAAAACATTCTTCAATGAAAAAGTGAAATCTGATTATTACACTATCATTGTTGAAGGAGATCGTAATAAACTAACTCCAAAACGTCTTTCTAAATATGGTAAAGTAGAAGAGCTATCTCTAGAAGAGATCTTTAACTACTAACAATATATTTAGTCACAATAAAGAAAGAGGATGTCTTTGATTAGGCATCCTCTTTTTGTATATACTATAGTCAATAGCTGTTTCATAGAGCTAGACTTCAAATTAAAACCCACTTAATGACTTAAATTAAGATCATACAAACAATTAAAAATGTGATTGCAATAATATACACACATTCATTAAATAAACACTGTAGAAAGTCCCTATCAGCAAAAATCAAGACAAAACCACTTTGCGATTCTTTAATTTCCAAAACGATATACTAGACCAAAACTAAAATCACCTTGTACAAGAAATTGTGAGGAACTTACACCAACAGAAGAATAACTACCAGAGCCATTAAACCCTATCATTAAGCCTGCTCCATCAAAATACATAGGTAATAAAAGACGACCTTGTAAACGGATTCCCAAATTATCACTGATATAATATTTGATTCCTCCACCAAGAGTCATCGAAAAGGTCATGGTATCGTCTACATTATCTGATTTAGAATTAAAAAGGGTTGCTCCTGCACTGATTAAACCATAAGGGCGCAAATTTCCTTTTTGGGTATAACGAAGATATCCCAACTGAAAATAGTCGACACTTAAATTAAAACTACCACTTCGCAAATCACTAGTAGATCTAAAATTGGCACGACTATCCATTCTAGTATATGCAAACTCCACATCTCCATACTCATCTAATGGCATGCTTATCGCACCACCATACATCATATCGTCGTTAATATCTAATCGACCTTGTATGAACTTGATCTTTCCTCCAAGTTGAAAACCAATTAATGGCGTTATTTCAAAAGAAGGACTACTTTTTTCTGAAGATTTGTAATGATCAACATAAGTGGGTTCTGTATATATCTGTGCTGTCACAGTCATAAACATTAGAAACAAGAGGCATAAGGTTAGCAAAGTTTTTCGCATACTATTTTGGTTTTATCAACCTTCGAAAGGCTGAATTTTAAGGATAGGACATTCATGTAAAATCTAACGATACTGCATTAAAGGTAAATTCTCCGATACCTTTAATTCTATTAAAAGATCTATTTGACGTTCAATCTGCATAAATCGGAAACCAAATATAGGAGACATCTTCTTCGATAAAATATTAAAATATTTTTGCCTTAACTTAATTGCTTTCCTACTTAACTGAAATTGTTTGTTTGCAATTTCTTTTGCTTCCTCTGCTTTCAATACAAGATGTTCTGAAGAATATTTCTGAAGTAATCCTATTCTCTCATCCATAATAGTAGTTTTAGCATTCTGGTATTCATTATAGATAGGCCAAAACACAGCAGCTTCTTCCGAAATTAGATTCATATTTTCTTTAACTAACTCCTTCTTTCCTTTGTGTAATTCACTTTTGATAATCTCTAATTCCCCTTGTGTAATCTGTGCTTTCAAAGCAAAAGATGTAAAGAATAGACATAAAATTGAGAATAATGTCATTTTATTAACCATAATGTTTTATTTTTTATTTCTTTGTAAACAAATAGTGATACATGATGGTTCATTTCATATTTTGTGCCATCAATTTATAATTAATCATAATAATTGAGTCAAAACTCAAATAAGGGGGATATTTCTTTTTCATAATATAATTTTTAAGTACATTTATCTGTAGGTATATCTCCGTTTGTTGTTATGAATCTTGGAAAAGCTTTAGTATATGAAAAGTCATTTTAACCAAAAAACGAAAATGAAATCATTCTTTCATTTTTTAATATTTTTAGTTCTAGTACCGATACTGGGAGTAGAAGCACAAAACGTGTCTATTAGTGATGTTAAAAACGCACCAACAGATCCAACTGCGGTATTAGACATCTATTCAGATAGTAAAGGTGTTTTGGTTCCTAGAGTTGCATTACAAGGTCCAGACAATCCGATCACAGGCGTAAAGCCCAATGGACTACTTGTATATAATACTGTTGCAAATGCAACATACAAAGTAGAAGGATTCTATTTTTGGAAAGGTACGGATTGGATGCCATTAGGTCAAGATATATATGAGATTGACACAAGAGCCCACTACATTATTGCAGCAACAAGTGCAAGCAATGCAGACTACCTTTTAGATCAAGTTTGTGTAGGACTTCAAACCAAATTAGACGAAATATCTTCAACGGCAGGAACACCAGCACAAATCCAAGAATCAATAAATGCCACAAGAAGAGGTGCAGGGCTAGACATTGCAAATGGAAGATATATTGTTAAAACAGATGCTAATTTCATATCATCAGCAACTTCTATTCATGATGCCACAATAAGACTTGACAATACTTTAAAAGCTATTGATTCTAGATCTGCTTCAAACTCAATGGCTGTTGGGAGAAACTCTGATAATATTGACAAAATTAACACTAAATTGGCTACTATTGGTGGAGGATCAACAGGAACACAAGCAGAACTTGATCGTACACAAAACTCTTTAGGATTGGATGCTGATGGAAGTTTTAGACCCATCACTTCTTCGAACTATGTAGGTACTGCAACCAGAATGCAAGATGAAATATATTTATTAGACAAAGCTCTATTTAACACCAATACCAAGGTTGCAGCCAACACAACAACCCTAACGACTATTAATAACGATAATACTGCTATTAATGTAAAAATCGGAGAACATGATGTTGCATTAAATGAATTAAAGACTCGTGTAGACAATACCACTAAAGGTGCTGGGCTATCAGCAGATGGAACTTATACAAGACACACAAGTACCAACTATATTAATGCAGCAACATCTCTTAAAGATGCAGATGAAGTATTAGATCAGAAGATCGCAGAGAACGAAACAAAAATAACCAACATTATTACGAAGAATAACAATCTTCAAACAGAGTTAGATGCAACTCAAGCAGGAAGTGGATTACAAGATGATGGTACTTATGCTCCGATTGCAAGAGCTACCTATATCAACACCGCTTCTTCTTTGCAAAACGAGAGCTATATCTTAGATCAAAAAGTTAAAGAGGTAAAACTTCAAATTGGAGATCATACAAATAGAATTGATGCTTTACAAAATCGTGCAACGGCATTAGAAACAACGGTTGGTCAACATGAAACAAAGATCACTGACCTTGAAACAAAAACCAATACATTAGAGACAGAGCAAAATAAGATTAAAGCAAAAACAGACAATATAATTACTGGAGCGGGACTTAATGCAGACGGTAGTTATAGTGCTGATGCTACTTCAAACTATACTAATACAGCAACTAGTCTTGCTGATGCAGATAAGAAGTTGGATGCAGCTATTAAAAACCTAGACGATAGCTATACCACTAAGTTTGGTAGAGAGGGTGTCGTAGAAGCTAAAAAAGCAATTGTAGCAGATGCAAACAAAGATGTAAAAGGTTACAATAAAATTGTTGTTGGTTCAGATGCAGAGGAAACTCCCTCTGCAGCAATGGAAGTAAATAGTACCAATAGAGGTTTCTTATTTCCAAGAATGACTTCCGATCAGATTTTAGCTATTGCAGCTCCTGCTGAAGGTTTAGTAGTATACAACCTAACGCAACATCTTCCTGTATACTACAACGGTTCTCGTTGGATGACTTATACAGGTAGATTTATGGATCTTAAGGTAGGTGATCGTATTTGGGGAGGACTTGTTTTCTCTGTTAATGAAGTAACAAGAGAGGTACTTATCGTTTCAGAGGAAGCAGATGGTAGTGGAACCTATGCACAATCTGCAATAAATGCATCAAATAGATTTAATGGGTATAACGACTGGAGACTTCCTACAGGTGCAGAGATGCAAGATCTTTACGCAAATCTAAAGACCAGCGGAATGGCTTTTAATCCTGAATATTGGGTCGAGTCTGCACCAGGAGCCATTAACGCAGACTATTTTGATAAGGGAACAGAAACAGTTATTAGTAAAAACGCTGGTGCGCTTAGTTTCTTCAAGAAAGTTAGAAAACAGAAATATTAAACGATAAGATTAGTTTTTGTTTAGTTGTGTTTTTAATGAGAAAATTGATACCATGAATAGATTTATATACATATGCATTTTAGTTATTTTTAGTGTTTCTATTACCAAGGCACAGAAATCATATGTTGGAGTAAATGGAGCAACAATCAAAGTCACTTCTGATGCAAACATTACTATCCATGGTGATTTTAATAGTAAAGATGAGAGCAGAAGAAATAAATCCTATATCAAGATGGATGGTAATTTTACCATCTCTGGGGATATAACCAATGACTCATTTAATCTATTTGACGAATACTCATCAGGACTTTTCCATTTTATTGGTAATGAAGAACAATATATCACAGGAGATAATGCTATTTATCTTCCAAAGATAAATGTTGATAAAGTAGCAACTGATGCAACAGAAAAGCCTCGATTGTTTATTGAATCTCCTGTAGTAGTAACACAAGAAGTGAAACTATCCTCAGGAATCGTAGATATTGGAGAAGACGATCTTTCTATTGGAAGTAAATGTAATGTAATTCGATCGACCGATGGATCGGGATGTTTTTTTGACACCAATAAAGATGGAGCTTTGGTAAAGAGCTTAGAATTTGGAACAGATCCATCTACAACAATCAATATGCCTATTGGTGCAAACGGACAATACTCACCAGTAGCCATTCGTTTTGAAGATCTAATGCCGTTAAACGACAATGCTAAGATTCGTTTTAAAGCCAAAGGGGAACGTCAACCAGATATGCCTACAGATGGAAACTTCTTAAATCGTTATTGGATAGTAGAAAACTCAGACATTTCTGAAGAGACAAAATATAACCTTACCTTCTATTACAATCAAGCTGATGTAAGCAATGAAGAGGTTGAAAACACTTTCGAAGGAATTGAGATGAAGGAAAAAGAGGGCTTCTTGATGCCATTTAATACACTTGAGAAAGTAGATGCTGAAAATAATCGTTTCTATGTAAACGCAACAGGGCAGATGAAAGTATTTACTGCTGGGGATATGCGAAGCGCTACCTTCTCTGATGTAATTGTTTTTCCGAATCCAAGTGATGGTCACTTCTCAATCAAGATTGACAACCCCAATGATAAATATATGAAGTATGAATTCTATAATATCTTTGGACAAGTTATCTTATCAGGAACGACAGAAAGGGGGGTATTTAAATACAACTTTTCTAAATTCCCTAAAGGAGTATACTTCTATAAAATTTACTTTAGTAAGAAAACGATTAGTCGTAAAATTACAATCAAGTAATTACATTTAGGCAATAATACCTATCTTTACACGTCACCAAACAATAGTATATGAAACGTGTAGAGATAGGTATTTTTGGCAGAATGAATGCAGGGAAAAGTACCCTGATGAACCTTCTTACTCAGCAAGAGACCTCTATTGTGGACCCGACACCAGGGACTACCGCAGATCATAAAATCACTCTTTTTGAACTACATGGTATCGGTCCATGTAAAATATTTGATACTCCTGGAATTGATGAAATATCCACTCTTGGGGAGAAAAAGAAAAAGAAAGTCATACAAACCCTCAAAGAGTGTGATCTGGTTATTCTGACCATTCCTTCTTATACAGACAATTTAGATGCTGAGAAAGAACTTATCTCACTGGCAAAGCAATATAAGAAAGCCACTGTAATCATCAATAACCTCTTCTCAAACAAAGTAATCGAGAAAGACCTTCAAGAACTTAATACAGAAAATGTTATTCAATATAATCTAACAGATAAAAGCACTAGAGAGAAGCTTCTGACGTTTATACAAAAACATATTCCACAAAAAAAAGAACAACCTCTTCTACCCTTTGTGCGTCCTCATCATAGTTATTTGTTAATTATTCCGATGGATGAAGAAACTCCAGAGAAACGTCTTCTACGACCACAAAGTATGGCAATAGAAGAGATTACTCGAAATTGGGCTTATGCAACGACTTATCGTTTAGATTTAGCAAAAGCACGAAAAGGCGATATCGAAGAGATGAGACGCTTCCAATACTTTGTTCGACAAATTCCTTTTCTAGATGTAGTTATAACTGACTCACAAGCCATGGATATAGTCTCAAAATGGTTGGATCCAAATATTCGACTTACGACTTTCTCCATTATGATGATACATCATGCTACACAAAAACTGTCTCTTTTCCATGACGGAGTCAAGAAAATAAAAGAAATACCAGAAGATGGAAAAATTCTTATTTGTGAGGCTTGTAATCATTCTAGGATACAAGAAGATATTGGAACAGTGCAAATTCCCAAAATTATCAAGAGACTTAAAACATCCATTCAAATAGAACATAGCTTTGGGAGAGAATTTGAGGATAAAGATTTAGCACAATATCATCTTATCATACATTGTGGTGGATGTATGATCTCTGCACAGAAACTGAATGCTCGAATTAATGAATTAGAGGATTATGAGATTCCTATTACAAACTACGGCATCTTCCTCTCATGGGTACAAGGCGAAGAGGTATTAGAAAGGGTACTTCAACCATGGAAAGAATAAGTGTCTAATTTAAGGGCTTATCGCCTCTATTAGAATCTATGCATCAAAAACCAATGGTACAATATGAATAATAAAAGTTCTTATGCATAAAAAGAGAGGATAAAACTTATGATTTTATAACACAATCGAAAAGAAGAAGACATAAAAAAGACACAGTAATGTAAAAACCAATCATCTACTTTCTGTGTCTTTTCACTCTTTTATTAATAAAAAGAGCGAGATCCATGAAATAATTCATTGGACACTCATACTATAAACCTGCAGAGAACCACTCAAATTTAACAGTTGTCCATGAACAAAAACACAACTATAAAACTCTGCATATCCTTCCCCCAAAGGATGGTCAACATATGAGACAATTGCTACCTAGATTCCTCCGAATAAGTTTCACTTTATATGATCTCAGCTCTCAATGTCACACTACTAATATCTGAAAAATCAGAATTCCCCCAAGAATGTAATAATGCGACGACAGTAAATTATCTATTTAAAAGACAACATCAACAATTGCTTACTATCGATGTATGTTTGATACAAAGTTAACATTGAGATGATATTAATCAAATATTATGGTAAATTATTGAATACTATAAATTATTTTTAACATTTAATCTTTATAACAACATAAAAATTAGATAGTAGAAACCCTATTTTGATTTATCCACACAATGATCATTCCAAAATACCTTCCATAATCCATTACCCCATGTTCGACTCCATTACTTTTAAGATATAGATCATTGGCTTTTTCTTGAATCTCTGAGGCAATCTTTTTCTCTTTTTGCTTATACCATTGATGACGATCTCTTAAATCCTTCTTCACTATTGAAGGAATCATCGCCAAAAGTGGCTTTCGCTCAATCTCTGGTAAGGAATAAAAGTATGAAATAAAATAAGGTAGAGCATTTAAATAAACACTATATCTAACAGAGCTATCTTTGGCATTCGCACCAATTATAAAAGCCATAAAATTACAGTCTCGTTCACTACCTACACCTTGTTGATGAGAGAGTTCATGAAGGATTACATATGGAAAATCTTTAGCGTAATTTAGGCTATTTATATGAACCTCATTAAAGAAAGGACCAAAATAGCCCAAGACGCCACTTCCAATATAAAGTGATGGCAATGTCATTCTTTTTATTCTAGTTAGAGGCACTTCTAAGGGGATATGCTGATCATGCATCTGCATAGTAAATAGATTCATTAATGCGGAATCGGAAGGAGCACACCATTGTTCATTCTCCTCCAAAATAACATCCATCTCTTTAACAATAGTCGTATAAGCACTTACCACATCCTCTTTTTCTAATCCATCTAGATTAAGTCCCAACTTTTGGTCAATTGGCGTTCTTCCATAACAATGCCCCCATGAGATAAAAAACCAGTTACCCCAAAAAAGCAACATAATTAGTATATGAGCAGCAGCACTTTTACGTTCTTTCTTCTTTCGGATCATGGTCATCAAAGACCAAAGAACAAGAACGATAAAAATAGGCCAAAAGCTATCCCATAAAGAGACTGATACGACACCTGAAAGGGAAGATAAGATTGTTCCTAAAGGAGCATAAATATAAGGAAGATAAAAAGTATCAACCCAATGACTAGGAAGAAAGGCTGGCAAGAAAACATTCACCAATAAAAGAAAGAATAGAAAAATTATCGTAGTTCGTTTTCGCAACATATTTCTCAAAAAATAGAATAAACAATAAAGAATATAATCTGTTTCACTAAAGTAATAAAAACCACAAAGGTATATCTAATTCAATAAGATATTATCGATAAACAAAACAAGGTTTATTACCTAAAAAAATAAGGGGTGCTAGATATCTCAACCAAAGAAAAGTACAGAAAGGAAAGAGACATAGAGATATCTTGTTAAATAAACCATTTATAATAACGTAAAACACATTATATTATGGAAATGATTTCAGTACCAACATTTGAAGCACTACCACAAGAGTCACAAAAGCTTCTAGAGCCAATGAAAAAGAAAATGGGTAAAATCCCAAATATCATTCTTTTAATGGCAACCTCACCAGCCCTATTAGATGCATACTTTAAAATAGATGCTCTTGGTAAACAGAGTAGTTTTAGTGCAAAAGAACAAGAATATATAAAGTTAGCAGTAGCTGAAGCCAACGGATGTACTTACTGTTTGGCAGCACACACTTATATTGCTAAAAACATGCTAAAAATGAGTGATGATGAAATTCTTGAAGCTCGTAAATGCTGTTCTTCAGACAAAAAACTAGGAGCATTGGCATGCTTGGCAGCAACGGTAGCTAAAAACAAAGGACACTTAGACAAAAACGATATAGATGTTTTCTTTAGTTTGGGATACAATCAAAAAGATCTAATGGATTTTATTGGAATTATCATAACCATGACCATCACCAATTATGTGCATAACATGACAGATATCGACATTGATTTTCCTAAAGTGTCATAATCATAAAATAAATAGGAAAGGGGCAAGAATTATGATTCTTACCCCTTTTGAGATTATAAATTATTGAAAAAAGCAAGCTTTATTCCACTAATAACCATATCTGTTCCCATTACACAAAGGATAAGTCCCATAATCTTACTAACTACAGAGATCAAATTTGCACCTAGATAGCCTATCAACTTATTTGCTCCAACAAAGCATATATAAGTCAGATAACACATTACTCCAAAACCTCCAATCACAACAAGAATATGTATCCAATCCGAATTACTCGCGAAGTTAATACCAGTGACCAAAGTACCAGGTCCTGCAAGAATAGGGATACCTAATGGAGAGACCGCAACACTAGACACTTCATCCTCAAGCAAAGCATTATTCACACGCGCCTTTTTAGATCTTAACAATCTAAAACCAACAGAGAAGATCAAGATTCCTCCTGTAATCTTAAATGCTGGGATTGAAATACCAAAAAGTTTAAAAATCAAATGTCCAGCCAAGATAAAACTGGTAACAATGATAAATGCAATCACGGTGGACTTTAATGCGACCCTTTTTTTTGACACCTGATCAAGGTTTTCTGTTAAACCAATAAAAATCGGTGTATTTGCTATGGGATTCATAATAGCAAAAAAACCTGTTAAAACACTAATTACAAATGCGATGTCACTTTTCATCACGAGATTATTTATTATTAATTAACTGAGAACAAGGTTATAATAGTTCGTTGTAAAGACTACTATAAACCTATAGAAAGAATCATTTTCGATTTCAATGATCACATAACATACGACAACCCTCCTATCCTATAAAAATGAGAAGCATTCGCTTTCATTTAAAGAATAAAAAGTCTAAATTTCATGTGATGAAGACAACAGGTAAAATCATTACTCTATAATTTGAGCGCAAAATTAAATAATTGTAGAAGAAAAACGATGAAAATGACAAATATACTCAGCTATTATAAAGAAAAACTTTCAACTGCACGAACGCAAGCACGTAAAGCAAAGAGAATCAGTGGCATCATAGGAATATCCCGTTTAATTCTTTTCTTAATTTTTTGTATCCTAATATATCGATTTACTATTGACCTACCGATCTTCTACATTATATTTCCCATTATCCCATTTATCATTATCCATCTATACGATATAAAACATCAAACAAGAAGAGAAAAGAACGATATACTTATAAAAATATTAGAAGCAGAGATCGCCTCTTTTGATGGTGATTTGTCCTCATTTCGTGACGGGAAAGAATATCTAGACACCGATCACGAATATAGCTTCGACTTAGAACTGTTTGGAGCAAACTCTCTTTTTCAATTTCTCAATCGAACAGCAACCAAAGAAGGAGAGATGGCACTTGCAGAACTTCTAAAAAGTACAGACAGAGAAGAGCAAGAGATATTAGATATACAAGAAGCCAATCGAGAACTGGCACCCGAAATAGATTGGCGTCAAGAAATTCTAATACACGGATGGAACAAAGCAATTGGTCTTACCCCTATAATTAAATATTCAAAACAGTATCAAACTATCATTACCAATAATAGTGAAAAGATCATCTCTGTTGTAGCAATTGTCACCAATATCTCAACAATAACTCTTTCATGTCTTGGTATAATTCAACCATTATGGCCCATAATATCAATAATGGCACTACTTCTACTAGCAGGTTTGCTTAGCTCAAGAATTAAAAAGAGAGAGATATTTATCAACCAAACCTATAAGTCAATAATGGGAGTCCATAAAATACTGATGTTGATAGATGAAAAAGCACCCTCTTTCAAAAGTAAGAAATTAAAGTCCATCACAGCACCTTTATACAAAGAAGAGAACAACTTTAAATCACAAACCAAAGAGTTAAGCAAGATCCTTTCTGCAATGGATCAAAGGAATAATGATGTAGTTCTTTTTATTCTTAATGGAATTTATTTTAGAGATTTCTGGATTGCCTTACGTACAGACAATTGGTTTAATAAGAATAGAGACAACATAGAAACATGGATTGACAAACTTGCAGAATTAGACGCAATAGCATCCCTTTCTCATCTAACATTTCAATACCCTAATTCTATTTTTCCTACAATAAACCAAGAAGCATCAAATTATAAAGCTTCCGATCTTAAACACCCATTAATCTTTGGTCGTCCAGCCGTTGGTAATGACATCACAATACAAAACGATAAAGAATTTCATATCGTTACTGGAGCCAATATGGCAGGCAAAAGTACTTATCTACGTACCGTAGGAGTCAATCTAATTTTGGCATCTGCTGGAGCCTCTGTATTTGCTAAATCTTTCGATTTTCGACCTATGGCACTATTCTCTAGCATGAGGAATGCAGACCAACTATCTAAAGGAATCTCTTTCTTCCACGCCGAACTACTACGACTAAAGAAGATGAAAGATCACCTCCAAAAACACGAATATAGTTTTGTTCTTCTAGACGAAATACTAAAAGGAACCAATTCAGAAGACAAACTGAAAGGATCAAAGATTGTATTAAAGAAACTAATAGAATACCCAACCTCAGGTATCGTAGCGACACACGATTTAGGACTCAAGACACTAGAAGAAGAACATCTTAAACACTTCTATAACTTCTGTTTCGAATTCGAATACCATGAAGACAAGATCGTTTTTGATTATCGTTTAAACAAAGGAGCGACTCAAAAGATGAATGCAAGCTACCTATTAAAAAAGATATTCCTAGAAGAATAGAATGTAAATTTGTATAGAACAGCTTTCTCTTGACAGTTGTTCTATACAAACATCTTAATCAATAGCATACGAACGACCATCTTCCACGGCCTCACATGAAGGAAACACTTCCCTCGCTTCATCAATCAAAGGATCAACTTGCTTATAACGACTCGAAAAATGACCTAGCAATAATCTCTTCACACCAAGACGCTTTGCAACCTCTGCAGCTTGTTTTGACGTTGAATGTCCTGTCTTTTTTGCTAATAAGGTTTGTTTCTGATCAAAAGTCGCCTCATGATACAATAGATCCACCCCCTGTGCCACCTCATATTTATCCAACATAGGAAGGGTGTCTGTAGAATAGATATAACGTCTTATAGGCAACGGTTGTGTAACCATCTTCTCATTAGGTATCACTCTCCCATCTTCAAGAGTATGATCGGCTCCTGCTTTGATGGCAACAATATCCTTTATGGTAAGCTCATAAGTCTCAATTGCAGCCTTTTTAATATTCGCCTCCTTTGGCTGCTCCTCAAAAAGAAAACCACAACATCCCACCTTATGCTTTAAAGGAAGAGAAGTTACCTTTATTCTTTTATCCTCAAATATCACTTTAGAACTTTTAAAGCTGATAGGATGGAAAACAATATCATAGTCAAATTGATCTCCAAAGAACTCTTTTTGAATAACAAAAAAGCGTTGTACTTCTGAAGGGGCATATATATGAAGAGGCTTGGTTCTTCCTGTTAGATTATAAGAAGACAACAAACCATACAATCCAAGAACATGATCTCCATGATGATGAGATATAAACATGGCACTAATACGGCTCTGCTTAATACCATAACGCATCATCTGCGTTTGTATTCCTTCCCCACAATCAATCAAATATGGCACCTGATTAACAGATAACACCTGTGCCGAAGTATTTCTGCGAGGCGTAGGTACAGCTGAGCCTGATCCCAATATTGTAATATCAATAGACTCTCTCATTCGAATAAAATCTTTATATAAAAAAAATAGGTTGCTTCTAATGAAGCAACCTATCTGTATGATTTAAAATCTTAAATAAGATCTAAACGATCAAGGATTATTTATCTCCTTTTTCGTCTTCTTCCATTTGAGATTTAAGAGCTGCAAGGTCAGTGATATCACCTAGAGTTGTTTTCTCTAAGTTATCTTTTACTTGTTGCATTCCTTTCTTAGTTGTTTTAGCTGCTGCTGATTTCTTAGCACGATCTTCTGCACGCTTAACATCTTCGAATACACGAGAGTGAGAAAGGATGATACGCTTAGCTGATTTAGAGAACTCGATTACTTTGAATTCTAGTTTCTCATCAACTTTCACTTGTGATCCATCCTCTTTTACAAGGTGACGAGGAGTAGCGAATCCTTCAACTCCGTAAGGCAATGCGATAACAGCACCTTTGTCGAAGATGTCGATTACTGTTCCTTCGTGTACTGAATCAACAGTGAAGATAGTTTCGAATACATCCCATGGGTTCTCTTCTAGTTGCTTGTGACCTAGGCTTAGACGACGGTTATCTTTATCGATATCCAATACTACAACCTCGATCTCTGCACCAATAGTAGTGAATTCTGATGGGTGCTTGATTTTCTTAGTCCAGCTAAGATCAGAAATGTGGATAAGTCCATCAACTCCTTCTTCGATCTCTACAAAAACACCGAAGTTAGTGAAGTTACGTACTTTAGCAGCATGCTTAGATCCTACACCATATTTCTCTTCGATAAGCGCCCAAGGGTCATTCTTAAGTTGCTTGATACCAAGAGACATTTTACGCTCGTCGCGATCTAATGTAAGGATTTGTGCTTCTACTTCGTCTCCAACTTTCATGAAGTCTTGAGCAGAACGTAGGTGTTGGCTCCAGCTCATTTCTGAAACGTGGATCAAACCTTCTACACCTGGAGCAATCTCTACGAATGCACCGTAGTCAGCCATAACAACTACTTTACCTTTAACACGGTCACCAACTTTCAATTCAGTATCTAGTTGATCCCATGGGTGAGCAGTCAATTGTTTCAATCCAAGAGCAATACGTTTCTTGTCATCATCGAAGTCAAGTATAACAACGTTAATTTTTTGATCAAGCTCTACGATTTCGCTTGGGTGGTTTACGCGACCCCAAGAAAGATCTGTAATGTGGATAAGTCCGTCTACGCCACCAAGGTCGATGAATACACCGTAAGAAGTGATGTTCTTAACAGTTCCTTCAAGAACTTGTCCTTTTTCAAGTTTAGAGATGATCTCTTTTTTCTGTTGTTCAAGCTCAGCTTCGATAAGTGCTTTATGAGAAACAACAACGTTACGGAACTCGTGGTTGATTTTTACCACTTTGAACTCCATTGTTTTTCCTACATAAATATCGTAATCGCGGATAGGCTTAACGTCGATTTGAGAACCTGGCAAGAAAGCCTCAATTCCAAATACGTCAACGATCATACCACCTTTAGTACGACACTTGATGAAACCTTTGATGATTTCGTCGTTTTCTAGAGCAGCATTTACACGATCCCAGCTACGTAGAGAACGTGCTTTTTTGTGAGAAAGTACTAATTGTCCTTTCTTGTCTTCAAGACTTTCAACGTAAACTTCTACTTCGTCACCGATAGTTAACTCTGGGTTATAACGGAATTCGTTAAGAGAAACGATACCATCTGACTTGTAACCAATGTTTACGACTACTTCACGTTTGTTCATTGCGATAACTTTACCGTCAACAACTTCTTTTTCTTGAAGTGCAGATAAAGTGTTATCGTACATTGCTTCCAACTCTTTGTTGTTTGCAGGAACATTCAATTCACCTGCTTCGTACGCATCCCAATCGAACTCTTCGTGAGCAACAACCTGAGTTTTAACTTCCTCAGTTGCCTCAACAGCCTTGTTTTCTAAATTTTCGCTCATTTAATTTTCTTAAATCAATTAATAAATTAGACAATATATATGTGTAAATCGCGGCAAAATTAGCGATTTAAAATCAAACTACCACACCATTTATGCAATTTATTTGATTTTCAGTCTCATTTTATCTAAATCAAGAAATTATTTGAATAAAACACACTTTTTCGGACAGTGTCGACGGTGTTCCAAATTACACACAATCAACTATATCAAACAAGATCCCACTAGGTTTGATTATGGGTTTGTCCATGGTTCCTCCATGGTTCGTCTATGGTTCGTCCATGGTTTGTCCATCGATTTAGGGGTTTTCGATGGAGGAACCATGGAGAAAGGGTGGAGAAACCATGGAGAAAACATCTATTAATCCTTCTTTTTTCTAGTAAACCTTATATACTGACATACAATAAGCGTAAAGAAAAGGAAGCAAAGAATAAAGATCAATAGCACAGTGACATTTGGATAATGAAACAAGATATTATTGCATAAATCTTATGAACAAAAGCACCTAACAAGAGGAAGGCTAATAATTTTAACCTAATTTAAGGCAAGAAACAACAAATGGGAAAAACATCATTATCATGGAATCTCTTATTAATACTTTCTGGACACAAAGCGGATGGACAAACAATTAATTAACTAAAACAGCCACAACCGCATAGACTATATCAAACGATTTTCACACAACACCATAAGAAAAAGAAGAGGGTTACTTTTTGGTATTTATTTTACTAAAATATCTCAAAACAATCCTTCTAAACAAATTCAACAATAAACTTTTTTTATACCTTTACACAAGATGAATTTCATCTTAAATAACAAGACTGTTGAAAAGATCTTTCAAACAGTTAAGGTTATTCGAATCTAACTTTTTCGTAAACACCTAACTATAAGAAAATTTATCCTCTCTATTTCATAAAAAGATGTTTTTGACACAAGACCCAAAACATTTTATATAGAAAGGTAAGACCATTTTTAAATTAATATTTGCTTCAGAAAAACAGTCTAACATGTATTCAGCTCAAAGAAAAAAAATCCTCGTTACAGGAGGAGCAGGATTTATCGGATCACATCTATGTGAACGTCTACTGCAAGAGAGACACGAGGTCTTTTGCCTTGACAACTTTCTTACGGGAGAAAAAGATAATATCATACACTTGTTAGACAATCCTTATTTCGAATTAATACGTCATGATATTACCATGCCGTTTTTTATTGAGGTGGACCAAATATACAACTTAGCCTGTCCGGCTTCTCCTATTCATTACCAACAGAATCCTATTAAAACAATCAAGACTTCTGTAATGGGAGCCATCAATATGCTTGGACTTGCCAAAAGGATACATGCTAAAATACTACAAGCATCAACATCTGAGGTCTATGGGGATCCTTTTATCCATCCTCAAACAGAAGATTATTGGGGAAATGTAAATCCTATTGGTCCTAGATCATGTTACGATGAAGGGAAACGATGTGCTGAGTCCCTATTTATCAACTATCACCAACAAAACAATGTAGACATTAAGATTATCCGTATTTTCAATACCTATGGACCAAAGATGCAACCCAATGACGGAAGAGTGATCTCTAACTTTATTTGTCAAGCATTAAAAGGTGAAGACATCACAATCTATGGAGATGGCAACCAAACACGGAGCTTCCAGTTCGTAGATGATTTGATTGATGCAATGATCTTAATGATGAACACAGACAAATCCGTTCAAGGACCTATTAACATTGGAAATCCTAAAGAATACTCGGTGTTAGAGGTAGCGGAAATGATAATAGAACAAACAAAATCTAAATCAAGAATCATCCATCTTCCTAAACCTGAAGATGACCCAAGTCAAAGACAACCTAACATTCTCAAGGCAAAAGAGACACTAAAGGGATGGAAACCCAAAGTTGAATTAGACTATGGATTACAAAAAACGATAGAATATTTTAAAAGAAGAGGATGATGAAAAGATACAACATCTTAATTACAGGTGGGAATGGTATGCTAGCAAGCCACATTAAATCCATCTTCACAAAGGAAGGAGCACACCAGATATATTGTTTGGGCAGACAGGAATGTGACATAACAGAAGAAGTACAGCTTGAAGAAGTTGTAAACAAACATCATATAAACATTATCATTAATACGGCTGCTTATACCGCAGTAGACCTTGCTGAAACAGAAAAAGAAGCAGCGGATAAGATAAATCATCTTGGGGTGCAAAACATTGCGCAAGTGGCCAACAATAATGACATCCAAGTGATTCATATTTCTACAGATTATGTTTTTGATGGAAAACAATCTTCTCCAATTAAAGAAGAGGAGCCAACACATCCCCTATCGGTATATGGACAAACCAAAAGGGATGGTGAACTGGCACTTCAAAAACAACATTCCAAATCTATTATAATACGTACATCATGGCTCTATGATGGCACTCACCCAAACTTCTTCACCACCATGAAAAGGCTTGGAGGAGAAAAAAAAGAGATTTCTGTAGTAAATGATCAATTTGGTACACCTACTTATGCTCCCGACTTAGCGAATGCAATTCGCACTATTATAACACATTGGAGCCACGGGTATAATCCAAATTATGATATTTACCATTACAGCGGAGAAGGAATTGCCTCTTGGTATGACTTTGCTCAGGAAATTTTCTTTAAATTAGCAATACCTTGCGCGATACACCCTGTTTCCACAGAACAGTTTGTGCGTCCTGCGCAACGACCAAAATTTGCTGTATTAGACAAGAATAAAATTAAATACACCTTTGGAATAAAGATTCCAACATGGAGAGAAAGTCTCCAAACGTGTATTGAACAAGATAATCTAGATTAAAACAGACTAACACAAAATTGTATAAATATGGATATTTTAACTACGGTTGAAGCAAAAGCCAAACAATGGCTTGAAGGCCCTTACGATCAAGAAACAAAAGATGCCATCAACAAAATGATGGCTAATGAAGACAAAACAGACTTAATCGAATCTTTTTATAAAGATCTTGAGTTCGGTACAGGTGGTCTTCGTGGTATTATGGGTCCTGGTTCAAACAGAATGAACCGTTACACAGTGGGAGCAGCAACACAAGGACTTTCAAACTACATAAAGAAAACATACCCAGGCGAAAAAGATTTAAAAGTAGCCATCGGATATGACTGTCGTAACAACAGTCAATATTTTGCTGAAACAGCTGCAGGTATATTCTCTGCAAATGGGATTCATGTATATATCTTTGAGTCACTAAGACCTACACCAGAGATGTCGTTTGCCATCCGTGAATTAGGTTGTAAAAGTGGTATCATTATCACTGCATCGCACAATCCAAAAGAGTATAACGGATATAAAGCATATTGGAATGACGGTTCTCAAATCGTAGCACCACACGATAAAAACATTATCGATGAAGTAGGTAATGTTTCGGTTGCAGACATTCAATTTGAAGCTAACAAAGAGCTTATTACAATCATGGGAGAAGAGATGGATCAAAAATTCCTTGAAGCTTCTCATAAAATTTCAATGTCGCCACAAGCTATTGAGCGCCATCATGACATGAAAATTGTCTATACTCCTATTCATGGTACAGGATATAAAATGGTTCCTGCCGCATTAAAGAAATTCGGTTTTACAAACATCATTCATGTTCCAGAACAAGACGTTGTTAGCGGTGATTTCCCTACGGTAGTATCTCCAAACCCTGAAGAGTCTGCTGCAATGGAAATGGCTATTGCAAAAGCAAATGAAACAGATGCGGAACTCGTAATGGCTACCGACCCAGACTCAGACCGTATTGGTATTTGTGTTCGTGACGACTCAGGTAAGTTTATTATTGTAAACGGAAACCAAACATGTCTTCTTTTCACTTACTATCTAATTGCTCGTAATAAAGAACTAGGTAGAATAACTGGAAAAGAGTATGTGGTTAAAACAATTGTAACAAGTGAGTTGATCGCAAAAATTGCAGAAGCAAACAACGTAGAATATTTCGATAGCTACACAGGATTTAAATTTATTGCTGATGTAATACGTGATAACGAAGCTACAAAACGATACATCGGTGGTGGTGAAGAAAGTTTCGGTTTCTTACCTTCTGATTTTGTTCGTGATAAAGATGCAGTAACAGCATGTGCATTAATGGCAGAGATTGCTGCATGGGCAAAAGATAAAGGCAAATCACTATTCGAACTTCTTCAAGACATCTACCTAGAGTATGGTTTCTCTAAAGAGTTTATGAAGTATATCGTTCGTCAAGGTAAAACAGGTGCGGAAGAGATTCAAGAAATGATGAAGAACTTCAGAGAAACACCTCCTGCTACACTTGGTGGATCTAAATTGGCAAGAATTAAAGATTACTCAACTCTAGAAGATAAAGATCTAGCAACAGGTGTGATCAAAAAGATGAACTATAAGAGTACTTCTAACGTACTTCAGTTCTTTACTGAAAGTGGAATTAAAGTATCTGTTCGTCCTTCTGGTACTGAACCTAAGATTAAATTCTATTTCGAATGTACAGATAAGATCAACTCTCGTGATGAATACCATCCAGCAGAGCAGAAAGCAATGAAAACCATTGAATCTGTAATGAAAGATCTAGGTATCTAAAAAATATTTCCGTAGAGACATATCAAAAGGTCTCTACGGATTCTCTTCTTAAATAAAGAGATACTTATCTTCACAACTTTCCAATACAAGCGAAACGATACCCTCTATCTAAGCATTAAGCAAACAAATATCAAAAGGATACCACATTAAAGAAGATTAAACGAAACTGTAGATTCTTTTCTACACAATGCATATCAAAAGAAGAAGTAAACCTATATTAACCTAGCCCAACAGAAAGAGAATTTTTATTTTTAATGTAGAAATTAGTGTAGAGAACAATAGAGTAGCGTAGGGATTAATTTAAGAGACAGACACTCCCAGTTTTATATATCCTATATTTATATCAATATAAATAAGAAAGTAAAGAAAACTTCTTTAATAGGGAATCATTGAGATAAGACACATAACTCACTACTCTATTGTATTTATAAATGCGTTCGCAATATACAAAAAAGAAAGAGAACAAACAGCATATTTATAGTACACCACACTATAAATATTATAAAAAGACTTAAATTCGTCTCCCTATTCAACATTTCCCTTCTCTTCGCTCCAATCACTCATTATTAAAGAAGATCACTTGTTTCATCCCACATTTAGCTGCATAAATGATCTATTCCGATCATGATTTCAAACAATATTGCCACGGCACTCATAAAATAACTTAGTATGAAGTTCAACTGCACTGCTTATAGCTATCTTTAAATAACATTTAAAAGATAGGATTATGAAACTTTTCTTTTTAACACAAATAGCTTTTGCTATTGTAACAGGAATCATCACATATCTAAGAGGTAATGGATGGTTTACAGGAATTATTCTCGGGAGTCTATTAGGCATGATAGGATTAGCAATAGGATGTACTATTGACGACATTACCGAAACAGATAACGATATTAACAATTCTATGTCATAAAAACCCCCTTCATTTTATATACTATTTCATAGTTCCTAGAGAGTTGCCTTATTCACAGGTGACTCTCTTTTTTTACAACCTTCTCTTTCATTAAGATAATTACATAATAAAGTATCACTAAATAGACAACATCTGGCATATCTAGCAATACATCTTATTATAATCAACTTAAAACAAGATGTCACCCATATATTATCTCAATAAAGAGGTAACATTATTCATCATATACAATGCGACAATCACACCATAACCATTGGAAGAGAAATCATTCAATGACAACAAAAAGGAGAAGTAGAAAGAGGTAAATACACAGCCTATTTTAATTCTTGTTTTAAATAAAAACAACGACTGTTTTATAAAGGGCAATCATAAAAAGAAATCTTATATAAGGAATGTCAATTGTTGTATGGATACTAAATAGCGACAGTGAGCGCTGTCATTTTAATTCGGATTTAAATAACCAACCATTGCAAATATCTAAAAACATACTTAGATCCTAGAACAATTTCTTTATGACAATTCCTTATATAAGAAATCTGATGGAACAAAATCTTTTAATTCACTTTATATAATTTACATAAAAAGGAGTAGTTAGAATTGTATTCAGAGAAATTATATAACGATTATTGAATTAAAAGTATAACTAGACACTACAACTTAAGCTTCTAGTTAGGTAAGCTCTTAGCAATTAGCTTCCACTGCTTTGGGATCTTCACCATATTCATTTGGTCCTTTAGTTCCTTCAACGAAAACAAGATTAAAGAACCAATATAAGTTAACGAACGGAATACACATAAATAGATAATACCATCCACTTTTACCAAGATCATGAAATCTTTTTACACATTGAATTATCGTTGCGATACAAGCAACAAAGTATAAAAGAGAGGTAATCACAAGAAATACAACACTGTTAAGTGCTATCGCAAGTGCCTGAAGAGCAAAGGCAGAAATCACAAGAATAAGTGTTCTAATAATAAGATCTTTTCGTCTTAGTCTTCCGTTTGATGATAAAAATTTTTCTTTTTCCATAGCAATTTTAAACTTTTACTTATTAGTGCCTACTTCTATTTATAGTCTTTTTTCGGCATATCCAGACTTTAGCTAAACTTTCTAGCAATAAATTCTTTCTGTCTGAAGACAGAACTACGAGTGTCGATAAGGGAAAATACATTTAATATTTTGATTGACTCGAGTAGATAGAACATTAACATCTAGAGAGTAAATTCAAGAACAATATTTACTAGTTATTCTTGCATTATGTCAACAAAACTACACCAATACTGTGCAGTCTATCTGCACGGAATAATTATCAAACAACAAAAAAGACTCTCACAACTAACAAAACAAGTCCATTACACCGAGTCTATCAACTATTATACAAACACTTACAATAACTGACACACATTTTTACTAAAGAATACTTTTTTTTACACTTAACAAGAAGAACATACACCAAAAATCGATAAAATAATTCATCTAATAAGATTAAATGACATTTATAGAGGTGGGACAAACGGTAAAATAACGTCATCAAACGTAAAACAATCACAGCTTTTATTTCTTGCATTCAAATCATAAATGCAACGCTATATTATAATAAAGGGATAGTATTATGAGGTAAAATAATGGGCACAAAAATAGGAGGATTACTCCTCCTAGATATTAAGTTTGTCCCATTTAGCTACATTCATTACACGACCTATATAATATACTAAATGGAACAAAATCTTTTAATTCTCATTATATCATTTACATAAAGAAAGAGCAGGTAAAATTGTATTCAGAAAAACGACATAACGATTATTGAATTAAAAGTACAACTAGACACCTATATTAAGTGTCTAGTTAAATAAAGTTCTAATAATCAGCTTCCATTGCTTTAGGATCTTCTCCATATTCATTTGGTCCTCTAGTTCCTTCTTTAAAAAGGATGTAAAACCCCCATACAATATTAACAATAGGAATAAAGCAAATAAGAAGATACCAACCACTTTTTTCAATATCATGTAATCTCTTCACTCCTTGAATCATAACCAATACACCACATACTAAAGATACAAGTGATGCAATAATAGCAAAGAAAGCACTTCCTGAAGCAGCAGCAGTACTTGGTAATATAGCACTAGGGATTGATAAAACTAATGCTCTAATAAGGTAATCTTTTCTTCTAAGTCTTCCGTTTGTTGATAATAGTTCTTCTTTGTTCATAGCAGATTAAATACTTCTAAAATTTACTTATTGGTACCTACTTCTATTTATAGTCTTTTTTCGGCATATCCAGACTTTAACTAAACTTCCCAGCAATCAATTCTTTCTACCTGAAAACAGAACCACTAATGCCTATGAGAGAGAATACAGTTTACATCGTGAGAAACTCAGGCAGAAAGAATTTTATCAAATACGAGTAAATCCAAAAACAATCATTTCTTGTTATTCTTGTATTATGTCAACAAAAGTATAGTCATACTGTGCAGTCAAAATGCACTCAATAATTCTCACTAAATGAAATATCACAAACTAACAATAGGTCCCCGAATATAAGCTACTATTCATTAATTACTTAATCAAGAGAAGCTCCATTTAGAGACTTCTTTATAATCTGCATAAAAGAAAATAAAAACAGAAAACAGCTCCACTACAAATCTTTATTGTAATCCATAGAATCTGAAGACAAGACATAAAAAAAGGGAAAAAGCATTAGTCGCATCTTCCCTTATCCATCTAGCTAGCTACCGACATAGCTAACAACAACATATACAAACAAACTAAATTATTCTTTTCTCGATATAATCAGAATTAAATATTCCTAGTGCCCCCATGTATTTTAATCTAAAACTAACCATATCCCCTACGCTATAACTTTGTTCTTTCTCTCCAAGATCAAGAATAATCATATCGGAACTAGCACCAATAACACTAATCTCATTATCTTCTGGAATCAAATATTCAGGAGAGATATCCAGAAGACCTATATCAATGATAGCTCTATACGAAGTTTCACCATAATCCGCGTCATCAATTTCATGCATCTCCCCAGAAGGATTTTCAGCCAAATAACCAATAGGTATTTTAGGCTTCTCTGCAATCTCAATAATTTGGGCGAAGAGTTTAATCACTCCCTGCTCCATACCCTCATAAAGAGTATCTTCTAGAAGGTGGTTACCAAAGAACAACGTTTCACCTATACGAAAATGATTGACACCTTTAGGCACCTGGCCTCTTTCAATCAAAGGGATAGTTATAGAAGTTCCACCAGACACCCAAGGGATCTGTTGGTTAAAATTAGCCTCTATGAGTTGTTCATAAAGAGACAATTGAATCAATTTATCTTGAGAAGGCAAGACTCCACTAAGACAATTCAGATTAGCACCAATACCTGAGACTTCTATTCCTTTAAGATGAAACACCTCTCCATAGAATTCAATAAGACCTTCGCCCATAATACCTTCACGCAGATCACCTAATTCAATCATAATAATAATCTTATGAACTTTATTCTGTCGAGTAGCCTCTTCTGACAACAGACGAATGGTATCGAGCTCTGTATTAAAACTGGTATCTGCATAACGTACAACATCCTCAATATTGTCATGTGCAGGAGGTTTAATATAAACGGTTTTTATTTGAGAGTTGATCTCTTTAATGGTTTGCAAATTACTAATCCTTGAGTCACACAATTCATTGGGACCCAAAGAAATTAAGTACTCAAGATAAGAGCGATTACCACACAAAAGTTTTGAGACAACAGCCCAAGACTTCTCATTGGTAGAAAACAATTGATCTAGGAATTGGAAGTTATGCTTAAGTTTTTCTTTATCTAATACTAAATAAGCCATACAATATCTTTAAATGAATAACTGTGTACACAAAGGCACACCATGTTCTATTTCAAATGGATCGCAACATTGAGCTAACGCTTCAATCTCATCTCAAGATATGGGTTCTCAAAACCTAATTTCTCATATAAAAACCGTGCAGGATTATTCTTTTCGACATGCAATGCCACATCTCCTTCACAATGATCAAGAGCTTTCAACATTAAATGTTTTCCCAACCCCGCACCTCTAAATTTTTTATTAATGGCAATATAAACCAATATATTTTCGGGGATATAACCATGCATTCCTGTTTTATTAATAACGGTTGCACCAGACATCTCACCATTGGTTTCCTGAACCACAAGCAAGCCACCATTTCCATTAGATATATAATCAATGGCTTTCTTTATATCCTCAACATCATCACCATACTCTTCTAGATGTAACTCTAAAAATTGGGCTATGCCATTTAAATCACAGGAAGAGGACTTAATTGTATCTTGAGTTAAAACTGTATATGATATATCCATTTTATTTTCCATAGAACTTTTTTAATTAAATATGTAGTATATAAAAAACACTACAAGACTCTAAACTAACGTAACATATTAAGATATACTCATTTAAATAAACAAACAATCAGCATAATATGTTCTACAGAACAAATATACAAAAAACACGACATAAATAAGCACCTAATCTACAGACATAAATATTTAATAACATCTTATTTACAGACATATAAGCCAAAATATGGTGAATTGCATCATAATATATCACTATCAACAATCCACACACAAAGACAAAATGTTCTATAGAATCAATATAATATAACAAATCCAGACTCACGACAAAGACAATACACAGAACTGGAAGAGAGACAATCTTATTCCATTGCAAATTGTACAATAAGACAAAAAAAAGATCTCCCAAATAAGCTAACACTTAAGAGAGATCCTACAATACTACTGACTATTTAATGATATAAAAATTAACGATATTTTTTACGATAGCCCATATAGAAGATCAATGGAACAATAATCAAAGTCAATGCGGTAGAAGCAATTGACCCACCCATCAAAGAGATGGCCAATCCTTGAAATATAGGGTCAAATAAGATTACAAAGGCCCCAATAACAACAGTTCCTGCCGTAAGAATAATTGGTGTTGTACGAACAGCACCTGCTTCAATAATGGACTGTTTTAGAGGAACACGTTCCATCAATCGAATATTAATAAAATCCACAAGGAGGATAGCATTCCTCACCATAATACCAGCAAGAGCAATCAAACCAATCATACTTGTTGCTGTAAAATATGCTCCCATTAGCCAGTGTCCAACAAGGATTCCGCCCAACGAAAGAGGAATAGATATCATCATAATCATTGGAACTTTATAATCTTGGAACCAACCAATAATAAGCATATAGATAATCACAAGTACCACAGCAAAAGCCAAGCCTAGATCACGAAAAACATCATAAGTAATTTGCCATTCGCCATCCCATTTGACCACATATTTATCGTCATTAAAAGGTTGTCCATTATACATCTCCATGAGCGTTTCTTGCTCATCCACATCGATCTGTTTGATGCGATCCTTCATATCAAGAATAGCATAAACAGGGCTTTCCAAAGTCCCAGCCACTTCAGCTGTAACATAGGTTACAGGGTGCTGATTCTTTCGATAAATGGATTTAGGTTCCTTTATTTTTTCTACCGAGGCAACATCTCCAAGATAGACAATCGATCCATTTTTAGAGACCAAAGGAATCGATTTTACTGCTTCAATAGAAGCATAAGCTTTATCCTCGAATTGCAATCTTACAGGTACTTCATTATTCTCATCTGATTGGATAATATTCATAATATCACTTCCATTTAAAGAGGTGTGCAACACCATCTCAATCTGTTTGGCAGAAACACCACGAACCAATGCTTTTTGCTTATCGACAGTCAACTTATACCCCCAAGTATCAGATTCAAGATAACTATCCACATCAACCACATTAGGATTATCATTAAAGATATCCTCCACCTCTTTAGCAATACGATGCTGTATAGACTGTTCTGGACCATAAATCTCCACAACCAAAGTACTTAATACAGGAGGTCCAGGAGGCATCTCCACCACTTTTATCTTAGCTCCATAATTCTTCGCAATGGCTTCCAATCCAGGGCGTATATTTTTGGCTAAATCATGACTTTGAATACTTCTCTCCGACTTATCTGTCAAGTTAACTTGTATATCTGCCATATTACTCTGTTGCCTTAAGTCGTAATGACGCACCAATCCATTAAATGTAATTGGAGAAGCTGTTCCGATATAACTGGTATACATCTTAACTTCAGGCTGCTCACTTATATAACTAGCCAACGCTTGGGTCACCTCATAAGTCTTCTCTAAAGTCGTTCCTTCTGGCATATCCACCACCACTTGGTATTCATTCTTATTATCAAAAGGAAGCATCTTAACCGCAACCATCTTAAAGTAGAACAATGCCATTGAACCAAACAACAATAAAACGACAGCACCAATAAAAGTCCATCTACACCATACCGAATTCAGGAGAGGAGACATCACCTTTTTATACCCTTTATAAATCCATGAAGACTCAACTCCTGTAAGTTCATCATGATCTTCGCCTATAACATCCTCTTCTTTCTTCAACAAACGATAAGCGATATATGGGGTGATAATCAATGCAACCAATAGTGAAAAAGTCATAGCAAAAGCTGCACCAATAGGCATTGGACTCATATAAGGCCCCATCATTCCAGATACAGCAACCATAGGAAGAACCGCAGCAATTACAGTGAACGTCGCCAAAATAGTTGGATTTCCAACCTCATTAATACTCTCAATGGCAGCCTCCATAAACCCTTTCTTCCGCATTTTAAAGTGGCGATGCATATTTTCGGCAATAATAATCGAATCATCCACCACAATTCCCGTTACAAATACCAATGCAAAAAGCGTAATACGATTCAACGTATATCCTAAAAGATAATATACAAATAGAGTCAAAGCAAAAGTAACTGGCACAGATAAGAATACCACGAGTCCACCTCGCCAACCCATACTAAGCGCCACAATAAAGGTCACTGCAATGATCGATCCTAGAAGATGCCACATCAACTCATTCACCTTATGCGAAGCAGTCATCCCATAGTTACGGGTCACTTCCACCTTCACATCCGATGGAATCAAAGAACCTTCCAAGTGATCCACTTTCTCTAACACCAAATCCGCAAGAGCCATAGCATCTGCCCCATTACGTTTTGCAATAGAAATGGTAGAAGCAGAAAAACTACCAGATGGTGCATCACCATGCTCGTTACCATAACCAAAAGTAACATACTGTGTTGGTTTTCCTGGTCCATCCTCCACCTTTGCTATTTGATGTAGATAAACAGGAGTACCTTGTTTCATCGAAACAATAATATTTTCAATATCAGATCCATCATGAAGAAACGTACCACTTTTAACCGTAAAAGAATGGTTTTGGTTATAAAAAGACCCAACTGTTTGTTGACTATTCTCTTGTAACACACGATGGGCAACCACAGAAGCATCAAGACCAAAAGAGTGCAACTTATTAGGATCTAAAGTCACCGTAAATTGACGAGAACGACCGCCAATCACTTTCACTTGTGCAATATCCGTAATGGTGCTTATTTGATTCGAAACCTCCTCAGCAATACGCTTTAATTGATAGTCATCATATTTCTCACTCCAAAGAGTCAGAGACATGACTGGAACATCATCAATAGACCGGGTTTTAATCAAAGGCATCGAAACGCCTTTGGGAGCCTGATCCATATGTTTGACAATCTCATTATATAGTTTTACAATACTTCGTTCCACATCGTCACCGACATAAAACTGCACCACCAGCTGTGCTTGATCCTGCATACTTGTTGAATATACATATTCAACCCCTTTAATATTGGAAATTAATTTCTCTAACGGTTTAGAGACTCTTGACTCCACTTCTTTAGGCGAAGCTCCTGGATAACTCACAAAGATATCCGCTATAGGCACTGAGATTTGTGGTTCTTCCTCTCTTGGTGTCAAAGAAGCACCATAAAACCCCAAACCTAAAAACAGAACCATCAAAAGTGGCGTCAGCTTTGAATTAATAAAGAGTTTTGATATTTTTCCTGCTATTCCTTCTTTCATCATACTACAGTTAAAAGTTATTTAATCACTACAGACACCCCATCTCTCAACTTCTTAGAAGGCTGATCTACAATCTGAGTACCTTCATCAAGTCCTGAAATAACACACACTTTTTCTCCATAATTTTCTCCTAGACGAATCCACTGAAGCGAAACACGATGGTTATCCATCAATTTATATACTCCAGTCAATGCACCAAATCGAACAATAGCAGAAGAGGGAATCATAATCTGTTTAACTTTCATTTGAGGCAAATCAACTGTAGCATAGATTCCATCACCCAAAAGGGAAGTATCATGATCCTGAATCGTAGCAATCACACGCACCTGACCATTATGATCTCTACCAGTAGTAGTCACATGGGTTACTTTGGCTTCCATCTTTTTATGACTACCTCTAACCATCACATGAGAGATGTCTCCTTTAGAGATATTAAAGCTCTGCTTTTCAGGAAGGAAAAACTCAACATTATAAGCCGCTGAATTTGCCATAGACAAAATAGGCCTACCAGGAGAAGCAAGACTACCTTGTTGTTGGTATTTATTGGTTATGACACCATCAAAAGGAGCTAGAATACGGCTATCACGAATCATGCTCTGTATCTTTTGTATTTGCGCTTTTGCTTGCGACTGCTGCTCTTTGGTTACTTCTAGTTCCATAGAGATCTTATCAAATTCCCCTTGCGTAATACTATGTTCGTTTAACAAACGTTTCATACGACCATAATTTTTCTCTACTAAAAGATATTTTGCTTCAACCTGTTTCAATGAAGCTTGTGCCGTCTTTAACGAAGCCAACAACTCTTGGTCGTTGATTTTCACCAATGTTTCCCCTTTTCTTACGCTATCTCCAGATTTCACCTTTAACATCTGTATCGTCCCCATAATACGGCTGCTTAACTGAGCAGCTTCTTCCGCATGAACCGTTCCACTAAAACGATGTGGACGAGATATCTCCATTAGATTCACATTCACAGTAGAGACAGCAATAGAGTGTTGCTTTTTATTTGGAGTAGTTGACTTTCCACCACAAGAGGTCAAAAACGCAACCATAAAGATGGATCCTAATATTGTTAATCGTTTCATTATTCTATTTTTTAAGCATCCACTGCAGTTGGAAATATGCCAATGAGTACTGGTATTGTGACTGAAGGTAATGAAGATGTACTTGCTCCATCTCCGATTTAGACTGAAGAATATCGCTGGTCTTCTCTAACCCTTCCCCATAACGATTAAATTTAATGGCATACGATTCTTGAGACTGTAAAAAAGCTTGATACATAATGTCGGTTTGCTTTTCATATAATTTCAGTTGATCTAGGGTATTCTGCAATTCCATGTTCGCTTTGTCTTCCATTTGAAGAAGCTGATGTTGGGCTTTTCGATATTCTGCCTTATGTTTTTTATTTTGAGATATACGCATCCCTCCTTGGAAAAGTTTCCACTGTAAAGAGACGCCAACCCAATAACTATTACTAGATCCACTAAAAATCTCTTTCGAGTTTAAATCATAACTCCCCATGGCATTCAACGAAGGAATCCATGAAGCCTTATTTTGTTTTACTCTATTTTCCAAAGCTTGAACATAATGACGTTGTGCCATTAAATCAGCTCTTTCCACTGATACCACACCAGACATCGGTTCTGTTGGAATAGATATCTCTCCTAGCCTATCGGTAGGTAAAACTTCTATATCAGCATCCAGCTTTAGCAAAAAGAGAAGGTATCTGTTTGCTTGACGATAATCGTTCTTTGCTGCAAGGAGTCCATTCTCTGTTTTTAAGGCATAAACCATAGACATTGACTTGTCGGCTTGGGTTACCAACCCCTCTCTTTTTAAAGATGCAACCACCTCTTCTGAAGACTTAGAACTAGACAATGCCTCTTCCATTACACGCACCCTCTCGTGTGCAAGTTGCAAAGCATAATAAGCCTTCTTCACTTCAAACTCCATTAAATTATATACTTGTTGCAGAGACGAATATTTAGATTTACTGACCTCTTTGGCCATTTTTCTTTCGTAGATCTTATCTAGATTAAAAAGAGGCATCTGAACCATAACAGAAGTATTCCAATTATCCGTAGCATCGGGATTGTTCAACTTATCAGGAGCAAAGTCAGCAGAAGTAATGGAAGTCTGTTGAAGGTTCACTCCAAAAACTTGCATTGGATTATTGGTATAAATATAGTTTTCGGACAGTACCACTTGTGGCATAAAAATCGCATTGGTAGATTTATAATCGGCAATCGCAGCTTTCAAATCTTCATATGCAATCTGGATAGTACTATTTTGTTCATAGGAAAGAGACAATGCCTCTTTAAGAGATAATTCTTTCTGTTTCTGTGCCCATGTTGATGAAACAAACAACATAAATAACCATATCCATAAAAATCGATTCATTCTCATATTTCAGTGATTTATTGACTTTATCAAATAACAATTCAACCTAAAATGGTGCTTTTAATATCTCCTAATACGAACGATTCCCCTTAGCTATGTAACCTTCTTTGGGAAGTGATATTTTCCTTAAAACAACAGCTCTAAAAGATCAATTGTTTGAGTAAAAGAGATCATTATTTAAAAGACCATCATATTTGTTATTGGCAAACATATAGCGAATCTTTCTTTTAGTTTGTAACTAAAGTCACTGACCAATTGGAGTAAGAAATAAAAAAAACAGTTCTCCTTTATTAAGAAAACTGGTTTCAATCATAATAGAAGCATCGAGAAGTTGTCGATAAACTCAAGAAGAAAGAAAATCTGCACCCTGTCCTTTTATTTGCAGAGCTTTGATGTAATCACATGGTCCAATTCTATTGAAATCAAAGAAAGAGACATTCTCAACATATCGCCACGTTTTAACATAAATCAATACAGAATAGTAGTAGTTTAAATCGTACTTTGTCCATGGTTCCTTCATGGTTTCTCCATCGAAAACCCCCAAATCGATGGACAAACCATGGACGAACCATGGAGGAACCATGGAGGAACCCCCTATTTGACCTATGGAATTCTAGGTTGAGATACGCTGTATAAAACCATTATCAATATTTTGATTTCCACCTTTTTATGAACAAGCGCTATATGATCAGGGCTATGACACCAAAAAACCAACCCCCTAAAAGAGAGTTGGTTCAACCAAAATATGTAACAGTCTATCTAAAATTATTATTTACCATTTAGGTCCCACTTCAGATTCGTTTAAAGGAGATCCTTTAATTCCTTCAGAAGCGAGTTTTGAAAAGTCCCAATCAAGACCTTCAATTGTCATTGGTTTACTTAAAACATAAGAGAATTTCTTAGGTCTTTGGTAAATTCCATGTTTATTTTTCTTCAGTCTCATCTTTCTTTGGGTCATACCAGGAGGGTTCGTACCAAACCCTGTGGATGCTCCATAGAAAAAGTTTTCACTAAAAACTCCTAACTGATTAGGCGTTTGGGATGTGTAGAAAAAAGGAGAGTTCAAGAATTTATCTTGATAAAAAATGTTCCCCTTTATTCTCAAATCATATGGCAAAGCAAAAGTGTAGTTTCTTTTGACGCATCCTGCCTCTCGACGCGCCCTAAGAGGCTCAAAATGAATTGCCAATCCATTATTATTCACAAACATATTGTTTACAATAGATAGATTGAAACCCAAAGCATGTTCTACATCCTCAGCTCCCGGATTGATATAAAGAGCGGCATTACCTCTCTCCTTTATTAAAGACCCTAACTGAAAGTAGTTACAAGCAATTAAATGCTCGCTCCCCCAAATAAAGGCTCCTCCACATCCTTGTTTCTCATTCTTCGTTAAGAAGAAGTTATTTATCATTACTTGTCGATCCCCATGACGGAAGTTTAATGTTCCCCTACAATCAACAAATGTATTTGCATAAAAGAAATTCTCACGACACTTACTTGTAATGATTTCTGGTTCAGAATTGTGACTCACAAATAAATTTGAATCTACAACACATCGCCCCACATCATTACGATAATATCCAATACGAATACCACCCCCTGCATTGCCGCTCTTCTTAAAAGGATTATTAAAATAGCAATGGTCAATACGATGGTACATCGCTGGAGCCGATTCCTTTGACCTTTGATGAATCCTATTATTAAGATTTATTACTTGATCTAACGTTTTCTTATTTGTAAAAGAACAGTGATCAATTCTACAATATAAAGGCACTTCACCCTTTTCATTTAAGGAAGTGGTTATATAAGCAGAATTGGCTTGATCAAAATTATCAACCTTACAGTTTGTTATACGATTAAAACTCCCATATATAGCAATCAATCCAGGACCATGAGACCTCCATTGTTTTGGGTCTCTTGCACCATTACAGAACAAGAATCCATCAAAAACGATATAGCTACCTCTTAATTCTACATGAGAATTACCTGTAATTTTCACCTTTCCACCTTTCTTTGCCTTGATGACAACTGGCGTACGAAAAGTTCCTTGGGCACGAATCACCCAATTTAAATCTTTGTATGTACCTTCTTCCACGAATAATGTATCCCCAGAAGAAAGCGAAGCTGTAATATCAATTATCTCTTTTTTGGAAGAGACCATCTTTACTTTACCCTTCGCATTTACTTGAAAAGAAGCAAATGCAAGAATCAAAACAAGATGAATTAAACCATTTCTTATCATACTCTAGTATTTCAGTTTTTCATTAAACGAACTGCTATAGCAAATAAATAGTCGACACCTTAAACAATTATCTTCATTCAAAAAACAATTATATTAAGGATTTGTCTCTTTCAACATCACTACAAACATAAGTCTAAAAAAAAGAAAACTGCTTTATTTATTAATCCCAAGTAGCCCAAAAAATACATTTGGGATTATTTTCACTCTCACACAAAAAAATGGATACTATTATACGCTGTTTTGAACGATTAGTGTATAAAAAAAGGCCATTAGATGGTTAATCTTACGGCCTTTCTATAAAATATGATATAAATATAAATTACTCAAATGGTGATTCCCACTTTGAAATATTAGGTAGTTTGCTATCCTTTTCGGAGATAATATAATCCAAACCATTCAATCTCCAATCAATATCTAGAGCAGGGTCATTCCAATAGATTCCCCCTTCAGATTGAGGAGCATAAGGTGCATCCACCTTATATGAGAAAAGGGCAGTCTCACTCAAAGTAATAAAACCATGAGCGAATCCCTTAGGAACGAATATCTGAAGTTTGTTCTTATCCGAAAGAACGACAGAATAACTTTTTAAATAAGTAGGAGAATCCTTTCTAATATCTACACACACATCCAAAACTTCTCCATGGATACATCTAACAAGTTTCGCTTGTGCAAAAGGAGGGGCTTGATAATGTAATCCTCTTAAAGCACCTCTTCTAGAGAAAGATTCATTTTCTTGAATAATATGAAAAGAACCACTAGAAGGTTCCAAAACACTTTGTTTATAAGACTCCATAAAATAACCTCTGGCATCCTCAAACACGTTTGGCTCAATAATAACCAAATCCTTTAGAGGTGTTTCTATTATTTTCATACTCTACCTATTTATAATTGTTTATTGCTACCACTTCTATTTTTAAAAGAACATCATAAAAAGCTCTTATGATCAAAGATAACAATTCAACACACAAAAAATCCATTATTACGAAAAACTACCATAAGGACAATAGTTCAGTTCAAATGCAAAGAATTATGATGGAGTGACAAAAAACGATAAAATACTTTAAAACAGTTCATCCTAATCAAACAAAACAAATAAGGAAATTGTATTATAAGTACGCACAAATCTAGTTATTACAATAAGAAGAAATAATGACAGATAAATGCTAATCGTATCATTGAAAAAGAAAACGGTAAGTAGATCTGTTTTTTTAGATTTATTCGCCACTTAATAGACAAAGCTTATTTTATTGTTAAAAAACCACTTATTTGGGATAAATCTAATGATCTACTTATTTTAATGGATCTTCGACCGATAAAAAGGAAAGGGTGCATAGTCGTATATTTAAACAGGTCGAAGATCTTCTTCTATTTAAAATGTCATAGCAAAATAGCGATACAAAACATCTAGATTAAACTAGGTGTAAATATAACATTCACAAGAAGAAAAAAGGACAAATAGAAATCACTATTTGTCCTTTTTTAATATCATTAATATCGTAGTTTATGCTTGACCATAAAGATCATAATCTGCAGCTTCAGTGATCTCTACTTCTAAGAATTGACCTATTTCCAACTCATTCTCCGAAGAGATAAACACTTCACCATCAACATCAGGAGAGTCGAACTCTGTACGACCAATATAAAGATCTCCTTCAATACGATCTACGACTACTTTCATTCTACTTCCAACTTTTTTCTCATTGTGTAGCAATGAGATGTCTTGTTGTAGCTCCATAATACGGTCTACACGCTCTTGTTTCACCTCTTGTGGTACATTATCTTCATAATGCTCACCAGCGTAGGTATTGTCTTCGTGAGAATAAGCAAAAACACCTAAGCGCTCGAATCTAGCTTCTTCTACAAACTGACAAAGTTCTTCGAAATCCTCCTCTGTTTCATCTGGGTGACCTACCAATAAAGTAGTACGAAGATGAATACCTGGAACTTCTTCACGAATACGAGACAACAGATCAATGGTCTCTTGTTTGTTAATATTACGACGCATTAGTTTTAACATATGATCCGAGATATGTTGTAATGCAATATCTAAATACAATGCCACTTTAGGCTCTTGCTTCATCACAGGTAAAAGATCATATGGGAAATTAGATGGATAAGCATAATGCAGTTTAATCCATTCGATTCCTTCAATCTTAGCCAACTGACTTACCAATTCACCTAGACGTTGCTCTTTGTATAGATCCAAACCGTAGAAAGACAAGTCCTGAGCAATGACCAAGAGCTCTTTTACACCCTTTTTAGCTAAAAGTGTCGCCTCAACAATAATGTCTTCCATAGGACGAGACTTATGCTTCCCTGTAATATAAGGGATCGCACAATAAGAACAAGTACGATTACATCCTTCAGATATTTTTAAGAACGCATAATGAGAAGGAGTGGTAACATAGCGTTGATTCTTTAAGCTCATCTTATATTCGCCTTCTAAATCCTCTACCATCTTTTTCACTTGAAACTTACCATAGAAGCCATCCACTTCAGGAATTTCAGCCATCAACTCGTCCTTATATCTTTCCGTCAAACATCCAAAAACAAAGATTTTAGATACTTCTCCACGTTTTTTGGCCTCTACAAAGTCCAATACCGTGTTAATAGATTCCTCTTTTGCGTCTAAGATAAAACCACAGGTATTGATCGCAACGATATCCGCATCGGTATCATTAGAATCTGTAACTACCTCATATCCATTAGCCTGAAGTTGTCCCATAAACAATTCAGAATCAATTAGATTTTTCGAACAACCTAATGTAACAATATTAACCTTCTTATTCATTATCAAAAATCCAGATTTACCATTTCTTGTAAGATCTGCAAAGAAAGAGCTCTTTGTCCGATAAAACAAATGATACGAAATAATTATGATCTTATTTTCAATCTTTTAAACTCCAAACATAGAAGAATCGACTGTTTTACCATGATTTCGAAATGAACAAGATGCAATATGATCATTCACCATTCCTGTGGCTTGCATCATTGAATAGATGATCGAAGGGCCTACAAAACGAAAACCTCTTTTCTTCATATCCTTTGAGATCTTCACTGACAGAGGTGTTTGTGATGGAACATCTTCTAATTTTGATGGACACAAATCAATGATCTTAAAATCACTCCATTGCCACCAATATTTTGCAAAAGACCCAAACTCTTCTTGTATCTTAATAAATGCCAAAGCATTAGTATAGACACTCTCAATCTTAAGACGGTGGCGTACAATATTGGGATTATCCATATGTTGCATAAAATGATCTTTTCCTTTAGCCACAATTTTATGTGGATCGAAACCTTCAAAAGCAGCTCTATATCCTTCCCTTTTGCGTAGAATTGTAATCCAACTTAATCCTGCTTGTGCCCCTTCTAATGATATTTTCTCAAAAAGAGCCAAGTCATCCAATTTAGGTATTCCCCACTCTGTATCATGATAGTGCACGTAATCAGGATCGTTACCACACCACTGACAACGTACCATTGGGGTATTTTGAACATTCAAATCTGCCATAATTATGAATCTAATAGAATTATTAAACGTCTTTTGAAAATAGCAACAAAGCTTTAGTATTCAAAAGATATTATCAATTCATCTAAAACACGCATACTTTTTTTGTAATTAAACAGTAGAGAGAGAAAATAGTGTATTGGACATAGAGCGTCACGATATAAAAACAACTAGAATCATCTAAAGCTAGATTCCACAATAAATTTATTTTTTTGAAAATGCTCTGAAGAATGCTATTTTTATAATTGATCACTAAGCTAGAACACAAAGAAGAAGAACCATGATTCATCATCTCCCAAAGAGTTTAATATTACTTTATTTCTTTTTACACCCCATACTCGTTTTTACACAAACAAGTGAGCCTATCTTTCGATCTATACCAATAGACGTGGTTAAAGAATACCATTTCCTACCCAAAGGTGTTTTAAAAGACCACAAAGGTTATATCTGGGTCTTTGCAGATCATCACCTTTTAAGATATGATGGTCAAAAGATGGAAAACTATACTCTTCAATTAGAAACTGTTATGGGAAAGGCTTCCATTATAAACATACAGAAAGAGAGGAAAGGGACACTACTTCTTTTAAGTAGTAAGGGAGAATTGATTCGCATATATGATAACATCATACAACCTGTAACAGCCGAGGTTGAATTTCCACTATTAAAAAACAGACCTAATGGATTCTGGATAAAAGAGGAGACACTATGGATCGGGATGTCCAATGATCGGTTGACAGAATACAATTGGGAAACAAAGAAAACAAAGCACTACCAATTACCTTCCTCCACAGGACGTATTCAGGACTTAACTCTTCTAAACAATGGAACCATATGGATCGCAACAAAAAAGGGTTCTCTATTATACCTGTCGTTAGGAGAAAGCCAATTTAAACAGACACAGCTATTGAAAAATATTCATTCAAGTTGGATAAAACTTGAGGCAGGAGCATCTCCAGACGAACTATGGATTGGAACAGAAAACAAAGGGTTGTTTCGTTATACTCCAGACAGTTGGGTGAATTATTCTAAAGATAGCCCTTCGTTACTACATAGGATTAAAAGCAATTTTATTTATTCATTACACCTAGATCCATATAACCATCTATGGGTGGGAACAGATGGTGCTGGTTTAATAGAGCTAGACACCAAAGGGAATATTATATCCTCCACCATACACCAGCCCTATAATGAACTCTCATTAGGTAGCAATGCCGTAGTTGCTCTTGCACAAATAGCCCAGAATGAAATGTGGATCATTACCAATTCTGGGAATATTCGCACTTATCACCGTAAAGACAAAGGGGTTGGCTATCACTATGGACAAAAGTATTCTATTCCTACACGTACCTTGGGAATATATATCAATAAAAAAGGAGAAAAATGGTTTAGTACAGATGGAGATGGCATTCTTTATGAAGGAATAAAGGATACCCTCCAAATTAGGAATAACAACTTTCATCTCAACGGCAACTACGTTCAGTGTATTACAGAAGATAAACAAAATAACATCTGGTATGGGACCTATCAAAGTGGTGTAGGATATTTGGATACAACAAAACATAACCATACATTCAAATTATTTGCAGATAATGGCAAGGAGGTAAAAGATGTACGTAGCATCTACGTAGATCCTCAAAATAACAAATGGATTGGTAGCCAACAAGGAGTACACTGTATAAATCATAACAACGAAGATATACGTCACTTCTCCTTATCTTCTTTTTCAAATACCACAGGCCCCATACTCTATATGGAGCAAATACAAAACAACCAACTTTTGGTGGCATCTCATACAGATATTTTTGTTATTGAGAATTATAACCAAATAGCTAAGACAAAGATCTCTAAAATACATATCGAAGAGGATAAACCATTCATATTTAACACTGGAGAAAAACAATCTGATGACACATTTCTTTTTGCATTTAGAAATAATGGTCTATTCCAATGGAGTGGAAAAATTAAAGATCCAATCATAAAATTCAAGAACCTTAACACACACAATATTCGTAGTATTGAATCCATAAGAGATTCCCTGCTCTATATGACGACTGACAATGGAATAATAGAGTATAATTTATCTCAAAACAAACTATATCAGTGGGATAGAGAAAATGCCGAAATCATTAACAATTACGACAACAGTTGCTCTTTCCAACATCAAGACAAAATATATTTTGGAGGAAGTAAGGGGGTCACAATACTCGACACCCATGCTCTAGAAAAAAGAGATAATAGGCCATCCTCTATCTTAATAAACAAACTACAGATTGGCAATAGAGATGCTAGTAAAGTCTTTAAAAACCTATCAGGATATAACGATATAAAAAAACTTGAATTAAAACATGATCAAAATGCTTTCCGTATTGTTTTCTCATCGAGACACTCTTCTTTAGATATAAAAGAAAGATATCGCTATAAACTTAATGGATTTGACACCAACTGGCTAAGACCTCTTTCCGTAAATGAAATTACTTACACCAATATTCCTTCAGGGAATTATCAACTGATTATTGAGAAAGAGATAGGCATTAACAAGAAAACAAGAAAAATTATTGATATTTCCATTGCAAACCCATTATGGCTCCAATGGTGGGCAATCACACTCTATTTTTGCATTGCAATTGTATTATTTTATTTTCTTATTCATCTCATTACTCGTTGGAAATTTTTAAACCAGAAACTCGAACTAGAATCGTGGAAACGTAAAGAGAAAGAGAAATTCTATAATATGAAAATCGAGCTATATTCAAAAATGTCTCGTGAGATACAGACACCATTAAGTCTATTAATGATGCCTATAGACAGTATCATAGAGGCACTCGATGATCAACCTGAATTGGCTGAGAGAGTTCAGAAAGTAAAGAGCCATGCTGTTCGTCTATCCTCTATCACAAAAAATATGTTCTTTTCAAAAGAGAATAATGAACTCCTTGAAGAATTGAAAATTAAGAGTAACAACTTAAAGGATCATCTACAGCAAACCATCGACATTTTTCACAAACAAGCAAAACAGAAACATATTAACCTAACCCTTGATTATCATCCACAACAAACCCTATTTTGTTACGATAAGGATAAGATGACTCATGTATGGTTTAACATCTTATCAAATGCTTTTCGTTTTACTCCAGAATACGGGCATATCCGTTTTGAAGTAAAACACGATAGATCACAACAAGTTCTTCAGATGATAATTGAAGACAATGGGTGTGGAATACCTGATCAAAAACAAGATCATATTTTTGACATGTTTTATCAATACGAACATAGTTCTCAAAAAGAAGGTGTTGGTGTGGGATTAGCTGTGTGCCAAGAGATTATTTTTCTTCACCAAGGGAGCATTCAACTAGCACCAACACCTAATGGGGCCAAATTCATTATACAAATTCCTCAAAAGACAGACACTAGCATTAAACGAGAGAATAGACAAGAAGAGGTTAATAGACTATTAAAGTATACCGACTCACCATTTGATGGATCACCCTCTCTCCCATCACATATTCTTATTGTTGAAAGCCATATAGAAATGAGAGACTACCTAGTCAACTATTTAAAAAAGACATTTCATGTCACAGCAGTAGAAAATAGTAGAGAAGCTATAGACAAAACAGAAAAGCATCATTTTGATCTAATTCTGAGCAATCTAGAGATTGATTATATGGATGGCATTGGGCTGTATAATAAGATCCATCAGAACCCACAAAGCAAGAATATTCCATTTATTATTATATCTGGAAACCACTCCTCAATACAACGCAAAAAAGCCCTAAGATTGGGGATAATCGATTATATTACAAAGCCGTTTGATATAGAAGAACTAAAAATTAGAATACAGAATCAAATAAGAGTAAAAGAGAAGCAAAAAATCGAAACAGATAATTACCTTTATCCATCATCTCAACATTCCCTTATTTATAAACTAGAGACGATTTTAAATCAAAAGCTATCCAATACTAATCTCTCGATGGAAGAAGTAGCAAATAAATTACAAATGAGTTACTCTTCACTTTATAAAAAAGTCACAGCAGAGATAGGTGTTACCCCGAATGAATTTCTAACACTAAAACGCATGAAAAAAGCAGAACAAGAATTAACCTATAATGAAAAGACCATTGCAGAGATTGCTAATATTTGTGGCTATTCTGATCCCAAATATTTCTCCAAAATATTTAAGAAGCACCATTCAATAAGCCCTAAACAATTTAGAGCAAACAAAACTAAAATCTAATTTTCATACTAAAACTTCAAATAGAAAGTTTTATATTCGAAAGCTTGTTTAAAATTCATCTTCATGATGAAAGATTAATCATGTCTTTATTATTCATTTCAACATTAGACATCTAATTTTTATGAACAAAGCTGTTGTATAATCGTTATAGGTTATACAAAATAACAACACAACTATTGTCTAAGCATCAAACAACATTAAAGTACTCTATGATCAACACGAATAAAAATATAATCTTATTCACCGTTTTTCTTCTTTTTATCTCCTCCATAGCTCTTGGTCAAAAAAGCTACAAGTATATTATTGCTAAAGAGGGAGATGGTATCATTAAGATCTTAAAAAGGAATCACCTAGATCCCATTAAGTACAAGAGTCAATTTATTGCATTAAATGAAAAAAAGATAGGGAAAGACCATCATATATATGCGGGCTTAAAGTATAAAATTCCTATTGTATCGAAGAGTGCTACAACCAAAGCAAAAGCATCAACAAATCGTACAGTAAGGAGATATTCGATCTTTGGCAGTGAGTACGATACGGTCAGCATAATGAATCAGCATCTTAAGGGGTGCGCCTTTTATCTCGTTAGTGGTCATGGAGGTCCAGACCCTGGTGCAATTGAGATGATTGATAAAAAGATGATCACAGAAGATGAATATGCTTATGATGTAACCCTTCGTCTTGGAAGAGAACTCATTAAAGAAGGAGCTACCGTATACATTATAACAAGAGATCCCAAGGATGGTATCCGTGATGATAAGTTCTTAATAAATAACACAAAAGAAGTTTGTTATCCTAATAAAAAAATTCCTAGAAGTCAAAAACAGAGACTAAGACAAAGAACAAAGGCTGTAAATAATCTTTACAAGAAGAATAAAAAGAAATTCCAATATCAACGGCTATTGGTCATGCACGTGGATGCACATCTTGTTTCTAGTGAAATAGACCTATTCTTCTATTATTTTAAAAATAGCAGCAAAGGAAAGAAAACAGCATATAATATGAGAGAGATTATCCGTCGTAAATACGAATATTATCAACCTCATCGTGGATATAAAGGGAAAGTAGTTCCTCGCGATCTTCATATGCTTTCTATGACAGATCCTCCAGCAGTGTTTATTGAGCTTGGGAATATAAAAAATAGAAGAGATCAGAAACGTCTACTACAACCACGAAATAGGCAACTTATTGCTGAATGGATGGTAGAAGGAATAAAATACGATTATAAGAAACAAAAGAGATAGAATAGTGTTTTAGTAGACAAAACACCTAGTCTTTTCATTAGTCAATACATCTTTTTATCAATTAGTTACTTGTAGTTTAAATCGAAAAAAAGCGATGAACCCTCTTATTACAAGAGTAGTTCATCGCTTTTCATTTTTATAAATATGAATGTTTATTTCACCTTCTTCTCTGCATCAATTTCAGACAGAGTCATTCCCTTTTCACTATCATAGTTCCAATGTTTAGGACTACCAACTATTTGTGCGCTATAGATTCCTGAATGACCAGAAAACAGATATGCAATAACACAAGTAATCGCAATAAAGACAGCACTTTCTGCTCCAAATAATTCTATCCCCATAATAGTACAAGCAATAGGTGTGTTGGTAGCACCTGAAAAGACTGCTACAAAACTCACTCCGGCCAAAAGAGAGATAGGAAGAGGAACCCAGAAAGAGAGTGCACTACCAAGGGTAGCACCAACATAAAACAGAGGAGTAACTTCACCGCCCTTGAATCCAGCACCAAGAGTGAAGGTGGTAAACAAAATCTTTAACAAGAAATCGTACCAATTCATCTGTTGTGAAAAAGAGTCGACAATAGTAGGAACCCCTAATCCAATATATTTTGTATCAAAATTCATTCCCCAAATAACCAAAGCAAGAATAACTCCACCGATAACAGGACGCAAAGGAGGATATTTTATTTTTTTAAATAAAGAACCCCAGAAATGAACTCCTTTAGAGAAGAGCATCCCAGCCAATCCACAAAATACACCTACCAATATGACCCATAAGAAATTTTGTATTTCAAAGGCAGGCACACTAAAAATCTGATAATGGGTATGATGAATATCGAACAAACGACAACCATAATCTGCAAATACTGCCGAAAGGAACGTAGGTACAATTGTGTCGTATCTCAAACGTCCTATTGTAAACACCTCTAAACCAAATACAGCACCAGCTAAAGGAGTGCCAAAAATAGAAGCGAAACCAGCAGCGACACCACAAGAGAGAAGAATACGGCGGTCTCTTTCATTTAACTTAAACCATTTTGTAAATTGATCTGCAATGGCCCCTCCCATCTGAACAGCAGTACCTTCTCGACCAGCAGAGCCACCAAAGAAATGAGTTATCACTGTTCCTATCAGAACCAAAGGAGCCATACGCAATTGAATAATCTTCTTTGGACTATGAAATTCCTCAAGAAGGAGGTTGTTTCCTTTCACCACTCCTTTACCCCAATAATGATACATCAAACCGATAGACAAACCTCCTATTGGTAAACCAAAGACAAGCCACATATGCTCATTCCTAAAATCGGTAGCCCAATGAAGGGACTTTAAAAAGAAGGCAGAAGCAGCTCCTGCAAGAAGTCCTACTAAAAGAGATAGTAAAAGCCATTTAGTCAAATACCCCAAAGAAGACAACTGTTGTACATGCGGTAATCTCTCTCTAAATTTCTCAAGCATAATATATAATAACGTTTAAAACCACTACGAACAATTCAAATATCTTGATCCGTCAAAAACGTTACAAAAGTACATCCAATAAAATAAATAGTACAATTAAATGGAATAAAAATAGCAGATGAATAGACAACTCAACCATCATGAACTCTTATATTCGGATCTCATTCCATGGGAATCGAATAATAAGTTATATATTTGCTACTTCAATTTGTAACACACCTTAAAATAAATATGGCTCATCTTTTATTGATCTTTATTGGAATAATCGCAGGGATAGTAACAGGCATCACAGGAGCCTCAAGTGTAATGGTCGTAGTTCCGCTATTAAGTATTCTACTTAATTTCTCGATACATCAGGCCATCGGAACAAGTTTAGTGGTAGATGTCGTTGCTCCTTTGTTTATCTCTTTTACCTATTTCAAAAAAGGACATATAAAGATCAAAGAGAGTTTAATGGTGTTATTGGGAACAGTACTATTTGCACCAATAGGTTCCTACTTCTCTGATATGATTCCAGAAAGAGGCTTAGGCTCATCCTTTGGTGGGTTTATGGTAATTCTGGCTATTATGATCTTTCGTACAGGAGCCAAACAAAAGATTGGAGAAGAAAATAAATCAATGCTTCCTCCTTTTCTTCAAAATCCTATAGTCAAAGCTTCGGCATGTTTTATTTTGGCTGGTGCTAGTGGATTTATGACAGGATTTATGGGAGCAGGAGGAGGAACCAACTTATTATTAATATTAATCTTATTTTGTGGTTTTAGCCTACACAATGCATTAGGCTCTTCCATTTTTATGATGGCGCTTACCGCTTCAGCAGGAGTAGCTGGTCATCTATATCATGGCAACGTAAACATAGAGAATGGAATAATCGTGGCTGTAGTAGCTACGATTGCAGGAACAATCAGCGCTAAAAAGATGAGTAATTTAGACGAAAGAATCTTATCTTACTTCATGAGTGGAGTATATGCTATTCTGGGAATCATGATGGTCTTGTTGAATATGTTTTACAACTAAGACTTTATTTATTATATTTGTCTGATCCTCTTACGAAACCATGAGAAAAATCATTATTACAGAACATTAAAAAAGGTATTGGAATGCGATCATTAAAATCAACATTGTTGCTGCTTACACTATTATTTAGCACCACTATATTTGCTCAAGAGGCAGCAACAACGCAAAGCGCTACAACAACAAAAGTAGCAAGAAAGCCTCGTCCTAAGTTTACTCTTAAGGATAAAAGTATTGAGGATCAATTTGATTTGATATATAAAAGATCGACCAAATATCAGGATTATAAGGTAGTTAAGATAGCTTGGTTTAATGATCTTAAGAAAAACATCAAAGATTCTCTACAAGCAAAAGAACAACAATGGCAAAAAGCCAATAGTGAGACAGTAAAACTTAAAGCAGAAGTAGAAAGTCTGAATAATGAATTGACTCAAACTAAAGAGAAATTAGCTCAAATATCTGAAGAAAAAGACAGCATGTCCGTTATGGGAATGCTAGTTGAGAAATCAACCTATCAAACAATCTTGTGGAGCATTATCGTTATACTAATTGCCTTTAGTGTAATTTGTTACATGCTATTTAAGCGTGCACACATTGTTACAAGAAGAACACAAGAGAAATTAGATGATATACAGGAAGAATTTGAAACTCATCGCAAAAGAGCATTAGAAAGAGAACAGGTATTAGCAAGAAAACTTCATACAGAACAACGCAAAAATCAATCATTCTAGTTTTTCGGAAGTAAAAATATTCCAGAGGCATTCTTTGAAAAGAGTGCCTCTTTTTTTATCATATCAAGAAATATATCCCCTTAAATATTAACCCCAAATATATCAACAAACACTCTTGTTCGAAAAACATCATAATTCTCTTCTCTCGAAAGGTATAAATGATAAATATTCCTTTAAATAAAAATAGAATTTTAAAATAAGCTTTGCCAGTAAAATATCTAAAAAAAAGACCTTACATAAGGTAGTTCTTATTACGAATATCAATGAAAATGGCAAAGGTTAAACGTAATCAAATTTCAATGTAGGTTAATCAATAAAACAACAACTTTAACCACTAAGAGATAGGAAACATAGGATATCACAAAAAATATTTTGCATCTATTTCTCTTTTTATCCCCAAAAGGTCACTACAATAGAATAAGATGAGAACACATTAATTATCAACCCAACGACCAGTATAGTATTTGATTCGACTACACAATATCAATTACCAACAAAGAAGAGAATGATGGAAAAGCTTTATCTTTAGAATATAAAAACAATAACTATCTAATGAGTTCGAATCCTCTAAATCTTAAATATAAATAAGGATTATCCCTCTTTAGCAATCAAATGAGATAAATAAGTCAATCGTTCAGTTTGTCTTGTGGTTTCTGCAGCACGCTTTAATGCTCCTCTATTTCCAACAAAGACCACGCATTTCTTTCCCCTTGTCATTCCGGTATAAACAAGGTTACGTGTCAACATCGTAAAATGTTGATACACCAAAGGAATAATCACAGCATCAAATTCACTCCCCTGTGATTTATGTATTGTGATCGCATAGGCTAAATCTAAATCCTGAATATTATCCTGAGAATAACACACCTCACGACTTCCATTTTTATCATTATAAACCACACCCAACTTCTTCTTTCGTGGTTCAATCTCACTGACAGTACCAATATCTCCATTAAATACCTCTAAATCATAATTATTCCTTTTTTGAATAACTCGATCTCCGACTCTAAGAGTATACTTTCCAACAACAAGTTCATTCTTGGAAGTATGAGCAGGATTAATCTTATCTTGTAAACAATGATTTAGATTTTCTGTTCCCATCATTCCTTTGGTCATTGGTGTTAAAACTTGAATCTCTAATCCACTACCGAGATAACGAGAAATCGTTTCACAATAAAGTTTAATAACCATATCTAATGCATTTAACCCGTAATGAATAGATGAAAAAGGAGATACTCGTTTTAAAATATGTTTGAGTCCCTCTGTTTCAGATTTACTTAGAGCGATATTGGTTAGATTGCTATTTTTAAATTTCTCAGGAACCTGGAAACCATCCCACTGATAACCATCATACATCATTGGATCCTTGCATCTAGAATCGTCATCATGTAAAGAGTTAAAATGATTTCTAACCCGTCGGATAAAGTCTGATTGCTCTTGTGTTATTACTTCACTATCAACAAACATACAATCCTCCTTTTCTTTCCATAATGAAGGATGCTGAATAGGGGTTTTTATCTGAGGTAACACACCTTCATTCAATTCATGCGAATAACGTATTATCGAACTAGAAGCAGCTTGTCTAAAGATCGAAGAGAGTTTATTTACAGAAATAGCCTCACTACGAATCATATCATGAAGCACATTTCCTGCACCAACAGAAGGAAGTTGATCCACATCACCAATAAACAGAATCTGTGTATTATCTCCGATAGCCTGCATCAAATGTGAGGTCAATTGAATATCCAACATAGAAGTTTCATCAAGAATAAGGAAATCAACCTCTAACTGTTTCTCTTCATTATACTTAAAACTATTTGTCATTGCATTAAATGCCAACAAACGATGTATTGTCTTTGCCTCAACACCAATAACATCTCCCATACGTTGAGCAGCACGACCTGTTGGGGCAGCCAAGAGAACACTTAACTTATGTGATTGTAGATACTTTACCAATAATCGTAAAGTAGTTGTTTTACCACATCCTGGACCTCCTGTTAAGATAGATAAAGGTTGCTTTACAATATTAGATATTGCACTTCGCTGCTCTTCAGAGAGAGGAAAATCTTCCCCTTTCTCCAACTTATTAAAATCGATAGTAGATTTTAACTTCTTTGAGATATAAGAGTGAGTAAGAAGTGTTTTTATCTTTTTACCAACATAAGACTCTGCTTCATATAAATTCTTGTCATAATAAACAGGATTGTCCTCTATCATCCTTTTCTTTAATCTAAACTCTTTTTCCAAAAGATCAAGATTGCTATCCAGAAGTGCCATATCCAAGCGGCTCTCTAGAAAAGAAAGTTTATCTTGAATCATCTTCTTTGTCAAAAAGCAATGTCCATCCTCTTTCGAACGAGAAAGCACATACAGGATCATCGCACGTATACGCTGAGGGCTAAATGTCTCAATACCGGTTGACAATGCAATGGCATCAGCCTTTAGAAAGCCAATACCATGAATGTCTTGAATAAGTTTATAAGGATCATTTTGTAACGTCGTAATAGTGGAAGCCCCATATCGTTCGATAAGCTTAGAGGCATAACTGATAGGCAATTGATGTTCTTGAAGATATTGAACAACATCTCTTGCTGCTCGATGGGTCTGCCATGCAACAGATATTTTATCTAGCTTATTTTTTGATATTCCTGGTATATCTAGCAACTTGTCGATATTGTTCTCAAAAACATCTAAAGTCTCTTTCCCAAAGTGGGAAACAATCTTTTTAGCCATGGCAGGTCCTACTCCTGAAATTAACCCAGAACCTAAATATTTCTGAAGAGCCTCATTCGATTCTGGTCGTTTCTCAATAGCTCTTTTAGCATCAAATTGACGACCATAAGTCTTATGACTAATCCATTTACCATAAAAATCTAAAGTTTTACCTACAAAGATATCTTCACCATACATCACGACAGAAACAGTACGATGTGAACCAAAAGGCTTCACCTTTAATACAGTCCAACCATTCTCATCATTTCGAAATGTTACCCTTTCAATTACTCCTTGTAGGTGTTCCTCAAACATAATATTAAATAGAATTTATTTAAGTAAAAATAATGCAAATTGTTGCATTCTCAAAACCCATCCATACAACAAAATACCAACAAAAACAATAAAATATCCATATTCTAAAACATAGCAATCTAAAACACTGTATATCAATAACAAAAACAAAAAAATCACCAAACACAAACATTTGTCATTGCCACATATGAAACAATAAAGATTATTATAATATTTTTGGGAAGCGCATTGAAATATATGGCTCCCCCATATAGATAAAAAAGAGAATAAATATAAAACAGAATCATGACATCGAGTTCAAAAATCCAAAAAACTGACTACAAAGCACCATTCCTTATTATGGTTTCTTTGTTCTTTATTGTAGGTTTTCTTACAGTAGTAAATCAACAATTCCAAGTTCCATTGAAAGCAGCATTTTTATCAAATGCAGGAACACTTAAAAACACACTAACTACATTTATCACTTTTGCATTCTTCATGGGGTATCCTGCGATGGGTAACATTTCATCTCGTTGGGTAGACAAACATGGATACAAATCGACTCTTATTCGTGGATTGGTGATGTTAGTTATCTCATTAGGTATTTTTGAAATATCTGCATTCTCAGACTCAGTACTAGGGTCTATGAGCATTGGAGTATCAGAAACACTACCTTATGCATTTATTGTTTTCTTTATTGGTTCTTTCTTCCTTGGTTGTGCACTAGCTGTACTTCAAGTAGTAATCAACCCTTATTTGGTTAATTGTGAAGTGGCAGGAACTTCTTCTGTAACACGTATCAATATTGGTGGAGCATCAAACTCTATCGGTACTACTGTAGCACCTCACTTTGTTGCTGGTATCGTATTTGCTGGAACAGCAACTCCAACAGTAGATCAAGTATATATTCCTTTTGCAGTATTAATGGCAACTGTTGCACTAGTTGCTGTTGCAGTTAGCAAACTACACCTTCCAAATATCGCATCAGAGGGAGCAGATAAAGAAGAAGAAGCAACAAATGACAACAAAAGCGTATGGTCTTACAGCCAACTAAAATATGGTGTGATTGGTATCTTCGTTTATGTAGGTGCTGAGGTTTGTATTGGTGCAAACATCAACCTTTTTGCTGAAGACTTAAGCTTCTCTAAAGATATCGCTTCAACAATGGCTACTTTCTATTGGGGAGGTATGTTGATTGGACGTCTTTGTGGATCTTTCTTCTCTAAAATCTCTGGACAAACTCAATTGAAAATTTCAACTTCAATTGCAATCACATTGATTCTATTAAGTATGATCTTAAAGAACCCTTGGTTACTTGTAGGAGTAGGTTTAGTTCACTCAATTATGTGGGGAGCTATCTTTGCACTTGCAATCAACAAACTAGGTAAATATACATCTAAAGGATCAGGTGCTTTGATGATTGGTGTAGCTGGTGGAGCCGTTCTTCCATGGTTACAAGGTATCACTGCTGATGTACTAGGTGGATGGGAAATGACATGGATTGTAGTAATCCTATGTGAGTTATACATCCTTTGGTATGCAGTAGCTGGTCACAAACCAAAAGTTGCTTAAGCAAGAAATTAAAATACATTATATAAGAAAAGAGAGAAATCCATATAATGGGTTTCTCTCTTTCTGATTCTTTAAAGCAATAATCAAATGAGAGAACAAGAAACAATCAAAGAGCTTACTCACGCAGAAGAGCAAGTAATGTTTTTTCTATGGGATATGGAAAAAGCATTTGTAAAACAATTGGTAGAGATGTATGAAATGCCTCAACCAGCGTATAATACTGTTTCAACTATTGTAAGAATACTTGAGAAAAAAGGATTCGTAAGCTACAAAGCATTTGGACGTTCTCACCAATACTTCCCTGTTGTATCGAGAGAAGAATACATGCACTTTATCGGGATGCGTATCATTCGTGATTATTTCGATGGATCTTTTGTTGAATTCAACCAGTTCTTTATGGAAAAAGGAGAGATATCTCCCAATGAATTTGATAAGATTGTAGACATTAAATAAGCTATATCACATTATAGTTCTTTAAAGCGATCGAATGCATCTTTAGTGATGTTAAGTCCTAGATCTTCATTTAACTTTTTAAGCAGTATATCTTCATCACTGCTCTTATCGCTCCATTGACGAACCATCTGAAGAATCTCACTACCGTATTGAGATGTTGTCGTTGTTCCTACTCCAGGAATAGCTTTTAACTGACTCATCGTCTTAGGGGCATAATCTGCTATTGCTTTCATAATATTAAAATGCAATATTGCACTCGTAGTACACTCCTTATCTGAGGCTTTATCCTCTCGCCACAATTTTAGGATAGCATATAACTCTGGATTCTTAGAAGTCACATCCTTAAGATCGAAGCGCTGTGGTTTGACAAGCAACCGACCTTCTTCTTTTGCAATAATTTCCTTTAAACTTCTGACAGGAACACTATTTATCAAAGCGACAAAACAACGTGCTTTAGTCTGAACAACGCGATAAAGGGTTTCATTAAGCTCAGCCCATTCCACTCTTAATTCGGAATTATCACTTTCGAAAACCGCCTCTTCAATAACCTTAGTGAATTGAGTACACAAGTGCTCCTGATAATACAGAGCACCATCACGTAGTCTTGATACCAGCTCTTCTCGTTTATTCTTATAGATATAAACCGATAATAAATTTACAAACTTAGAGGTAGTTACCTCTAATGGTTGTATCACTTCATGTATAAGTTTCTCAATCACCTCATACAAAGATCCTTCCCACCTATTGTGTTTCTGCAATAGATGTACCACAGAGAAAAGTAATTGCTCAATACTATTGGTCCCAAAAACATCTCTAAGAAGAGACACTTGATACTCTTTATAGGCCGTATCGAGCAAATCATCATCGGGAACCACATCGGATGATATCTTATGAAAAAGACGTACTGTCTCATCGCAAATAACAGCATATTCATTAATTGGTTCGGTCAACACCAATCCTTCCAAAGAGCGACAACGACTTAATGCAACATAGGTCTGACCATGATCAAAAGCTCTATTGGTATCAATAATAGCTCTAGCAAAAGTAAGTCCTTGACTTTTATGGATTGTAATAGCCCAAGCTAGCTTCAATGGAAATTGGGTAAACACTCCCACAATCTTTGTCTCCAAAGCTCCACTCTTCTTATTCAATACATATTTAACCTCTTCCCATTGCTCTTTAGGTACAATAATTTCCTCTGCCTCCCCTTCACAATGAATATGTATCTTCTTCTTGTTAAGAAAGGTAACCTCCCCAATCTTACCATTATAGTAACGTTTTTGGGAAGAACTATCATTACGAATAAACATCACCTGAGCCCCTATTTTTAGTTCCAACTCAAACTCAGTAGGATAGTTATGCTTAGGAAACTGACCATCTATCTGGGCTTTATAAACAAATGATTTGCTCTTTAACTCCTCTAGTTTTTTATCATTAATTGCTTTTACAGAAGCATTATGGGTTGACAATCGAATATATCTCTGTTCCTTATCGGGATTAAAATTAGGGATATATCGTCTATTTAAAAGAAGTTTAGAATTACTAGAGAGAAAACCATCACGCACTTCATTCAAGATCTGGATAAAAACCGGATCTTCCTGCCTATAGATCTTCTTAAGTTCAATTCTCACATAACGGCACTCCTTAAAAGCATGGCTATTAAAGAAAAATAGTGTAGGATAGAAATTCTTTAAGATACTCCAATCTTCAGAAGTAACAACAGGAGGCAACTGTTGTAGATCACCAATAAGAAGCAACTGCACGCCACCAAAAGGTTCCATGCTACGACGGTATTTACGCAATATTTCATCAATAGCATCCAACATATCAGCTCGCACCATACTAATCTCATCAATCACAAGCAGCTCCATCGCTTGGAACTGCTTTATCTTTATCTTGGTTACTTTCTGATCTGTGAGGCTGCTCTTTATTGCCCCTGCTTTTTTTGTAAGTAAAGGACCAAAAGGAATTTGGAAAAAGGAATGAATCGTCATTCCTCCTGCATTAATCGCAGCAATACCCGTAGGAGCAACCACCACCATTTTCTTCTTAGTAATTTTTGGTAGGCTGTGTAAAAAAGTCGTTTTACCAGTACCGGCTTTTCCTGTTAAGAATATATGCCATGACGACCTTTCTACAAAATCTTTTGCATACTCCAACTCTTTATTTATTTGCTGCTTCATTTGCCAATACTTTCCTTAGCTCTTTTGATGGTATGATATGATGATTAAAGTTTCTCTTTTAGATACTCTCCTGTGATACTCTCTTCACATAGCACCAACTGTTCAGGAGTTCCCTCAAAGACAACATTACCGCCTCTTTTTCCTCCACCAGGTCCCAGATCAATAATCCAGTCGGCTGTTTTAATCACATCCAAGTTGTGTTCAATAATAATTACCGTATGTCCTCTTTCTATAAGCGCTTGCAACGACTTCATTAGCACTGTCACATCATCAAAGTGAAGTCCTGTAGTCGGCTCATCAAAGATAAACAATGTAGGGACACTCTTTTCTTTTGAAAGGAAAGAAGCGAGTTTAACACGTTGACTCTCACCTCCAGATAAAGTACTACTAGATTGACCTAATTGAATATACCCCAAACCAACATCTTGCAATGTTTTTAATTTCTTTACTATAGACTTTTCATACCTGCCATCCATTACAGAGAAGAACTCTACAGCTTGATTTACTGTCATAGTAAGGATATCATATATACTCTTTTTATGATAGCGCACCTCTAGTACTTCAGGTTTAAAACGCTTGCCATCACACAGGTCACACTTCAGTCTCACATCAGCCATAAACTGCATCTCCACATTGATGACTCCCTCTCCATTACACTGCTCACATCGTCCTCCCTCACTATTGAAAGAGAAGAACCCAGCTTTCATTCCCATCAACTTAGCTTGTTTTTGAGAAGCATAAAGTGCACGAATGTCATCATATATCTTAAGGTAGGTTACTGCATTAGAACGACTAGACTTACCTATAGGATTCTGATCAACAAACTCTACAGCTTTCACAGCAGAAAGGTCTCCATCAACAAAATCATGTGCTCCTGTTGGGTTACCATAACCACCAAGATATTTTGTTAGAAAAGGCCATAAAGTATTTTTCACTAGTGTACTTTTACCAGATCCACTCACTCCTGTAACCACTGTAAGCATATTTAAAGGAAACTTAGTGGTTACATGATTTAAGTTATTCTCATTGGCACCATGAACAGTGATATAATTACGAACAGGACGTCTAAAAGAAGGTATCGGAAGTCCTTTTTCACCAGAAAGATACTGAGCAGTTAAGGTATTTCCTTTTCGCATCATTTCCTCCATTGTGCCTTGAAATACCACTTCACCACCATGCATACCTGCACGAGGTCCAATATCTATTATCTGATCGGCAGCACGCATAATATCTTCATCATGCTCTACCACCAGTACAGTGTTACCAAGATCACGCAATTCGGTTAATACAGAAATCAATCTTTCAGTGTCCTTTGAATGAAGACCTATAGAAGGTTCATCTAATATATAAAGAGACCCAACCAAGCTACTCCCCAAAGAAGTAACCAAATTCAATCTTTGGCTCTCTCCACCTGACAAAGTAGAAGAGAGACGGTTTAAAGTTAAATACCCCAAACCAACCTTATCAATTAATTCCAGACGTTTTGATATCTCCTCAATAACACGTTGTGCAATCTTAATCTCATATTCATCAAAATGAATATCTTGGAACATCGGAGTCAACTCATAAACAGGCTTGTCTAGAAATTCTTGTATTGAATATCCTCCAACCTTTACATACTCACTCTCTTTCTTTAAACGAAATCCATTACATGATGGACATAATGTCTTCCCTCTATAACGAGAAAGCATCACTCGATACTGCACTTTATAAACCTGTTCTTCCACCATTTGGAAAAACGCATCTATACCAGCAAAGTATCGGTTACCTTTCCACAAGAGTTCTTTTTGTTCTTTTGTAAGATCTATATATGGAGTATGTACAGGAAAATCAAAATGATGAGCATTCAACAGAAGTTGATTCTTCCACTCCGACATCTTCTCTCCTCTCCAACAAGCCACCGCATCCTCATATACAGAAAGAGATTTATTCGGTATTACAAGATCTGGATCAATACCCAACACCTTTCCATATCCTTCACAAACACCACAAGCTCCCGTAGGACTATTGAATGTAAACATCTCAGGAGATGGTACCGTAAATTTCATTCCATCTTTCTCAAAACGATTAGAAAAAAGGAACGACTCCTGATCCTCTGGAGATTTAATCACCACCAATTCACAATCCCCATTTCCTTCGAAGAAAGTCGTTTGCACCGAATCGGCATAACGATATCGACTCTCATCATCATGAGCCACAGATATTCGATCTACTACAATATCATAACGATCAGCCGTAGACGAAAAATCATCAGCCAAAGACGAAAGGGCAACCATTTGACCATCAACACGAACTCTTGAGAATCCTTGTTGTCGAAGACTTTCCAACTCTTCATTGATGGTACTATCCTCATCAATGGTCTTCGAAGCAAATAAAATCATCTTTGTTTTCTCTGGGAAAGAGACAATAAAATTAACCACATCAGCAACGGTAGAACATTTCACCTCTCCTCCGGAGATCGGTGAAATTGTCTTTCCTAATCGAGCAAAAAGGATACGCAAAAAGTCATAGACCTCGGTAGAAGTACCTACCGTAGAACGATTATTTTGGATATTTACTTTCTGTTCAATGGCAATTGCTGGCGGAATACCATAAATATAATCTACTTCAGGTTTGTCAATACGACCTAGAAATTGTCGTGCGTAAGAAGACAAACTTTCAACATAGCGTCGCTGCCCCTCAGCATAAAGTGTATCGAAAGCAAGTGAAGATTTCCCTGAACCAGAAACACCTGTTACTACCACAAATTGATTTCGCGGAATATCAACAGAGAGGTTCTTAAGGTTATGTACTCTTGCACCCTTAATCTCAATAATACCACTATTCTTGGTTGCCTTGTCTTTGCTCATTATATTGGAAGTTATTATAATTCATACATTGGTTGTCTCTACAAATTAATCGTAAAGAGTGAGAAGAACAAAAATAACCACCATTATTTTTAAGACAAATAAAAACATCAAGATATTACAAATAACCTCCCTTACATCGAACAAAAAGGAGAAATCGATCATATAGCTTAGATAATTCGAATAAAACACATCTAACGAGGGTTTATTTGAGATCTGACACCTACAATTTCAATTTGCAACTAAAACACTCTTTTTACTTTCAACCGAAAACAAAACAACCCCTAACAACATTAATTATATATTATTTTCACACATACCCCCAATAAAAACACCCCTAAACCCAATTTATATATATTATTTTTGAAAACACCCCCATAAAAACAAACCTTGCAAATTTAATAATGAAACATAAAACCATTATCATGAAAAAAAGTTTATTTCTCTTAACCCTTATTTTACTAAGCACCCTGTCATTAAAAGCAGAAGAGACCACAATCAGCCTATCTGGAACATTTATGAACAGGTATATCTGGAGGGGAAACGATTACGGGAATTCGCCAGTAATACAGCCATCATTGACATTAACCCATGGACGTTTTAGTGTCGGAGCATGGGGGAACTACTCATTATCAGCAAACACACAAAATACCGAAGCAGATTTATGGATGTCCTATGATTTAGGGAAAAACACCACAATTATTGTAACGGACTACTATTTTCCACATGAGCCACAGATTCATGGTGATTATTTCTATGAATATGCACACACCCTTGAATTGGGACTTTCCCATACAATAAAAGGGTTCACTGCATCCATATGTTGTGAGGTTAACAATTTAAACACCCTGTATACAGAGATAAATTACACACACAAGAACAGTACGATCTATGTAGGAGGAGGATCAATAAATATGGGGGAAAATTTCCATTTTACCAATATTGGGGTCTCACACACAAAAGATATTAGAATTACCGATAGCTATGCGCTACCAATAATCGGAGGAGTAACGCTCAACCCTTACAGTGAGGAGTTGTATATCACCTTTGGATTTAGACTTGAATAAACGAATTAAGATAGTTGATCTTAATTCGTTTATTCAGAAAAAGTTCTTTACTCAATAATTAAGTAATAGACTTAAGTAACAAATGGGAATCTTCGATGTAGATCGAAGATTCCCATTTATTGTAGATACAGGAATGGTTTGTAAGGTCCATAGGACAACATTGCGTTAGTTAGATCAAATAGAAGAATTATCGTTCTCATCTATTTACTTCTTAAATTGTCAAAATACGAGATAACATCTTTGTAAAAAAAATGATGATATTGATAACAGACCTTACTCCCAAATCGTAAGACAGACCCCAAATATTACTTAAACCAACATTAACCTCACTTTATCCAAACATCCACTTTATCATAGTTTTATTTTGCTTTTATACCCTACTCACTTTACCACCACTACAACTTCATATCAAGTTCATTTTATCATAACGCATAAGTGAACTTAATATGAAGTTGATATGAATTTGATATGAAGTTGTAGTGTAATTGATGTGAATATGACGTAAATGAGAAGTAAATTAGATTTGAGCTAAAGATGAGGTTGTGCTAAACATAAGTAGGACAAATAATTTATTTAGGAAGAGGAGAAACGGGATCAAGAATTATGAAGGAAGAGTGTTGGGAGTGAAAATTAAAATCTGTCTGGTTTACTTTTGGGGTAAAGACCAATATATTCATTTTTAGTTCGGGAGTGTAAATACAAAAACGGGGCTTGTTCTTAAAATTGATGAACAAGCCCCGATTAAAGATATTTCTATACAAATTATTATTCAGTCCAATCCAAGATCACTTTACCACAATTACCTTCTTCCATGATATCAAAACCTTTTTGGAAATCGGTATAATGCATACGATCCGTAATTACAGGAGAAACATCCAATCCAGAAAGAAGCATTTTCTCCATATGGTACCATGTTTCGTACATCTCACGACCATAGATACCTTTTAGAGTTAGCCCTTTAAAGATCAATCGATCCCACTCGACTTGCGTTGTTTCAGGAAGAAGACCTAACAAAGAGATCTTACCACCATTATACATATGAGCAAGCATATCTTTAAAAGCATAAGGAGAGCCAGAACACTCTAATCCGATATCAAATCCAGAAACCATATGCATCGACTCCATTGCCTCTGCAATACTAGATTCTAATGGATTAATTACCTTTGTTGCCCCCATTTTTTCAGCTAGTTTCATACGATAAGGGCTAGTCTCACTACCCAAGATATTGTTAGCTCCAACAAAACGAGCAATAGCAATAGCCATTGCACCAATAGGACCTCCAGCACCTGTAACAATCACATCTTCCCCTACCAAAGAGAAAGATAGTGCTGTATGTGTAGCATTTCCTAATGGATCCATAATTGATACAATCTCATCTGGAATACGCGCATCTACTTTCATCACATTATCCACAGGGACAGAAACATATTCAGCAAAACCACCATCTCTATTGACACCAATACCAACAGTATTTTCACAAATATGCTTACGGCCTCTACGACAGTTACGACAAAAACCACAAGCAATATGTCCTTCGGCAGTAACACGATCACCGACCTTATAGTTTTTCACCTCTGATCCTACCTCAACAATCTCTCCAACATATTCATGACCAATAGTCATTGGTGTTTTTATTGTCTTCTGTGCCCAGGCATCCCACTTATAAATATGAAGGTCTGTACCACAAATGGCACTTTTTTTAACTTTAATAAGAACATCATTTACACCAACCTTGGGCATTGGGACTTCCTGAAGCCACAAACCCTTTTCTGCTTTCGCTTTTACAATTGCTTTCACTTTCGTAGATTTATAAATGGTAAACAATCACAATCAATTATCTCTTCACCTACATCAAACACAATAAATGTAAGTTTCATGGGGACTCTGCCCCTTTATATTTACGAAAGTAAATAATTTCCACGAGTAATTAATATGTATTTTGACAGCATATCAAATTAAATTAATCAATTTTATTTCTAAGTAATATTCATTTTTATTTAAATTTGAACCCTGCTTTTTGTGCCCCAATTACAAAAAGTCAAATCTTATTACTTTATTATAAAATATTATGGGTAAAAATAATCGCAAAGGCGTTGTATTCTCGACAAATCAAGACTACGACTACGAATATGATGAACAAGAAGAGATGGAAACGCTTCCTCCTAACGAACAAACACTTAGAATCCTTTTAGATCGTAAATCGAGAAAAGGAAAGACCGTTACCATCATCGAAGGTTTTGTTGGAACAGAAGAGGATCTTAAAGATTTAGGTAAAATGCTTAAATCTAAATGTGGCGTTGGCGGAACAGCTAAAAATGGTGAAATCCTTATTCAAGGAGAATTTCGTGATAAAATAATCACACTTCTTCAACAAGAAGGCTATAAAACCAAGCGTGTCGGAGGATAATATCCTTACCACATTGTCTATCGATTTAAGTACTTATAATACATTACCACAAAAAAAACGTTGTCTTGAAGAATAAATTTATTCTTTTACTTCAAGAACATAGAGTTCTTGGGCTTTTACTAAAACCTTGTCTTATTACCCAAAGACAAGGAGCCCCTTTTTACACGATCATAAAACCGATACGCTCACACAATTTTTCAGATGCTGATTATGACTATAACGCATTAGAAAAAAAGATCGTGAAACTTACGGAGAATTATAGTGACGAGAATATTGCGAAGAAATTCAGACATAAAGGAGGACTTCAGCAATTATATATCAAAATGTCACAGCAGGATTTCCTTGAAAAAATAGAACCTTATATTGATAAGAATCTAGCATCATGCTTAAGTTTGATGAAAGAGAATGGAACAAAGCTATATTTCTCTAAGGGGCATAAATACAACAACATATATGACGAAGATGAGATTTTTATTCATACAGAGAGAAACCATGCCACTTTTCTTTTTCACAAAGAACAAAATAGCATTAAATACTCTCTCGATCTAGAGTGCCATGGAAAGAATATTGCGCTTCCTCATCGTTCGCTTAAAGTACTTACAAATCAACCTTGCACTATCTTCCTAGGACGTAACATCTTCCTTTTCGAGGAGTTACAAGGGACAAGACTAAAACCATTTTTAACAAGGAATAGTGTTACTGTTCCGTTGAATATTGAAGATAAATATTTCACCTCTTTTGTCTTAAATACCATCAAGAGATATGAAGTCAAAGGGAGTGGATTTACAATTGATCATATCCATGAACTCCCGAAGCTTTGGTTCGAAGCAGAGAATGTGGATGAAGAGAATGTTAAAGTAAAAATTCTTTTTGCCCTACACGAACAAAAGGCATCGCTCTCTAAACATGAATCTATTGTCTCATATCAGAAGAAAAAGGGAACCTACCATTTTACTAAATGTGATTTCCCCGAAAAAGAGTACCACCACCTTTTAGAAATATTAAAGTCTCATGACATTGAGATCGAAAATGATTACATCCTTATCAAAGAGTGTAAATATTTTGGTGTTAATACTTTTATTGAACTTCTTCATGATTTAGAGGATAGCACCATTGAATTTGACATAGAGCACTGTTTTTCAGAAAAGTCACATCAATACTTTATAGGGAAAAGAAATCTTGAATTTTCCATTAAACAAGATGATGATTGGTTCGATCTAAAAGGAACTGTAACTTTCGGTGACTACCAATTTCCTTTTATCCATCTTAAAAATCATATTCTTAATAATATCCAAGAATTTGAACTCCCGAATGGTCAGATCGCTTTAATTCCTTTGGAGTGGTTTACTAAATTTAAAGAGATATTCTCTCTATCAGATATCACAGAAGATAGCATTCATCTTCAGAAAAGTCATTTCCCTCTTCTAGATCCGACTTATCTAAAAGAGAAGAACAAGATCAAAAGTAAACTTCATAAACTGAATCAAACAGCTGTTGAAGTTGCAATTCCAACGTCTATTCAGGCTACCCTTCGTAATTACCAAGAAGAAGGGTTCCATTGGATGAACTATCTTAACGAAAACCAATTTGGGGGATGTCTTGCAGATGATATGGGATTAGGTAAAACATTACAATGTATTACGCTTTTGGCTTATCAAAAGAGACACCAACAGATAAATAAAAAAGATGGACTTTCAACAAGCTTAATTATTCTGCCAACATCTCTTGTATACAATTGGGAAAATGAGATCCAAAAATTCTGTCCCGAACTAAGTTGTTTTAAATATGTTGGAACACATCGCCCTAAAGGAGCTGATCTACAAAATACGATCGAATCCTATGATGTGGTATTGACAACCTATGGCACCATACGTAACGATTATACACTACTCAAAGAGTCCTGTTTCCGTAACATCATCCTTGATGAGAGTCAAAACATTAAAAACCCTCATTCGAAGACCTATAAGGCCATAGATCAACTACAGTCATCTCATCGCTTAAGTATCACAGGTACGCCTATAGAGAACTCTCTACACGATCTATGGGCACAACTTAATTTTTTAAACAAAGGATTACTTGGAACTGAAACATGGTTTAGAAAGAATTTTATGCTTCCTATTGAGAAGAAAAATGATGAAGAAGCACAAAAGAAACTTCTTAAACTTATTCAGCCTTTTATCCTTCGACGTACCAAAGAAGAGGTGGCCACCGATCTTCCTCCATTATCAGAACAAATGCGTTTTGTTCGCATGAGTGAAGAACAAGCCAAAGGGTATGAGAAAGAGAAGTCTGCTATACGTAATACTATTTTAGAAGAGGAGTTTCAGGGCAGTGATAAACAAAAATCACTGGTTGTACTACAAGGTCTAATGACTCTTCGACAATGGGCCAATCACCCACAAATGATGGTAGATGACCCCCTGCTTTCTTCTGGTAAATTTGACGAGGTGATGCGTATGTTACGCATTCTAAGAACAGAAAAACATAAGATTCTTGTTTTCTCTTCTTTTGTTAAACACCTGAATCTTTTTGAGAAAGCCTTCCAAAAAGAGGAGTGGAAATATGAGATCCTTACAGGTCAAACACAGCACAGAAAAGAGATCATCGAGAAGTTCCAACAAGATGACGAAACCAATATTTTCCTTATATCACTTAAAGCTGGTGGTGTTGGACTAAACCTTACCGAAGCAGACTATGTATTTATTCTAGATCCATGGTGGAACCCAGCAGCAGAGCTTCAAGCAATCAATAGGGCACACCGTATTGGTCAAACAAAAAATGTTTTTGTATATCGTTTTATCTCTGAAGGAACCATCGAAGAGAAAATTCAAAAACTAAAAGATAAAAAATCACAATTAGCTGAGAAGTTCGTTCAGTCCAATAATCCTCTTTCTGGATTTACTTCTAACGAACTACTCTCTTTAATAGACGAGATATGATCCGTAAATTTTTAGAGAGAAGAGCGGCAAAGAGACTACATAAAGGTTGGCTTTTTTACGATCAAAATGATCGTGAAAAAGCAGCCTCTGTTGCAGCCAAATATTTGAACCACTCCAATCCACAGATTGCACAAGATGCCATGCGTTTATATGGCCTTTCTCATTACAAGATGAGACAGTTCGATAAAGCTATTCCGATGCTTCATCAACTTGCCATTACATCAAATCTAAAGCAAGACTACTATAGTCTTGCCCTAGCTCAACTCAATCATGACATGAAAGAGGATGCTATCAACTCATTTAACAAAATTGCTTCAGCCCATTCTCCTCACACCATATATGCGGTTTCCTATGGTGAGATGATTTATCAGTTTGGGAAACGACTCTATCAAATGAACTACTATTCTGAATCTATTCAATTCCTAAACCAGTTGATGGCTTTCTATGCAGGAGTTAGAACAATAGAGGAGAAGAAACTGTATGAAAAAGGGATTCCTCTTTTCCACTATTTCTCTGATTGGGTTAAGAAACTTATTCCTCTTCACCATCCAAACCCGCAGAACTGGTTACATTCAGCCTCTAGGTGCCTTCCCAAAGAAGCTTTAAAAGAGATCGAAGGATATTTCAAATAGAATTAAAAGCAAACATTCGATGTTACTTCTAGGATTCTATCGATGAAATAAATAAGGGGGAATTACTCCCCCACCACGTTTCTTGTAGCCTTCGCATAATAGTTAACTTCCATGTTTCTTCTTTAACATCCAATTTTTTAAACCATCTAAAAGCTCTGTTTTTGAAAGCAACAGGTAAATTCGTAGAAATAAATATATTGCAACTAGAAGTATTGTATAAGAAACATCCATTACAGCTTGACTTGTATTTTAAATAATGTAATTATAATACAAGTATACGCAAAAATGATTCAAAAATTAATATTTGGAAATAATTTACCCTTAAACATAAAAGTAATTTAAAACTACAATTTAAAGTTTCTCCCATACAACAGACAGACACAAACACTCTCACATTGTAAACCATGCGATTCATTAGTCATAGACTAAAACAATATTGGATTAGTTTTTCTGTCGTAACTAAGATAAAAACATACAGATATATGCAAATATTGGAATAGTCATTGTCTTAGAAGTTCAATATAGATGCTAAATAGAGCCAAAAAAAAGCTACCCCAAGTGGGATAGCTTTTTTTATATCGGAAAGATAATCGTTATGCTTGAAAGCTATTGATACCAATAGTTTCCATTTTACGATCTACTTTTTTAACCAATCCTTGAAGAACTTTACCTGGTCCAATCTCAGTGAAAGAAGTAGCACCACCTGCGATCATATTCTCAACAGTTTGTGTCCATTTCACAGCACCTGTCAATTGCTTAACAAGATTTGCTTTGATTGCTTGAGGCTCAGTTTGTGGTTGTGCATCTACGTTTTGGTAGATAGGACATGAAGGAGCAGAGAAAGTTGTTGCTTCGATAGCTGCTTCTAGTTCAACACGAGCAGGCTCCATATATGGAGAGTGGAAACCACCACTAACAGGAAGTTTGATAGCACGACGTGCTCCTTTTTCTGTTAAGACTTCACATGCTTTATCGATCGCTTCTTCAGCACCAGAAATAACTAACTGACCTGGGCAGTTGTAATTTGCAGGAACCACACCTTCGATACCAGCACAAACCTCTTCTACTACATCGTCAGTCAAACCAACAATAGCAGCCATTGTTGAAGAAGTAACTTCACAAGCTTTTTGCATAGCTTGAGCACGTTGAGAAACCAACTTCAAACCATCTTCAAAACTCAAAACACCATTCACTACCAATGCGGAAAACTCACCTAAAGAGTGACCTGCTACCATATCTGGTTTTGCATCTTCACCTAACGTCATCGCCAAAATTACTGAATGTAAAAAGATAGCTGGCTGCGTTACTTTAGTTTGTTTAAGCTCCTCATCCGTACCTGAGAACATGATATCAGTGATTCTAAAACCAAGAATATCGTTTGCCTTTTCAAAAAGATCTTTTGCCAATGGCGAGTTCTCATATAAATCTTTACCCATTCCTACAAATTGGGCTCCCTGACCTGGAAAAACAAATGCTTTCATTTTATTCGTTTTATTAAAACTTTAGACAATAATTGTAAAGTTTTTTATTTTAACTTAGAACAAATTTAAATCTTTAAGACGTATCTTCTACTATCTAAGTTGATTTTTTTCAGCCCTAAGTTGGGAAAAAATCATCTTTTTCTAAACCCTATCGAATTTATGAAAGATGTGATCCAATTAGTCGAATAAATTCTGAACGTGTCGCTTCATTCTTAAATGCTCCAGTAAAATCAGAGGTAGTAGTTACAGAACTCTGCTTCTGAACCCCTCTCATGGCCATACACATATGCTTAGCTTCAATAACAACAGCAACTCCAAGAGGATTCAAAGTATCCTCAATACAACTTTTAATCTGTGTTGTCAAACGCTCTTGCACTTGCAAACGACGAGAAAAAGCCTCAACTACTCTTGCTATTTTGCTCAGACCTGTGATCGTACCATTAGGAATATAGGCCACATGTGCTTTACCAAAAAAAGGAAGCATATGATGCTCACATAAAGAATAGAACTCAATATCTTTTACTACGACCATCTGACGATAGTCCTCTTTAAACATCGCAGAAGTCAAAATCTCTGCAGGATCTTGTTGGTATCCTTGACATAAAAACTGCATTGCCTTAGCCACACGCATAGGAGTTTTTTCTAGTCCTTCACGTGTTGGGTCTTCTCCAAGCAATTCTAACACCTTTTGATAGTGATCAGCCAACGCCTCAGTAGAATCTGTAGCGTATGCCTCCACTTTTTGATACCCGTTGATCACCTCACTCATAATGGTTATCTTGTTTATAGTTATCTTCTTAAATAGAAATAGAATGCAAATTAAGAGCTTTTTTATCAAAAAACCCCTCATAAATGTCAATAAATAACGACAATATTCTCTTAAAATAACAGTAAACCCTTTTTGAACGTTAAAAAAAACCTTTTTCTACATAAATAATTATTACTTTCGATTTCTGAAACAATCCCGAGTAGAACAAAAAATGTAAACTCCATGCATATACTACTGGTGGCCGCCACAAAATTAGAAATAGGTCCCATTATAGAGCGGTTAAAGCCTCTAAAAGAGGACGCAGAATACACCCACATGTCATATCCCAATATGACTATCGAAATTTTAATCACGGGGGTAGGAATACATCCAACGACCTTCGCTTTAACCAAGAGGTTAAACAACCTTAAACCAAGGCCAGATTGGATTATTAATGCAGGTATTGCTGGCACTTTTAATGATTCTCTTGCGATTGGAGATTGCGTAGAAGTCGTAGAACAATCATTTGGTGATTGGGGAGTCACAGATCCCCAAGGATTTCTATCTGTCTTTGACCTAGGTTTTGAAGATCCAAACACGACTCCTTTTGAGCAAGGAAGACTGATCAATCCCAACAAGATTGATGACCCACGTTTTTTTAAGGCAACTTCAGTGACCTCAAACATATCTCATGGAAATACAGAAGCAATTGTGAGCATAACTAAACAACATCAAGTAGATATAGAGTCAATGGAAGGTGCTGCGATAGCTTATGTGTGTTTACAAGAAAAAACACCTTATTTAGAAATACGAACCATCTCTAACAGAGTAGAAATACGCAACTTTAAGAATTGGGATATCCCATTGGCAAAAAAGAATTTATGCCTACGCTTTTTTGATTTAATAGAAAAATTGACAACAATATAAAATACCATGAAATTATCTTTAGGATTCTCCACATGCCCTAACGACACCTTCATCTTTGATGCCATGATACATCATAAGATTGACACCGAAGGGCTTACTTTCGATGTTCATATGGCCGATGTAGAGGAGTTGAATGATTTGGCATTCAGTAAAAAACTAGACATCACCAAACTAAGCTATCATGCGTTCTGTTATCTTACCTCTGACTATCGTTTGATGAAAGCAGGAAGTGCTCTTGGTCGTGGTAACGGGCCATTACTTATTGCAAAAAAAGAGAAAGTTGATCTAAGCAATGGCATTGTTGCAATTCCAGGTAAATATACCACAGCCAACCTATTACTGACAGTGGCTTATCCTGAAATCAAGCAAAAAAAAGAGATGCTCTTCTCTGATATAGAGAACAGCCTTCTTGAAGAGAAGATCGATGCAGGTACAATTATTCATGAAAACCGCTTTACCTACCATCAACATGGTCTTCATAAGATAGCCGACCTTGGAGAGATGTGGGAGTCTAGATCAGGACATCCAATACCTCTTGGGGGGATTGTAACCCGACGAGATTTTTCTCTTGAGCTACAACAAAAGATTGATCGTGTCATGGCACGAAGTATCCAATATGCTTTTGACCATCCAGAAGAACCTATGAGCTTTATTCAAGAACATGCACAGGAAATGGATGCCGAAGTAATGAAAAAACATATCGAACTTTACGTGAACCATTTTACAAAAAACTTAGGTAACGAAGGAGTCGAAGCAATCAAGTTTTTATTTAAGGAAGCCCAAAGGGTAGGTCTTATTGACAACTACGCTTCGGACTTTTTAATACCATAACTCCTTTGAGCTCTTATACCTAGTTCTTTTAAGGACAAGGTATAAGAGTAATTTTACTCTTCATTGCATCTGGCATTCCTCTACCAACACCAGCACCCTCATAGGTTGGATCACATACCGTATATCTTTTTTGATGATAATAAACCCCATCACCTATTGAAGGGTCAAGATCAACAGCCACAAACATATGACCAGGTGACCATACCCCAACTCTATCTAATCCAACATAGTGGTCCACAAGAAAAGACAACAGTACGGAACGATCTTCACAATCACTAAATGGATAAGCAAACATCTCCTCAACATAGAAATATTTTTCTTTTCCAAACTGTTCGACATCACGCTTATATGGAAATGCATTCTGCACAAATTGCAATAAGAAAGCTGTCTTCTCTTTGGCTGTAGTAAAACGATCTACCTCCTTTTTAATATTTTTATCTAACGAAGTGACCATCTGATCAGAGACAGGAGCAACAAAATGCTGAGACACAGCCACGACAGGATAGTCATTATAGAAATCGATCAGATTCTTATTATAAGAAACGGTAAAATTATATGGTTTCTTATTATACTTAAATGCGACATCTCTTGTTGCCAATGATTCTGGTAAATCCAACGGACGATCAAACTCTAAACGAACAACATTCTTCGCTGCATTATTTGGTTTGTCATAAGTAAACCACTCTCCTCCCTTTGAAGCCATTACATAATAGCGCTGCTCTCCAATACGTAGATAAGAACGTCTATAAACCTCCATATCAGTAGGCAATAACAAAGTAACTTGCTCTTTTGAATATCCAATACGCGCATCAAAACCAGAATAAACCATCATATACCATGTCCACAAGACACGAGAGGTTTCATTTTTAGGATAAAAATGTTCCGCACAAGTAGAAAGCAACATATAAAAGCCCCAATCATTAAGATTCAGATTATGTCGATACTCTTTCATACGCTCCACAAAAGCCACATCATTTATCTGAGACCAATAGTCAAAAGCATCAGAGATAGTTTGTGCATTTAAATCCTTCTGTTCTACATTATAATGCCATTGACTTGGAACATCCAAAGAGATAGGAGTACCATAAAATAGGAATGCCAAATTATTTCCAAAATCCTTATCTATCTCCCCCTTGTTTTTATCTGGAATGATAAGAATTTTTGAATCATCACGTTTCACTTTTGGTTGAATCGTCTTAATTGGAACAACAATACGATTCACCTTATCTCTTTTAATAGCTAAAACACGCTTTTTGCGTTTGGGTTTTGCTATTGGAACCGTAACAGGTTTGTCTTCATCTTCCACTTCTCTTGCCTGAAAAGACTTATAGGCTTTCCACTCCTTCTTTAAATAAGTGACAAAAGCTTTATTTTCTTGAATACGATAAAATTCATATGATTCAGAAAGATCATTAACCCCTTTTTGTTGTTGTTTTAACATCTTTCTCATCTCTTCTTGTTGGGCCTTTCTAAATTCTTCTAAGGTCTGTGCTTGTATTCCTTTTAAGCCAAAACCAAGAACCAATACTACAGTAATAAAAAGCTTCATAGTTTTAAGTTTTTTTATGAATTCAATATAGTAAACATATTTTAGACTACCAATTTGTAATCAAAAGCACCGATCTATGAGTACAGAAATGATAGGCTACAAAGGACATTTCACCAATAACAAAAGAGAATAAATGAAGTAAGATGATTTCTTGCAAGTCATAAAAGGAGAAGCCATACAAACAGAAAAGATTACATCCCAACACTCCTACCAAGCCACTTTAAAAGAGGCTACAAAATACAAACAACAACAATCCATATAAGAGTGAATAATCTTAACTGCAATAGTATGGCTTCATAAACATCAACAATAATCCACTCGAATAGTTCTGTGGAAAAACCAAATAAATACCAAACTTCCATTTTAGGAAACTTAATGGATGTAATGATAGACAATTAAATAGCAACAATAGATTAGATTAACTCTTTTTGCTAAACATTATTGTTTGTTAAAAAAATATGTCACTAAACACAAAGTATAAGTAAGATGCATTAACCGATCTAAAACAAACCTAGTTAAGTTTATACTATCACAACATTTATGGTAGTCATTGCTTTTTGGAATATTAATATATCCTATTACATAAAAAAGAGAGCAATAGAAATTGTTATTAAGGTACAATCATAAAGTATTACCACACAAGTAAACTAAAAAGGGACGCCTCCTAAAAAGAGGTCGTCCCAACACATTACATTGCAATAATCATAAAAACTTCTAATCCAAAACGATTTATACCATATAGTTTTTCAAGATATATTGAGTTAATCCAATAAGGACCAACCCTTGGTAATCATCGTCTAAGCCCAGATCTCTTCATCAGTAGGCACATGAATTTTATTTGATAATGGTGCGATACGAGTAATATTCAACAAATGCTTATAAGTGAAGTTCTCTGAAATAGAATTATTTCCCCATGTACCACAACCAAGGGTATTGGTTACGGCTAATCCATTTTGTAATGATCCCCCAGCTGTGGTCGCACTTGGAGCATTCACTACCAAACGAGAAACAGACAATTCATTTCCGGCTTTAATAATGTTAGCCTGATTATTTGAGTGTATTGCTGCTGTATGACCATTTCCTTCCATTGTTAGGTTAACCACAGCAATATCGACAGCCTCTTCAAAAGAATCGTATGGAAGAGCAGCCATTACAGGGCACATCTTCTCTTTACAAATAACATCTTCAAATCCGATACCTTTGGCCTCAACTAATAATACTCTTGTCGATTCAGGCACATTCATTTTTGCCATTTTAGCAATAACCTGAACACTTTGACCAACAATTTCACGGTTAATCTTCCCTTCTTTAAACAGAACATCTACCAGTTGATCTCTATATTTCTCAGGAACAATATAAGCCCCTTGATCAATAAAAGCAGTAAATATCTCCGTTTTATTCTCTCTAGGATAGATAATGCTTTGTTCTCCAGAACAGATAATTCCATTATCAAAACACCTTCCTGCGATTACATTCTTTGCAGCCTCATCATAATTGATAGAGCGATCCAAAATAACCTGAACATTTCCTGCACCAACACCAAAAGAAGGTTTTCCTGAAGAGTAAGCAGATTTAACCATGCCCATTCCTCCAGTAGCCACAATAACATCTGATAATTTCATCAACTCATTGGTTTTTGGGATCGTAGGCGTCTCTACCACTTGAATAAGATGTTCGGGAACACCAAAAGGTCTAATGGCATCTAAGATAAGTTTCACTGTATGGATAGAACAGTCTTTTGCTTGTGGATGAGGAGAAAGAATGATAGCATTCTTGGTCTTCAATGCAAACATGATTTTAGACATTGCTGTCACCACAGGATTAGTCATTGGAGCAATGGCAGCCACCACCCCAATAGGCTTAGCTATCTCGATAATATTGGTTACTTCATCAATATGAATGATTCCAATAGACTTCTTGTCCTTAAGATCTTGCCATAGAGCTTTCGACTTGTTTGTAATCTTAGCCCATTTATCTTTGAAAACTCCCATTTGGGTTTCTTCAATCGCCTCTTTCGCTAATAGTTCGGCATTGTCATAAACGATTTTGGCTGTAAGCTTTACGACTTTGTCGGCTCTTTCTTGATCGAAATACTCTTCATAAATCTTTTGAGCTTTTTTGGCAGCCTCCACCATTCCTTTTATTTCCATGATTCTAATGCATTAAAATTGGTTATAATAATGGATATCTGATTAATATAATTCTCGATAAATTTCTTCTATCTCTTGGTTAGATAATTCCACATAGTTATTAGCAAGCAAACGTTGCTGTGTTTCGATAACATTATATGTGAAGCCTTGGATATTCTCTATAGTCATACCATATTCTTTTAATGGTTTGCGTGGAATAAGATGATTTAGAAGTTCTTCTAATGTATCATACACCTTAGAAACCTCTACTTTAAGACACAAAGACAACAGTTCGTTGAGTTTCGCTATTTTACCAAGAGGTGCTTTCTTCTGATATAAAGCAAAAACAGAAGTAAAGAACTGAAAATTAGCCTCCCCATGAGGTACATGGTAGGTTCCACCTAAAGGATAGGACAAGGCATGAACGGCTCCCACTCCTGCATTACCAAAAGCAATTCCAGCATAATTACTTGCCATAAGAATCTCAGACAATCTCTCAAGACGATAAACTTCTCCATTTTTTACAATACCTTGGAAGATATCGATAATGATACGAATGGCTTCCTTACTATACATATCAGTGTAAGGATTTGCTTTTGGCGAGACCATCGCTTCTGTTGCATGAATTAGTGCATCAATGGCACTAGTTGCATAAAAATGGAAAGGAAGTGTTGAAAGCAATTCGGGGATTAGAACAGCGTCATCAGCAAGTATCACATCGTTAGCAAGCCCCATCTTAGTCTTCTTAGATTTTATCTCAGCAATAGAGATATTGGTCACCTCACTTCCTGTACCACATGTGGTAGGGATAATGACTAACGATTTTTCTTTTTCTAATGGGATACTTTGTTCAAAAGCATCCGTCACATTCTCCAAATTCTTCAATACGAACAATTTAGAGATGTCTATAATGGTACCACCACCGATCGCAATGATTCGATCAAAAGAAATCTTCTTGGTCTCATTTAAAATCTTGTTCATCATCTCATCTGAAGGCTCTCCAACTCCATACTGTTCTTGCATAATAAAATGACAAGGAAGATTTAGGGATTTCATAAAAGGATCAAACAAGAACTGATTGGTTAACACCAAATCATTCTCATTAAGATGGAATTCTTCAACAAATTCGACAAATTTATCGAATTGATGAATGCAGGTTTTCAGCTTTAATTGTTGCATTTTTTTTATTTATTGCTACGACAAATTATTTATATCTTTTATCCTTAGAAGATTAACACCATATCATTTAAAACATGGTAGATAACCATTCTTAAAATATCCACACCTATATTATACATTTTAGTAGTAATAATGGGTGAGAATAAATATGAAAAGGATTTATCGTATTCTCAAAAAAGATATCACTCTAATTTTGAAAATCACTCGCGTAAAAGAGTGTAGCCACAACAAAGAAAGCCTTATGAGCAGGAATTCGAATATTGACTCTAAAACACCTTTTAACGCGAGGTATTGTCAAAAAGAAAAGGCAGGTCTCCTGGCTTACACATTTTTACCGTCCTTCCCGCTTTACAACAGTGGACCCAGATGGGTAAAAACTTTATAGGTGCTTACAGTTGCGCGTCAGCCCATGATTTACACATGGTTCCCTATTATCCTCCTTTTAAGAAGGCACCTTATCTAAGTAGAAAATATATGTTATTAAAATCAGATCCTTTAAAGGAATCCAATAGCATTCAATTATTATTCATAGTATTTAGGAGCTTTTACTAGCGTTTGGAAAAAAGAATCATCATGAGCAAAAATTACTTTTGCATTATATTGTTGTTGTAACTTTCGTACTTTCTCGATAGATTTAAAATAAGATAAGCTATCATAAAGTAAACCAGAAGCTTTTGCAGGAGGGCCATAAATATTTTCCGTATAAACAGCATCCTGAGGCAAAATAAAAGAACCTTGATCTTTTAGATGCACCACGACACCTAGTAGACCAGGTGTATGACCTGGAAGATTGATCACGTCAATACCTTCTGATAATTGAAAGTCCTCATCCACAAGATGATACTGTTTGGCTACAACCTCTAGATCATTTTTAATATAACCACCATGAGTAATGGGGGAAGGATTTAACTGTATCTGTGTTCTTGCGTGCATAAAATCTGCTTTAGGAACATAGATGTCAGCATGTTTAAAAAGATGTAGGTTTCCTGCATGATCTAAATGCATATGAGAAAGAATTACCGTCTTAATTTGTTCTGGCTTAACGCCGCAAAGTGCCAACTGGTTTTCTAATTTTTCTTCTTCTTTTTGATACAAAGGATATATCTCTTGTAAGTTATCTGGCCAATATCCGTTCATTGCATCAGGATGACTTCCTGTATCATACAGAACATACTCCCCTTCGTTTTCAATCAAAAAACAGATAACAGGTAGTTTAATCCATTTATTGAGAACATGAGGCTGAGATTTTGTGCCAATATTAGCACAAGCCTCCACGTTATTCATATCTGTCTCCAGATAACCAGTATTTAGAATATAAAGTTTCATATCACCTCTTGTTATTGAGATAGTTAAAATAGTCTTCTATTGAAAAAACACTCAACAATAGATAACTCCTAGGCGATATAATTTAGGAAAATATGAAGTATAGAAAAGTTCATATATTGATAAGCTATTACGCGAAGCATTATCTATTGATAATTCAAGGCAGGTCTCCTGGCTTGCTTCGCTTTTGTCCTCCTTCCCATTTTACATTTAAAACAGTGGATATAATTTGACAAAATCGTTTGGTAAGCTTACAGTTGCGCGTCAGCCCATGATTTTAACATGGTTCCCTATTCTCCTCCTTTAAAGAAGGCACCTCGATTTGTATTAAGTACGTTTAAGAACTTTGACGTTGCAAAGCTATGTAAAAAAAGTTATCCGAACAAAGCAATATTGGACAATTGTTATCATCAAAAAATAGAAATTAATTTTGTATCAGAATAAGGACACACCCATCTATAGAATAATCAACAAGTTAGACAACAGGTACAATTATCAAACATAATGACATAAATTATTAAAAAAATCAGACATTTTTATACATTTTACTCTTCAAATACACATATTGACAGTCTAGAAATAAAGAAGAGCTATCAATAATAGATTAGATAGCTCTTAATAATCAATTCAATTTGTATTATTTAGACATCCATTATTTATTTTAATAATAGATCTTCTATTTTAACTCGCCTTATTTTCTCAATACTTTCACACGTTTGAGACCTTGGTTATTTTCAAGTTCAACAATAAAAAATGATGAAGAAATATGGTCTGGAAGTCTTAACTTTTCAATACGACCAATTGCATGATCTATATCTTTACTTAAACATAAAACACCTTTTTCATCATAAATCTTCACCTTACAATCACGACCATTCATCCCCTTTATATTTAAAATATCACGACAAGGATTTGGATAGATAGTTACATTCTCCAGTGGTTTTGATACTACAGAAGTGGAAGGATCTTTGACATCTATAGAGATATCTATTTCGAGATCATTTGACATATAACCATCACTATAAAAATGAATCTTGTCTTTTATAACACCCACTCTTGTTGGAATAATTCGAAGTCTTAACACTTTTGACTCTCCAGGTAGGATATCTAATAATCCATGTGGACTCATAAAGAAGAAACCTGAATTTATTTGATCAGACAAACGAACGTCAGTAAACAACATCTCATCATCTCCAGTATTTTTCACTTTAAACTCTGCAATATATTCTTTCATATAATTATCAGGAAGACGAATATCATCTTTTGAATTAAGCACATGAGAATCATACTCAACTTGCATTATTGGAGCAACTACTTTTCCAACTATTTTAATATCCAGATTAGATCGAGTTCCTCTATATAAATCATGACTAAACGATGTATTAATGACACCTGGCGTTATGGCTTCAAGAGACATAATATTATTATAGGCTGTTTTATTTCCCCAAATAGCACCTTTACTATACGAGTAGTTTAACCTATTGTTTGTAACCACATTATTAACTTTTCCAACTCTCATAAATCCGAGTCCAATATTTTCCATTGTAAGAACAATATGTTTTGATGTTCCGATTTTAACATTTCCAAGTGAAATTGTTTGACCTTTTAAAGACTGATTACAGGATAATAATAATTCGCCCTTGTCTGGATTCACAATTAAAGGTATCTTGATCTGTTTATTATTAACATCATTAGACTGAAACAATAAGTTATTACGATCTGTATCAAACCCCTTATTAAGATCATAATAGTACAAATTAATAGTTTGGGAATTACCTGAAGGAATATCATACGAAGGAGCAAAATATCCAGAAATATGACTTTCTGGATTATCTAACTTCATTTCTTGAATATGTAAATTTTTATCGCCTACATTCTTTATTATGATCTGTTTTACAACAATAGATTCTGAAGGACTATGATTGCCTAAACTAAATAAATGTCCATTATTTATTGTAATCTCATCTTCTTCACTCACATATGTCACTAATAATTTCTGTCCATAAGCAGATGGCATGCAAAAATAAAAACAGACAATTAAACTTCTTATCAATAAATAATTGCAATTAACAAACGTATTTAGCATGGTTTTACTTTTTGATTACTTTGAATCTTCTCACTTTTAAATTATTGGTAACTTCCACAATAAAAAATGACGTTTTAATATTATTAGGAACATTAATCTTCATCATATTCCCTAAAGAACACTTAATTCTCTTTGTAAAATGTTCAACACCATTCGCATCAAATATTTTAACTCGATTATTTCCATTTAATCCTTCAATATTGAACACTTTTGAACAGGGATTAGGATACAATTTAACACAATTCATATCTGTTAATGTAGTTGATGTAGAAGGATCAATAACATTTAAAATAACATCGATCTCTAATTTTTCACTTTTGTACCCGTCACTAGTAAATTGAATTCTATCCTTTACAACACCTGCCTTATACGGGACAAAATTCAACCTTAAAGTCGCTGTTTTTCCTGGCTCAATTCTTAAACTATTATGTTCTCCTAGAAAGAATATTCCAGAATTTATCTGATCAGCTAGACGAACATCGGTAAAAGAAAGAATATCATCACCTGTATTTCTTATAATAAAATTCGTATTAAATTCTTTCATCATAATATTAGGGAAAGATATCGTCTGGTTTTCTGAAATAATCTTTGAATCATATTCAATCTGCATAATAGGTGCAATAACCTTTCCTTTAATCGTGAAAGTTAATTTAGATTTTGTTCCTCTATACAAATCTTGACTAAATGTAGTATTTATCTCCCCTTTTTTTATACCTGAGAACGACACATTACTATTAGTTGTTGTAAAAGGACCAAAAATTTCATCTTTATTAAAACTAAAAGAAACTTTATTATTAGTTACAATATTTTTTATTGCTCCGACTCTCATGAAACCATCACCTACATTATCTAAAGTTATATTTATACTCTTAGTGTTTTTTAGTTTTACATCACCAAGTGTAATCGTTTGATCTTTCAATGGGAAATTTGATTTTATAGACAAATTACCTTTATCTGGATTAACAATAATAGGAATTTCAATATTCGGATTCTGTATATCATTAGTTTCAAAAGTAATGCTATTAGTCTCTGTCTGAAAAGTCTTTGAAACAGCATAAATAACAACAATAGATACTGACTCTCCAGCAAGAATATCAATTGAAGGTGGAAGGTATGCTTGAATATTAGAATTTGATTTTTTGAATTTAATATTGGATAAGTGTAATTTCTCACTTCCTGAATTCCTAAGAATCAAATTGTAACTTTCGAAAGATTCAAATGGAGAATGGTTTCCCATACTACATAGATCCTTGCCTTTAATTAACTTTTCTTTTCCGTCTTTACCAAAAAGAATCACGAGATTCTGTCCTAATAATTGGACAGAATAGAGTAATACAAAGAATACTATAAATATTTTTTTCATCTAATTCGTTTGAATATTGTTAGTTTTTATCAACAAATATAACACATATCAACTATCTACAATCAGATATCAAACAAAAAAAATAATCCATTATAGTCTATAAAGCAATCTCTTATATCGAATAATCATATAAAAAATAAATATAATAACTATTTATAATCAGACACCCAATTAAATCTTTCTTTTTTAACTGTAGAATAAAATGATCTATAAAATTAAAAAATCAATTATTAGTGAAGAATACTAAATCTTTATATATTAATTCGAAGTTAGGAATCCCATAGCCATAATCAAAATCAGGCATATTATATAAATGACTACCCTCTTTAATTGATTGAATTAATTCGATTGAACTCTTATTTGGAAAAGCTTGAATAAGACATGCAATAGCTCCAGCCATCATTGGGGAAGCAAAAGAAGTACCAAACCCATTTATCTTTTTGCCAGTTATGTCATCGATGATGACAACCGTATGACCTAAAGCAACGATATCGGGTTTTATTCGTCCATCTTCAGTTGGACCAGGAGAACTAAAACTGGCAATATTACCATCCAAATCAACAGCACCAACAGTCAATACAGACGGAGCATCTGCAGGGAAAGCAATCCTTCCCCAAAGATTAAGTCTATCATTACCAGCACTTACAACCACGACTATACCACGAGAAGCAGCAATCTCCGCCCCCTTAGACACAAAGGCGGTATTCCCATCAAGTTCACTAACAGTGTGATTATAGTCAGAATTATCAAACAAACTATAACCTAAAGAAGAGTTAATAATATCCACACCAAGACTGTCCGCTTTCTCTGCCGCCTCCACCCAAAGACTCTCTTCGAGAGGGATTTCTCTTTCGGCATCTTCTGTTCTAAAGAGATAGAAAGAAGCATCGGGAGCTGTTCCGATATAACTATTGTCAAGAAAAGCAGCAATAGTAGACAATACTTGTGTACCATGTCCCATTCCAGTATAAAAAGAAGTAGACCTTTCAACAAAGTCATACCCTCCTAATATCTTATTTTGATCCCTTAATCGCTGAAAAGCATCGAGTTTATCGACATTTGGAAACCCTGCATCAAGCAAAGCAATAACAACACCATTCCCGGTAAAGCCCATATCATGGAGTGTTTGAGCTTTAATAAGATCTAACTGATCAAAACTGTCACCATAATCGATCTTGTCAAAAGGAGTGATTTTATTCCATTTATCATGTTCATAAACGGGAGTTCTTTTTAACGTGATTCCACTATTAACAAATTTCACATCACTGATAAATGAAAATTGCGATTTCATCTCTTCAAACACAGATTTAGGTGCAGATATATGTATGGCATTCAACCATTTTGACTTAGCTAAAACCGTAACATAAGGAACATTCTTAATCTGAGAATAATAGCTATCATATATCGGGACATCTTTACTATCTAAAGCAATACCTTGAGTTGATCTACGATCAAGGGCTCGTTGAGACAACATCTTCAAAGGAGAATGAAGGAATTCAGAAGCATTAGGTTTGTTTTTAAGATAAAGCCAGCCCTCCATCTTTACTTCATCAACAATAAGCTCTGGAGTGGAAGTAGTGGGTATTATTTCAAAATAATCTTCCTTAAGACAGGAGAATAGAGAGAATAAAAAAAAGAAGACCACAAAGCTTCTGTAGATACCTATCTTCTTCATAACAATATATTTAAAATTCAAATTACGAAAGAACCAAACCGTCATGTCCTATTCTTTATAACAAAGAACCATTTGATTATAAGCTTGGTTTATTTTGAGAATTAAAAATATTGTTAAAACAGAAATAGGGAAGAGATTATCCAATGATATCTCTACCCTATTTGAAATCTTAAAAAAGACAAAGTACAATGCCAACCAACAGTCTTATTGGCAAAAGAACCTCAGAAATGCTAAGATAGAGAACTATAACTCTGTTCTTCTTTTATCAGTTTTAACTTAATATCTTGATGAAGAAATTGCTGAAAAGCAATCATCTTTTCTTGATTACAACTACTTAGTTCAAAATAACACCCTTTCTGTTTAGGAAAAGTATGGAGGGCTAAGTGGCTTTCACCTAGAAGCCAAACACAACTATAGCCTTGCACAGGAAAATGATATTCCGAGAAAGAGAGTACCTGAAACGTACTTTGTGTCAAAAGAGACGCAAAATGTGTTCTTAAGATCTCACTAGAGAGGTCCTCTATCCAACCAGAATATTTATAAATGTTTGCTTCAATATCTTTGTGTTCCATAGCAAAAAAGAGAAATTAATAAAGGTCCCAATTACCTTTAAGGTATAGTTGGTATAGCGTTGGATTATCGATAGTATTAACTTGAATGTTGGCTGTATCCTTAGAAAAGAACACCTTCCCAAAGGTAGAAACATGTCTCATCGCCTCTTTGTCCATCCATTGAGTCTTAATATCATCAAAAGAAATTTGTTCACTTTTCGCTTTAACCGACACTTCTGATGGTTTCATTCCAAGAACCCATCCCCACTCACCAAGGGTGATAAGGTGGTTATGTAGAGGCATCGTTTCTAATCCCGCAGCTTTAAATGTTTTGTCGATACACCAAAAAGCATTGGTTGCATAATATGGACTACCTGCTTGGGTTATCATTGTTCCATGAGGACGAAGGTGACGTATACACATCTTATAGAATTCATAAGAATATAAACGACCAAGCTCAACGGTCTTAGGATCTGGAAGATCAATAATGATCACATCATAAAATTTATCGGTATGAGAAAGGAAAGTATAGCCATCCTTGTTATGAATATGAAGACGAGGATCACTCATCGAACCATGATTCATTTTGGTCATGATAGGATTGTCTTTACCTAGATTCGTCATGGCAGGATCCAAATCAACCATATCTACATTTTGTACGGTAGGATATTTCCACACTTCTCTCAAAGCACAACCATCCCCTCCTCCAAGGATAAGTATATCTTGTGGATGTTGTGCTAGTTTCATCGCAGGATGAACCAACACCTCATGGTACATCGCTTCATCCACACTACTAAGCTGCTCATTACCATTAATAAAGAGCCAAAAATCATCTTTCCATTGCGTGATAACAATCTTCTGATATTTACTTTGTTGTTCGTATACAACCTTATCCTTATATCTATGCTGTTCGCCAAATATCATGATTGGTTTGGCAAAATAGACACCTGTAAGGATCACCAGTGCAATAGCAGAACCAACAATCGAAATAATACGTTGCTGGGATTTCTCGCACTCATGTTTTATCATAAAGAATACCAATACTGCAACAGAGAAGTTAACCATTCCTAAGATAAAGGGCGTATAAGTAAGACCCAAGATTGGGAGTCCTATAAAAGCAAAAAAGACCCCTCCTGCCAAACTACCATAATAGTCGTTTTCCATCACAGAAGAGACATTGGCTTTAAGCGACTCATAAGTATTATTGATACGGATAACCAATGGTATCTCCATTCCAATAAAGAGTCCTACCAAGATACACATGGTATAGATCAACACACCAACGGCTTCAGTAAAAGAAGCCACAGTATAAACTAGCATAGAAGAGAAAGAGACCGCCACAGAGAGAGCAAATTCTATAAAGAGGAAATTACGTAATAAGTTTCCTTTTATCGACTTACTCAATCGACTTCCAATCCCCATAGAGAACATCATAATCGAGACAATCATGGTCCATTGGAAAACAGAGTCTCCTAAAAAATAGGTTGCAAGAGTAGAAAGAATATACTCTGCTACAATACCTGAAAGCCCTGTAGCAAAGACAGCCACTTTCAGTCCTGTGGATTTATTCCAGCGCATACGTTTAAACGTTGATCAATAATATATATACACAGCATGGTTTCCCATGCTGTGGTATTAATTTAGAAAAAAATAGACTTATTATATCAGCCACACGATAAGTAGAGCAGACCCAATATAAGCAAATGCTTCAATGGTAGCCGCACCAATATTGGCTGTTTCTTGTTCCACTAATTCATGTCTAAGGTCTTGGCCTGGCAAAAGTAGTTTGTCACAAACCAAACGGCTAAGAGGCAATAGGATCAAACCAATCACTACTTCTAATAAAAGCGCAGCAGCAGTATCAGCCCAACTTACAAATTCACCAGAGATACCATTAGAGATTAAAATAGCGATGGCAATAAAAGCACCAGCGGTACCAATTCCAACAGCAACATTATCCTCTTCGATCTCTTGGTAGATATTATATGAAGTGATCATATTATAGAACTTCACTGCCAAAAGAAGAATCACTTGTCCAATAACCCAGAATATGATTGTGTTACCAAGAGCCCACCAAGGAGAACGACCAGTAAATGAAAGATCCATATAGTTAGACAAGAAAGGCATTGCATCGTCACCTGAGATTGCCCCCATAAGGATTAATCCAGCACTAACAAAACTAGCACCTTGGAGTACACCAACCCCAGTATTTCGATCTCTAACAATCTCATCTTTCAACGAGAATCGAGAGAAAATAACATGATCTTGTATCCAACCAGAAAGGTTCAAAAGAAGAATCGAAACAATTCCATATATTAAAAAGTCTACAGTATCAGAAGCTACACCATAACTATGCCCTTTTAGTGTCGCTCCAATAGCAAGAAGGAGTCCTAATAAATAACCCGTATGACTATAAGCAAATGCGACATTGTCATCAATAACTAATAGCTGATTTACCTTCACTGAACGGTGACAAAGTTGGTATACCACTTTTCCTAAAAAAAGCATTATAAAGGTAAGAAAGATCGTTCCTAATGTGTATAGAATCGAGTCCAACTGAATTTCACTTAAAATTGAATCCATAACAATATTTTTAGATAGAGAAAAGAGATTATTTACCAAAACCACCACCACGAGAGCGGAATGATGAAGAGTTGTATCTACTAGAAGAGCGACTACTACGACTTACTCTTCGTTGTACCCTATTTTTAAAGCCAGAGCTTTTGGTTGAGTTCCAAGATCTATTACGATTTCTTTGGGTGTTACCATAAGAACCATAAGAATGAGAACCACCTCCATAATAAGGGCGGCCATAAGATCTATAATGTCTGTCGTAATCATACCAATGGCTATAAGGAGTTGGGCTCATCATATGAAAAACAGAACTTAACATCGCATATTTACCATAGAACTCCCAAAAACGAGATCCATCACTTCTTTGTTGCCAATGACCATATCTCTCATTTCCAACATATTCTCTAAAGCCAGCTGGAGCAACTTCTCTTTTAATCTTTCCATCTTTCTTAGATGCGATCTCCATTCCTAAATCTTTCTCATGCTTTTCAAAGAAAGATTCAGTTACCTCTTTCCAGTCGGTAACATCCGTTTCGATACTATCATTAATGTTGGTAACAACTTGGTATCTATGCTTAAAAACGTTACTTGTAAGGCCTTCCTCAAAATCCATATCATAAAGCATGATAGAATAGTTTGGAACCTCATGCAATGACACCATCAATTCTTCAACAGGAGTCTTTTTATATCTTTCTCGTTTCATTTTAGAGCATCTATTCGCCAACACGAAAAGTAGAATCACTCCTATGACTATCCACAAAAGATCTTTGCTAGATTTGTTCATTTTTCAATAGGTATTTTAATTATCTAGGTAATATGTTACTAATTTTAGATTCTTTGACCTCAAAGCCAATAGAGGCTTCAAACTCAAATTCATCCCATTGAGAGATCTCAATAAAATATTTACTTTGACGAGATTCATACCTCCAAGAGATAAATTCATCCCAGTCCGCATTTTTACTTTTCTGATAATATCCTGGCGTCTCTTCAACCAAACGATATTCATTTCCATTATATGTGATTTGAAAAGGAGCCTTTTCATTCTTATCAATATATTTTGGCACGTTCTCATCAATCTCAGCAAGAGATAATGGAGAGGATATCTCTACCGTTGTTCCATCATCTTGCTCCACACTAAGATAATAAGTATTATCTCCGTCACTGATCTTATACTCATGAGTAAAACAATTGCCTCCCCAATCGTAAACAGCACGATTCTTTACAGTCCAAGATTTTAGATCATAATCAAAAATAAACCCCTCATCAAGATCCAATACACTCATATTCATCGGATCGTATGACTTTTGTTTATTTGATCTTAAAAAATCAAATATCCCCATAGTTGGTATAGTGTTAAACGACAATGCCACAAACAGTATATCTGTCTGTGGCATAACCATATTAATTGTTTTTCAATTTTCTTTTTAATGCCTCTAAATCACTTGCAGCATCCGAAGAGGGGATTTCTCCTCCTAAAGCATCATCAATCTCATTATCAACACTTTTAGGCTCTTCACTAATCTCTCCATAAGCTTGAGCTAGAGCTTCTTGTTGTGCTACTTTGTTTTTCATCTTCTCTAGCATCGAAACCGTATCACTACTATCAATACGAGCCATCGATTTATTGATCTTGGTAGTAGCCTGAGATACTCTCGAACGAGCTTTAAGCGTACGCAACTCATTTTCATATTGAGCGATCATCGAGCGAAGCTTTTTCACTTGTGCGTTAAGCTTATCCAATCTTTGATCTAATTGCTCTACCTCATTTTGTAAGAAATTGACTTCTTCTGAAACCTCATTTTTACGTTTTAGAGCTTCGGTAGCCAAACGATCCGCTTCAGCTACATCCAATCCACCACGTTCAGCTTTTTTAAGAAGTTGAATAGCTTTTGCCTCGTAATTTTGTGCTCTATGTTTGGCTTCTTCTAGACTAGAAGCAGAACGAATACGCATTGCTTTAATCTCAGCTAAAGACTCCATACAACCCGCAAGATCTTTTTTTAGATCACGAATTCCTTTTTCGGTCATCTTCACTGGATTCTCTAACTTGTCTATAGCAGAATGTGCCTCTGCAGAACCTATATTGAAAAGTCTTTGAAATATTCCCATAATAAAATTAAAGTTTTGAAAGTTCGATTAAATCTTCACCAAATTCACCTAAAAGAAGTTCCAATGAATTTAATGATCCAACAAATTCATTTTGATCTAAATTTTCTAGTTGCAATGTATCACAGAAAATTACTTTTTTCCCAGTTTCATCTAGTGCAAAAGCTCCATGAACAATCTCTCTGTTTTTTGCCAACAACCTCTTAAAGGCATCTGTTGTAGGGTTCTTAAACTCAAAGATAGGCATCTCCATTACTAGTATAGGATCTTCACAATCAACCACTAAGTTTTTCACCCCTACAGAAGGCTTTTCTACAATGTAAAGAGATTCTTCTAGATCTTCTTCTACAATTGTATAACCAGCATCTAGTAAATATAATTTTATTAATTCAAATTTATTTGTTGTCATAATGTAAGGTATTTTAACGAGTTAGCTCCCTTAAACAACTAAAGGAGAATATAATTTAAGAAGAATTCTTTAATACTTCTATTATATCAATAACTATTCCACATTTGTCAAACAATAGGAATATTGACAAATATGGTAGAAAAGCAATCACAAGCACATGACATTATGTCTACTGCCCACTATAATTTATGACAAAACAACCTTTATACTTACGTTTAAGTTTATTTTTAAGTTTCTCTGCTTCGTAACGAGAAGTAAATTTACCCATACATATTCTATAGAAAGTACGACCATCACGAGGAATCGTATCTACATATATTTGAGAGTTATCTTTCTTCGCTTTCTCGATAAAAGGAAGCATGTTAGAGATGTTCTCAAAACCACAAATTTGGACACCATAATAAACTTTCGAAATATGCTCAACAGTGCAATTTACTCTAAAAATATCTTTTTTAACCGTTTTAGGGGTAATCATTTTAGAGGCACTATTAGAAGAAGGAGCACTACTACGGGTCGATTTATATGCTACAGGCCCAAGCTTTGTTGAAGATGGGACCACCGTTACAGTCACTTTATGATGACCTCCAGCAAGCATATCAATCTTAGATGCAGCCATTTTAGAAAGATCAATAATACGACCTCTAGCGTACGGTCCACGATCATTGATACGAACTACAACACTCTGTTTTGAGATATCACTATCCACACGAACGACGGTATTAAATGGAAGTGTTTTATGTGCAGCAGTATATTTCCACATAGAGAAACGTTCCCCATTAGCGGTATGTTTTCCATGAAATTTTTTTCCATAATAAGAGGCATCTCCTGTTTGATGCCAACCAATTTTCTGTCCCCAAGACGTTACCGACAGACTTGCAACGAACAACGTAAGTAAAAGCTTTTTGATCATCATAATGTAAGAAAAAGTGATCCCAAATATACGGCGATTATTTAAACTTCAAATATTTTTTCTTATTATTCGGTTTTATTAGCAACAATATTAAAGTATTAAAGATACCTAAAGAGTAGAAAACACTTAAAAGTACAAATTATATGGAATATGTTTTAATCGTATTATCCGCTATATTCTTACTAGCAGGACTTATTGGATGTATCATTCCAATGATACCAGGACCGCCACTAACACTTATAGGATACTGTTTGGTATTTTTTATTCCAGAGACTGTTATCCCTGCATGGTATGTTATCTTCTTTTGGACCATACTAATGGTAGGAATAACGATACTAGACAACCTACTACCAGCGTGGGGAACCAAAAAGTATGGTGGAACCAAATATGGAATGTGGGGAAGTATTATAGGACTTTTCTTAGGAATTAGTTTTTTCCCTATAGGATTAATTGCAGGACCTTTCCTTGGAGCCTTTCTTGGAGAGAAGATATCAAAACAAAACAATCATGCAGCATTAAAAGCAGCATTTGGATCGTTTATAGGATTAATGACTGGAGTTGTTTTAAAACTGATTGTATGTATTATTCTGACCTATCAAACAATCGCTTTAATGCCTAGTCTCTTTTAATATCGTTAATGGTTCGACTGTAAGAAATCACTACTTCTCATTAACTAGAGGAAATAAAAAAAATAGCTCTGCTCCTATCTTTTATTTAGATAGGAACAGAGCTATTTAAGTTTAATCATATATCTAAGCTATAGCTACAATGCCACAAGCTTTTTTCATTTGATCGGTCTCACCTTTATTTTTCTCCAACAAACTATCCGTTCGCCTAATTTAGAATCCAAGACAGTGAAGTCAAAAAAGCTACCAGGTCCTCACTTTCTCCATGGTTCCTTCATGGTTTGTCCATGGTTCCTCCATCGAAAACCCCTAAATCGATGGACAAACCATGGAGGAACCATGGACAAACCATGGACGAACCCCCTATTTGAGTACTAGAATAATCTATTTTTTATCACAGTTGTTATTCTCTTTTAAAGGACATCCATCACATGAATCGCATGATCCTTTCTTTTTATTTTCTTTTTTATGTACAAACTTAAGAATATTCTTCCGTGCCTTTAAAAAGAAATAATAAAGAGCTATAGCAATAATGATTATGGTTATGATCGTCTGTATCATGATAATAGAGAGAAAATGTTTTTAGCCAAATATGCAAGAACCCACGCTAAGCTGGTGGTATAACACATTACAAAGATTGCCCATTTCCAGCCTCCTGCTTCTCTTTTAATGGTAGCGATCACTGCAATACATGGGAAATAGATCAAAACAAAAATCAAGAAAGCTAGTGCAGTAGACAAGCTTAAAACTTTCTCCCCCTTGTGAGGTCCTGAAGTATGTTTCTCATTCTTTAGCTTATCTTGTAATATCACACCACCATCTTGCTGATCGACATTGGTTTGATACAGTACCCCCATGGTGCTCACCACAATCTCTTTGGCTGTAATACCCGCAAGAAGGCTTACACTCATCTTCCAATCAAAACCTAAAGGAGCTAGTGCAGGCTGTACTGTTTTACCAATATACCCAAGATAAGACCCCTCTAGTCGCACATTACTTTTATGCATCTCTAGTTTTGCCACCTTTTGCTGAACAGCCAAAGAGTCGGCAGAACTGTTTTGAGGAGTAGCTATCAATTGTGCAATCTGTTGGTCAATACGTATCGTTTCTGCTGTTTCACGAGGAAAATATTCCATCATCCAAATAAGAACGACACCTATCAAGATAGGTCCCCCTATTTTCTTAAGATAACTATATCCACGATCCCACATATGAAGGACCGTATTTTTCAGAAGCGGCATGCGATAAGGAGGCAACTCCAAGATAAAAGGAGACTGCTCCTGTTCGAACATCACTCTATTTAGAAGTTTGGCCATAATACCTGCAACAAATATACCTGTTAGATAAAGTCCAAGAAGAATTACTGCCGGATGATCAGGAAAGAAAGCCGTAATAAAGACAATATAGACAGGCAAACGGGCACTACAAGACATGAAAGGAATAATCATCATTGTAAGAAGACGATCTCCTCTATTTTTAATGGTTCTTGTAGCCATAATAGCAGGCACATTACAACCAAAGCCCATCAACATTGGAATAAAAGACTGTCCATGTAATCCTGCCTTTTTCATTATCTTATCCATAATAAAAGCTGCACGAGCCATATATCCAGTATCTTCCATCAAAGAGGTAAAAAAGAAGAGGATCAAAATATTAGGTAGAAAAACAATCACACTTCCCACACCACTAATGATACCATTAACAAGTAAATCCTTCAGCATACCATCATTCATATGCGCACTAATAACATCGGACAAGAAGCCCATTCCTTGATCTATCCAATCGGCAGGATAAGCACCAAGAGTAAAAGTGGCATAGAACGTAATAAACATAAAAAGGATAAATATAGGAAAGCCCCATATTTTATGAGTTAAGAGTTTATCAATACGAATTGATTTCTCTCTATTCTTTTTACCATGATCGCTATTGGATGTGTAACACTCATTTAAGAGGTCTCGTATAAAATGGTAACGTGTCTGGGTTATTACAGAATCACAAACATCTTCATAAGTATCCTCAATTATTCCAATTTGCGACTCCAACTCCTTTGCCACCTCCACAGGATACATATCCAGTTTCTTTAAAGCCTCAGGATCACGCTCAAGAAGCTTTAGAATAAAAAACCTAGTATTGATGGCCTGATTCATCTTGCAAGGATATTGATCGAAAAGCTTACCGATTCGATCAATAGAAAACTCCACTTCCTGACGATGCCTCACACTCTGTTGGGCTTCAAGAGGGGCTTTTTGTTCATAAACCTCAACAATCTTCTTCAATAGGTCTTTACTCCCACTACCCTTTATTGCCGTGGTAGGAATACTATGGATGTTGGTTATCTTATCAAACTTATCAAAATCAAAATGATCGCCAGATTTAATCAATTCATCATACATATTAAAAGCAATAATCAATTGCTTTCCCATATCCATCAATTGGGTAGTAAGCAACAGGTTGCGCTCTAAGTTGGTTGAATCAATGATATTTAGGATTATATCAGGATTATTATTCAAGATATAATCTCTAGCATACACTTCTTCAGGAGTATAAGTTGTAAACGAATAGATTCCTGGAAGATCAATAAAATTAAGGGTATATCCTTGCCACTGAACAGTAGCTTTCTTCGCATCGACAGTTACACCACTATAATTACCTACATGTTCTTTTGCACCAGAAAGGTTGTTAAAAAGAGAAGTCTTTCCACAATTGGGGTTACCAATTAATGCAATATTTATTTCTTTAGGATTGTTCCCGACGTTACAAACTTGCACGGGAGCGGAAACCATCCCCTCATGAGAGTCACTATTGTCCTTATTTTTATTTGCACGATCTATCAGCTCCACTTCAATAAGTGCAGCTTCACTAAGACGCAACGATATATTATAACCAAGAATCTGATACTCAATAGGGTCTTTTAATGGCGCGTTTTTAATGACTAACACTTCTTGCCCACGAATAAACCCCATTTCATGAATTCTCTTACGAAAAGAATCTTCTCCACTAATTCGTTTTATTACAACCCGTTGGTTTGTTTTTGCTTCCGATAATAGCATATCATAAATGGTTGTGAAATAATAAATATGAGAGCAATTAGTCTTAATTAAATTAAATAAAAATTGCATTGCTCGATTGCAAATATAAGATATTAATCCCCACTTTCCTTTCTAAATAAAGGGGGGAAAGAATAAAAAAATGATTGTGTCCGTAAAAAAGAATTATCGAAAGTGTATTTTTGTATAAACAAATGGGGCTAAAAGCCATAATATTAAAATTCGGTAAAATGAAAAAAGAGATGAATCCTATAGTAAATGTTGCAGTACAAATTCTTCCTCGTTCATCAGAAGTTGGCACATACGAACTCGTCGATGAAGCCATCCGTATCATTGATCAATCTGGATTAAAATATAGAGTTACGCCATTTGAGACAGTAATGGAAGGAGACTACGATGAGATCATGGCTATAGTCAAGAAAATTCAATTTGCATGTTACAATGCTGGAGCAGAAACAGCAATGACTTATATAAAAATTCAGTCAAGTAGCGATGCACCAGTAAGAATTGAAGACAAAATGGAAAAATATGATTAAGTTTTAATCTTTTGACTATTCGATAGTTGCTGCTAATTGGGGATAAAACATGAAAAAAAAGTTATCAAAAAATTGTTTTGTTTGACGAAAAGATATTATGTTTGCACCGCAATTAGCAAAACGGACGAGTAGCATAACTGGATAGTGCACCTGACTACGGATCAGGAGGTTGGGGGTTCGAATCCCTCCTTGTTCACTTTGAAAAGATAAGATAACGTTCTTATCATTGATACAAAACACAACGGACGAGTAGCATAACTGGATAGTGCACCAGACTACGCATCAGGAGGTTGCGGGTTCCAATCCCTCCTAGATCACTTTGAAAACATAAGATAAA
>JAOARB010000020.1 GCA_025210775.1 Prolixibacteraceae bacterium
CGTGCATTCAAGCGATAAATGCAACTTTTCTATCCATTTTCATAGAATAATAGACCTCGATAGGTTTTAGGTATTGGTATCTTTTACGAGGTCTATTATTCAGTTCATTTTGTATCCTTTCCAAGTCCTTTTGATTTAAGTGTTCAAAAGAACTTCCTTTAGGGATATATTGTCTAATCAATCCGTTCAAATTCTCATTTGCACCTCTTTCCCAAGAGTGATATGGGTGGGCAAAATAGAAGTCTATTCCCAACGATTTCGCAATGTATTTATGTTCATAGAACTCTCTTCCATTATCAGATGTAATCGTGTAAATCAGACCTTTAAATGGTGTTAGAGCCTCGATTGTTTTTTCAGCTAATGCTTTTGCATTTTTCCCTTTAAGCAGTCGTATCCAACATAGACCAGTGCTTCTATCATTAATGATTAAGATAGCACCTTTACGATTTTTTCCGATGATTGTATCAATTTCAAAATCTCCAAATCGACTCTTTTCTTCCACAATAGTAGGTCTTTGTTCAATACTCACCCGACCTTCCATTTTCACTCTAAATTCATTCTTAGAACCTCGTTTTGAATATCGCTTATGTTTGCGCCTCAGGTATTTATACAAATTCCCTCCATCCTTCTTATCCTCCCAGATAAAAAGATAAATCGTTTCGTGTGATACACATTTAACTCCATTTAAATGACTTCGACCTTATTATCTGCTCTGGACTTAAGCCTTCCTTTAGATGACGCTTGATATAAGCTTTCATTGCTTCATCTAAAACAACATGTTTATTTTTATTATGATGCCGTTCTTTGCATAAAGCATCTGCATACAAAGCACAATAACGTCCAGTTTTTGGGTTTAAATTCCTTTTTATCTCTCTAGAAACAACAGACTTGTCTCTATTAATTGCGTTGCCTATAGATTCTTGGCTAGCTTGGGTTGCATACATCAATTCGATAATATACCTTTGCTTAATATTTAGTTGTCCCATAATGCACACTATATCTTGGTCGGTTAATGTGTAAATAATAATGGGACAAACTTAATATTTAGGAGGAGCAATCCTCCTTTTTTGTGCCCATTATTTTACCTCATTAGACAACCTCTTTATTATAATATAGCGTTGCATTTATGATTTGAATGCAAGAAACATTAATGAAACAACACACATTACTCAACCCTTAATTCTAAGGTAGTGTAAATTTAGCAATCTTACCAACGCACTCAAAAACAATACATTACACTATATTTTAGCAAGTTAATATTCAATAGTTAAGCTCTCTAAAGGTGTCGTACAAAGCCTCCCCTAGTTCTATATTAATTCCATTGGCCTCATCAGGTCTGTTAAGCGTAACGGTTGCTATTCCATTTTCTTTATTCAGTATAATCACTTCTGAATTATTCATATGCTATTGTATTATAATTACCTGTATAAGATGGGCTCTATTAAAACGATACCAAAGGCATTTCCCCAAAGAGAGAGGATCAGATATATACCTTCGAAGATCATCAAAGCTCCATACAAATGGGGATATTACCCCATCACAGAATGAAATTATAAGTTTTCATGAACAGAGCAAAGGATAATGACAATAGAATAGCAGATGGATGAAGCATATCATAGAAAAGGGCATATTTAGAGTACGTGATAGCAAAAAAAAGGATATCGTAACCATGGTCCTCTCCTATCGTCCAACCTTATATTGAGCTTGACCATAGGCATAAGTAAAACCGTAGATACGACATCCTTACATTTCAATTAAAGAGAATCTCTCTGTTTGCACAGAGCTAATATCTTTTCTTTATGGTGATCCAGAGTCCTGAAAAGAGCATTATCGTTCCAAAAGAGAGGAATATAATAAGCAAACTATTACGTAACCACGGGATCGATTTTAGGCTTCCTATTTTAAACGAATGTAATCCTCGATAAAGGAAATTATTCAGACGTTTTTCGTTATCCAAATAGCGCAACACTTTTCCCTCTTTTAGATCCAAGACAAAAGAGCTATCGCCAGGGTCGTTAGCCTTGATCGTAATGGTGTGATCGTCCTGTTTGGTCAAAGCATATTTCCATTTGGGAGCGAGCTCCTTAAATCTACTACACACAAAAGCTTCGTCCCAGACATCGTTCTGCCCTGAAGCAGTAATAATGCGATGGGAGCCATCTTTAGAGGAGATCTTAAGGAGTGCTGTGCCTCCTACATTTTTCCATTCCATCGCTACGATGCCATCCAAAGAGGAAGGAAAGATCTTTTGGTTGTTATCTATCCACGGTGCGGGTTGCCACAGTGAAGCCACGTCCGTTTTTATTCCCTTCGGAGCAAAACGATTAGAGACATGATGCAAAGAGAAAAAACCACTTAATATCCATGTGATGACCACCAACCCGAATGCCATACCAAAGAAGAAATGGTATCGGTGGGCTTTCTTCTTATATGGATTACGTTTTTTGGCTTTAAAAAAGACCATCCAACCATAGATATATCCCGTTATGGCAGCCAACAAAGAGAACAGACACAAGATCTTAATCACATTAACCCAAGTAGAGGTATGCTCTCTTAAGGATTTAAAATACAACCAATGGGGTATGGCTCCAAAATAGGCTACCCACCTCTGTTTTGGAGTAGTCTTTTGAACGACCTCACCGTTCACAGAGGAGATATAGAGCTGTGTACCATCCTCAAAATAATATTTATAAATGGGCAATAATGGTCGTTTATGGCTCCAAGGAATCCATGTGTCAAGATCATTAAGTAGCTTCTTTTCCATGGGTGTTTTTTCCATCAGTAAGGCAGCATAACGATCACAAGCTTCCGATGGTTCTAGTAAGATCTTCTTCAAGAAGACAGTGTCTCTTGAAGAAGATTTATATTCGGTAATCTCTTTCCAACCAAACGCACAATAAGTAATTTTCTTACTCGTGTATTGTCCTTCTAGATGAGGTTGGATCTCTTTAGGGATCATGGGGCCTCGTTTCTTTGTCCAAGAAGAAGAGGCATGAGGGAATCCTCCAATAATCATAAAGAAACCACTAATAAACCATACCAACATTATTGGTAGGAATATCAATCCAAAGATGCGATGGGTTTTTAAAAGAAATTTTTTCATTATACTATAGTTTTACACCAAGTGTGACACTCCAGTTGCGACCCGGAGAAGCGATATATTGGTTAGAGTAGACTGCAGAATCATAATACAACTCATCCGTAAGGTTTTTAACATTCAGTTGTAACCAATAGTGTTTCTTGTCATAACGAGCCCCTAAGTTCTGAACGACATAAGATGGTACTTCATAACTATTGCTACTATTGGTGAATTGTTTATCTGTATAAACGACTCCCCACCACATAGACAATCCTTTCATCGCACCAGTAGTAAATTTATAGTCCAAAGAACCGTAAGCTGTATTTTTAGGAGAGAAACTACCTTCTTTGTCATTTGAATCTAACGTTTCGTTGTAGCCATATCCTCCACGTAGTTTCCAATTATCAGCAAACAACCAAGAGAAGTCAAGCTCAGCTCCTTTTGATTTCACTTTTCCTAATTGGCTATATATATTTTTGTTCTCTTCGTTCTTACCGACATAAGTTTTCACATTGTGTTTGGTAATGCTATAAACGTTTGCTTGTAGAGAGAAGAATCTTTTTTCCACCTTAGCTCCTAACTCATACTGCACCCCATCTTCTGGGTCAAACACATGATCTTTAGAAGAGGCATCGTAAGCCACCCCATTCTTGTCTTGATAGATATAGTTAGGGTTATAAACCTCACGATAAGGACGATAGAAACTAGATACCGAACCAAATAGTGTAACATCATCCATCACCTCTTGGACTAATCCTACTTTATAAGAGAAAGAGTTGTCTTTCATTGATTTGGTATCACTGATATTAGACCAGTTTTTATCGCTGTCCACATCCGCCGTTTTCTTGTCATAGAAAAAGAAATCATAACGACCACCAAGCATCAGTTTGGTTGTATTGGTTAACTCCACAAGATCTTGTAGGTAGAAGCCAAATATTTTATCATCGTAAGCATTTACACGAGAAAGCTTATGGAAGATATCTCCTTGATCAAGGGTTGGATTCTCTACAGAAACCAAAGCATGTTCACCAGGTCCATAAACATCATCTTTACCATATCCGGTATAGGAATTTCTATCCGTATAGTAAGAGTTATGCCCAAGAGTAATGTGGTGGTCCATACCTAGAACATTTACTTTAGATAGATATTCTAAGCTTGCTTGAAATGTACGAGTAACATGTTGGAAACGTAATGGATAACTTCTTTGAAGCGTATTTACATCGATATACGTTTTTGTATCTCCATTCATGTAATAATGATCCATTGTCTTATCCTTAGAGGTAACATAGGTTAACTCTTCTGTAGAGAAGTAATCAATATTGTCATCATTATAGGAAGCTACCAGTCTCAATGATTGATCTTGGGTAAAATCATGCGTCCATTCTACCGACACATTTTTGTTTATTGATTTTAGGAAATCAGCAGGATCGTTATAACGCTGTTCTCTAGTCATATTAGATGGCAATTCACCTTTGCTATAAACTTGCTTATCCGTTGCTGTTTCGAATATATTATTCTTAAAAGCAGGCGTACCTGCCTCTGTGTCATAACGATCATTAAAAGTACCTATACGTAATTCAATATTGTCATTGGTAGAAGGTTTCCATCCTAAAGCAAAATATAGGTTGTTAATCTTTTTACCATTGTCTCTCCATCCATCAGTACGAAGAAGTTCTCCATCTAAACGTACCGCTAGGTTAGGATTGATATGCTTAGAATAACTTAATCTAACATCATGACTATTGTATGAGCCGATATTGTATAGCAAAGAGCCTTCTTCTTTATCCCATGGGGATTTTCTTACGATATTAATAATTCCTCCAACAGAAGAGCCACCATAAAGAGCAGATGCCGGTCCTTTTAGATACTCTACTCTTGCTACATTAGCCAAAGAAGACATAGGAGCACTACTAGAATAGACCATACGGTAATCGATTTGTCCATCCATCATGATTACTGGTTTACCAAAACCTCTCATACGGAATGTTTGGAAACCACCATAGTTTTGTCTTGCTTTAATACCTGTGGTGTAGTTGAACGCATCATTGATGCTTTTAACATCCAACGTCTCCATCTCTTTGGTGTTAATGGTGGCAGTAGATACAGGAATGTATTTTAGTGGGACGTCCACTTTAAGTGCACTCTCTTTGGTGTGAAGAGAAGTTCCATGAATAGCGACCTCATCGATTTGGATGGTATCTTTATCGATACGGGTCTGAGAAAAGACATGCCCCGTTATAAGGCATAAAATTAGTGTTAACGATGTAGTGAATTTCATTATATGTTCAATTTTAAATAAGTGTATTCCTATTCAAAATCAAACTACCAAGCAACAGATATCTATCATTGAGAATATCTTCTTCCCCCCAATGTATACCTAGCCATTATTCCCGATAGCTGATTACGTAACTTATATGAAGTAGGTTTTCTGACTTGGAATCCGTTTAGCTCCTTCCCAACTCCCTAGAGTCAGTGGCTTTCTGCTAAAAAGTATACATTCCTTACAGCTGCGGGTACAGTTCTTGATTTACACAAGATTCCCTAAGTAGCAAACCATTAGATTCACTACAAACCTTCAAAAAGCACGCAATTTTAGTCAAAAAAAGAGAACCATGCAACGGCATGATACGATTTGTGAATAAAAAAAATTTAAATAAAATTTATTTATAGAGTAGAAATATCATTATTTTACTGTTATACTTGTAATGAATATTACGACTAGGAAAAATTCTATTAAATGTACAAAATCAAATATGCCCCATTCTACCTTGCCTCATTACTTCCTTTAAGAATACTATATCTCTTTTCAGATATTGGAGCTTTTATTCTATATCGAGTATTAAAATATCGTAGGGACGTTGTTTCATCCAATTTACGTCAAGCTTTCCCTGAGAAAGATCAAAAAGAGATTGATACCATTGAAAAGGAATTCTATCATCACTTTTGTGATATGTTTATGGAAGCACTAAAGACAATGAGTATCTCTAAAAAGAGTGCAAGGAAACGTTATATTGTAGAGAATCCAGAATATCTTGAATCCCTATACAAAGAAAATAAGAGTGTTGTTCTCTACTCCTCACATCATGGTAATTGGGAATGGTTTTCTATCTTTCCACTAAATGTACCACATCATGTCACGGCCTTTTATAAGCCATTACGCAATAAATATTTTGATGGACTAATGCTTCTTATGCGTCAGCGCTTTGGCGTAGAGTGTATTCCATCGAAGAAAGGATATAGAGCTTGTCTTAAACAGAAAAAAGAGGGGGTCATCGCCTTAAACTGTATTATTGGAGATCAAACGCCGAAAGAGACATCGGGGTCATATAGAACAACGTTCTTTCATAGAGAGACCTCATTTTTTACAGGAGCAGATATTATTTCAAAAAAGACAAACCAGTGTTTGGTCTATCCACAAATAAGTAAAGTCAAAAGAGGCTACTATAGAGTTCGATTTGTAGAGATCCATAAAAATCCTAGCGAAATAAAAGACAATTCATTGATCGAGAAATACATCACTCTACTAGAGGCCTCTCTTAGAGAATACCCAGCGATGTGGCTATGGAGTCATAAACGTTGGAAACGCTAGATGATGATAAAAATCCTAATCGCCATAATTCCATAAAATTTAAAATCATGAAAAGAATAGTTCTTTTTTCCCTTGCCTTGCTTTTATTCACCATGTGTAAAAGCACCCAAAAGATTGTCAATAACGATACCCATACTCCTGAGGAGACGACAATAGATAAATCTGAAGCGATCAAAAATGACAAAATTGACCTTGCTTTAGAATATGCGAAAGAACGCATAAAACAGTACGATTACAAAAGAGCAGCAGACACATTAGATGTATTGTATAAAGAAAAATGCTATAACAGCAAACTAATCAAGCAACTTGAGTCTGTTAATTTTGTCATGGGGGACTATGCAAAATGTATCTTCCTTATTGGTGAGTTGGAAACTGAAAAAGAACTATCTTATCAAATGAAAGTACATAAAGGCATTGTTTATAGAAAACTAGGAGATACCTACAATGCAATTATGTCCTTTAATATTGCTCTTAAACAAGACAGCACCAATGTATTTGTTTTGGAGCAGTTAGGGGATATGAGAAAAAAGATTGATAATAAAAAAGGAGCCGCAGAGCTCTATCTTCTTGCTCTTAAAAATGGGGCAGCCCCAAGTGTACTAAATAAATATCTAGGATATCTTATCTCACAAAAGAAAGGAGAAGAAGCATTACAAGCCATATACGATTATGCTCCGAGCCCTATGAAATCGTATAAGAAACTTCGCTTTAATTATGCCATGATTCTTTTTAACCTAGAACGATTTGAAGATGCATATGATCAATTTACCTCTTTAATAAAGGATAGAGACAAGAACCCTATGATCCATTACTATGCAGGACTCTCTAAGTTCAAACAAAAGAAATATAAAGAGGCAGTACCTTGTTTTGAGAAGTTTCTCTCTAAAACAGAGAAGATAGACAACTATGTTCCTTATCGTGTTATGGGTAGTTGTTTTCTAAAGGTAGAGAATCTAGACAAAGCGCTAGAGATGTTTAATAAAGCACAAGAGATAATCTATCCGAAGGAACAAGAGATATTGTCGGTGTACACCAACTTGGCAGATATATACAGTAAGAAAGGAGACAATAGCAAAGTGCTACAAGCCTATGTTAATATTGAGAAGTTCTACCCTAACAATAATATAAACCTCTTTCAAACGGCTGTTTTCCATCAATCAAAGACAAAAAACTTTAAGAAGGCAGCGGCTTATTATAAGAAGTTACAAAAATCTATGACACCAGATGATACCGTAAATAATCAATTAAATAAATTCTTTTACGAGACATCTGAGACAGAGTTAAAGAAATTAGAGAAATACCTCTTCTGGACCAAATAGGATAAACAGAGGCTAAAACAAACAAGAGAAATAGAACAGATCTATTTCTCTTGTTTGTATGGTAAGATTATTTTTTCTTGTGTAATCCACACTCTTTTGTATCAGGATCTTCCCAATACCATCTACCAGCTCTTACATCTTCGCCTTCCATGATAGCACGTGTACATGGTTGACAACCAATAGAAGGATAGTTTTGATCATGAAGGGTGTTGTAAGGAATAGATTTTTCCTTAATATAATCCCACACTTGAGATTCACTCCACTCAATCAATGGATTCACTTTGATCATTTGGTTTCCTTCGTCCCATTCTACTACTTGCATATTGGTACGGGTAACTGACTGCTCTTTACGAAGGCCACAAATCCATACATCCAATCCCTCGAAAGCTCTCTTTAGAGGTTGGATTTTACGAATCTGACAACATCTTTTTCTTTTTTCTACACTCTCAAAAAAAAGATTGATCCCTTCATTGTTTACCATCTCCTCCACTTTTGAAGCATCGGGGAAATAGATTTTCATTTTAATACCATATTTGGTGTTGGTACGATGAATAAGATCGTAAGTCTCAGGGAAAAGACGTCCCGTATCTAGAGTAAAGATAGAGGCTTCTTTGTCAATATTTTGAACCATCTGTGTTAGCACCTGATCTTCTGCACCAAGACTAGAAGCCAAAGCTATTTTGCCCTTAAACTCATTAAGGAAAAACCTTAATACTTCCTCCGCAGATTTATCTTGGAGCTGTTGGTTCCAAAGTTCTATTTTTTCTCTCATTAAACGTATATTTTATCGTTTGCTATCCAATTCGTTACTAAATGCAAAGATACAAAATAGCACTATAACGAAAAATAGTCAACAAGAGACCTTCATTAGAGTTCATTCGTAGAAACAGAGAATATCGATGCTTCATTCAGGGGCACCAAACAAAATATAGATATATATATTTCTAGGAAAAACTTTTAAACAAAATCTTCGTTGTTAAATCAATAAGAGAATGTAAATATGATCTAAAACTATCATCTACAAACCAAAAAAGGCACCTCAAAGAGATGCCCGAAATCCAATTTAGTATCACCACATATTATGATTTGGCAATGTAGTCAGCCAACCAATCTCCCACTTGGGATGTTTTAAAACTCTTTTCTTTATCAATATCTTCAGTAACCACGCCTGCATCCATAGAAGCCAAAACAGCTTTTCTAATCAAAGCACCTTCTTCTTTAAGGTCGAAAGCAGTCTCAAACATCATGGCAACAGAAAGAACTGTTGCAATAGGGTTTGCGATATCTTTACCCGCAGCTTGTGGATAAGAACCATGAATAGGCTCAAATACGCTTGTATGCGTACCAACAGAAGCAGAAGGCAGAAGTCCTAAAGAACCAGTAATCACACTAGCCTCATCGGTTAGAATATCACCAAACATGTTCTCTGTAACCATCACATCGAATTTTTTTGGCCACTGAATAATCTGCATTGCTGCATTATCCACAAACATATAATCGGTCTCTACTTCAGGATATTCTTTTTCAATCTTCTGTGCCACTTCTCTCCACAATCTTGAAGTCTCCAGAACATTGGCTTTATCCACGACAGTCACTCTTTTGTCTCTTTGAAGCGCAAATTTATAAGACAGATGTAAAATACGCTCAATCTCTTCTCGTGTATAAACACAGTGGTCAAAAGCACCATTATTATCTTCTGTTCTACCCTTATCACCGAAATAGATACCACCAGTTAATTCTCTAAGGCATAAGAAATCAGCTCCTTCTACCAACTCTCTTCTTAGTGGGGATTTATGTAATAGAGAAGGGAATGTCGTTACAGGACGAAGGTTTGCATACAATCCCAACTGTTTACGCATACGCAAAAGACCTTGTTCTGGACGCACCTTAGCAGTAGGATCATTATCAAAACGAGGATCCCCAATAGCACCAAAAAGAACTGCATCAGCATCCATACATATTTGGTGGGTAGATTCTGGATAAGGATCTCCTACTTGATCTATGGCAGTAGCACCAACAATACCTTCATTTGTTGTCACTTCGTGTCCGAATTTGGTAGCGACAGCATCTACTACTTTTAATGCTTGATTGATGATTTCAGGACCGATACCATCACCAGGAAGAACAGCTATATTTAATTTCATTACTTTCTTATTTTTAATAATTATCGACTTCTAATTCAATTACATTTAACATCTTAATGGTTGCTTTGATGGCAGCAGCCGTTTGGTCGCTTTCCAATCCTCTTGTTTTAAAGATCTTTCCATACTTCCAAGTAATCACGGTCTCTACCAATGCATCTGTTCGTCCTCCTGGAGGAATCGTTACAGAATAATCCATCAACACTGGAAAAGGTTTATTCAATTTGGCATAGATCATTCGAAGAGAATTCATAAAAGCATCATATTGACCATCCCCAGCAGAGGTAGCCTGATGAACGTCTCCATCAATATCAATAGAAACAGTTGCTGTTGGATTCAAACCAAACGTATGTACCAAAGAGTAGTTACACAATCTTATCCGCTGTTCCACTTGATGGTTTTGTAACACATCAGAGATGATATAAGGCAGATCTTCAATCGTTACATTCTCTTTCTTATCGGCCAGCTCAATGATTCTATCCGTTACGATCTTTAGTTCATCGGGGTCCATCTCCACCCCTAATGCTTCTAAATTCTTTTTAATATTGGCCTTACCAGATGTCTTTCCAAGAGCATATTTACGCACTCGACCAAAACGTTCGGGTAAGAGGTCATTATAATAAAGCCCATGTTTGTTGTCTCCATCGGCATGAACGCCACTACATTGGGTAAAGACATTCTCTCCTACCACTGGACAGTTGGCAGAGGTTCTAATTCCAGAATAAGACTCCACCATCTTCGATAGCAAAGAGATCTTTTTCTCCTGTACCCCTGTAGTAAAATCGGTATGGTCATGAATCAAAGCAACCACACTTGCCAATGGTGCATTTCCAGCTCTTTCACCTAACCCGTTGACGGTAGTGTGTACTCCTTGTGCACCAGCATTCAAGGCAGCAAGCACATTTGCGACAGATAGATCATAATCGTTATGGGCATGAAAATCGAAATAGATCGCAGGAAAATGAGAAACCATTTGCTCCATAAATAGAGAGGTCTCCGAGGGAGTTAGAATACCTAAGGTATCAGGTAACATAACACGACCTAACTTTTCTGTATCCACTCCTTTTAGAAGGTCAAAGACATAGGAAGGATCTTGCTTCATTCCGTTCGACCAATCCTCAAGGTATAGATTCACATCAATACCAGCCAAACAAGCGTAATCAATAGCCTCATTAATATCAGAGATATGTTGGGGCAAACTCTTTTTTAATTGATGCTTAAGATGGTTGGCCGATCCTTTAGAAAGAAGGTTCATCACTGTTCCCCCTACTTCTTGAATCCACTGTAATGATTTTCCCTTATCTACAAACCCCAAAATTTCTATTTTAGAATGTAGACTTTTGCTCTTTGCCCAGTCTATAATCTTTTTGGCAGCCATAAATTCACCTTGAGATACACGAGCCGACGCTATCTCAATAGAGTCCACACATAGATCTTGAAGTAAAAATTTCGCTATCGAGAGTTTCTCATGAGCAGAAAATGCCACTCCTGAAGTTTGTTCACCATCTCGTAGCGTGGTATCCATAATAGATATTGTACGGTTTTCTATCATAATGAGGGAAGAATATCATTGCTTCAGACATACAAAACATCTGAAGCAATGGCTATATTATTTAGATTTGATAAATCAATTTATTTTTGTTCGAAGGTCTCGATATCCGACTTCATATGAAGTAGATAATCGATATCATCGTAACCTTTCAACAAACACTCTTTCTTATATGGGTTAATATCAAACGACTCGGAAATTCCCAATGCGGTATGAGATATGGTTTGATTCTCTAGATCAACCACTAGCTCTGTTGATGGATCTGCTTCTACAGAAGAGAAGATCTTAGCTAGAAAAGACTCGGAAACCACTACAGGAAGAAGACCATTGTTCAATGCATTGCCTTTAAAAATATCTGCAAAGAAACTAGATACTACCACTTTATATCCGTGATCATAAATAGCCCAAGCAGCGTGCTCACGACTAGAGCCACTACCAAAATTCTTACCTGCAACTAGAATAGAGCCACTAAAACGTGGGTCATTAAGAACAAATTCGCTGTTTAGTGAACCATCCTTATTATATTTCCAGTCGCGAAATAGATTATCGCCAAAACCTTTACGTTCAGTTGCCTTCAAAAAACGTGCAGGGATAATCTGATCCGTATCTACATTTTCGATTGGCAATGGTACAGCCGTACTCTTTAATGTTTCAAATTTATCTATTGACATAACTTTTTACTCAAAAAATAAGACTTCAATTATAACTCTCTAGGATCTGTTATCACCCCTGTTACTGCCGCAGCAGCTGCTACTAGAGGGCTAGCCAGTAATGTTCTAGCACCAGGTCCTTGACGTCCTTCAAAGTTTCTATTAGATGTAGAAACCGAATATTTACCTGCCGGGATCTTATCGTCATTCATTGCCAAACAAGCAGAACATCCTGGTTCTCTCATTTTAAAACCAGCCTCTTCTAGGATCTCTACCAATCCTTCCTCTTGTGCTTGTTTCTCCACTACTTTAGATCCAGGAACAATCCATGCAGTTACATTGTCTGCCTTTTTCTTTCCTTTAACAAATTGTGTGAATGCACGAAGGTCTTCGATACGTCCATTGGTACAACTACCCACGAAGACATAATCGATAGGATGTCCGATCATTTTCTGACCAGCAGTAAAGCCCATATACTCCAAAGACTTCTCAAATGAGATCTTATCGGTACCTTCAAGATTATCTCCCATAGGAACATTTCCTTGAACAGAAACCCCCATTCCAGGATTCGTACCATAAGTAATCATTGGTGCAATATCCTCCGCTTTATAACTATACTCCATATCAAATGCAGCACCATCATCACTTTTCAGTTCACTCCATTCTGATACAGCTTGATCCCATGCCTCTGCTTTAGGAGCAAAAGGACGACCTTGAACATAGTCAAAAGTAGTTTGATCAGGAGCAATCATACCACCACGAGCACCACATTCGATACTCATATTACATAGCGTCATACGTCCTTCCATCGAAAGGTTCTCGATAGCACTACCAGCATATTCAATAAAATATCCTGTTCCACCCGAAGTGGTAAGTTGAGCAATCACATAAAGTGCGATATCTTTGGCAGTCACTCCCTCACCCAATTCACCATCGACACGAATTAACATCGTCTTTGGTTTAGGTTGCATAATACACTGAGAAGCAAAGACCATCTCCACTTCACTGGTTCCAATACCAAATGCAATACTACCAAAAGCACCATGAGTAGAAGTATGGCTATCCCCACAAACGATAGTCATTCCTGGTTGCGTATATCCCATTTCTGGACCCACCACGTGAACAATACCATGGTTTGGACTTCCTAAACCATAATATTGTACTCCATGATTAGCACAGTTTTTTGCTAATGTATCAACCTGAAAACGAGACTCCTCATCTTTGATAGGCTTATCTTGATCGATCGTAGGCACGTTATGGTCTGGTGTAGCTGTCGTTTGAGCAGGACGAGCCACTTTCAATCCTCTATTTTCAATACCAGCAAAAGCAACAGGACTGGTCACTTCATGAATAAAATGTCTATCAATATAGACTACATTGGGACCTCCCTCCACTTTCTTTACCACATGGGCATCCCATATCTTATCAAATAATGTCTTTGGTTGCATATATAATTGTTATTTTTTTATACAATAATTTATTAGGAAATATAAAGTCCGAATTACACCGTTGCTACTTTATTAATGGCATCAATAAAAGCCTCCACCGATGCGATCACAATATCTGTATTGGCACCAAAGCCATGATAAAAATGATCGTTATAATTAATGGTCATGTGTACCTTTCCAATATCATCACTTCCTCTAGTGATGGCCTGAATTAAGAACTCTTCTAGGATCACTTTTTTACGTAAAATATCCTTCACGGCACATATGGCAGCATCCACAGGACCATTACCATTGCTACAAGCGGTAAATATTTCACCTGCAACATTTAATTTTACGGTAGCCATAGGCACAAGATTTTTACCCATCACCACCTGAATATCTTCAAGCTTAATACGCTGACCATTACTCTTGGCCACTTCTCCAACCAAGACCAATAGGTCATCTTCTTTAATGTCTTTCTTTTTATCTGCTAGTTGTAGGAACTCTTGATAAACCTCATCTAACTTCTCTGTAGTTAAATCCACACCCAATACCTCTAAACGGTGTTTTAATGCAGCCCTACCACTTCTTGCGGTAAGAACAATAGACGACTCCTTTATTCCTACATCTTCTGGATCAATAATCTCATACGTTTCTCTATTCTTCAATACCCCATCTTGGTGGATACCAGATGAATGAGAGAATGCGTTTCTACCTACAATAGCTTTATTAGCCTGAACAGGCATGTTCATTAAAGTAGAAACCAATCGAGAAGTCTTATATATATTTTGGGTTTTAATATTTGTCTCTAATTGCAAATCTTGATGGCTCTTTAATGTCATCACCACCTCTTCTAGTGAAGTATTACCTGCTCTCTCACCAATACCATTCAATGTTACCTCAACTTGTCGAGCACCATTGATCACACCAGAGATGCTGTTTGCTGTAGCCATTCCCAAATCATTATGACAGTGAGTGGATAAAATAGCCTTATGTACATTAGAGACATTCTCCATCAAGAACTTAATCTTCTCACCAAACTGATGAGGCAAACAATAGCCCGTTGTATCTGGAATATTAACTACAGTAGCTCCTGCTGCAATTACTGCTTCAACCACTTTTGCCAAATAAACATTATCAGAACGGCCTGCATCCTCTGCATAGAATTCTACATCCTCCACATATTTCTTTGCATACTTCACCGCAGCCACGGCTCTCTCAAGCACCTCATCCTCTGTAGAGTTCAGCTTATATTTAATATGATAAGGAGAAGTACCTATTCCTGTATGAATACGACCACGTTTGGCATACTGAAGAGCTTGTGCTGCCACATCAATATCATTCTGAACGGCTCTTGTTAAAGCACAAATGGTAGGCCATGTTACGGCCTTAGAGATTTCTACTACAGAATTAAAATCACCAGGACTAGACACAGGGAATCCTGCTTCAATAACATCCACGCCGAGATCTTGGAGGGCTTTAGCCACTTCAATCTTCTCCACGGTATTCAACTGACATCCTGGAACTTGCTCTCCATCTCTTAAGGTTGTATCGAAAATATAGACTCTATCTGCCATACTGATTTATTTATTATTTAGGGTCAAAACTAGTTTGGAAGTTTCTGCTTCCGCTTAAAGTGAATTAGTAGCAGCATATACTATCTTGGTTCAATAGTATATGCTGTAGAAGGATAAATATTACTTGTTTTCAGGACGAAGCTGACGAACAGTTTGACCTGCTTGCCACATCTCTGAATCTCTCAATTCTTTCAATTCTGCTTCCAATTTCACTCTATAGTCTGGTTGGCTATTTGAATCAATAGAACGTTGTGCTTCATTACCACAAGCTACCTCATCATATAGTTTTTGGAAAACAGGCTTTGTTGCATCACGGAAAGGTTTCCACCAGTCTAATGCACCTCTTTGTGCTGTTGTAGAAGTATTGGCATACATCCAATCCATACCGTTTTGTGCAACCAATGGCATCAAACTTTGAGTCAATTCCTCTACTGTCTCATTGAATGCCTCTGATGGGGTATGTCCCATTTCACGAAGTACTTCATATTGAGCAGCAAAAACACCTTGGATACATCCCATCAAAGTACCACGCTCACCAGTAAGGTCAGAATATACTTCACGTTTAAAGTCTGTTTCAAACAAATATCCTGAACCAACACCGATACCCAAAGAGATTACTCTATCATAGGCTTTTCCTGTTGCATCTTGATAGATTGCATAACTTGAATTCAAACCTCTTCCTTCAAGGAACATGGTACGCAAACTAGTACCTGATCCTTTTGGTGCTACAAGAATAACATCTACATCTGCAGGAGGAACGATACCTGTTCTATCATTAAAAGTAATACCAAAGCCATGTGAGAAATAAAGAGCTTTACCAGCAGTAAGATGCTTCTTCACTGTTGGCCATACAGCAATCTGTCCAGCATCAGAAAGTAGATATTGAATTACGGTTGCTTTCTCACAAGCCTCCTCAATATCAAAAAGATTCTCTCCAGGAACCCATCCATCAGCTACTGCTTTATCCCAAGTTTTAGACTCTTTTCTCTGTCCTACGATCACATTAAAACCATTATCTCTTAGGTTTAGTGATTGTCCTGGTCCTTGTACTCCGTAACCGATAACAGCAATGGTTTCATCTTTCATTACTTCACGTGCTTTTTCCAAAGGAAACTCTTCACGCATTACTACTTTCTCTTCAACTCCACCAAAATTTAACTTTGCCATTTTTCTTGTTTTAATATGTTAGAATAATCTTATTTTTCTTTATCTATTTTGATCTAAACCTGTCAATACCCTATCTCTTTCTTTAAGAAACACCGACAGCTTTTCAATATCTGATTTTGTAATTGCCACCCTTCCTGAACGAATAAACTGTAGCACACCAAATCGATTCAATTTCTCAAACAATTCTTGAGTCTCCTCTTTATGTCCTGTCTTCTCAATCACCGTATAATGAGGAGTAATCTCCAAAATACGTGCATGATACTCTCTTACAAGTTTTTCAATATGGTTTCCTGCAATAAGAGATTCAGACGACACTTTATAAAGCGCTACTTCTTGGTGAACCACCTCCTCATTACGATGGAAGAAACATTTTAGAACTTCCACATGACGTTCAATCTGAACACACAGTTTTTTTATTCTATCTTCATAATCCATCACAACAATAGTGAACTTGCTTATCCCCGCGATCGCCGATTCCGAAACAGTCAAGCTATCAATATTCATCCTTCTACGGGTAAACATTATCGTTATACGGTTTAACAATCCAATGGTATTCTCGGTATAAGCAGATATGGTAAATTCTTGTTTTTGCATAGTACTTAAATATTATGAATTAGGGGTTAGTTTCACATCCGACACCGTAGCCCCAGAAGGAACCATAGGAAAAACATTGTCTTCTTTTTCTACTCTTACCTCCAAGAAATAAGGACCGTCTGTTTCGATCATCTCTGCAATTGCTCTATCTAAATCGTCTCTTGTAGTAACTGTTTGAGCAGGGATACCATAACCATCTGCAATCTTGATGAAATCAGGATTATGCATATGGGTAAAAGAGTATCTACGATCAAAGAACAGCTCTTGCCACTGGCGTACCATTCCTAAGAACTCATTGTTTAGAACAATCACTTTAACATTCAAATTCTCTTGTCTTATGGTAGCCAACTCTTGTATGGTCATTTGAAAACCACCATCTCCAAGAAAAGCAACCACCGTTTTATCTGGAGCACCAACGGCAGCTCCTACCGCAGCAGGAAGGCCAAAACCCATTGTTCCAAGACCACCAGAGGTAACACAACTACGACTATTTTTAAACTTAAAATATCGAGCTGCAAACATCTGTTGCTGACCAACATCGGTTGCCATCACAGCCTGATGGTTTGTAGCATCTGCTACTTTATTTACCACCTCAGGCATCGTCAAAGACTCCTTTGTTGGATACAAATCGTTTTTAATGACTTGTTCATACTCTTGTTCCGCAAAAGGTTTAAAGGCATCATGCCAAGAATCGTGATGATTCTCTTTCACCAGATGATTCAACATCTTCAATGCCTTCTTAGCATCACTACAGATAGCCACCTCTACAGGTATATTTTTATTTATCTCCGATGGATCAATCTCAATATGAATCACTTTTGCTTGTGTAGCATACGTTTTCACATCTCCTGTAACCCTATCATCAAAACGCATTCCTACAGCAATCAATAGGTCACACTCATTGGTTAAAACATTAGGACCATAATTCCCATGCATTCCTAACATCCCTTTCCATAATGGATGATCGGAAGGAACGGCTGAAAGACCAAGCAATGTTGAAGCCATTGGTATATTGGTCTTCTCTACAAATTGCAACAACTCTTTCTCTGCTCCAGACAACACCACCCCTTGACCTACAAGCAGGAATGGCTTCTTGGCATTATCAATAAGATGAGCCGCTTCCACCAATGCCTCTTTATCTACAGGCTGTTCTGGCAAATAACTTCTAATACGAGAACATTTTTTATACTGGAAATCAGTGGTCTGAAACTGTGCATCTTTCGCTATATCAATTAATACAGGTCCAGGTCTTCCACTTCGTGCAATAAAAAATGCTTTAGCCACCACCTCAGGAATCTCCTCAGCTCTAGTGATCTGATAATTCCATTTGGTCACGGGCATTGACATTCCCACAATATCCGACTCTTGAAAAGCATCTGTTCCCAATAAAGGGCTAGTCACCTGACCAGTAAAACAGACCAAAGGAGTAGAATCGACCATCGCATCCGCAATACCTGTAATCAGGTTGGTAGCTCCAGGTCCAGAAGTAGCCAAACAAACTCCAACATTACCAGAGACTCGAGCATATCCTTGCGCTGCATGGATAGCACCTTGCTCATGACGAGTTAAAATATGGTTTATTTGATCAAGGAAATCATACAATGCATCATATACAGGCATAATCGCTCCCCCGGGATAACCAAAGATGGTATCCACTCCTTCTTCAATCAAAGACCTAATCAATGCTTGAGCACCAGTTAAGTTCTCTCCTTTTCTTTCAAGTGAATTTTGATTTTGGGTAGTCATATATGTTTGATTTTAATATTGAAAGATCCTATTATACAAGTCTTACTGCTCCTTTGTCTGCAGAAGACACTAATTTTGAATAAGCCTTTAAAGCTTTCGATACTTTTCTATCTCTAGTCTTAGGAGTATAGGCTGCCTCCCCTCTAGACTCTTGTGCTTTCTTCCTCTCAGCCAACACCTTATCAGATACGGCCAGATGAATCGTTCTTTGAGGAATATTAATCTCAACTGGGTCTCCATCTTCAACCAAGGCGATAAGCCCTCCTGCTGCAGCTTCTGGAGAAGCATGACCGATAGAAAGGCCAGACGTACCACCAGAAAAACGACCATCAGTAAGTAGTGCGCAAGCCTTATCAAGCTTCATTGATTTCAGATAAGAAGTAGGATACAACATCTCTTGCATTCCCGGACCTCCTTTAGGTCCTTCATATCTGATAATCACCACATCTCCCGCTTGTACCGCATCTCCTAAGATACCATTACAAGCATCCTCCTGTGATTCAAAGACTCTGGCTGTTCCACTAAACTCAAATACCGAAGCATCCACTCCAGCCGTCTTTACGATACATCCATTTTCTGCTATATTTCCAAAAAGAACGGCAAGACCACCATCTTGATAATAAGCACTTTCCACGGAACGAATACAACCATTATCTCTATCCATGTCTAGCAATTCATAGCTAGAATCTTGAGATCCCAGTTGAAGGTTACGTCCAATATTACCTGGAGCAGAACGATATATCTCTAAGGCCTCTTCGGAAACCTCTCTGTTACAGATATCATAACTTGACAATGTCTCTTTAAGACTCTTTCCATCCGCTCTATAAACAGCAGTATCCAATAATGCCGCTTTATTCAGTTCAGCCAAAATTCCTAGTACACCACCAGCTCTATTGACATCTTGAATGTGATATTTCGAATTCGGAGCTACCTTACATAGACATGGAACCTTGCGAGACAATGCATCCATATCGTGCATATTAAATGACACCTCAGCCTCTTGTGCTACTGCCAACAAATGAAGCACCGTATTGGTAGACCCTCCCATAGCAATATCTAAAGTCATGGCATTCATAAAAGCCTCTCTCGTTGCAATCGAACGAGGAAGAACCTTCTCATTTCCATCACGGTAATACTCATAAGCCATATCCACGATACGAGAAGCAGCCGTCTCAAAAAGCTTCTTTCTATTTGCATGTGTGGCCACTACTGTACCATTACCAGGAAGAGACAAGCCTAAAGCCTCCGTCAAACAATTCATTGAATTGGCAGTAAACATTCCTGAACAAGAACCACATGTAGGGCAAGCACTCTGCTCTAATCGTTTCAGTTTTTCATCATCATAAGAACTATCAGCACCTTTAACCATCGCATCCACTAGATCATAATGCTCTCCATCCATTTCACCAGCTTCCATAGGGCCACCAGAAACAAAGATCGTTGGAATATTCAATCGCATACTAGCCATCAACATTCCCGGTGTAATCTTATCACAGTTTGAGATACAGATCATTGCATCCACTTTGTGTGCATTACACATATATTCGACGCTATCAGCGATGACCTCTCTTGAAGGCAGGGAATAAAGCATTCCATCATGCCCCATCGCAATTCCATCATCAATAGCAATGGTGTTAAATTCCGCAGCGAAACAACCTTTAGACTCAATGATCTTTTTTACATCTTGTCCGACCTCATGCAAATGCACATGACCTGGGACCATCTGAGTAAAAGAGTTCACAATAGCAATAATTGGTTTACCAAAATGATCTTCTTTCATTCCGTTTGCTCTCCAAAGGCTACGAGCTCCAGCCATTCTTCGCCCCTCTGTAGTTACTGAACTTCTTAGTTTCTTATGCATGGTTATTATTTTTTCGAAATAAAAAAAGAGCCTTTCTCATCCATGTGAGAAAGGCTCTTTCGTTTTGATATGTACGTATACGTAAACCTCCCTCACATGCTTTTCATGAGAATAATAATGACGATGAGAATAATATTTACAATAATCGATAACATATCTACTTAACCTTTTTATATGAATTTCTTTTTCTACTCTTTATTTCTATTTATTGTCACGATTCAAAAGTATAGATATTTTTTACACTTCAAAAATAAATCGTAATATTTTTCTTGTTCTTAATATTAAATTAAAACTAACACTCTTGTTTTTCTTACATTTATTGAGCGTCAAACATAATATCCCCAATAGCAACGATTACAGTTCACCTATAATCATCACATCCTCAATTCGATTTTTAAAAAGTAAAACTTCCCATACAATGGACTAAGTTTGAAAACAAAGTCAAAATCGAATATTTAATAATTGGATATAAAAAAAGCCTTTCTCATCAATGTGAGAAAGGCTCTTTCCAAAACGATATATACTTACGTAAACCTTCCTCACATACTATTCAGCAGAATAATAATGACGAAGACAATAATATTTACGACAGTAGATAACATATCTGTTTTGCTATATTTTTACAGCTCTATTAGCTGATTTTATTTCTTAACTACGATTCAAAAGTAGAGATATTTTTTTTAGATCAAAACTAATTCGATATTTTTTTATCTCGATTAACATTAAATTAAAACCAGAACAACAACTATACTTACACTTAATCTTACTTATTTTACACAAAAACCAAACAGTCAACCAAACTACTCTTTTTCAGTAAGATATACCTCTAAAAACTACAACCAATAAAAACACAGAAAACACTCGTTCCAACAAGAGTTATACTTCTGATTAACAATCATTTCCAAACTACACAAAAGAACCCATCTAGAATTCAAGAAATATAGGTTAACTATTAGGGTTTCTCGATAAGAATGATGGTGAGATATTTTTTTGAAAATAATAATGAATTTACAATCTTTTTCTATCCGCTGCTTCTTATCCGAAGGTGTTATCCCCTATGGTTATACAGGTCATAATTCCACGATTACCCAATAGTACTTAAACCTATATCAACCCGATTTTATGACAATATATACTTTATCATAATTTCATTTTGTTACTATATCAAGTTCGCTTTATCACCATATCAACTTCATATCAAGTTCATTTTATCATAACGCATAAGTGAAGTTAATATGAAGTTGATATGAAATTGATATGAAGTTATGGTGAATTTGATCTGAATTTCACATGAATGCGGCGTAAAGTGGATTTGAGTTAAATACAAGGTTACGGTAAACATAAGTAGGAGAAAGGAGCCACTACTTCTTGTGTAACATTTGTCACTGACAACAAAGATAAAATGTCGTTAATTTGTAATCAGAAACTTAAAAGAAACATATCATGGCAACAGTAAAAATGACAACCGAGATGTTTAAAGAGAAAATCTTTAACTATGAAGATCACAAAGAGTGGCAATTCAATGGAGAACGTCCAATTCTTATTGACTTCTACGCTGACTGGTGTGCTCCTTGTAAAATGATTGCTCCTATATTGGAAGAACTATCTGAAGATTTTAAAGATCAAGTTGATATATATAAAGTAAATACCGAATCAGAACAAGAATTATCGGCTGTATTTGGAATCCGAAGTATTCCATCACTACTATTTGTTCCTAAAGAAGGTTTACCTAAATTGCAGGCAGGTGCAATGCACAAACAAGGGTTAACAGAGTTGATCAAAACAGAATTATTAAACGAATCGTAATATATGGATTGGAAGAGTTGGAGCTTAATGAGAATCTTAAGAATTGCATTTGCAATATATGCAATATACTATTCTATTAACACCAAAGAGTGGGGTTGGTTGCTATTTGCAGCACTACTAATATGGCAAGCATTTACCAATGCATCTTGTGGATGCCAAGGAGGTAGCTGTTCAGTAACAAAGGGAAAAGATCTACACGATAAAAAAAAGGTTGATAACGATGAAAAAGATTAAAATCCTAGGGCTTACTTTTGCGCTATTATCTACCCTATTGTCTTTTGGTAGTACCATAGGGCAAAACACAGAAAAAGAGCAAAAACATCATACAATACAACTTAACAAAAAAGATTTTTTGGACAAAGTGTATGATTACGAAAAGAACCCAAAGAAATGGGTTTATAAAGGAGACAAACCTGCAATTATTGATTTCTATGCAGACTGGTGTGGGCCTTGTAGAAAGACAGCGCCAATACTGGAAGCTTTGGCTAAAGAGTATGGAGATAAAATCGTTATCTATAAGGTAGACACCCAAAAAGAACGTGAACTATCCGCAGCCTTTGGTATACAGAGCCTTCCATCCCTACTTTTTATTCCTCTTGGAGAAGCCCCTCAATTAGCCAAAGGAGCTCTTCCTAAAGAAGCTTTTGAAGAAGCCATCGCCAAAGTATTAAAAGTAAAAAAATGAGAATCAAAAGAGAACTAAAAAAACATAGATTCACCATTATTGGAGCAATAGTTGGTTTGATTGCAGGCTTCCTATATTGGAAATTTATAGGTTGTAATACAGGAACCTGCCCAATCACAAGCAGGCCAATAAATAGTTCTTTATACGGAGCGTTATTAGGAGCGCTTATTGTCAATACATTTAAGAAATAGAAAAATTATGCGCACCTCATTTAAAGTTAAAAATGTAAGCTGTGGAGCTTGCGTTTCAGACATCAACACCAAATTGTTACAAGTCAATGGTGTCTATGGTGTATTTGCAAATATTGCTACGCAAAGTTTAGAAATTGACCATACCGACGATACCGACCTGAAGCGTATCGAAGAAATACTAGAAGAGTCCAACTATAAAGGTTAGTCGCTTTACTATCTCAAGTAGGCCACTCCTTTATATCTAATAAAAGTAGACATAGGAACATCCATATGGTCGTCAATTAATAGAGAATAAACCAAAACTCAATTATAACAACCGAAGAGAATCTACTAGAGAGAGTAGAGCTCTTCTTCTCAACAACGTCTCTCAAAACAACAGCTCTTATTCAATGGGACTACTAAAGATATGTGTTTGATTTTTGCAATGTATATTTGAAACATGGAAATAGAAGAAAAGAGCTTGGATAGAATTATTTCATTTTTTATCTAAACACTCTTTCTATCCTCTCTTCTTCGTTTCCGAAATCAACCCAACTCTTTAGTAGTCCCCTTTTTTACTTCTCATATTTGTTCTGCAGAACACCCCATATAGTGTAAATATCCTAAGCTAAAAAAAGATTGTATTACAAGATTTACATAAAAAACACTTCCCCAAGTCATTCAACATAAAACATAACAATATTTTGATCTTCAAAATAATAAAGGTGCAACAGGTAGCATAAGAGAAGAAAGAAACATCTGTGATTAATATAAAGATAAATCCCCCTTCATTTTTTAAAATAACAACAGAACGCCCGTGGACACAATCAAAAAGATCCTATTTGGTATTAATTAACAGGCGATAAGGCAAAGTAATCGAAAGGAAGTTTTCATATCCATAATCAAATAGTTATTTTTGTGACTTAATTGACCATAAGTGTCAATTTTTCTATTACGAAAGAAATGAAATATAAGTAATTTGTATGGACCAAAATACAATTAATCACTTAAGAGAACTTGAAGCAGAATCTATTTTTGTTTTAAGAGAAGTTGCAGCACAATTTGAAAAGCCTGTTATGTTATTTTCAGGAGGAAAAGATTCTATTGTGATGTTTCATTTAGCAAGAAAAGCATTTTTTCCAGGAAAAGTTCCTTTTCCATTGATGCATATCGATACAGGACATAACTTCCAAGAGACTTTAGATTATCGTGACGATCTTTGTGAAAAGACTGGTACACGATTGCTTGTTAAATACGTACAAGATTCTATCGATCAAGGAAGAGTTGCAGAAGAAAAAGGACCTAACGCAAGTCGTAATTCTCTTCAAACAACTACTTTGTTAGATGCTATTGAAGATGAGAAATTTGACTGTGCAATGGGTGGCGGTCGTAGAGACGAGGAGAAAGCTCGTGCTAAAGAAAGATTCTTCTCTCACCGTGACGATTTCGGTCAATGGGACCCTAAAAACCAAAGACCTGAACTTTGGAATATCTTCAACGGTAAAAAACATGTAGGAGAGCATTTTAGAGTTTTCCCTATTAGTAACTGGACAGAAATGGATGTATGGCAATATATCCTACTAGAAAATATCGCAATGCCATCACTATACTTCACTCACGAAAGAGAAGTATTCTTAAGAGATGGTACATGGTTAGCTAAATCTCACTGTTTGACTCTTAAACCAGGAGAGCAGTATGAAATGAAACATGTACGTTGTAGAACCATTGGGGATATCACTTGTACAGGATTGACACTTTCTGAAGCAAATAGTCTTGAAGAGATTATCCAAGAGGTGGCCTCAACAAGAGTAACAGAAAGAGGAGGTCGTGCAGACGATAAACGTTCTGAAGCTGCCATGGAGGATAGAAAGAAACAAGGATACTTCTAGGCTAATAGAAATTATTCTTAGATCTAAGAAACCTCTTTAATCGATTATTTTTTAACTTATTAAATCTTTTTCAAAGATGTCAGGAAAAGAAAACGGATATTTAGACATGGAGCTACTTCGTTTCACCACTGCAGGAAGTGTAGATGATGGAAAAAGTACGCTTATTGGTCGACTACTATATGATAGTAAAGCCATCTTCGATGATCAGATGGAAGCTATCGAGAATGCAAGTGTAAACAAAGGTGAAGAACAAGTTAACTTGGCTCTCCTTACGGATGGACTTCGTGCCGAAAGAGAGCAAGGTATTACTATTGATGTAGCGTACCGCTATTTTGCTACACCTAAACGTAAGTTTATTATTGCAGATACTCCTGGTCATGTTCAATATACAAGAAACATGGTTACTGGTGCATCTACAGCCAATGCTGCATTGATCCTTATCGATGCTCGTAATGGGGTTATAGAACAAACACGTAGACACGCATATATTGCATCTCTACTTCAGATTCCACACGTTGTTGTATGTATCAACAAAATGGACTTGGTAGATTTCGATAAAGCAGCATACGACAAGATCGAGAATGATTTTAGAGAGGTTGCCAAGAAACTTGATATTGCGAATTTCTACTTTATTCCAATGAGTGCTCGTGATGGAGATAATGTAGTAGAACCATCTACTCGTTGCCCATGGTATTCAGGAAAAACATTACTACAACTACTAGAGACACTTCCTGTTGGAGAAGATCTAAACAGAGAAGATGCTCGTTTCCCTGTACAGTATGTTATTCGTCCTCAAAGTGATGAGTTCCATGACTATCGTGGTTTTGCTGGTCGTGTTGCTAGTGGTGAATTCCAAGTAGGTCAAGAAGTAAAAGTGTTCCCTGGAGAACAAACATCTAAAATTGCAAGCATCAATCTATATGATGAGAAACTAGATAGTGCTATTGCTCCACAATCGGTTTCTATCCAATTGGAAGATGAGATTGACATTAGTCGTGGTTCTCTTCTAAGTGCTGTAGATAATTGTCCAGAGTCATCACAACAGATTGAACTTATGATATGTTGGATGAGTGAGACACCAATGATGCCAAGAGGAAAATATACAATCAAACACACTTCAGCCGAAGTTAGAGGAATCATCCAAGAGGTAGTTCATAAAGTAGACATTAATACTTTAGAATTGGCTGAAGATAAAGCTGTAGGATTAAATGATATTGCTCGTATTAAATTAAAAACGTCTAAACCATTGTTCTTCGATTCATACAAAAAGAATCGTATTACAGGAAGTTTAATTATCATTGATGAAGCAACCAACAATACAGTTGGTGCAGGTATGATAATCTAATTAATCGAGGCCATACAAAACAAAAAAGACGATCTTAACGGATCGTCTTTTTTTTATCAAATTAGAAGCTTATGATCTTATGTCTTTGCTTCTTTATTATTCGAACAATTTGAGTACCAAATCTACGTCCTAAATCCATTAACCCCTTATCGTTGTAATGTACCTGATCACTATGCATAGAGAGATCACAAGTCTCAACAAGATATACTTGTGGGAGTTCAAATGCAAGATCTTTTTGTGCCATACATACCTGTTTGCCACATTCGACTCTCGTTAGACCAATGATAAAAGGAAGGTTATTATTCTTTAGATCACGACGAAAAGAACGTATAATATGATCTAAATTTTCTTTATACTCCTTCCCTGCATTATGAATAGTCTTATCATCTTCTCCTTGCAACCATAAAAATGCCAACGGGGTAGCATCCGAAGGAATATCTTTATTTATTACAGAAAGGAAATGGGTATACATATCCCCCAAACTGTCATCCTCTACATCAGATGAATTTATCTTTGAAAATTCAGGATCCCAATTATATAGAGTAGCACCATCCGAAGCATATTTAACAAAAATAAAATTCGTTGTAGGAAATTCTCGAGATAAAACTTGGGCAAGACCATATTCAGGACCAAAAGTAGTACCTTCTTTCTTTAACTTCATATCCTTATCATAGTCTAAAAAACGAATGTTCTTAGACATGCTAATCGAATCAGCCAAATATCCACGATCTCCTTTGCCAACCATATTAGACTGACCTCCCATTAGAATCACAAATGTTTCTGTGTCCTCCTTATTTTTCCCCTCATTATTACAAGATGAAGTGACCATGCACAACACACAAGCAAATAAGAAGTACGCAAATAATAATCTATTCATGTGGTGTTTGTTATTGTTATTAAGTGGTATGTGTTAAAATATTTAGCATAAAAGTACAAAACAATGTAAATATAAAATAGCCGATAGGATTGATTTTTCGAAACAACATCATAAATAGAGCTTAAAAAGAGAAAACTATTCCACTGAGTCACATCTTTTTATTAGGTTTGTCGATATGAAAAAGAGAGATCAGAATAAAAAAATATCACTATATAATCTATTTTATATCGGGATTTTACTAATTCCCTTTAATCTATACGCTCAATCAGGATGGGACAATAGTACTATAAAGGAAGGCGACATTAAACAATACCTTCCGGGCATTCTTTCACCCAAAAGCTGGGCAAAGCGAGATTCGACTTTCTTTATCACCTACCATGGGATTCTCGACAAAGGAGAGACAACATTTAATTTAGTTGACGGCTTTACCATTTGGCAATCGCTTACGACAAGATGGAATAACCAAAAAAGTGGTTTTACGGAGCTACATGGTTCCATTGGATATTCTCTGACAACCCAAGACCTTCTTGGGAGAATACACCTTGCATATACAGCAAACGAAAGACACTACTGGTTTGCGTCCATTCAAAATATATCTGAAGATTTTAAGGACGATACATATGAAGAGAACATGCATCTAGATCTATTTGCCATTCTTTTTGCTCAACGCAATTACAAAAAATATTACCGTTCGCAAAGGGCATCCGTTTCTTGGGCCTATATGCCAACGGATGCAAGGTTCAATACAAAATATCAAGTAAGTCTTGAACACACATCCCCATTAGAGAATGAAACGTCCTTTACTCTTTTCCCTCGTAAAGGTCGCTCTTTTGATACGAACACTCCTGTTAATAATGAATTAGACAAAGTCCAATTAGAGGCGGACAGTTATCTTCTACAGAAATGGGATATTCGTTATTATATGGGAGAACAAAAACAATATAACATAGCAACAAGCTATACTTTAGGACTAAAAGATAGGGGTAAGAAGCACTTTCATAAACTAGATCTCGGAATGCATGGAATCAATGGCAACCATCAACATAGAATTGTATGGAGTCTAGCTGGAGGCACATTTTTTAATTCTAGCCCCTTTCATTTTTCCCAGTATGCACACTTTAAAAGTACGAACTCTGATGTCACCACAAGGAATATTTCAGAAGAGATGTTTGTTAAAAATGGATATGAGTTAAGTACCATGAAACCATGGACCAAAATAGACTTAGCTTTTCAAAGCAAGAAATGTCTACTATCACAATGGAATTGGTTAAGAAGCAATAGTGCTTATGAAGAGTTATATATCAAAACAATGTTTCCTAAGGATGAGCCATACAGACTACATGTAGGATATAGTTTACACCAATTGTTTGAAAGTCTCTCTTTAGGCGTAGAATACCAACACACAGAACCCAATATCAATACATGGGGAGTATATGTATCACTACCATTTATGGAAGTTATCAAGACAAAACGATATTTCCATAAATGGTAGTAAGATAGATTAAACAGTAGGAGTATCTGCTATTGTTTTTTCATGATGAGCACCCACAAAAAGGATATTGCCCATATCATCATATCCTTCAAATTTCTCCACTCCTCGGTCAAGATCATTTGCATGGAAACCTAAGATTGTAAGATCGGCATCAATAGAGCGTGATCTTATCATCTCTTTTTTGGTTATCCCCTCTTTCATTGTAAAGATCTCAACATTAGAAGGATGGATAGGAATACGACCTTCTTTAATTTGTTTTACAAGCAACTCACGTTCGATATCTTTCTTTCCTTCAGGCGCAATAGAGTATATCTTAATAAACCCTTTTTGCCAATCACGGTGTCCCAAAAGAATATATCCAAGAAGAATCATCAGGTTTGCATTTTGATAATCCTCAGGCGAGATCCATATATGTATCTCTCTTTTGCTACCAAAACCTTTATAACTTGAATTTAAAATACAAATATCAAATCCCGAAGATACCATTAGCTCATAGTTAGATAGGGTGTCTTGTAGTGTATCCACAGAGCTTCTAGAATATTCAAAAAGGATTAGGTTATTACCTCGTCCAGTGATTCCTGAGAGCTGTACTACTTGAGCAATAGCACTCGTATAAGAAGGAGATATAATGGTATCTAAATAGACGCGACTCTTAGCCACAGAAGTCAAACGTAATAGACGTTGAAGCACCTCTTGGGACTCTGCTCGGGTCTCTTCATTTAGTAAACCTTTAATATAATGGATATAAGTACCAGATCCATATTTATTAGATAGCCAACGCATAATATCGTATGCCCCCCGACGTTTAAACGTATCCGAAGAGATACAGATCGCAAATGGTCGCCATCCTTCCTCTCTATTACCTCTATCTGCACGCTGTGCAAACACTTGCAGCTCTCTACTTATCTGAAAGATAACTCCCCTAAAGAGCTTATTAAATCCACGTCTTTCATTTTTATTACGGGTAATCATATAATATATCACTCCCATAAACAACAAAGACATGGCAGCATAAGGTAGATTCATTTTAAACATCACCCAGAAAGAAGCGATCGTTCCAATAAGAGAGATAATCCAGTGAGATCTAAATGTAGGACGATAGGCAGGATCTGCAGCGAAATGCTCTAAAAATGAGATTAAACAGATGGTACCATAAGTAATCATAAAGAACATAGAGATAATCTCTGCCACAAAGTTAACATCACCAATAACCACAAAAACCATCGCAATGGCAATTGTAAAATAAGAAGCATTAATCGGTTCTTTATCAGAAGGACGACTATGAGCCAACCAGAAGTTAATCTTTTTATTCTCAAAAATACCATCAGCTCCAATAGCCTGAAGGGTACGAGGTGCAATCATGATAGAACCAAGAGCAGAAGATAAAGATGCAGCTGCCAATCCAATAGGAATAATAGGTCCCCATATCGCAATATCACTCATAATAAGTTCACTACCCACCATTTGTTCAGGAGTGACAGAGAATACAAATTTGATAGCCACGGCAATGTATATCACTAATCCCACGATTGTAGCCCAAATAGTTCCTTGAGGAATGGCTTTCTCAGGTTGACGTAAATCACCCGAAAGACCTAATCCTGCAGCCAAACCGGTAAAAGCAGGGAAAACAATTGTAAAGACATAAAAGAAGTTTTCATTATTCGGAACATGCTCAACTAACGAAACACTCCCTGGATTAATAGAGGATTCACCGAAGAAGAAAAAAGCCAGCGAGCAAAATAGAATTGCAACGACTCCATATAAAGCCTTCACTCCCACATTGGCACCTTTGGTCAACATTAAAGCCGACAGCAACACCATCACAGGGATATTAATCAAACGGATATCATAAATCAATATACCATATTCGCTAGAGAGCCATTGCAATAGGGGTTGGAATGCTTGTCCTAAAGCAATAACATAAAAAGCAATACTAATCGCTTGAGAGAGGTATAATGCAATACCAACAGCAGCACCAATATTTAAACCAAACGATCGAGAGATAATAAAATAAGCACCTCCCCCTCTTACTTTCTGGTTCGTGGCTATTTCTGCAACAGACATCGCCGTAGGAATAGTAACCATATGTCCTAATATAATCACTCCCATTACACCAATAAAGCCTAGCTGTCCGACAGCCCAACCAAAACGAAGGAAAAGAATCGCACCCAATATTGTAGAAAGTGCGGTAAAGAAAACTGGCATTGTTCCAAACTTACCAGCTCCTCCTGTTTCTCTAAAATTTGTCATATTATTAGTTGAATAAATTCTATTTCTTGAAAGTAAACAATCTTAATCATTTAAAAAAACAGATTACTTTTGATTTTACAAATAGTCACAAGACAAACAACACACAATATTGACCTTCAAAGCATTAAACACAGAACAGTTTCTTTCCTTGCCTTCTATGATTTTTAATTAAAAAAAAGTAATATTACACAAACCAAAACAAACGGGATATTATTGTCAATCAATAGCATCCAGCTAAATTAAATCCTCTAACAATATTACACGAACCAATGAAACTTTCTATCCTCATTCCAGCATATAATGAAGAAGCAACCATCTATAACATCTTAGAAGCAATAGAGAAGGTGGAACTTATTCATAACATGTCTAAAGAGATTATTATAGTAAACGACTACTCTACAGATCATACGATCACAAAAATCGAAGAGTATATCACGCATCATCCCAATACAGATATCCAATTATACCATCAAGAAACAAATATGGGCAAAGGAGCAGCTTTACACAGAGGCATAAAAGAGGCTACGGGGGACTACATCATCATACAAGATGCGGATCTAGAGTATGATCCTAGAGAGTACAACCTCCTTCTGAAACCTTGTATTGAAGGGTATGCAGATGTAGTTTATGGGTCTCGTTACAAAGGAGCATTACCACACCGCATACTATTTTATTGGCATTCTAAAGGGAATAAGATACTGACCAGCTTAAGCAATATGTTTACCAATCTTAATTTAACCGATATGGAAACATGTTACAAATTATTTGATGCTAAGAAATTAAAATCATTATCTTTAAACGAAACACGATTTGGATTCGAACCCGAATTAACGGCCAAGATCAGTCGAATACCCAACATTCGCATTTACGAAATAGGAATATCCTATCATGGCAGGAGTTACAAAGAAGGGAAGAAGATTGGCTGGAAAGATGGGTTCAGAGCCATATGGTGTATCCTAAAGTACAATATTTGGGCAAAATAGATACAAAAAAGATAGTGGTATATAGGTTTAAAAATGTACCTTTGAAATGAAGATTAGATAGTGTAAATACTATTACGTTAAAAATAAAACAGGAACTCTTATGAAAATTGAAGTATCAAACGGGGAGATTGTTGACAAACTAACAATCATTGAAATTAAGCTGGAAAGAATTAGTGATGAGGCGAAATTAGTAAATCTTCGTAATGAGTATGAGGTATTGAATGATGCCGTAAAGAAGATTATCGATAAAAAAGACCCTCTATACAAAGACTTATACGATATCAACTGTCAACTATGGGATATCGAGGACCACATCAGAGATCTAGAAAGAGAAAAGAACTTTGGTGAAGATTTCATCGAAACAGCTCGTTCTGTATACTTTACCAACGACAAACGTTGTGAAGTGAAAAGAGCAATCAACGATAAAACAGGTTCTGAACTTATCGAAGAAAAATCATACGAGGATTATAAATAATTTAAATCCGAGATTAAGACCTTTAGAGAACATTCCTTAACTTAGGAGTGTTCTCTAATTATTTTATTGTTCCATGTATAAAGCTTTGTTCAATTGAGAAACATACTTATTTTCCGACTATCAGCAATGGGAGATGTCGCACTAACTGTTCCTGTCATTAGAGCAGCAGCAGAAGCGAATCCAGAAGATCGATTTACACTAGTTACAAGACCTTTCTTTGCACCTTTCTTTGAAGGGATAGACAATCTTGAGCTTATTTTTCCTGACCTTAAAAAAAAGCACAAAGGCTTTATCGGATTAACCAAATTCTTCATTGAATTAAACACACAAAAGAATTGGGATATCATACTCGATCTTCATGATGTCATTCGCACACGTATATGGAGAGCCCTATTTCGATTGTCATTAAAAAAAGTCTTCATTATTGATAAAGGTCGAAAAGAGAAAAAAGAGATTCTAAAGAATCGTCTTCAAACACCACTTAAACATGTAACGGAACGCTATCTTGATGTCTTTCGCAAAGCCAAGATCCAAACAGCACCACTACAGACCAAATCGATCATACCTAGCCCTGAGTTAAAAGAGAAAGCCAACAAGCTAATCTCAACCCTTTCAGCTAAAGGAAACAAAAATATTGGTATTGCACCTTTTGCCATGCATGCTCCTAAGATGTGGGATCTAGACAATTGTCAAAGATTAATGGATCTTATTCAAGAGAAATACCAAGCCACATTCTTTCTTTTTGGAGGAGGTCCCAAAGAGACGGAGAAATTGTCAAAACTTGAAGACAAAGAAAAGGGTCGATTTAATATGGCAGGGAAAATTCCTTTTGATCAAGAGATTGCATTAATCTCTTCATTAGATCTAATGATTGCCATGGATTCTTCCAATATGCACATTAGTGCATTGACTGGCATTAAGACCTTTTCTATATGGGGAGGAACAGACCCTATCTTTGGTTTTTCTGCTTTTGGTCAACCCAAAGAGTATAGCATTCATATTCCAGAGGGCAAACTTCATTGTAGACCATGCTCTGTTTACGGAGGCAAACCATGTAGTCAAGACGAAATTCTATGCATGAAATATGTAACACCTTCTTTAGTAATGAATGTAATAGAGAGTCAAGGAGGCTTATCTTAAGCACAACAAAGGCTTAATAATTTAAAGTATTATTAAGCCTTTGCTATTTTAAAAGTCATTCCATATCATTACCTCCAAAACGTCAATTTCTTAAAGAAATTTTTGTAACGATATTTCACCACTCTTTTATGTTTGTATTTTTGATCTAATGCGATCAATTTTCGAGCTCCTTCTTCTGGATCTTTTTGCCACAAACGAGCATAACTCATTCCCATAATGATCAAAGTATCACTATCGGCATCCAATTGTCTAAGATTATAGAGGCCTGTTTGATAATCAATAGGCATAAACTTCATTCTATTTAGATCCACAATAGAGAAATCATACTTCCCTTCTTCTTTGACTGTGATAAGCACATTAGCAGCAGAATAGTCAAGATGGAAAACATTATTTTTATGAAGCTTTTCATAAGTATAACGAATAAACTGCTCTAGAATCTCTTCTCTATTAGACACATGATAGTTAAAAACATCACGGATAATAAAATCATATGGATGTTGAATAGAGATATAATAACTACGATCTAAAAAACCATTTTTGTAAACCTCAAGGAAACCAACAGGCTCAGGAGTATTTACCCCTAATTCCAATAATTTCTTAGCATGCAAATAAGATCTTTCTGCCTTTGAAGCACGAAAATAGCCATATACAAACTTGTTGATAAAGTTAGGAGCTTTAAACGACTTGACATTAAAGCAATGATCGCCCACAAAGAACTTACTAACCGTATTACGTCCTTTATAAATGACCTCCCCCTCTTTATTAAATATTTTATCTAGACTTTCAATCCACTCCTTACAATCAAGGTATTTGGAAGAAACCTCCATCTTTCGATTCTTCATATATCTATCTTAATAAGACATTAAAAGGTTACTCTATAGAATTTAAAACCAATCTAAAACTTTATAGTTTAAAACCTTGTGCAATTAAGGTCTCTTTCAACACCTTTGTAAAATGCTCATTATCCCCTCTTTTATATCTTACGTCGGTATATACTTGGGACAAATTCTCTTTGTTGTTTTCTTTTACAAACTGAATACTCTCCTCTAAAGACTCTTTATGAGAATAAAACTCCTTGATCTGCTCATCCGTAAAATCATTATACGATTCATAATGAACCACAGAATTCATTGGTAGCCTATCGGTCAACGCAGGAGCTTCATCAGGCCATCCCATCGTAACGGTTGTTATTGGCACCACGCCTTTAGGTAAGGACAAAGTATCAATAATCTGAGGTGCATTATACAAGGTAGTACCAAGGTAACAAATACCTAAACCTTTAGACTCAGCTGCAACACAAACATTCTGAGCAACCAACATAGAGTCGATAGTACCACACATCAACCACAAGAAATCATCATAACTTGCATCCGCATTATTCAACTCACACCATTGGTGAAAACGTCTAAAATCGGCACAAAAGGTAATCACAACGGGAGCTCCTTTTACCATTGGTTGGTTAAAATGAGAAGGAGAAAGCTTTTCTTTCATTTCTTCATCCTGGGTCACAACAATAGAATAAAGTTGCATATTACCTGTATTAGAAGCACGAACACCTGCTTCCAAAACAGCGTCTAACAATTCTTTACCAACAGGCTGATTAGTATATTTACGGATTGATTTATGTTGAGATAATTGACGGATCATACGCTTTACTTTTTACAATATCACATCTTGAATTTTTCATCTCAAAGATAGTGTTTTTTAATGGTTATGCTTTTCAAATCACAGGAAAAGCGAACTCCACACTCTCAATCAATCACTTAACCCCATCTTTTATCCTAAAACATTTCAAAACAAGAAAAATCTGCCATTGATAAATAATCACAGACATCGACCCACAAACAACAAAAATTCAGCATCAAAAAGTCCATCAGTTCACACAGAGCTACTAACCATCAACAGCCAACCATTAAAAAGACAACCCTACGACACAAAATATTTATATTTAACATCTAACCTGTTTTAGAGTCAAACGAAACAATTGTCAAAAAGCACTTTCCTAGGTACTTTCTCCATGGTTCCTTCATGGTTGCTCCATGGTTTGTCCATCGATTTCCCCCTTATCGATGGAGGAACCATGGACGAACCATGGACAAACCATGGACAAACCATGGAGGAACCCCTATTTCAGATCCTCGAATCCAAAATAATTTTCTCGTGTCTTTATATATTAATAGAGGTCAAACCGTTTTTCGATACAACACATCATAATCACGATAATAATTTTACTATTTCTGCACCTAGCAGCAGTAAGTGTCTATGAAAAATAAAAGATCGGGATATTCGCTTACCTTAAAGGTAGGGGCCGTTCCTTATTGTAACTCTTTGCGATGGTAGAAAGCAAATCTTAAACACGGTTATTTTCACTACACTCCATAATATGTTTTATCGAGAAAAAGGATAATCATATTACTTCAAACAGACGAATCCACTGATGTTGCAAAAGAAGTTTAAACTAAAAAAAATCTTCATTCACCTTCGAATGTAATTTACAAGACGCCTAAGAAAACATGGAAGATGTCAATTAATCACTTTTAACAAATGACAAAAATCAAAAAAGTAAAAATGCATAATAAAAAGATTATACAAAACCTATCCAAAAAAAATTTGATGTTTTAAAATATACTTCGTTTATTTGTGTACATTTTTAAAAGAGGTTCTAAATTCTTATATAATTTTTAAAGAGAATCAATTATGTCTACTATCAAAATTGGTATTAACGGGTTCGGTCGTATTGGCCGTTTTGTTTTCCGTGCTGCTGCTGAGCGTGCAAATGTTGAAGTTGTTGCAATCAATGACCTAATCGACGTTGATTACATGGCTTACATGTTGAAATATGACTCTACTCACGGTCGTTTCAACGGTACTGTAGAAGTTGTTGATGGACAACTAGTAGTAAACGGTAAAACAGTTCGCGTAACTGCAGAGCGTAACCCTGCAGATATCAACTGGGGAGCTGTTGAAGCTGAGTACGTTGTTGAGTCAACTGGACTTTTCTTAACAGAAGAAAAAGCACAAGGTCACATCGCTGCAGGTGCTAAGAAAGTAGTTATGTCTGCACCTTCTAAAGATGCAACTCCTATGTTCGTTGTTGGTGTTAACCACACAAACTATAGCAAAGATATGACTTTCGTATCTAACGCTTCTTGTACTACTAACTGTCTTGCTCCTATCGCAAAAGTTCTTAACGATAACTTCGGTATCGTTGAAGGTCTTATGACAACTGTACACGCATCTACTGCAACTCAAAAAACTGTCGACGGTCCTTCTATGAAAGACTGGAGAGGTGGACGTGGTGCTGGTCAAAACATCATCCCTTCATCAACAGGTGCTGCTAAAGCTGTAGGTAAAGTAATTCCTGAGCTTAACGGTAAACTTACAGGTATGGCATTCCGTGTTCCTACTCCAGACGTTTCTGTAGTAGACCTTACTGTACGTCTTGAGAAAGCTGCTAGCTACGAAGCAATTTGTAAAGCTATGAAAGAAGCTTCTGAAGGAGCTATGGCAGGTGTTCTTGGATATACTGAAGATGCAGTTGTTTCTAACGATTTCGTTGGTGAGAAATGTACTTCTGTATTTGACGCAGGTGCTGGTATCGGACTAAACGACAACTTCGTAAAAGTTGTTTCATGGTATGATAACGAGATCGGATACTCAAACAAAGTTGTTGAGTTGATCGAGCACATGTCAACTGTAGATAAAGCTTAAGAATTAGATATCTTAGAAAAGATATTTATAACTTATATTAAAGGGGAAATTCTAATGAATTTTCCCTTTTTTAATTTTCTTAATTTTACTTCTTCCCATCACTTACGTTTCTCTATTCTCTTAGAGGGAGATCTCTCCCCTTCATCGTCAGAGATCAATCATCGACATAAAAAGATAGTCCCCACCAACGAAGAGCCCCCCTTGCAGTCCTTCTATTTGACTCCCATATTTTAGCCTTTCACTCGTAAAAAAGGAGGAATCATTTTCGTAAATTATGATTTTTATCACAAAATGATTATCATTATGATCGTGATTAAGGATACCTCTAATCAAAGTGTAAGAAATCAATTATTAGACAAACATATGGGAAGCAATTATTTTAAGAATTATCCTGATAAGGATGGTTTCTTTAAAGAATATGGTGGAAGCTACATTCCAGAAGAGCTACAAAAGGAGATGAATAAAATTACAGAGGCATACTATTCAATTAGTAAATCTCATAAATTTATTTCAGAACTTCGAAATATCCGTAAACATTACCAAGGACGACCTACTCCAGTTTATTTCTGTAACCGTCTTTCGGAAAAATATGGTGGACGTATCTACCTAAAAAGAGAGGATCTAAACCACACAGGTGCACACAAACTGAATCACTGTATGGGGGAAGCACTTCTTGCTAAATATATGGGTAAGAAGAAACTTATCGCAGAAACAGGTGCAGGACAACACGGGGTGGCTCTAGCAACTGCTGCTGCTTACTTTGGGTTGGAATGTGAAATTCATATGGGTGAAGTGGATATTCAGAAAGAATACCCTAATGTTATGCGAATGAAAGTTCTTGGCGCAACTGTTGTACCAGTGACTCATGGACTTAAGACGCTAAAAGAGGCTGTTGATTCGGCTTTTGAAGCATACCTAAAAGATCCTGTCACTTCTATCTACTGTATCGGATCTGTAGTAGGACCACACCCTTTCCCTATGATGGTACGTGATTTCCAAAGAGTGATCGGTATCGAAGCGAAAGACCAGTTCTTCGAAATGACAGGTGAACTTCCTGACAATGTTGTTGCATGTGTTGGTGGAGGTAGTAATGCAATGGGAATGTTCTCAGCTTTCCTTGAAGACGATGAGTGTAAGATCTATGGTGTTGAACCAGGAGGAAAATCATTAAACAAACTAGGAGATCACGCTGCAACAATGTCGTTAGGGACACCTGGTATGATTCACGGTTTCAAATGCTATACACTTCAAGATGAAAATGGAGAGCCTGCTCCTGTTCATTCTATTGCTAGTGGTTTAGACTACCCTGGTGTAGGACCAGAACACAGTATGCTAAAAGATATCGAGCGTGTAGAGTATGTAACTGCTGATGACAAAGAATGTATTGACGCATTCTATGAGTTAAGTCGTTCAGAAGGAATTATTCCTGCACTCGAAAGTGCACATGCTGTAGCTTATGCAATCAAATTGGCTAAGGCTAATCCTAAAGAATCTATTCTTGTTAATCTAAGTGGTCGTGGAGACAAAGACTTAGATTATGTAATCGAGAACTTCGAAATGCCTAAGTAACATAAGATAGATATAAAACGAGAAACACGAATCACTTCAATGTTTCTCGTTTTTTTCTTTATTCCCCCCTCTCTTCGACTATTGGTTCTATAGCTATTATCATAACAAAACATTCAACCAATACTCCTTATCTCTTAACATCCCATATCTTACAGAGTTCATACTTTGGGGCTATATGAATCCAACTAACTATAACCAAAGGCTCTCTAATCGTAATACAACAACAAGTATATCGTTCAATATAGATTGATTCTAATCTTACCTTAATATTAAAATTGCATACAATTCATATTAAACATAGACATTATTATTAATCATTAGTCTAAATTAAGCTAATTGTCCTATCTTTGTTTATAAGCAATCTTAATAAACACAACAATCTTATTATGAACTTAGCTAAAGCAGAGAGAGGCCAAAAGGTCTATGTCGAGCAAATAGAAGGCAACATTGAAACCAAACAACGCCTATACGAATACGGTATATCCAAAGGCAGTGAATTAATCAAGATAAAAGAAGCTCCGATGCAGGATCCTATCGAATATAAGGTAGGAAGCAATCATATATTTATTAGAAAGGAAGACCTTAAATATATTGAAGTATCAACAACCGATACCAATTCTGAGTCTACAAATGAAACAGTAGCCATTAAGACAAAGAGAAGCCACAATCGTAAAACAATCAAGGTGGCTATTATTGGACATCCTAACAGTGGGAAAAGTACTTTGTTTAACCGTATAACGAAATCGAATGCCAAGATTGGGAACTATAACGGAGTTACGGTTGAGACCAAAAGAGCAGACATTACATATAATGGTTATCATATCACCTTTATTGATCTTCCAGGATTATATTCATTAACACCATATACACCAGAAGAGATTGCTGCAAGAGATCTTCTTAAAGAGGAGACTCCTGATATTATTCTAAATATTGCCAACCTAAATCAACTACCTAAAGACCTAACTTTTACAATTGAATTACAAGAACTGGAGATCCCTACTCTATTGATCCTCAACATGTGGGATGAGTTTCTGAAGATGGAAGGGGAGATAAATATAAACCAACTTTCAAGTGATCTGGGTATTCCCATAATAGAAACGGTTGCTACGCATAAAGTAAATAAAAGTCGAATATTAGACAGTATTATTAAGCGATATGAAAATGATAATACTGAATACCGTAGACCTAAATACTCAAAAGAAACAGAAGCACATATAAGTAACTCTTGTGCTACAGAGGAAGCACCACTATCTTTCCATGATCGTTTAACTCTTTTTGAACAAAGAAATCTAACAAAGCCTCATAATGAGGAGAAAGAGCAGCTAACAATTAGGATTAAAGAAGAGATTAAAGCAAAACGAAAAGAACATGTGAAATCTCTTTTAAACGATTGTAGCTACAAACATAAAAACACGCTTGAATATCAAACTTATTCTCATAAAATAGATAAGATATTAACAAACAGATATCTTGGTATACCTATTCTTGTAAGTTTGATGACTCTTATGTTCTATACCACCTTCTCTTTGGGTGACTATCCTGCCCAAGGGATAGAATATCTTATCCAACAATTGTCACAATGGATGGGTGCGACAATGGCAGATGGGACATTAAAGGACTTTGTGATCGATGGACTAATACAAGGAGTTGGAGCTGTGGTGGTTTTTATTCCCAACATTATTATTCTTTTTTTCTTTACAACGCTATTTGAAGACTCTGGTTATATGTCACGAGCGATATTCATTGTAGATAGAGCGATGAAAAGATGGGGGTTACAAGGGAATGCATTTATCCCTCTACTGATGGGCTTTGGTTGTAATGTTCCTGCAATAATGGCAACCAGAACGATCAAACATTCAAATGAACGCATACGTACCATGCTTGTTGTTCCTCTAATGTCATGTAGTGCACGTATTCCTGTATATATACTATTTACGGCCGCTTTATTCACAAGCTATAGAACACCGATAATCATTGGACTCTACCTTTTTGGAATTATCATTGGACTATTGGTATCTAAGATTTTACAAAAAACAATACTTCCATCAACTACAACTCCATTTGTCTATGAGCTTCCTCCATATCGTTTCCCTAGCTTACGAAATCTCTCTTTTCAGATGTGGGATAAAACACGTAATTATATCCAGAAGATTGGAACCACTATCCTTATAGGTGTAATTCTTATTTGGGCATTAGGATATATCTCTATAGAGACAGAACAAGAAAAATATCTCGACTCTCTTATTACAGAAGTGGAAAACAATTATAAGACATTAAATGAAACCAAAAATCAATACAGTAACCTTGAGTGGAGCTATATTCAAAACAATCACGAAAAGACAAAAAAAGAGTATCTGTTGTTAAAGAATAAAGTTCATCTTGAAAATTCTGCTCTTGGTTATATTGGAGAGAAAATCGCGCCTATCATGGCTCCGCTTGGTTTTGATTGGAAAATGAGTATTGCTCTATTTGCTGGGGTGTCTGCCAAAGAAATTATCGTTAGTACTTTAGGTATTCTATACCAAGTCGATACAGAAGAGGATAACAATGCCATGCTAACCAATATTGTGTCCAATGCATTATATAAGAATCAATCCTCAAAATCTCTCGCTATTTTGAGTGGCATATCTTTTCTTCTGTTTATTCTGATTTACTTTCCCTGTATAGGTGTTTTATCCACCATTAAAGCAGAAACCCAGAGTTGGAAATGGGCGATCTTTACATTAGTCTATACGTCGCTACTTGCTTACACAATTTCGTTGATCCTATTTCAAGTGGGATCACTAATTATTTAAATTTGATTAAAGTATTGACCAGAAGAGAGAAGTTAGTGATTTATGCTCTTCTGGAGATACTTTTAATTAATCTGGAAGGTGGTACTTCTCACAATAATATTTTAAAATTACATCATTGATAAAACCTACCATTAACATAAATAGAAGAGGGAAAACAAACATTAGATAATGTGCAGATAAAAAGGAGGTTACATTTGCAAGTGGCACCTTTATTGAATAAAGATAAGCACCAATGCCTACAAGAGTGCAAAAGAGCCATAATGCACAACGTCCTCCCCATAATTTTATCAGATCCCAATAACTTATTCGTTGTTCTATTGCTGCGACAACCTTAGAAGAGAAGTTTAAAGGAATAGAGAAATGTTCCTTACTTTCTCTTAAAGAAGAGACAATCGTTTCTTCTAATAATTTATCATTATGCTTTTTATTTTCTTGATTCATCACCACTACCTTTAAATGCTATTTACTAAATTCCTTATCATACACCCTATCGACCTTCTCTTTTAATCTTGAACGAGCCCTACTTAAAGCACTTTTTACGGAACCTAAAGGCAGTTCGGTAATTTCAGAGATCTCATTATAACTAAACTCCTCTAAATAGAAAAGATTCATTAATGTTTGATCTTTAGGTGACAGTTGTGTTAAAGCAGCAGACACCAACTCTCGTCTTTCTGACAATTCAATATTACTTAAAATATCATCGACTACAAATAAAGAAATATTTTGACCTTCAACTATATCATCATACTCTGTAAAGAACACTTTTTTCTTTCTTAAAAAATCTACAGCAGACCTCCATGCCACAGATGCAATCCAAGTAGATAACTTAGATTCCATTCTAAAAGAATCCAGTTGCTGGTATATCTTAATAAAGATCTCCTGAGCGACATCTTCAACATCAGATTCAGAGATCCCCATCTTCCATATCATATGAAAAACCAGTTTCTGATATTTCGAAACGAGAAATTCAAAAGCATGTGAATTACCCTTCTTTATTTGTAATACGAGCGTTTTATCATCCATAACATATTAGAAGACGAAAACATTCATAATAATGTTCCATTATTTTATATCTTTTTTTTTGGAACCTTTTACTTTCTATCCTCGTCATATAGACAAAATCTTAAAAACTTATCATTATGGGTGAAATTGTCGGAATTGTATTTTTTGTAGTATTCTACAAGATTATAGAAGCAATATTGGAACATCGCTTAAAAGTCAAAATACTAAAAGCTCCTTTTGACAAAGAGAATTTTAAACTCTTAGGCAACCAGTTTAATAATATCGTTGATGAAACCACTAACAAATGGAAAAGTCTTAAATGGGCTATCGTTGCTATATTTGGGGGTATAGGACTTATGGTTATCGAAATGATCTCTATAGAAGTATATCCAGATCATAAATTCGATTTAGATCACTCTTTCGCAGCCATCGGTTTAGAATCTGCTTTTATCGGTCTAGGATTTCTTATCTACTTTCTTATTGTATTCTTTTATGATAAAAAGAAAAAACAATAATCTGTGCTCAATGCAAATTGACAAGTCTGAAGTTATCCATATCGATTCTTCTTTCAAAAGTCATCTCTGAAGATAAGGGATGACTTTTTTTATTTAGCCCAAATAAGTGAGAGTAATAATCGATCAATTAAAACATTGTTGAATTGCAAATACTCCTTATTAGCATAAAACATTCTTGCCATTTATTTGTTACAAAGAGGTACATAAAATTAAGGATTTAAAGAAAAACAATAAAATTAATTACAAATCCTTACCACTGAAATAAAAAACAATAAAATTATGGCGTTTGATTTTGATCTTGTTAAATCTGTTTATCAACAGATGGCTTCTAAAATAATAACAGCAAGAACCGTTCTAGATAGACCTCTTACTTATGCTGAAAAAATCTTATATTGCCACTTACACACTGATGCTGAATTGAAAGACTTTCAAAGAGGAGTCGATTATGTTCCTTTCTCACCTGATCGTGTTGCCATGCAAGATGCAACAGCACAGATGGCTATTCTGCAATTTATGCAGGCAGGTAAAAAGCATGTAGCTGTTCCCTCAACAGTTCATTGTGATCACCTTATTCAAGCCAAAGAAGGAGCAGAAGAAGATCTTGAAAGAGCTGAAATCACAAATAAAGAAGTTTATGACTTTCTTTCTAGTGCTTCTCAAAAATATGGTATTGACTTCTGGAAACCAGGGGCAGGTATTATTCATCAAGTATTACTGGAGAACTATGCTTTTCCAGGAGGGATGATGATCGGAACCGATTCGCATACCCCTAATGCTGGAGGACTAGGTATGATGGCTATCGGTGTTGGTGGAGCAGACGCTGTAGATGTAATGACAGGACTTTCGTGGGAATTAAAGTTTCCTAAAGTCATAGGAATAAAGCTAACTGGAGAACTCAATAAATGGTGTTCTGCTAAAGATGTTATTCTTAAAATAGCAGGAATACTCACAGTTAAAGGTGGTACGGGCTCTATCGTAGAATATTTTGGAGAAGGAGCACATACCCTATCCTGTACTGGTAAAGGAACTATCTGTAATATGGGAGCAGAAATTGGGGCTACTACTTCCCTATTTAGTTATGACCAACAGATGGCGGATTATCTAGAATCAACAGGAAGAAAAGATGTTGCAGAATTAGCAAACCTCTATAAAAATCTTCTTTCAGCAGACCCTGAGGTTTATTTCGAACCAGAGCAATATTTTGATCAAGTCATTGAGATCGATCTAACCACAGTAGAGCCATATATCAATGGACCTTTCACTCCAGATTTAGCCACTCCTGTTTCTCTTTTTGGCAAGAAAGCAAAAGAGGAAGGATGGCCACTCAAACTCGATGTTGGGCTTATAGGTTCTTGTACCAACTCCAGTTATGAAGATATTGCTAGAGCCTCATCTATTGCACAACAAGCATTAGACAATGACATTGAATTTAAGTCGGAGTTCACCATTACACCGGGATCAGAACAAGTAAGATATACGGTAGAAAGGGATGGGTATCTTAAAGCTTTTAATCAAGTCAATGCTAAAATCCTTTCTAATGCATGTGGACCATGTATTGGGCAATGGGCAAGACATAATGCGGAAGACTTAGAAGAAAATAGCATCATGACCTCTTTCAATAGGAACTTTGCAAAAAGAAATGATGGAAATCCTAAGACACATGGTTTTGTTGCCTCTCCAGAGATTGTAACGGCATTCTCTATTGCAGGAACGCTTGATTTCAATCCACTTACAGATCCAATAATAAACAAAAAAGGAGAAAAGGTTTATCTAAAGGCTCCATCTGGAGATACACTGCCATCTAAAGGATTTGATGTTAAAGAACTAGGATATATTGCACCTAAGAATGATGCCATTGAAGTCAAAATAGCGCCTAATTCTGATAGGCTACAGGTTCTTACTCCTTTTGCGCCTTGGAATGGAAAGGACTTAGAATCTCTTCCTTTACTAATCAAAGCAAAAGGGAAATGTACAACCGACCATATTAGTATGGCAGGTCCATGGTTAAAATACAGAGGACACCTTGATAATATTTCAAACAATCTTCTTATTGGAGCCATTAATTTCTATAATGAAAGAAGTAATCATGTTAGGAATCTGGTTACTCAAGAGTATGATACGGTTCCCAATGTAGCGAGATATTATAAGGCTAAAGGAATACAGTCCATCATTATTGGAGATGAGAACTATGGAGAAGGATCATCAAGAGAACATGCTGCAATGGAACCTCGTCATCTTGCAGTAGGTGTTGTTCTTGTAAAATCCTTTGCTCGTATCCACGAGACAAACCTAAAGAAACAAGGAATCTTAGCTCTTACTTTTAAAGATCCTAACGATTATAATCTTATTCAAGAAGAGGATCGTTTCTCAGTAATAGGCCTTAATGATTTTACTCCTGGTAAAGAACTAAAAGTAGTCATCAAACACAGAGACCATTCTGAAGACATTATTGATGTATTGCACACATATAATGAACTTCAGATAACTTGGTTTAAAGCAGGATCATGTTTAAACTATATTAAGCAACAAAATCTATAAACAACACCATACTTCATAAACAATACAAAAACGAAGGTACTTTAACTGAGGTATCTTCGTTTTTTTATCCTTGATAGGTAGAACAGCCTCATTACACAAAATATTTTTCCTCTCTTTATATTTCCATATTCACTTCTTACATCAAGATATTTCTCACAAATCCCAGCATAGATCAATCAAAATTGATTATTAGGGTCTATATACATTGATAATTTCCCTATACCCCTCCCATTTTATCGAGGATAGCCGTAAAAAAAGACAAAATCATATATAAATTTCTTTTCAACTAAATATATTTGCAACCTAAACATAATATTAGATTTATATATTTATCCTGTTCAATAGTATTTAGCAAAAAAAAATGTCATCTTAATATATGAGTTCTAGTCATAATAAAATCATCTCCCTACTATTATCTCTTTTTATACTTTTAATATCACAAGATATCTGTGGTCAAAAAAAAGATATTGAGCTTGTTGATGTTGTAAATATAAACAAATATGAATATGGTGGTTGTAGTAAGAATTACGGCATCTCAACAGACAACAGCGGGAAAATCTTCTTAGCCAATGCGATGGGAATGATCGAATATAACGGGTCTAAATGGACCCTTCATCATCATCCAAATAACTATCCTATTCATCAGATTTATATCAACAGTAAAGGAACCATATTTACAAGTAGTTATAGTGAGATCGGCATCTGGTATAAGAATAGTCAAGGAAAGTACAGTTATCGAAAACTTATTACACCATACGACAATACAGTCAAGAAGTATCTGATTAGTGGTTTTTGTGAAGCATCATCTGGATCGATCTACTTCAACAGAGCAGGAAAGATATATCGTTTTGCTGATTCCAAAGTCGTAGATACACAAGTCAGGATGAATACTGAACTTCTTTTCGATTCCAAAAACCATATTGAATCATTGCTGTCGGGGAAGATGACATCTTTCCAAAAAAGAAAAGAAGAGGTAGATCAGATCATTAACAAGAATCCAAATTTAAAGATAAAAAAGATTATTAGACTCAAAGAGTACTATTACGCTCTTATATCAGAAGAAAATCGTATCTATCTTCAAAAAGGTAAAAATAAGGCAATCGAATGGACTTGCTTAGACAGTGAAAAATTACAACAAGCAACCATTACAAGGATCGAACATCTAAATGAGAATGTTATTATTGGAACAAAACATAATGGTCTAGTCATTTATAATACCCAAAAAGGGGAAAAGATCCATGTACAACAAAACAACCATCTGACAGGTAAAACAATCACCGATCTAGTGGTTGATTCTCAGAATCGCATTCTTATCTCCTCACTAACAGGATTAACATTTATACAAACCAATTATCCATCGCAGACCTACTATTTTCCGAATAACATTGGTAACGAAAGTTATACTGCAACCATTTTTGCCAAACAACTTCTTGTCGGAACAGATCTAGGACTCTATTCTATTTCAGAGAAAAACGTTCCTGATTCCAAAGTCATCAATATTTACAAACGAATCAATCTTCCGATAGGGAGGGTATGGTCGCTAACCAAAACCAAGGAAGGCTTGGTATGTGGTCATAGTAGTGGCACCTATCTTATCGACTCATTGATGAGAGTAACCAAGATCTCAGAGTACAAGAATGGGCAAAATTTTAAACCCATCTCTTTTGACACGATGAAAGGCAAATATTGGGTACAAAACACATCTGAAGCAATCGTATTATACCAATATCCACTACTGAAAAGCAAAGCAAAGAAGTTCAGTACCATAACCAATCCTGACATCCCACTTGAGGTATACAATAATTATATCTGGACAATGAAGTCTGGAGATAATAACATCTATCGAATTCCCATTCGTGCCCCCAAAGGAGGACTAATTAAGCAAGAGAAGTTTCATATAAACAGCCACTTACATATCGAAAGGTTTCAATTGGTTAATGGCAATCTATTTTTCTTCACCTCTGAAGGGCTCTATAGATATGATCAATTTAAAGATAAAATTATTGAATGTCATTATCTTAAGGATCAACTAAAGAAGTACTATTATGCAATTAAATCTGTTCGAATTGCTCCAAACCAATATTGGTTCATCCATTCTGACGAGATCGGATTGTTTAATAAAAACAAGACATCGGTAGAAAACATAATCAACTATACTTTCAATGATCAAAATCATAGCCTTATTGACGAATTCGAATACATTCTTCCTATCAGTGCAAATCAGTCATTGGTATGTATCAAGAATGGATTTACTATTGTATGTCATCAGCCTAAAAACAGAAAAAGACCTTTAAAACTATGGATAGAAGAGATTCAATTGTGTCATGACGAACAGAGATCAGAAATAATCTTACAGGAAGAAATAAAAGACCATTTTATTACACAAGGCCTAATAGGGAGGATCTCATTTACAATTTCTTCAGAACAGCTTCCTAAGAAGAAGTTAGTTACACAGTATAGATTAAATAACGATTCAGCATGGACCGATTTTGATCATAACCATAAGTTAACCTTTAGTAATCTGAAGGCAGACAACTATACATTAGAAGTTCGTAGCCTTGATGAACTTAACCTTCCACAAGGGAAGATTAAATTTCATTTTAAGATCAAACCCTGTTGGTACAACTATTATGGTGCAACCATTGCCATTATCATATTTATTGTATCGGTAGTAGTATTATGTATCTCACGTCATTTTAGTAAATACAACCAACGTAAGATACGCATTCTAACACTCAAGAATCAACAAATCACCCAACGTGAGCAAAAAAGGAAGCTTGAAAACGAGAAGGAGTTGATTGAATTAAAGAACCTCAACCTACAAAATGAGTTAGATGCAAAGAGTGAGCAACTAATTCTCTTTGCACTAGAACAGTACAAAACAAAAGAGATAATAGAGAAGATAAAATTTAGATTCCAACAATTAAAGAAAGATCTGAAATATAGACTTCCAGACAAATACTACGATGCTCACATTGACTATCTAAATCAACTGTTAGAAGAGAAAAAAGACACCAGTCAACTTGGGAGTTTTATTGAAAAACAAAATCAGACATATATCAATGCACTACACAATCTATACCCAGAACTAGATCAAAAAGAACTTAGGATATGTGTCTTGTTAAAATTAAATCTATCCAATAAAAGGATCTCGGAATTGATTCAACTCTCGACAAGAACCATTGAGCTCTATAGGCACAACATAAGAAAGAAACTCAACCTTCAGCCAAATGTTAACTTACAGCACTTTTTAGTTAACATTATTAAAGAAGCCAAAAGTTCGTAGAACAAGGTCAGTTTATTTCTGTTTTATATGGTATAACTCTACTATTTTTATCACCTTTGCGGGCTTAAGAATAATATAGTTTTAACATAATTCATAAGAATCACTAGTTTTATCATTTCATGATCTATTTTTTTCGTATTCTATCACCAGACCATCCTAAATTCATCTGTGAGATCCAAGTAGATGGCGATGCTACTCTATTCACTTTTCATAAAGCGATTCAATCTGCATGTAAAATAGAGGAAGAATTTTGTTCTTTTTTTACTTGTGATGCAGAGTGGAATAAACTTATTGAATATACCGCTATAGACATGGGCATGGAAGGCATGGATTTGACTTCTATGGGAAATATCACACTTAATGAGCTATTGATAGAGAAGAAACAGAAACTAGTCTATTCATATGATATCATTGAGAACAGAAACCTTTATATCGAAGTCTCTGAAAATTGGCCTGAGAGGAAATTAGATATGCCTGTACTATGCTTTATCGAAGGAGATATTACAGCTGCTCCTATTAAAGAGGAAGCACCTACCTATTTCGAGGAAGAAGATTATCTTGATGATCAGGGTTGGGATGATGATTTTAATTCAGGTTTCGAATCTATTGATGACCTTGATATCTAATAAAAACCTGAACGATGAAAACACTTGTAGTTATCACTGGACCCACAGGCGTAGGAAAAACAGATCTAAGTATTCGTATTGCGGAAAAATTTAATACTGACATCATCTCTTGTGACTCTCGCCAGATATTTAAGGAAATGGCAGTTGGTACCGCAGTACCTAGCGAAGAGGAACTAAAAAGAGTCCAGCACCATTTTATACAAACCCTGTCCATTCACGACTATTATAGTGCAGCCAAGTTTGAAGAGGATGCTCTTGGAAAACTGGATGAACTATTTAAGACCAAAGATCTTGTTGTGATGACTGGGGGATCTATGATGTATATCGATGCCGTATGCAAAGGGATTGATGACCTCCCAACGGTCACACCAGAGATTCGTAATGCCCTTCTTGAGCAATACGAGAAAGAAGGAATCGAAAACATCAAACAAGAGTTAAAAGATAACGATCCTGTATACTATGATCAGGTTGATCTAAACAATAATAAAAGAATACTTCACGCCGTAGAGATCATTAGAATGACTGGAGGCCCCTACTCTATTCTTAGAACCAATACAGTCAAGAAACGTCCTTTTAAGATTGTAAAGATTTGTATCAATAGAGAAAGAGAAGAGGTGTACGACCGTATCAATAAGCGTGTACTTATCATGGTAGAAGAAGGATTGGAAGCAGAAGCTCGAAGCGTTTATCCTTTTAAAGATCTTCCTTCTCTAAATACCGTAGGATACAAAGAATTCTTTAACTACTTTGATGGAGAAAAAGATCTAGCCTATGCCATTGAAAGAGTGCAAGCCAATACGCGTAAATACGCACGTAAACAATTGACATGGTTTCGCAGAGACAAAGACTACCAATGGTTTCATCCTTCACAAGAAAAGGAAATCATTGAATATATCACCAAAGAGATTCAATAGTCTTTTCGTTCTAAATTGATCCAACAAAGAGAACATCTATAAAAGAGCATTTCGGTAAGCCAACACGGTCTACCCAAATGCTCTTTTACTATCTTTACCCTCTACCAACAAATATCTGTTTGTTGCCAGACCATCTCCCCTTTATAAAATCACAGAGAAGATAAATTTTCCTTCATAATAGATAAGAATCTACAATATCGATCCAATCATTAATAACACAACACTCTAAGATTTATCAAATTAGACCATTTACATACATCCAACCTTATAGTTATTCTACCCGATCGTCTTCAATCTTTGGCAATAAAAAAAGGGTTCGACCCATGGTGAACCCTTAATTTGGAATGTATTATTAGAAGATCTAAAAAGAATAGCCTGATTTAGGCATTCATCTTACATCATATATTTTTTAAAGAATGCCAATTGTTTTTCGATGATTTGACTGAAATGATCTCCTTTATATGCATCGTAATGGCTCGCCTCTTCAGCAATAAACAACTCTTTAGGTTCCACCGCTTTTTCATATAACGACTTACTTTCTTCGACAGGATTCACCTCATCGTTTCCTGCACCAACAATTAAAATTGGAGCCTCAATTAGAGGTACAAACTTCTCTGCTTTTAGCCTAAAAGTGTTCTTTAATGTACTAAAAGGAATTTTCGATAAAAGTGCAGGATAAGCCTCAGAATTTTCACTTAAGAAAGCCAAAGACTGCTCATCATGAAGCATCTTATTCAAAGGAACCATCATACATTTATTATTAAGAACCTCACGCCCCCATAATTTTCTAATCATACCAAGAGTGGACGCAACCGCTTCTTGATCTCCATTACAAACGACTCTTTCACCATCACCAAAAGTCAATTGTACACAAACAGCTTTATATACAGAATCTAAAGCAGAAGCAACAATAGCATTGGCTCCACCTAAAGAAGACCCCCAAAGAGCAATATTCTCACTATCAACAAAATTCTGATGACGTAAGTACTCTGTGGCATTATATATATCTTGGATCTGGTTCAATGGATCGATATAAGTCTCGCCTTCACTCTCTCCAAAACCACGATAATCAAAAGTCAAAGATACAAAACCATTCTCAGCGAAGGCTTTAGCATAAGAATCAACCAACAACTCTTTAATCCCCGCAAAACCGTGACAGATTAAAATCGTTGGATATTTTTTCTCTTGATCAAAATTTTCTGGCTTATATAAGTTCGCTGCTATTTTACTTTTCTCTGAAAAGAAATTTATTTTTTCCATCATCTCAAATTTTATTTCTTGTTCTCTGTACACAAAAGAACAAGTTTTGTTTTAAATAAAACAGCTTTTCGAGACCTATTTTTCAACACCCAAAGGCAGACACCCAACCCTTGTTAGTAACAAGCAATCAAATAGATACAGATGTTAAAAAAAACAAAGTCTAGTGGTTCTAGCTCTTTGAACCTCTATTTAGTCGTCTACTTTTTCCAGATTAGAGATCAACTCCTGTATATCGGACTTTATCTGGATTAACTTCTCCTTTGGAAGATCCAATTTCTCAAATAAAGTGGTTGGAACACATGCAATCTCCCTTTGAAGCTCATTGGCCTTTTCGGTAAGAGTAATAAACACCTTTCGCTCATCGTTGGTATCCCTCTTTCGAATAATCAAATCTTGATTCTCCATACGCTTTAACAAAGGGGTTAAAGTGTTACTATTTAAATAGAGTTTTTGACCAATCTCTTTCACCGGAAGAGGAGAAGATTCCCAAAGAACCATCAAAACCAAATATTGAGGGTAGGTTATTCCATACTGATCCAATAGAGGCTGATATAATTTGGTAATCATTCTACTCGCCACATAAAAAGGGAAACAGAACTGATTCGAAAGTTTTAGTTGTTCCATATATTTTTGTTTACTTTTCTAAAAGCTCTTTTATCAAAGCTTCCATCTTTTCTGGTTTCGCTACTGGAGCAAAACGCTTCACTGGATTTCCTTCTTTATCCACGACAAACTTAGTAAAATTCCATTTGACCTTCGAACCGAACCAACCACCAAGTTTTGATTTAAGGTATTTAAATAAAGGATGTGCACCCTCTCCGTTCACCTCTATTTTTGAAAACATCTGAAAAGAAACACCATAATTTATCAAACACCCTTCACTGATTTCCTTAGATCCACCTGGCTCCTGATTTCCGAATTGGTTACATGGAAACCCTAAAATCACCAACCCTTGGTCTTTATATTTCTGATAAAGAGCCTCTAATCCTTCATATTGAGGTGTCAATCCACATTTACTAGCTGTGTTCACTACCACAATAACTTTCCCTTTATAATCTGACATATTAATCTCTTTGCCTTGAAGAGATTGCGCTTTGAAATCGTAAAAATTCATATCCTTGAGTTATTTTATGTTTTAAATCTTGTACAATTATATCGCACACGATTTAAATATGCAAATTATCGAACCATTATTTTTTCCATTCATTTTCACTTTTCTTTACCAAACAACACCTAAACATCTCTATAACAGGCAATACAAACTAAAACACCCAGAGGTATTTTTTTTCTTAAAAGAAAACCTAAGATTGAATTACGGAACTGTTTTAAGCAAAGAATTAGACACACTTCGGACCAAGAGATGGATTTGGAATGTAAAATCATCATCGTGGAACAATGGTATTTTTAACCATACTTTGTCCATGGTTCCTCCATGGTTGCTCCATGGTTTGTCCATCGATTTCCCCCTTATCGATGGAGGAACCATGGACGAACCATGGACAAACCATGGAGGAACCCCCTATCAAACCCCTATTTCTTTACCATAAAAAATGAGAGTGGTAACGAAAAGAAAATAGACAGTAAGAGGCAAAGAATATGAAAAATAAGCTTCACTATTTATGGTGATATTTCAACCATATGGTTGTTTTTTAAACCAATTCGAGTCCCACGAGCGGTATCGCTATGGAAAGAAATATAGGATGACCACAAATCAAATTTAAATATGTAGGTCATGACAAAACAAGTCAAAAGGAATAAACATAAAGAAACTATTTCGAGAACATTAATAGGAAGAAATTAAATAGACGAAAAAAGAGGTCACACCTAACGATTTGCTTTAAAACAACATCAAAAGAAGAGGAAAGAGTCCAATCATATGAAATAACGAAAGCTCAATTTGTCCAATCGCTCTGTTTTGGCTACATTTGTTGGTCTTATACAGCAGACATAAAAAAGTGATCAAAAGCAAGTTAAAAATACCTTATATAAAATGAATATTTCGTATAGTTGGTTAAAGGATTATATAGACACAGATCTATCTCCTGCAGAGCTTTCGTCCATCCTAACCCAAACAGGATTGGAAGTTGGAGGCATCGAAGAAGTTGAAACCATCAAAGGAGGATTGAAGGGATTGGTTATTGGTGAAGTAAAAACCTGTGAATCACATCCTGACTCAGACCATTTATCAAAAACCACAGTAGATGTAGGAGAAGCTGAATTGCTTCCTATTGTTTGTGGTGCACCCAATGTTGCTGCAGGCCAAAAGGTGGTAGTAGCGGTAGTAGGAGCCATTCTATACGATGGAGACAAAGAGTTTAAGATCAAGAAGTCAAAAATCCGTGGTGAGGTATCGATGGGGATGATTTGTGCTGAAGACGAAATAGGTCTAGGTGAAAGTCATGACGGTATCATGGTACTTCCAGCAGATGCTCCAGTAGGACAAGCTGCTTCGGAATACTTCAAGGTAGAAAACGAATATATCATCGAAATAGATTTAACTCCGAACCGTGTTGATGGATCATCACACATTGGAGTTGCAAGAGATCTTGCAGCATATCTAAAACAACAACAAGAAGTTACTTACCAAGTGCCTTCAGTAGAAGCATTTAAAGTAGACCAAGCTGAGGCGCCTGTTTCTATTGAGGTTCGTAACCAAGAAGCTTGCCCTATCTATACAGGGGTAACACTTCGTGGAGTTAAGATTGAAAGCTCTCCAGAGTGGTTACAAAAGCGATTAATCTCTATTGGGCTTACTCCTATCAACAACGTAGTGGATATCACCAACTATGTGTTGTTTGAAACAGGACAGCCTCTACATGCTTTTGATTTGGCTAAAATCGAAGGAAATAAGATTATCGTAGACACCCTTGCACAAGGAACTAAATTTACTACACTAGACGAGGTAGAAAGAGAGTTAGATGAGAAAGATCTAATGATTTGTAACGAAAAAGAAGCTATGTGTATGGCGGGTGTTTTCGGAGGTCTAGATTCAGGAGTAAAAGATACAACGACAGATCTATTTTTAGAGAGTGCTTACTTCAACCCTGTATATGTACGTAAAGCAGCAAGAAGACATGCCCTAAATACAGATTCATCTTTCCGCTTCGAACGTGGAGTTGATCCAAATGGAAACGAGTATGCATTGAAACGTGCTGCTTTGATGATCCAAGAGATTGCTGGTGGTGAAGTATGTGGAGAGATCCAAAAAGTGATTTCTAACGATGCTCCTACGGCTCCTTTCGAAGTAGCATTCAATCCAGATAACGCACGTCGTCTTATCGGTAAAGATATCGACAATGCAACTATCGAGAATATTCTTACAGCTCTAGAAGTAGAGATTAAGAAAAACGACGATCAAAACTGGGATCTTAAAGTACCTGCATATCGTGTAGATGTACAAAGAGAGGCAGATGTTATTGAAGATATTCTTAGAATCTACGGATACAATAATGTTCAACCAGGAAATGCCGTTAAATCGACAATTCAATATTCACATAAGCCAAACAAACACAAGCTTCAGAACATGGTTTCTGATGCATTGTCAGCGAATGGTTTTAATGAAATCTGGTGTAACTCATTAGGAAAGACTTCAAACTACGAAGGACTAGAGTCTTATACAGAAAGCCATCTTGTGAAACTGTTTAATCCTCTTTCTCAAGATCTAAATGCCATGAGACAAACACTTCTTTTTGGTGGTTTAGAAACAATAGAGCGTAACACTAACTTTAGAAATGCGGATCTATCTCTTTATGAGTTTGGTAATGTATATACATACGACGAGACTATTGAGACTGAGAATCCTGTGAAAAGATACCACGAAGAGGAGCATCTTGGACTATGGATTGTAGGTAAAAAAGATAACGAAGGATGGCAAGGCGACCAAACAGAGTCTACTTTCTACACACTTAAGTCATATGTTCAGAACATCTTGGATAAACTAGGTATTTCTGAAGATAAGGTTCAAGTTAAAACTTGTACAGAAGACATCTATAGCGATGCTATTGCAATCTGTCAAGGACCGAAAGTATTGGCTACTTTGGGATATGTTGCTCCTGCCCTTCTTAAGAAAAACGGTGTAAAAACAACGGTATATTATGCAGATATCCATTGGACAACACTATTGACTACACTTAAGAAACAGAAGGTTCAATATACGCCACTTCCTAAATATCCAGAGGTAAGAAGAGATTTGGCTTTGATGGTAGACAAGAATGTTACTTTCGATCAGTTGAAAGCTATCGCTCTTAAAGGAGAGAAAAACCTTCTTCGTAAAGTAGACATCTTTGATGTTTATCAAGGAGAACACCTTCCTGAAGGTAAAAAATCATACGCTTTGAGCTTCATTCTTCGTGACGACAAAGGAACGTTGAAAGACAAGCAGATTGATAAGATCATGAACAAAATGATTAAATCGTTTGAACATCAAGTAGGCGCTTCGCTTCGCTAGTGATAAAACGATATCATATATAACATGCAGAAAGGTCAATCGTATTCGGTTGACCTTTCTTTTAGGTTAAAAGAGAAGAAAATAGAAACATCCAAAGGGTTAAAACCATGAGTGACAACAAGAAAGGGATATTATACGCATGCTTCACTGCATTGCTTTGGGGATTTTTAGCTATCATTCTAAAAATGGCCTCTAAATTCTTAGACTCACAAACCATCGTGTTTGCTCGATTCTCAATTGCATTCATCATCCTTTTAGCTACAGTTCTATACAAGGAGAGATACACCACACTACAGATCTTTAAGAAGCCTCCTCTGATGCTTTTTATTGCAACGGTATGTTTGTCTCTAAACTATTTTGGATACATGCAAGGGATCCATTTAACATCTCCTGGGAATGCACAAATATTAATTCAATGGGGACCAATCCTTTTAGCACTTTCTGGATTTATTGTATTTAAAGAGAAGCTAGGAAAATGGCAAGCCTTAGGTTTTGTGGTTGCACTAATTGGATTTACACTATTCTTTAGAGAGAAAATTCTTCTACTTATTGGTACTACAGGCCAATATATTGAGGGTAACCTATGGACCCTATTTGGAGGAACCATGTGGGCGGTATATGCTGTATTACAGAAGAAACTGGTTACCAAATACAGTACGACCCAATTGAATCTATTTATCTATGGTGTCGCTGCATTGATTTTTCTTCCACAATCCACCCTATCCCACTTGTCAGAGCTTAGCTTGCTGCAATGGGCTATTGTTATTTTCCTTGGACTGAACACACTACTAGCTTATGGTTCTTTGGCTGAAGCGTTAAAATACACCAAAGCCAATACCGTTAGTATTATTATCACACTAAATCCACTGCTGACCTTCTTTTTGCTTGGATTAATGAGCTATATTGGGTTAGATTGGGTCGCTCCAGAACAACTAACGGTATTATCTATCGTCGGCGCACTAGGTGTACTTTCAGGAGCAATAATGATCATTAGTGGGAAAAAATAAGTAATATATTATGAAATATCTTTCATCTAACATTAAATATCTTAGATCCGAATACGCACTCTCTCAAAAGAGACTAGCCCAAAGAATCGAGATATCCCCTTCTTCTGTTGGCTCTTACGAGAACAACAAATCCATACCGTCTTTAAAGAATATTCAAAAGATTGCATCTACTTTTAATATAGATATCGATGCTCTACTAAATAAAGACCTCTCTTCTAATAAGGTCGAAATCGCAAAAGAGGGAAAGAACATTCGTGTCCTTCCTATTGTAGTAGAAAACGACAATAAAGAGAAAGCTTCTATTGTTCCTGCCAAAGCAGCTGCGGGATATACAGAAGGATATGCGGAACCTCAGTTTATCTCTAATTTGGTCAACTTTGATCTTCCATTCCCTGAATTGCAAAAAGAACAGACTTATCGTGTGTTCCAAATTTCAGGAGATTCAATGTTACCTATAAAGGACCGATCATATATTATCACCAGCTACCTACAAAACTGGAATGAAGTGGTATATGGTAGATGTTATGTCATCCTAACAAAAGAAGAAGGTATCGTATTTAAACGTATTGAAAAGAGTGAATCGGAGAATCGATTTAAGATGGTTTCAAACAATCCTATTTTTCATCCATACGAACTACATATGGGAGATATCAAAGAGATATGGATTGCTAAAGGAGTGATTGATTTTGATATTCAATAAGTAAATATCTTTAACGATAGAACTAAAGCATCTCTCTATTCTAATCATTGCAATGCGTTAGATAAAATTATTAAGGCAAAAAAAGAGTGAATCGATCTTGATTCACTCTTTTTTGTATTATATAGATAAAGTTCTATTATTTTTCTTCTTCTGTATGACCGTGGTCTAGATCATCTCCAGAGATAGAACCTCTCATTTTAGTATCTGCTTGAATGTTTTGATATTTCATATAATCCATAACACCAAGGTTACCTGATTTAAATGCTTCTGCAATTGCCAATGGTACTTCCGCTTCTGCTTCAATTACTTTAGCACGTGCCTCTTGAGCTTTTGCAATCATCTCTTGCTCTAATGCAACAGCCATTGCTCTTCTCTCTTCAGCTTTCGCTTGGGCAATATTTTTATCAGCCTCTGCTTGGTCCATTTGAAGATATGCACCGATGTTTTTACCTATGTCGATATCTGCAATATCAATTGAAAGAATCTCAAAGGCAGTACCTGCATCTAATCCTTTCTCTAATACTACACGAGAAATAGAATCTGGATTCTCTAACACCTCTTTGTGTGATGCAGAAGAACCAATAGAAGAAACGATACCCTCACCTACACGAGCAAGAACAGTATCTTCTCCAGCACCCCCAACCAATTGGCGGATGTTAGCACGTACAGTTACACGAGCCTTACTGATCAACTGAATACCATCTTTGGCAACCGCAGTTACTGGAGGAGTGTTAATCACTTTAGGGTTTACAGACATTTGAACCGCCTCAAATACATCACGTCCTGCTAGGTCGATTGCAGTAGCTTCTTGGAAAGGAAGTTCAATACCAGCTTTCGATGCTGATACCAAAGCATGTACAACTAGAGATACACGACCACCTGCCAAATAGTGAGCCTCAAGATCGTCTCTTTTAATTTTAGCCAAACCTGCTTTGTGTGCTTCAATCATTGATCTTACGATAACCCCAGGAGGTACTTTACGGAAACGCATAGCGAATAATTGGATCAATGATATGTTTACTCCTGAAGCAAGAGCAGTAATCCATAATCCTACCGGTACAAGGTAGAAGAAGATTAGAATTACAACAATGATGATTGGCAATAGAACTGCCAATGGGATAAAACTCATAATATATAATTTTTAATTAGTGAACAGATTATTAAGTACTGTATATATAAAAATAATCTTTAAATTAGGCTGTTACATCATCAGTAACATAGACTTTATTGTTCTCAATTTTAACAACCTCTATTGTGTCTCCTTTTGAAATCACACCTTCTATAGAATAGGCTTCCATTCTTTGGTTATTGAATATAGCAAAACCTACAGGTGCCATACGAGATTCTGCAACTCCTTTATCTCCCACTGAAACTTGTATCTCTTCTAATGGATTCACTTTTCCTTCCACTACTGTATTTAGTTTGGGAAACAAATGACGATTCTTTTCTAGAATATATTTCACTAGGATTGGAACTCCAATAACATATATAAGAACAGTGGTTGTTACGCCCCATACTCCAAAAGAATCATATGCATAATAAAATGCAAATATGGAGATGATAATGGCAAAGATTCCCGAAATAGATAGACCTGGAAGAATACCTAATTCAACAATGATTAGAATAGTAACAATGATAAAAAGCAAAGCCAAGATTGCAACTGATAGCATAGTCGTAGTAATTAAGATTTCAATTATCTAAATTTAACAAAAAACAGTAAAAAACCTTCTACTTTAGCAACTTTTTCGCTTCATCGAAAGTAATTCGCTCTCCGTCCTTATTGAGTGCAACAGTGAACGCATCACCGAAACCACTTGTTCTCATAGCACCTTTAGCAACTCCTGCCTCTTTTAACGAAGTGAAATATCCTACAACATAGTAACGAGCACCATTTTTCATATAATAATGAATTGCATCATTAGGCAAAGCACTATTTACTTTCTGTTTCACATCAGAAGCAATATCACCTTTGGTTGCAGCAAATTGTATTGCATAATATACTTCGGGTAGTTTACTGCTGGTTGTTTTCGCTACACTTGGTTTAGCTGTAGTTGTCGTTTTTACCACCTCTTTTGAAACAGTTGCTGTTGAAGCAGCAGTAGTGGCTACAGAAGAAGTCGTCCCTACATCAAAAGACAAATCATCTTCATCAAAACTCACTGTTGGAACATCTACGCTTGTTACTTTCGCAGTACTCTTAGGAGTAGCGACTGTTTTTGGTGTAGTAGCAGTAGTTTGTTTTACTCTATTGTTCACTGGCGTTGAACTCTTCTTAGGTGTGGCTTTAGGTGCAACAGGAGTATTATGCACTACAGGCTTACTTGCTGTAGTTGTATGTTTCTTTTCTACACTCTTTTTAACTACCGGCGCCTTAGGTGCAGGATGACTCTCAGGTGTTACACTCTTGGCAACTTGCTTTTCAGTGTTAACGGCAGGTACACGCTCCTCTTTTGTTGTAACCTCAACGGTTTTATTCTCCGAAGAAGAAGCTACTTTCTCTACAGGAATCGTTGTCTTCTCCTTTACTTTAGTCTCTTCTTTAGCTACAGGAATATCTTTTTCTGCCACAGAAGGGGCAGGTAAAACAGTAGTAAGGGCTTTTTCTTTAGACGGTGTACTTTCTTCCTTCTCTTCAGGAATAGAAGTAACCTCCACTTCCTCTTCTTTCGCTGGTTCAAGATCTTTTTCAATCACCTCATCATCAAAGGCAACCGCATTAGGATCATATTTTGTAGCAAGAACAATCGCATACTCTTTCTGCTGATCCAAAGAATAATCTCTCCAGTAAGTCTGCTCTATCATCTTAGATTGAGCAAAACGTTGCTGTTCTTGCTTTAAAAGAGGATAAACCTGATGTTCGAGCTTAATAATTTCATCTGTAAGAGATTTACGTTTGGTTTCTGCTTCAGATTTTGAATAAGAATCTGAATTCTCTTCGATACCATTAAACTCTTTACGAAGGTTATCAATTCTTTCAGAAAGGCCCATGCGCTTCATCTTCAAAGTCAATCCTTTCATATAAAGCTGACGTGCAGAAGGAACTTTAAAATCATCCACACGACGATAAGTCAAAGTAGAATTAATATTAAAAGCAATATCATAACTTTCAAGATTGATTGTTTTAGAACTGCTATTACGATCCTCTACATTTGTAAATCCTTTTTCCTTTTTATCTTCTGCCTTAACTTTGGCAACCTGCTCCTTTTCTTTCTCTTCTTTAATTCTCTCAACACGACTACGTCCAACAGCTAAAGAGAATGGGTTAGATTTATTGTAAGCAAGTTCCTTATACTTCTTAACTTCTAGGCGTTTTTGATCTTTCTTCTTTGATTTCTCTTCAAAACGTGCATAGGCATCCAATGCTTTTTCATATTGCTCAAAAGCATGATAAGCCTGTCCTAGATAGAACATTGCATCCTCTGGTGTTTGATTACTTATCAGTGATCGGCGTAAAGAAGTGATGATATCTTGATCAAAACGACCAACCTTCACCTTTGTTACACCATAATAATAGTTCGTTAGGGGATCAGATGAATACAAATCGAGTAACTGAACAAACAATGGATAAGCATCCTGATAGTTCTCTTTTTTGAAAAACTCTATTGCTTCCTCTTTTGCGCCCTTGTTTTGTCCTTGCACATTACTTACGTAACATAATTGCAAAAATAAAGCGACAAAGAATATCAGTTTGAATTTCAGTTTTATCATATACTGTTATATTAATTAATAGTAGTCATTGGGAATCTAATGAATTTAGAACACCCAACGAACCAATCGTTTACGTTATTTTCGCTAAGTATTTTTATGCTAATATAACGGTAAAACAGCACTTACCCAAAAGTTATTACATCTAGCTTTAACATTTTATTGCATTTTACATATTAAAAGGCAATAACAGTGACAGACTCAAACCAAGAGAAACAATATTCGAATAGTTCATAATAAAATAATACAAATACCGAATGTTACTATTTACTTAACTTTAGCGAAAAAATGCTATCAAAATCGCGTACTCTCTTGTTTTTGGATAATAATTTCATACTTTGTCAATCATATTAATAACAATAACGTTAAACAAAAAACAATTTTAACCTGAGCAAATAATCAAATTGGAGAAAACATTATCAAATAAAATCAGTTGATATTATAATCTATAGTGATTTCGCTTTATTTTCGTAAATTCGAAATAAGCGATTTTCGTAAATAAAATCTTTTTTAATTATAAAGCTATGGCTACAATATCAGTTGGAGATGCTGCTCCTTTATTTGAAGGTGTAGATCAAAATAATCGTACAATTAATCTAGAGAATCTTCGTGGAAAGAAGGTAATTCTTTACTTTTATCCCAAAGATAATACACCTGGATGTACAGCTGAGGCATGCAATTTAAGTGACAACTATCAATTTTGGCAAAACAAAGGATACGAAGTGATCGGAGTAAGTCCTGATTCAGTTCAAAGTCATCAAAAATTTGTTACCAAACACCAGTTGCCATTCTCTTTAATTGCAGATACCGAAAAAGAGATCCTTGAAGCCTATGGTGCATGGGGATTAAAAAAGCTATACGGAAGAGAGTATATGGGAGTGATTCGTAAAACATTTGTGATTGATGAAGAAGGTACCGTTTCGGCTATTTTCGAAAAGGTAAAAACCAAAGCCCACAGTCAACAAATATCGGATCAATTCGATCTTGGTTTAGAATAATATACGATTAAAATAATAAGTTACTCAGGAACATTTGATTATGAGCGAAGATTTAGATAAAATAAAACAAGAGAAATTAAAAGCGCTTCAGCTTACCATGGATAAGATTGAGAAATCTTACGGTAAAGGGTCTGTAATGAAGCTTGGAGATAGAGCAGAGGAGAACATTCCTGCTATTTCTACAGGTTCCCTAGGACTAGATGTAGCTCTAGGTATTGGTGGTTTACCCAAAGGTCGTATCGTTGAGATCTACGGTCCAGAATCTTCAGGTAAAACAACATTAGCTATCCACGCTATTGCAGAAGCACAAAAGATGGGTGGTATTGCTGCAATCATTGATGCTGAGCATGCTTTTGATCCTTATTATGCAAGGAAATTAGGTGTAGATGTGGATAATCTATTGATTTCACAGCCAGACAATGGTGAAGAAGCATTAGAGATCGCTGATAGTCTTATTCGTAGTGGGGCATTGGATATTGTAGTAATTGACTCGGTTGCTGCATTGACGCCTAAAGCAGAGATCGAAGGAGATATGGGTGATTCACGAATGGGACTTCAAGCACGATTGATGTCTCAGGCTTTACGTAAGCTAACAGCCAATATCAACAAAACGAAGACTTGTTGTATTTTCATCAACCAGCTAAGAGAGAAAATTGGTGTGATGTTTGGTAATCCAGAAACCACCACTGGTGGTAACGCACTAAAATTCTACGCTTCGGTACGTATCGATATTCGTAGAAGTTCTCAGATTAAAGATGGCGAAGAGGTACTAGGTAACCACACCAAAGTTAAAGTGGTTAAAAACAAAGTAGCTCCACCATTCCGTAAAGCTGAGTTTGACATCATGTACGGCAAAGGTATTTCTAAAACAGGGGAGATTATCGACCTTGGTGTAGAATATGGTATTATTAAGAAAAGTGGCTCTTGGTTTAGTTATGGTGAAACCAAACTAGGTCAAGGAAGAGAGTCAGTAAAATCATTAATCACTGATAACGTGGAGTTGGCAGAAGAATTGGAAACGAAGATCGTAGAAGCCATTCAAAACAAATCAGAAGATGATGCATAAATTGCCCAAAGCATTCTTTGGTTTTAATTAACCTTAAAAAGACTGGGAATCATCTCAGTCTTTTTTTTTAATCTTAAATTTAAATTATAAGATGAAAGTAATCAAATTTGGAGGAGTTGCTCTGAAGACAGTAGAGCAAATTAAGAAAGTGAAGAGTATTGTAGAAAACACCGATGGCGACGTGCTTGTGGTTGTATCCGCATTCGACATGGTCACGGACCTAATCATCGAGGCAGGCCAAGGTGCAGTCACCACGCATCGAACCTTTTCTGATCCTTTGAATACGATTACCACGATTCATCTTGACTATATTAAATCTCTTAAGATAGAAGATCAGGCTGTTGAATCGGATGTTCTTCATAAAGTAGAAGAGCTTAAAAGCATCCTTCAAGGAGTATCTCTTATTGGAGAGTTAACACAAAAGACACTAGATCGTATTCTTGTCTTTGGTGAGCAGCTATCCTCTATTATTCTTGCAGCCTATTTAGGAATACCTAAGATATTATCAGAGAAATTAATCAAGACAGATAATAATTTCGGTAAGGCAAATGTCGATTTTGACAATAGCTACCGTTTGATTCGTGAAGAGTTTGTCCACTTCTCTGGGAAAGCACTGGCACCAGGATATATTGCCTCAACAAAGAAAGGCACTTTAACTACTTTAGGTAGAGGTGGTGCGGATTTCTCTGCGGCTATCTTTGCAGCGGCATTAGGAGTAAGAGAATTAGAGATCTGGACCAACCAAGATGGATTTATGTCGGCGGACCCTAACATCATCAGCAAATCTTATGCTATCCCATCGATGACATACACAGAAGCAATGGAACTATCCCATTTTGGAGCCAAAGTGGTCTACCCTCCTAGTCTTCTTCCTGTATACCAAATGGGAATCCCTTTACAGATAAAAAACATTAACAATTTGTCTGCAGAAGGAACACGTATAGACAGAGGGGATGTTGGAAACAATAGCCGTCCTGTAAAAGGGATTTCTTCTATCTCAGATGTTTCTCTTGCAACCATTAAAGGATTAGGTATGGTTGGCGTTTCGGGAGTATCCATGCGACTATTTAGTGCAATGGCAAGGGTAAACACTAGCGTCATCATGATCTCTCAAGCCTCTTCGGAAAACAGTATCAGCTTTGCTTTTGATGTACGCAAAAAACATATTGTAAAAGAAGCAATCCACCAAGAATTCCGTTCAGAAATTGCTTCAGGAAGCATTCATAAAATTCTTTTTGAAGAAGATCTTTCTATTGTGGCCATTGTAGGCGAACAAATGAAACACTCTGTTGGCATTGCAGGCAAACTATTCCAAGCTCTAGGCAGAGGAGGAATCAATACTATTGCCATTGCTCAGGGAGCAGGTGAACAAAATATCTCTTGGGTAGTTAGAACACCTCAACTAAGAAAAACACTGAATGTAGTACATGAGACGTTCTTCTTGTCAGAATACAAACAGTTGAACCTTTTCCTTATAGGAATGGGAACAGTAGGGCGTGATCTACTAAATCAGCTTAACCAACAACAGGAGAAGCTTAAAAAAGAACATCGTCTTAAAATTCGTCTAGCAGGTATTGCCAACTCTAGAAAGATGCATTTCGATGCCAATGGTATTCCTTTTGATCAATACATGGAATCACTAGAAGCAAACGGGACAAAATCGTCTCTTCCTTCTTTTGCAAAGAAAGTAGCAGATCTAAACCTATACAACTCTGTTTTTGTAGACTGTACTGCCAATGAGAGTGTAGCTGGACTATATGAGACTTTTTTAGAAAACCATGTTTCTGTTGTTGCGGCAAATAAAATTGCAGCCTCTTCAGAATACGAGAAATATGAGAATCTAAAAAATATCGCCCTTCGTAAAGGCGTTAAATTCCTATTTGAAACCAATGTTGGTGCAGGACTACCTCTGATCTCTACGATCAATGATCTACAGAAATCGGGGGATAAGATTTTAAAAATACAAGCCGTTCTTTCGGGAACCTTAAACTATATCTTCAATACCATCTCTAAAGATATTCCTTTTAGCAAAACAGTACAGTTAGCTAAAGAAGAAGGATACGCAGAACCAGATCCTCGTATCGATCTTTGTGGTAAAGATGTTCAACGAAAAGTGATTATCCTTGCTAGAGAATCTGGCTACCGTTGTGAAGATAAAGACATAGAAGTAAATCCATTTATACCTAGCGAGCTCTTTGAAGGAGAAGTAGAGAACTTCTGGAAAGAGCTACCTAATGTTGATGCGTCTTTCGAAGAACGTCGCCAACGACTGGAAGCAGAAGATAAAAAATGGAGGTTTGTGGGGACCTTTGAAAATGGTAAAGGTTCATGCTCATTGGTAGAAGTAGACAACCAACATCCTTTCTATGACCTAGAGGGAAGTAACAATATTGTTCTACTAACTACAGAGCGTTATAAAGAGTATCCTATGCTTATCAAAGGATACGGAGCAGGAGCAGCGGTTACCGCAGCAGGTGTATTTGCAGATATCGTTAAGATCGCAAACATATAAAATAGTAGCTCCCCCCATAAAGCTTATAGATTGTTGAATAGTTAAAGAAAGAACATGAAACATATTGTAATATTAGGAGATGGAATGGCCGACCTTCCATCTCTTAAACTAGAACACCTAACTCCATTACAGAAAGCACATACACCCAATATGGACCGACTTGCCCAACTTGGACGATCGGGACTTTTTCATACCGTACCTGCTTCTCTTCATCCAGGAAGTGAAGTGGCCAATATGGCCGTAATGGGCTACGATGTAGAGAATCTATACGAAGGAAGAGGTGTATTGGAAGCAGCCAGTATTGGTGTAAATCTTGAAGAGAACGACTTGGCTTTTAGATGTAATCTGATCACTTTAGAAGATGGTATTATACATAACCACTCAGCAGGACATATTGAGAGTGAGGAATCAGGAGTACTTATTGATTATCTTAACGAGCATCTTGCCGACGAACGTGTAGCCTTTCATAAAGGAGTCTCTTACCGTCACCTATTGGTCATTAAAGGAGGGAATAAACATATTCATTGTACACCTCCTCACGATGTCCCTGGAGCGAAAGAGAAAGACCATCTTCCTTATGCTCTTAACGAAAGTATCGAAAGCAAAGAGACAGCTGCATTGGTAGCCGATCTAATTCAAAAATCTCAATCACTACTTGCCTCTCATCCTATAAACATCCAAAGAAAAGAGAATGGCAAAGCTACAGCTTCTTCTATTTGGCCATGGTCCCCTGGTTATAAGCCACAAATGCCAACATTAAAGGAGGCATATCAGGTACAGAAAAGTGCGGTAATCTCAGCTGTAGATCTTATCCAAGGTATCGGTATCTATGCAGGAATGGAAGTGATCAAAGTAGAAGGTGCAACAGGACTATGGAACACCAATTTTGAAGGGAAAAGAGATGCAGCCATAGAGGCCTTAAAAAGCTGTGATTATGTATACCTTCACATTGAAGCACCAGACGAAGCGGGACACGAAGGAGATGTTAAGCAGAAGATAGGAGCGATTGAAGATATCGATAAGAAAGTGGTAGGACCTATTTTAGACTATGCACTAGAACAAAAAGATATTGCAGTAGCGCTACTTCCAGATCATCCTACACCATGGGAAATAAAAACCCATACTCGTGATGCCGTACCTTTTGTTATCTATCATCCAAAGAACCCAAAAGATCAGGTTGAAAGCTATTCAGAAGAAGCAGCATCCAAAGGAGCATATGGAGAGATTGAGAAAATAGAGTTTATGAAGCTATTACTAAACCTAAAGTAACCAAGGGGGATTTAAGATGATTTTTTATAGTACAGAGAACAAAAACAATACAGCAAGCCTGAGTGAAGCAGTAATCAATGGTCTTGCAGACGACAAAGGGCTATATATGCCTGAAAAGATAAAGAAATTACCTGCTAGCTTTTTTGAGAATATCTCTAATATGAGTTTCCAAGAGATGGCCTTTGAAGTAGCAAGAAATTTCTTTGGTGAGGACATTCCTGAAGCAGATCTTAAGGAGATCGTATTCGACACCCTTAGCTTCGATACTCCATTGGTGAAAGTCACAGAGAACATTCACTCGTTGGAACTTTTCCACGGTCCTACCCTAGCCTTTAAGGATGTTGGAGGACGTTTTATGGCTCGTATCTTAGGATACCTTCTTCGTGAAGAGAAAGAGAATGTAAATGTATTGGTAGCCACTTCAGGCGATACTGGAAGTGCTGTAGCCAACGGGTTCTACCAAGTGGATGGGATCAAAGTATTTGTTCTCTACCCTAAAGGGAAAGTGAGTAACCTACAAGAGAAGCAATTTACGACTCTTGGAAACAACATCACAGCATTGGAGATCGATGGTACTTTCGATGACTGTCAAGCATTGGTAAAAGAAGCTTTTATGGATCAAGATCTTAAATCTAGACATAAATTGACTTCTGCCAACTCAATCAATGTGGCTCGATTCCTTCCTCAAGCATTCTATTATTTCAATGCTTGGGCACAATTAAGTGATGAAGAGAAAGCCAAAGAAGTGGTTGTATCGGTACCTAGTGGTAATCTTGGTAATATTACGGCAGGTATTATTGCACAACAGATGGGGCTTCCTATCCATCGATTTATTGCAGCCAACAATGAAAACGATGTGGTATACGAATATATTCAATCAGGAAAATATACTCCACGAAAATCGGTAGAGACCATTGCCAATGCGATGGACGTCGGAGCACCAAGTAACTTTGCTCGTGTACTAGACCTTTACCAACATGATCATGGACAGATATGTCAGATCTTAGACGGTGCGAGATACAGCGATCAACAGATACGAGATATCATCAAAAAAGTGGCAAACACACATCAATATATTTGTGATCCTCACGGTGCAACAGGATTCGCTTCTTTAGAAAGTAGCCTATCTAAGGACCAAGTAGGAATATTCCTTGAAACAGCACATCCTGCCAAGTTTCATGAAACCATGGAGCAAATCCTTGGTGAAATAGAGATCCCAGAAAAACTAAAGGCATTCTTGGATAAAGAGAAAAAATCTATCTCACTCTCTAACCAATACCAAGAGTTTAAAGAGCTGATAGACCAACAAGCTTACTAAGACATAGGTCTTACAACTCAATGAAACAGTCCCTAAAGACGAGTGTCTTTAGGGATTGTTTTGTTTTTTAAAACAGCATAACCTTGCCTCTTGCAATCCCCTCTCCCAAATTCATTCATAGAGTTTCATAGCCAGACGACAGCTGTAAAACGAAACATTACAATACACATCTAAGACCTACTCATAAGATTAAAGCAACATTATTTGTTCCAAAACAGAAATGAATTATCGATATTTTTAATTTCCTATTCTAATACGACACCCCCTATATCAACTCCAAAATATTCGATATCAATAAAGAATAGAAAGATACTTCCTCCATGGTTTGTTCATGGTTTCTCCATGGTTCCTCCATCGAAAACCCCTAAATCGATGGACAAACCATGGACGAACCATGGAGGAACCATGGAGGAACCATGGACAAACCCCCTATCAAACCTATGGAAATCTTTACTGAAATAGTGGATTTCGAACATTTGTTGGGATAAAAAATTAATTCAATATTTAAATTAACCCCCTTATAATGTAAAAGTTTGTAAATTATTCTAAATTTAAACACACAAACATCCTTAGTCATTAAGAGTCGAGCTTTATTTTAGAGGTAAAGATTGAATTCTCAAATAGGCCATTTGATAATACGTTGTGGATACCAGTTTCTGTTTCAGTCAAAAGTAAACATTGAAGATATTAATGTTTATCTATATAGTATTGGATCAAGTGATTGGAGAAAAATCAACGAAATACAGGCATCTAAATTACAGGTTTTAAAGAATATAATATCATGTTGTTGGAGAAAATTGATTTGTATGATTCAAGTAACAAGAAGAAGCTGCGTTTAGACAAGAATGTGCATAAATCGGAATGGCAACATTATTATGAGTGCTATCATTATGCAATTCAGAGAATTCTATATTCGATTAAAGGAGATTGTTTACTTAACTCTATTGGTAGAGCTTCCATTTTCTTGTTACGGCATACAATGGAGCTGGTAATTAAGAACAATTTTAGTAGAAGTAACATATCCTTTTTAAGGAGTCATAGTTTTGAAAAGCTATATAAGTCTGAAACACCAGATGGTTTTTACCCAAAGGGTTTTAAAGATAATGTAGATATAATTGATAAAGATTGGGATGGTAGTTGTTATCGTTATATAACAAATACCAAAGGAGAGTTGTTCTTTCCCAAAAACACTAAAGAAGAAAGAGCATGTGCCAATGTATTAATTCACGAATTTATACAAGGAGATAATCAGTTAATTAGTAGCGAGCAATTTAAAATCGATAAAATATATTCTGATTTTGAGTATGAAGGAAATCGTACAAAAAATAAGTTTCAAGTGTATTTATATGAATCACGTTATATAGGTCTATTACGAACGCAATATGATCTTATAATAACAGGATTAATAAATGATATTATTAAAAATGATGCAGATTTAAGCAAATTGTACTTACCATTGCTATTTTTAATGCGCCAAGGTATTGAGCTTGGTTTGAAAAGTAATATCTATCAAGCAGATGAAATGTCGAAGTATAAAATGCCTCAAAAAATAAGAAAGGAGCATTCAATAACGAAATTATTCAAATCGTTTGGTGGGCCAAGAGGTTATCTGAAAGAATTAGATTTATCAAGTTTAGATACTGAAGCTATGAAAAAGATTTCAAAAATGACATCCCTTACAGGAGAGTTAGCAGATACAGTTAATACATTAGATAAAGATTCCTATTTCTTGAGGTTTCCTGTAAATGCAGCAGGTCAAAAGTATTCATTAAATTTAAGAGAAGATTCATTGTTAAAGATATTTACCAACTACCAGGAAATAGATTCATTCTTAACTTTTATAAATCAGGTGCTATTAGAGCATGGTATTTTGGTTGATTTAGATTAATTTTCTTATAGAAAATCTGATCATCAGTAAAATGAATTCACAATTAACTTACATTTAAAGTTCTGTATGTGACCGAAATAAAGAGTGATTCATTTAAATATTTGAGCATAGGCATTAAGGTTCATTTTAATAACATACCAAAAAGGGAAACACTTCAGTAAAGAAGTCTTTCCCTTGGATTGCATTCTATTTTTCTATCTTAGTTTAAAAACGTTGTCATTTCTTTATTGACCGTTTTAATAAGCACTCTATACGTTAGTTTAAGAACACTTTCATGTCTTCGTCTACAGTCCCTATTCCACTGATTCCAAAGTTCTCTATCAATACGTTTGCCACATTTGGTGATAGGAATGCTGGAAGTGTTGGTCCTAAATGGATATTTTTCACTCCTAGATGAAGTAGAGCCAAAAGAACGATCACTGCTTTTTGCTCATACCATGCGATGTTATATGCAATTGGTAGTTCATTGATGTCGTTAAGTTCAAAAACTTCTTTTAGTTTTAACGCAATAACAGCCAATGAATAAGAGTCGTTACATTGTCCTGCATCAAGAACTCTTGGGATACCTCCGATATCACCTAGTTCTAGTTTATTGTAACGATATTTCGCACAACCAGCAGTTAGGATAACAGTATCTTGAGGTAGTTTATCTGCAAATTCAGTGTAATAATCACGGCTTTTCATACGTCCATCACATCCAGCCATAACAAAGAATTTACGTATCGCTCCACTCTTCACGGCATCGACTACTTTGTCTGCCAACTGGATCACTTGGTTGTGTGCAAAACCACCAATGATTTTTCCTTTTTCAATCTCTACAGGAGCTTGACATTGTTTTGCATGCTCAATAATTTGAGAGAAATCTTTTACGCCATCCACGGGTCTGTTTGGAATATGTTTGATTCCAACAAAACCTGCAGCACCAGTAGTATAAACACGGTCCTTATAAGACTTCTTAGGAGGAGTAATACAGTTGGTTGTCATCAAGATAGGGCCATTGAATGTTTCGAATTCACTATCTTGTTTCCACCATGCATTTCCATAGTTACCAATAAAGTGGCTATATTTCTTAAATTCTGGATAATAGTTCGCAGGAAGCATCTCACTGTGTGTATATACATCTACACCTGTTCCCTCAGTTTGTTTTAGAAGGTCTTCCATATCTCTCAAATCATGCCCAGAGATAAGAATACCAGGTCGGTTGTTTACTCCAATATTTACTTCTGTAATTTCAGGGTTACCATATTTAGTTGTATTGGCTTCATCAAGAAGGGCCATTACATCTACTCCATATTTTCCTGTTTCTAATGTCAAAGCAACCAACTCATCCACTGAGATATCGTCACGAGTCACTTCATAAAGGGCACGTTGGAAGAAAGCATGTAGCTCCGTTTTCTCATATCCTAAATTCCAAGCATGCTCAGCATAAGCAGCCGCTCCTTTTACTCCATAAACGATCAACTCTTTAAGAGAGCGGATATCTTCGTTTTCGATAGAAAGGATTCCGACAATGGCAGCTTTTGCTTCGTAAAAAGCTTCCGATTCAGGGTTCCATGTTGTAGCACTATATTTAGAGATATTTTCATCCCCACCTTTAGCAAGGTAAGCCGCTTTAACACGATCTCTGATTTGAAGTCCTTCAGTGATTAGCTCAGTAATCTTGATAGGATCAAAATTGGCATTGGTAATCGTTGTAAAAAGTGCATCAACAACAAATTTATTGGCTTTATCATCTTCCAAGCCCAATGCTCTACCGTGATGCGTATATGTAGAAATTCCTTTTACAACATACATCAACAAGTCTTGAAGATTGGCTACTTCTTCGTTTTTACCACAAACTCCTTTAACTGTACATCCAACTCCTTTAGATGCTTCTTGACATTGAAAACAGAACATGCTCATAATCGTTAATTTTTTAGGGTACCATAGAATAGAGACATGCCCTATCCTATGGCGATCATCTTCTCGAAAAGAAGAAGATGAGAAATTGTTATTTTTTGAAAAGTGTTACCATACAGGACTTAAAGCCCTTTGCTTATATTTCGTTTCTTTTAGAGATGGGAAACATTAAATCCACGACTCATCTAAAATCTCTCCTTTGATACTTACTGTAATCGCTTTTACTGGTACTTTGCGAGAAGCTTCCAAACAAGCCTCTTGTATTAAGCGAAGAAGGCCACCACAACATGGAACTTCCATGATCATCACGGTGATGGTATTGATACGAGCCTCATCAATCATCATAATCAATTTATCAATATAGGCTTGCTGTTGTGAGTCAAGTTTAGGACATGCAATAGCAAGTACTTTCCCAGGAAGAAAATCAGAATGGAAATTTCCTAATGAAAAAGCAACACAGTCAGCAGCAACCAAAAGATCGGCATTCTTTAAGAATGGAGCATTCGGGTTTAATAGGTGCATCTGTACAGGCCATTGACGTAGAGCACTTGGCGCAGCAGTAGATACATTTTGTGGCATTGGGTCAACAGGGTTATCAAAAGACACATTCTGTGATCCAGGACATCCTGATCCACATCCCCCTTGAGGTTGGCTCATTAATAGTGATGATTTCATTTGAGGTTTCTTTTCTTCTTCTTTTTTAGAGTTTTTGTTCTCGCTTTTATAGTTATGTACAATCTGTTTTACTTCCTGAAGATCAAAATCATATGCATCCTGGTTCTCAGACATCCACTGAACACCTTGACGAACAAACTCCATTTCGTTATAGTCTTTTAGATGACAAAGGTGAGCCACGACTGTATTCTTTCCTTTTTTGACCATATCCTTGATCACAAGGATCTCATCATAAGGTGCAGCCTCTCTTGTTTCGATCTCGATAGCTCCTTGAGGACAATGTCCAATACAAGCACCAAGGCCATCACACATTAGATCACTGATTAGACGTGCTTTACCATCGATAATTCGCAATGCTCCTTCGTGGCAATTAGGAATACACAAGCCACATCCATTACACAACTCCTCATCAATTTTAATTATCTCTCTCTTCATGTTTTTCATAACACCACATTATTTATTAGAAGGAAAACCGATTCTTGTTTAACTAACTTTCAATGGCAAATATAGGCTCCTTGTCTCTCCTAGATTGTAACAGTTGTTACACTTCGAAAGTTTTTTCGAAAAAAAGATCTTTTTGTGCTTTATTGTATTTTTTCACTATCTTCATCTTTGATAAGAGGTCCATATGATGGACACAATGGAATAAGAAACAGCAAATAGACCCTATAATATGTTGGAAAATACCCTACAAAAGACGGCGTTATTTAAAAACATTCCAGAGACAGAAATCACTGATCTACTGAAAAATACAAGATATAAGGTATCGAAATTCACCAAAGAGAGTTTGATTGCACATGCTGGAGATGAGATCAATGATATGTTTATCTTACTGGAAGGTACTTTAGAGGGAGCCATGTTAGACTTTTCGGGCAACAAGCTTAAGATTGAGCAACTACAAGGACCGATGCTTATAGCTGCTGCTTTTGTATATGGAAAGAAGAACCGTTTTCCCGTTAATCTTTTAGCCAAAAGTGACGGAAGCATGCTTCGTATAGAGAAGAAATCCTTTACAAAGCTTCTACTAATGGAATCGCAGCTTTTGATTAACTATATGAATATCATCTCTAACAAAGCGCAGTTCTTAACCGAGAAGATCACCTTTCTTTCTTTTAAAACAATACGTCAGAAACTGGCCTTTTTCCTTCTGAAGCAAAACCAAGAGGTTATTGAGATAAAAGAATCACAATCGGCATTGGCAGAGCTTTTTGGTGTAACCCGACCCTCTCTAGCCAGATCTATTGGTGAGCTAACCAATATGGGGATACTTACATGGGATCGTAAAAAGGTTACGATACATCAGCCTAGCGAGCTGCAAAATATATTAATGGAATAGCCTTTTGTGGAAATGTATCCATTATATAAATAAGCACAATAATAACTGAGACCTTAAAAGTAAATAGATCACAACAATAGACCTACTTACAAAAGGCTTGAAATAATATTTATTAAAATGAAATTTTTCTATTTATCTACGTGCACTACATGTAAACGAATCATGAACGAGGTAGAATTGCCATCTAGCGTCGTTCTACAGGATATCAAAAAAGAGCTTTATACCGAAGAGGAGCTTGAAAAGATGAAAGCATTGGCTGGCAGCTTTGAAGCATTATTTAATAAAAGGGCACAAAAATATAAGGCGCTTGGATTAAAAGATCAAAGCTTAACAGAAGAGCAGATAAAAGAATATATTCTAAGCGATTACACCTTCTTAAAACGTCCGGTATTTATCGATGACAACCAGATATTTGTTGGCAATCAAAAGAAAACAGTAGAGGCATTGACAGAATACGTAAAAAATATTTAATGAAAAAAGGGTAATCCCCCTAACTTTTCTATATATTAACAAGCGAAATAAACTTACGTATAACACATAACTAAAAGATACAATGGGATCGAAAGAATTGGTTATCTCTAAAATTAAAAAGCCTCAAAGCATGATGGAAACAGCTTCTCTTTTAGAAGCATTAGAGGCACATCAAATTGATACTATTAATTGGGCGTCATATTCTGTTAAACCAGAAGTTACGTTTCATATTGGACATGATGAAGAAGCTTTCTATCTTCACTTTGAAGTAAGAAAAGAAGAAGTAAGAGCCGTGACAACAGAAATCAACGGGGAAGTATATGAAGACAGTTGTTGTGAATTCTTCTTTGCTCCTGACGATAAAGGCTACTACAACCTTGAGATGAATGCCATTGGTGCTTTCCTTTTCGGATATGGTGCAGGAAGAGATAGAGAAAGAATTGAAGCTGAAAAGCTTGCTGGTATTAAAGTATTCACCTCTCTTGGCAAATCTCCAGTAGAGCCTACAGAGAAAGTATCAGAATATACTATTACTGCAAAACTTCCTTTTGAAGCTTTTGTACATCATCCAGGTTTTAAACTAGATAAGGATAACTATAAAGGTAACTTCTTTAAGTGTGGAGATAAAACGCCAAAGATGCACTTTGTTACTTGGAATCCAATCGGAACAGAAACACCTGATTATCACAGACCAGAATTCTTCGGTTCATTGGTGATCGGTAAATAATACCATTATTCCATTCTTTTCAATTCATATTAATATTTGCAATTGGAAAGAATGGAATAAATTATTTCAAATTAGAAGCTTAGAACAAGACCAAACTGAACACCGTAATTCTGCATTTTAATATCTAGTCCATCCTTCAATTTAAACTCATGGTTGGCTCCATCAAGTAAACTATTAAATGAACTACTACCGGTTCTTAGATAGTTCCCACTAATAGAGAAATAAACATTCTCAGCAATCGAGATATCCACTCCTGCTTTCCATTGTGTTGCCAATCCACTAAAGCTCAAATCATATGTATTGGTTGTTTTATTTCGGTCAATCATATTGCAAGATGCATAACCCAAACTAAAAGATGCATAAAGAACCAAATAATTCGAAAAAGCGGTAGTACGTGTCATCACGGATGGCCCAACATAATTGATGCTGGTTTGATGGTTTATATCTTGAGCTAGAAGAAATCCAGTTGGTTTGTCTTCATAATTAAAATCTCCCTCTTTTAACAGGCATCTACCCAAAGAAGCTTCCATACCAATACCTAAGTTTTCAAGGATAAAATGGAAATAACTCGCCTCAAAAGTGTATCCAGAGCTATTAGATTCTGTTTGAATTCCTGAAAATTTATTCCAAGTCATGCCATATCCAAGATAGACTCTATTTTCCCAAATAGAACGTTTTCGATACTCTGATCTTATCTTACGTCTTTTGGGTTTCTCAAAAGGATTCTGCTCAGAATATGTTAAAGTAGAATTATCTGAACAATTATTCTCTATTGTATTTACATCGATTGTCGAAGCAAAACCTAAGTTCATAAAGATCGCGAAGATCCCGATTAATAACGTTATTTTTTTCATGTATACAACTTCTTTATCAGCATCCTAAGGGGGCACTAATCATAAAATAGAACAACACTGTCTTCTGTAGATATCAAATATATAATAAAAAATTATGTTGATAACTATGAAACAAATAATATCCATCAATAAAAGGCCACCTCAATTAAGTATTATACGAGTATATGAACACAAACAAAGAGTAAAAAATAAAGAAAAACAAAAAACGAAGGAGTATGGTATAATTATTGAAAGTATATTATCTTGTAAAAGATATATTTTTAATCCAAAATACGCATAAAATTGAAATCATATTCTTCCTCAATATATAGCATCATTATTGCATTATCACTCAATATTGTGATGCTACTTGTTCCACTAAAGAGTCAAGCGCAATTTAATACACAACAATATTTTTATCATGGTAGAAGTAAGCTGCACTTTGAGAATTATGTAGGCTCTATTAAGGATTTCAACATCGTTATCCGTCTAGAACCCAATAACTATGAAGCCTATTTCTTTCGAGCAATTGCCAAACAATATTTAGAGGACTATTATGGAGCGAAAGAAGATCTAGACAAGGCGATAGCTATCAAACCGTTCTATCCTTTAGCTTTTATGCAAAGAGGGATGGTAAACCATTCTTTAAAGAACTATGAGATTGCTTTGGATGATTATAATAGGGCTATGGAGTTAGACATCAACAACTACTCTATTTTTAATAATAGAGGGATTACAAAGATGGCTCTTAAGAATTACACTGGAGCCATTACAGATTACACCAAAGCTCTTTCCCTAAACAAGAGAGCCATAAATACTTATCTGAATAGAAGTATTGCCTACCAGATTGTTGATAGTCTAGATCTAGCCATCAATGATTGTACCAAAGCAATCAAAATACGTCCACATTACGATCGTGCCTATCTTATTCGAGGAAGAATAAAACTAGAGAAGGATGATTTTGCAGGAGCTTTAACCGATATTAATGAAGCAATCAAACTAAATCCAAGATCCGATATGGCATTCTTTTTACGTGGATTAGCAAAGCAAAAGCTAGGTGAACAAGATGGTGCTATTATGGATTATGATATGGCTATACGACAAAACCCAGGATTAGCATCGGCCTATCTAAATAGAGGAATCATCAAAGAGCAAAAGAAACAGCCAGATGCTCAAAGAGATATTCAGATAGCATGTAGCCTTGATCCCAATATCGCAAAATTCCAAAAAAGACTAAAAGAAGAACAACAGAAACGTGCCAATCCTTGGTATTATGCCATCAGTCAAAACGCAAAGAAGAAAAATAGAAAAAAAGAAGAAGACAAAGAGATAAAGAAGGACAACCAACCAACAGATCAAGAACAAAATATCAATCCTAAAAACTTAAATCATGCCCAGAAGGTTCAAAGAGGGAAATTAAGACGTCAAGAAGATCGTTCAGGAACACAGCCTCCTCTTATCGTTGGGGATAATGGAAAGGTAACCCTTACGACAGAACAACCAACAGAGGGACTGATACAGAATGTAAATGTCATTATTGAATTAAGCCCAAATTTTGATTTCACCTATTTCAATAAAAATGAGCTAGACTATTCTAAGATGCAATATTTTAGTGTCGAAGTAGATAAGCTAAATGATCTCAACGAGCAAAATCCATTCTTGGCATTAACCAATCACGAACAAACAACAGTAGAAAGATATGATGAGATGCAACAATACAAAGAGCATATTGCACTTTTTGATGCATTGGTAGCGACAGGAGAAAATCCAGAACTTTTCTATCTCGATAGGGCAATACTAAAGAACCTTTCGTTTGAGTTTGAATCATCGAAGGTTGACTTCGAAAATGCAAAACACTTTGCCTCAGATAACCTTTTAGTCTATTTCGGTGCAGCCAATAATCTGGTAGACATGACCGATTATATACGCTCGCTTTCTAAAATGGAAGAAAAACTACTTAATCATTCGAAGACAAAAGATGAGGTGGCATATCTAAACTATAATAAAGCAATTGCAGACTATAAGAAGGTGGTTAAGATTAACCCTAAATTCCAGTTTGCTTGGTATAATATGGGAAACACCTATATTAAGATGGAGAAGTATGAAAAGGCCATTAAATACTACTCTAAGGCTATTGAAGCATATCCTGCTTTTGCAGAAGCATACTTCAATAGAGGACTCACTAAAATATACCTTAAAGATATTGAAGGAGGAGCCTTAGACCTTAGTAAGGCAGGGGAATTAGGGATGATCCAAGCTTATAATATCATCAAACGTTATTGTGATTAAAGCTATAAATCTATCTGCTTAGAATGAACTTTAGAGCCATAAAACTGTGTGGCTCTTTCGTCGAATAGTAATGTCGATTCTGTTGTTAAAAAACGCACATTGCCTTTTTTTAGGCACAAAGCGTCTAGGTCTGAATGGCGACGAAGATAATCCTCTAAACTCTGAGCAACAAGATCCCCTTGTGAAAGGACCTCTACCCCATTAGGAACATATTTTTCGATTATATTCTTCACTAATGGATAGTGGGTGCAACCTAAAAGAATGGTGTCGATATCTTTCGATTTTGAAAGCAGAATATCGATATCTTTCGAAATAAAATAGTGTGCACCTTCCGTATCAAAACTATTATCCTCAATTAAAGGAACCCACATAGGACATGCATGTTGCCACACTTCCATTTTCCTTTGTAGAGAAAATTTTGCTATCTCTAAAGGATAGGAATCCGATTTAACAGTTCCTTCCGTTCCAAGAATTCCAATAACACCACTCTGACTAGAATGGATTAGGTGTTCGACACTTGGGCGTATCACTCCTAGAACACGTTTATGATCTACCCATCTTTCAAGATCATTCTGTTGGATGGTACGAAGAGCCTTTGCACTTGCGGTATTACAGGCCAGAATAATCAACTCACAACCTTGTGAGAAAAGATAATCCACCGCCTGTTTTGTATAATGATAAATCACATCAAAAGAACGTGATCCATATGGATTACGTGCATTATCACCTAAATATAGATAATCATATTGCGGAAGACGATCAACAATAGATCTTAAAACGGTTAGTCCTCCATAGCCTGAGTCAAATACACCTATAGGTCCCATAATCATTGGAATTATAAAACAAATAAAGGTATCCATTGTAATGAATACCTTTATTAAATCTATTTATTTGCTTATTGCTTATTTAATACCTAAAGCAACTTTTACAAGAGGTAAGATATCAATACTTTCATTTGATTGGTATAAAACCACTCCTGAACTAGTATCTAAAACATAAGTCATTCCTTGCTCTTTAGCAACCTTTTTTACTGCTCCTTGAGCTTTCTCAAGAATAGGTTGGAACAACTCTTTTTGTTTCTTTTGTACGTCTTGTTGCGCAGCAACTTGGAAATTTTGGATACGTTGTTGAAGATCTCTCAACTCACCTTCTTTAGTAGAACGTACGATATCCGTCATCGTTGTACTTGCTTTTTGGTAATCTGCAACCTTAGCTTGGAAGTCTTTTTGTAGCTCAGTCAACTGATTCTCCAATTCCTTACCATGAGCTTCCATCTGTTTTGTAGCTGCCGCTCTTTCAGGCATCACACTTAGCAACTGTTGGAAATTGATATGACCAATCTTTGTTTGCGCCGAAACAGATCCAGCGAAAAGAACAAAAAATAGAACTAGCGTTCTCAATGCGTTTTTCATAGTTATCTTATTTGTGATGTTTTCAACAAATATAGTTTATTAATTCTTATATCCAAGCCTTTCCAAAACAACATCACTCAAATCGTACTTAGGATCTGAGAAAATAATATTGCCTTGTAATGCTTTATCCATAATGATTGCATAGCTGCCTTCCTCGGCAATTCGTTGCAATGCATTAAAGATATCATCTTGAATTGGTTTTATCAATGATTTTCGTTTCTTAAATATCGAACCATCCCTACCGAAGTACTTTTTTTGTAGATTCTCGTACTCTTTTCGTTTGGTTATGATCACATCTTTTCTTCTTTTGATCATATCTGGAGTAAGAAGGATCGCTTCTGTCTTTAGATCACCTTCCATCTTTTCTATCTCTGCATGTATCTTTTCCAACTCTTCCTGATAAGCTTTTGATGCTTTATTCAGTTGTTCTTGTGCTGAATGATATGCTGGAATATTGTCCAAAATATAGTGACTATCGACATATGCCACCTTTTGTGCTAAACATCCTAAACTTACAGATAGGATCAAAAATAGAGATAGAAATACCTTCTTCATTGTCATCTTTTTAAAACTACATACTACGTAGATTGACCTACATAGTAGTTAACGATAGGATAGGTGAATTAGTATAACAATATAGAGAAAAAAGGCTTGGTCACCCAAGCCTTTTCTATACATTATTTTGTTTAGAATGTTTGTCCAAAGATAAAGTGGAACTGACTTCCGCCATCAGATGATCTTCCTGTGTTTGGAGTATCAAATCCATATCCCCAGTCAAATCCAATCTGTCCAATCATCGGCAAGAAGATACGGATACCTGCTCCTGCGGAACGTTTCAGATTAAATGGATCATATGTTGTCGAATCGTACCATGCATTACCCGCTTCAGCAAATGCAAGTCCGTAGATCGTTGCACTTGGAGATAGTGTTAATGGATAACGAAGTTCCATCATATATTTATTATACATATATGCAGATCTACCAGTATTATCAGCATTCATTGGAGTGATCGAGTTATTTGTATAACCACGTAGTCCAACAACTTTAGAACCATAATAGCTCATTCCAGACATTCCATCACCACCGACTTGGTAAGTCTCAAATGGAGAACGTAAATTTTCATTATAGTGTCCTAAGAAACCATATTCAAATTTCGTACGTAGAACCAGCTTATTATTTTTCGAAAGTGGAGTATAAAGGTCTCCAGTAAATTCGGTCTTATAATACTCAATCCACTTATATTTCTCGCTATCTGGCAATTCAGGATCAGACCAATCTTTATCCGAGAATAAAGAATAAGGGAATGTAAACTCAAACAATAATTTAAAATCAGATCCACGACGAGGATATAGTGGGTTATCCACTGAACTACGACGTAATAAGTTTTTAAATGATAAGTTGTTAGAAACCCCTTCTCTCATCAAGAAATAAGGCCAGTTGGTTAGATCATATCTTTGATATGAAACTTCATGATAAAGCGTAAAATAGTCATCTGGCCATTTTAGACGATGTCCCAAACCTAGAGAGATACCGAAAACAGTCATCTTTTGAGTAATTTCATAATCGTATGGATTTCCATAACCATAGCCATTACCATAACTGCTACCATAATTACCGTAAGGGCTATTATAGTATGAATAGTTTGAATCCCCACTTGTTTGCTTAGAATAGTAAACATTGAAAGAGAATGAGTTTGGTTTCTTTCCACCTAACCATGGCTCCACAAACGAGAAATTATAGTTTTGGTAGTATGAACCATTGGTTTGGGCTCTAACACTTAAAGTTTGTCCATCACCAGAAGGTAGAATAGAACCACCCCATCCATCATTACTAAATAGACGACGTAAAGAGAAATTGTTAAATGTCAAACCTAAAGATCCAACAAACATACCAGCTCCCCAACCTCCAGAAAGCTCAACCTTACTATTAGATTGTTCTTCTAAAGAATATTTGATATCCACAGTTCCTTCCTCTGGATGAGGTATAGGAGTAGGAACAATTTTCTCAGGGTTAAAGTGTTGTAATTGCGCAAGCTCACGAACGGAACGGATAATATCTTCACGACTAAACAACATACCAGGACGTGTTCTAATCTCACGACGTGCCACATGTTCGTTCGTTTTATCGTTACCTTCAATAATTACTTTATTAATAGTAGCCTGACGTCCTTCATAGATACGCATTTCAAAATCAATAGAATCATTATCCACGTTAACCTCAACAGGGTTTACATTAAAAAATAGATAACCATTATTCATATATTGATTTGCAACAGCATCATCTTCTGTACGCAAACGATCTTCCAACAACTTCTGGTCAAAAACATCTCCTTTTTTAATTCCAAGTACTCCAGCCAATTGTTCTGAAGAGTAGACCGTATTACCAATCCAACGAATATCACGGAAATAATATTTTTGTCCTTCATCCACCTTAATCTTAATATCCACACGATTCGATTTCGCCATATTAGGAATAATCGTATCAGATAGGATCACAGCATCACGATAACCTTTTTCGTTATACTTCTCAATCAAGTGAATCTTATCCTCTTTATATTTATCTTCTAAGAATTTTTTAGAGTGGAAGAAGTTCTTAATTTTCTTTGCTTTGGTTTTCTTCATTGCTCTTTCAAGAACTCCTGTAGGAACATTCTTATTACCTTCAATAAAGATATTTTGAACCCTTACCTTCTCCTTTTTATCCACTCGGATATCAAGAATCAAGTAGTTCTTCATGTCAGGATCATCTCTTTGTACAATAGTGACCTCTGTATTTAGGAATCCCTTTTCACGCATCATCGACTGGATAATACGTTTTGCAGTATTCACGCTATTATCGGTTACCTGACTTCCCTTAAGAAGAAGAACCTTCTCTTCGATATCTTCTCGTTCTCCTTTTTTAACACCAAAGAAATTCACTTTTGATAATCGTGGTCGTTCTTGTAAAAAGATATCCAAATAGATCTTTCCATGAACAATCTTTGTTGCAGTGATCTTTACATCAGAGAATAATCCTTGCTTCCAATATTTTTTAATTGCACGAGACACATTTTCTCCAGGAACCATAATTGTTTGTCCAACTTCAAGTCCAGACAGTTGTAATAAGGTTTCTGTATCTAAGTACTTAATACCAGAGATCTGAAGACCTCCAATTTCATATTCCTTAGGTGTATCGTAGTATATCGAAAAGTTGGTGCTATCCGCAAGCTGTGCAAACGTAGAAAAGCACCCCAAAAAGGCCATTACAAATACTAAGAGCTTCTTTCGCATATTTAATTATTGATTTGTTCGCTAATCTTACCAAAACGTCTTTCACGAGACTGATAATCTTTAATGGCATCTACTAAATCTTGTTTTCGGAAATCTGGCCAAAGCACCTCAGAGAAATAGAACTCACTGTAGGCCAATTGCCATAAAAGAAAATTACTTAGTCGATATTCACCACTAGTACGGATTAATAGTTCAGGATCAGGAATACCATCGGTATTCAAAGAAGAGGCAAAAAGAGATTCATCGATATCCTCTAAAGCTAATGTCCCTTCTTTAATCTTACTTGCAATACGTTTTGTTGCATCGACAATCTCCCATCTACCACTATAACTTAAAGCCAAGACCAAAGTCATTCCAGTGTTATTTGAAGTCATGTCTTTACATTCTTGGAGCTTCTCCTTTGTCTCATCTGGCAAACTGTCTACATCACCAATGGTAGTCAACTTAATGTTTTGTTTCATTAATGTTGGTGTCTCATTAGCAATAGCTTGAACCAAAAGTTGCATCAATGCTTGCACCTCTTCTATTGGACGATTCCAATTTTCTGTAGAGAAGGCATAAAGTGTAATAAAATCTAGTCCTAACTCGACACCAGCTTCAAGCGTAGCTCTTACGGATTCTACACCCTGCTCGTGACCAAAGGACCTTTCACTACCTTGTTTTTTTGCCCAACGTCCATTGCCATCCATTATGATTGCAATATGACGAGGGATATTATTCTCATTTAACTGACTTTTTAAGCTCATCAAAAATTAATTAAAACCGGGACATGCTCTGCACCCATGATATACTTGAAAAAAGAGTGAAATTTTCAACTCAAAAATCCAATCATTATTATGCATCATATCATTTGCATGAAATGATGTAGAATAGTTATCGGCCAAAATTTTATAAGGATCATCAATATTGTCCACCGCATCAGAAAAGAGCTTTTGGGCAATAAATTCGACACTTAAACTACGATAATTAGAGAAACGCCATTTACCACCAAATTTAACAGGAATTCCCATAGTAAACACTGATTTCTCACTGTCTATTTCTGGAGAAAAAACATAACCGACATTATCTGGGCCATGATTATTTTTAGGGAAATATAAAAAATTAACACCTATTCCCGAAAAAAAAGTAAAATGGTTAAAACGATTTTCAACGGCAAAAGAGCTCCAATTGAAATCCCACGAGCCACCTATCTCCAAAAAATAACGATCATAACTATATGCACCGTCACTATTAGGGTCTAATCCTAATTTAGCAATATTCCGATCAATTGTTCCCTCATCTGCAAGAAGACCAATACCCAGATGTGATTGCAAACAATAACGATCTTTCATATTGTATCTTACAGCAAATCCCAACTTAGGCCTTTGGGCACTAAGAATAGAATTAGAAGAGACCTCTCCCAATAAATAGTTTGTAGAGACAAAACCTCCCACATCCAATGTGTATTTATTTTGTCCTATACACTCACCCATAAGAAGGAACCACCCTAAAAGAAATATAACACGAATTTTTATCATGTAGAAAGCTTTTGTTAAAAATGTCTTTCTTAGGCAAACGTATTTTTTCCAAATATCGTATGATCAAAAAAGCCGAATTCTATTGTAAAATTAACAATCTTCGACAATTTCGACTCTAAGATGGGGAATTAATATGAAAAGGGAAAACAGATTTCTTAATTTCTTTTATCTGCCCCCCACATAAGTTTGTTTCTTAACGTATCGTAAAAGGTTACATCCTTTAACTTTAACACTTTGATAACAAAAGGGGCTTTTTCTATTTCAAATTCTGTTCCTATATCCATTGGAATACACCTAGCATCTACCGATGCCATGATACGCTCTCCACGACCTCTTACTTTTAATCTTATTTTTGAATTTTCACTAACCACCAATGGTCTTACGGTCAAATGATGAGGAGCAATTGCATTGATCACAAAACTACCTGCATTAGGAGCAATCACAGGTCCCCCTACACTCAATGAATAAGCAGTAGAGCCTGTTGCAGTAGAAACGATTAATCCATCAGACCAGAAAGTAGAAAGGAACTCATCATCGACATACGTTTCCACTTGTATCACCTGTGAACTATCTTGTTTATGGACTGTAAAATCATTAAGGCCAAAAGGGAAAGTATTAAAACAGCCACTGGAGCTTTTTACTCTCAAAAGAGACCTCTCTTCAATGCGATAATCTCCCTTTTTAATCGCGGCCAATGCCGTTTCCAGTTCCTCTTTTGGGATATCTGCAAGGAACCCCAAACGCCCATGGTTAATACCAACCATTGGAATACCAGAATTACGAACCAATGCTACGCCATCCAAGAAAGTACCATCTCCCCCAATAGAGAAGAAGAAATCACAATCTTCGTCTAATTCACTCGGAGAAGAGAACACCTTATCTGGCAAAAGATCTCTTCCTTTTTCATTCTTTAGATATTCACAAAAAGGGCCATAGCCAACGACTTCCACATTCTTTTCACGTAAAAAAGCAGAAATACTTTCCAATTCTTTTAAGAAATGTTCTTCTACTGTTTTACCAAAAACTGCGACTTTAATTTTTTTGCACATTTACCAATCGTCATATAGATTTCAGAAATCGAGATACTTCATAAACTCCTCAAATCGATCATGATACAAATCATTCACCCTTGAGTCGTCATTAAAGATCCCCTTAATTTTATAGGTATAACGTTCAAATGTAGCAACAATAGAAGAGACATCCATAATATTCACCTTAATCGTAACCCATAAAATGGTCTCATCACTATAACTCTTTGTAACAAAAAGAGTTAAAATGCGAGCATTATTACTTTCTATAATCTGTGATATTTCTGAAATCGAATAATCCGAATCTCGCATCTCCAAAACGATAATCGCCCCAGGATCTTTTACGGTAGCCAGATCACAAAAGTGTTCTAGCATCCTACTACGTAGTACACATCCTAAATACTGATGTTCATCACCCAACACAGGCAATACCGTTAGTTTAAAACGAAACATTAAACCCAAGATCTCAAAGAGATGCTGATCTTTATGTACATGAGGACGTAGATAATGGATACGACAATCCTCTAATGGTTTTTCCAAATCAGCCATTTCAAGGAGTGCATTCTCGGATAACAATCCAATATAATTCTCACCTTGAATCACAGGCAAATCTGTGACTCCTGCAGACTCCATTACAGAGAGAGCTTTTAATCCGTTGTCCACCTCTGACAAGGTTGGGATGTCCACTTCTAATAAATCTTTAGCAATCACAATAATATTCAGTTTTTGAAAAAATTAAATTATTACCTTTGTAATACAAGAAAGGTCCAAGGTCCTCTCTATTTTCTTTATCATTAAATCTATAGCTCAAATGACCAGACTTAGTGTAAATATAAATAAAATCGCCACGCTTAGAAACTCTCGTGGTGCAGATATGCCCAATGTTGTTAACGCAGCAATCAATGCTGAAAAATTTGGTGCAGAAGGGATCACAGTTCATCCTCGTCCAGACGAAAGACATATTACTTATCAAGATGTTGAAGATCTTTCTAAAGTAGTAACTACGGAATTTAATATTGAGGGATACCCAAATAAAAGATTCATGGATTTGGTTTTAAAATACAAACCAACGCAAGTTACTTTAGTTCCTGACGCACCAGATGCCATCACTTCAAATGCAGGATGGAATACTATTGATAATAAGTCTTTTTTGACCGAAATTGTTCACGAATTAAGAAATGCGGATATAAGAACTTCTATATTTGTGGATGCAGACCCTAAAATGGTAGAAGCAGCAGCAGCAATCAAAGCAAGTCGTGTAGAGCTTTACACAGAGCCATACGCAACAGACTATCACAAAGATAGAGAAGCTGCTATCAAACCTTACCTAGAGGCTGCTGATGCTGCATATATGAATGGTTTGGCCATCAATGCTGGTCACGATCTAAATCTTGACAATCTAGCATATTTCGCACAACAGATTCCAATCTTAGCTGAAGTATCTATTGGGCATGCACTGATCTCTGATGCCATATATCTAGGCATGGAGTTAACCATTTTAAAATACAAAGAGTGTCTTAGACGCTAAATGATCTTGGGGAGTTTCTCCCCTTTTTTTATTCTAATAATTTTACGAGAATGAAAACCAACATTGCAAAACTGTACTATCGAAAACTTGGTACAGGAGAGCCTCTAGTGATTCTTCATGGACTATATGGTTCATCAGACAACTGGATGTCTATTGCCAAAGCACTAGAGGAACATTTTACTATCTACATGATAGACATTCGCAATCACGGTAAAAGCGAACATCTACCATCTCACACCTTTGACGACATGTCAAACGATTTGTACCATTTCTTAAAAGAGCTACAAATCGAAAAGACCAATCTTCTTGGTCACAGCATGGGAGGAAAACTTGCACTCTATTTCGCACTACAACACCCTGAGATGATTGATCATCTTATCATGGCTGATATTGTACCGCGAAACTATAGAGATAGTCCGGCCAAATCCAACCAAGCAGATCAACATAGAGAAATTCTTGAAGGGCTTCTATCCGTAGACCTTCAGAAATATAAGACACGCAAAGAGGTCGATCAATATCTACAGGACAAGATCACCAATGAAGCATTAAGAGATTTCCTTCTTAAAAACCTTAAGACCAACACCACGGAAGGCAGGTTAGAATGGAAACTAAACCTTCAGATCCTTTTGGATTCTTTAGGTGGATTGATGTCTAGTGTCAACTATGCAGACTTAGAAAAGATGGAAACCATTCCACCTTTAGACATCACGCTTATTAGAGGACTAAGGTCAGGTTATGTAGCCGAAGAAGATGTAGTGAAAGTAAAAAACATCTTCCCTTCTTTAAGATTATTCAATATCCCTGATGCAGGACATTGGCTTCATGCCCAACAACCAGCACTTGTCATTGATGCCATCCTAGAGACGACAAACAACAAATAATCTAAAAAGCCCTAAGTAAAGAACTGTTTTCTTTCTTAGGGCTTTTTATGTTATTTATTTAGACTCATTTGTTCATCTCTAACTACAGCTAGGAAGAACCAATTAATATTATTTTTGGTAACAATTACTTTTAAGAATTGTCATACTAAAGAATTTAGTAAAAGTAAGTGCACCATTTCTATTTAAATGTGATCCATTACAGAAATTAACGACATCTTCCTTCTCAGAACAGAAGTATTTCGAGAAATCATAAAACTCATAATCTATTGCATTCGATTTGAGATAAATTAAATCTTCATTCCAATGTATATCATTAGCTACATACCTATTATAGGCATTCGAAAAAGGAGTAACCACATAAATCAACTGAATATGACTCTTTTTGCAGAGCTTATTGATTAGCAAGAAATATTTCAACCCATAAAAATGATCCGTATGCAAAGTATGGTCATAAGCTTCCGCTCTAGCAGCCCCCCTTAACTTAATAGGATCTAATTGAGGTTTATAATGTTGTAATTCTTTCGTGTTTGGGATATAAAACATAAACTCCTTTCTACTCGGGTTACAAAAGTAATTCTTTACAATATTATTGCCATAACTCTCCCTTAAATCAAAAACAACATTCGTTACATCAGGTAATTTATTTGTCTTTCTTAAACTAAAAGGACTCATCGACACTACTACGGTTCTTAGGTTATTATTCAAAGAGAGAACTCGGACCAATTCTTTGTAAGACTCTTCTAAAGAAAAACCAGAAGAAGCAAGGTTGTATGAATCTTCAATAACCCCATTCTTAAATGCATCTCTTGCATGAGACGAACCTAAAAAGATAATCTTTTCTCCAGAGTAATTTCTTCGTCTAACAATACTTTTCTGACGATCAATACAATAGCTATAATCTACCAACAAAAAAGATAGAAATATTGTAAAGAAAAATGTCAATAAAGTAACATATCGAATAAATAGTTTCATTCTAAGGAATTAAAATTGAAAATATATAAATGTAGTGTTTACTCTGCCCCAATAGATCGAAATAAAAGCAATAAAAAAGCCCAACACAATAAGTTCTAATATAAGAGCTCGCTTGCTTGTAAACCTAAAATCTAAACGTTCTCTATTACGAATAATCCACTCTATTAAAACCAAAAATACAATTTGTTGAATCCATACTCTCCAAAAAATATCAGGCAATGTAAATTCAGTAAACATTCGATGAATAAAATGGAAAGAATCAACAATCGTTTCACTTCTAAAAAAGATCCATCCAACCATCACCAGTAAAAACGTAAAAAACATCTGTACACCTTCTTTAAAAGTAGGCAAAATCCGATTCTCTGCTAAATCAGAATACTTATATTTTCTATTCGTACGAAATACAAATGAGGGAATAAACAAAACAGCGTGAAAAAGTCCCCATGCAACAAAAGTCCATTTGGCTCCATGCCATAAACCACTTAGCAAGAAAATAATAAAGATATTACGCATAGATTTTAACGTTCCTTCTTTTGAACCTCCCAAAGGAATGTAAAGATAATCTCGAAACCAGTTAGACAGAGAGATATGCCACCTTCTCCAAAACTCCCCAATATTACGAGAGAAATAAGGAAACTTGAAATTGGTCGACAACTCAAATCCAAAAAGTTTTGATGTTCCAATAGCAATATCAGAATAACCACTAAAATCACAATATATTTGGAACGAGAAGAAGATCGCACCTAGCCATAATGAGATACCCGGAAGATCCGAATAATTAGAGAACACCTCTTCCACAATAGGAGAAAGTGAATCTGCAATAACCACTTTCTTAAACATTCCCCACACAATAAGTCTTATTCCATTTACAGCTTGTTCGTACTGAAACACTCTTCTTTTCAGAACCTGTGGGACCAAATTTGTAGCACGTTCAATTGGTCCTGCCACCAACTGTGGAAAGAAAGAGACAAATGAAGCAAAAGAGATAAAATCATATGTAGGCTCCATCCTCTTTCGATATATATCAATAGTGTAGGACATGGTCTGGAAAGTATAAAAAGAGATCCCTACAGGCAATACAATATTTAAAGTCCAAACACTTTGAATCTCATACCCCATTGAATTAAATAGATCAACCCAAGAAGTAATAAAAAAATTATAATATTTAAAGAACCCTAACACACTAAGGTTAAATGCTACTGAACACCAGAGCAGATACTTCCGTTTGGTTTCTATCTTTTGATTCTGAAGACTAATTCCAATAACATAATCCACAAGAGTGGACAATATAATCAGAAACAAAAAACGGTAATCCCACCAGCCATAAAAGACATAGGAACTACCTAATATCAATAAATTCTGAAGTTTTAAATTATTGTTGAATACAAACCAATATAAGATAAAAACAGAAGGAAGAAAAAGTAAAAATTCAACGGAGTTAAACAACATCTCTTTTCAATTCTAAACAAATTATTATCATTCACAGAGCAAACCAAACTTGTTTCCATATTTTTAAACCCATAATTTCATTTAAAGAATAGGCCATAAAATAGGTAATAGTAGGGATTATTCATAAAAAGGCGTAAATAAAAAAGGCGATAATTAATCTATATATTGGATTACTGAACAAAATATAAAGTGTGAATAACGACCTTAGGAGCAACGAAAATAGACGATTTAATCAATAATTACAAGAAATCTATATTTATTATGAGAAGAACCTGTTTTATGCTTATTACGACCAGATTTATACGAATTTAAGATAAAGGCATATTGAGTCCCGAATGATTTATTTAGGGATGCAATTTACAATAAGTAATATATGATGAAGTGCTAATTGATAAATACAGATCCTCTTATATCATGTTACCTTCATATCAAGATTGATTATTTAAAATATTAGCATACCAGCTATTCGGGTTCCAAAATCTCCTTTTTCTTTCTAAACTTAATATCAAAAACAACATAAGCATGACAGGTATAAAACAATATACCTGCCACGCTTCATTACATTAAATGGATTATTTCATGAAATTACTTTATTCTGAAAGCATTATTCCATTTTGCATTTTTATCTGCTTCTATCATTAACACTTCTGTTCCTACTTGGATATTATATTGACCTTTTTCGATAACCCATTCCCCTTTAAGGTTTACAAATGCTAGGTCAGATGCTTTTACCTCGAACTTAACATGCTTTGTTTCATTCGGCAACAATGTAATTTTATCAAAAGCACGCAGCCTTCTGTTATCTGGAGTGATCGAAGCATATAAATCCGAACTAAATAGAAGTACTGCTTCTTTCCCTACTCTAGATCCCGTATTGGTAACATCAACAGTAAAAGTAATAGTGTCGTTTGGACCAAATACTTTCAGGTTACTCTTCAGATTGCTGTATTTGAATGTCGTATAGCTTAGACCATGACCAAAACCATATTGTAGATCTTGTACAGCCTTATAGTTATAGGCACCTTGCATCTCCGTTCTATTCTCTGCTGGCTTATAATCATAGTTGAACAAAGAATTCGGATGCTTTGGATAAGTATAAGGCAAACGACCTGAAGGGTTGGTCTTTCCAAAAAGAATATCCGCTGTTACTTCACCTCCATAGGTGCCTGGAAGATACGTGTGTACCACAGCTTGAGCTAGAGGCTCAATGGCAGAAATCGTTCTAGGACGGCCTTCATTAAGCACCAAAACAATTGGCTTACCAGTCTTAGCCAATGCTTTCACAAGATCTTGTTGGTTCTCTGACAACGAAAGATTATTTAAGTCTCCAGGTTTCTCCGTGTAGGTATTCTCACCAATACAAGCGATGATCACATCTACTTTCTTTGCTGCCCTTACTGCTGCCTCAATATCAATATTCTCTTCTTCCCAATATGCTCCATCCATCTTATATTTTAGTCCTGGAACATAAGTAACATGTGATGCCAGATCCTGTATAGACTGAAGGAAAGTATTGTGGTTCTTAATATATTTTTCCACTTTCTCCCCTTGCCACGAAAGGGTCCACCCACCTTGAAGCGTACGCATAGAGTTAGCATTAGGTCCTGTTACTAGCACTTTTGTTGAAGTTGAAAGGGGTAGTAATGATTTCTCATTTTTAAGTAAAGTAATCGACTCCTCTGCCGCTTTTTTAGCATCTTCTTTATGTGTCTTACTTGCAAAGTTACTGTAAGCTTTATAGTCAAACACAGGATGGTCAAATAGTCCCAAACGGAATTTAAGGCGAAGAATACGTCTTACTGCATCGTCCAAACGATCCATCGAAACTTCTCCCTCTTTAACAAGTGCTACAAAATTATCCGTATAATTCACATCGTAAGGCACCATCGCCATATCAATACCTGCATTAAAGGCTAATTTAATCGCTTCTTTATCATCCTTTGCAATACGGTCACGTACATACAAGTTATTGATATCTTGCCAATCCGTAACAACCACTCCGTCAAAACGAAGATCTTCTTTAAGCATCTCTGTGATCATGTGGTGGCTTGCATGAACGCTCTCTCCATTTACAATACCAGAGTTCACCATAACCGTCAATGCACCCGCTTCTACCGCTCTAACAAATGGCTCATAGTGCTTCTCTATTAGGTCCTGTACAGGGATATTGGCTGGTGTTCTATCTTTCCCATTAAAAGGAGCTCCATATCCCATATAATGCTTTAAACAGGAAGCAACATGGTGTTGGTCAATACTGTTCCTATCTTCTCCTTGGTATCCTTTGATCACCTCTTTCCCCATTTCAGAGACAAGGTAGGCATCTTCTCCAAATGTCTCCCACATACGAGGCCATGCTGCATTTCTACCTAAATCAAGTACTGGAGAGAAATCCCAAGGAAGATTAGATGCTCTGGTTTCATATGCTGTATTTTCTGCACCCTTGAAAACCAACAATCTATTAAAAGTCGCCGCTTGGCCAATCTGTTGAGGCAAAAATGTAGCATCTTGTGTATAGGTTGTTCCATGAATAGCATCGATACCATAAATAACAGGAATCCCTGTAGTTTCGATAGCAATCTTCTGTATCTTACTCACCACATCATACCACTCCTTAAGGGTTAGTGGTGTATTGGATGCGGTATTTAAGATCGATCCCGTTTTTCTATTGATCAACACATCTTTAAGCATTACTTCGTCCAATTGGAATGGGAAATGGCTAGAGTATACATTTTCTCCTTTACCAATCACATCTAAAGTAAACTGTGCGGTTTGTCCCACCTTTTCTTCGACGGTCATCTTCTGAAGTATCGCTTCAATCTTATCCTCATAAGGCGACGTGTTGTTCTCTTTCGTACAAGAAAACATTGAAGCAATAACTGCTAGACATGCTATGATGAATCTGTTTTTCATTTTTGTATATTATTTAAATAAGTTGCTTTCAATATATTGGGATTAGTATAGTGTAATATGAACAATTTGTCCTTGTGATACTTGCCCTCGGCTATCTTTCGCTTCAAGATACCAGCTCCATGTTCCTGCTTCCATCTCGTGATGGTAACTCGTGGTGGCAATATCTCCTTTAACTAGGGTGAAATCTGTATCTCCACTTCTTTTCGTATAAAGGAGGTAGACTATTTCACCTTCACCTTTGGTGGATGCTTCCCATGAAAACTCGATATTTCCAGCAGCTATATCTTTTATAGGGGTCAATGCTTTAGGTATAGAAGGAAGGTCTCCACTAACTCCTGTACCTTCAGTTCCAAACGACATCACCTCTCCTTTGATACTTGAAGTCCCATCGTGCACTTCAATTTGCCAATAATATTTTGTCGACGGGGCAAGTGCCTCCTCTATCGTATAGTATGGATCCTCAAGATCACTTTTTTGAATGGCAAGGTTCTCTTCGGTGGTCCCCAACCAAACCGTATAGGTCAATCGATCCTTCTCAGGGTCGGTCGCATTCCACGACAACGATGGCCTAAAGGATTTACAAGTGGCATGATTAAGAGGTATCATATTATCTGGCTTATTGGGTGCCAAATTAGGAGTTTCTGACTTTTCACAACTAACCAATAGTGCGAACAGACTCCATAATATCCATTGCTTTTTCATCTTTGTTGTTATTAGGTATACTATTGGATAATAATATTAAATGTGTTTATTTCTTGTCCTTCACTCACCTTTAGGATATAGTTTCCTTTCGTCAATGCTTGAAGATCAAGAGCTATCTGACTATTATATGTGTCGTGTAATTGATAGGTTATAAGTTTGCCATTCACAGAGTAGATCTCTGTTTTGACGGTTTGAGGATTGTCTTTAAATGGAACATTGATATAAAGTATTCCATTGGTTATAGGGTTAGGGTAGATGTTTATCGATTTAATCGCAAAAGTTAGCTCTGTGTCTTCTGAACAGAGATTACTATCCATCACTTTGGCAGTATAGTTCCCTGACACTAAATGGTTCACCGTCAGAGTGGACTTTTGGGTTACTTGCTCTTGACCGTTTAAAATAACTGTATAAGGAGATTCGCCGCCTTCTATATGAATAGAGACGCTTTGACCATTAACTTTCGCAGTTGCATAAAGTGCTGCGGGAGCCTCCAAAACAACCTTATGTTGGCTGTTGTAAGAATGAACAGTAGTGGTTAGAATATCATATTCCCCAGCCGAAAGATTATCTATTGTATAAGCATTATTTTGACTGATGTAATATTTATCTTGATTATTGATAAGGACCTCCATCGGAGATTTCTTACTTAAGATAGTAATGCTACCATTATTCAATTGATAGCAAGTCGGCGATTGATACGATAGGTTAAAATTGGAAGAGGAAAATATCTCATCCACATCGTCTGAAATCGTCTCTCCAACTTGTTTGAACTCAAACCAATTAAGGTTATGCTCTTGTTGCTCAACTTTTAGGCGAAGTTGATAAGCCCCTTTATGAAGAAGCACCGATCTAAGGGCTTTTTGTGTCTGCCAAGTAGACCATCCACCAGTTGTCTTTAGTGTAAATGTTTTAACCAAATCGAAAGTGTTGCCTTCATCTTTACTTAACCACATCGATATCTTTGGAGCACTATGTGATGTGGCAATGCGCATATCAAGATCATAATAGCCCGTATGCTTGACTGCAATAAGGTAGTCCAGATAGTAACCTTCTTTGGCATAAGACGAATTTTTCGCCCCATCAACATCCGAAGTGTTTTCAAAAGCAAAACCATAATTAAACACAAAATCTTCCGCTTCAATCTTACCTGGAACAAGCAATTGTCGTGGCAATAAGTTTTCAATAGAGAGCTTCGAAAACGAATCCAAGGCTTGCATGTCTGATGTTATTCCTCGGCCGCGATAACTTAAATTCATTGTGTTGAAATAGGTAAAACCCTCACAACTTATTTCAAGTATACGGTTATTCTCTTTACGGATCTCGACCTGTTGAATCTCAAAGGACTTACCTGTATCATCTGATAAGGTAAAGTCCGTTGGGTTAAGAACACTTGTTGGATTAATTGCTTTGTTCAGCGTAACAAAAACCTTGTTTCCTGTTGTATTACTTTTAGCCGACAGGGCCTGGAAATCTACAGTACCAACAGGCTGTCCTTGTGTAAATTCAAAATAATTGAGGTTGGCCCCTCCTTTTTCAAAATAGAATACCACTTTTACATCTCCTGCAGGAAGAATGATATGGTCGAAAGTGGTGGTGTTCCAAGTATCATAATTTGCTGTAGATGGTAAGGTAAGCGTAGAAGTAATATCCACCCCATTAGCCATAATCTTAATCTTCGATTCGTTTCCTGCATGACGAATTTGAAGACGGAAAGCCTGTGCTTCTGTATTATATACAGTATACTGCATCCACTCCTTATCTGCAGTCCATCCTACATTATAGGCGGCCCCTACAAAAGATCCATCCTCATTTTTATCATTACAAGGTTGAATGTCTACAGCATCATTTCGGTATGTCCAACCCGTATTCCAGTCCGTATATTCTGTGACTTGACTTAGATTGGCTGTATCCTTATCCCAGTAGGTATATCCATTTTTCCCCATATCGAAATCCGCAAACCATGTTTTGTCTCCAACCACATGTTTTTTATACGGCTTACTTTCGTCTGTTTTGGTTTGTCGTAACATTGCATCAATCACATCATACATAATACGAACATTCTCAATTTTATGGTTCTCGGCCCAATGATTCACTGCATCTATCGCTTCTTGCCCTGTAAGATCATCTGTGGTAGACTCCGTTCTCCAACCGTCGATCAATCGTTTGTATGCGTCTGGTTCTTCAACATACATCACATTATTGATCCCATTCTTCTTCACAGGCCACCATGACCATCCAATATTTTTACTTTCACATAGTTGGATCAAATGGGTATACCAAACATTTGAATTTTCCCCACTCTCACCAAGCCATAAAGGGACATTGTACTTATCGCTCTTTTCAATGATCCAATCCAAAGAGTTGGCATCGACATTGTTCCAGTATTTATGAAAACTAATGACAATGTTATTGTCCCATAGCGTCTCTGGCAAACCGTCATAGTTGTTGGCCCAATCATTTCCTTCAAGAAATACGATATGGTTATCACCAGTCGATCGGATGGCATCTGTACACTCTTCTAAAAGACGCCACAACATTTGATTGTTGTCATTCTTTAGTTCGCTCCAGTTAGTCTCGTTCAACAAATCATATCCTCCAATCCATGGTTCATCCTTATAACGATCCGCCAACTTCTTCCAAAGGGCCACCATCTTATGTCGGTTATTCACATCTTCCCATAGAGAGGGTTTGCTCGGATCATAATCGCTAATGTCAGCATTACGACCTTGCCCGCCAGGTGCAGCATGTAAATCTAAAATAAGGTACATATTATTGGCTTTACACCAACTTAATACCTGATCAACCCTTTCAAATCCACGCTCATACCAAGTATACTCGTGTCTTGTCAAATTGGATGCACTCTCTTTTTCAATAGGGGGCGTAAATTGGTTGAAATGCATAGCCAAACGCAAGCTATTAAAGCCCCAATGTGCCATCGAATCTACATCTGCTTTGGTCATATGGTTATTCCACCACTTCTCAAAGAAGTTGTCGGTTGCATCTTCGCCTATCGTCTCTATAAGCTTTTGACGAAACTCGTATTGAGTGCCTGCTACCCCTGCGGTTTTCATCATATAACCTTCCATCAACACCCAATTTCCTGTTCCAATACCTCGTAGAATAACTGTCTGGTTCTGATCATTCTTGATGACTTTGCCTTCCGTTCTAAGCGTTTGAGCAGTACTATTGAATAGGCCTAGAGCTAATATAATAAGAGGAAGAATGTGTTTCATATTGCTTCTGTAATTTATACGTTTTGTGACCAGTAGAGAGGCCTATTTTCCTCTCTACTGTCTATCGTTCAGTAACGAAGTACTTTTTCTACTAATGAATCTATGGTCGCTGAATTCCTGGATAGGACTTCTTTAAAACAATATCATCGATATAGATCACTCCGCTCGTTCCTTTACCATGGCTAAACATCACCCACAGATGTTTGATATCTGATGCGGTAATTTTATCGCTAGAGAAATCTTTATCAGAGAAATCAAAGGTAATATCGATCCATTTATCGGTGGCTTCGATCGTTTTCTCAACTTCCACTCTACCATCCCAGCTATCGTTAGTAGACAATCCAACCTTAATAAGTCTTTCGTCTTCTGGCATATTGAACGGATAGTCAACCCCACCAATATTTACCATTTTGCCTTCCAAGTAGATTCGGAATGCTACTGCTGTGTACTCATCCGAAAAATTTAACGAACCGCTATTTAGACTATAACGCCCTTCGGTCCACCAGCCTCCTGTCTTACCCATTACAAGCACATTACTTCCTCCAAAAGCATAAGGATTGGTATTAGGGTTATAGTCATTAAAAAGCTTGGTGTCGCCATTGGCATCTCCCCAACTTCCTGAGAAAGGAGTAGTATTATCAAAGTTAAGAAACGACACCTGCTGTTTTTGGATTTCTCCATTCCCGATGGTTACAGTCGCTTCAGCTCTCAACATTGCACCCTGAATCGTAGCCTCAAATTTCACATTGTAGTCTCCTGCCTCAAGGTATCTAACGATCGTATCTGTAATACTTGTTTCTACCCACTTTCCATTACCAAAGTCCCATTTGCTATTGGTAAATACCGTAGAAGGATCGCTATTAATTTTTAAATGTCGTAGATTCTCTTTTCCAGCCACCCCAGATTCAGATACATCATTAATCGTGATCAGCTGCTCGGCTTTAACCGAGATCTTATCAAATGTTTTCTTACTCACTCTGTTTCCATAAACTGCTGTAAGAACTGGCTGATAATCTCCGTCCACTGTATAGATGATAATTCCCGATTCTTCACGGACTTTCTTACCATTGCCTAAGTCCCATTCAATATAGCTTAGTCCTTTGGTATTATTCGAAAACTCATAACTATTTGGGATGCCTGTCACACCAGAAACATCTTTAAAAGATGCATTCAGATCTACCACATTTTCATTCCAATTCTTTGGATCTCTATCATCTTCACACGCTACGGTGATCCCCAAGAGAAGTATGGCTACTATATATAGAATTTTATTCATTGTAATATTGTTTTAGTATCCTTAGCAATTAGATTCCACATCCAGGAACTTTCTGAATCAACTCAATATCATCGATCATGATCACACCAGTACCATCTCTACCAGCACCTCTGTCGTTATCCCAGTTATGTGTGAACATAAACCAAATGCTCTTAATCTTCTTCGGGTCTACTTGATCGAAATTGGTGTCAGAGAAATCAAATTCAACATCCACCCATTGACCCAACTCGCTGACCTTAATCTTACGCTCAATCTCTTGTCTTCCAGAACCATCATTCAATCCAATCTTGAGATTCAAGTAAGACTCTGGGATATTAAAATCGAAATTCCCTTCAGGTACTTCAAAAGTGTTAGGAATATAGAAGCGTAATGCCACTTTTCGCCACATTCCATCTTTAGAGAAGTCGAAAGTCTCATCAGAGAAGTCATAAGCTGCCTCTGTCCACCAACCTCCTGATTTACCAATAAGCAATACATTATTGCCTGTAGGGAATTGGTAGGCCGTCGCATCGTCGACATGGTATTCATCAAAAAGAGGCGTATCGTTTTTATTCTTATTCACCCATTTTCCGGCAAACCCTGCTTCCTCGTCGAAATTATCCATCGATACTCTTTTACCAATCGCACACCACAAAGTCTCTGTCGCTTCCACGTCAGCCACTTTCTTCGAGAGTTCCCCGTCATAGGTATAACCATTAAATGTAATGTTATAACTTCCTGGTTCTATATAGTAGATCGTATCTTTCTCTAGTTTACTTGTTCGTCCATTTCCAAAGTCCCAAGTGATAAACTGAATAGCCTTGCTATTCTCACCGCCTGCACCACGTACATATTCTACCTCATAGATCTGATTAGCAAGTTCTCTAACATGGATCTGTATATCATTCTTTAATGTCTCCAATCGTGCTGGATCAGGCTTTTTATAATCGTCAACGACACCAACCTCTGTTGGTTCACAACTCCATACACCAAAGCATATGAATATCAATAGTAGTTTGAATGTTAATTTCATAATATGCTAGTTTTGTAGTAGTCTAATAGCCTTGGTTTTGTTTTAATGATACAGCGCTTGAGCTAGATAGTTGTATTTGCACTTCTGCAATAGGCCAAATTCCTCTTGTGGCTTTGTTAAATGTCACATCAAATGGTGCTTCATAGCTATTTGAGATCGCAGCATCTGCTACATCCAATCCTCTACGCAGCAAGTCCCAATATCTTAGCCCTTCACCCAAGAACTCTTTTCTTCTCTCTTCAAACACTTTATCCAGGCTGACAGAAGGATGTGTGGTTAAACCAGCTCTTTTTCGAACCTCCTCATAGTAGCTTTGTGCTGTGCGAGTAAACGTTCCATCTTTTAACGAAAGTTCTGCAGCCATCAATAAAACATCCGAATATCTTACCACAGGACGTCCGTCAGGGTGACCAGTAAACGAAGGATCATCTACATATCTACTTAGTGGTGTAAATTTCTTGAAGTAATATCCCGTATATTGGTAGCCATGACTGAAATTGTTCGCACCAATTTCATTGTCTGGATTCAATATTGTCGCATCCCTACGCTCATCTGCTGGGTCATACATATTATACACATCAGGGTGAATCGTTCCAAACCCCCATCCTGAAGCATAAGTGGCAGTATTCGAAAGATCTCTTACACCATAATATTGAACATCCCCACGACTCGATCCCTTTGCGTTGTAAGAATAAGGAATTTGGAATACATGCTCTGTGCTATAATATGTTTTATCAGATCCTGACACCAACCAAAGGTCCGCAAAGTTTTCTACCAATGAGAAACCACCATTATCAATTATATCATTCAAATAACCACTCACGGCACTTATCGATACATCTCCAGGCATTTCATTCTTCGCATAGAATCCAGTATAGAAAAGGTAAATACGTGACAACATTGCCTCTGCTGCATACTTTGTAACCCTTCCTTGTTCATTCTCTGGCACCGAAGTAGGCAACACTTTCATCGCATCTTGATAGTCCATCGCGATCTGTTTGTATACTTCATCTGGTTTAGCTTGTCCCACTGGATTATCTGCCAAAGTAATTGGAGTCGTAATCAATGGAATATTTTCATACATTCTTACCAAGTTCGAGTAGATATAGGCACGAATGAATTTAAGTTCTCCAATGATTCGATTCTTTTCATCTTCATTTTTAAACGCAATGGCAGAAATTTTTTGTAGTGCAATATTGGCACGATAGATCCCCACATAACCTCTCCACCAAAATTGGTCGTGTTGCCAATCGGTAGACAACATCTTATGCTTTTCAAATCTGCGAATATCCACTCCATCAGAAGAATTACCTCCACCCGTGAACATATCATCAGAACATAGATTCAAAAAGAACTCAAACTCATTGGTCCCACCTTTGTCATCAGTTATGGCATTATAAGCAGCATAAAGTGCGGCATAAGCATCTTCTTCTGTTTGATAGAAGTTGTCTTCCGTTGTCGCTGTATGATTGTCCACCTCTAAAAAGTCTTGACATCCTGTTGCGAGTACGGATAGAACTGCTATGGTGAAATATATAATATATTTATTCATAATAATAGACTATTTAGTACCAGTCTCTGGAGATGTTTAAGATAAACACTATCTCATATTCATGTAGGGTTTACCTGCAACATCAATCTTTTGGACCAGCCTGTTTAACGATATTAAAACTTAAGATTTAGCCCCACTGTATATATTCTAGCTTGTGGATATGTTCCTGTGTCTACCCCTGAGTTGATGCTTCCAGATCCAAACTCTACATCTACTCCTGGATAGTTCGTAAATGTGTAAAGATTCTGTGCCGCAAAATACACCTTCAAGTAGTTGATGTTTAGCTTCGAAAGGAGGTTTTTGTTGAATGTATATCCAAGCTGAACGTTCTTAATACGTAGGTAGTCTCCATCCACAACATATCTATCAGAGAATCTACTAAAGTTCTTATTCGGGTCTTCAATCGTCGCTCTTGGCTCGCTGTTTGATGTATTCTCTCCAGTCCAACGATCAAGCATCGTCGTTGGTAAGTTAGTCATCCCAGCATCTAGTCTACGCGAGAGGTTTGCAATCTGGTGGCCTCCTGCTCCTTGTAAAAAGATCGATACATCGAATCCTTTCCAATCAGCAAACAAACTTAGACCATAGAAATAAGTAGGAGTGGAATTTCCTAAATTGATCTTATCTTGATCATCAAGAACACCATCTCCATTTTGATCAACAAAACGTACATCTCCAGATTGTGCATTCGGTAACATCTTTACTATATCTCCATTATTATTTACCGATACCGGCTGGTTTTCTACCTCTGATTGATTTTGAAACAACCCATCTGTTTCATATCCCCAGAAGTAACCCAGTGGAAGCCCTTCTTTCTCTCTTGTAACCATACCGTAGGTTTGAACAACAGCACCTCCAAGTACTTTCTCGTCATTTCCAATGTAGGTAACCTCATTCTCATTGAAAGAAATATTTGCTTTTGCACCCCATGAGAAACTTCCAATCTTATCGTTATATCCTAGATCAAATTCATACCCTCTGTTTCTCACCTCTGCTGCATTATCAATAGGTGAATTACTACCATAGTGACCCGGGATCTTCACCTCTAGTAATAGATCTTTGGTCAACTTATTATAGTAATCAAAGGTGAAAGTAAATTTGCTGTCTAAAAAGTGGACATCTAATCCGATATCTGTCTGCTCCGATGTTTCCCAACGAATATCTGGTGTTGGAATCGTATTGGGAGCCAATCCTTGGTTCGATGTACCGCTAGTTAGAGGGTTTCCTGTAACATAGCTTCCTGCATTCAAAATATTCGAGATATAAACGAAGTTACCAATATGGTTACTCCCGTTTTGTCCCCAACTTGCTCTCACTTTAAAGAAATTGGTTACCTCTTTCAACGAAGCCATAAAATTCTCGTTAGAAAGCACCCATCCCCCAGAAACCGAAGGGAAATATCCAAACTTGTTGTCTTGACCAAATCGAGAAGATCCATCCGCTCTAAATGTCGCAGAAAGAAAATATTTGTCATTAAAATCATAATTTACTCTAGAAAAGAATGAAACCATTCTATTCGGAATACCTTTTCCTCCTGAAGCATTACGCGTCGCTTTATCACTAAGTGTGTTATCGATATATGCATAGTCTGCTCCTTTGGGTGTCTGGGTTATATCTACACCACTTCCCCATAGGTTGTGTGAAGTTTCTTCCAAGATCGTGTTACCCACCACAAAGTTCATCTTATGTTTTGCAATCTCTAGATCGTATGTCAATACATTCTCCCAGTTGTAGTTAAAGTAGCGTGTCATGCTCTTCTGCACATCATCTACCAAGTTATAATCTGAAGGGCTAAGCTTATATTCTGGATTATAGTTCTCCCATGTAACATAAGCTAAATCCATTCCATAAGAACTCTTAAACTTAAGGTTCTTCAAGAAACTATACTCTAAGAACATGTTTCCTACAAACTTATCTGTTCTAGTTTGAGAGTGTAGATATTCCATCTTCCCAACAGGATTCGTAATACCTTGTGTTACATATTCCGACACACCATAATCGCCATTCTCATCTTTTACAGGGGTCAGTGGATCAAGGTTGTAAGCTGAAGCCAAGGGGCCACCATATATATTATTGACAGAGATACCACTACTCTCAATATTAGAGTAATATAGAGAAGTACCAGTTCTAAGCTTCTCATTATGACTCTTGGTCTCGGCATTCACTCTCGCCGTAATACGATTGTAGTTCGAATTGTTCGGTGCGATCAATCCCTCTTGTCCAAAATAAGACAAACCTGTCGAAATCTTAGCGTGTTCCGTACCGCCATTAAGCGTAACACTATGATTCATCATCGGTGCATTCTTACTGTAAATCTCATCTTGCCAATCTGTATCCGCTCTTCTATTGAATGTGGTTGGGCGAACTCCATCATTTAGTTGCGCCTCGTTATAGTACATACTGTATTGATTGGCATTCATTAAGGACAACTTTCTTTCAGGATTTTGAACACTGTAGTAACCATCATAGTTGACCGTAAAACTCTGTGCTTTCCCCTTCTTTGTGGTGATAAGTACTACACCATTTGCACCTCTGGCTCCATAGATAGATGAAGATGCAGCATCTTTTAAGATCTCCATACTCTCGATATCCCCCGGGTTCAGATAGTCTATTCCGCCTACAGGCAAACCATCTACAATATAAAGAGGATCAGAATTTCCATTGGTTCCTGCACCACGAATACGTACAGACATCCCAGCTCCTGGTTGTGCAGAACTACTTGTCACAGTTACCCCAGCAGTTCTTCCTTGAAGGGCTTGTTCCACTCTTAAATTTTGTGTTTTATCGATATCTTCTTCTCCCACCGAAGAGATGGATGCAACAATCGAACTTTTCTTTCGAGTTCCATATCCCACTGCCACCACCTCGTCAAGACCAATATTGCTTGACGGCAGGGTTACATTAATAATAGCACCATTTTGTTTTCCTTTCATCGAGATCTCTTGTGTTTTCATCCCAATAAATGAAAATACCAAAACAGCTTGCTGAGGAACATTGGTCAAGGTGTAGTTACCATCCATATCAGAGATAACCCCCTTGGTCGTTCCTTTGATAATAATGTTTGCTCCTGGTACACTACTGTTTTGCTCATCTGTTACTTTTCCCGAAATCGTAAGCTCCTGAGCCAACAAATTCGTAGAACAGAATAACAATAATACCACGCAAATTAGATTAAAGATTTTCATAGTGATTCACTTTTTACTGGTTTAGTGTCATACATAACATTTAGTCTTGTTTCGATTTTGTAATGGTAAAACTAGAGAATCCCTCAAATTTGTGCGTACAACAACTATCGATTCAAAGTAGACAGAAAGCAAAAGACATTTATTATATCTAGACAGAACCATCCAACATGCTTATTATTAAGCCAATACAAACACTCAAAACATCTTCCACATCGCATAATTTTGTACAATAATGGATCTTTTGACGTACTATTTATGCCTTTAAAAACTCCTATCTAGGCCTATCTACACTATGACTCCCTAAATCTAACTATAGTAATTCATCTATTCCAGATCCATTACGCCCCAGTTTGAATCAGGTTATTGGCAAGAGTTCAATATCTTATCTTTTGCTCGGCATCATGCTTCGTACAGGCGAGATGCTCGCAACTCCTCATTTCCATCAACCGAGACGCACAGCGTGCCAATAAATTAGCACAACTAAGATGTAGCAACGTTAACGAAAGAGGATGATATGTTTTTTAATTCTAAGTTATGGAATGCAAGGCGATTCTATTTTTGAATGCATGTATGATTATGTGTAATTTTGTATCCCCTTTAAAAAGATTTGCTCCCTCAAATAAAATAGAGGATCCAAAAACATCACAGCCTCTAATCTTGTGTCATCTCCGTCTTTCCTTCGGCAATGATGAGGCTCAGGTCCCTGTTTTGATAAAATTATTTATTTTATCCGAATCGATCATTGATGATATGCTATTGCCTGTCATTTTACCTCTACGGCATTTTGTAGGTGATGGAGCGTGGTTTGGGTTTTAATATTCACGGATAAATTTATAGAGATTCTGGCTATGTTCTAAACCGAGTTTTTTGCGTAGACGATAGCGTGCGGTATCGACACTGTTGGGAGAAATGTTTAGGAATTGTGCGATCTCGTGCGTGTTTGCATTGATACGGATAAAGAGGATAAGACGGATGTCATAAGGGGTCAGGTTTGTGAATTCCGAAGAGATGCGTTGAATGAAGTCGTGGTGTCCGTCAGAGAACACTTTATGGAATACGAATTCCTTTTTCTCTTTATTTATTTCTGTGTCTATTTTATTTGCTAAGTGTGTGGCATGGCTACTTTTCATCTTGACCAATGTGTTTCGCAGATCTACAAGAAAAGTGTTTTTGTTTTTTATGATTTCGGTAAACTCCAGTAGTTGCTCTTTTTGAGAAACAATTTGGGCTTCTGTGGTCGACTTTTTATATTCTTTGTGCTTCTGAGTCAGTCGTTTATGCTTGACATATTGAAGGGTGATCAACGAGATAAAGATCAACAATATAAGCACAAAGATGATACGCAGGTAGAAGTAGTCAATACCTTCGATGATTATGGGAAGGGCGGTCTCTTTCTCGATGGTGCCATTGTATCGACATTGTAATTCGAAACGATAGTTTTGTGGTTTGAGGTCTCCATAGGTAACTTGTTTTTGTGTTGTGGACCACGCAGACCATTTTTCAGAGTAAGGTAATAGGCGATAGCGATATGCTACATGATGGTCTTTTGCGGAGGCAAACGACAGGGATACGGTGCGAAATGAGCCTGAATTTAGACGTAATGAGTTTTGGGTATAGGGGTAATAATAGGTTTTAGAGGTAAGGTTCTTATTTCGGTTAACTTCAATTTTAGATACCACAGGTGATTTGATAAGTTGGTGGCGCTCTTTTAGCTCTAATGGAAGTATTTTAACACCTCTTTGTGTGGCAATAAATAGTTTTTTATCATGTATTTTTAGACACTCAAATTGGGTCAAGATATCGTTATTAACTTCGCTAAGTAGTTTGTCATGAATTACGGTGGAACCATCTGCTAAAGCTTCGACCATTTTTAACTCTCTATTTTGAATATATGCTGCAACGTCACTGTTGGGAGTCGCTGTGAGTGTGGTGATGTTTTTTCCTTTGATGTTTTGCACCAATCTCGCGGCGGTGGGAATAAAGGTGGACCGTTGATATTCGAATAGTGCCTGACCATCGTAAAAAAATAAACCTTGTTGGGTGCGGAATAGGCTATGCATCTGAGTTTTTTCAACTTTACATGAATCGTTGGTTATCTCTACACGATAAACATATTTGTCGGAGCTTCCATCGTGTACCCATATGCATTGATGAATACTGTCGTATTCTAATTTCGGGTTTCCCCAAAGGTTTAAATTGTCTCTATAATGGAATGTATTGCCCTTTTTTTCGAACCATAGCGTGCCAGTGTAAGCCGAAAGCAAGAAGTGGGATGTGTTGCCAAGCTGAGCAATGTCCATTACTCCAGCTTCGTCGTAGAGTAGTTTTGACTTATTCCCATCTATTTGCATCAATCCCTTATTGTGGCACGCATAGATGCCTGAGGCGGTTTTTTTAAGTGCCCACACCTGCCCTTCGGTATTCTGAATTAGCTCAAATTCATTGGAATGTATATTGGCATATAGCCCTTTGTTGGTAGCGATATAGGTGTCCTTTGAGTCTATCAAAATATCGTAAGTTGCCCCTTTGCTAATAATTGTTTTTAATAGACTTCCATGGTCAATTTTAGCAATACCATAGTCCAATCCAGCCCATAGGTTACCCGTTTTATCTATTGCCATAGATAAAACGGTATTGTCTAATAACCCATCTTGTTGTTGTATTTTTCTTTGGATTTTCAGTTGATGGTTATCCTCTGTGATGGGAATGATTCCCTCTAGAATGGAGCCTAAAAAGATCTGTTTGTTATTGCTTATAGCAGTGAAACAACTGGTGGTTTCGGGTAGCGCTATTGGTTCAATTTGCTGTTGGTCATAGGTAAATATTTTTCCTTCTAGGGTGACAATATAGAGTTTTTTATGATGTTCGAAAAGCTGACGAACCTCTTTGCCTTTGTTCTGTGTAAAGGGGGTGACAAGACGAAAACCATCGGTACTTACTGTCCCGATACCTTTAGCTGCATTGATAGTCCATATTTCACCTTTCCATTGTGTAAGCACCGATACAGAGTTATTAAACGTATAATTTAAAATGCTTTGGGTTTGGGTGTTAAAGATGGTTATGGTATTGTTGGATTGAAAGTAAACGTTGTTGTCGATGGCTTCAATACTCCACACCGTACCATTGATTTCGGCTATATGGTGATAGTGTAACTCCCCATTTTTATCGAATTCAAAGTAACCGATCTCATTGCCTCCACACCAAACTTTATCTTGATAGAGACAGATAGATCTTAATGGCTTTTCTGAAGGAAGTTTCGATAAAACCCAATTTCCATATATATTACGAAGCAATCCTTTATTATTGGCAATGTATACGACATTGTTTTCATCCACTTCGATATCCCAATTCTGACGCCCTCCCTGATAGTCAATCTTATCAAAGGAGGTCACTTGGGGGATATAATGATAGTTGTTCGAAAATACATGATGTACTAGAAGTATGGATAATACAGTAAAAAGGAGTTTTCTGAAATACATAGATACAGCACGTTGGATTATTGAGATATTACTTTGGTTTGTTAAATGGTGTGATACTCATCAAAAATAGAAATATATTCTCTTCTATTTGAGTCAATTAACCAAATATATGTAAAATAAATACATCTTTATTTAATATTTATCTTACAATTAATTGGTTATGTTAAATCAAACATACTCCCCTCTGTTTTTTACAGCATATCAAACCTTACGGTTTACTCTTCATTATTCATTTCCCTGCTTTTGATGAACAGATATCCAAAAATATGCGATACACCACTAACCTGATATCCTGTGCCTTCTAATTGTGCTACTCAGGTTTTATTGCGGGTCTATTTCTTATAGGCTTTTCGGTAGATTAGGATGATGTCAATTTACGATACCTGCATCAAGAGAAGTCTTGAGGTAAACCTGAAAGTCCGAAGAAATATGATGGAAAAATTGATACCAAAAATATTGACAAAAGCCACTTAAAACTTGTGTCCAAAGATGAGCAAGCATAAATCCAAACTAGAGGTGAAAACAAACAGGATTTTCACTTTAATGCCTCCCTCACATCCAACAATCTTGTAAAGATTGCACATTGGTTATGTATACCAAAAAAAGATAGAAAATCTTTATCGTAGACAGATATTAAAGCAACAATAACTTACAATTGATTTTTTTTGACAAGTTCGGCATTAACCCACACTCACCTAAAAATCAAAAGAGTACGAGAAAACTGTTGTATTATGGCACTATAGCTGCTTAATTATTAAACGAAGTATTTTTATTACATCATAACGTAAAGATTTCTCTAAGGAGTACATTAAATTATTATTCAAACAAACTTATTCTGCATTTATATACCCATCTATAACATGAATACAAAGAAAAATCGATTTTAAGATAACAAGAACCCTAAAAGAGTGACATCAAATCTGTTATTCCACTCTTCTAGGGTTTCATTTATTTAATATAGAAAGATATTCCTGTTATTAGATCTTCGACAAAAACACAATCGTCCCCAAAAGATCTATATAAACAAGGCTTTACCTAACAAACATAAGATCTACTGTCAAAGTATCAATAGTAACTTCAATCAAAGTACAATCTTTTCTATGAATAAGACAAAATCTTAGCGATTGAATATATCATTATACTTTTTAAGCCAATCGTAAACAGGATAAGTAGTGATTGGACTACGCCAATTCCAGTTATCTTCAATGGTTCCAGGTTTATTCATTCGTCCCTCTTTTCCCAATCCAAGGATATCTTGAAACTGTAATACAACGCCACTAGCATGCGACTGCATTAGCAGGCGAACCACCGCCTCGTAGGTTACTTCTTCACATCCAATATAGTCAACCAAGTCTTGTTTTTCCTGTTCTTCTAGTGATCCTAGCCATTCGTTAAATGTAGGATTATCGTGTGTCCCAATATAAGCACAACAACAAGCATTGTAATGCATTGGAAGGTGAACATTTTCTCTATTCTCATCAAAGGCAAATTGGAATACCCCCATCCCATCGAAATTAAATGCATCTCTTAGATCTCGCACTTTCTCATCTATCAGTCCTAAATCTTCAGCTACAATTCGAGGGTATAGATCTTTCGAAAGCAAAGACAACATCTCTTTTCCTTTGGCAGGCAACCACTTTCCCACCTTGCCATCTTTACGACTCGCTTCGATAGCATAGTAAGACTCTAGACCTCTAAAATGATCAATCCTCAACCTATCGTATAATCGGAATTGGAAGTGCAATCTATCTTTCCACCATTTATACTGGTCTTCTTCCATCTGTTCCCAATCAAACAAAGGATTCCCCCAATGCTGACCTTGATCGTTGAAATCATCAGGTGGGACACCCCCAACCAAACTCATATTAAGTTCTTCATCCAACTGAAATTGTTCAGGGTGAACCCATACATCTACACTATTATATGCGACATATAAAGGAAGGTCACCCATAAGCTGAACGCCTTGCTGTGCAGCATAATGGTGTAATAAATCCCATTCCGAGAAAAACACAAATTGCACAAATCGATGAAACAAGACAGTCTCTTCAGATTCATAATAAGCTTGGGCCAAAGCCTCTGGAAGACGGTTACGTAGATCTTTTGGCCAAAGGTTCCATGACGCACCATCATATCGATCAAGCAAAGCCATAAACAAAGAGTAATCCTCAAGCCACGATCTATTTTCCTCCCAAAATCGAAGATAATCTGCACTATCAAACTGATTCTGATATCGAAAGCTATAAAACGCATTCCAAAGGAAAGAACTCTTTTCCTTCTTAACCTTTGTCCACTCAACATTACCCTCTGGTGCTTCTGAATGATCTGGGGACTCTGACAACCATCCTTTGGCATGCAAATATCCCAAATCAATATAATATTCATTCCCAGCAAAAGTAGAATAGCATTGATAAGGAGAGTGTGAATTATCGGTTCTTCCCAAAGGAAGAAGCTGCCACACCTTCACACCATGATCTCTCAAAAAATCGACAAAATGATAGGACTCTAAACCTAAGGTACCCACACTATCAGCTCCTCTTAAAGAACTAATATGCATTAAAATTCCGCTATATCTTTGTTTCTTACTCATAATGCTTTCTAATTACGTTACTCTAAGAAACAAACTTTTTATCGGAAGTACAATATCATGACCTTTTCATGAAAAGAATATTATACAGCCCTCTCTTTTCGGACCATAATAAAAACCTTATTAAATTTTCCTGATAACATCCCAATGCCACAAGAAGGACACGATTAAAAGAAACAAGAGATCTTAAAAGACAAAAAACATAAAAGGATGACACAACAAATTTGATGTATCATACTTCTAGGACTCAATATAGAACCCAAAAACAAACCATTCTTAAATAAGAACAGTGATACTATGCAGTTTTTCGCTGATCTAGGTTTCTCATATATAATCTAATGGACAAAATGATAATAAAAAGGAGTAAAACCACAAGCGACATCGCCATAAAGAAAAGTCTAATAAAATGATCTCCTCGAAGAGCATAAATGATCGTTGGAGCCAATATCTGAGCTAAGAAGACGCTAGACAGTAATTTGTATTTCCACAACCCATAAACGTTCTTAGGTATGTGATAGCGAATTGAGTTATAGGCTGTCATAAACAACAATCCCGAACCAGAACCGATAATTAGTAAAGAAAGAAAAACCCTATTTATATCGAAACTAACACTTAACAGGTACGTACCTACCCCAATCATGATTAGGGTAACATAATAGAGTATTTCTCTTCTAAAATAATGGAATAACGGCGCATAGAAAGTACCTCCTAAGATAAAGATGATAATCAAAAGTCCTAACAAACCTGAGACATGCATTGGCTCAGTAAAAGGCAATCTATTCACCAAAAATGGTAATTGAAGGAAATAAAAAGACATGTACAATACAAAAAGAAAAGCCCCTACAATGATCATCCAGAATCTCCTACTTTCGAAATAATTGCTTGGTCTTTCTACTCTGCGTGCATGTAAACCAATTCCTTGGACATACATCCACAATCCATATAATATTGGATAAAACGCGAACATATAGATTAAAAACGGTGTATTCCAAGAATAACTACCTAAGAGTCCTGACAACAAAACAATAAACATTAAAGCAATACCAACCACCAAGCCTTGGGTACGAACAAACAAACGCTCTTTCTTCTCCGATAAATACAGATGACCACGTTGAATTAAAAGCATTGAAATAAATCCCATGGCTACACCTAAAACCAAACGGGTTATTATCATAGAACTAAACTCATGTTCCCAATAACACATTACCCCCGTTAATCCATACAATATCAGTGAAATCAAAAAAAGCAGCTTTCCCCAATAATGATGAGCAATACGCACTTTGGTCCAAACCAAGGAAACAATCAATGCACTAGCAGAAGGAATGACAGCTAAAAACTGACTCTTTACAATAGCCAAATCTCCCCCAATAAATTCAGAGATAGGGACCAATGCAGGAGCCAACAAAATGCTAGTCATAAAAGCAATTACGCTAATACTATACATAAATACGATAATGTTTCTACCTGATTTCATAAGCAATACTTTTCCAATTCAATAGTAAAACAATTGTTCACATCTATTGTTTCAAAACTTCACTTAGTTATACAACATATTAAAGTCTATTCATAAAAGGACATCCTCTCACCACAACACATCTTATTATAGATCGATCTTCATAATGATACTGCGATTTTAAACATTCGGATATCAAACAATTCACCTCGTAAAAAATGCAACATAATCGATTTCGTATAACCTACTTTGTGATTTCTATTCACCACAAAATCATAAGAATTTAAGGATAGATTATTTACAATTTTCATATATTTGTCATGACAAATATAATTATACATTACGATGAAAAAAGATCTATTTATTAAGATGTACAAGGATGCTTTTGGAAATTACGAACTACCATTGGCGTTCTACTATTCAAAGGAACCATTAAGCCCTCCCATCAAAAGCAGGGGTTGTTATATGAAAGATCTAAACAGATGTCGTAAAGGAGAGATCATTTCCTACGATAAAGACAGTATCGGTTGTCCTGGAGGGAAAGTATACTCAGGTTTTTCTGAAGTTCCACCATTTATTCCAGACTTTGTATCCTACAAAGAGAGATACAAACAACAGCCAGAACAGGTAACACAGTTTATTAAAGCATTAGAGATGCTAGATCTTAGTGATCAATTCCTCAATTTTCTACCCCTATCAAAAGTGGACAATCTAGACCAGATAGAGGGACTGATCTTCTTTGTTACTCCAGATGTCTTGTGTGGTTTATCCTCATGGATCTTTTTTGACCGTAATGAATCCGACACAATCAGTTTCCCTTTTGGTTCAGGATGTAGCTCTATTATTTCCCAAACAGTGGTAGAAAACAAAAAGAATGGATATCGCTCGTTCTTAGGTTTACTAGATCCTTCAGTACGTCCTCATTTCGAATCAAACCTATTGTCCCTTGCGATTCCAATGAGTCGATTTAAAGTCATTCTAGAACATATGGATCAGAGCTGCATACAAGGGACTCCATCATGGAAGAAAATCAAACAACGTATTGAAGATGAAATTTAATTTAGATCATTCTGTCAACTATACCGTTGCACGTTTGGCGATGTTACTAAAAAGGCAGGTAACCCAATTAATCACAGAAAAGAATTTAGACATCACGCCAGATCAATGGGTTCTTCTATACTACCTTTGGGAAGAGGATGGGTTAACCATAGGGGCACTATCATCCAAGTCAAAAAAAGATTATGCCAACACCACAAGGATCGTAGATAAGCTTGTCAAACTAGGATATGTAAAAAAAGAGAAGAATAAAAAAGATGCTAGACAGACCCATGTTTATCTTCAGTCCAAAGCAAACAACATAAAAAACGATGTTCAATCATGTTGGGAAAGCTCCTCTTCTATTGCACTAAAAGGGATAGCCAAACAGAAACAAAAAGAGCTATTAGAGATGCTACTAATTATCGAAAACAACATAACTGAAGCGGCACTAAAGAAGGAGTAAAACAGGGTATGTTATGTCAAGTATTTTAAGTCACCGCAAGATTTTGTGTAAAAGAACCATCCCCAAACTCTATCATGCGATATTCAAAGAATAAAATTGGGCAGACACATGATGCGATCTCTACCACACATTGGATCAACGCTTTATAATTATGTTTTTTACGATTATGTCCTCTACAAATATGTCATCTCTTCGCGATGCTGTTGAAGCAATAGATAGGATAATGTATCTGTGATACCCGTGTTAAATTGCAACCATGATATGATTTGAATGCAAGTGATACCATAAAAAAAGAGGCTATCTCTTGCAAGAGATAGCCTTTCTACCATTCGTCAGAAAACAAACTATCTTATATTATTAAGATTATTCCACATTATTCCTTTATCTGACTAATTATTTGTTGTCTATAATCTATGTTTTCAAATATAAGAGCACACAATACTCTATAAGTACTCACATTTTTGTATTATTTACTTACATTTCTCTTATTAAACCGAAATATTGAACCCCATAGAAAGAGTCGGATTATCCATTAGGCAACCAATAATCAACAACTTAGACCAAGGACAAAATCATATTTTCAAAATAAATCCCAAAGGACACAACGATCGGATAAGATTGACGATATACCATCTTAGTACTACGAAACTATTATGCACCCCTACTTTGTTATTTGAAAAGAATACGTGGAGTTTGATTATATGGCAGAAAAATGGACACATATAAACATAATATACGAACAAATAATAGCACTTTACTAGATAATCAATGGAGGATATGGGGGGTAAAAGCTAGAAAACAAGCACTTAATACTACTTTAATTCCTATCAAATCCAGATAACGCCCATTTGTTGGCTACATCATAGCTATATTAACTTCATATCAACTTCATTTTAGAGTAAACTTGACATAACGCATAAGTGAACTTGATATGAAGTTAATATGAAGTTGATGTGAACTTGATATGAATGTAAAATGAGATTATAACAAAATTAAGAGCTATTTGATAGCTATAAAGTAGCACTTTTATATCTTAAAAAACGCTCCATACTCCTTAAAAAAACAAAGGCATATAACTGTTATATTTCAGTGAGTTGCGACACAACATATCGTACAATAAAAATATAGAAGACAAGCAATAAGAGGTGTTCTCTTTTTTGGATCTGTTGTCTCCTTAAACGATTACAAGGAGAGAGACCTCAACATGATCTCTATTGCAATAAAAGATCGATTTGAGTAGGATATCTCTATACTTGAATATCCTCGAGAAACGATAGAAGAGATAGATTTTTAAAAGGGCATCGATGATTTGATGAAGAGAAAATCATACCCCATAGATGACGAAGAACTAATGATTTAAAATAAAAACGACCTACTTTTTTTAAGTTGGTAAGTTAGAATATGAAAAAGATCTTTGTTTTCTATTCAACTCCTTAATACCTTTGAAAGAAAAATTGGGAAATACACATTCATTGTGTATTTGTAATAAAGCACTTAAAAATATCAGAATTATGTATCTTGTAAAGAGACTTCTATTTTCGGTCCTTGCGATCTTAATATTGACTATGCCATCATTAGCCCAAAAAGAAAAGATTTCTTTTGAGGATGTAGTCACTAATTATTCTTTCTCTCCAAAGAGAATTTATGGTATCCGAAGCATGAAAGATGGGATACACTATACCACATTAGAAGGTAAAGGGACTGAAATCGTAAAATACAACTACAAAACTGGAAAAAAAGTTTCTGTCCTTTTTGATCTTAAAGAGATCGAAGATGCACCAATAAAGCATTTTTCTGACTATCAATTTTCGTCTAACGAGAATAAACTCCTTTTAACTACAAACACAAAAAAGATATACAGACATTCGTTTACAGCTGAATACTATGTATATAACTATGTGACCAAAGAGTTGAAAGCACTATCAAAGAATGGACCTCAACAATTGGCGACATTTTCACCTGATGGTAACCGTATTGCTTTTGTTAGAAACAACAATCTATTTGTTTCCACTTTGTATTTTGGAACAGAATTTCAGATTACCAAAGATGGAGAGTATAACAAAATCATCAATGGTGCACCAGACTGGGTTTATGAGGAAGAGTTTGCCTTTAACAAGGCTTTCGAATGGTCTCCAGACAATACCAAACTAGCATATATCAAATTTAACGAGACCAAAGTAAAGACTTTTGATTTCCCAATGTATAAAGGGAGTCATCCAACTTACGAAGCGAATAAAGAGTATCCAGGAGAATATTCTTACAAATATCCAAAGGCCGGAGAAGCCAATTCGGTTGTAAGTGTACATGTATATGACATTAAAAAGAAAAACACCATTAAGGTAGATATAGGTAAAGAGACCGACCAATATATTCCACGTATTCGTTGGACCTATTCAGGATCTGATTTGGGGGTTATCCGTCTAAACCGTCGCCAAAATAATATGGAGCTATTATTGGCTAATCCATTCTCTGGTGATACACGTGTTATCTATACAGACAAAAACAAAAGATATATTGACGAGAGTACTTATGACTATTTGACTTTCTTGCCAAATGATAAAGAGTTTATCGTAGCAAGTGAGAAAGATGGATATATGCAGCTATATCTTTACAGTAAATTAGGCGGGTTGATACGCAAGCTTACTACTGGGGAATATGATGTTACACACTATTATGGTTACGATAGCACAAAGAAAATATTCTACTATCAGGCAGCCAAGAAAAATGCAATGCAACGTGAGGTATACAGTGTAACTCACTCTGGTAAAAAGACCTATCCTATCGCATCGAAAGAGGGAACAAACAATGCCTATTTCAGTAAGAACTTTTCCTATTTTATCCATACATTCACAAATGTAAATACACCTATGATCACTTCTCTTAAAGATCGTAGAGGAAAAACATTACGTGTATTACAGAATAATAAAGAGTTAAACCAAAAGATTAAAACATACGATATTCCAACAAAAGAGTTCTTCACTTTTAAAAATAAAGAAGGAATCTCTTTGAATGGCTATATCATCAAACCATCGAATTTCGATGAGAACAAAAAGTATCCTCTTTTAATGACACAATATAGTGGTCCTAACTCACAACAAGTATTGGATATCTTTCGTATTGACTGGTACTATTATATGGCAGAAAGAGGGTTTGTTGTAGCTTGTGTAGACCCTAGAGGAACTGGAGCAAGAGGCGAAGAATTCAGAAAATGTACTTATATGGATCTTGGACATCTTGAAAGTGATGACCAGATAGATGCTGCTAAATATTTAGGTTCTCTAAACTATATTGATGAAAAGAATATGGCCATTTGGGGATGGAGTTATGGTGGATTTATGTCAACACTTTGTTTGGCTAAAGGATCTGATGTGTTTAAAGCAGCCATTGCGATTGCACCAGTAACCAACTGGAGATTCTATGATTCTGTATACACAGAGCGTTACATGAGAACACCAAAAGAGAATCCTGATGGATATGACAAGAACTCTCCTATCTATTGGGCACCAAAGATTAAAGGTAAATATCTATTGTGTCACGGAACTGCTGACGACAATGTACACTATCAAAATACAGCCGAATTGACGGAAGTTTTGGTACAGTCGGACATCCAGTTTCAAATGATGAGTTACACCAATAGAAACCACAGTATCTATGGTGGAAACACCCGACGTCATCTATATAAATTGTTCACTAACTTTTTGGAAGACAATCTTAAATAAAAAAAAATAATTGTCACATGTAACAAAATATTAAATTACGATACTAATAAGTTACGTGTGACATATTAAGTTAAACTAACTAAAAGATTTTACGAAGATGAAAATTTCTAAGATTTTATTGGGAATGGTGCTTATCCTAACGGTTTCAGCTATTCCAGCAAGTGCAAAAAAGGTAATTAAGATTGTAACTACTGTAGAGTCTATCGTTCCTATGGGAATTGGTCGTTCTAGGGTAATTGAAGAAAAATCAGATATTAGCTCAAAAAATCTTACTACATCAAGAAATGATGGTAAGAAAAGCAACCAAGGTAAAGTATCAAGAAAAGCAATCAAGATTAAGAATTTTGAGGAGACGAAACTTCTTAACTTCTATAGTATGGCAGGTATTAACTTCCAAAACATTGCTTCTAACGATGCAGTTATCTCTGATAAACTAACAGCCCTTCTTGAAGAAGGATGGGATCTTGTCCATGTTACTAGTGCTGTAGAGAGTGATGCTGGTGAAGGAGATGGAAAAGGTATCTTTGTAACAAGATTTATTCTATCTAAAGACGTAGAATAACAACAATCATAGACTGTAAATCTTAAGTGATAAGGAAGGCTTTTCGGGGGATCAATCTTCCATTATCCTAAAGATTTATCAAAAAAGGCTACTCTAATATTTAGAGTAGCCTTTATTATTTATAGAATTATTTTTTTAGTAGTTGCATCACTTTTTCGGTTTTATCCTCTAGAGATAGATGACCATCGATCCAGTGAATGTTAAAACCATTCTTTTCCATTCGTCTATACCAAGTCATTTGTCTTTTTGCAAACTGATGGATGGCTACATTTAAACCTTCTACCATTCTCTGTTTCGAGATCTGCCCTGTTAAGAATTCAGTTATAAACTTGTATTCCAAACCATAATAGATCAATCCTTCAGGAGTTACACCTTGATCAAGAAGACCTTGAACTTCTTCGACCATTCCCTCTTCGAGTCTTTGGTGGAGACGTTCGGTGATTCTCTGACGACGCTCTTCTCTTGAGAAATCAATACCTACAATCAAGCTATTTATTTGAGGGAATTCCCAATCAAGATCGGGATGATCGACCATATATTCTTCTATCTCGATAGCACGAATAGCTCGTTTCTTATTTTCGATGTCGCTATTGTTATGAACACTTTTTAGTTGCTTAAGTCGCGCTACAAGCTGTTCGAGTGTCATCTGTGACAATGTTTCACGCAAAGGTTCATTCACTGGTACTTGAGCAAGTTTATATCCTTTAAGGACAGCCTCAATATACATTCCCGAACCGCCACATAATACAGGAAAGATATCTTTTGACTTTAGATCTTCATATACTTTTTGAAAATCCTTCTGATATTCAAAGACATTATATTGCTCGCCTGCATCTAGGATGTCTATTAGATGATAAGGAACTTGTTTGTCGTCGACAACATAGTCGGCTAAATCCTTACCCGTACCAATATCCATACCACGATATACTTGTCGTGAATCTGCAGATATCACCTCTCCATATAGTAGAGATGCCACCTTTGTTGCTAATGAAGTTTTACCGGTGGCCGTAGCCCCTAAAACCGTAATCATATCATATACTTGCTCGTGCATATTATTAAATATTAGGGTGTAGATTACAAATGAATTACAAAAATATCACTATTTTTAAATTCGTAAGTGAAATAATGCTGAAATGAATACAAAACAACATATCGAATCGTTTATTCTTTCCACAAAAACGCTGCTGCGTGGAGATAGTTTAAAGATAAATCATTTATCAAAGGAATTAAAAGAAAAGGAAGTATACAACTATCTTTGGATTATGATTGTAGGGTATGTTATAGCCATACTATTTAAGTATGCGCTGAACTATATCATGATGCCTTCTGTGAGTTGTAACATCCTATATAAGATACTAACCAAACCAGCTACTATTTTTCTTGTTCCATGGAGTACAGCATGGATTATAAGTAAGATCAGTGAGAAGACCAAAACAAATGTTCAAAATGAGACACTGTTTGCGGACCTTCTTCTTGCCTATATCCCTTTGTGGTTTTTAGAAGTGACCACCATCTTGGTACCATGGTTATATTTAATATGGATTGTGAGTCCATATGCAATATATATCCTGTATCAGCTATTTCTATCTGAAGAACAAATTCCAAAGGAAAAGAAGAATAGATACACTATTGGCGCGGTTTTACTATATTTGTGCATTCATATCTGCATGTCTCTATTATTTAATATGATAAACCTGCTATAATATTATAATTAGAGTAATGCCATATTACTATTTTATTAAGTCATGAAAATTCAAAAGACAGTTAATATAAAAAATAAAAGGGCAACCTTTGACTACGAGATACTTGAACGATTGGTTGCAGGTATCTGTTTAGTTGGAACAGAAATTAAATCTTTACGTCTGGGGAAAGCAAACCTTTCAGACTCATTTTGTTATTTCGAGAAATCAGAGTTGTACGTAAGGAATCTTTCGATTTCGGAGTATGATTACGGTACACACTACAATCATATTGCAAAAAGAGAGAGAAAACTTTTATTGGAGAAAAAAGAAATACGTAAGTGGGAAAGAAAGATCAAAGAGAATGGTCTGACTATTATTCCTCTACGTCTATTTATCAATGATAGAGGTTTAGCTAAAATGGAAATAGGTCTTGCGAAAGGTAAGAAGAACTATGATAAGAGAGAATCTTTGAAGCTGAAAGATGCTAAAAGAGAAATGGATAGAAAGAAACGTTTCTAAAATAAAAATAGGATCTCCATCATATATATGATGGAAATCCTATGTGCTTATTTACGAACCTAAAGTGGCAACCATTACTGCTTTGATGGTATGCATTCTGTTTTCTGCTTCATCAAAAACAATAGATGCCTCACTTTCAAATACATCGTCTGTTACTTCCATTGCAGTCAATCCAAATTTGTTATTAATCTCTTGACCTACTTGGGTTTCACAGTTGTGGAAAGAAGGAAGACAGTGTAAGAATTTTACATTTTTATTTCCGGTCATTTCCATCACTTCTTTGTTCACTTGATAAGGTTTAAGAAGTTTGATTCTTTCTTCCCATACTTCATCTGGTTCTCCCATAGATACCCAAACATCAGTATAGATAAAGTCACAATCTTTAACAGCCTCTTCTACAGATTCTGTAATTAAGATTTTACCTCCTGTTTCATCCGCAATTGCTTGACAACGTTCTTGTAGCTTTTGCTTAGGTTGACATTGTGTTGGAGCAGCGGCACGGAAATCCATTCCTAGTTTTGCTGCACCTACCATTAGTGAATTCCCCATATTGTTACGAGCATCACCAAGGTAAGCAAATTTCACTTCAGAAAGATCTTTAGAAGTATGCTCCATCATGGTAAGGAAATCGGCTAAGATCTGTGTTGGGTGGAACTCATTAGTCAGACCATTCCAAACAGGTACTCCTGCAAATTCAGCCAATTCATTCACAATTTGTTGACCGTAACCACGGTATTCAATACCATCATACATTCGACCTAAAACACGAGCAGTGTCTTTCATAGACTCTTTCACCCCTATCTGTGATCCTGAAGGTCCAAGATAAGTAACCTTAGCTCCTTGATCATAAGCAGCAACCTCAAAAGCACAACGTGTTCTTGTAGAAGATTTTTCGAATATCAATGCGATATTTTTACCAGTCATACGAGGTTGTTCGTAACCTGCTCTTTTGGCTTTTTTTAGATCTGTAGCCAATTGCAATAAATAGCGAATCTCTTGTGGAGTATAGTCTAATAAAGTTAAGAAACTTTTATTTTTAAGATTGAATGCCATAATTAAAAGTTTTATTAGGTTTTATGCTTTTTCTACTTCTTCGTAATGAAGCGTAATCTTTGTTCCGAATTTTCTATCTTGAAGTTTGGTAGCCTCAGTAATAATTGCTTTTTCACCACCATTATTAACAAAATCAAGACAAGCATTTACTTTAGGTTGCATTGTTCCTTCACCGAAAGCACCTTTGTGTCCGTATTCTACAGCGTCTTTGTAATCCAAGAACTCTAGCACTTTCTGATCTTTGGTACCAAAATCAGAATAAAGGTAAGGAACATCTGTAAGAATGTAAAACTCATCCGCACCTACACTTGTTGCAAGGACAGAAGAAGCCATATCTTTGTCAATAACCCCTTCCACTGGAACTAGGTTGTTTAATTGATCATGGTAAACAGGGATTCCTCCTCCTCCACTAGCAATTACAATAACACCACGTTCACAAAGTTCTTTGATCCAAGAAGAGTTCATTACAGAGATAGGAGTAGGCGAAGGAACGACTCTACGGTAAGCCCCCTCTTTCTTTGGAGTAGATTTAAACTGCCAACCATTCTCTTGTTGTAATTTATTCTTCTGTTCTTCGTTATAGGTAGGGCCAACACGCTTAGTCCAATTAACAAAAGCATGATCATCAGGATCTACCTCAACCATAGAAGCCATGGTAATTACTTCACGTTGGATATTATACTTTTTAAGAAGATTTCTTAGATTTCGTTCAATAGTATAACCTATGCCACCTTGGGAATCGGCTACACAAACATCCAAAGGCATAGATGGGATACCATAATCCCTTGTTCCAGCCTCGTTACGTAGAAGGATATTTCCAACTTGAGGGCCATTACCATGAGTAATGATAAGATTATAATTCTCTTTCAACAAAAATACAATATTCTCTAATGTATCCATTGTATTTTTATTCTGTTGGTCTATATTACCTTCTTCATTGGAACGCAAAAGTGCATTACCACCTAAAGCTAATACTGCAAGTTTTGTCATAGTGTACAAATATTTAAAAGGAATCTTTGGTAATAATTTCTGAAACTAAAATAACACATTTAACATCTATAAACCAATGACTTGGAACGTGCTTAAGAACATTGTTATGTTAGAATAAAAATCATACATTTTCCAATTTGTTTTGCACAGAAATGCACTTTCCACACTTTTTAAGGTAAATTCTATGGAAAGTATAAAACTAGTACCAACCAAAAGATTAAATTTGTAATATAAACATGAAAGAATTATAGGATTTAGATAAGAATGACAAAAAAGAAAACAAACGCCGTAACCAATCTATTTTCAAAAATAAAGAACCTTCGTCCTGGAGGTAGAATAAAATTAATCTTTGCACTTATCTCCTTTGCATTTGCATTGTATCTATTAATATCTCTTATTCTTTTCTTTATTTTAGGGAAATCAGATCAGAGTGCTCTTAATATCACTGTTCAAGAGATATTATCTGACCCTTCTAATACCATCCATAATATCGGAGGAAAATCTGGGATCTATCTTGGAGATTATCTCATCAATAGATATCTAGGACTGGCTTCTTTTGGGGTGGTATATTTCTTTGTACTACTAGGCTTCTTTGCACTAGGAGGGAAAAAAAGATTTCTACTTAGAACAGTGAAGTTAATGATCATCATGTCATGGAGTAGTATTACTTTAGGCTACCTTTTTGTAGCTTTCTATGAGAACTCTAATTTCTTTCCCGGAGGAGCTTACGGACTATACTATAGCCAGCTAATGAATAGTGCTATAGGCAAACTAGGGACATTCTTAGTTCTTCTGGTAACAGCGATGGTCTTCATGATATTCGAATTTGATAATTTCCCAGACCTGTTAAAATCGGCAATAGAGAAATCTATTGACTTCTGCTCCTATAGTTCCCAACGTTTTATCGCATTCTTTAAGTCTTTATCTCTAAAAAAACGCACCCCTACTCATTTGGCTACAGAAGTGGCAAATAATGAAGCAGAGATTGTTTCAGATGATCATAAAGAAGAAGAGGTTGTTGAAAAAGAGAGTTTCAAGAATCCTGTAACTGAAGAACAACCAATAACTGAACCAACAAAAGAGATCGTTCCAGAGGAAGAAGCCATACCTGAATTTCATTTTGAACTTCCTGTCGAAGAGGCAAAAACAATTATCACAGAACCTACCCCTCAACGAATAGAGGATAAAGAAGAAGTCGGAAACCACGACGAAAATGAAGAAGATCTAAACCTTGAGGTGGCTGAGATGGTTCACGAAGAGCAAGTAAACGAGCTAGATCATAAACCTCTAGAGAATTACGATCCTACATTGGATCTTTCTTCTTACAAATTCCCTGGACTCGATCTACTACGTAAATTCGATTCTCAGTCGAATGTAGTAACAACGGAAGAGTTGCAAGAGAATAAAAATCGTATTGTGGAGACACTGAAAAACTACAATATTGAGATTAAAAGTATTAAAGCAACCACTGGACCAACCATCACCTTATATGAAATAATTCCTGCGCCAGGAGTACGTATCAATAAGATCAAGAACCTAGAGAATGATATCGCATTAAGTCTTGCTGCCCTAGGTATACGTATTATTGCACCGATCCCAGGGAAAGGAACTATCGGTATTGAAGTACCAAACCAAAAGGCACAGATCGTTTCAATGAGAGAAATTATTGGATCAAAGAAATTCTCTGAATCCGATTATGAGTTGCCTATTGCTTTCGGGAAAACGATCTCTAACGAGGTTTATATGGTCGATCTAGCTAAGATGCCACACATTCTTGTTGCTGGCGCAACAGGACAAGGTAAATCAGTTGGGCTAAACGCCATGATTGCATCTCTTCTATATAAAAAGCATCCAGCTCAATTAAAATTCGTTTTTGTCGATCCAAAGAAAGTAGAGCTTAGTCTATATTCGGTGATCGAAAATCACTTCCTCGCAAAGATGGAAGACGAAGAAGAGCCAATTATTACAGATGTTCAGAAGGTGAAGAATACACTAAACTCTGTATGTATTGAGATGGATAAACGATATGACCTATTAAAAAATGCGCATGCTAGAAATATAAAAGAGTACAATAAGAAGTTTATCGAAAGACGTCTTAATCCAGATAAAGGACACCACTACCTTCCTTATATTGTTGTTATTGTTGATGAGTTTGCCGACTTAATCATGACAGCGGGGAAAGAGATTGAATCTCCGATTGCACGTATCGCACAGCTAGCAAGGGCTGTTGGTATTCATATGATTATCGCAACACAAAGACCATCAGCGAACATTATCACTGGACCTATTAAGGCAAACTTCCCAGCGAGGGTAGCATTTAAAGTAGCCTCGATGATTGACAGTAGAACCATTCTTGATTCTCCAGGTGCCAATCAATTAATTGGGAAAGGAGATATGCTTATCCATACGGGTAGTGAGATGACACGTGTTCAATGTGCATTTATTGACACGCCTGAAGTGGAAGAATTGGTTCAATTTATTGGCGCACAAAGAGGATATCCTACGGCATTCTTGCTTCCTGAATATAAAGATGAATCAGCACATGTAGGAGACGATGCAGACCTTGAGAATAGAGATGAACTATTTGAAGAAGCAGCTAGACTTATTGTGATGAACCAAGTAGGATCGACTTCTGCTATTCAAAGGAAATTTTCTATTGGCTATAACAGAGCAGGAAGGATCATGGATCAACTTGAATATGTAGGAGTAGTGGGTCCCAATGAAGGATCAAAAGCACGTAAAGTTCTTGTTCCAGATGAAACAAATCTTGAATTATTATTACAATCTCTATAATTTAACTATATTGGGACACGATTTATTATAAACATAATATGAGAAGAGCAATATTACTATTAACGATTCTTTTAGGTTCAACTGTAGTATTTGGACAAAAAGACGGAAAAAGCATTATCGATAAATTCACGAAACAACTAGAGGCATACCCTTCAATATCAGCAACTTTTGACTTTTCACTAGAAAACAAAGAAGCTGAAATAAGTGATACCAATTCGGGTAAGCTTGTTGTTAAAGGTGAAATGTACCGATTGGACATGTTAGGAATAGAAATTTACTCGAATGGGAAAACGAGCTATTCTTATATGCCAAGTACCAATGAAGTAAATATTACCAATGTAGATAATGAAGAAGCAGGAGCAGTAGACCCAGCTAAAATGTTCGTTCTTTACAAGGAAGGGATGAATGCGAAACTTCTAAACACCCACACTCGTAACAATCTTAAAGAGTATGAGATTGAGCTTACTCCAGAAAAAGAGGAGAACTTCAAAAAGGTAGTATTATTTATTACCTCTGACAATAAGCTTAATAAAGCAATTACTTATGCTAACGATGGGAATGTTTACACTATCAAGGTAAAAGAGATGGATACATCGAAAAACTTTGATGACAACTACTTCACTTTTGACAAAACGAGTCATCCTGATGTAGATGTTATTGATATGAGATAATATTAAATTCAATGATTTAAAAAGGAGATTGTCAGAATATTGACAATCTCCTTTTTTTGTCTCAGCCCATCAATGATAGATAAAACATCGGCCTATTTTAGATACAAATAAGACTCTGTACCTTGGTTGAAAAGCAGGTCGACAATAGATAAATTAGGCATAAATTGCCCTTTGGAAAACAGCATCTGACGATAAGGCTTTTGAGTAAAAGCATCATCAGTTAAAGGCTTCTTCGGTGTTATATACTTACGTAGATCTTTGGCTTCTTCCATAGAATCTATTCTGCTAGTAAAGTCCAATTTAATTTGCTCATCCAGAAGATCTAATATCACCTCTTCTAACTCCATATTGAAGTCCCAAAGGTATTGGTAATTTTTAGAATAAAAGGGCTCAAAATAATCACGATAATATTCAAAATAAGGTGAATGATTATATCCAGCCAACATTGCACCCCAGTGTTGCTTCTGCCATTGTGTAGCATAAGATATTTTCACATCACGTATCGCAGTATGGTTTTTAGCCTCAACAGGGATCGTTAGATTTTGAACTCCATTAGCCCCTAGAATTTGACATCTATTACGATAAGTCTGTTTTTGATATCTCTCCATATCATCATATACAATACCTTCTGAATTTAATAAATAAAAGAAATGGTGTATATTTCCTAGATAGGACGTTGCAATAATAATATTTGATTTCTGTTGTAACATATAATCTTCTAATTTCTTCACTTATAAAAAGTGCCCAAAATAACTTTCAAAGAAGTTGAGCAAATCAAAGATATAACATAAGAAGCTATAGACGAAAAGAAAGAGAAAAAATAGATCCTAAAATAGGTCTACTAGCTTTACAATCACGAAGACCTAAACAACAGAATGAAACAACAATAAAAGATATATCTAACAAATCATACACACAAACATCTTTTACTTACACTCTGTCACTAAAACACCACAAAATAGTCTCATATTGTCACTATTTAAGAACAACTAAAATATAATAGCATTTGCACTTCAACTTATGCTAAATAGAATAAATACCATAATACTCATAAAGACATACTTATATCTTAAAGATAAAATACTATCAACCAACAATATAAAGAAGAATATTCTATATTCTCAAGCTTAGTAGAAGGTCAATAACGAAATATATATGATTAAACATCTAAGATTAAGCTACAATATAAGGATCTATAGATCCTTATATGTTAAATTACATAAAAGACCTTTTAATCCTTATTTTATTTATGTATATTTATAGTAGTGAAAAACAGAGTATTGAACCTAAGATATCGAGATTATGACGAAATTTCAATTTAATGAATCACTTATAAATCTTGAGGATAGATTATACTACTACGCCTTAAGTCTAACAGCGAATCAAGACAGTGCAGCTGACTTAGTACAAGAGACATTTTTAAAAGCTTTAAACTTTCAAAGTAAGTTTAAAAAAGATACGAACTTTAAAGCATGGGTGTATACCATAATGAAAAATACTTTCATTAACAACTATCGTAAGAAAGTCAAAAACAGAATGATGATGGAAAGTTCAACTAATGATTATTTGCTATCCATTGCCAAGAATAAAGTATTTGCTGCCCCTGATGCCCAACAAGAAATGAAAGAGATATATAAAGCAATAGAGTTACTCCCAGAAAATATTAGAACACCATTTGTTCTATTTCAGAAGGGATATAAATATACTGAGATATGTGACATCTTAGGATTACCCATGGGAACAGTAAAGAGCCGTATCTTTTTATCAAGAAAGAAATTGGAGAATCAATTTAGAATGAATAGAATGTAACTTTAGTCATAACGACAAAAAGGTTATCTCCACGGAGGTAACCTTTTTTTGCTTCTAATAGGAAACAAAAAGGGATGATTTTTCAAATCATCCCTTTTGATATATTCTATTGCAAATCTTAGCATCCACAACCTGAACCACATCCTCCTTCATCAGAACCACAGCTTCCTGAGCCACAGCCATCAGAGCTACAACCACAACCACCTGCAGGGTTATAAACCGCTTCAAGTTCCTCAACAGAAGGCTCTTCAATTTTAAGGATACTACCTACAAAATAAAGTTCCTCACCAGCAAGAGGGTGATTAAAGTCCATTTTAACGATTTCGTCAGTAACGTCAAGAACAACACCAGTCATTCTACGACCATCAGAAGTCATCATAGGAACCATTTCACCTACTTTAATTCTCTCATCATCAAATTTACCTTCAGTTTCAAAGATAGATTTTGGCAATTCAACGATAGCCTCTTCATTTACTGGTCCATAAGCTTCTTCTGAAGTAAGTTGAAGACGGAATTCTGCACCTTCTTCTAATCCATCAATAGCAGCTTCGAATGCTGGCAACATTTGTCCTGCTCCATAAATAAATTGTAGAGGATTTTCTGCTGTTGCAGCTTCATAGATTTCAGCATCAAATGATTCGATACGAAGATCATAGGTTAAAGTAACCTTTTTATCTCTTACGATACCCATAGTTATTTCTTTATTAATTATTTCAATGCGACAAAGAAAGTACAAATAGCTCAAGAAATAAAAGAATTAAGTCTTTTTATCTTAGTAAAGTGTAACAATCTCATACTTGATCCATATATAAAAATAGTCCTATGCCATTATATAGATGGTATAGGACTATATAAAAAGTCTGTCTTATAATAATTAATCTACAACTTCGACAACGACTTCGTCACTTTGCCAAAGACCGTGCTTAGTACAATAAGCATGTGCCATTAATTTCATTGTAGATTTAGTTGGAACAACATAAAAATCAACTTCTACTTGTCCAGCAGCATTACCTAAAGCACCTGCCATAAAAGTTGCTTGAGCCAACATTTTCTCACCATCCCACAACTGTACCCATGAGATATAGTGGTCAAAATCATCTGGATGAAGATACTCCTCACCTACTTTCACTTTCACTTTATATTTTTCTCCTTTACGAGCTTCACCTTGAACATGAACGAAAGCAGAGTGACGGTCAATATAATCTTTTTTTGCTTCTCTCTCTATTTGAGAAATATCCTCATATCTATTAATCTTCATAATCTAATATTTTTATAATTACCACAACATACTAAGAAAACAACAATTCCGAAAGATTGTTTACTTTAAAATTGCAAACTTTTTTATTTAGACAAATACTCTGCTACACTTTCTTGGGTAGCTTTCATTGCCTCTTCTCCCTCTTTCCAGTTTGCTGGACAAACCTCACCATATTGCTCAAAATGTTGTAATGCATCAACCATACGCAAAGCTTCGTCTACACTACGGCCAAGAGGCAAGTCGTTAATTACTTGATGGCGAACAACTCCGGCCTTATCAATTAGGAATAATCCACGATAAGCAACAGCTGCTCCATCAAAGCGAACTTCTCCTGTCACCTCATCGCGTACTTCAGCTCCAGCTAATACGCCATAATTTTTAGCGATAGTCTTAGAAACATCAGCAACAAGAGGATAAGAAACACCTTTAATACCACCTTTATTTTTTTCTGTTTGCAACCATGCAAAGTGTGAAAATTCTGAATCAATTGAACAACCTACAACTTCAACATTTCTCTTCTCAAATTCAGCCAACTTATTTTGGAAAGCTACCAACTCTGTTGGACAAACGAAAGTAAAATCTAGAGGGTAAAAGAAAAATACCACTTCTTTTTTTCCGACAAACTGATCTAAAGAAAAGTTTTCTACAATTTGGTTTCCATTAACAACTGCTGATGCGCTAAACTGAGGAGCTTTTTTTCCAACTAATACTTGCATGATGATATATTTTAAAAATGATTTATTCTTTATTTTTTTAACTATTACAAATATAAGGGACGAATAGGTCTGAATCCAAAATAACCCATTCGATATAATTTATCATGATATCAATAAAACTTATAAGCAGAGAAATGGTTTACAGTAAGAAACTATCAATCAATAAGAAGATAAATAACAGATATGATTAAAGCATAATTTCAGCCATTTTGATTGACATATTATACAACAGAAAAATATCTTCTCAATATGAAATATGTTTGGTTTGACTGAATTTTACTTTTCTATATTTGTGTCAAACGTTCCATTTTTAACAAACTTAAATCAACTAACATGAGTTTTATTCCTAAACAACGCATTTTCTCTAAACAGTGGTTTATTGACTATGGATTAATTGTGCTAGGTTGCTTTACCATGGCCATTGCTTATGACTTCTTTATCACTCCACATAAAATAGCGCCTGGAGGAGTATACGGTATTGCTATTGTTGTTCACCACTTAACCAAAGGTATATTTGATGCTTTTCCCGAAGGACTTCCCGTTGGAGGAACAGGTTTAATTCTCAACATCCCTTTAACAATAGCTGGAATCATCATCTTAGGACCTCGATTTGGTATTAAAACCATCGTTGGATTCTTTGTATGTTCTGGTCTTATTGACCTTGTCACCTATCTAAGAGTCGATGGAGATGCGCCACTAGTAAATGATGTTCTGCTTTCCTGTCTTTTCGGTGGTCTATTAATAGGTGTTGGACTAGGATTAATATTTAAATCCAAAGCAACATCAGGAGGATCGGATATTATTGCCATGATCATTCAGAAATACACAGGATGGTCTCTTGGTAAACTTATGATCTTTGTAGACTCTGCAATTGTTTTAATCGCCTTAGTTGCATTTGAAGATTGGAGAATCCCTCTATACAGTTGGTTGGTTATCTATATCACAGGTAAAGCGATCGATGTAACAATGGAAGGATTAGACTACAATAAAGCATTGATCATTGTATCTAATGAATATGATGAAATCAAGGATCGTATTCTAAACGATCTTAAAAGAGGAGGAACCGTTTTACATGGAACAGGAATGTATAGCGACGAAGAAAAGAAAGTTATTTTCACAGTAATCAGTCGTCGTGAAGTACCTATTCTTGAAGAACATATCCACAGAATTGATCCGAATGCTTTTATTACTGTAATGAATGCAAGTGAGATACTTGGTGAAGGATTTCAATCTCTTACACAAAAAGTAACCCAAGAATAAATATTTTCTACACATGAAAGAGGCTGTCTTTATCGGACAGCCTTTTTTTATGATTCTATTCTAAGATAGAAATCCTATAGAGAGGAGATAACAATGATTCAAACATAAATAAGTCTATCTTTAAAACCTAAGAACAACCTGATTCATAAACCCATTTGACACATACTAAAAGAGGCAACCCAACAAGGATTGCCTCTTTATTCACTATATTTCACTATTCGACACATCTAAAAAAAGATGTGGAATAAATTATACTAAACGATCAACCACACGCACCCAATCTAATTTAAGATTAGAAGCAGGTACATTCTGTGATTTAGCTGCCACCAAAGCAGTCATATCCCATTCTGCATTTGAAGCCGAGATATTTTGTCTTGCCACCTCTTGATTGTTCATATACCAAACAACTTGAGAAGAAGTGATATCCACTCGGTATACATGTTTTTTACCAAAATCAAGACACGTAAGTGAGGTATATTTACCACCATTTCCATCAGGGATACCGAATCCTACACCTTTCTTACCACTTCTAAAAAGGTCGATCATCTGACCACTTTTTTTATCCTTAAGAACCAAGGCATGAACGATACCGTTGGTTGGTTTAAACTGGGCTGCTACTTCAATAGATATTTTAGATGCTTGAACAGCATTCTTGCTTCTTAATATACCAGAAGTAAAGTCAAAAGTTTTAGGTACAAATCCCATTACTGGGGACCATATCTTACTTTGACTTTGTTGTTTTACCAAGGCAATATCACATATTCCATTCAACACCTTCACATTGTCAGTACAATAACAATGGAAATCATCTTGTTGAGAATAACTACCTCCAGAGAACTCACTATATTGAGGATCTAAAGCCCATGATCCATTAAAATCATTGTTCTTTTCAAAAGATTCTTCCAATAAAATATTGTTCGAATTAAAATAGTCTAACGTAGGATCAGTAACAAGAGTCTCGTATTTCTTCACCTCTGGGCTAACAAGAAGTTGTTGGTACTTATTCTTATCCACACCAGCAGTATCACTAGTTTGTTCTGCTGCTTGCTTTTGTACATTTTCAAGAGTCGCCTTCAACTCCATATAATGGATAACTTCAAAAGGCTGATCATCAATATTCTCAGTACCTAAAGCAAGAAACTTCTTTACTTTCTTGTTTTTTGCTAGCTTCTTTAACTCCTGTTCAAGATTTGCAGTTTCACTATTTTGAGTTGAGACTACTGTACCACCAAATTGTTTCTTTAATTGAATATATTCCTTAATAAGATCACTATCTTTAAGACTATCCAATGTTCGTTTTTTTTCCAAAATCTGATTCCATTCAGTAGAAATCTTCTCATAATTAGGGAACATCCCTAATTTATATTTTAAAGTGAATAAAAATCCCATTCCTTCGAAATTTTTTAACCGTGATTTTATGATATAATGCTTCAGACGCTAAGTTACAGAAAACTATTTAACATAGCATTATCGAAATAACTCTTTTTTAAAACCAATAACCTAAAGAGAAGAATGCATTTACTCTATCGCTATGATTAGAGACTCCAATACTCAATTCAGCAGGACCTATTGGACTATCGTAAGAGTATTTCAATCCCATACCAATTAAAGGATAATTAATTTGGGTATATACTAAGTTATCGGAAGAATCAATTAACGACTCTCCATCGATCATAACATTAGCCATCGCTGTAATATAATTATTTTTAAATACATTGAATCTAAAGTCAGTCCTAAAAATAGTAGCATTTTGAGTAAGAAGTTGCATATTACGCAAACCTTCAAAAGGCAATTGGGCAGGCATCTGCATAACAGAGTGATCTCCTCCAATAGCCGTAGCCAAATATAAAGGTAAATCATCACCATCTGTTATCCTCATATAAAAAGAAGGAATCATCGTCAAATACTTATTTATATAAATATACTTCACGACACTTAATTCAAATATCGACAGATCTACCAATTTTGAATTAAAGAACCAGTCTCTGTCTAATACTTCGCCAACACCTAATACCTCCCAGCCACTATTCGCGAAATAGGCTTTATCCTTCGAATCATACTTCACATAAGCGAAGAGCTTTGCATAATTATTATCACTGATATCTTCTGTCGTAAAGTTTGGACTCACCACATTGGTCACATTATACATATCATAACCAAAACCCACTCCCAACAACATTCTATCATAAATAATAGAGTGAGCATCAATATTAAATGAAGTAAACAGATAATCGACTTCTCCATTAGATCTACCGTAAGTATCGAAAAAAGGCAATCTTTCATCTTTAAAATAGAATCGAGAGCCCAATCCAATATGGTGTCCTCTATCCATATTATATTTCAGTGAAAACGACGATCTATGAGACAAGATAACATCCGCTGAAAGACGAGAACCAAAAGTTGAACGTCCAAAAATCGTACTATTAAGAAGTAATCCTGCATTATTTTCACTGTTATAATGAGCCCCCACATTAAGCCAAGCCGTATTTGATTCATTTACTTTAATCATCAAGATATAGCCACCATAACCATCTTTCACAAGCTCATAAGTAACATACTCGTAATAACCTGTTCCATAGACCTGATCGACACCTTTGTGTATTTCATCAAGAGAAGCGACCGAACCAGGATCAATTTGAAGTCGACCAAACACCTCTCGTTTACTTACCTTCTCCGATCCATCAACCTCAATCCCTGAGATAAAAAAACGATCGTTGTTAGCTGGCGCCTTCTTATTAAACAAACGTTTTTCTCCATTAAGTCCCAGAGAATCTTTAAATGATAGAATCTGTGGTAAAATAGAAAGAGCATATTTTTCTCCAATATGAATTAATGAATCCACCATTTCTTTATTAAAGTCCATTGCATCGAACTCATCAATTGGAGGTCGGATATAGAGATCACAGTCAGAGATATTCTTTGTATAGATATCTTTGGCCATCCATGTAGTCACATTATCAAGAATAGAATAAACACTCTTTATTTCATTCTCTTTTAAGAGTCGTGCCTGAATATCGATACCAATGATAACATCAGCACCCATATCACGACAAACATCAACAGGGAAATTATTCACCATCAATCCATCAAGCAACATATGATCATCCCATTTTACAGGTTTAAATACACCCGGGATAGCCATACTAGCTCTAATGGCCCTCTTCAAACTCCCATTAGAGAGAACCACTTCCTCTCCTGTCAGAATATCCGAAGCAACACACCTATAAGGTATTGGAAGATCATCAAAATCTATATTTCCCTCATAATCAAGACATATATCAGAAAAGAATTTCAACACATTCTGTCCTTGAAGTATACCTGTCGGAAATTGTAAACCATCTTTCGATATAGGTATAGAGAAATAATAGCGAGAGTCTTCTTCTTTAACAAAGATAGGGGAATGTTCTCTTGCAACATCATCTTTCATGATAGAGAGCCAATCGGAAGAACGCACAATACTATCTAATGCAGCAGAGTTATAGCCCATTGCATAAGCACCTCCTATGATAGCACCGACACTTGTTCCTGCGATATAATCGATTGGTATACCATTCTCTTCTAAAACTTTTATTACACCAATCTCAGCAAAACCTTTAGCACCACCACCACTTAATACAAGTCCTATTTTAGGTCTTGTATTTTTCTTCTGTGCAATTCCGTCTAAAGAACCACTGACAAATAATAGCAATAATAGAAAACACGGTAAAAATCTCATCATCAAATTAATTCATTTTTTACTTCATAAAACTAAAGTAAGTTCAAATTAAAATATTCAATAATTTTCTTCTCTATATCACAAGGCACAAGATCACCAAAAGGTTCACATTTATTGATCTTATTTCGAATTTCTGACGATGAAACATCCATCATAGGCGCATCTAACCAAGAAACATCAATACCAGAATATTGATTCTTCTTTTGGGAAATAGAGTTTAAACGTCTTGGGAAAATATATAGAGGAAAGGTTTTTATCAATTCTTGCGACTTATACCATCGATCAAAACTCGAGAAGTTATCTTCTCCAACCAACAATGAGAATTGATGTTGTGGGTATTGCTTTTTCAGATATTCCAAAGTATTATAGGTATAAAGAGGAAAAGGAAGTTCTTCTTCAACCTCTGTTAAACAGACCTTAGGAACAGTCAAAATCGCTTTTTTAACCAACTCTTTTCGGAAAGAAGTAGGCCAAATTTCATTTGCATCTTTTAAAGGATTTAGAGGGGTAACCGAGATCCATACTTGGTCCACTCCCTCTAATTTCAAAAGCTCCTTTATCAAGAATAAATGTCCAATATGAATAGGATTAAAAGATCCTGGGAAAAGAACAATATTCATGAAATGTAAAATATTTTATTCTTGTGTAAACTTCTTAACAACTTTTTCTGCATCAGCAAAAGCAACATCTAGTTGATCGTTAATCAAAACATAATCAAATTTCGACTCGAAGCCAAGCTCATACTCTGCTTTATCAATTCGTTTCTGAATCACCTCTTCTGAATCAGTCGATCTTCCAACTAAACGATTACGAAGCTCCTCTACACTTGGTGGTTTTACAAAGATAGACAAAGCTTCGTCGCCATAATATTTCTTAATATTAACACCGCCAACCACATCTACATCAAAAAGAACATGTTGTCCTTTATTACGTATACGCTCCACCTCGGACAATAATGTCCCATAGTAGGTTCCTGCATAAACTTCTTCCCACTCTAGAAAGGCCTCCTTCTCGATACGACTTTTAAAATCGTCATTCGACAAGAAATAGTAATCCTTACCATCTTCCTCTGTATGTCTAGGAGCTCTACTCGTTGCTGAGATAGAGAATTCTAAATTTAAATCTTGAGACAATAGGTGCTTTACAATAGTTGTCTTTCCTGACCCAGAAGGGGCAGAAAAAATAATTAATTTCCCTTTCTTCATCGATTAATATCTTCTTTATAGTACGTTTAAAACTTGTTCTTTAATTTTCTCAAGGGCATCCTTCATTAGGATTACATTCTTCTGAATCTCAGCATGATTTGCTTTAGATCCCAATGTGTTTATTTCACGACCAATCTCTTGTGAAATAAATCCTAATTTTTTACCTGCAGCACCACCTGCCTTTAATGTATTATCAAAATATGTACAGTGATTCCTCAAACGTACTTTTTCTTCGTTTATATCGAACTTTTCGATATAATATATCATCTCTTGTTCAAAGCGATTGGCATCAAATTTATCCACTTTAGACAACTCTTCAATATGCTCAGTAAGACGTTCTCTAACCACTTTGATTCTTTCTTGCTCAAATTGCTCTACTACAGGGATCAAACTTCTAATCTGTTCAACATTAGAACGAATATCTTTGTCTAAAGCAACACCTTCTTGGATTCTAAAATCTGTAATCTCCTCCAAAGCAACTTTAATAAGCTTCTCTATTTCATTCCATTCTTGCTCATCCAACTCTTGATGTTCCGTTTTCAACGCATCAGGCAATTGTAGTAAAGAACGTAATATATCGCTACTTAAAGGGACATCGATCTCATCAGAAAGGGCAACGACTTGATCATAATACGATTTTACAATAGGAGTATTTATCTTTGTTGATGATTCCTCACCAAGGTTTTCATAGTACAAATTAAACTCGACCTTACCACGCAACAACTTCTCAGAAATCATCTTTCTAATTTGAATGTCTTTGGCTTTATATAGACTAGGGATTCGTGTATTAATATCCATTTGTTTACTATTAAGAGACTTTACCTCAATAGTTATTTTTTTGGTTCCAATCTCCTTTTCGGCTTTCCCATAGCCTGTCATCGAATGAATCATAATAAAGTGCTTTTGATTACAAAATTAATCAATTCCTAGATACTCAAACATTTTTATGCAAATTATTCAACACAATAAACAAAAAAAGACACATTCTATTTTTTATAAAATGAAAGAAATAAACTTCCAGTGACAAATAAATTCTTTTATTTCCAAGCCGCATTCATTAAAATACTAATTGGAATAGCTGTTTTATTAACAACAAACAATAAAGTAACAAGTAAAAAAATCATTGAAATTTTTGATATCTTCTTTTTTTTAAGAAATTTACCGTCTAATTTAAATAATGAACACATAACATTTCAGCTACCAAGAATGGGCACAATGCTAGAATTAATCAAACAAAGAAGGTCTACGAGAACTTTTGAAAATGCTCCTTTGTTAGGTAAACTTTGTCATGATGTACACAGTATTGTACACAGTGACAATACTGGACCATTCAAAACTCCTATTAAAGTCAAACTAATTGACAGACAAGAGTATATCAAACAAAATCGAAACATGGGAACCTATGGTTTTGTGAAAGGTATCAGAAGTTGTATCGTTGGAGTTCTTGACGAAAGAAGCACCAATGGTATGGTGGACTATGGCTATATCATTCAAAAAAAGATTGTCAAACTTCTACAAATGGACCTAGGCACATGTTGGATGGGAGGATCATTTAATCGTAATGAATTTAAAGATGCTCTTAATATTCCCTCAAACAAATTCATTCCAGCAATCATTCCTATTGGGAAAGCGCGTCCTAAATCACTCATTGAAAGAGCCCTTTGTTCGCTTGTAAAAGCAAAAACAAGAAAACCTTTTGAAGAGCTATTTTTTAAAGACAGTTTCGATCAACCTATTAAAGACACCCAAGCAGGCGAATGGTATACTCCCCTAGAAATGGTACGATGGGCTCCATCGGTAGATAATTGTCAGCCATGGAGGATTGTTATTGAAAACAATGCCGTTCATTTCTACATGAAAAAACAACTTTCACTAGAGTCTTCTTTAGTACATATCAATCTACATGCTATTGATATGGGAATTGCTATGGCTCACTTTGAACTAGGATGTAAAGAGATAAATAAATTTGGTGATTGGAAGGTATTCGAGGAGAAGAAAGTGAACAGCGATCAAATTAAATACATTAATAGCTGGAAATTCTTCTAAGAAAAAACACCTATGTATTTGGCTGAAAAGACCAAATACATAGTATCTTATACTAGATAAAGATCACCTCTGGATGAAGTGTTATCTTAAACTTGTCATAAATATCATTGATAATTTTCTGAGAAAGAGAAACAATCTCCTCTCCTTTGGCACCACCATGGTTTACAAGAACCAAAGATTGTTTATCATGAACCCCAACATGGTTTTCTGAATAACCTTTCCATCCAGCCTGTTCAATCAACCAACCGGCAGCCACTTTCACTTTTGTATCCGATACTTTATAGGTTACCATCTCTGGAAACTCTTGCAATAACTGATCGGTAAAATCCTTTTCCAGAATAGGATTCTTAAAGAAACTACCACCATTTCCTATTTTCACAGGATCAGGCAATTTCGAATCTCTGATCTCCACTACCTTTTCACGTATAGTACGCAAATCAACATCGGACTCATTCAAATCCTTTAACGCACCATAAGAAAGGTTAAGCTTATGATCTTTCTTTGAAAGGTCAAACAAGACACTTAAGACAATTGTTTTCCCCTTTAGTTCATTCTTGAAGATAGAATCTCTATATCCAAAATGGCAAGATTCATTATCAATCTCAACAACCTGTTTTTTCGCGAAATCCCAATACTTAACGCTGCGAATAACATCCTTTGCTTCCACACCATAAGCTCCAATATTTTGTACCGGTGCAGCTCCAATCACTCCAGGAATGGCTGATAGATTCTCTGTTCCGCCCCAATTATTGTTCACACAATAACTAACGAAATCATCCCATACCATACCAGAACCAACTTCTACTACTACCCTCTCTTCTGTTTCTGAGATCTTTTGGATAAAATCTATTTTTGACTGAACAACCACTCCCTCGAAATCTTTGGTAAAAAGAATATTACTTCCTCCACCTAAAACCAATCGTTGCTTATCCGTAAGTTCACTCAAGAGTTTATCTACCTCAAAAATATCATCCATCTGATCGAATGCAATATAATGTTTGGTTTTTGCATCAATCCCAAAAGTATTAAGAGACTTTAAAGAATAGTTATTTTCTTTATGGATCATGTATACTCCTTGTCTGTAATAAATGAATATAAAAAACCGCCTCTCTAAAAGAAAGACGGTTGAAATATTTTAAACATCAATATTTGCGTAAACGGCATTCTCTTCAATAAAGTTTCGCCTAGGAGCCACCTCATCTCCCATCAACATCGAGAATGTACAATCAGCATCTGCTGCATTCTCAATAGTCACTTGACGCAGAAGACGATGTTCTGGATCCATGGTTGTATGCCATAATTGCTCGGCGTTCATCTCACCAAGACCTTTATAACGTTGAACGTGAACAGAGTTTTCATTTCCTCCACCCCATGTTTCAACTAAGCGATCTTTTTGATCGTCACTCCAACAATACTCCTCTTTACTTCCTTTCTTCACAAGATAAAGAGGTGGCGTTGCGATATACAAATATCCGTTTTTAATTAAATCTTGCATATAACGGAAGAAGAATGTCATAATTAAGGTTGCGATGTGCGATCCATCGACGTCGGCATCGGTCATGATCACAATCTTATGGTATCTTAATTTTGAAATATCTAATGCTTTCTCATCTTCTTCTGTTCCTACACGAACACCTAAGGCTGTATAGATATTACGTATTTCCTCACTCTCAAACACTTTATGTGTCATCGCTTTCTCTACATTCAGAATCTTACCTCTCAATGGAAGAATCGCTTGGAATTGTCTATCACGACCTTGTTTTGCAGTACCACCCGCAGAATCACCCTCGACAAGGAAAACCTCACAAGATTCAGCATCTTTCTTAGAACAATCCGCCAATTTACCAGGAAGACCACCTCCAGAAAGAACCGTTTTACGTTGTACAAGTTCTCTCGCCTTACGAGCAGCATGACGTGCTTGTGCAGCCAAGATCACTTTATTAACGATCATCTTCGCATCTTTCGGATTCTCCTCAAGATAATGAGACAACATCTCTGAAACGGCTTGATCCACACTCAAACTCACCTCTGAGTTACCCAGTTTGGTTTTTGTCTGACCTTCAAATTGAGGCTCTGCTACTTTCACAGAAACAACCGCTGTCAATCCTTCACGGAAGTCATCCCCACTGATATCAAATTTCAGTTTACTTAACATGCCACTTTGATCAGCATAGCTTTTCAAAGTTCTTGTTAAACCTCTACGGAAACCTGTCAGATGGGTACCACCTTCAATGGTGTTAATATTATTCACATACGAGTGAATATTCTCAGTAAAAGAAGAATTGTAACACAATGCAATCTCTACAGGAATATTATTTTTCTCAGTATTGATATGAATTGAATGCTCAATAATTCGATCTCTATGGCCATCTAAATAATCAACGAACTCAGCAAGTCCTCTTTCTGAATGGAAAGATTCGCTTTTAGGATTACCCTCCTCATCGATCTCACGTAGATCTGTAAGAGTTAGATTGATCCCAGCATTCAAGAATGCTAATTCACGAAGTCTTGCCGAAAGAATATCATATTTATAGACAGAAACACTAAAGATAGAGCTATCTGGCATAAAACAGATCGTTGTACCTGTTTTGTCGGTTTCACCAACAACATGTACATCATTTTGTGGTTTACCACAAGAATATTCTTGTTCCCAAACCTTTCCATCACGATGTACTTGAGCTTTTAAGTATGTAGACAAAGCATTCACACAAGAAACACCAACACCGTGAAGTCCACCAGATACTTTATAGCTATCTTTATCGAACTTACCTCCAGCGTGTAACACTGTCATTACTACCTCAAGAGCTGATTTTTTCTCTTTAGAGTGATACTCCGTTGGAATACCACGTCCATCATCCTGAACTGTAATAGAGTTATCTGCATTAATTGTAACATCAATATTACTACAATAGCCTGCCAATGCCTCATCGATAGAGTTATCTACAACCTCATACACCAAATGATGAAGCCCTTTAATATTCACATCCCCAATGTACATTGCAGGACGTTTTCGAACTGCTTCTAAACCTTCAAGTATCTGAATACTATCGGCCGAATAGTCTGAAACTCCACTCATTTTTTCGTAATCTAAATCACTCATATATTTTAATATTCTAACATTCTCAAATTAAAGTTGGACTCCACAATTTCAGTGTTTTATACATAAAAAACACTACTTAATAAATAGGAATACTTATCAGCAAATATAACGAAAATTGTTCTATTTTTTACACATATTGCTAAAGAAGAAAGCACAACATCATAAAAACAAGAAGCGGCTCTTTTTTCCGATAAAATTGATCTAAAACAGAAGCCATCCATACACTTAAGGGATTGCATTATGGAGATTTAATTCCATACATTCTGTTGTCGTCATAGGATAGACATAAACAAGTGATACATCATTAAATGTGCCTGCCCAAACAAATAGCTCTACAACGCCTTTGACAAAGATAATATACGGATTATTTCTGTTATGACAAAGCCTAGAACAAGGCTCTTTAGAAACTTTCTAGCATGATCTAAAAACACTTCTGGCAATAAACACATCTTTTTCGGACAGTGTCCTCCTTTTTCATGATTCTGTCTTCAATGAAAGAAAAGAGGGGTCAAATAAAGGGTTTGTCCATGGTTCCTCCATGGTTCGTCCATGGTTTGTCCATCGATTTAGGGGTTTTCGATGGAGGAACCATGGAGAAACCATGGACGAACCATGAAGGAAGGATATAGAAAACCTCTCTTTCAACGACACGGTATCGATATATAAATAACAAAATCCCATTACTTATTCTCTTTCGAAATATAAAAGAGAATAAGTGATGGGATCTGCTACAATATTTTAAGAAGTACTAGAAACTCCAGGTAACACCTAGTTTAAACTCAAAACCATTGGTGTTATAACCTATCCATTTTTGGTTTCTTTTATTCAACAAGTTGTTAAAATCACAAAAGAGAACCAAATCATATGGCATCTCATATTTCGCTCCAATACCGATATTAAGGAAAGATGCGATCTCTGGTGTTTTACTGTCTACAACCACATTCCCTTTTTCATCTAACTCATAAACCATACCTTTTCTTTTTCCAATAAATCGCATAGTTGAGTTCATAGACAAACGTTGGGTCAATCGATACTCCCCATCTAAGTTAAACTCAAAGTCGGGCTTATAGAACGTAGAATCTTTATCCAAATTATAGTGATGGTAAAGCACACCTGCTGTCAAATAGGTCTTTTTAGAGAGAAGAGCGTTCAACTTCAATCCTAATGTGGTAGTGTTTACATCTTGATAGAAAGCAGTAAAACGATTATCATATAGATAAGCATCCCCTTCTTTCACCTTCTTCATTCCCCAGTAGTGTGCATTTTTAGCCACATGATAATCGGCAAACAAATCATAACTTATAATCGAAGCGAAAAGACCTTTCATACCAATCACGGCTTTGATCTGGTTCTTTGCATCTTTTACACGTTGTCCGTCATATATAAATGCATTTTCATGAACGGTCTTATAATAGTCGTTATTTTGTACCCCTCCGGTAAGTTGAGTATAGAAAGACAAATAACCTTTTAGTGCATTATATTGGATATCAATCTCAGGATAGACCACCATTGTATTTCCGAAATCAGAATCAAAAGAACCATCAAAACCAATTCCAACAGTCCCTTCAAACTCTTTACCTCTGAAGCTTAATTTAGGGACAATACTTACAAAGACATCATTGGCCGAAGAGTCTGGCTTAAGACGTGTAATGCTGGCAAGATTATCGTAGTTTAAGGCAATATCTAAACCTCCATAAAGCTTATTGATCTTTTTCATCAAGCCTAAATTAACGCCAATATTATTCTCTTTCTGCTTGAAGTTGGTCTGTAAAAACTTATAGTGCAGTTTTGCATCAACACTAACCTTATCCTCTGCTCTATCGGTAGTATAACTAATTCCTGCATTAACATGATTCTGAGAAAAGTTCTCGCCATAATCAAATCGAGTATCTTTCTTATCGATAAAAGATTGAGGAACCTCGCCTACATAACCGTAGTAGGTATTAAAATGGTTTACATATCCTAGGTTAACCCCTAGAACAGAACGTTTAAAATAGAATCTTGAAGAAAGATCTAAACCTGTATTTGATCTAGGTGCTTTCACCTTTTGATCTGATTCTAATTTCTGTTTTGCAAACTGAGATTCGTGTAGTAGATGTATTCCATAAAGATGCTTTTTGGCTTCCTTGTTGTTATACATCAACTCAAACAAAGGAGAGATATAAGTTCCTAAACCGGCCCTTAAGAAGCCATTACCTGTACGTTCATAAACAGGTAGTTCCATCTCTGCTGGCCTCAACTTTGCTAAAGAGATATTACTTTCAATAGGTTTGCCATTGATGTCATACTTCACCTCTGGTTTTTCTGGCACTTTCTCTGGCTCTGGTTCATCCATGATCTTTTGAACCTGATTAAACACCTTACGTTCAGTTTCAAACTCAAAGGACTTATTGAACTCAATCTTTGTTGAATCACCAGGAGCAACAAAGTTGTTTGCATATAAAGTGTCGGTCACTATCGATAAGATAGCGACCCCTATTATTAAACTTATTTTTTTTACTCTATTCATCTTCATCAATTAAAAATGTACAGCTTGTGTTTTCTTCACTCCTTTTTTGTCTTTTGCTCCATTAGGTGTAGTGACCACTTTTTCCTCTTCTGATGCAACGGACAATATTTTCTCCAATTTCTGTTGCAATACATCTTCAATCTTTAACTTTTGATTTAAGAAAGATTCAACAGAGACTTTAGCCATCATACGATCTCCTTTATCTAACATTGCTTGGGATGCTACAATATAATAACGAGCCAATACATTAGGATCTGGACCTACTTTAGGACCATACTCTCTAAGAAGCAAATTAATACAATCATCATACTGTCCCATTTGATATAATAAGACGCCTCGACGATAGACTGCATTGACACTATATTTATCAGAATATGATATAAACTTAACCGATTCGAAACACTTCAGAGCCAAATCATTTTGTTTTAATTTAAGATGAGATAAGCCTTGAAGATATCTTACTTCGTTTCTAAGAGCAGTAGCAAGACTTCCGTAGTTTTGTAGTTTTCCTCCAGCAACAATCACTTTGTTCCACTGTTGTGCTGCATATGAAGAACGTACATAACCAACATATCCCGTAACATTTGCATCCTTATCTCCTTCTACCCATCTTAGTCGTTGATACTGAATCATCGCTTCATCAAAGCGAGATTGTTTCATCAAATAGGCTGCTACATTTTTCAAAGAAGAGACATAGTATTCGCCTCGTCCCATTTTTGCAATCATATTACTATACATAAATACCTTCTCTGGATTTCCTAGGTATTCATAGAATTCGACAAGATAGTGATAGACAGCTCTACGATGCGATCCTTTAGGGAAGTCAGTCAAATACTTTTTAAGAGACAACTCATAATCACTGGTATGGTTATAAGCCACTAGGTCCTTCTCACTAGCTCCTTTCTTCAACATCACAAAAGCATCCTTTTTAGCCTCAAGAGGATCGACATCATGCGATTTACTATATTGTGAGAACTCTAGTGTTTGTCGCAATGGAACACGATCGTTATAGTGACTTTCAATCGCTTGGAACCTTAACCCATCTCTATCAATATCTGTTTTATTGACAGGAATATGGTTACTCGTAACATAGGCAACATATTCATCTGGGTTATTCTTTGCCAAATAAACACTTTTTAGTTTCGACAAAGCTCTATCTCTCTTATCTGAAGAAGGATAATCTTCAATAAGCGATTTAAGAACACCTATTGCAGAGTTATAGTTCTTCTCTCTAATATAGATTCCTGAAAGGCCTAGTAAAGCTTCAGGTACATATTTACTATCATTACTCTCAACTACTTTCAAGAATTGTCCTTTCGACTGGCTAATCGCATTTCTACTTCTAAGAGATTTACCTAGTTGTAGGTGTGAATAGGTAGCATATGTCGAATTAGGGAAATATTTTAACAACTGATTCCATGTCTTCTCTTCTGCACTTGAATCATTCATCACATTGTAAATGTGTGCTGTTTGATACAAAGAATAATCAGGATTGCTTGTTCTAAGATTGAAAGCCTCTGTATAAGAATTTAAAGCAGAAGTCAACTTATTCAACACATAATAACAATCACCATTACGATTGTAACTATCTGCCAAAATCGCTTTACTACGATCTTTAAAACCATAGATAAAACGCTCGAAATATCGTTGGGCTACATCATAATTCTTCATCATATAGTAGCAATACCCAATACTATAATTGACTTTTGTTCCTTGCTTACACAAATAAGCCCCTGGGGAAGATTGGTATTTTAAATAACTGTCTAATGCTTTATCATACTTTTTCTGAGAATAGTAAGCTTCTCCTAACCAATAATAAGAGGTAGCCTCTTCACGCTCACTATGCACACCATATTTGCTTGCCTGCTGGAAAAGTTCAATACTTTTTTGATACTCTCCTTGCATATAATATTTAAGTCCCAATTTATTACAATTGATCGCATAGGCTATCCTCATCTCTTTATCGACAAACGTAAGACTATCGATAATCTCTATTGCACGCTTATTACTTGGAGTATTACTAAACGTTAATGCTAAATAATGGTATGCTTCCCTGTTGCTTTCAGAGTAGGGATATTTTGAGATATACTCTTCAAACATATCTAACGGATCATTTGAAGGACTCCAATTTTGTAGATAACTGATCTTCGTAGACAAGAAAAAAGCATCTTCTGCAATCTGAGGATCGAAATCCATCTTGGATGCTTTCATTAAGCACTCTAATGCTTGCGATCGGTCTCCTAGATGGTCGTGACAAGCTCCTAGGTGGTAAAGACTATTCTGTCCAAGCAAACTGTTGTTCTCTGCTGTTCTTTCAAAGATTTCCTTTGCTTCATCGTATGATTCTGCATTAAACAAACAATACGCATGATAGTAGTCTGATTGGTCATTACGTGAAGAAGACTTAACGGAATACTCTTCAAAGAATGGCAATGCTTTGGCATAATCTTTTTTCATATAATATGCCTCTCCAATCAAACGAGCCATATCTCCTTTGAATGCCCCTTCTGCTTTTTTGTAAAGCGGTAAAGCCATCTGCATTGCCTCATCATAAGAACCTTTCTTTAGTAAAATCTGGCACTTGTATGTTTTGACAAAATCAGCGAAATCAGGATCCTCTTCAATGGCATTTAGATGTTGTAATGCACTACCATATTTTTCATCCTCATAATAGATAAAAGCCAAATAAGAGTGTGAAGCATGATTGTACATAGAGACGTTTCCAGCCTCTTCATTCTCTACTACAGACAAAAAATCGCTACTCGCAGAAGTAAATTTTGAACTGTTCAGGTAACAGTAACCTCTTTTATAGTAAAATTCATCCAGTAAATCTTCATCCAATTGATCAGACGAAACCTTCTCATAGTAGGTCATAGCCTCATCATACTTCTTTTGGTCAAAATATTTTGATGCCAATTCAAAACTTCCCATTGAAGACAACTTACTTCCTTCATATCGCGAAATAAAATTCTCCATCAATGTATAACCACGTGCTTGATTTGAATGCAAAGAAGAGGAAGCAAAGTAATAAGTGGTTTCTGCTTCAAGATTTTTTCTATTGGGAGAACTTTGAAGTATATCTTCAAATGCAAGACATGCACCACTGTAGTTTCCATTATTATACATTTCTAAAGCCTTCTCAAACTTCTCAGTCACCCTACCAGGAATCATTTGTCCTTGTGTAATAAACACAGAGAAGAGAAATCCGAAAACTAAACATATTGTCTTTTTCATTCTACCCATTTTATATGATAATTTCCTTCTATTAATAATTTTTGTTAAAGAGAAAGGGATACTTTCTCTTAAGTAACGTAAAATCTTTTCAAAAATGCATATTTTTGTATTAATTTGAGTAATGAAAAGCGAATAATTTACGGTAAAAAACAACACTTCTACATGGACCGACTGTTAAAAATAGAAAATGCAACCTTATATCAACAGAGTCAACTTATTTTACAAAATATAAATCTAGAAGTAAATCAAGGTGATTTCATCTATATCGTTGGGAAAGTCGGAAGTGGTAAAACAACCATATTCAAATCAATATATGGTGCACACCCATCTAAAAGCGGAAATATCTTCTTTGATAATACAAACGTGAATAAGATCAAAAGGAATAAATTATACTTACATAGACGTAAAATAGGGATGATTTTTCAAGAGTTCCACCTTCTTGAAGATCGTACTGTTTCTGAAAATCTTGAATTCGTTTTACGTGCAACCAACTGGAAAAATGCACATACAATAAGGAATCATGTCACGACAACTCTTGAGTGGTGTGAAATAGAGCATTTGAAGGATAAATATCCAAATGAATTGTCTGGAGGGGAAAAGAATATTGTCTCTATAGCCAGAGCTATCATCAATAACCCAAAGCTTATTATTGCTGATGAGCCTACACAAAATCTAGATCCAGAGACAGCAGAGAAGCAGATGAAACTATTTGAACGTATCAATAATGATGGAACGACCATTATTATGGCAACACACAATTATTCAATCCTAAATAAATTTCCTCATACAACCTATAGGTGTGAAAACATGACTCTAAATAGGATTTAATCTTGGATCTCTAGCTGCTTAAATAGTTTATCAAAATCATTGTCCCAGTGCAATTGAGATGTTGCATTCTCTATTTGGGTAACATAGCTATACCTATTTTGATATACCTCTAAGACTAAAGATGATAGACCTTGTGGAGTACGATCAACCAATACCTCTCCTATGCCCATTGAACGTACAAGATTTCCCATTTCTGGAAGATCGGATACAATAGATGGGATGCCACATCGGACATAATCAAATATTTTATTGGGAAGGGCAAAACGATAATTTAAACCTAGATCTTCCTCCAAAGAAAGTCCTATTGAGGCTTTTCTGGTATATGTCTTTAACTCTTCGAAAGGCACACGCCCTACAATATCTATTCGATCAGAGAAAGGACGTGTAGAAGCATATTCTTGGATATCTTCAAAACAATCTCCTCCTCCAACAATCATTAATCTAAAATCATTAAACTCTAAACTATCAATCATCAGTTTTAATCCACGACCAAGGTTTACTGCCCCCTGATAGATCAACACTTTTTCATCTAAACTAGACCTCTTTTCTGAGCTACAATCATCTATTGGCATGTTCCGCAATAAACGAAATTGGATATTCGATTTGTTGGTTAGTATTTCTTGAATCGAAGTACATACAGTCACACCTTCATCGACTCTTGAAATCAAGAATTTCTCCAATAGGGTCCAAAGATTCTTCTTAAAACGACGACCTACCAGTTCTGGAAGTTCTGGGAAAAGTTCATGACTGTCGTAAATTAGCTTTACCTCTTTTCCACTCTTTCTTTTCTTCTTAACTGAGACATATGCCCCTATTAAAACATCAAGATCGTTGGCCCATAAAATATCATAGTCGATATCACTTAAATAGTGATACAAAGAACGATTGAACTCAAAATAAAATTTCGGTCCTGAGAGATTTTTTACTGGAATACGATGAGTTGGATAAGCCCTGTTAATCTCACAACTATCCTTTCCTAATACACCAACCACTACAACCTCATATCCACGTTCTTGAAATGATAAAGCTATTTTGTGTACTCGCTGATCAATTGCAAGATCATTCAAAACAGCTAATATTATTTTATGAGACATACAACGATTATTTTTCTATCTTTTAATGAAAGTCATACAACCAAGTAAGCGTAACGCCTATGGCTTGATTTCTTGACGAAGAGTATCCAATCTCGGCGTCATCAAACATATTTAATAAACTTAAAGTATAACGTCCTTCTAATAAAAAGGCTTGCTTATGTAAGTTATACTCTAAACCTGCACCCCCACAGAAAGCAAAATCAAACTTGCGATCTAGATCTCGTCCATAATAGTTGTTTAATGGTACTTTCGAATCTTTTTGTTCTAAGGTCTCGTTTTCTGACATTAAATATGAAACAGATGGACCAATATTTAGGAAAAAGCGAACGGCCTTTTTACCAAAAGAGATATGTGTCATAATAGGCACCTCTAGATAATTTAATTTACGAGAATAGACAATTCCCTCTCTTTTCTTCTCATTCCACCCTTTTTGGACATAATTGACCTCGGCTAATATCCCAACATGCTCTTCTGACATATTACGATAGACCAATCCAAATTGATAGCCATAGATAGAGCTAGCATCTGTTACAATTTGAGTATAAGGATTTGTATTAGGATAGAATGTCATCATTCCAATTGAATAACCTCCTTTAATTCCTAAATAATTATGTGCTCGATAAAAGAATTGTCCATAAGATTTACCTACACAGAAAATCAAGATACAAATAGAAACTATTAAAAACTTCTTCATAAATTTTTATTCAAAATGACTACCATTAAAACACAAAATTAAAAAGAAATTATGGCTTTTGTCACGATTAACTAAAAAGAACTACCTGCAATAAAAACAATGAAATAGAAATATTATTATTTACTATTGGCTGTTTTTATCTCACTCCAAGTAAAAACAAAAGAATACTCACCTAAAAAAGATAAGTATTCTTCTTGTTTTTACTTAGAATCAACAGGTTATAACAGAAAACAGGGAGTCCCTCCACCTTAAGAAAGACTCCCTATCAATTTCTAGTAATAACAACTTAAAAGATCTGCTACCGATTCTAAGAATGTTTTATCGGCCTCTTCAAATGGCGAAGGAGAATTTGAATCAATATCAATTTCCGCAACAAAGACACCATCTTTTTTTATTGGTACTACAATCTCTGCTTGCACATCTATGCTACATGAGATATAATTCGATTCTTGTTTAACATCTTGTACAATCATCGTTCTATTGCTCTCTGCAACTTGTCCACAAACCCCTTTTCCTACAGGAATGACAACATGGTCTGTATCTTTCCCTACAAAAGGTCCTAATTGTAAATTCTTTGAAATAGAATCTAATTCATAAACACCAACCCAATCGTAATGATATACTTTCTCTTTTAAGATTTCCATCACTCCTTTTAGGGCATCTGCTTTATTTAGATTATCACTTTCTAAGAAAACCCTAATTTTATCAAAAACATTCTTAAAATCCATTACATTATCTATTTAAGTTCTAACTGATCTCCATTGGTTATCTTCTCACAATAGCGACATTTTAGAGCTAATGGTTCTTTCGAAACCACCGTAAAATGAGTTGTAACTTCCTCGTAATTGGTAATACATTTTGGATTAAAACATTTCGCTATTGCATCAATCTCATGAGGAATAGAAACCTTACGTTTCTCAACAACCTTATAATCCTTAATTACATTAAGTTTTGCTTTGGGTGCAATTAAAGCAATTTTATCCACTTCATGGTCCTTAAAGAACCTATTTTCAATCTTAATAATCCCTTTTTTGCCTACAACCTTACTTTCAAGGTTATTTCCAATGGTTACCATGTCTTTACACATGTCTAACTCTAGTATAGAAATTACCTTAAACAATACATTTGGAGAAATATGATCAATTACAGTGCCATCCTTAATTGCACTTACATTTAATACCTTTTGCATAACTTTATTATTTTAAACCTAAGACATGAGCTATTATTGCCATACGTGTAAACACACCATTTCTTGCTTGATCGAAATAGTAAGCTTTTGGATTACTATCCACATCTGTTGCAATCTCATTAACACGAGGAAGCGGGTGTAAAATTCTTAAATTATCCTTTGTATTCTCCAACATTGAGTTGTTTAAGATGTAAACATTCTTAACCTTCTCATACTCCATCACATCTTGAAAACGTTCCTTCTGAACACGGGTCATATACATGATATCAGCCTCTGAGATGATGTCTGTAAACTCTTTATGTTCAAAATATTTAATTCCCTTTTCTTTTAAATAAAGCTTATATACATCTGGCATCGAAAGCTCTTTAGGAGCTACAAAATTAAAAATCGGATTCTCAAAATAAGACATCGCCTCTAGTAGACTATGTACTGTTCTACCATACTTCAAGTCTCCAACCATAAATAGATTCAGATTATCCAAAGTCTTCTGTGTTTTTTGGATAGAATACAAATCTAATAACGTTTGCGATGGATGCTGATTAGATCCGTCTCCTGCATTTACAACAGGAACTGATGATACCTCACTTGCATATCGTGCACTTCCCTCAATAGGATGTCTCATGATAATTAAATCTGCATATCCGCTCACCATTTTGATAGTATCATGTAACGTCTCCCCTTTTGTCACACTAGATGACGAAGAATCGGAAAAGCCAATAATACGACCTCCTAAGCGATTGATTGCTGTCTCAAAACTTAAACGAGTTCTTGTTGAAGGTTCGAAAAATAAAGTAGCTACTACTTTCCCCTCTAACAATCGTTGGTTTGGATTTGCCTCAAAATCAGCGGCAAGTTCTAAAATTCGAAGGTATTCTTCCTTCGAAAAATCTGTAATGGATATTAAACTTTTTGTTGTCATAAAAAAACAGGTGAATTAAAAGACAAAAAAAATACCAATAGCAATAAAGCTATTGGTATATAAAAAATAAATTGAAGTTACTTCTATTACGGAAATAACATCTTAATAATATGCGATCTATATATTGAAATAAATTAATCATAAATTACTTATCTGGTTCCAATGATTTCAACAATGGCACTCTCTATCTTAGATAAACGTTCTACCACTCTTTTTGTTTTCTGCTGTCTGACTGGCAGGACAATCTTACACATCAAATCATATTCTGAAGAAAGTTGCTTGAGATCCTCATCCTTGATTACTTTCATCACATCATTCATCACAAGATAATCAAAAGTAACCTCAACCTTATCCTCAACAATTTTTTCTATTACATTAGCATTATCAATAACATCCCTTGTAGCGTTCTTATAGGCATTAATTAAACCTGGAACTCCTAATAAAGTTCCTCCAAAATATCGAACAACTACAACCAAAATGTTAGTAATATTTTTTGACAATAATTGACCTAGTATAGGCTTTCCAGCACTTCCTGAAGGCTCCCCATCATCATTTGCTCTAAATCGTTCGCCATCGACTCCTAAACGCCAAGCAAAACAATGATGCCTAGCACTATAGTGCTCTTTTTTTAGAACTTCTATAATCGGTTTGACCTCATCCTCAGAATAGATAGGATAAGCATAAGCAATAAATTTACTTCCCTTGTCCTTAAACAACCCTTCCGAAGAAGATTCAATAGTCAAATATGTATCTTTTAAATTTTCTGACACTATCTTAAATGAAATCTTTTACATTAAACAAAAGGCAGACAATAATTGTCTGCCTTTAATATTAAACTCTAATCTGAGATTCAATATCAGATATATATTTTTGAATTTTTTTATCCGTCTCTTTTAAATTACCAATAGTCTTACAAGCGTGTAAAACTGTTGCATGATCTTTCTTTCCAATCTGAGCTCCAATAGACGAGAGAGAAGAATCAGTTAGATGTTTTGCAAAATACATTGCAATCTGTCTTGCCTGAACAATTTCTCGCTTTCTTGTTTTTGCTTGAAGCTGATCTGGCTTCATCTTAAAATAATCACAAACAGCTTTAGTTATAGAAGGAATATTATACTCTTTCTTTGCTTGTTTTACAAGCTTAGATATAGCATCATTAGCCAAACTAATATTAATACTCTTGTTGTTGAGTGTTGATTGTGCAAGTAACGAAATAATAGCTCCTTCAAGCTCTCTGACATTGTTTTTCACATTAGATGCAATGTACTCTACGACCGAATTCTCTAAATCAAGCCCATTCATCAATGCTTTTTGCTTAAGTATAGCAACACGAGTATCATAATTTGGCTCTGTAATATCAGCAGTTAATCCCCACTTAAAACGAGTCAATAAACGCTCTTCCATTCCCTTCAATTCAACAGGAGGCTTATCCGACGTTAAAATCAGCTGCTTCTTATTCTGATGCAAATGATTAAATATATGAAAAAATGCCAACTGTGTCTTCTCTCTACCAGCCAATTCTTGTATGTCATCAATAATAAGGACATCAATCATTTGATAGAAATGAAGGAAATCGTTTCTGTTGTTATTTTTTGTTGCCTCCGAAAATTGAGTCATAAACTTATTTGCAGAAACATATAAAACAGTTTTCTCCGGAAAGTTAACTTTCACCTCATTACCTACAGCTTGAGCTACATGAGTCTTACCTAATCCTGAATTACCATAAATTACTAAAGGATTAAAAGCAGTACCTCCAGGGTTCTTTGCAATTGCAAAACCTGCACTTCTAGCTAATTTATTACAATCCCCTTCAATAAAATTCTGAAAATTATTAGTAGAATTCAACTGTGGATCAATTTGAATCTTACGAATACCTGGTATAACAAAAGGGTTTCGAATAGAATTGTCCTTGCTTTGAGGAAAAGTATTATATGAATGTTTGTTACGATTACTTTGAGGTTTCGTTGAAGAAATTGCACTCGAAGTTACATTAGGCATGGTAGTAGAAGGAATTTCAACATTAACGTTGGCCCCTTTTTTACTTTGCAAACTTGCATGATCCATTTTTACATGATAATCCAATTTTGCTCCTTGGCCTAAATGTAAACGTAAAGCTTTGCGTAAAATATCAATAAACTGCTCTTCCAAATACTCATAAAAGAATGGACTAGGTACTTGTATCGTCAAAACACCCCCATCTAGCCTAATAGGTATAATTGGTTCAAACCAAGTTTTATAACTAATAGCTGGGATATTCTCGCGAATTACCGCCAAACATTTATTCCATATTTCAACGTGATTTCTATTCATTTATCATCAACAAAGCAACACCTATTTTACTTTTTCAGCAGAGATAGGCTATATTAACATTTTATTTTATATTCTCTTTTCAGTACAAATATCTACAAATAATTGTTTATAAAAAACAGATTATTTTCTTGTTTTTCTCAAAACAGCTCTACTTAGCTATGAATCAATACATTACACTAACACACTGAATATTAATCAATTAAACAATAACATAAAAATAAAAGACCTATTGAATAAAGGTTTATTGGATTTTAAGAACAAATTTTAGAATCTTTAAAAATCAAGAGTTATTTAAATGCTTTATCAAGATCTATAATCTTTCCCTTCTTAAATGCCACTATTTTAGCATACGGTATATTTGTTTGCATTCTTTGCAATTCAATCTTTGCTTTACTAAAATCCTGATAATCTTCTGATTTCCAATAACCACTTTTCTTATTCTCAATCAAGGTATAATCATTTAGATAGATCTTTTGCGAAGGCAAAACAACATTTTTATCAACAATAACAGCTAAAGATACTTTTGATCTTAACACAAAGTTTTCAACATCAACGAAGAAATTTTTCTTACCAAAATTGACCCCATTAATATTAACATATCTTTCTGGATGATTTTTAAAATCTGTCACTAATACATTAACACTATGCATTGTTTCATTTAATTTAGTGATCATGGCATCATCATAAATCATTTGACCAATAGAACCACTACCACTTTTTATTTGAGAAGAAACAGAGCTGAGATTTTGAATTAAAGTATCTAATCCACTATGATTCATTTTCTTTGTAAGCTGATTTAAACCAGAGATGGTACTTTTCGTACTAGAAACAACAAATTTTAATGAGTCCGATAAATCAGAACCATTCTTAATCATATTATCAAGGTGACGTCTATTCTTATTCGTTAATTTTGCAATATCATTACTAATTGTTTTTATGTTACTAAACGATTCTCTAATTTCCTGTTGGGTATCTTCATTTAAGATTGCATTGATAGAATGCATCGTTTGGTTCGTTTCAAAGACCAAGGTCTCAATTTGTTTTTGCAGTGGAGCTAGCTTTTTATTCAGCTCAGAAACTAAGTCTAATTCCACCTTCCCTACTAAAGAATCAGCTGCAACAGTACCCTGTACAACTTCTTCTAATCGAATTGCTTTAGAACCTAAAAAATCAGTACTTACAATCTTCGCCACACTATTTGCACCTAAAACAAGATCATTGCGTACATCAATAGCTACAATCATTTTATTAGATTCAAAATCAATATTAATTTTAGAAACAACTCCTACTTTAAATCCATTATACAGTACGGGACTACTCTCAATTAGACCATTGATATTTTCATATGAGACAAAATATCTTTTATCTCCAGAAAAAACACCACGACCTTTTAAAAAATTCATTCCTAACACAAACACAACAATTGTACAAGCAAAAACAAGTCCAATTTTTAAATTTCTTTTCTTATCCATATATTAATTTACAAAATCATTTCCCTAACAAAAGTTTCACTGAAACTTTATTTCCTTGTGCGTCAAACGCAACAATAAATGCATCTTTCACCGTCCTTTTAACAGAAGCTAATGCCACCTTAGCATCATTAAACGTTTTATATTTGCCATAATAATAGCGGAACCATCCTTTATTGTTCTTTTGAAAAACATCTTTATACTGTAATCCAAATCTTGAGACAGATAAGCTTTTAGAAGAAGCCGCGAGCTGGATAGAAAAATATTCACCATCCACTTCTACACTTCTTTTTACATCATTTTCTACATGCAACGTAGTGACAGGCTCTTTTGTTTTAACGACCTCAACTCCCTGTTGCTTTAAATATTTCAAGATAGATTCACATAATATTCCTGATATTTTCGAAACCCCCTGCCACGACTTTAACGTATTACAATCTTTTTTATTACTTAAATATCCTAATTCGACCAATACACTTGGCATTTCAGTCTTTCGAAGAACAAGAAAACCTGCTTGTCGAACTCCTCTTGTCGCAACTTTTTTAGATGAAAAACTATCGTTAATCATTTTTGAGAAAAAAATACTCTCATTAAAGTTATCATCCTTCACCATGGTCATCATAATATAAGATTCTGGTGAAAATGGATCAAAATCAGCATACGTTTGAGCATGATTCTCTTCCATAAGAATCACACTATTTTCCATCTTAGCAACTTGATTCTCTCGTTCTAATCCAGCAACACCCAAGGTATAAACTTCAACTCCAAATATCTTAGGACTACTACAAGCATTAGCATGTAAAGACACAAAAAGATCAGCGTGAGCATTATTTGCAATTTCTGCCCTCTTATTAAGCTCTACAAAGCGATCGTCCATTCTTGTCATGATCACTTTAATACAAGTATGATAGGGCTTCAACCTTTTTTCCAAGGCTAATGCCATTCTCAAGACTACATCTTTTTCTTTTGTTTTATAACGTATAGCCCCTGGATCTTTCCCTCCATGCCCTGCATCAATAACCAAAACAAAAGTTGATTTATCTTTTACAGAAGCACTCACAGAAAGAGCGCTGATTATAACGAGCAACAAAACAAAGACTTTTTTCGTTAATATTAAACGAAAAATCCTCATCAATAACGTGATTTTCATAAATACGACTTAGGATAATAACAGACAAGGCAAATATAAGTATTAAATTAAAAAACTTTAAACTACTTTTGATGAAGGGTTTTTATATTTTTGCAACACAAACATTATTATTCAAACGAGTTAATTCATAAACACTCGAACGAATTAATTTGTTAAACAACAATTCATCATATCTTGAAGAAAAATAGAATTATATTATCTCTTATAACATGTCTTATGTTGGTTAATACAACCACAAAGGCAAATATGGGTAAAATGGCCCCGTATGTATTATTTGAACAAGACTCTATCATTTCACAAAGAGACACAACAACCAATCATAACGATACGATCTCAAATAAATCTATGAGTTCGATTGATGCACAAATCATTTCAACAGGAAAAGATTCTATCGTAGTGATGCCTTCACAAGGGAAAACAATATATTATGGGGATGCTTCTGTAACTTATAAAGATCTCGTATTGAAAGCAGCCTATATCGAAATGACCATGGATAGTTCTGAGATATTTGCCAAAGGTCTTCCCGACTCAACAGGGGCAATTATTGGAAAACCAATTTTTAAACAAGGGGCAGATGAATTTGATGCAGATGCCATACGTTACAATTTCAAAACTAAAAAAGGAATTGTTACTGGAGTTGTTACTGAGCAACAAGGAGGAAATGTACAGGGAGGAAAAGCAAAAATGCTTAACGATTCTGTTTTCTGTATGGTAAATGGAAAATACTCAACATGTGATCACAAAGAGCATCCTCACTTTTATCTACAATTAACTAAAGCAAAAGTTATAGCTAATAAAAAGATAATCTCAGGTCCTGCCTATTTAGTAGTAGAAGATGTCCCCCTAAAGTTTTTATTTATTCCTTTTGGATATTTTCCAAACCAAAAGAAGTACTCATCTGGATTAATCATCCCATCCTATGGAGAGGAGCAGAATCGTGGATTTTTTCTTCGTGACTTAGGGTACTATTGGGCAGCAAGTCCTTACTTTGATTTTCAAGCATTAACCGACATATACTCTAATGGATCTTGGGGTATAAAAGGCAAGTCAACCTACAAAAAAAGATATAAGTTCAATGGTAACTTTAACCTTCAATACTACAACAATAAATTTGGAGAAGAAGGGATAACCACAGGAAACAAAGCATATAGAGAAGAGAAGCAATTTAGCATTAGATGGGACCACAGTCAAGATTCTAAGGCAAATCCGACACAAACATTTAGTGCTTCTGTGAATCTGTCTTCATCCTCTTTTAACCAAGACAACGCTACGAGCTACAATGATTATTTATCAGGGACTCAAAGCTCAAGTATTTCATACTCAAAGAACTGGCCAAACTCACCATTTAGCCTATCGTCTAGTTTAAATGCGACACAAAATCTTCGAGATTCTACCATCAGTTTGTCATTACCCAATGTTAGCTTTAACATGTCAAGGGTACGTCCGTTTAAAAGAGAGAATATGGTTGGAGGAGCCAAATGGTATGACAACCTTTCTTTAAGTTACTCTATGGATCTTAAGAATAGTATAAATACGAAACAAGACGAATTAATGCACTCCTCCTTAAGCAAGGACTGGAGAAATGGAGTAAAACACTCTGTGCCTATTTCAACCAGTGTTCGTTTTCTAAAATACATTACAGCAACACCAAGCTTTACCTATAATGAAAGATGGTATTCCTATTCCTCAGAACAAATGATGATGCCCAATGGTCAGATCCAAAAAGACACGATCAACGGTTTCACAAGGGATTATGATTATGCTTTTAGTATTGGAACAAGTACAACCCTATACGGAATGTATCAACCAATAAATAAAAACTCAAGGATAAAAGGTATACGACATGTGATGCGTCCTTCGATTAGTCTAAGTTATCGCCCAGACTTTAGTGAAAGTAAATATGGGCTATATGGAAGCTATATAAACAACCAAGGTAAAGAAGTAAAATATTCTTACCATAGCGATGGGATATATGGTTATGCTGGTTCTGGTAAATCCGGATTGTTATCTTTCTCTTTAGACAACAATGTTGAGATGAAAGTATTAAACAATAAGGATACTACGTCCAATAATCCGTATAAAAAAATACCATTATTAGATCAACTATCCTTTAGTTCTTCTTATAACTTTATGGTGGACTCGTTTAATGTAGCCCCTATTCTAATGAGAGGTAGAACTAAAGTCGCTGGAGTAAATATTAATTTCGGAGCAACATTTGACCCTTACTATTTTGATGAGTCAGAAGGCCGACGAGTAAACAAATTCATGATAAATGAAACTAGTAAACTAGCAAGAACAACAAATGCTAATTTATCATTTGGAATGAATTTCAACTCAAAAAAGAAGGAAGGTAAGGATGGTGATAAAGGGAAAGATGATACCAACGACCAGATGAATGACCCATATATGAATATGGTGCATCAATATGCTGATTTTGATATTCCCTGGAATTTTAGTTTCGATTATACATTTAACTATTCTAATTTTGACCCTCGTCAAGACCCAAATATCTCACAAACAGTTAATTTTAGAGGAGATTTTAATCTAACTAAGAAATGGAAAATCTCATTTAACTCAGGTTATGATATACAAAAGAAAGAAATAACTTTTACAAGCTTCCATATATATCGTAATCTACACTGTTTCCAGATGTCATTTGACATGATCCCATTTGGATATAGACAAAGTTACACCTTTACCATTCAAGCTAGTTCTTCAATGCTTAAAGACTTAAAATTAACCAAAAGACAATCATTCTACGACAACAGAAGATAATCTCTATTTAGATCCTCATATTTAAAATGAGGATCTAAATAAATGATTTAATACTAATTATCTCCTAAAGATTCGTAGATTTGCTTCTTATTATATAGAATTTTAAAATAACGATCTCATTTAGAGATCATTCGTTACTTGAGATGAAAAAAAAGAATTCTGACTTTTTCAATAAGTCTAAAAAAAATAGTACCCAATTCACGATACAAGAAGAAATCACTCTAATGGATTTCTTACAATTGAAATATACCGATCGTAGTAGAGCTTCATTAAAACAAATGTTACATAATGAACTTGTTAAGGTAAATAATGAGGTTATTACTCAATACAATTATAACCTACATCAAGGAAGTAAAGTCGAAATTACTTCAGTAAAGCCTAAGAAAATCAAAAAAGTTCGCGGTATTGAAATTCTTTTTGAAGACAAATCTCTTATTATCATTAACAAACCTGCAGGTCTCTCAACAATGCCATTTGGTAATGGTAGTAAAGATTCTGTTTTTTCCATTCTTACTTATTACGTAAAAGGGAAAAGCAAGAGACATGAAATATATAATATCCATCGTATTGATAAAGACGTGTCTGGCATCATGGTATGGGCTAAAAATGAATTCATTGCAGAACAAGTAAAAGAACAATGGATAGCCACACCTCCTCGCAGAAGCTATTATGCAGTTATTGAAGGTAAATTTCCTCAAAAAGAAGGGAAGATCACCTCTTTTATGAAGGATATAAAAGGGAAAATTGTAAAATCAAAACAGGATGTTTCATATGGTAAAGAAGTAACAACATATTACCATGTACTAGATCACAAAGGTTCTTTTTCTCTTGTAAAGATGTGGGCAAAACATACATTTAAACATCAGTTTAGGGTACATGCCAAAGAATTAGGAGCTCCTATACTTGGAGATAAAGTCTACGAAGCAACACGTAACAACCTAAAGAAACTAGCTTTACATCTAGGGGATATTAAAATGGTACACCCTCAGACAAACAAGCCTTTAGAGATCAAAACAGAGATACCTTTAGATTATCGTAAGCTATTCTAGTTAAGATAATATTTTCATAAAATACATAAAAAAGGATGAGCCAAACTCATCCTTTTTTTTCATACAAAAATCTCATTACAATAAATGGAAAGCTACTGTTACTCCAGCCATAACAATAGAAACCATACTCATTAATTTAATCAAGATATTTAAACTTGGTCCAGATGTATCTTTGAATGGATCTCCGACAGTATCACCAATGACTGTTGCCTTATGAACGTCACTTCCTTTTCCGCCAAGATTACCTTCTTCTACATATTTCTTTGCATTATCCCAAGCACCACCTGCATTAGCCATAAAAACAGCTAATACAAATCCACTTGACAAACCGCCAACCAATAATCCCATAACACCTGCTACACCTAAAATTAAACCTACAATAATTGGAATTACAATAGCAATAATTGAAGGTAGAATCATCTCCAACTGTGCCCCCTTAGTCGAGATCTCAACACAACGAGAATAATCAGGTTCTTCCTCTCCTTTTAGGATTCCCTTATAAGTTTTAAACTGTCTTCGCACTTCTGCAACCATTTTCTGAGCAGCACGACCAACTGCATTCATGGTAAGTCCACAAAATAGAAATGCCATCATACTACCTATAAACAAACCTACAAGTACTTTAGGATTCATAAGGTTTACTTCATAATAATGCATAAAATCGACAAAGCTAGCTTTGTGAAGCGGAATTGATTCTCCGCCTACATTTAGAGTTTCATTTCCCAGACGAAGTAAACCAACTTTTAACTCTTCAATATATGATGCTAATAGTGCTAAACCAGTCAGTGCTGCCGACCCAATAGCAAAACCTTTACCTGTTGCAGCTGTTGTGTTACCAAGTGAGTCTAAAGCATCTGTACGAACACGAACTTCCTCACCTAAACCACTCATTTCTGCATTTCCACCTGCATTATCAGCAATAGGCCCATAAGCATCTGTAGCTAATGTAATACCTAACGTAGAAAGCATTCCCACAGCAGCAATACCTATACCATAAAGTCCTACACCAACATTAGAAAAATCAAACTGTGCAGCAAATAAGTACGAAAGGATAATACCTACAACAATAGATAAGACAGGTATCGCAGTTGAAATCATACCTGTACCAATACCTGATATTACAACTGTAGCAGGACCTGTCTCTGCACTCTCTGCAATCTTCTGTGTAGGTCTAAAAGCTTGTGAAGTATAGAATTCAGTACTCTTACCTATGATAAGTCCTACGATCAAACCAGTTACAATAGATCCACCAATCCATAAATCCATCCCTAGCATATAGATAATCCCGAAAGAAAAAATCGCAATAAATACAGAACTAAAATTAATTCCTTTACCCAATGATTTTAACAATTGATTCTGTGTTGCATTCTCATCTGTGCGAACCAAAAATATACCCAATATAGACAATACAATACCAACTGCTGCAATCAACATTGGAGCCATAACAGCATTTAATTGTGCTTCAGCAGAGAAATGAAAGGCAGAAGCTCCAAGAGCTGCTGTTGCTAAGATAGAACCACAATAAGACTCATATAAGTCTGCTCCCATACCTGCAACATCCCCAACATTATCTCCTACATTATCCGCAATAGTAGCTGGATTACGTGGATCATCTTCTGGGATACCTGCCTCAACCTTACCAACTAAATCGGCACCCACATCCGCAGCCTTAGTAAAGATACCTCCTCCAACACGAGCAAAAAGAGCTTGAGTAGAAGCTCCCATCCCGAAAGTTAACATGGTCGTCGTAAGTACTATCATCTTTTCACCCTCTTGAAGAGAATCAAAAGCATACTGTAACACTACAAACCAAACAGAAATATCCAACAATCCTAATCCAACAACAACCAATCCCATCACAGCACCAGAACGAAAAGCAATCTTTAAACCTAAATTTAAAGAATCTCTTGCTGCATTTGCTGTTCTTGCAGAAGCCATGGTAGCTGTTCGCATTCCAATAAAACCAGCAAGACCTGAGAAAAAACCACCCGTAAGGAAAGCAAACCAGACCCATTTATTTTGTAACCCTGGTCCATAAGCCATCCATGCAAAAAGAATACATAAAGTCAAAAACACCCATCCAACAACCTTATATTGTTGTTTTAAATAAGCATTCGCACCATCTCTAACATGTTTAGCAATTTTTCGCATCTCTGGAGTCCCTTCGTCTTGTTTTAACATATTACGATAAAAATAATATGCAAAAGACAAGGCTAATATTGATGCTACGGGGACAATTAAAAATAGTGTCATTTCCATAGTTTCATTTATTTAAGTTATTAAGCCTTATAAAGTTATTAAAGAAGCTTTGTATATCAAAGGAAAGATCTCATATTTTCATATTTTATCACATCTAAACTATATAGGTTATTACAAATAAAAAAGAGAAGTGTAATAACACACCTCTCTTCTTACAGTTTTCTATCTTACGATAGGTATTATCTCTCAACAAAAGTAAAAGTCACAACACGACTTATTGCATCTTTTTTATACATGTTTCCTCTAATTTCTTTGTCATAGACATGTTTAACCCCTTTTGCAGCTATTGTAATTCTTTCTTTCTTAATACCTCGACTCAATAGATACCTCTCAACAATACGGGCTCTTCTATACGCTAACTTCATATTATAAGCTACACTACCACGACTATCAGTAAAACCATCTAAACGAATATTATACTGAGGATACTTATTCATAAATTCTACCAATCGATCTAAATCATTTGCCCCAGTATATATCAAATCATTACTATCAAATTCAAAATAGACATATGGTAATAAAAGGCTATCCTTCTTACAATGGATTAAATTACTTTCTCTAAAATCTTCTTCATTACCAGGATTCAAACTTAAAAGAACTGTATCTAAGACCTCTTCTGTTCTCAATACAACCAAGCAATGATCCTTTTTGTAATTAAACTCGATATTGTCATCTAATGCTGGATCAAAAGACAAATACATATCAGGTTGTTGATAGATTGTATCCTTTAAAAATACAGGTATAATCGTATTGGCAATATGTGGATCCTCATCTTTATACACAACACCCAAAACATCTATATCATCTCGTTTACTTTGCAACTCAGCAGCCTCTCCTCTTATTAAATCACTTGACACTCTTACTCCTTTATAACGATTATGAACAAATAGAGAATCATTTCGTATAAAATGCCATAAGCGATCTTTACCATCAACTCCCTCTCTATTAGACACAAAATACCCATTTGTTAATGAACTCTCAACATAACCGATATCATCAAGAGAACTATTATATGGCTTACGTAAGTTCTTTACTTCAGCTAATGAATCGTTCATCTCAATCAAAAATATATCATATCCTCCATAACCTAGATGCCCCTTACTAGAAAAAAAGAGTAAACCATTGCGTTCAAAAGGAAACCCTTCATCATATTCAGTATTAATCTTACTACCCATATTCACAGGAGTTTCCCATCCACCATCTCCTTTATCAACATAATAAATATCAAGACCTCCATAACCACCTGGCATATCTGAAGAGAAATAGATTCTTCCCTCTTCTTTACTATAATATGGATGCGTACATCCATACTCAGGATTATTAAAAGACAAAGTCTCAAAATTCATTTCATCAGAATTTAAATCCATCTGATAGACATAAAGTTTATTTTCTCCTCTTTTACTAATCTCGCCTGATTTCTTAACTTTTCTTGTTATAAAACGATATTCTGAGGCATTCCCACTAAACAATAACGTGGAATCTGCAATAATTTGCGGAGAATTCAAGTTTAAAGGCCATGCGATATTATCATTAAAGAATGTGGTTTCATTGTTCACTAAATTATGCCATTGTAATTGAAAGCCTTTATCTTCTACAACCGTTGGCAATAATAGACTATCCCCATTTAATGTAACACCATTTATTGTAAAAACATTGGGTAAAAATATTTCGTCTAAAATAACCGAAGAATCTTTAAATTCTTTATGCATACTCCAATCACATGATGCAATCAAATCTTGAGGTATAATTTTCATCTCATTAAAGACCTCCTTTGCTCTTTCATATTGCTCTACTTGACGTAGAACATTACCATAATCCAACATAAAGAAACTATCAAAAGGCCACCTTTTTAAACGAACCTTTTCATATAATTCAACAGCTTTATTAGGATTGTGCATACAAGAATAGCTATATGCCAATTTTAGATTTATTCTTGGTGTTCGTTCTTTTCTAGATAATCGTTCCCATATCTCAATTGCATCTGAATAATCTTCAGCAATATAAGCATCCTCTCCACTTTGTTTCAAACTAGATTGTCCAAAACAAGTAGATGAAAACATTATCAAGATAGAACAAAATATTATTAATATTTTCTTCATAATCAAAAGATATAATACATCATTAGTAAAAACTAAACCTATACACTAAAATCGTGGACTTTGAATCTTCAATCGTTTCTTATTCTTACACTTTATTCTATAAGTCAGCAAAGCTTCATGACTACTAAAATGCTCATGCACAATAGTACTATATTCATAAGCATATCCTAGTCTTAGATTCTGAGTTAGTCTTACATAGAACAGCCCTAAGAATTCTTTTTTAGTTCGATATGAAGCACCTAAGCCTACATAATTATTCCAATCAACCATCATATTTAAATCTACATTCAATGGATATTCAGGAACATATCTCAATAAGGTTGAGAAATTCAGATAGAAATTACCACCTAATGGATATTCATATCCACTCTGAAGATATAAATGCAACTGTTTATCATTAAATTTAGTTTTAACACTTTCTTCCCCATTCTCTATCGAAACTTCATTATTCAATATACTAGGCACAAATACCCCCACATAAAACCTTGGAATAAAATAATAGACTCCTAACTGGAAATCTGGAGTAATAACAGACTCTACATCTGCGGCAAAAAGAGGATCATTCTCTTCTCCAGTAATAACTGATGTGTAATCCTTATTGTGACAAACAATTCCTCCACTAATACCAAATGAGATATACTGATCCTTTAAAATCTGTAATCGATAAGAATAAGCACCCATCGCTCGTAACTCCTTATGAACACCAACTTCAGCTTGGTAAACACTTAATCCAGCCCCCATCTTCTCAAAAGGCACAGATACATTTAATGCATATAGTTTTGGGGCTCCTTCTACACCAACCCACTGTTGTCGAACCAATAAGGCTCCACGAATATCACAATAACTTCCCATTGCTGCAGGATTAAATAGTGCGTGGTGATACATATATTGACCGACCTCTATTTTCTTTTGTGCATATAAAGGAGTTAAAAACAACACTCCCAGCATTACCAGAAATAGCCGACATTTTTTTTGTTTTATATATTTAAACATCATATTTCATATTGAAAAGTTTACAAAAAACACACGGATAAGATGAACCCAACGAAAAATTTATTTGGTCTTTAATTCAATATATCCTTTATGAACATCATGTCGATTGTCTACATCCTTATAAAAGATATAATAATATGTACCATCTTCTAACAAATCGTCTCCATCACGAAGCACACCATTACCCGTACGGCCATCCCAGTCGTTCGTATATGGGTGTTTGTCATACAAAATATCTCCAGATTCATTAAAGACGATTAAACGACAATTAGGACAATCATCTATTTCAGAAATAATAAAATAATCATTTATTCCATCACCATTGGGAGTAAAACCAGAAGGGAAAACCCTATTGTTTTTTTCTTCAAAAGCAAAAACAGTCATTTTGGAAACCTCTTCTGCCTTATCTATATTTATCAAATTAGAGAAATGAGATATCGATCCTACTGAAGACCATAAGGAATTATTAAGTACCCACAAACTGAACTTACTTTCATCTAAATTATCTTCTTCATGATCGAAGTATCGAAATGACACTTCCTCAATATCTACAAGAGGAAAGAATGAATACGTTCTTAAAATACTTCTATTTCCATCATGTAACTCTTGATAATTTGTTCTTCTTAGCTCTAATTCGCCACTGTAATTACTCAAACTCATATTTAAACCAAGGTTACCTGGAGCAATCTCTTCTAGCTTATTTACATCTTCTTTCACAACAATTGCACCAGTGGAAGAGGAGAAGATATAACTATCTTCTCTCTCATTTATTAATCTGCCATTTAATATCAAATCATTGTTCTCAATATCAACGATTCCTGAATTAAAATGAATATTCTTATCTACGGTTATTTCCGAACTGAATATATAATCTCCATCCACAATCAAACTCTGTAGAAAGATGTCGCCATGAAGTAAAAACTCATTCCCTGTTGAGATAATATGCAAAGACGAATTATCTTCAAAATGGATCTTTCCATCCACTTCTAAAGAAGAGTTTTTTAAAACAATATATGTCTGATCAAAAACATTAAGATCACCGGACTTTATATAGACCCCTTGTGAAAAGGACAATATAGGAATGAAGATAGTCCATACTATTATTAGTGCCATCTTTTTCATAGTACCTCCTATTTAACTCTGATGATATAATTTACAGCAACATTCTTTGGTCTTGTCTCAGAACCACCCGTTGAATTCGTCGTTTTACTTTGATTTGATGCATTAATAGTTACATTATTAGGACCACCACCAGTTCTGTTATCATTTGAACTAGAGTTGTCTATGTATGTATGACTATGTGCTTTTAATTCATCATCTTGATAACTACCTAAGGCTCTACCACTATCGTATCCTTTACCATTATCTAAACCTCTTAAAAATACTCCACGTAGATCTGGCAAATTAGTAGATCCTAAAACATTCATCAACTGTGGATATTGAGCACTACTAAATGTAGAACCATCACATAACATCCATCCATCAGGAATAGTAGTTCCCATAAAAGGCTGTATTGAGCCAATAGGTACACCAATCTCTGTCCAAATACCAGTAAAAAGATAAAGGTTGTTCTTGTCGGTATCAAAAACGACCAATCCAATAGCAGGATTAATAATTGCATTACGTTGGGCAGTTGTCATTCGTGGAGGCAAGAAACCTTGTGTTGTACTTTTCACTTCTAATTTTGCAGAAGTTTCTATTGCAGAACCAGCTGTTCCAATTCCTACACGACTATCTTTGGTCACTCTCATTACTTCAAGGTTTTGAGCCTTAACAACTACATCAGCCGCATTCGTTGATCCAATAAAATCAGTAGACTCATTAACAGATGAGTTGCCTGTAGTATTCCATGTTGCATTATCTGGATCAATTGAAACCCACATTGTTCCATTATAAGAAAAAGGAGTATTTAAAGTAGTATCATACACGATCAACCCCTCTGAAGGATTATTTATTGCTTCACGTTCAACTTGAGTCATCCTAGGCAACAAGAAACCTTTAGTTGTGCTGTTAACCTCAAATGCTGCCGATGGATTAATTGTTCCTGTACCCACCATCACATCTCCTACTAAATTTGTATTCTGATGTACTGTTAAGTTACCACTATTGTCTATGGTTAATCCTTCATTATCTCCATCATTACTCAAATAATTGCCATCAAGCTGAATATTTTGAGTCGCGGTATGATTACCCATGCCACTATGAGAATCAATATTTTCCCATGCTGTACCATCATAATAGCTAAACTGATTCACAGAAGTATTATAAACCAATAACCCTTTGGTAGGATTAGGAATCACATCACGTTGAGTTGTAGTCATTCTTGGAATAAGAATACCTTTTGTACTACTTGTAATATCCAAAATTGAAGAAGCAGCAACAGTACTAGCTCCAATAGAAGTCACCCCCAGTATATGCACATCTGAATTTGCTGTAAGCAACTCTTCAACTAACAATTGCTTATTAACATCAACATCTCCAACACTGTTAATTGCGATACCTTTGGCAGTTCCATCATTAGACAACCAATTAGAACCTAAAGCTATGTTCTGAGTAGCTGTATGATTACCGAGGTTATCTTTTAAACTAGTCAGATCTACACTATTACCATCAATAATTGATAGGTTTGTTCCACTAAAGCTAAGGGTCTGATCATCTGAATCAATACTACTAATATCAATACTATTTCCTCCACTAATAGCCAAACTTGTTGATGTCAATGAAAGATTTTGACGATAAACAGCTAAATCAACAGTTGTCGCGTCTCGTGATAAACTTAGCACATCTGCAGCTAAAGATAAATCTTGATTATCAGCTATTGAAATATCAACTGTATTCCCATTAGAAATAGATAAATCATGTCCTGTTAAACTAAGAGTCTGAGCATCCGTATTATCTTCATATTTACTTAAATCGACAGTTGTAACATCATTTGTCAATCTCAACTCATTTCCAACTAACTCTAGATCCTGATTATCGGTGTTATCCTTATAATCTGACAGATCAACATTATTTCCATCTGAAATAGATAATAAATTAGTCATATTATCTAAACTCAAATTTTGAACATATTTAGACAAATCTACACCCACTGGTGATCCTGTGATATTCAAAGTATTTCCAGTCAGGCTAAGTTCCTGATTATCCGTACCAATTAACCCTGATAAATCGACACTATTCCCATCAGATATCGACAAGAGTGAACCGACTAATCCTAAATTCTGATCATCTGTATCATCAAGATATTTAGAAAGGTCAACCATTGCAGAAGAATTTGATAATGATAATTCATCTCCTGTTAAGTTTAAGTCTTGTAACTCATTAGTAGAATCACTATCTCCTTCAACACTATTAAACGTAGTTTCAACCCAAGAAGCCCCATTCCATACTAAAACAGTTCCATTTCCTCCAACTGCATTTTGTAATTTAGTATATGTAATCGTATGATCCTCTATTTTGCTATTATCCACGCTATTAATCGCCAAATCATCATTTGTAACAGCCGCTGAAGAGATTGAAACAATTCCATCCTGTGTAATTGTCACATCTCCACTAACATTACGACTTCGCCATTTTGATCCATCCGAAATTAACACGTTTCCGCTATTCATATTAGATGCATTAACATCTGCAATATCCGAAATACTAGACACATTTTTATCTATCTGGTCCCAAGTATAATCACCTGTTTCTGCTGTAATTACACCTATTCGACCAAATACAGTTGCAACAGCATTACTACTACTAATCTTGCTCCATCCTACAGAAGTTCCTAGAACAATATCTCCAGAATTAAATAATATACTTCCTGAACCTAGATTTACTGATCCATCTTGAGTTGCAACATAATATTTACCAATTATTCCAGAATCACTATTATCTAAGGTAGGAGTATTGGTTACAGGATTCCAAACTCCTTCATATTCTAGAGTCCCCGCTATTGGAGCTGGATCCCATACAGAACCATTCCATTTCAAAACTTCATCCGTATTTGCAGACATTGGATTCAGTTTTGCTGCAGTAACACTTGAATTAGCCAATTTTGAAGTTGTCACAGCATTATTGACTATCTTATTTGTTCCAACAGAAGAGTTGGCTATCTTAGAACCATTAACAATACCATTTGCTAAATCATTTCGAGTAATTGTGTTATTTTTAATATCATCTGTTGTAACAGCACCATCAAGTATCTTGTCGGAAGTAATTGCATTATTATTAATAGTAAAATATCCGGTACCATCCATTGTTGCATCTCCATGAATTGAAGCTCTGGAATTTCCAGCACTAGTTCCATCTGTTCCAACAATAATCTCGCCTGCCAACATTCCACTAATTTTTGAAAGAACGACAGCGCCTTCTTCAATTTCATTCTCATTGATCACACCATTGCCCAATTCAACATCTGTAGCTTTTAATAATGGAGTATTTACTTCATTAGTAAAATATGCATTACCTGTGCTGTTAAATCTTAGACCTTTATCTTCAGTCCCATATCCAATCTTATTACTTCCTAATTGGAGTTTTTGTGTTGCGACATGATTTCCTAAATTATCTTTCAGTTGAGACAAATCTACTGTGGTACTACTTCCTGAAATAGACAAATCAGTTCCTGTTAATGTTAAATTCAAAAGAGGAGAAATATCAACACCTATTCCATTTGTAATATTCACATTCGATCCATCTAAATAAAGGTTTTGAGCATATTTACTTAAATTTACAGAGCTGTTATCATTAGTAAGAACTAACTGATCACCAATTAATTGCAAATCTTGATTGTCACCAGATAAGATAGTAGATAAATCAATACTAGTAATTCCTCCACTAATACTTAAAGTTGTACCAGACAATGATAATTCTTGGTTATCCGTATTATCTAAATACTTACTTAAAGATACCAAAGAACCACTCTTAGAAATATACAACTCATCACTACTATTCAAACTTATTGTCTGTTCATCTGTATCATCCAAATATTTAGATAAATCAACAGGAGAAGCGTCTGAAGTTAATGAAAGTGTATTCCCTGTTAAGGAAAGGTTTTGAATTGTCGAATTTGCTAAGTTCATAAAATCGACACTATTACCATCTTGAATAGATAATACAGTCCCGACTAAAGTCAGATTCTGATCATCAGTATTATCCAAATACTTAGTTAAATCAACTCCAGTTGGATCATTACTTAACCTTAGATCATTTCCAACTAAACTTAAATCTTGTTCATCAGTATTATCTACATACTTAGATAAGTCAACAGTAACATTACTCTTAGTTAAACTTAATACATTCGCTGAACTTAATGTAACATCTTGAATCTCATCAGTAATAAGGTTGGTAATATTTACTTCTTCCCAGACAGAACCATTCCACATTAAAATAACACCATTAGTCCCTGTTGCTCCTTTAAGCTTCTCATAACTTATAGCATTATCTTTTATAACCATATTGCCATTCTGGTCTAAAGAAACATCTCCATGAATAGACGTACTTACCCAATGACTACCATTACCAAGTAAGACATGGCCTGCATCAGGATTGGAGATCATCACTTCACTAATATCAGATAAAAATGATGTAGATTTATCAATCTGAGCCCAAGTATAATCTCCAGCTTGTGCAGTTATCATACCTTTTCGTCCGAAAACAGAATTAACATCATTCGAATTATTAACTCTTTCCCATTCAGCACCATTATACAATACCCAGTCACCTGGAGCAAAATCTATAGGACCAGAACCTAAATCTTGAGTACCTGCTGATGCAACAATATAAAAATCACCTTTTACACCTATTGCATTTGATATCAAAGGTATATTTTGTTGGGCACTCCATGTACCATCATAATTTAAAACACCTCCAATACTACTTGGGACCCATACACCACCATCCCATTTAAGATAACTATCCGTACTTGCATTCATGCTCGCAATCTTACTTCCTGTTACCTGACCATCGCCAATTTTTGATGTTAAGACAGCACCATCATTAATTTTCGATGTAATAACTGCATTATCTTCTAATTTAGAACTAGAGACAGCTCCATTGTCAATTTTATCTGCTACAACAGAATTATCTTGTAACTTATTTGTCGAAACAGAGTTATTCCCTAGAGTACGATTTGTTACAGCTCTATTACGTATCTTACTTGAAGAAACTGAATTGTCTTGAAGTTTACTAGTCGAAACAGAATTATCTTGCAACTTATCTGCGGAAACAGAATTTGTTCCAATTGTCCTATTTGTAACAGCCCTATCTTGAATTTTATTAGAAGAAATAGCATTATCTGCAATTTTAGATTCCGTTACAGAATTATCTGCTAACTTATCTTCATTAATCGCATCATCTTCAATCTCAGCCCTATTAATACTTCCAGCAAGTAAATTAATTTCACCAGTAACGGTAACTTCATTACTAAAAAGGACGTCGCCATTACTTGTTATTGAGATACCTTCATCATCCCCGTCTCCACTAATAAAATGAGAAAAAAGAACAATATTTTTACTGGCTTCATGGTTACCCATATTATCCTTTAATGGAGCTAAATCGACACTATTGCCGGGATTAATTGTTAAAACTGTTCCCTGAAAATCCAAGGTCTGAGCTCCAATAGTACCAGTAGGCAAATGTACAAATCCTCCTCCTTTGGATAAATAAATCGTATCATTAGAGATACGTAACACTTGAATTTCGTTGGTAGGATCCGAATCATTATCATTTATATTGGCCCCTAAAAGTTCCCATTTTGTTCCATCATAATAATAGAATCCTGACTGATCATTCTCCTGAAATACCAACAATCCTTTGGCCGGATTGGTTATAGCATCTCTCTCCCCTTTCAGCATCTTAGGAATTAATAAACCCTTGCTATTAGATCTTATCTCTAATGCAGCACTCTCATCTGGAGTAAAATTGGAAGAACCTATTCCAACACTTTGTCCTACAACCTTAAAGGTCATAAATAAGAGAAAAATAAACACTAAAAAACGTTGCATAGTCTTACATATTAAATAAAATAATTACTGTTTTCATACAGCAGATATTAACGATACATTGTAAGAACATTCAAAGACAATATTTAGTTCATTTTTACTTTTATTCGTGTTTATAAATATTCATTATTCTATTTTAATCAAGAAGAAAAATAGGATAAATCTATTGATAATATTAGATTAAATTTCATATCTAAAAAGAGACTAAATCGAATAAAACATTAAAATTACTTGAATCTAAATTCGATACTTTTATTACTACGTTCACAAAACACAAACAGCCCCATATCAGAAACAGAAGAAGAAATAAGATCTATTTTTATTTATGCAACTTGTTCCTATAAAAAAAAGTGAAACAATTACCTCTAAATGAAAAAAGCCTGTTTCAGAAGACGAAACAGGCTCAATAATCATAGTTTATAAATCAATAACTATTTGGATTTATTTGGGAATTTTGGAATAGATGGAGTCTCTGGAGAATGTTTCTCGATCTGTTTCAAAATAACTTCAACCGCTTTATTCAATTGGGCATCTTCTCCCATAAACTCCTTATAAGGGTCATTCTCTACAACAATATCAGGTTCCACACCATGTCCTTCAATAATAAATTTAGAACCATCATTAGCAAAAGGAGCATAGGATGGAGTTACAATATGACCACCATCAACACAAGTGATATAGCCAGAATAACCAACGACACCACCCCATGTACGAGTACCAATCACTGTTCCCAATTTATTCTTTTTAAATCGATAAGGGAAAAGGTCTCCATCAGATGCAGAATATCCATTACATAAAAGGACTTTAGGTCCGACATGCGTTCCAACAGGACTGACACTACCCTCTTTTTGGTTGGTATGCATCGTATAAAAGGTAGGTGTTCGTTTTAATCTTTCTGTAATCATTGGAGAAACATTTCCTCCTCCATTAAATCGGTCATCAATGATCAAACCTTTTTTGCGCAACTGAGGATAATATAGACGTGCAAACATATTTAAGCCACTCGGTCCCATATCTGGGATATGAATATACCCAACCATGCCATTGGACGCTTTATCTACTTTTGCAATATTATCCTGAACCCAATTATAATAATATAGTTCATCTTCGCTTGCAATTGGTTTAACCAATATTTCTCTAGAATCTTTTGCAGAAGGCACAGAATTAACATTTAATATAACCGTTTTACCTGCCATTCCGACCAATGCTTGATAAATAGAACCCAAAGAAGAAATATCGTGACCATTTACAGAGACAATATAATCCCCCTCTTTAACATTTAAACCAGGAGCCATCAAAGGAGATTGAATATTCTGGTTCCATTCTGGAGATTTTAATAATTTTTTTATTTGAAAATAGCCTTTCTGAGACTTCTCAATCTTAGCTCCTAGATAACCACCATATATTCTATCAGGTTCTGGATGTTTTCCATTTGCAGAATAGGCATGACCGACATTTAACTCTCCAATCATTTCACCTATAACAAAAGTTAGATCTGATCTATGAGAAACATAAGGAACCAAAGCTTCATATTTATCATGTATTTTGTCCCAATCCACTCCATGCATATTTCTTGCATAGAAATAATCTCGCATTTGTCTCCAACACTCATTATAGATTTGGTTCCATTCTTTACGAAGGTCTAACCATCCTGTCATTTGAGACAAGTCCACTGTTTCATCCATTTTAACAGGAGAGGTCATTTTAGAAAGCACCTTTATTTTGTTATCCTTTAGGATCATAAAATGCTTAAGATCGTAAGAAGCCGTCCACATAAATTTACCTAACGCAGTCTCCTTCTTCTTCTCTAAATCATAAACATAAGTATTATATCCAGTTCCCGTTTTTGCTCTGTTATAGTATACACGCATTCCATCGGATGCAATATTCCAATAATATCCTGATTTTACAGGCAGATAAACCATACGTTCAGAAATATTAGAAAAATCTATTTCTACTGAAATAGGATCTAATTCTTTTTCTTTCGTTTTATTCTGTATATCAGATGCGACTTCTACTACATCATTTTTTAGTTTAAAAGGAGAAGGCACTTTTTTATTTAGTAGGAACATACAAATATTTGACATATCCACATAAGCATGGTTCCATTCGGTATAACTATAAGTCGGATTAAACGTTTGGTTTGTTGTAAACAACAAATAGTTTCCGTCGGTACTAAATACTGGATTCCCAACTTCAGTCCAACCATCTGTAATAAATTGAGTCTGCTTACTCTCTAAAGAATAAATAGCGATTCTATCCATAGGGTGATTAGGCATAGTAAATGAGATCCACTGTCCATCAACAGACCAATTATAATCCTCTATCACACGAATATCAGAATGGATTACAAGTTGTCGTTTTTTTGTTTTTAAATCGATGTAATAAAGATTATTTTGTTTATCTGTAAAAGCTATCTTTGATCCATCATTAGACCACTTAACACCATAAATGTATGTTTTCATTTTAGGGGTAAGACAACGCTCTTTACGACCATCTAAATAGGAGATCCAGATACGAAATTCACCATCCTCATCAGAAATATATGCATAAGCATCTCCTTTAGGAGACCATACAGCATCTCGATCATTTGCACCAGAATTGTTAGTTAAGTTATATGTCACCCCCTCTTTTACAGGAACAGAAAAGAGTTCTCCTCTTGCAGACAATAGTAATCTATTTCCTTTAGGTGAGATATCCGCACCACTAATTTCCTTGTCATATGTATGCCAAGAAGTACGAGCATAAATTTGATCATTTTGTATCTCTACAGGGATTTGATGACTTTTATCACTAGCTAAATCATAAGTCATCAGATATCCTCCTTTAGTAAAAACAATATTCTTATTATCAAACCCAGGGAATCTAACATCATAGTCTTCAAACTGGGTTAACTTTTTATCTTCTTTTGTTTTTACGTTATAGACAAAAAGGTTCGTCGTTCTATCACGATCAGAAAGATAATAGATTTTGTCACCAATCCACATTGGAATAATATCTTGGCTGTCATTCTTTATAATTCTTTCCACGTCGCCTTTCTTAGAATCAAAAATCCAAATATCATCGGCCATACCTCCCTTATAATATTTCCAAGTTCGGAATTCTCTAAAGACTTTATTCATGGCCAATTTTGTACCATCTGAATTATATGAACAGAATCCTCCAACATGTAATGGAAGCTGCTCAACCTCTTTAGATTCTATATCGACACTATACAATTGGCCAGTAAAAGCTCCACCTGTTTGCCAGCGAGATCTAAAAATAACTTTTTTGCCATCAGGAGTCCATCCCATAACAATGTTATTAGGTCCCATTCGATCACCAACATCATCTCGTTTAAGTGTTGGCGTAAAAGTCAATCGGACAGGAACACCTCCATTAGAATCCATTAAATAGACCTCCGTATTTCCATCATATTGGCCAGTAAAAGCCAACTGTTTGCCCGAAGGTGAAAAGTGAGCAAACATCTCATATCCAACATCAGATGTTAACTGTCGAGCAACACCTCCATCACGTGTCACTGAATATAAATTTCCAGCATAAGTAAAAACGACCTGATTATTATAAATATCAGGGAATCGCATTAAGCGAGCTTCTCGTGCAAACATTGCACCTAACGAGATGCAAAAAAAGAGTGTCAAGAAAAGAAATCTTCGTATCATAAAAATATTTTTTAATAAAAAAAGAACGAAGAATAGGACATTGGTTAGGTCAAAAATAACAGATCTAATCGTTCCGTATTCTCATATAAAAATTATATTTGTCGACCAATTCAAAAAAAAACTTTGTATCGATCACTTATATTCCTATCAGTCATAATACTTGTTTTCGCATTTACATCTTGTAGTAAAGACGTAAAACAACAAGCAAAAGTTACATCTTTTAAAATTTTAAGGTCAGATAACCCCCATTTAAATAAAGATTACGAAGGAAAGATCCAAAAATTCAATATCAAAATAGATGCTTCTAAAGAGTTATTTAAGAAAGATCTCATCGCCCATGTTAGATATATAGGAGACACTATTTTCCCTCCTAGTAAGACACCACTAAATTTAAACAAAAAGATCTCATTTTCAATTATTTCAGACTCATTATCTCCTAACAAAGGGACCATTAACGAATACCAGCTCTATTTTAATTCTACTAGACAAAAGAAAATCTATAAAAAACGTACAAGACAAAAGAATCAAACAAACATCTCGCCCCCACTTATTGTAGCCTACTTCCCTAGTTGGAGAGAATACACCCCTTCACCTAATTCAAAACTACGAGAAATTCCTGCATGGATAAACCATGTTTTCTTGGCATTTGTCAAACCTGAGATGAGGTATAAAAGAGGAACACTCGATTTAAGAAAAACGGGCTTACAGCTTCACTACCCAAGAACGATGGCAGGCAAGATGCTTCAGAACTCTATTAAAATTCTACATAAAAGAGGTATTAAGGTTCTCCTCTCTATTGGGGGGGGAACTTATTGTTCCAATATCTCTTTAAACAAGATTCACTTTAATGAAATAAAAGCCATGGTCGATGATCTGGGATTTGATGGTATCGATTGGGATATAGAACCCAATGGCAGCTTCTATTCTGTAGGATCAAGAAAAAATGTTCAGTTGTATGTGGATATAATAAAAAAAAGCAGAAGATATTTTCCAAGAAACAAGTATATCGTAGCCTGTGCCCCTGCTGGAGTCGGTGCTCTAGGAGGAATCCACCACAACGATCCTGTATCGCCATTTGCATACGAAAAAAGAAACTTAAGATGTAAAGAGCCGGATATCTTTCTAAAAAAGAATACATACAACAATCATCTCAATAAAAGAATATCATTTTATGGATTTCGTTCCACAGGCCATATGATTCCTGTTTTTAAAAAAGTAGGCTACTTAATCGATATCGTTGCTTATCAAGGATATAATATTGGTACTGCAAGCGATCGCCATATTCTTTATGATTCTTATAAATATTATGGCAATAAGTATGGATTTAAAATTGCAGCTGGAGTACATGTGCCACTCGAAGGATGGGGACCATTCTTTCATTATGACAAAAAAGATGTTGCAAGATTATCCTTTCATATACATAAAAGCCATCCTCAAAGACCAGAAGATGGAATTATGGTATGGCATTTATTAAGAAAAGAAACCTTTCGTAATAATAATAAAATGTCAAGGTTCTGGAGAAAGATCAACTACTATTTTACAAATGAAAGTAGAACCAATGGCTATGAGTTTCTTAATATTGCCGACCTTATTTTTAAAGGACAGAAAGTAGATGAAGCATTAAAAAACACCAAGAACTATTCAACTGTTCCATTTACATCTATCTCAAAACTCAAAAAAGAAAGCATTCAAAAGAGATGGAATAAATTTGACTACTATGAAAAGAACGACACCATATTATATCATGGTAGGAAATGGGTTTCTAGAAGCTATAGTTATCATAACTATCCTATTAATAATCAACTAAACCCTTGGATGTTAATTGTTAAATAAAAACCTGAACAAATACTATAACAAAGTGGTTTTCTAGGTATATCTAAACAAAAAACTGTTAGCTATGTCTAAAAAAACTTTACTATTATTCTTATTTTTATTTTTTACCAGCTTTGGCTATGCTGAAATAAAAACCTTCACTTTTGAAAATAGCTACAATAATAACACTAATTACACCGAAGCAGGAACAAGTATTAACCTGTTAAAAACATTTACAATTATTAAAAATTCCAATATACCAATAGGTATAAATGGAAGTAATGGCATAATGGGGAATACTTCCCTTCCAACAGAAAATGAAGTTGGAGGTTTTTATATGTATTCACACTATTTATATCTCAAAAGCCTTAATCTTAAAGTAACAAACAGTTCAAATTCATCTATTTATACAGACAAAGACATCTATCTTGTCGGATATCTATACGATTCTCCTGTCTTTAGATATAAGATACCAGAAGATATCTACAATAGTGATCCAAATAACAACAATGGATACACTCTCGTTGATTTAACGGCAATTGACGACCTTGACATAGATCACACAATTATTGATAAGTTGATGTTCGAAAATCCGTCTAAAGATGTATACCTGAAAATTGATGACCTTCAATATGATAAAAGGTCTATTTCTTCTGAAAAACTTCCAGTTCTTAGAATGGTTGAGCTTTCTAATATTCAGAAGAGTAGTGTTACAGTATCTAGTCGACTATTGACTTATGGTAATGGGTATACCGAAAGAGGGTTTGTTTATTCTACAACGGACGAAACACCCACAGAAAGTGAAGGAGCTACTCTATACCCAATTACAGATGATTGGATTTGGTATTATTCATCTTTCTCATATACAATAGAAAATATGGCTCGTAATACTCCTTATTACGTAAGAGCGTATGTCAAAAACAAACATGGTATAAGATATTCTTTTTCAAATCCTGCACTATCAGGAGAATCTACCATTTTACAATTCAAGTCAAATGGTAAGAATATTGAGAATAATTCTGATAATACTTCAACCAACAACAATACAAATTTTGGGGATATTCTTATTGGAAACAGTAAAACAAACACTTATACCATTAAAAATATTGGTTCACAAACATTTAATATTACTTCAAATCCTTTTTTGTCCGTCGAACAGACTTCAAATGTTTTTTCGATTACTGAACCATCTCCTTTTCTTCAAATTGCAGGACATGATTCAAAAGATTTTACCATTGAAGCTTCAACACAAACACCAGGTATTTATCGAAAACGTATTAAAGCCAAAAATGGAGAAACAGAAGAATATAGCTTCGTTGTAAAAGCTACATTCTACAAAAAGGCAGAACTTTTGTCTTCACCATCTGCAAATGTAGAACAAACAAAAACAACAATCATAGCTACAATTGCACCAAACTTTAATAATACTTCAGTAGAAATTGAATATGGTCTTGACCAAAATTTAGATCATTCTGTGAAACTTTCAGAAAAGTTATTTAGCAGATCAAATTCAATATTATTTAGTATTGAATTGCCTGTCATAAAATCAGGAGCGACACACTACTATAGAATCAAACTGGTCAATGATGCAGGCGAAACAACCTCATCTATATATAGTTATGAAAGCATCATTGTTCCTCCATCAATAGATACAAATACTGGATTCACCTTACAAGAAGGAGAAACTCATATCTTAAGTTCTAGTGAATTCAAAGTCTCTGACAATAACCTTCAGATTCCAACAATAACTATTTCTTCAATTCCACAGCATGGAGCACTATACAAAGAAAATACCATCTTAAGTATTGGTAATACATTCCTACAAGATGATATCAATACTGGTAAGATCACATACGTTCATGACGCAACAGAAACAAGTAGTGATAGCTTCACACTTTCAGTAAAAAACAGTTTACATGCACTATTACCTGAAACAGTAAACATTTCAATTACCAATAGTAATGATGCTCCTATTGCCATTCAACAAACAAGAATCGGAGAGAAAAATATTCCAGTAACATTTACAAAGAATCACTTCACAGACAACACCTTTGATGAAGAAGGTGATCCATTAACTAAAATAAAGATTACATCTCTTCCAACAACTGGTAGTCTTACTTTAAATTCAAATCCTATAATTATTGGACAAGAAATTCCTTTATCAGGAACGGCTAATATTGAATATATAGTTGGATCTGAAGGTATATTTAATTTTACTTGGAAAGCTTTTACAAATACTTATTCTATCGATAGTGCTGCTATTATTATTGAAATTAGTAAAGACCTAACTCCTCCTGTAATTACCGATTGGTCTTTTACTATTAATGAGGATGAACTCACTGCAATTCCAGAAACAAAATGGACTGAAAATTACACGGATACAGAACCACTAGCAAAAATAGCACTGATCTCTAGTGACCCTGAAATATCTTTCTTTTTAGGTAGTGTACCTCTTACACTACCAGCTGAAATTACAGCAAACCAATTGTCCAATTTAAAATGCATCTCAGCTGAGAACTTTAATGGCATAGCAAAAGCAAGATGGGACGCTTCAGATGGGACTACTTATACAGATGGGGATAAACAAATTACATTTACAATAACAACATTAGATGATAGCCCTACAGCTGAAGGTTTTACAATAACAGGAACAGAAGAAACTGACCTTCCATTAGAAGAGATTGATTTCACTTCTAAATATATTGATATTGAAAATGATCCATTTACATCTATTAAGATTGATCCTTCAAAAACACATGGATTACTAAAAGTTGATGGTTCAAATGTTACCACTTCTCCAATAAATGTATCCGATATTTCCAAAATTATCTATACTCCTATTCAAAATAGTTACGGAAATAAAGTTGATTCTATTTATTATAAAGTAATCAATGCGAATGCAGAAAGTACTGATTGGTATGTTATTTATATTGACTTAAATGGAGTAAATGATAATCCTACAAATCAGAATCTATCCTTTTCCACAAGAGAAGATAATGACTATAGATTTGTCTCTTTAATGTTTAGTCATCACTATAGTGATCCTGAAAATGATCCTCAAGAAAGCATAAAAATAGTCTCTCTTCCAGACAAAGGAGCACTTAGATTAAATGGTATAGATGTAATGGTAAATCAAGAGATATTAATATCCGAAATATCAAATCTTACTTTTACCCCTATTGCGAATGAATATGGAACAAACTATACAACATTCGAATATCAATCTAAAGATGGATCAGCATTCAGTCCAACTTACACAGTTACAGCTAACGTTACAAGTGTAACCGATCCAATAGTGCTAGGTTTTCACAATGCTCTAACATTTACAGGAAATGGATATGTAGACATTAAGAACTTAAATGATTTTCCAAATTCCAATTTCACTTTTGAAATGATGGTTAAACCAACAGGTAAGAACCTACATCAGGTAATTGCATCTAGCCTTGAGAATAGACAAGGTTGGGAAATTGGTATCGATGCTCAAAATCATTGGTATATTACATATGGTGATGTACTCTCCACTCATACCGAGACCTTCACGGAAGTAGATACTTTTGATAAATGGTATAAAATTGTATTGGTAGGAGGAGCAACACCATCTATTTCAATTATTAGAAATACAACAACAGAATTAAATAATAAATTAATCCATACGCTTGCTATTGGGAGCAATACAGAAATAGTACTAGGTAAAAATAGGGGGCAAGGTAATAATTACTTTACTGGAGTAATAGACGAAGTCTATCTCTGGTCTAAAATTAGAACCAAAACAGAATCCTTAGATATCTTTAAAATCATTAGTTCAAATGAACCTGGTCTATATGCTTATTGGGATTGTAATGATATCGAAGGCATTAAATTAAAAGATGATATTGGAACCCATAATGGAATTATACAGGGAGATCTATACTATGAAAGTACTGGTCACGTTGTTTTTGATGTTACCGACGAGGAAGTTCCACTAACCACAAAAATGAAATATACTGATTGGGACAATCAACAAAGTCAAGTGGATATAGGGTTTATTTATGGAGGATCAGCGGTTTTTACTACCTCAACATCAGATGATAGGAACACAATATTGTATACACCAAAAACAAACTTTAGTGGTATCTCTGAAGTTATTTACCAACTCAATTCAAATAACACCCTAAAAGGGCATCATTACATTAAAGTAAATAATGTAGACGATTTACCTGAAATTATTCAACAAACAATTTATCTTGGTGATGAAGATTTCATTGCAATAGATATAAATCGATTCAAAGACAACTTTATTGACCATGATAACGATCCATTAGATGAAATAATCATCAAATCATTACCATCTAATGGAACTTTATCACACAATGGTGTTAACATTACAATAGATCAAGTCTTCACTGTAAGCCAATTAGAATCGAGTGTAATTAAATACACTCCTAATGAGCATTATTCAGGTGTCGACTCCATTTCATGGAATTGTATTGCCAATAGTAAAAATGCTACTACTGATGCTAAGATCTATTTTAATGTTCAAAAACCTATCAATCCAATAATATTAAAGGATTCAACAATCTACATTCGAGAAGATGAAACAATTACATTAACTCAAAGTAATATTTCAGAAATGATGAGTGATGATTCGAAAGCAAGTAAAATTGCATTTATTGAATCTCCTTCCAATGGATATATTTCAAAAAATGGGGTCATTCAACAAACTCCTTTTGAATTAGACTACTCTAATTTAGATGCGTCAAATATTGTAATTCATTTTACTGCTAATTGGAATGGGCAAGATACTATTCGATGGGACATCAAGGACAATAACGGTTATACAGACGGAGATGCAACAATAGCTATTCATGTAGTACCTATAAATGATATTCCTGAAATTACAGATATAACCATCCAAATGACAGAAGATGTTAAGCATCTATTTAAAACAACCATTTTTAGTACAAACTATTATGATCTTGAAGGAGATGAAGCTCATATAGTAAAAATCAACAGTCTACCTTTACATGGTGAATTATACTATAATGGAGCTTTAATAGAACCGACACAAATTCCAGTGTCATTACAGATTAACACGCAAGGATTGCTAGAATATATTCCTAAGATGAATTATTATGGGAAGGATAATGTAAAATATCAAGTACAAGATATTCTTCTTGGAACAAGTAATGAAGCAAATCTTATTTTCGATATAAACGAAGAAAATGATGCGCCAAAAAATAGTAATATTGTTATTAATATTGACGAAGATAACATCCACTCATTTTCAAATGATTTTAATCTAGGTTATAGTGATGAAGAAGGTGATGAGCTACAAGATGTAATTATCAAAACACTCCCTATCCTAGGTAAATTATTATTTAACGGTATTGAAGTTACAAGCAATCAACTTCCATTAATTATACCAAAATTGGATGTTTCATCACTTACCTACTCTCCTAACTTAAACGAGTCAGGAACACCATATGTAAGTTTTATTTACAGTGTTACAGACAAAAATAACCGTGAGAGTTTAGACTACTATATTAACATTAATGTTAAATCAATAGAAGATACACCTGAAATCAGTGGTGATATAAAAATTACATTAGATGAAGATCATAAGTTCTATTTTACAGATCATATCTTTAAAGATGTTTTTATTGATTATGAGCACTATGGTCTTCAGTCGGTTAAAATTACAACTATTGAAAGTGGTGTAACATTAGAGTATAATAATACCACTGCTACTGTAGGAACAGTAATTCCAATTGCAGACATTACGCAACTATGTTATACACCAAATGCGAATGAAAATGCAAAAGCGAAAAAATTATTTACATTCACTTTGATTGATTCTCAAAATACAGAAACAAGCAATACAGCAACCTGTATGGCTGATATCATACCTGTAAATGATCCTCCAATCATTACCGATCTTGGCTTATGGACTGTTAAAGAAGGTACTCTCTTCTCTCACACTCTAGAAGTGACCAATCCTGATCAAGACCAATTAACTTATTCTATTGTATCTGGTCCTGTAGGAATGACAATAAGCAATACTGGGGTGATTACATGGCAGGCTAATGTAGAGACTGATAAAATTGATGATATCGTAATTCGCATTTCTGATGGAATATACAATGTAGATCTAAATGCAGAAACTACGATTCAAAATGTCAATAATAAGTTACCTGTCGTGACTACAGAATCGATCACGTTAAACCTTAAGAATCTAGATAGTGCAACCAAGCCTATATTGACTGCAACCGATAAAGATTTTGGAACTACAACATTCCAAGATTGGACAATCGTAAGTCAAACAGATTATGACAATAATGGTCAAGACCCATTCTCTATAGATCCTCAAACAGGTGAATTATCATACAATGATATCGATGAGTTATATATAGAGAATAATCCAGGTTACACTATTCAGGTCACTGTAAGTGATGGCGTAAATACCAGTGTGACAAAATCAATGTCAATAACTCTAAATGACAACAGATTGACTCAAACTGTTGCAGCTTCATTTATCAATGGAACAGACTATGATATGCCAACAACAACACAACCTGTTCAGAGTGATGCTCAATTAGTGTTAAACTATACATCATCAGATACCAATGTTGCGACTGTAAATGGCAATTTACTGAATATTCTAAGTGTAGGAACAACTCAGATAGAAGTAAAACAAGAAGGTAATCATACCTATAAACCATTTAGTAAGACGTTTACATTTACTGTTTATAAGGCTTCAATTACCGTTACAGCAAAATCTGAAACACGTATTTACGGCGTATCAAATCCAACCTTTACTTATGAAGTAACAGGAGCAAGAATCGGGGATACAAATATATTCACAACCGAACCGACTCTTTCAACTACTGCAACTGAAACAAGCAATGTTGGAATTTATCCTATTACAATCATTGGAGGAGTATCGGATAAATATGATATCACAACATATAAAAACGGTACATTGAATATCACAAAAGCAGAATGGAATGCAACATGGACCAATTATAAACCAGAAATATATATTAATGAAACCATTGATATTCAAATATCAGAACTAGCAACCTATACTGTTTCAAGTGATAACGTCATTGTCATTTCTGTTCTAAATCATAACATCAAAGGAAATGACATCGGTGCATCAGATATTACGATTTCAATTGAAGCAGATATCAACCATAATGCGCAAGATATCATAAAAACAGTCTCTGTTATTAATGAAAAACCTGTAGTAACATCAACATCAGCAGATATCTATTTAAAATCATTAGATCCTGATTACAAAGTACAATTGACAGCTGAGGACAATGACAATCCTCAGTCAATCTTAAATCAATGGGAATTAAGACATGTTCAGGATAAAGACAACGATGGTATTGTTGCCTTTGATGTAGATCCTGATACAGGGGAATTGATTATTCTTGATTATGATGAGTTAATATGTTGCAATGGTAATCACGCATACAATTTTGAGGTAAGGGTAAATGATGGTATTGAATATAGTAACTGGACAAACCTTCAGATTAATATCTATGATAATAGAGAGGAACAAACAGTTTCAGGTATCTTTATTCAAAATGCAATATATACCGATCTTGGATTTAATCAACCTGAAACTTCAGACCAAGGTATTCCCCTAACATATAATAGCGCAGACAACCTTATTGCGAAACCTGCAGGAAGATATCTTGAGGTTAATGGTATTGGATCAACAACCATTGAAGCCAAAGCCGCTGGGAACAATCTGTATAGATCATATGAAGTGACATTTACATTTACTGTTGCCAAAGCTCCTATTACGGTTACTGCAGAGAATAAAACAAGAGGATTTGAAGAACTAGAGCCTACATTTACGTATATGGTAAGTGGAGCAAGAGCAGGAGATACAGACATTTACTCTGTTGAACCAACACTTACAACAGATGCCACAATGTATAGCCCAACAGGAGATTATAATATTCTAATTTCTGGAGGAACATCGGACAAATATATTCCTAATTACGTAAATGGAACACTAACCATTACCAAAGCGGAATGGAATATTGTCTGGACGAATGAACAAACTGAGTTTAATATCAATGAAACACTCCTAGTAGAGCTATCTAGACCTGTAAGCTTCACAGTATCTAGTGATAATACAAATGTAATAAGTACCCAAGGTGCTACACTTAAAGCAGAAGGGAAAGGTAATGCAAAGATCACAATTTCAATTCAAGGAGATATCAACCATAATCCAAAAGTGATTGAGTTTGATATTCATGTTGTTAACCAAAAACCTATTGTAACAAGTAGTTCTTTTGATATTTATCTTAAAGGATTACTTCCAACAGATAATATTCAATTTACAGCAACAGATGTAGATGGATCTAACTTTGAAAGATGGGAAGCTAGGTATATTCAAGATAAGGATAACAATAGTATTCTACCTGCTACAATGGATGCAGTTACAGGTATACTTAATATTACAGACTATGATGAGCTATTCAAATATGGAGATCATACTTATAATTTCCAAGTAAGGGTTAACGATGGTATCAGCTACAGTGATTGGAAAGATATCCAGATCAATATTTATGACAATAGAGATCTTCAAAACATCACTGCGAGTTATATTCAGAGTACTGTATTTACAAATCTTGAGGTAATGCAACCAGAAGATTCAGATCAAAATTTACCTCTTACATATCATAGCTCTGATGAGAATGTTGTTTCAGTAAATGCAAATACATTTGTAATTAATCGAGTTGGAAGTAGTGTAATTACAGTAGAACAATCTGGTAATAATGAATATCTACCATATAGCCATTCCTTTGCGTTTACAGTAGTTAAAGCTCCAATTACTGTGACAGCTGATTCTAAGACACGTGTCTATGGTGATATGAATCCTATGTTTACTTATTCTGTTACAGGCACAAGAAGTGGAGATACAAACATCTTTACTATTGAACCAAACATGAGTACAACTGCAACAGAAACAAGTAATGTAGGACAATATACAATTGCTATTTCTGGTGGCATGTCTGATAATTATATGCCAAGCTACATAAATGGAAACTTAGATATTACAAAAGCAACTTGGGCAGATGTAACATGGATAAACGAACAAGATGAGTTCTATACTAATGAGTCATTAACAATACTTCTATCAGAGGACGTTGATTTCACTCTTTCTAGTGATAATAGTAATGTTATAACAACGCAAGACAAAACGATCACCTCTGTTGGTCCAGGTAGTGCAACAGTTACTATTTCAATAGCTGGTGATACAAATCATGATCCATATCAGATTGTAAAACAGATTAATGTTGTTACTCAAAAACCAGTTGTTCTAACTTCTGTAAGCGATATCTATTTAAAAGGATTACTTTCTTCTTATACCATCATACTAAAAGCAGAAGATCCAGATACGCCATTATCAGCTCTTACAAATTGGGAAATTCGTAATGTTGAAGATAAAGACAATAACGGAAACAAAGCTTTCAGAGTGAATAGTAATACTGGAGAACTTACAATCAATGACTATGATGAATTGTTCATGTATGGCAATCATATCTATAACATTGAAGCAAGAGTAAGTGATGGTGTTAATTATAGTGATTGGAAATCAATCCAAATCTACATCTATGACAATAGATTAACACAAAGCTTCACTTCTGACTTTATTGATGAAGCATCATTTACAGATCTTCAAATCGATCAACCAGAGACAACAGACGAAGGACTTGAATTGCTATATACTAGTTCTGATACTCAGGTAGTAGATACCAACGACAACACATTAAATGTTAATGGAGCAGGAACGACAGTGATTACAGTTACACAAGAAGGTGACAATCAATACAAACCTTTCCAAGTAACATTTACAATCACTATTGATAAAGCTCCTATTACAGTAACTGCTGATGAAGCAACAAGAGTATATGGTATCGCTAACCCTAATTTCAGCTATAGCGTAACAGGTGCAAGAAACGGTGATAATCAAATATTTACTATTGAACCTACGTTTAATACACCAGCTACAGAAACAAGTGATGTTGGAGAATATGATCTTACTATCTCAGGAGGAGCATCAGACAATTACATTACAACTTTTGTAAATAGTACAATGACAATTACAAAAGCCAATTGGAATATCATTTGGGTGAATGAAACTCTAGAATTTGAAGTAGGTGAAACACTTACTGTTCAATTAAGTAAAGATGTTGATTTTATTGTAACGACAAGTGAAACTGACATTGTATATCCTAATGAGCACACTATTGAGGCTATTTCACTAGGTGATTCGTATATTGCGATCCATATCCCAGAAGATAAGAACCATTTCTCTCAAGTCATCCAGCGTTTATTGGTAGTTAAAGATTTTACATCCATCAAAGACGATAAGATAGAAGTAAAACTTTATCCTAATCCAGCCAAAGATTATATATATATATCAGGACTTCAATCAAATGATTTAGTTCAAATAATATCTATCAATGGACGTACAGTTAAAGAGAAGAGATCAACAGAAAACCTTCTACGTATTGCAACAGAAGGATTAGCTAATGGTCTATATCTAATTCAGATTAATCACGAAAAGGTTTACAAACTCGTTATTTCAAAATAAAACCTTTTCATAAAAAAGAGGGGGATTCACAATTGTGGATCCCTCTTTTTTTTTAATTTTAAAAACTCGAATCTCTGATTTAGCTCTACAAAAAAGAGTCTAAACAAAGCAGCTTATTTTTGCCTCAACAAATAAAAGGAAAGATAGGCCAATAGATTTATTTAAATATCGTAGTAATATAACAATCACATATGTCGTTTCAAGAACAAAGAATAGGAGTATGGTTTGGCTCTGAGGAGATCCCAGAAATTCAGATAGAGCATGCCTCTACCCTTGCCAATATCATGAGAAAAGAGCTCTGTTTTTTTCATATCTCTAAAGAAAAATCGGCTCATCCAACTGTTCTTAAAAACATGAATACCGTAAAAGAGAGGATCCTAAAAGAAGATCCTGTTCAACGGGTAACAGTAGAAGTCATTGAAGGCGAATACGAAGAATCACTTATAAAAGCCATTGAAGATCTTGATCTACTACTCATTGTTTTTGACAAACAAAAAGATTATAAGATACTACATAGTTTTAGCACCACTTCTGTGCCATATCTTTTTACGGATAAGAATGTAGACATAAATAAAGCTTTTCAGAATATTGTATTCTCGATAGGCTATATCAAAAGGTCCAAAGACGCAGCCCTATGGGCATCTTACATTGCTCGTTATAACAAAACCAATATTACACTACTCAAAGCATCAGATAGTGACGAAGACGACCAGAAAATAGTCAAAGCACACATGTATTCTGTGGAGAATTTATTTGAAAAATTTGATTTTTCTTATGAAATAAAGGATCTTGGTAAACCATCATGGAGAATGGTCAATGCGACCTATCGTAAAGCCCACACCCTAGATTCGGGACTCATCATCATCGCCTTATCATTAGACAATGATTTTATTACAAGAATGATCCCCTACTATTACCGAAAACATTTAATAAGATCCAAAGAGACCCCTCTGCTGCTAATTAACTCCAAGCGTGACCTATATACCATGTGTGGAGGATAAAAATAATAAATGCGATTCTGTCACTAGAATCGCATTTATTATCTTATAAAGAATAACGCAAAAAAATTAATCCATTTGGACCATCTGTGCCCCTTTCATCACTCTTTCATCAAACATATCAAGAGATTCGTTCCATGAAGAAGTAGTTACGATATACTGAACTTTATCGATCATGTTTTCAATATGATATAAAACAGGGATTTCACGTGCTTTATCCATCTTATCAAAATCATCTACAAAAATCATTTGTACCTTAGTCATGGGTACTCCTGTACAACTTATCAACTCCATTAATCGTCTTGGAGTTACGATCAAAAGGTCGATTCCTTCATATATCATATCCTTTTGATATTGGATAATACCTTGATCAAAAGCAGTAAAGGCTCTTAATTTTGTTCTATAAGACAACTTATCAAAAGTCTCTTCCAATTCAAAAGCTTTTTCTTTTGTTGGCGCAACAATAATCGCTCTTGGTGCTTCCTCAACAGGCTTCTGAAGACGCTGAATCGCTCCCATTACAATACCAGTAGACTTACCTGTTCCCTCATCAGACTGTATAAAGACATCAGACCCGGATTTAATAACAGACATCGATTTTCCTTGAATAGATCTAGGTTCTTTATCGTATGCAAGATCTATAATATTGTTTACCAATTCAGGTATTAACTTTTTTAACTTCATATCTTAAAACTACAATTAATTGTATCCACTCTTTCGTTTCAGACTACAAAATTAGTCATTCTATCTCGAATGCAAATTAATATCATGTTATTCTATCATTTTGAGTCAATACTCCTTACGACATATTGAAAATCCACAATCAAGAATATTTAAACAATAAAACAAAAACACAGTACAATCACTCCTTCTAAACATCATAGATCACCTTGGAACAAATGCATTTAAAATAAAATTGAATAAAGAAAAGGCAACAAAAAAGTTGCAAACCATTCTTTGTAACATAAAATTACATATTTTCACAACACAATAATGCATTACTTAATCTTAAGACATGAAAACATACACAGTTCAAAGGATTCTTTTTCTTCTGATCATTATACATCTCTTCTATTTTAAGCTTAATGGACAAGAAGTAGACACAATAAAAGAAAAAGTCACTATCGTAGAAGAAAGAAGAAATAGCCTTAGAGTATATTACGATAAAACATATTTTAGGGTTCCCAAAAAGAAAATTTCCCGGGATGGATATACAGACTCGTCCATGCTAGAGAAATATTGTAAAGATTATATGGAAGGTGTTAAAGATGCTCATTTATATGATCAGACTGGTTTCGGAGAGAACCTATTTGGTTTTGTGGCACCAGGTGTATCGAATATTCTCACTTTCATTCTCAGCCACCCTGTACCAGAGAACAATACAACATTAATAAATAATATTACGGACAAAAGTAAGCTAAACAACTTTGCATATCGTAAGGGATACAAAAAAGGATATCGTGGAAATATACAAGAGGCCGAACTATGCGGAACCTTAACCCTTGTTGTTGTGGCAGGAGCCACACTCTATTATATTGCCGAATATCAAAATAACAAGAATCCCAAATAATTTCGAAACAATAGACATTTTACCATTGATTCTAGATATACAAACCGACGATTGAAATAGAATTCGGAGCTAAACTAATAGGATTTGTGATTTCTGTAGTATGCAATCTTTTTTTTTACCTCAAAAAAGCGAGAAACAAGAAAAATCTAAACTGATACATACTAGCTACCTAAATAACGTAAATGGCTTTATCTGTAAAAAAAGATATACGGGTAATAACCATGAATAACATTATGTGACTTCTACTATTGGTTGATGGTTAAACCTCTCATTATTTCATTTGAAAAGAATAAAAAGTGTTTTTTAAGTATTTAGATAAGTATGAGAACAAACTCGTACTTATCTAAATACAATTTATTTAAAAACTATAAACAGCTTTTATCCAATACTCAGAGTTATCGCTATATAAACCAAACATTCCCTTTTTTCCCGAAAACCAATCATAACCAAGACAAAGATGAATCTGATCAGAAAGAGAATAGTCAACTGATGCTCTATTAAACAGTGCATTATTAGTTAAATCAATATACGCAAATGAACATACCTTTGTTGTACTTCGAAACAATTGTTTCGAAATATTTGCAGTTAGGAAAGTCGAATTATTAACGACACCAACTTGATCATCGACATCTAAATTCCTATTATATATTTGCATTGAAATCATCCAATCATTTTCCAAATAAGCATCTACACCTAATAGAGCTTGATAGCTATTACAGTTATACAGTAAGCCAGTATTCTGATTCATCTGTAGTTCATTAAAATAAATAGCCCCATCTGTTCTGACTACAAATTTACCTATTGGCAGTGAAACCGTTAATCCCATCATATCCATTCTATCATAAAATGAATTTATCAATAATCTATCCTTATCCGAATTATCATAAATGATTTGAGGCATTTTATTCCATGTATGAAGCATCATAAAAGAAAAATCAATACCTCTTAGATAACAGTTAAAACGTCCTCCAATTTCCCCATTATTTAGCTTAAATGCAGGTTTATGATCTAGCAATAACACCTCCTGTGAACCATTTTGCTGAGTAAAAGACCACGGATTCTGAGGTTCAAAGGGTAAAATAAAGAACTCTGGAATAGGCAAATAAACAAGTTCGAAACTATATAATGGCTTCACATAATCTATTTTAATAGCATTTACAGGCATTCGAATATCATCGTAATCCCTTGCTAAGAATTCACTATAATCAAAGGGAGAGATAATATCAGTTACACGTAATCCATCAGAGACCCCCCAGATAATGATTTGTCTTCCTACGTTCAGATTTATATGATCACCGGTATACTTAAAAAAAGCTTCTCTTAACTCAATGGTAGTATTATCCTTTACCACATTATTATGTATCGCATTAATAGAAGTAAAGAAATATGAATTTCCTTGTGTCGAACTCATCTCTATGCGCACCCTACTTCTAGAGCTCATAATATCATTTGATGAATTACTACGTACTGCATGATAAGTATCCACAAAACCACTAAGATCGATTTTCTTCTCATCCTCTTGTCCCATTACATATAGAGGAAGAAACAGAATTAGAAGATAAAAAATTGATTTCATATCATCCTTTATTTTACATCATTACACAAAATAATGATATTATAAAAATCATAAACTTCCTTTTTCCATCCTAGAAACAGTAAAAACATTGGGCTCTAGATTTGTATTATATTTTACATTTTTCAATGAAAGAACCGTTTTATGATTGTTCTGAACATTAACCATCTCCATCTTATGAATAGTCCAAAATCCACTTATTTTCATTATTTCGGACATCTTTAATTCTCTATGTAGCTTGTCTAACTTGTCATAATACTGAACTTTTATTGGGACCAAACAATCTTCTCTTATCCACGAAATTTTCTTCTTGTATATATCTCTCTTATCTTTTGATACAGATTCAATAACCCAACACATAAAAGAACCTATTCTTTCTTCTTTAACAAGTCGATGTATATCTTCATCAATATTTCGACTTCCCATATCATCATAAGTAAAATCTGTTCCCATGAAATAGTTCTTTTTTGCTGAAGAGCCACTTATTCGTCGCGTTTTCTTCATTGCTGGCAGATAAAGCCACTTATCATCATCTTTACCTAATTCGTCATAATCCCATGTCAAAAAACTAGTTCCTTTGACATCCCCAGGATATTGAAAAAACATCATTGACTTTTTATCTTTCTTATCGATACCGACATCTATAGAATAGGATAGAACCTTTCGTTCTCGAACTCGTCCTCTCTTGTTTATCAAAGTCATTGTCATTTCAGATTGTCGACTATCACCATCAGGTCGATCTTTAACTTTCTGCATAATATCTCGACCACTTAATTCTTGACAATAAATGGTCTCTGACATAAAGAAAGAGAACAAAGAGAAGAGTATTATCTTAAACAAATTCATAACAAATATTTTTAATTGATATTTACAAAACAATAGATCTAAATCTGTTTGCCGTAGATTTTAAACCATTTGAACAAAACTGGCGTTATAAAAAGATCCGAAATTAAAGCCGAAGTCATTCCAATTACTGCCAAGATGCCTAGATTAATAAATTGGTTCGCTGCAGATGTTGTATATACAATAAAATTTGAGGAGATCACTAAAGTCGTTAATACCAATGCAACCCCGACAGATTTAAACGTTTTTACAATCGTACGATCATAATGTCTGTCTTTATTAAACTCTAAATGACCATGATTTATAAAATGAATTGTATCATCCACTGCCAATCCCAAAATCATTGGAATTATTGTTGCAGTCATCATATCTAGAGGTATTCCCATCCACCCCATCACTCCTCCAACAGTAATTGCAGGGGTAATATTCGGAATTAATCCAATAAGACCTATTCGGAAACTTCCAAACACTAACGACAACAAAATAAATATGATTATCATAGCCATAGCAAAAGATTGAACTTGCCCTTTCACCACATATTGCATCATACGAGTAAATTGAGGTAAATTACCAACCACTGTCACTTTTGCATTAGGAAAGAGTTTATGAGCTCTATCTTCAATCTGTAATAGTTCTTTCTCTGCTTCTCCAGAATTATAGTTACTCAACTCAACCATTAATCGTAATCGTCGATAATCATAATCCATCCAATATTCAGATTCCGTACCTCCAGAATTTTCATATAATAATAACATTTGAGCAACTTGATTATCTTTATTGGGAATCTGATAATATTTCTGTTGGTTTTGACTTAAAGTTTGATTCAAATCTTTTACCACATTCAAAATTGAAGTTGTTCTCTTTGTTAGGGGTAAACTATCTGTAAATTGACTTATCTTTTCCAGTTTTAATAGATTGATGGACTTCTTTGCTGCCCCATCCTCTGAAAACTCTATTAATAGATCGTAAGCATATAAAGACCCTAGTTCTGATTCACTTATATGAAGAATATCTTTGATATATGGAACTTTCCGTCCCATTGTTTTCTCAATATCAAAAGCAGATTCAACTTTAAATGCACCAATACCCAATACAACCAAAAGAATTGTTGATACAGAAATAATCCTTTTAGGATATTTAACGACCATTGATCCTAACATCTCTAAGTATCTTTCCAGTCCACTAACATGATGGTGAACACGCTCTTTAGAAGCTTTCTTGTTCCTACCAAAACTCAAAAGTGCAGGCATCAGTGTAATTACAATTAGGAAAGTGATCATCACACATCCAGCGGTAGCAAAACCTACAAAACGTAGAGGACGCATCGGAATAACAAGAAAAGTCAAAAGTGCTCCAGTCGTCGTTAATGCAGAGAAAAGAATTGGCCATCCCATCTCTCCAACAGCATCTACGACTGCTTTACGTCTTTCTCCATGAATACGGAATTCTCTTTTAAAAAAAGTAAAAACATGAATATTATATGCAATTGCTACAGCTAGAGACAATAGTATTGGAATACTAATCATTCCACTATCGATAACATAACCAATGTAACCCAAAAATCCATAAACAATAATAATTGAACTCACAGAAGTTACCAATGGAATAACTAAACCTCTTAAAGACCTTGTTGTTAACAACAACACAATTATCGCCAAAAGAAGTGCTAACCCCATAATAGTACTAGCTTCTTTTCCATAAAAAATTTGCTTTCGATAAGTTAGATATGGCATACCTGTAGCTTTAGGAGCAATAGGTTCATATTTTTTTTGAGACAATATTTTCTCAACCTCTCCTCCTGTTAACATTTCAGGAGATATTTTCATCCCATCGGCACTTGTTTCCTCTTCTGGAAAATTGCGAAGCTTTAATAGTATCCAACTTTGTTTTCCATTCTTCGAAACCAATCTTTCAGCAACTTTTGGTTTGCTTTCCACTTTAGCCTTAATATCATTTAATTCTTCTGATGTTGTTGGAATCTTTTCTGGAACAAGTTGATCAATATACATTCCATCCTCTGTTCCAACCATAAATTCGATATCAGTCAAAGATGTTATCTTCTCAGCATAAGAAACACTATCCATCAATTCATTAGACAACTCCCGAATCAACTTCAATGATTGTGTAGAATATGTATTTTGCGACTCTGTCATTACAGCAACATAATTGTCGTTACCAAAAATGTCTTTAAATTGTTCTGATTTGACTAGAACAGGATCATCTTCGAGGAAAAAATTCTCCCAAGAAGATTCAATTTCAAGCTTCTTAATTCCATTTATAGACAATACTATTACAAGAACATAAGAGAACAAAATGGGCCAGCGATATTTAATTATATTCCGCCCTTGGTTTTCAAACCATCGATTAATTTTCTCTATTTTTATCATTTGTATAATAATTGGTTTTCATTATATCCTACAAGCAATGATTTTTTGTTTTTAAACATATATGACCTTTATACAATCACATCTGAACAATGATCATCATTGAACCATAAAAGCATTAACCACTTACTTCAAAACAAAAATAGAACGCTGTTCATCTTTTAACAATCATCATTTCTTGGGAATTTTTTTACACAGCACAAAAACTCTACAATACTAATAATCAACAAAATAGACTTCTACAACAGAATTAATGCAACTTCTCATCCCATCATTACCGAACATAGATTAAAACTGTTCTGTCGAGATATCTATAAAAACATAATATAGAGCTGTGTGGATTAAATTGATAATCAAATCAAAAACATTAGTTCTGAATGTATTTTACATATACCAAGTAATATTGAATCAAACTAGATCATAAATAAAGATTCATCACATTAATAATAAACGATTTCATTATAAGTTTCTCAACCATAATTTTTTAGTATCATCCCATTAAACGAACAAAAAAAATAATATATCACAATGAATATTTTTATGACAACATAAACATATATTTATATATTTTTACATAAAAACACATCATAATATTATCATGAGATCAATCACATTAAAAACTATAATCATCATAATGGGGATGACAACCCATCTCAAAATATTTGGACAAACAGTGTCTAGAAATGAAAAAGGAGATATTACAATTCTTAAAGTCAGAAGACGAAGTTTAAAGGTAAATTACCAAAATAAGATCATTAAGATTCCAAGAGACAAAATCTCCAATAACAATCAAATCGACAGTACCTATCTAGTACAGTATTGTAGAGAATTTATGCATGGACAGAAAGATGCACGAACCTATGATGAAACAGGATTTGGAGCTAACCTCGCAGGATTTGCAACCCCTGGAGTATGCAACCTCTTCTCTTTTATTTTTTCATCTCCAAAACCCAAAAACAATAAGACTTTAAATAGATGGACCACCTACCCTAACGAAGTAAATAGCTTTGCCTATAAGAAAGGATACAAAAAAGCCTACCGTAGAAATATTCAAAACTCACAATTAGAAGGAACTACTATTTTAGGAATTGGTGTAGGTTCCATTGTTTTACTTTGTCTCTTCTTACAAAACAAAGATAAGGAAACAACTATAAACCTGTGAATCAAATCCTTAAAACACAAATAAAGTAAAAAACATAAAAGATAAATATCGACTCATAAGTTATCCCCGAGAAGATGAAACCAAAGTCATATCCTCCTCTTTTCAAATTAGCTTTACTATGCAGAGGTATAAAGGAGTGTAAATTAAACTCCTAAATACCAACTACCAAATAATAGTTATTCTCACTATAAATTAATTATATAACCATCACAACTTCACATCAAATTCACATCAACTTCATATCATGTTCACTTATACTTTATGTCAAGTTTACTTTAGAATGAAGTTGATATGAAGTTAATATAAAAATGAAGCAACCGAGCATTGGGGCTCAAATGGTCTTAAGATAAGAATGACTACTATTTGATAGTTCTTTTCTAAGCTTTTAAGCTACATGGCTATCCTTTTTAAGATCTCGTTTTACAAAAATCAATGCATATCCAAGTAAGATGGAGTGATATGATATCTATACAGATCTACTGTGGTTCTTTGACCGTAAGAGTAAAGATAAAAATGAACGTTGCAGCACAAGAAAGAATGGTTGCCATAAGATGGTAAGATCCAGTAAATGATTTCGTTATACTAAACATAAACGGAGAAATGGCACTTAAGAAAATAATCAAAGACATATTACGACCAGCGATCGCTCCTAAATGTTTCTTCCCAAAATAGCGAGGATAAGCCACAGCAAGTAATACACCAAACAATCCTCCGATGGTACCATATCCAAGGGTTAAAAGATAAAAAGACCACATATGCTCTAAAAATCCCAAGCCAATGCCACATAGTGCACCGCCAACAGTTGCCAATAAAACAAGGTATTTTATTTTTATATGATCACTTATCACACTACCTCCAAATGAAAGCATCGTTGATAGTATTGCAGAATATATAAATACTCCTTTTCCGATACTCCAAGGAATAGAAGCATCTCTAAAAATTGAAAAGATATGAAAAGTAAAACCTGTCACAAAGAACCCGAAAAAAGCTGTCACCATGGTTACGGACCAGAAAGCTCTTGTCTTGATCGCCTCACTGTAGCTAAAGTCTCTAATAGTTTTTGGTTCAATTTTTTTGTCATTATTTACCTCTATTTTCTCACCATCAGGCAATAGCCCAAAATCCTCAGGTTTTTCTTCATATGTTCCTAGGAAAATAAAACTGGATAGCAATAAAACAACGGCAAGTATTTCATATGCTCCATCCCAGTTATAACGAAGAACCAAAAGGGCAAGTCCAACAGTAGCCATAGCAAAAACGGCATTAGCCACCATACTACTAATTCCGTTAGCTAGACCTCTTTTCTTAAAGAACCATTTCATCAGCATATTCCTTGCCACCATACTCATGATTCCTTGACCGTTAAGACGAGCTAAGAAAAAGAGAAAAGAGAGCAGAATAAGAATCCATATTTTAAGTGAAGTAAGGTGACACGTAATAGCTACGAGACCTCTGGCCATGGGCAAGATCTTGGCCATTCCTAACATCGTGATAGCCATAATAAAGGTGGCACCAAACATTACTATTTTGGCCCCATATTTATCATACCACACTCCTGCTTTCTTTAGTAATAGAGCCGAGCATAATGTTCCAATCATATAAGCAAAACTTAATTCATTACGAGTAAGATCAAGAGCTTGCAACAAAGAATCAGTAAATGCCGATACCGCCATGGTTTGTCCTGGGATACTCACAAAAAGACCAATCGTAGCCATAAAAGCGATAAACCATCCATAGAAGAAAGGCCATTTTGAAGGATTGGAGAAACGAAAATTACGCAGTTGCATAGGTTATATGATTTATATAAAAACAAAACTACCCACAAGATATCATATATCAAATGGGTAGTCTAAAAAAAGAGTTTATTCTAATATAGATTAGAACTCAGATGTAAAATGGAAACGAATGTCTTTGAAATCCGTTTGGGCCATTTGAAGAAGGAAGCTAGAATCAGCCATAAAGACATCACGTCCTTGCTTATCTACTGCCATCTTCTGGTACTTACGTTTCTTAAAATCGTCAAGTACAGCTTGATCATCTGATTCAATCCAACAAGCTTTATACATTGGAAGAGGTTCGAAACGACATTTTGCACCATATTCATGTTGCAAACGGTATTCGATAACTTCAAACTGAAGTTGACCTACACAACCAATAATCTTACGACCATTAAATTGATTAGTAAACAACTGAGCAACTCCTTCTTCCATCAATTGGTCTACTCCTTTAGCCAACTGTTTAGATTTCATAGGATCGGCATTCTCGATATACCTAAACATCTCTGGAGAAAACGATGGCATTCCTTTGTAATGAAGCTTCTCTCCTTCTGTTAATGTATCTCCAATAACGAAGTTTCCAGTATCTGGAATACCAATGATATCCCCAGGATATGCTTCCTCAATGGTCTCCTTTTTAGAAGCCATAAATGCTGTTGGAGAAGAGAACTTAAGATTCTTACCCAAACGCATATGACGGTAGTTTTTGTTTCTCTCAAACTTACCACTACAAATCTTAACGAAAGCGATACGGCTACGGTGATTTGGATCGATATTGGCATGAATCTTAAATACAAAACCTGTAAATTTAGATTCACTAGCTAATACTTCTCTCTCTTCCGCATCTTTCTTTGTTGGATGTGGAGCAATACGTACGAAAGAGTCCAAAAGCTCTTGTACACCAAAATTGTAAAGAGCACTACCAAAGAATACAGGAGCGATCTCCCCCGCAAGATAATCGTCATGATTAAACTCTGGGAAAACCCCATCAATTAGTTCCACCTCTTCTCTAAGCATATCGGCATCGTCGCCAATAACCTCATCTAATTTTGAAGAAGAAAGGTCGTCAATTTCAACGGCATCTTCAATCTCTGTGATACTAGGATTAAAAAGACGAAGGCTAGAATCAAAGATGTTATATACCCCTTTAAAGTCAGCACCCGAATTGATAGGCCAACTTAAAGGACGTGTTTTGATCTTTAATTGATCTTCGATCTCATCAAGTAGGTCAAACATATCTCCAGTTGGACGGTCCATCTTGTTGATGTAAACCATCACTGGTGTCTTTCTCATACGACACACCTTCATCAACTTTTCAGTTTGAGGCTCAACCCCTTTAGCGGCATCAATAACGATGATCACACTATCCACTGCAGTCAATGTACGGAAAGTATCTTCTTGGAAATCTTGGTGACCAGGAGTATCTAGAATATTTACCTTATATCCTTGATATTCGAATCCCATTACAGAAGTAGCAACAGAGATACCTCTCTGACGCTCAATCTCCATGAAATCGGAAGCAGCCCCCTGCTTAATTTTATTATTTTTTACAGCACCTGCAACTCTAATCGCTCCACCAAAAAGCAAAAGCTTTTCGGTCAATGTTGTCTTACCAGCATCGGGGTGACTGACAATAGCAAAGGTGCGCCTTCTATTAATCTCTTCTTGTAAACCCATTTAGTACAATCTTAATTTGGGGGCAAAAATACAAAATTGATTTAGCTATTGAAATATAATCTTTTATAAGAGAAAGATATCCGCATTTTTTTTCAACGAATCCATTTAATAATGAAGTAATATCATAGATTAATATTTATTCTAAATAAAAATTAAAAAGTCAGAAGCAAATCATTGACAAAAGTCAGAACAATACGCCACCTAAATCCTTATATTTAATACATTACAGTCACTAATTCAGATCCCCAAATATTTACACTGTAGTTATGGTTGTTACCATTTTAAGAAGCTTCTGAATTTTAAAAAATGATTATATGCAGAAAAATGATTCAACACATATCGGTCCAATGGAGACATTGAGCATCCATTCATTTTCTGTAGAAGAACTAGCAGAAGGGATCGGACGTGTTCTCATCCCTGGAGTTAGTGATCATTATTTTTCATATGGATTTTGCAGTGACTTAATGAGTGATTTATTGACCATAGACACCCCAGAGACAGTATTGATAACGGGCTTAATCACCGCACAAACGATAAGAACTGCTCATATTGCAGAGATTCATTGTGTGATATTTGTTCGAAACAAACAGATTCCTTCAAACATATTACATATTGCCAAAGAGTTGAATATTTCCATTATTCACTCACCTAATACCATGTTTCATGTTTGTGGCATATTATTTAGCAAAGGTTTACAATCCATTTATTAACCTAACATGTCATTATGAAATATCAGTTTGAAATAAAAGGAGGAGACTTTTCACATGCAGGATTCGTATCTATCGAGATCAAAAAGATTATGCAAAAGCTTCATCTTCCTCCCAATTTCATACGGAAGGTATCTATTGCAAACTATGAGGCAGAAGTAAACATTATTGCCCATGCCTATGAAGGGGACGTGAGTTTAGAGATCAATACTGAATATATAAAAGCAACATTTAGTGATCGAGGTCCAGGAATAGCATCTATCGCTGACGCTATGAAAAAAGGTTTTTCCACTGCATCAGATAAAGTTAGAGAGATGGGATTTGGTGCTGGAATGGGACTTCCAAACATGAAGAAGAACAGCGACAGAATGGAAATTCAAAGTAAGCTGAATGAAGGTACTATCGTGACATTATGTTACGATATACCAATGGGTTAAAAAGAACATTCTATATTTTAACAGTGAAAGAGAGAGCACTTTTAAAATACATACAGGTATCACCCAAGAAATGTCATGGATGTACACATTGTATGCGTCATTGTCCAGTAGAAGCTATTCGTATTCGAAAAGGGATAGCAACTATTGATCATCAAAGATGTATATTGTGTGGTAGATGTCTTGACGACTGTCCTTATCATGCAATCTCTATAGTCTCTCCTAAAAGAAGAATAAATTCTGAACAGAAGATCAAGTTCCTAATTATTCAAGAGGGCTTCTACGGACATTTCCCTACCGAAAAACACCAAGATGTTAGGGAGGCACTACGTCACGTTGGGTATGATCATATACTAGATTGTCGAGATTTTATACGATTCCACACCCTATGGAATGACAATAATAATAAAACAAAAAAAATCTTTACAACGTGTAATGTTATCAAAAATCTAATTGAGATCGGAGAAGTAAAAACTGACACGCCAATAGAGTTGGTTCCTAAAATCTCGGAACTATTGATTGGTGCCATTCATCTTTTGTATGATGATATAGATCAAAGAAGTACCTCTATAACTTTAACGACCCACTGCATGTCGGAAAACTATAATGGGATATCACATCAACATCCTATCTTTTTGGCAAACGACACTTTACCTACATCAGAAATAGTCAATACGATACAAAAAAAGTTATGGAGTCAGAAGGATCAAAAATCCTCCTCTTTTCATCTACCAGACACAGAAGAGAAGCCATCAAAAGAGTTTGTCTATATCTCAGGAATAGAGGAAGTGAAAGGATGGATCCATAAGAAAGAGCTAAAACCACTAGATTATACGAGGGATTATAATCTACAAGGATGCAAATATGGTTGCTATAATGGCACCTATATGTCAGAATATGCTTCTATCATAAAAAAAAGGGAAGCACACTATCAGAGCAGATTAACATCAAAATACGATCGAAGAGTGTCATTACTTCTTCAAAGGCTTAAAAGTTTTTGGATCTCAAATCCTCAACAGAATGCGGAACAGCATGAAGGGTTTAAAGAGGCACTGATAAGGTCTGAACGTATTCGTAAACTGATGTGTTTATTGCCGGGGATTGATTGTGGAGTATGTGGAGCACCAAGCTGTTTGTCTCTTGCTAAAGATATATCTAAAGGTGAAGCAAGATTGGCACACTGTGTTCTGTTGGATTTAAAATGGATGCAAAATAGACATGTTAGTATTGAGACCACCATGCTTCAATTACGAAAGATATGGGGAAAGAAAATATTACAATTTGATTGCACTAAAAAAGGAGCTAAAAATGAAATTATCCAAAATCGCAGAGATCAATGATTTAAAAAGATTAACACCAGAAATTAAAGAGTTAGAAGAGCAAGAGATTAAAGATCTGATGGTAACAGATTTAATGAGTCATGCCATGTCTTTAGGTAAAAAAGGGATGTTGTTTGTCACCATACAAGCACATAAGAATGTTCTTGCTGTTGCACTATTAAAAGAGTTTTCAGCCATTCTAGTGCCATATGATGTAGAAGTTCCTGAGATTTTAATCAAAGAGGCAGCCATCAGAGATATGCCAATATATTCTAGTCCCGAAAGTACCTATCATCTTATTGGTCAGATGTATCAACAAATTAATATCTCATAAATGAAACAGTATCGAGGTGATCTACATATTCATACCACTTTATCTCCGTGTGGAAGTCTGGAGATGACGCCATTAAGTATCATACTTAGGGCTAAAGAATTGGGGTGGGATTTTATCGCAATCACAGATCATAACGATACACGTCAAGCGCCAATAATTAAGGAATTGGGACAAGAACATCATATCACGGTATTTATGGGAGCTGAGATATGTAGCAAAGAGGAAGTTCACCTTCTCTCTATTGTAGGAACAGAGAGTGCTCGATTAAGATTACAGAATTATTTAACTGAGAATAGAATTAAGGTTACAAACAACCCAGAGTATTTTGGGGACCAAGTAGTTGTAAACAAAAAAGAAGAGATTGTTATTGAAGAAAAGGATCTTCTTCTAACCGCACTAAATAAAGATGTTTATGATATCTGCAATTATATTCATCAAATAGGGGGGCTGGTTATAGCCTCCCATATCAATAGGCTTAGTTATAGCATATTATCAACCATGGGTTCTATTCCTGATGACTTACCTATAGATGCCGTAGAAATATCTGATCCTCAATTTCCACCCTTGGGTCAATACTGTATGATACACAATAATGATGCCCATTATATGGAAGATTTAAAAGAGAATCATAGTCTGTACTCTATGAAAGATCTAAGTTTCTACTCGCTAAAAGAATGCATATTAAACCATCAAATTCAGATCATATGAGAGTCATTGCCTTACATATTTTAGACCTTATCGAGAATAGTGTTCGCGCTGAATCTGGACGAGTACATCTTATACTTAAGGATTCTAAGGATAAAAAAACATTTATCCTAAAGGACAATGGCAAAGGAATGAATGAAGAAGAACTTAAAACAGTTCTAGATCCATTTTATACGACCAAGAAGAAGAAGAAAATTGGATTGGGTATACCTCTTACTCGACAAAGCATTCTTCAATGTAATGGGATCTTCAATATCGAATCTAAAAAAGGAACAGGAACAACAATTACACTCACCTACCCTAAAAAGAATATTGATTGTCCACCAACAGGAGATATTCTAAGAACCATTAGTACCTCTATTATTGCGCACCCTACGATTGATTTTCTTCTTTCTTTTCAAGAAGAAGAAAACATATTAGTGGACACCACATTTCTTAATCCTGAAGAGAGAAAGGCACTAAAAATAAAAGATCTCTACGAATATATCAGTGAAGCATTTGTTGAGATTGACTGGAATGGATTCTAATCAAATAAAAAAATGTATAAGCTATGACCAAAGTAAAGAACCTAGAAGAACTTGTAAAACTTCGTAATAAACTAAAACAAAAGATCCAAGTTAGAACCATCTCTGAAGGCAAAGATATCGTTGCTAATATTCGTGTAGCAATGGGAACATGCGGTATTGCGGCAGGAGCAAAAGAGACATTTGAAGCTTTAATAGAAGAGGTAGAAGAACAAAACATTAAAGTACTCATTACCACTACAGGATGTATGGGAGCTTGTTATGCAGAACCCACTGTTGAAGTAACCCTTCCAAATCAAGATCCGGTAATATTTGGGGAAGTGAATAAAAAGAGGGCCATACAGATCATTCAAGAATATGTTATTAAGGGGAAACTAATTGATGGTATCATACCTCAAAATTACCAATCTATCTAATCTTATACACTATGATACATACACATATATTAGTCTGTGGAGGAACTGGTTGTAGAGCATCGCAAGCAAAGGAAGTAAAAGATGAATTAGAAAGCCTTATAAGGGATAAAGATCTAACACAATCGGTACAAGTAACAACAACAGGATGCTTTGGTTTTTGTGAGAAAGGCCCAATAGTAAAGATTATTCCAGACCAAACATTCTATACTCAGGTCACGCCAGAAGATGCTCGTGATATCATTGAAGAACACATCATAAAAGGACGTAAGGTAGAACGACTACTGTATCTTGATCCCAAAACACACCAACGAATATCAGATAGTGTTCATATGAATTTCTATAAGAAACAGTTACGTATTGCCTTGCGTAATTGTGGTATTGTAGATCCAGAGAATATTGACGAATATATTGCAAGAGATGGCTATCAAGCTCTAGGACGTGTCCTATCAATGTACCAACCAGAAGAAGTTATTCAGATTATTAAAGAATCAGGTTTAAGGGGTCGTGGAGGAGCAGGTTTCCCTACTGGAAACAAATGGGAAATAACAAGTAAAGTTAAATCTGATCAGAAATATGTAGTATGTAATGCTGATGAGGGAGACCCTGGTGCATTCATGGATAGATCTATATTAGAAGGAGACCCTCATTCTATTATCGAAGCCATGGCCATATGTGGGTATTGTATTGGTGCCAATAAAGGTTTGATATACATACGAGCAGAGTATCCACTTGCGATCAATAGACTTTTGATCGCACTAGAACAATCAAAAGAATATGGACTTTTAGGAAAAGGAATACTAGGAGCTGATTTTGACTTTGAGATTGAACTAAAATATGGAGCGGGAGCATTTGTTTGTGGAGAAGAAACCGCACTTATTAGCTCTATGGAAGGTCGAAGAGGAGAACCAGTAATCAAACCTCCCTACCCTGCTGAGAAAGGGTATTTTGACCAACCAACCAACGTAAATAATGTTGAGACTTTTGCCAATATCTGTCCAATAATACTTAAAGGAGCAGAATGGTTTAGTAGTATTGGAACAGAAAAATCTAAGGGAACAAAAGTTTTTGCTTTAGCTGGAAAGATAAACAATGTCGGCTTAATTGAAGTTCCTATGGGAACTACTCTAAAAGAGGTCATTTTTGATATTGGAGGAGGAATTAAAGGAGGCAAAAAATTTAAGGCAGTACAAACAGGAGGTCCATCTGGAGGTTGCTTAACAGAGAAATCATTAGATATGCCTATAGAGTATGAAACACTGGTAGAGGAAGGATCGATGATGGGGTCTGGTGGTATGATTGTAATGGACGAAGACGATTGTATGGTTGCTATCGCAAAATTCTATTTAGAATTCACCCTAGATGAATCTTGTGGTAAATGTGCTCCATGTCGAATTGGGAATAAACGTTTATGGGAACTCCTCGACAAGATGACCAAAGGAGAAGCAACAGAAAAAGATCTAGATAAATTAATCGACTTATCTCATACAATAAAAGATGCCTCTTTGTGCGGATTAGGACAGACATCTCCAAACCCTATTTTGTCTACATATAAGAATTTCAAACATGAATATTTAGGACACGTCAAAGATAAACAGTGTGAAGCAGGACAATGTAAAGCATTACTTCACTATACTATTGATCCTAAGGCATGTGTTGGTTGTACTTTATGTATGCGCAACTGTCCTGTAGGTGCAATATCAGGAGAGAAGAAAAAGCCACACCTTATTCATCAAGATATTTGTATCAAATGTGGTATCTGTTACGAGAAATGTAAGTTTAACGCTATTCTACACCAATCATGAAAAATATCCATTTAACGATCGATCATAAAGAAGTTGTTGTCAAAAAAGGTACAACAATATTGGAAGCAGCAAAAGAGGTTGGGATACACATTCCAGCTTTATGTCACATGAAGATGGAGGATATTAACATCGAAAATAGACCTGGTGGTTGTAGAATATGCTCTGTCGAAATAAAAGGAAAGAAAAATTTGTCTCCTGCATGTGCAACAGAATGTACAGAAGGGATGGAAATACGTACCAACACCATACGTGTTATTCACGCACGTAGAAATATCTTAGAGTTAATTATCTCAGATCATCCGTACGAATGCCTCACTTGTGCTAAATCAGGACAGTGTGAACTTCAAACAATGGCTCAAGATCTTGGAATCAGGGAAATCCATTTTGAAGGAGAAAAGTCAACATATCGAGAAGATTTCTCTAAAGCCATCATAAGGGATATGGACAAATGTATTCTATGTCGTAGATGTATCACGATGTGTAGTGACTTCCAAACCGTACATGCGCTTTCTGCTGTAGAAAGAGGATTTGAATCTGTTGTAAGTCCAGCATTCCATATGGATCTAAATGAATCGTCTTGTACCTTCTGTGGTCAATGTGTGGCAGTATGTCCTACAGGAGCATTATCGGAGGCGGATTATACTAAAGATGTGATTCATGCCCTAGCCAATCCTGAATATACAGTTATTGCACAAACAGCACCTGCAGTTCGTGCGGCACTAGGTGAAGAGTTTGGGTATCCTGTTGGGACTAGTGTTACTGGTCAAATGGTTACTGCTTTAAAGAATCTAGGCTTTGATTATGTCTTTGATACTGATTTTGCAGCAGACATGACCATTATGGAAGAATCGGCAGAACTTTTAGATCGTTTAAGTAGACATCTTAATGGAGATAAAAGCGTAAAACTTCCTATTTTAACCTCTTGTTGTCCTGCATGGGTTCGTTTTATTGAACAATATTTTCCTGATATGAAGGAGATACCTTCCACAGCAAGATCTCCTCAACAGATATTTGGGGCCATTGCCAAAAGTTATTTTGCAGAGAAAATTGGTGTTCCAAGAGAAAAATTGATTGTCGTATCTATCATGCCATGTGTTGCTAAGAAGTATGAGTGCGGAAGAAATGAATTTGCTGTTAATGGTGATCCTGATGTAAATTATTCTATAACAACAAGAGAGTTAGCACGACTAATTAAGATCTCAAATATCGAATTTAAAGATCTTGAATCCTCAAAATTTGATCAACCATTAGGAGAATCAACTGGAGCAGGACTTATATTTGGAACTACAGGTGGGGTTATTGAGGCAGCAACAAGAACGGCATATGAACATCATACAGGAAAGAAACTAAGTAAAATAGATTTTGAGGAGCTCAGAGGAATGGGAGCTATTCGAAATGCAATAGTTGATTTTGATGGTTTACCAATAAAGATAGGAATTGCTCATGGCCTAGGAAATGCTAGAAAACTATTAGAAGAGATTAGAGAAGGGAAAAGTCAATATCATGCTATAGAAATCATGTCATGCCCAGGAGGATGTATAGGAGGTGGTGGACAACCGTATCATCATAATAAAACTTCGATTCTGAAAGCAAGACAAAAGGCAATCTATTCAGAAGATCAAATTATGGAAATACGTAAATCCCACGAAAACCCTTCTGTTATCAAGGTATATGAAGAATATTTGGGACATCCATTAAGCGAGAAATCCGAGAAACTTCTTCACACTCTATATTTTGATAGATCATCACATGTAGACATTGATGATAGTCAATTCTAATAACCTCCTAAAAAATAGAGATATGAAAACAATAAAATTATCGAGTTTCGCAGTTGAAACAATTGAAGAAGCATGTTCTGATTTCAAATATAAAGAGGACGAACTTATTAATATACTTCACCGATGTCAACATAAACTAGGCTACCTTCCAGCTGAAGTGCAAGAATTAATAGCACAAAGACTTCAAATATCTGTTGCAAAAGTTTATGGTGTAGTTAGTTTCTACTCTTTTTTCTCTATGTTACCACAAGGGAAAAATCCTATTTCAATTTGTATGGGAACCGCTTGTTATGTAAGAGGTGCAGAGAAACTGGTAGACGAATTTAAACGTCAACTAAGAATTGATGTAGGAGAAACAACCTCAGATGGTAATTTTTCACTAAGTTGTCTTAGATGTGTTGGAGCCTGTGGCTTAGCACCAATAGTGATGGTTGGTGATAAAGTATATGGAAGGGTATCTGTCAAACAAGTCAAAGATATTATCTCAGAATACCAAAAAGGAATAAATTAAATAAAAAAAGAGGCTAACCAATAAAGGTATAGCCTCTTTTATGCTATTCAGAGATTCAAATTAGAATTTTCTCTCTTTGATTTTAGCTTTTTTACCAGTCAAACCACGGAAGTAGTAGATACGTGCACGACGTACTTTACCACGACGGTTTACTTCGATCTCATCAATGAAAGGAGAATTGATTGGGAAGATACGCTCTACACCAACGTTTCCTGACATCTTACGTACAGTAAACATTTCTTGTCCTGATTGACCTTTCACTTGGATTACAACTCCACGGAATTTCTGGATACGCTCTTTGTTACCCTCAACAATACGGTAACTTACAGTGATAGTATCTCCAGCGCCAAATTCTGGCATTTCTTTTCCTTCAGCTTTGAATGCGTCTAACGCAACTTTCATTAAATCCATTACAGTAACTTTTAATGTGTTATAGTGCAATATTCACAGGTTTTCTGCCAGAGATTACACCATTTTCGGCGCAAATTTACAATGTTTTTTGTAATATACGCAAATGTCACACTAATTTTATTGAATTATTTTATTACTTTAAAGTGATCTCCAGTCTCCTTAACTACACGACGATAGAAATCTTTTGAGTAACCAGGATGATTTGGTGAAGCAGGCATTCCATCTTTTGTTCTAAGGAATTTGCCATTTTTCTCTTTTTTCACATTTCCATCAAGATATTTGATCATTAGATAATGTCCTAATTCTCTCCAATCTTCGGTCATCTTTTCAGCTCTCATAGAAGAATAATCAGAAAGATATTTCTTAGCTAACTCTTTGTTACCTGCATCCCACAAAGATTTTGCAGCACTTTCAACAGCAGGAGCCAATGCTAAAGCTTCTAATTCAATTTTATTCTGAACTTTCTGTAGGTCAACAATCATATCGCTATAACGGCTATAACAGAAGTTTGTCACACTGTTAAATACCCAGAATGCAGAAGTTGAAGACCATGTAAGTAAGTCTCCATTACCAACTTTAAAACATTCAGGAATTTCTTCTATATTACAATAGATAGGAGTATAACAAGTAGAATAAGTATCATCCATTCCAAACCAAAATACACCACCAATAGCAGCAGGCATATCAGCACGAGCTTGGGCTACAAATGAGAAAGCAGTTTGTTGTGTTGAAGTAGCACGCTCATTACAATATTGAACAGAATCAACTTCCCATGTTAAACCTCTCCATCTATATGGTAGTTTATAAGGTCCTGCTCCAACATCTTTAGTCATATCTAATGCAGTTCCTTCATAATGGTCTCTCATAAGATCCATTACATCTTTAACAGAAAGCTTTTTAGATGGCTTAACCCATAAAGGGAAACGATTTGTAGCAACACCATTTTTATTATATTTCACTTTACCTAACGCATAGTTTTCATATTTTTTCATATCTGGATTGATACGATTGAAAGCAGACCAAACGCGAGCATCACAGAAACGAGCAGCACCAAAGTCTACAGGAGCATACACATCTGAGAAACTAAAATCTTTATTTTTACCTTTGAAGAAACCTTTTTCTCTCGCAAAAGAGATAACATCTTTTGAATAAAGACAATTATCTGGATCATTTAAAGGGAAAGTAGTGATACGAGCTTGATTAGCATGGCCTGAAACATATCCTTCAGGTACTTTTCTTGCAACCCATACAGCTCCTTTTTCACCTTCACCTTTTCCAATTACTTCCATGATCCAAACTTCATTACCATCAGCAATAGAGAAAGACTCTCCTGAACTATAATAACCATATTTATTCATTAGGTCATCCATTGTCTTGATCGCTTCTCGTGCTGTTTTTGCTCTTTGAAGTGTAATATATATTAAACTACCATAATCAATAATCGCACCTGGCTGCTCATGTAACTCTTTTCGGCCACCGAAAGTAGTTTCACCTATTGCCAATTGATGTTCATTCATATTTCCAACCACCTGATATGTATGAGGCACCTGTGGTATCTGTCCAAGATACTTTCCTGAATCCCAATCGTAAACATCTCTCATTGCACCAGCAACGTGATCTCCTGCAGGCCAGAAATATAATTCTCCATAAAGAGAATGCGAATCTGCAGCATATGTTACCATTGTAGAGCCATCCTTTGATGCCCCCTTAGTAATCAAAAAGTTGGTACATGCATGACTTGAAAACGAAGCCATCATGAAAATACCAAGACAGAAAGTAAAAAGTCTTTTCAACATTGCTTTTTTATTTTACGTAATTAATATTGATTTATATTATCGGATTATTCAAAATAAACTAAAAAATACGAACAATTACCTGCTAAAAGACAAATGATCCTTTAAATTCTTTATAATTTCCTCTATTATCTTTTACCTTAAGTTTAAGGTAATGTACTTTCCCCGCAGAAATACGAGTTGGATCAACCTTATACTCCAACAATCTATTTTTACCATCATATGTGAATAGAGCATATTTTCCATCAATTTCTCCTCGATAATAACCGATGCCTGTTTCTAAATCTTTAATAACAAAACGTAATCCTTGATTTTTACGTACCTTCTGTTTTGTTCTTTTAAGCGTTAGAGAACGAATCATTGGAGGAATAGTATCAATATTAATAGTAAATTTACCCAATGAGCGAGTCTTAAATGTTGCCCAATCCTTATTGATTTTTCCTCCTGCATAATAAAATTTCTTTCCGTTAGATGAAACCTTAGCAACATAAGCTTTGGAAATAAGAGATGAAGGTATCTCTCCAATCTTAAAAGTGATGGTCGCATTTCTATGTAATGCAATATCTTGAGGGAAGAAAGAGTAAATTGGAGACCATTTTGCAGAAGGAGAGGAAGATACAATCCCCTTAAAGACAGTATTTTGATACAAAGAACGACCATCAATCTTAAAAGTAAACCACTGGTCATGGAAATAGTGTGAAGAATTATATTGAAGAGGTTCTTCTACTTTTGATTCCAACAGGCTGTAATATGGCTTATGGTCATTCTCTTTAGTAGAATTAATCTCTTCTTCAGAACTACCTTTCTCATATCCGCCTTCCTCTGTATAACTGAGTCCCCAATTGATTGGTTCTATCGGACGAAGCATTAGGTTATCTGTTTTTGCCTGAATAATCTCGTTTGTATAATCCATATACCGAATGGAGAAACTTACAACAGATTTGTTTTTCCAACTATCTTCCACTCCTATCATAAATTTAGACATAAAAGTTTGTTTATCAAGTTTCACGATAGGATTGTTTTTTGTCTTTCGATAAATCGACAACCTATTTCCTGGAAGTTTAAAAAAGCGTTGAACAACATGACCAGTATTCCATTTTATTGAATAATCAATATGGGCATTAATGTATCTAGACTCATAAAAATGAAAGCGATCGATCTCAAAGTTGAATAATGTATCTTTCTTTTCTCCAAGGGAAATTAAATATGCTTTATTGATTCCACACTTTGACCAGCTACCAGAGATATAATCCATCACTTCCAAACCGAATCCAATTCTTCCGTCTGCATTAATTTTCTTATTATCTTTAATGGCATACCCATTCTTTGATGGAACTAAAGAAAAGTAAACAGGTTCCATTTGACCATTCACACAACTATTCTTATCCATTGGATATACATAAAGGCGCTTCATTAAAGGCTTTCGATTATCTTCAATTTTCAACCCTCTTGTTGCTGGATTTAAAGGTACTTGATTCGCAGTTTCCCTAATTTCATAGTGCAAATGTGGTCCACCAGAGCTCCCACTATTCCCAGAATAAGCAATAACTTCATCTTTTTTCACCGAGAAAAGTGTTTTGGGAGGAGTTAAATCTAACGCAAAAGACTCACGTTTGTATTGTTGCTTTTTTACCCACTTATCAATTCTAGGTGCATAACAACTTAAATGTCCATAAACAGTAGTATAACCATTAGGATGATTTACATAAAGTGCATAACCGAATCCCCACGGAGAAACTTTAATTCTTGAAATATAACCATTATCAACAACATGAACAGGGAGACCAATACGGCTATTGGTTTTGATATCAATTCCAGAGTGAAAATGATTGGATCTAAGTTCACCGAAACTGCCTGCTACTCGAATAGGAATTTTAACAGGTGACACAAAATTATCAAACTGTGCAAAGGTTGATTTTGAAATTAAAAGCACTAAGAAGAAAAAGAAAGTAAATTGTTTCATCAATTTTTGTTTTTTGAATCACCGAAATTAATAACTTTAAAAATCGAATTGAAATTGAAATGAAGGTTTTTTAATTTTTTCAATTTAATGAAAATGTTAATTTTGTGAAACAAATTGAATAACAATGACAGAGAAGGAGTCAAAGCTTTTACAAGATTTTGAAGAAAAGGTTCTTCAGTTAACCTCAATGTATAACCTTCTAGAGGAAAATTACAAAAAGTTGGAAAATACCAACAGTGAACTTAAAAATCAAATTTCTGAACTTCAAGAAGAAAATGAGTCTATTAAAAAAGACTATCAAAATGCAACAATGGCAATTGCACTTTCTGGAAGTCAAGAAGATAGTAGAATGACTAAAAATAAGATCAATCACTTGATCAAAGAAATAGACCAGTGTATTGCCATGCTAAGTAAATAATCTGGGGTAATATTCATAAAAATGGAAGATAAATTATCGATAAGCGTAAATATAGCTGAGAGAAGATTCCCTCTTAAAATTGAGCGTTCTGAAGAAGAAAAGATTCGACAAGCAGCAAAAATAATTAACGAAAAAGTACTTCAGTATAAACAGCGTTTTGGGAAAGATGACTTTGATTCCTTAGCCATGACGTCTCTTCAGTATGTAGTGGAAATGCTCATTCTAAAAGACCATCAAGACTTATCTCCATTTGTAGAAAAAATTGAAGACTTAAATGATCAACTAGAAACTTTTTTTGATAAAAAAAAGGTCAAAGAATAAGTTCTTTTGATCAAAAAGTATTATATTAAGATGCGTTTATTTTTGAATTGACAAGAAAATCAAGTTACTAAATATCAATAGCTTTACTCTTTTCATCAACTCAAGAAGAAACCAAAAAAACACGTAATTAGTAGAAAAGTAATATGATTATTGAAATTATTATAGGATTAGGAGGAGCGTTATTAGGTACTGGAGTGTCCTACTACATGTGGGATTCGGCACTTAAGAAGAAACGCGAGTCTATGATCAAAGATGCTGAGAATCAATCTAAAGTTATCAAAGAAAAGAAGATTCTTCAAGCAAAAGAGCGTTTCATTCAGTTAAAATCGGAACACGACAAGCAGGTTAATGAAAGAAACCAAAAAATTGCAGTCTCTGAAAATCGTTTGAAACAAAAAGAATCTACCGTTAATCAACGTAAAGATGAACTTAATCGTAAAGTTCGTGAGTTTGACAATGAAAAGAAAAAGATTGATGCTATTAGAGAAAATCTAAATCGTCAACTAGAAGTCGTTGAACAACAGCAAGATGAACTTGAAAAGACACATCGTAAGCAAGTTGAAAAACTTGAAGTAATCTCTGCTCTTTCAGCAGAAGAAGCAAAAGCACAACTTGTTGAATCCATGAAAAATGAAGCTAAGACAGAAGCAATGTCTTATGTTCAGGAAATTATGGATGATGCGAAGATGAATGCAAACAGAGAAGCGAAAAAAGTAGTTATTAAAGCAATTCAACGTGTTGCAACAGAAACAGCTATTGAAAACTCTGTAACGATCTTCCATATTGAGAATGATGAGATCAAAGGACGTATTATTGGTCGTGAAGGACGTAATATTCGTGCTCTAGAAGCATCAACTGGTGTAGAGATTATTGTTGATGATACTCCAGAAGCAATTGTTCTTTCTGCATTTGATCCAGTTCGAAGAGAAATTGCTAGACTTGCACTTCACCAATTAGTAACAGATGGACGAATTCACCCAGCTCGTATTGAAGAGGTAGTTAATAAAGTTAAACAACAAATTGAAGAAGAAATTATTGAAACTGGAAAACGCACAACCATTGACTTAGGTATTCATGGTATGCACCCAGAGTTAATTAGAATGATTGGTAAGATGAAATATCGTTCATCTTATGGTCAGAATCTACTTCAACACTCAAGAGAAACTGCAAACCTATGTGCAATCATGGCTGCAGAACTTGGACTTAATCCTAAAAAAGCAAAACGTGCAGGTCTGCTTCATGATATTGGTAAAGTACCTGATGAAGAGCCAGAATTACCACATGCAATCTTAGGAATGAAGCTTGCTGAAAAATATAAAGAAAAAGCAGATGTATGCAATGCCATTGGATCTCACCATGACGAAGTAGAGATGCAAAGTCTGATAGCTCCAATTGTACAAGCATGTGATGCTATTTCAGGAGCAAGACCAGGAGCAAGAAGAGAAGCTGTTGAAGCTTATATTAAAAGACTAAAAGATTTAGAGCAAATGGCATTATCATATCCAGGTGTACTAAAAACTTATGCAATACAAGCAGGTCGTGAATTAAGAGTTATTGTCGGAAGTGAGAAAATCACTGATGAAGATTCTGAAAAATTATCATACGATATTGCTAAGAAAATTCAAGATGAGATGACTTATCCTGGACAAGTAAAAATTACGGTAATTAGAGAAACAAGAGCAATCAATTACGCTAAATAATTTCTCGATTATTCCAACAAAATATAAAGAGGAAATCCAATAGGATTTCCTCTTTTTTATTTCTTACAATATACTTTGACTTACATTGACAAACAATGTTTATTCACGAATATATTCACACTCTATTTTCATTAAAAAAACTGAAATACTATAGGTACGCTACAGTGTTTTACAACACTTAATAATAAATGATAAGTAACAATCATTATGAAATATTCATATAAAGTATATCTTTGAGTTGAGTTTTGATATCACAAAAAAGTATGGAAAACAACTATTTAATTATTATGGCAGGAGGAATTGGCAGTAGATTCTGGCCAATGAGTACTTCTGAAACACCAAAACAATTTCTAGATATATTAGGTACTGGAAAAACAATGATCCAACAAACAGTTTCTAGAATTGAAGGGATAATTCCAAATGAAAACATATATATAGTTACGAGTTCACATTACAAGGAAATCATAAAAGAACAACTTCCATTTATGAAGGAAGATCAAATTCTTTTAGAACCTTGTATGAGAAATACAGCACCCTGTATTGCATACGCAAGCTACAAAATACATACACGCTGTCCTAAAGCGAACATTGTAGTGGCACCATCTGATCACTTAATAACAGATGAAACAAAATTCCGAGAAAGCTTAACAAAAGGACTAAAATTCACTCAAGATCAAGATGTATTGTTGACGCTTGGAATTCATCCACACAGACCTGAAACGGGTTATGGTTATATAAAATCAACAGAAAAAGAAACTATTCTTAATAAAATCTCTAAAGTAGAGGCATTTAAAGAAAAGCCTAATATTACAACAGCACAAGAATACCTAGAGGATGGAGGATACTTATGGAACTCAGGTATTTTTATATGGAGTGCAAAAAGCATCATTACAGCTTTTAAACAACATCTTCCAAAGGTAGCAGAATTATTTGCATCAGGACATGATATTTACAACACATCAAAGGAGCAAGAGTTTATTGATGAAATATATCCAACATGTCAAAATATATCTATTGATTATGGCATACTTGAACATGCTGCAAATATATATGTTCTTGCATCAAAATTTGGATGGAGTGATCTTGGAACGTGGGGTAGTCTATGGGAAAAAAGGACTCGTGATAAAAAGGGAAATAGCGTTGTTGGTAACGGTGTTCACCTATTTGAGTGCAGCAACACCATTGTTACAGTACCAGAAGGAAGACCTGTAGTTCTTCAAGGACTAGACAACTACATTGTCGTTGAAGCCAATGGAGTATTGATGGTATGTAAAAAAGATGAAGAACAAAGAATCAAAGAGTTTAGAGAAAAAGTAATTTCCTCAAAAAGGTAATTTCTTTTTTATACTAGACAAAAAATGAAATAAATAGTAACGACTCCAAGAGTTATATAGAACAATATGATAGTAGTTTCGTGGTTTAGCATTAAATTTTCTGAAACTACTTTCTATGTTTTCAATCATAGAACCTTCAAAATGAAATGTTTCAAACCTACCATTATATCTCTCTAACGCTTTCCAAATAAGATAAAAGTGTGCTCCACTATTACGACCAAGTTCACCACTTGCGCTGATCCAATAACACACTTCCTTTCCCCAAAAAAGGAAATATGCTACTGCATGTAATCGACTATCTTTATCTACAATTTTAACAATTTCACCTCTATCTTCTCTTTCAATCCATTTATGTAATTTCAATAGAATTTCATTTGAATATGGCATCTTTTTATTTTGTCTGATATAGGTTTGCTTAGACAATTTTATTACATCATTGATGTCACCTCTTTCTAATAAATAATCCTCCTTATTCATCTTTCTAATACGATATCTGTACCATTTATTACTTATAGATGATGTATCATTATCCCAGGAACTAAAATCTATTTCATAGGTCTGTCTTGGATTAATCTTTGCATTAAGCCAAGTAAAAGGCAACCAGTAGTCAAAATTACGATGAAACGAAAGCTCAATACCATCAATTTCTAACGAAATAGTTTCCCATAAGAGTTTTATTATTTTCTTTTGTTTACTATAACCTCTTAGACCATCTATTTCATCACTCCATACTATCCCGCAAGAAGACGTTAACATAGGCATCCTAGCCACATTCCATCGTCCCAATGGAATACAGCATCCTGCAATAGGTTCATCATTATCATAGACTAAATAGATATTAAAATGACCTTTCGTTGTAATATCTAGCCAAGATGAAGTCATAAAAATATCGCCTTGACGTGAATTATGGATAAAATTATCCCATATAGAAAAAGCTGAACTAGATATTTTTTGAATAATCATAAATAAACACTTATTTAATACTAAAAATGCCCAATACTAAATTAAAATTTTAATCAATTCTAAGAAAAAAACCAAGTAATCTAAAAGAATAATATAACATTTTTTAGAGTTATTAGACAGAATAAATCCATGATAATATCGTTATACCAAAGAACAATAAACAACCAACATCGCAAAATATTAATGGAAGACATTACCGCATCTATAGTACTATACAACACCAATATACAAGAAGTTCACTCTATAACAAATACTTTACTAAAATCAGAAAGATTTAAACACCTGTACATTATTGACAACTCACCTTCTCCTATATCTGAGTATTCCAAATCCCAAAAAGTAAGTTATATCTTTAATGGAAAAAATCTAGGTTATGGAATAGCGCACAATATTGCAATAAAAAAAGCAATAAAAGAGAATTCTAAATATCATATTGTAATGAATACAGATATTGAATTTTCAACAAATGTTCTACCATCAATTGCTCAATATATGGACACACATACTGATGTTGGCCAGATAATGCCTAAGGTTAGTTATAAAGACGGTAATACTCAATATTTGTGTAAATTAATCCCAAATCCATTCGATCTCTTCGTTCGTAGATTCCTACCTTCAAATTTATTTAATGCAAGTAGAGATAAATTCATTCTAAAAGAATCCAATTATAATAGAATTATGAACATTCCTTGTTTGTCTGGATGTTTCATGTTTTTAAGAATTGATACACTAAAAGAAATAGGTCTTTTTGATGAACGATATTTCCTTTACATGGAAGATTTTGATTTAACCAGAAGGATACACAATAAATATAAAACTATTTTCTATCCTCACTGTAAGATAGTTCATCATGAAAGGAAAGGGTCATATAAGAAACTTAAATTATTATTTTATCATGCAATAAATGCAATTAAATATTTTAATAAATGGGGATGGGTATTTGACAAAGAACGAAGTCCAATAAACAATAGTATTACAAACAATTACATTTCACAGGAAAACGGATACAAAAAGATGACAACAAGATGAATTTTACATTAAATTCATCTTGCCATCATTTCAATAACTAAGAGAAACTATAATATTCTTTATACCACTCAACGAAAGACTTTATTCCATCATCAAACGAAGTAAAAGAACAAGTTCCTATTTTATCTTTTAATTTAGTAGTATCAGCATAGGTCTGATAAACATCTCCATCCTGCATTGGTAAATATTCTTTCTCAACAACTCGACCACTAAATTTCTCTAGTTTTTCAATAAAGTCTAACAATCTAACTGGAGATGAACTACCAATATTAAACACTCTATATTTTGATTCTGCTATTTGACTAATCAATTTGCGTATCGAACCAACAATATCTAATACATAAGTAAAATCTCGTGACATATCGCCATTGTTAAACACCTTAATTTTGCCGTTAGAGAAAATCTGTTTAGCAAACAACATCGGAGCCATATCAGGACGTCCCCATGGGCCATAAACTGTAAAAAAGCGTAATCCTGTTGTATTAAAGCCATATAAATGAGAATACGTATGAGCCATTAACTCATTACTTTTCTTCGTTGCAGCATATAAACTTACTGGATTATCAACTTTATCATCTTCGGAGAAAGGAACTTTATCATTTCCTCCATAAACAGAAGAACTTGATGCATAATAAAGGTCTTTCACGCCATGATGCCTACAACATTCCAATATATTAACAAAGCCAACTAAATTACTTTGAACATATGAAAAAGGATTGGATATTGAATATCTGACTCCTGCCTGAGCTGCAAGGTTAATAACAATATCAAACTGAGTATCATTAAAAAGCACTTCTAGTTCATTCATATTAGAAATATCTAAACGAACAAATGAAAACTTATTAAAAAGACTACTGCTGACTTCATTATTAAAAATCTGTGCTTCACTTTTAACAATACCTAATTCGTCAAGTCTTGAATACTTTAACTCTACATCATAATAGTCATTGATATTATCAACACCAACAATATTTAATTCATCTTGAAGTAAAATCTTGACTAAATGAAAACCAATAAAACCTGCAACTCCTGTTATTAAAACATTTTTCATTAGTTTCCAATCTTAAAAAGTTCAAATCCAAGATCTTCTATCAATGACTTATCTAAGATATTACGACCATCAAATACAAATGCTGGCTTATACATTTCTTTATATATTTTATCCCAAGAATAAGATTTAAACTCATCCCATTCTGTTAAAATAGCAATCGCATGAGCATTCTTTAAAGCCTCATAAGGATCATTATAAACAAAAACAAGATCATCAATATCACTATCAGACAAAACCTCTTTTCCATCCTTCATAATACTTCGATAATACTGAAGTCCCTTAAGATCTTTTAGTATCTGCTCTTTTGTGACCTTAGGGTCATAGATATGTATTTCAGCACGATCTTGCATCAAGGTATCTGCAACATAAATAGCAGCGGACTCTCTTGTATCATTGGTATCTTTCTTAAAAGCCCAACCAAGGAATGCAATTTTTTTACCACTAACTGTATTAAAAAGAGTCTTAATTATCTTTTTCGCAAATCTTTCTTTTTGATAATCATTAATAACAACAACCTGTTCCCAATAGTCTGCAACTTCAGGCAAATTAAAGTAACGACATAAATAGACCAAGTTTAGAATATCTTTTTGAAAACAAGAGCCACCAAAACCGACTGAAGCCTTAAGGAATTTAGCACCAATTCGACTATCAGCACCAATTGCATTTGCGATCTCATTAACATCTGCTCCTGTTTGTTCACAAAGAGCAGAAATAGCATTTATAGAACTAACTCTTTGCGCAAGCATCGCATTGGCAGTTAACTTAGACAACTCCGAAGACCACAAATTAGTACGAATAATCTTCTCTTTAGGAATCCAATGTTCATAAAGAGAAGAAAGCATATCTAAAGCCTGTTGTCCTTTTTTAGTCTCCTCTCCTCCAATCAAAACACGATCTGCATTTTTCAAATCATCTATCGCAGTTCCTTCGGCAAGGAATTCTGGGTTAGATAAAATTGTAAAATCATGTTCTGAATCTTCTGCATTTAGAATTCTTGAGATACTCTCTGCAGTACGCACAGGCAAAGTAGATTTCTCAACAACCACCTTGTCACCTTTTGCATATTTTGCAATATCTCTGGCGCAAAGCTCAATATATTTCAAATCTGCAGCCATTCCTTTACCTTCACCATGAATCTTGGTAGGTGTATTAACTGAAATAAATATAATATCAGCATTTTCTATTGCCGTTTTTACATCAGTCGAAAAGAACAAATTTTTATTACGAGTAGCTGCCACAACTTGATCTAATCCAGGTTCATAAACAGGGAGTTTAGTCAAATCATTATCATTCCATAAATCAATCCTATTTTGATTTACATCTACCACATCTACGCGTATTTCTGGACAGTAATTTGCAATTACAGACATAGTTGGACCTCCAACATAACCTGCTCCGATACATGCAATACGTGTTACATTATTTTGTATACTCATAATGTGTAAATATTATATATCTAAATATTGGATATAATCTTTAATTATATCCAATACTATATTACAAATTATTTAGTAAGATTTATCAACGAAACAATAGAAATTGCCAAAGTTGACAAAGAAGAACCTATTCCAATCCATTTTACCGTCTGATCACCTCTTTTAGGCCTACGAGGAACAATAATTTCAGATCCTGGTTTAATTTTAGGATACTTCTTAAATAGAATAAAATTCTTTGTAACTGAAGTTGTTCCATTAGGATATACGACATAGACTTTTGATCTACGTGAACGAACATCAAATCCTCCTGATTTATTAATATATTTCTTTAATCTTTTCCCTCGTTTATAAACAACCGCAATCGGATTCATCACATTTCCAGATATACGAACAGTCTCAATATTCTTAGGAATACTTATCACATCTCCTGCTTCAACTAAAATATCTTTAGAACTATGCGGATTCTCAAGTATATCCTTTAATGAGATACCTACGATTTCAGTTTGATCTTTACTCGTATTAACACGAATCTCTTTATTCTCAGACAAACGTTCGAGTCTCTGGATCTCTATTTTAGATAAAGATCTCTTACGAATTAACATCGCACCATCTACATAAGCATCAGGAGTAGTACCACCAGCTCTTTTAACTATATCAGAAATATGATCTTTCTTAGAAATAATACTGTAATCTCCAGCGTATAAAACCTCACCTAATAATTTAACAGATCCAAATTTTCTGCGTCCTGGAGCCCTTCTAACATAAATTACATCAAAAGGCTTTAAAACAAAACGAGCCCCTTCATTAGATAATTTTAAATCTCTATCCACACCAAAACTATAATAATGTGAAATTGTATCAGATAACATTTCAGCCTCTTTATTCGAAAGACTTCTTGCAACTTCAATAAATGAAACATCAGCATCGCGTGAGAAACCTCCAGCTCTTACAACTAAATCTTGCAACGTCATATTATCAACATACGGAAATTCTCCAGGAGAATTAAGTTCGCCATAAATCTTTACATTTTGAACTTCCTGCATCTCGTAGCGTGAACGTATCGTAATAACATCCTCGGAAACCAATTCGACATCATCACTTCCATCTAAAATAGACTTTAAATCAAAAGAGATATTTTCCAATTCCATATTATCTCTTTTTCTTGTAAGATATCCTCTTTGTAAATATGCATCTTTTCTTAAACCACTCGCCTCATTAATAAGTGAAGATAATTTCATTCCACTTTTTAGTTCATAAGAACCTGGTCTAAAAACAGCACCTCGAATAGTAACCCTATTATCATATTTATCTAACACTTTTTCAGATAAAACTATATCTCCATTTTGTAAAGGGAAAGACGCATATTGTGATTTATCGACAACCTCTATTGATTTTTGTCCATCTATAATTCTCTCAATCTTAACTTTACTACTATAAGCATTATCAGCAAAGCCACCTGAGTACTTTAATAGATCTGAAATTGTTTCCGTTTTTTCTAACTCATACTTTAATGGTTTTCTAAAGGCTCCTTGTAATTCAACTCTACAACTATAACTTGGAATATAAACAACATCATTATCTCTTAATTGTATGTCGCCTAGTGAAACTCCTTTTGCAAGGAAATCATACAAATCAATATTTGCAACTACTTTATTTTCCCTCAACACTCGAACATCTCTAAATGATCCATTTACATTAGGACCACCTGAAGAATACAAAGCATTAAAAACAGTTGAATTTGCTGGTAGCAGATAAGAGCCAGGTGCAACAGCATCTCCCATGACCACCACATTAATATCATGTTGCCATGACAAAGAAACATCTGCAAATATCGTTGGATGGTTGCCTTTCATACCAGAATAGATCCCAACCAACATTCTTTTAATTGAAACAACAGCATTTTTATAAGTTTTTCCTTTGACATAAACAGGACCTAAATCAGGAATTAAAATTGCCCCTGATTTATCTACTTCAATTTGGTATGTTGCCTGTGCATTTCCCCATACTTGGATAACAAATTCATCTCCTTCAGATATAATATAATCATCAGATGCATTGACAATATTAGAAGGGGTAAATGATATATCTTGACTCATAAAGAGAGAAGAACCGAAAATCTTTTCTAACACAGAATGCTCTGGAGATGCCATATGAGACAACTTATTTTGGCTCTGTTGTAGTGTTTGTTGGTTAACACTTTGATGGTTCGAAGAAGAGGTAGTCTTAGCAACACTAGAACTAGAGCTAGAACTGTTTCCCATACTAGCTCCAGACAATCTCATTTTAAGTTCACTAATTTGAGTATCAGAAGCACCTCTTTGTTTTGCTAAAATCATTGCCTGATCCACAGTCAAGCCCCTACTACTTATTTCATTCCTAATTTTTGAAATCTGAGCCTCACTTAAAGTAGACACATTAACCGTTGCTGGATCAATACTTTGTGCCAATGAAATTCGCACCACCAAAACCACCAGAACAAATAGAAATAGAACTCTCTTTCTCATATAATTATTTAGTAAATTTTACAACAACACCTACCTTCTATGTATAAAGGATATATCAATCATTAACTTATGCAAACCATAAGATTAACAAAAGTAAGCACATCTGTTTAGAACGCAAACATATTCTTTATATTGTTACTAAAAAACTATATTTTCTTCTCAATTAAATCTCCATCTTTACTAACAAGAATAACCTCTAAGTCGATATCTTTAAGAATATTTTCACATTTGGAATAGCATAACTCTATTATATTTTGATAGAAAGCTTCAGTAGAATTCATCGGTATAATACCAGGCACTTGTCCAGCCAATTTTACATTCCTAATTTGATTACAAACCTCTTCAGCATATCCACTCTGGAATGCAATATCAGCTAACCACTCCGGAGAAAATCTTACTTTATGACTATGTGTGTCTAAGTGTCCCTCAGCCAATTTTACAGCCTTTCCTAACATTAGACACAATGACACTCTTAAAAACCCTTTTTCTCTAATAATTTTCAATGTCTCACCAATAAAATTACCATATTGAATAAAGCTATAAGTATCTAGGTTAGGGTATTTCAAACGAACAAATTTTTCACTTCTACCACCTGAATTCAGAACAACATGTTCTACACCATTAACTTTCAACAAATTAAGTCCCTGTTCAATAGATGCAACAAAAGCTTCTGAAGAATAAGGTTTAACAACGCCAGTTGTTCCAATAATTGAAATGCCTCCAATTATACCGACTCTAGGATTAAAAGTCTTTTTTGCAACCTCTTCCCCATCAGGCACAAAGGGTTCTACTTCGAATCCACCTAAATAGTCATATTTAAAAGCGAGTTTATACAACATCTTAGTAATCTCTTCTCTAGGAGTAGGATTTATTGCTGCTTCTCCAACCTCTAAAGACAACCCTGGTAGCGTCACTAATCCAATACCGACACCTCTCCGAAACGTAACACCAACTTTCTCAATTAGTCTAACACGACACCCGATCTCTAAACCATGAGTATCATCTGGGTCATCACCACCATCTTTTGTAACACTAGCAGATGCGACATCCCCATCTCGAAACAAGTTATATACATCAAATTCAACATATTCACCAGTAGGAATCTGTACACCTATAGGAGATCCTATAAAATCATCAAACAATTGTAATGCAGCAGCTTTCGCTGCTATAGTAACACATGTTCCTGTACTATAACCACTTCTGAGTTTATTTTTCTTTAAATCAGACATCGTTAAGAGTTTTAGTTAAAGTTATAACATCATCTACAATCTCATCATATAGAGGAAGTTTTGGTCGTTTCCAAACGTATAAATCAATTCCTAGATCCATTGCAACCTTAGCCTTTAATCCAAAATATCCAGAACTACCACTCTCTTTCGTTACCATTGCATCGATGTGCAGTTCTTTCATTAATGACAGTTGATCATGAAAATCCATATCTAAAGGGAAATAGAATAATCGATCTTCATCAACACCATATTTATTTGCCAACTCCTTCGAACGACTACAATCAATTATTCTATAATATAATTCTGAATTAAAACCTCTATTCATATAATGAGGAATATTCTGAACACCAGTCATTACAAAAATACGTTGATAATTACATTTAAGTAATGATTCAATAATGTGATCTAATGATTCACAGTAATGGATACACTCATGTGTGAATTTATCATACTTACGCTCGTATCGAACAAGTCTCAGATCCAACGAATGACACACATCAAAAATATTACGATGCAACTCTTCCGCAAAAGGATGAGCTGCATCAATAACCAAAGAAACTTTCATATAGACGAAAGCCTTCTTCATCTCTTCCATATCCATGGCACCAAAGCGATACAAACCATGATCGCTAAGCTTAATAGACACCTTCGTTTTTGTGGAATAGACATAAGGTAGGTCCATTTTATCCAATACCTGAACAACATTTTTCCCTTCAGTCGTTCCCCCAAATATCCAAATCATATCAGATTACTATGTTCTATAAAGGTGTTTAAATTCGTGTGCATAAAGACGTGATAGACCTTTTCTATTACCAATAGCCTCACCTACAACTATCAAGGTTGTTAGCGTAAGGTTATTCTGTTTTACGATTTCAGCCAATTCTTTAAGCGTTCCCCTAAAGATCTTTTCATCTTTCCATGTTAACTTATAACAAACCGCAACAGGAGTATCTTGATCGTAATGTTGTAGCAACTGTTCTTGAACAGAATCAACTAAAGTCGCACTCAAATAAATACACATGGTACTTTTTGACCTAGCCAACTGATGTAGTTTCTCTCCATCAGGCATTTTAGTACGTCCCTCTCCTCTTGTTAAAATAATCGTCTGTGTCTTTTCTGGAATTGTAAACTGTGATTTCAGTTGTGCTGCAGCAGCTTGAAAAGAAGAAATACCAGGGGTAATATGACAAGACATTCCATGTTTTTCCATGATTGCCATCTGTTCCTGAATAGCACCATAAATACATGGATCCCCAGTATGTAATCGTACCACAAAGAGTCCTTTATCGTAAAACTCTTTCATTAGTTCAACTTGTTCTTCCAAATTCATTGAAGCTGAACTACGAACAACAGCTCCCTCTTTTGCATATTGAGTCAATTCTTTTGGAACCAAAGAGCCAGCATAAAGGATTAAATCCGCAGATTGAAGAAAGCGTTTCCCTTTTACAGAAACCAGTTCTGGATCACCAGGACCGGCACCAACGATCTCCACATGACCAGATCTTAAATACCCTAAATCGATAGACAAAGCCAAAGTGTAATCCATTCCTTCTACTTTTCCTTTTGATTTAGGTATAACAAGAGCTCGCGGATTCACACTATCATAAAGAGCTGAAGCCTCACTTACACCATAGAAACCAGTATGTTTAAAGACCATCTCGGAACGATTCTCAATAGGAACCCCATTTAATTGATCTGCTGAAAAGGTATTAAAAGAGACATCCAATTTTCTTGACAAAAATATTAGAGCGTCCTCATTTGCCCTAATATCAGCACTATTCAATGAAGTGATCGCCTCCAAATAAACACCTTTTTCTTCTAGCTTGTTTGCTACTTCTTCAAACAATAATTCACTCGAAATACCTTTATGACATCCCATGCCTAAATGCATAACCTTAGGAATCCAACACAAAGACGGAATAGCCCATTGATGGTCAAAAGGAGAGACCTGTAAAACATAATCGTATTCAGACTCATCAATATCCTCTTTTGAATAAAAAACATCAACAAATTCTGGTTTTGTTCTTTCTAAGAAGGCGGTCCCTTTATCTTTAATTTCTAAAAGTAAAGCACCTCTTTTTTGGTTTACAAAAGAAGATATAACAGAGTTTAACGAACCATTATTGATCTTAGAAGCATAGTCATAGTCCCGACCTATGGTATCCAAGGACCACAAATCTAAAGTATCACTTGCTGTAGTTATAGCTGCAATACCGCCTAGTATTTTTGCAATATCCCTTGCTAAATTATTAGCGCCTCCAATATGACCAGAAACAACAGGGATGGCTATTTTACCTAAAACATCGATATTAACAACTGCAGGATCAACTTTCTTATCTACAAGATATGGTGCAATGGTCCTAACACAAATCCCCAAAGCACCAATAAAGATAAATCCATCATATTTTGTATGATTCTCAGAAAACCATTCAGCAATACTTGGAATTTTGGCCCCTTCACCATGTTTTGAACTACTAAATAGTTCAAAATTATTATATTCTTTGCAAAGAATCTTTCCTGTTTCTGTTCCTCGTTGAGAAGAAGAAATTACAGCAATATTCATATATATATTTTTACACTCTAAACAATTATTTTTTCCTCATTACAATCACAGTTACAGGATTGTAATCATCTAATGCTATTACAGAAGATTCCTCCATAATATAATTCATTGCCGACAAACACTCAACAAATACTTCTGCGCTTTCTTTTTTAACCGCATTGGTTGCAATGATTCCCCCATTTTGTAGGCAATCATCCACAATCGTCAGAATTTCTTTTAGTTTACCACCATGACCTCCGATAAAAACTGCATCAGGTGAAGGAACTAAACTATGATCTACATCAATGAAATCTCCTATTTCATAATTAATTCCAGGGCATCCAAATTTAGAGACATTACCTTCTATTAAATTCTTAGATTCCAACCTTTTCTCAAACGCATAAATGTCAAGATGAGGATACAATCGCTTAGCCTCAACAGAAACAGATCCTGTACAAAAACCAACATCCCAGAATACGCGTTTTTCATACAGTCTCATTAAAGAGATGGTATGTAATCGATAAATAGGTTTGGTCATCATATTAGGTCTACCATCTAAAAAATCAAACTGATCATTTGGAATACCTATTGTAAAATCACGACTTTTGTTACGAATAAGGATTAAATTATTTAATGATGCAAAAGAAGATTGACTACATTCCTGTAATGTTAACTTCAATAACCTTTCTTCTGTTCCACCTAAATTCTCTCCTACATAAACATCATAATTATCAAATCCATGATCTAAGAGATGCTGCGCAATAACTTCAGGTCTTTTCTTTTTATCAGTAAGGACACCTATAATTCTTTCATCTCTTATAAGCATCTCATCTAATCGAGCCCAAGGTCTGCCAGTGCAACTAACACAAATCATCTCTTCATAAGGTAAACACAAACGATGTGCATGCATCTGTAAACTATTAAAATAGGGATAATTTACAAACTCAACCTCAGCAAAATGTCTTTTAAGAGTAGCTCCAAAACCATAAAAGAATGGATCTCCAGAAACAAAGACTACAATAGTATCACAATCTATAGACCTGTACTTCTCAAACACACCATCCAAAGGAACAGTAACAGAAATCCATTGATGGTCATCTGGAAGCAAATGTGATACACGATCATAATGACGAAGACCTCCAGAGAAATATATATTTTGAGATATTAAATCTTTAATTTCTTCTGAAGGGATATAATTCGATGTATCTGAGATTCCTATTAATACAAATTTCATATTTAGTATCTTATAAATCTCTACCTGGCATCATCTGGTAAGCATCATCAAAACTCAATGCAGCATTTAAAATTGTTGCAGCCAAAGATGATCCACCTTTTCTTCCTGTTACAATACATTTTGATATTGAATCAAAACTTTTCATCCTATGCTTCGATTCAACTACATTAACAAAACCAACAGGTGCCGCTACAACCCCAGTTGGAGTAGCATTCCCTTTTCTTACTGCCTCTGTTAACTCAATTAATGCAGTAGGAGCATTCCCAAAAGCATAGATAGCATCTGGATGTTCTTTGACAGCCAATCTAATTCCTGCTTGAGTTCTTGTAATACCTTTCTCTTTAGCCATCTCTACAACTCTTTCATCTTCAAGATAGCATTTTACCTTAATTCCCAATCTTTCCAATGCTGCTTTCCTTATTCCAGATTTTACCATTGTAACATCTGTAACAATCACAGCCTCTCCAGAAGTAAGATATCGATGCCATTTATCCATTGCATTATCATCACAATAGAAGATATTTTCCATATCAAAATCGGCAGAAGTATGAACCAGATGAAGCAAAGGCCATAAACGAGAAATAGAGATTTCTGGATTACTCAATTCCGATCGTATCTGCTTAAAACTCTTTATCATTATTGATTGTCCAATTTTAACAGAAGGATCATTATCTTGATTGTAGTACCCTCGAGGAGTGATGATCTTATTGTTTGCAATATAGCTTTGAGAATTACCAACAACAAGAATTGTAAACATATCTATCGACTCAAAGTCAATGGTATCCAAAGTACATACAGTAATATCTTGCTCTTCTCGTGCAACTTGACGAACTACACCAACAGGAGTATTTCCATTACGATGTTTTTTGTAGATCTCAACAAAACGCTTTAATTGCCAATAACGACCTTTCGATTTAGGGTTATAAATGGAAGTAACAAAATCCCCAATTGCAGCTGCCTCAATTCGTTTTTCAATCAAATTCCAAGGAGTCAGCAAATCGGACAAGGAGATAGTACAAAGATCATGACCAATAGGAGCTCCCAACACAGCGGCCGCAGCCTGAAATGCTGATATTCCAGGAACAATTACAACTTCTATTTCGCTATTATGATCCTTTATTCCCATCTCTTCGATCAATGGTGCCATACCATAAATACCTGCATCTCCCGAAGAAATTACAACCACATTCTTATCTTGATGTGCATATTCAAAAGCAATCTTTGCTCTTTCACGCTCCTTTTTCATACCTGTATCTACACAAACGACATCATGATCCGAAAGTGTTTCAACAAATTTGAAATAGTATTTATATCCTACAATGACATCAGCTCTCTTGATTGCATCTATTGCTTGTCCAGTCATAAGTGACTCATCACCAGGTCCCAGACCTACAACTGTTATTCTACCCTTAACCATCTATTTTTGAATTATCAATATCGAAAAATACGTTTTATCTCTTGCTATAATCTCTTCAATATCACTTGAAATAAACTCTTGATCCGTTCCAAGCTTTTCAACATATCCATATCTCAATGAATCATACTTTTCTTTAAGATGAGGAAGTAGCTGATCTTTTATTGTAGACAATTTCATTATTACGACAGTACCTGAAGTATCTATAGCATCATCCACTTCACTTATTGATTTAACCGCAGCCAACACTTTTAAACTACGATTTTGGAAAGTAATTGGAATTCCTAATGCTGATCCTGCTTGAATAAAAGCAGGCACTCCAGGAATCATTTCATATATGATTCCATCATTTTTTAATCGAGGAATCATATAACCAAAGGTGCTATAAAAAGAGATATCTCCCTCAGAAACAAAAGCAACGTTAAGGTCGTTTTTAAGATCTTCTAATATTTCTTCATAAATCGATTGATACAACTTCTCTGTTTCTGTTCTATCAAAACGCATCGAAATATGAAAGACCCTAACTTTTGATACATCAATACCAAGTGGCTCTATTATTCCTAATGCATGAGATTTAACTTCCCCATTCTTCATCACACTACCCGGCGCATAAATTTTGTCTACACTCTTAAGTGTATTTAATGCCTTAAGTGTAATCAGCTCAGGATCTCCAGGTCCCAAGGCTACACCATAAACTATTTTATTTTGCATTTGATTTCGTTTGAGACTATCAAAGCCCATTTATCAACAATATCACTCCATAATACCCGATAGAGAGATAAAAAAGTGTGGCAGGTCTCCTGACTTACTTCAACATAAATTCACCTTCCCACCCCAAAGGGCAGTGGCAGAGGAAAGAATTATATTTTAACAAAGCTTACAGTAGCGGGTTCTGTTCTAGATTTTCATTAGATTCCCTTAAATCAAGAAGAGAGAATTCTTCTTAAACACCACGATACAAATGTAATATTTTGTTTCTATTGAGATAAATAATTCTTCTAAATTAACACCTAAAACTCTTTTAAATAAAAATACACATTAACCTGTAATACATAAAAAAGGGTTGTCCATAAAATGAACAACCCTTTGTTTTATTAAAAATATTGAGAAAAACTAGTTCTTTTTACTAATCCACATCTTGGTAGTAATAAACTGTTTACCATTATATCCTGAGTTTGCAGCAGACTGTTGACGATCAATTGCAGACTTAACATGGTCAGCATTAATAGTGCGTTCTCCATTAGGATAATCCATACGACGAGGACGGATACCTTCCGTATCACCTCCGTTATGAGACAATACATTTGTGAATGCTGTTGTTGGGAATGCTGTAGATACAGATGGATCTGCAACATGAGCATTGATCATTGCTTGAATCTCAGCCAATGTAACCACTCCTGCATCATAATGAGGAAGATCAATATGACCGTTAGAACCACCATTAGAATAAGGAATTCCTGTTGTGTTCGCATCTCCATTAGTAGCATAATTCAGGTTTGTTCTATTCCAAAGAGCAAAAGCTTCATAACCATTCATAATCAACGACTTCCATCTTTCAATTTGAATAGTTTCAATAGATGCATCTGTGATATTCAACAAATACGCATCTCTCATTTGCTCATAAGTAGAGTTATCACCCGTTGTTGTTGCATACAATTCCATATATTTCTCTGCTGATCCATCAGTTGGATAAACAGATACATGCTTATCGATTGCTAGCTTATCTGCTTTCTTCAAGTAAGTCAATGCATCTCCTGATACGTTCCATCCTCTAGCAGCAGCTTCAGCAAGAATAAAGTTTGTTTCATCTCCTCCAAAAACAACTGTTGGTGCAACACGAGAACCTGCAGTTCCTGGGTTAATACCACACAATGTCATAAATTGAATTGAATCCGCTTTTACTTTCCCTGAATTAATGTCTGCCTCTTGAATGAAATACAACAATGTAGCTGTTTGCTTAGCATCGGCAGCATCATTATAAGTGAAAGCTCCTCTAAAACCTTCAGACTCACTAGCACCACGTGGCGAAGCGAAACTTACTGGCTTCCATGGTTGACCAGGACGTGCAGCTTCTTCAAATGGATTAAAATATGATTGTCCAGTCCATGGCTTATATGATCCATCTTCTGTTTTAATCACCTGTGCTCCAATATAGAAAATACGAGGATCCTTAGTTTGTTGTGCTCTATGTAGGTATTCATCTCCAACGTAAGCATAAGCAAAACCACCTACCATACCATTAATAGCAGAACCCGATCCATTCTCATGAGAACCCCATGGTCCACCAACAGTAGAATGAGTTACCATCGCAGCATCTGTATTTTGATAAGAATCAATCATTCCAGCAGCATTACCTGCAGCTTCTTCTACCACACCTTGGGCCCATGCTAAATCTGCACTAGAAGCACGCATTCCAATTCTAAGAAGCATTGAGTTCGCTAATTTAGCCCAAGCTTTTGCTCTTAAAGAAGCATCCACATGACCATAAATGATATCTTCACTAGAACCAAAAGTTGCTTTATCTGTACTCATCAAGATATCGCGATTCTCTTTTAGCTTTTTCACTAAATCCTTATATACTGACTCTTGTGTATCATACTCAGGATAAAGAATTTGGCTTTCATAACCAAGACCTCCTTGAGTATAAGGGATATCACCATAAATATCTGTTAGACGTTGGAACATAATAGCAAGCATCACTTCTGTTTCAGCAATCTTAGCATTATAGTCTCCTGAATCATTCTTTTTAGACATTTTAGAGATCATGTCTCTTGCATTCTTCACACCATCCTTATAAATCTCAGTCCATTTTGCTCCCGCAAAACCATTCGAGCTAGAGAATCCTTCTCCTGAAGTATAAGCATCTTGTGATACCCCTGCCAATGGCCCAGCCATAATTAAATTACCACGCCACTCTTCATATCCATTACCTGCATAATTCAATTGAATATTTACAAATTGATATCCAGGGTTGATCTCATTTACCGTATTAGGATCATCGTTAATTGTTTCGAAATCCTTTGTACAAGACGATGCAAATACAAGCATCAATCCGATAATATATAGATGTAATCTCTTCATTTCAATTAAAATTTAACATTTAAGTTAAAACCAAAGCTTGCTGGTAAAGCCATATTACCTGTCTCAATACCATAACCTCCATTGCTAATAGAATAAGAAGCTTGAGGATCAATATTATCAGTTGCACTATAGATATATCCTAAATTCTTTCCGAATACACCTAGATTAATACCTCTAATATATTTTACATTTTCGAACCATTGCTTAGGCATGCTATACATCACACTCAACTCTTTTACAGAGATATAAGAGGCATCATAGATAAACTGTTCATCCACGCTTGCAACAGCACCATAAAAATCTTGAGGTTTAGCAGTAGTTCCCTTACCTTCTAGCTCTTTAGGATACCATACTTCTCCTTCTTTATAATCCCCACGTTGAAGTGTTGCTTCATGTTTACCAGTAGAGTAAGCAGCAGCTTCTGTTGATGAGAACATCTCTCCACCGAATTTAGAATCCAATACTAGGTTCACTGTGAAGTTCCTATAAGTTACAGTGTTAATCCATCCGAACATTAGATCGTGATATCCTACGCCTAAAGAAGAGTAACTATCTGATGGAAGAGGAAGGCCATTGCTATCCAACTTAATTGTTCCATCTTCTTCTCTTTGGTAAGTCGTACCAATAATAGTACCGTAACTTTCTCCTGGCTTAGCAACAGTAGATACACCACCACCATTCATCAAAATCAATTGATCTACACCTGGGGCCAAATCAACCACCTCATTTTTGTTATATGAGAAGTTAAATGTAGTGTTCCATGTCAAATCAGATGTTTTAACTGGAGTTGCATATAATTGAACTTCAAAACCTGAGTTCTTTACAGAACCTGAATTCACCATAGCATTATCATATCCTGATGCAGTAGAAGTTTGAACAGGAATAATTTGATCTTCTGCTAATGAATAGTAATATGTGAAATCAACACCTAAACGGTTAGATAAAAATTTCATTTCTGTACCCAATTCCCATGAAGTCATAGTAGATGGCTTCAATTTAGCATTAGGAATGGTACCTGAAGAGATCTCTCCAGATGTAGTATTATTTCCACCCCATCCTGGATGTTGGTTATTATCCAATCCATACTGAAGACCAATATTATAAGGATCAGTATCCGAACCTACTTGTGCCCATGAACCTCTAATTTTTGCAAAAGAGATCAACTCAGGTAAAGTAAATGCATCCGATACAACAAATGATGAACTTACTGAAGGATAGAAATAAGAGTTATTCGCTTCAGGTAGAGTTGAAGACCAGTCATTACGGGCACTAATATCAACAAAGAAGAAGTTGTTATAACGTAACTGTGCTGTTCCATATACAGAGTTAATTCTCTTTTTCGAAAATTCTGTATAAGCATTATTGTTTTGTCCTCTGTTAGGAACCTGAAGATTAGGATCATCAAAAGTATCAGAATCAATACCAATACCATCATACTCTCTATCCCAACGTGAAGCTCCTCCATTCACAGTAACACCAAATTTCTCTGTAATATCTTTGTCATAAGTAACCAAAATATCATAGTTCTTTTCAACATTCTGTGCTTTGAATACATTAGCCTTTCCTTTCAAATAGAATGGCGTTCCAATTGGATATAATGCATCACTATTGTAGTAAGTTAAATCAGATCCTGCACGGAATTGTGCACTCAAATCATCTGTGAAATTAAACTTCGCAGAAACCATCGAAATCAAGCGATCTTTCTTAAAGTTATTTTCCACTTCATTCATTGTCCAATAAGGGTTGTTGCTATTTTTTCCAATTCCAATAGGGAAACCTGTTTTAGGGTCTTTATAGTTCTTAAGCTCAGCTAAAGAAACGTTATTTGGAATACTCAACAACTGAGATGCTGGGTTAAATTCTGAATTACCAATTTGTGATGCTTCAGATTCTTCGTTAGTATAAGAGATCTTTGCATTCAACTCAAATTTGCCATCAAAAGCTTTTGCACCACCATTAAGATTCAATGAATTACGATCGTATGTTGTTTCTGGCACCAATCCATCATTAGATGTATTGCTATAAGAGAAACGTACATTTGAATTCTCACCATTGTTCGTTACAGAAACAGTATTTGTCCATGTAGTTCCATTTTCATAGAAATCATTTTCATTATCATGGAATTCATAAGGAGAGTTATTTCCTTTATAATCTACATAAGAATCTGTTGCTGAATATTTTGAACCCCACATAGAAGTCCAATCGTTCGCATTCTCTAGAGAAGCTGGAGCAACACCATAACGACCTTGTCCATAATCTTTTTGCCAATTTGAATAAACTCGTGCTTTGTCTAATGTGAAGTTCGAGTTATACTCAACTTGTGTTCCTTTTGCTCCCTTACCTGATTTTGTTGTAATCAAAACAACTCCATTCATTGCACGAGAACCATAAAGTGCTGTTGCAGAAGCTCCTTTTAATACTGAGATATTTTCAATATCATCAGCAGAGATTCCAGAAAGACCATTACCCGAGTCAATACCTCCGTTATCTCCATCATCAGCATTTGAAAATTGGTTGTTAGCGATTGGCACACCATCAACAATATATAAAGGTTGATTTGAACCACTAGCATTCGCAACACCACGAATAATTACAGAAGAAGAACTTCCAGCTCCCTGTCCTGTCTGATTAATCTGTACACCTGCCAATCGACCAGAAAGAGAACCCATAACATTAGCATCTTTTGATGAAGCATAAGCCTCATCTCCTACTTCAGAAGCAGCATATCCTAATGATTTTTTCTCTCTCTTAATACCTAATGCTGTTACCACAACATCTTCAAGTTGTTTGGTGTCTGCTTGCATTGTAATATTAAGAACTTTTTGTCCTGTATATACAACTTTTTGTGTTTCTAATCCAATAAATTGAAAAACTAAAGTCGAATTCTTTTGATCTGTAGGAATCATTAATTTAAAATTCCCATCAAAATCGGTCACGGTTCCAATGGACGTTCCCTCGATCATTACTGTCGCTCCTGGTACTGGTAAACCATCTTGAGCAGACATTACATTACCTTTAAGAACTTTCTCTTGTGCAAATAGTGAAGTTACACTAAACAACATCACAAACAAAAGAGAAAATTTTCTAAACCATTGCAGTTGGTGAATTTTCTTCATCTTTTTGTAGTTAGTAATATGATAATAAAACTTTGTTCTTTCACGCATTCCAAAAAGTATAGGTTTTAAGCCTTTCCGAAATGCTCAGAACAAACCTATCGGAAATGCTATCAATTTCTTATTTTCTTATCCCAACGATGATACTACTATAATTTTATCGATCACTACATTTAGCTACATTCAAACACAAACAACTACATATCAATCAATTACCTAAAACATGTTCTAAAACATTGGTATTTCAATAAAAACGAGCTAATAAACTGATTAATCCTATTCAATGGGATAAAATTGAATTCATTAAATAAAAAATAGTCAAATCATCCTGTAGGTCACATTTTTTCACATAAACAGCAAATTGTAGATAAAAATGGAATAAAATCATACAATGAATGTATATTCTACACGGATCATTGCCCGTATCCTTTTCTTTAACGCAAACGTTTTAAACCGATTTACGAAGTATTTTAACAAACAATTAAGATATTATTGATATACGACTTTGAAACAACATTTATGAAATAGATTAAAAAGCCTCAGTCATATTAAAATAAATGAGCGTATTTCCTATAATAGGATCCCTGCCAACATCCATTCGAAAGTTCATTTTTGGCTGCACTTCTATTCTAAGCCCCACACCATAATTTGGAAGCAAACCATCCACCTCAAAAGGTGATGGACCAAGCATACCAACACCACACCAAGTGGCAAATCCAACCTTAGAAAGCATTCGTGTTACAAAGTTATGGGGATTAATATTCAACATATGACGATATTCAAGCAACATACTTGTCGCAGACTTATCTCTAAACTGGCCTTTATAATACCCTCTAAGGTCAAATGGTGAGCCAATAGAAGGATATTGCGTAAAAGGAATATCTCCTGAAGCATAACTCGACTTAAACATCCAAGCCAATACAGAACGCTTACCCATACAAGGCAAACTTTGATATTGTCTATATTGAATATCCGTTACGTTATAGTTCTGATCACTCCCAAACAAAGATGCATATTGAATAAATTGGAAATCTAGATAGACCCCCTCAAACGCATTTGCAGGAACATCCCTCGTATCATAGTTAAACTTAATCCCAATTCCTGAAGTTAAAATATCAAGGCCTTCTTGATCACCTCCACTCTCTACATAATTAGGATCCACCATCACACCATTTGAAGGATTCGTTATATTCTGAACTCTAAAATCAATTACAGGTCCTAAAAAGAAGTCACTTTGACTTAACCGGAATAACAAGACTGGATTAAGCTGAACCATTTGGCTCGAATAGTTTGTTGTAGAATCTGATCTGACTATATTTTTATTTTGGGAATAACCAACACCATAATAATTATCCATGGTATTTATATAACTATAGGTTCCAAACAGTCGGATCTTATCCTTATTGAGAAAAAGCTGAGGTTTCACCAATAGATTTACTCCTCCTCGAAACAAAAAAGCAAAAGCTACGGGAACAACTGACCTATTGGTAATCGTATCTTCTACATCCATTTTAAACGTAAATAAAGCACTACCTCCTATCAATGGACCAAAATCAGGAGTATATCCCGGACCTCCGAGAATACTAAACCTCAGGTTCTTTGTCGAATCCTTCACAGCCACATTAGCATTAGCTTTTAGGTCAACACCAACAAACAGAGACAAAAGTCCCAACAGTACAATCTTTTTTATTATCATTAGATGGTAATCAAAGTTATTTTATTCAAAACAATACGATAATCGAAATAGTTTAAATTGAAATAAATCTCATTACACTAATGAAAGGCTCAAGAAAAAAATAAACAATTCTTAAAGATGTAAACCACTAATATATGGACGGATCAAGGATCAACAAAAAAAATGCAGAAGCATACAAATAGAGAAGTAAAGTTATAGACAAAAAAAAGTCTGAACCTTTAAAAGATTCAGACTTTGGTGATCCAGGCGGGACTCGAACCCACAACCCTCAGCTTAGAAGGCTGATGCTCTATCCAGTTGAGCTACTAGACCGAACCTAAAAAATTTCAATATAAAGAGTGATCCAGGCGGGACTCGAACCCACAACCCTCAGCTTAGAAGGCTGATGCTCTATCCAGTTGAGCTACTAGACCAAACCTAATTGTTACAATAAAAGAGTGATCC
>JAOARB010000021.1 GCA_025210775.1 Prolixibacteraceae bacterium
AGAGTGATCCAGGCGGGACTCGAACCCACAACCCTCAGCTTAGAAGGCTGATGCTCTATCCAGTTGAGCTACTAGACCAAACCTAATTGTTACAATAAAAGAGTGATCCAGGCGGGACTCGAACCCACAACCCTCAGCTTAGAAGGCTGATGCTCTATCCAGTTGAGCTACTAGACCATTTCTTTAATGCGATGCAAATCTATATATTTTGATTGAAGATCCAAAGAAAAATAGAACTAATTATTCGGAATAATTACGACTGAATGGCTATTATTTTAATCTTCAACGACATAATAAACTAAAAAAAATTACTGGAAGATCAATCGATCTTCCAGTAATTCTCTTATTTCTTCATTATTGCTTGTAGATGGGCAACAATCTCACTATTCTCAATACCGATTGGAATAACTAAATCTGGTTTCTTAAAGAAAATTTTATGATCCTTATGGAATCTTCTCTTTCCTCCACCTGTAATATTTAACATTATTAAAGCATTTGGATCCATCTTCGGAGCCTCTTTAATCAATGTCGCAAGTGCGATAGCAGATGCAGGTTCAATATCGATACCTTCCAACTTCTCGAAAAGTTCTCCAGCAGCATCCCCCTCTTCATTGGTTGCAGTCAAAACGTCTCCGTCTGTTGCCTTAAGAGCATCATACAACCCTCCTGTTAATCCATAAGGAGGTTTACGGTTAGACAATACTTTTGCACCAATCTCTTCTACTTGGTGACGAGCTTCATCATCATCCTGAGGTAGCATCTGTCTAGAATCAGCCTTCCATGCAAGCTTAATAGGTACAAATGGTTCGTTTTGTGACACCATCAAACGCATATCATTATCACCGAAACGACCATCTTGTTTAAAGCGCTCTACAGCCTCCCATGCAGCAATTGCACCCGTACCACTACCAACAGCTTGGAAATAGTAAGAAGGGATCTTTCCAATAGTTGTTACAGCCGAATAGACCGTTGTTGCCATACCATCACGACGAGCCACATTCTTTGCACCACCTTCAGCATAAAATTCAGGAAGTGAACAAGCGACATTCGAGATATGTATCGCATCATAATAATCTCCACCAGAAGCAGCAGCAACAACTTTCACACAAGGGTCAAGCTCATGATCAAAATAAAGTGCATCGATGTTATCTTCAGGGATAGTCAACAATAGAGGTATTTTATTTTCAGAACACACCCTAGCAAAAGCTCTTGCTGTATTACCAGCAGAAGCAACAACCAAAACTTTTCCTTCTGGTTCTGTTCCACGAGCTGTAACACAATACGCTTCACACTCTTTAAAAGAGCCACTTTTCATGTCACCACCTCTTTCAGGCCAGTACCCACTAAAAGTCACATAGAGATTGTTTAAACCAAGATGTTTGGCAAGTGCCTCACTTTTGTAAGTAAAAGGAGAGCCTGCACCTGGTAATGTTTTACATATAGGCAACCAATCGGAGAACTTATATAGTCCAGGATGGTTATTATGTATAGAAATTTGTTTCTCTTTGTAGACAGCTTGAATCAAAGATGGACCACAATCACAATCATGATCTAAAACCCAATCTTTGTCTTCAAAAGTCTCTTCACAACAAAGAGATTTTAAGTGATATTCTGTTTTTTTAAAATCAACCATTACGGATTTGTTTTCAATTTTACGCACAAAAATAAGGCTTTTGCGTCAAGGGAAATAAAAAAAACAGAAGAATTACAGGGCGAGTTAATTAACAAATAATAAAAGAGGAGAATGAATTGGCTAAAATTTAAAAGAACAACATACAGATCTAGATATCACCTATTACTTATATCATTAATTTTTGTTGTATTTGGAGACCTTATGTTTCCTACACATCCAGATATATACCAAACTTACACCCGTCCTTTATGGTCCCTATTTTCAGTACTTGCGGGTTGGAACCTTGTACATAAGAACAAGAACAAAAACTATGCTTATGCATTGATACTAGCATTACTAGCATGCGGTGAGATTATCAACTTATTTCGTCCCATTCAAAGCCTATCATTACTGAAACAATTCGGTTATATGGGTTTTTTTATTATTTTTTCCTTAGAACTATTTAATCAAATAAGAACGGCAAAAAAGGTTACCAATTCAACTCTTACAGCCGTATTATGTGGATTAATTATCATTGGTATTGCAGGAGGAATAGGTGCAACCCTTATAGAGTATTTTCACCCTCAATCATTCCAAGGAGCGATCAGTGAAGATCCAATAATCAATTTTCAATACTTTAGCTTTATTACATTGTCAACAGTCGGCTATGGAGATATCACCCCTATCACATTGTACGCAAAGAAATTTACCATTTTACTCACTCTAACGGGTAATTTCTATACAATCGTCATCATTGGTGTAATCATTGGGAAATACACCTCTACTAAGATTATTGATGAAGAGAAACACAAAAATAAAAAGGTCGAATAAATAAATATCCGACCTTTAATACTCGTTTTTGCCAAAATCTATTTGACTTTTATGCGCCCCATATAAGTCAAACTAATATCGTGAGATAAATCTGCACTACGCATCATATTTTCCAGTGTAAATACAGGTTTATATTCTGTTTTTGTTCCATTAAAATAAACAACAATAGGTTTCTTTGGATCTATTGTGGATGGAGAATACTGAATATACAGTGATGAAAAGGTACATTCTTTGACAGTAAATTCATTTCCATCTTTAATTACATCGGCAAAATCCCCAGCTTTAGACTTTTCGATCTCTGTAGCAAGCCAATAAGAAGAGGCGTGTTTCACATCATCTTGAGTCCAAACCACTCTATTTGGGTTTGTATTTCGTTGGTATTTGCTCATCCACGTTATCGCTAGACTATCTTTATGATCCATCCAGTGTCCTTTATTAGGCACCACCTCAACAAAATGGGTATAACCATCAGGATCCAACTTATGAAGACTATCTAAAGACACTTTCCACTGTCTAGCGATATCATTACGCTTATAAGCTGCATCATTTGCTCCCATAAACAAAGCAAAAGGTACATTTCGCACACCTAGAGGCGTTACTTCATTTGGATGACCTGCATTCATATTTGCAGCAGCCAATCGATCAGACAAACGAGGGGCAAGCTGATAGACACCATCCCCACCAGCAGAGTATCCGGTGATATATACCTTATCTGGATCCACTCCCTCAAACAAAATATAGCTTCGTATGATATTATTTAAGATCACATCCACATGTTCTTGATGCCACATATTCCATGCATCAACAGCAGCACGAGGAGCAATGTAGATTGCATCATTTATATTATTATACAATCGTATTTGATTCTCCCATTGCTGGTCATTAGCCTCTTTTGTTGTCGATCCTCCTCCATGAAGAGAAATAATCAGACTACGATGATTCTTATGGTCCCCAAAATATTTGACCTTAATAGGCATATTATACGTTCCTGTATAATACAATTTATTCTCCCATTGAGAACGTAGATTTAACTTATCTTGTTCATCAAGATATTTATGATATAAATGGGCAGTCTTCTCTGCGTCTCTACCAGTTAGAGGGCATGAAAGTTCAGCTTCATTCATTTTCACTTCTTGATTGCTTACTTGCTTTTTGAAATTATCTACCACTTTGCGAGAAGCTATCTCTGTAGAACATGACACCATCAAAAGAGATGGTACTAAAACAGTAAATGCTTTAACAATTTTATTCTTTACACTAATCATTTCTTAAGATCTTCTAGTTTTTGCAATGTTTTAATCACCTGCTCACCTATACCTATTTGATATCCATGAGACTCAAATACAATCTCCCCATTCTTATCTACAACAAATACAGCAGGAAGACGACCATTAGATTTCTCCACTAAACCATTTTCAAATTGGGTTAGGATATCATCATCAATACCATAGAAGGCATGAGAAGGGATCGTAAATGGAGAGGCCTCAAAAGAAGTTGTCAGCTTATCTTTAGGAATAAAAAATATCATCGGTATATTCTTTTGTTCAAACTTCTTTTTTAAGCTTTTCACATCACCCATAAAATGTTTTGTAGGTTCTCTATCAGGATCAAGCCAAGCAATAACAGATGGGGTTCCTTTGATGGTACTAGACAAAGAGACCTCTTTAGAACGATCAGGATAGGTCGTAAATGTTTTATCTAGATTCACCTTCCCTAAACGAGGCAAAGGCTTTACATCTTTCCTTAGATTCACCACCACTTTTGTTGTAGAGGACTCTTTTACTTCAAAGAAAGAGAGACGTGTCAAAACAGAACCATCTTTAAGTCTATTTCCAGTAGTCAACATATACGAACCTACAGGAATATCCACGCTGATACTTTTATTCGTTAATTTGACTCCTTCAGGGAAATCCTTCACCGCTTTTCCCTTATCAAAAGAAAGCGTCTTATATAACCCATTTTCAAAACGAGCGACCGTAAATTGTGAATAATATTGCAATACCAACGTAGGGTCACCATTGCTTAAAACCAAGGTTCCTTTTTTTGGAGCAACAGCTTGCGGTTCAAAACGTACCTCAATCCATTTATCTCTAATAAAATATTGGGCTTGTTTGGTCGCAGGATCTAGCCTTGCTGGAAAACCTAAAGAGCGTGAAGCAGCAACAAAGAAGATCGCTCGAGAACGTTTATCTACTCTTTTAACTTCAAAAGCTCCTCTTGGTGACAAAGGTACTCTAAATGCATTATTAATCGTATCTAAAGTCAAATTCGATCTTATCCATAAAACTAAGTCTACTGGACTCTTCACATCTTTTAGTGCAGTCTGAAGAAAAGCCTTATATGGCGACAACAACTCATTTTCAACACGAGGGTTTAAAATATATTCAGCATAAAAAGCTTCCGAGCTATATTTATACTTTGAAAATTTAACCGTTTCATCTAAATGTGAAAGGAAGACGCTCTTTGGAGTATCTTGAAGATCTTTATAAGACACCACACGATACAACTCCATTACCCATTTACGATTAGCCTTAGGGGTTTCCTTTAATAGATCTAAAATCACCTGTCCATTACCACGAGCAGCCTTCAAGTGTCGTTCTAGTTTATCTTTATCAACCCCAAGCTCTACAGCTAAAGAAGGGATATCATAACTATTGGAAACAAATGTCTTTTCATAATCACCTCGTATCTTATCTTCTTCGGCCAAACGACGACTATTCTCTTTACGTTGCGCGTCCGTAACCTCAGTAATTCTTTGAACATTTTCAATTGGTGGCACCAAATCTGCATCAAAAGAACCTTGTATATTCACTTTAGGATCAAAAACAACGGTATGTGTTCCACCTGAAGCAGTGATCTTCTTAATTGAGTATCCTTTATCTGAATAAACCCATACCAATACATCCCCTAAGCCTGTTTTAATATCACACTCTCCTTTATCATTTGTTTTTCTCTTGATTATTGGATAAATCTCAGCATAATTATAAAGGGAAATAGCAACATTAATATCTGACATTGGATTTCCATCTACATCGACAATCTTAATGATGTTCTTTGCTACTGGAGCATAATTTTCCGTCACATTAAGAAGAGAAGTTAACCCATCTTTAGAGAGATAAGCTGGAGCATTCTGCATTAAGCCAAAAGTTCGGGCATTCATCAAAATACCGCGACTAGCAGGTCCTTCGAACCATCCCATATTAAATTCTGGGGCAGGTTCACAAGCTCCTGTAAAATACCATTTCCCATCAATACAAACTTCAACCCATGCATGATTGTCATCGCTATGGGCCCAACGAGGCGTATAGACTTGACGAGCAGGGATTCCTACTGCACGATATGCCTCAACAGCAAATACAGACTCTTCACCACATCGACCATACGCATTCTTTACACTTGATAGAGGAGAAAAAGTTCTAGCATCAGTAACATGATAGGTTACCTTTTCATGACACCAATGGTTTACCTCTAAAGCAGCATCATGCATATTCATCCCTTTAACACGATCTTTTAACTCATTAAAGAAGACTTCTCGATGGTTATCTAGATTCTCATTGTTATTTCTAAATGGAAGGACATAATGTCTAAAGTTTTCTTCAGACACCTCTTTTCCCCAAGGAAAATGATTTCTTATTTTAAATGCCAAATGAACATTCTTATAAAAATATGCACCATCATAATCAGCAATATCACTAAGAGGCATGTAAGCATAGATAAATTTCAATGCTTCTTTCTCTTCATTAGAGATCGAATCTTGATGAAAAACAGACAACAGTTGTTCACTACGTTTTTCAAAGATTGGCATTCGTGAATTAAAATGAGCTTCTACTTTAGTCCTATAGTCTTTATTGGATATAAATGAAGAATCTTCTACACAACTCCATAAAGAGACCAGAAACAGAACGATAAATATCTTGTATTGCATTACCTACGTCTTTTATTTAATTATTTCTTTTCTTTCCAAACTTTGCCATCCCACTGGATAATCATGTTATAATCATCAGAAAAAGGCACAGAAGCTTCCCAACGATTCTTTCCATTGGTTGTTATGGTAATTTCGGATAAGATCTTTTTGTCGACATTGTTATCTAGTGAAAGAGAAGCGACATGCTTCGCTGGTTTCCCAAATTTCTGCTTGTACTCATTTTGACGATAATAGACTTGACGAAGCATCCATTTGATGTGATCTTCTCCATTATCCACAAAAGAAGAGATCCCCTCTGTTGTATGCGAGAATTGAACCAACCCCCAAGTTTCTGGTTGATGCATTGCGATGACTCCTTGTGGAGACCATACCCAATTGTGCTCTGGTAGCGTTTTCCCTGTTTTAGGATCAACCGATTTTTTATAGGTTCCATCAGGAAGAATATCGACATCCCAGTTTACTCTTGAGAAATTCACTTTCCAAGTCTCATTATTCTTAGGAATGCCATTATGGTCATTTGCCTCTTCTAAATCAGACCAAGGTAAGGCAACCTCTACAGTCCATTTATTATCCGTATCTAAAGAATTATTCAAGGTACCATAAATCTTAACCGCACTTTTTATTCCTCGAATAGTCCATGCATCTAACACATGCATCTGAGGTTCGCGATAAGGTTTAGTCAACAACAGATCCCATTGTGTATTGAATGCATTCATCTCATATTCATAATAGTGATGGGTGTCTCCATTAGGATCAATAAATATCTCAATATCATTATCCTTAAATATTACGGCATCTCTTTCGGTTAAGGTTGCCCAGATATGAGGCTCTACAATTTCAAAAGCAAAATAAAAATAGTTGTTATCCCACAACATCTTTGCTTTGGTAGGATAAGTAGGAGACGGTTTTTTATCCCCTTCAATATCCACAAATAGATTCGTCCAAGGAGCCTGTTCCCAGGCTTTATCCTTTAGATCTCCATCTATAGAAATAGGTGAATTCGTTTTATATGCTACATATTTCTCTGGAGCATAGTGACTATTGTAAGTAGAAGTTAAGATCGGTTCACCTTTCGTTTCTTTTGACTCGGAACAAGAAAAGAACAACCCGATCAAACCAATACATAATCCATATTTTAATATTCTCATGATAACAAAATTGATATGATGAATTTAAACTCTAGCTATTTCCAACTTTTATTAGGCTTCTCTCCCATCTTAAAATGTAGAATACCACCTTTAACTAATTCTTTGTGAGAAATAAATGGTCGTTCTAAGATCACGCCATTCCATGTGGCTTCTTGTATATATTTATTTTTCTCACTCACATTTGGAGCCTCAATCTGTAGCCTCTTTCCCTGTGGAAGTTCTACACTAAAATTAGACATCCATGGTGAAGTAATTGCATACTGACCATCTGCTGGATTGACCGGATAGATTCCCATTGCACTCATCATTAGCCACGCAGACATTTGACCACAATCCTCATTTCCACAATAACCATTAGGAGCATCAAAATATTGAGACTCAATAATACGTCTAGTCATCTCTTGGGTCTTCCATGGTTTACCTACATAATTATACAGATAAGCAACATGATGGCTTGGTTCATTTCCATGAGCATATTGTCCAATCATTCCTGTAGAAAAAATAGGTAGTTTATCCTCCTTCTTAGGATAATATGAAAACATCGAATCAAGCTTTGCTGTAAACTTATCGACTCCGCCAATAGCATCAATAAGTCCATCAATATCATGAGGTACGAACCATACATATTGCCATGCATTACTTTCGCAGAAATCATTGGTATACTCTTTCGGGATAAAAGGAGACACAAAAGTTCCATCCTTTTTCTTCGGTCTCATAAACGTAGAACGAGAATCAAAAACATTCTTCCAATATGCAGCTCTTTTAGAGAAATATTTAAAATCGTTTTCTTTTCCCAATGCTTTGGCAAACTGTGCGATACACCAATCATCATAAGCATACTCAAGGGTCTTAGACACAGACCAATTCTCATGACCATCATTGTAAGGGATAAAACCAAACTCTTTAAACTGATCTATCTCTCTCTCATTGACCATTGCACTAGCTTTGCATGCCTGATAAGCCTCCTCTGGATCAAACCCATTAAACCCTTTGAAATAGGCATCTACAATAACTGGGACAGCATGATAACCAATCATCATATTGGTTTCTTCTCCAGCCATAGTCCAAACAGGAAGTCTTCCACTCTGTCTAAAATGATTGATTAAAGAGTGGACAAAATCATCCACACGCTCTGATTCTATCAAAGTAAAAAGAGGATGGGCTGTTCTAAAAGTATCCCACAGTGAGAAAGTATCATAATGTGCAGAACCTGTCGACTGAGTAATCTGTCCACCGACACCCTTATATTTTCCATCTACGTCACTATAAATGGTAGGGGCCAACAGTAAATGATAGTAGTTGGAATAAAAGATACGCTTTTGTTCTAATGTTCCTTCCGCTTTAATTTTACTTAAAGATTTTTCCCATTTGGTCTGCGTTTGTTTTTTGATCTGATCAAATGTTAGATGCTCAGCTTCCGTTTTAAGATTATTCCAAGCACCGTCAACAGATACACTAGACAAAGCTACTTTTAAGCCTATCTGCTCATTCTCATCGGTATTATAATGAAGGACAATCTTTGTTGCATTACCTGTAGATTTCTTTCCATCTACTTTTTTGTCATCCTCCAAAAGATCGATACTGTTTGCATCTCTGGTAAAAGTTGCGACAAAATAGACTCTCTGATCTCTTGCCCAACCCTTAGAGAAACGATATCCTTCAATCGTATTTGAATCTATAATATTAATATGAGTTTTGGTTGTGGCATCCCAATTCATTGAGAAACCGAGATCTATCGCTATACGACTATCTGAATCTTTAGGAAAAGTATAACGATGAACACCAACACGATCTGAAGCAGTTAATTCTGCAAAAATGCCAGAATTCTTTAGAAGTACACTATAATATCCAGGAGAGGCATCCTCATCTTTATGGTCAAACTTGGAATATGGTCGATAATTATCCTTGTTTAAGGATTCCGTAAATCTACTGTTATAAGGCATGACCAAGATATCGTATAGATCGCCAGCACCTGTTCCTGTTAGGTGTGTATGCGAGAATCCTGCAATAGTAGAATCGGGGTAATAATAGCCAGCTATTCTATCCCAGCCAGGCAAACCATTGTCTGGACTCAACTGCACCATTCCAAATGGAGATGTTGCACCAGGATAGGTATTTCCAGGGCCATCCGTTCCAACAAATACATTCACATAATCTATTAAACGACTCTTTGTCTCATCGTTATGTCTTTCTCTACAAGATACAAGACATAATAAGACACAAAAACATAGAATTGAAAATCTAGTATAGTTCATTCTCCAATATTATTTAGTTAATCACATCATCTAATAAGAAAGATCATATAGATGCCTTTAGGTACTCATGTCAAATATAGTATATTAAAACCACATCTATTTTTTAACTAAATTACTAAAAATCAATCAACTACAAACACATGTAGTAATAACCCTTAGAATATTTCAATTATTCATTGGAGAAAAAATTGCTATTTATTATACACAAATAACAGAAATCGAACTGATGATAGGTAAAAAAGGATCTTTACAGTCACTTGAAGGATAAAAAATAAAAAAGGTCAGCTCTTTGGACGTAAGCTGACCTTTTTAACTTGTGGACTGATTTATTTCATTTGGACGTAATACCACAAAGATAGGAAAAATAGCAGATTCACCAAATGTAATAGTAAAAAAATGTAATACTTTTAATACTCCCACGACCGAACATCACTATGACATTCAATCTTCCCTAGCGCCAAAAGACAGAACGAAATCCCTAAGTAACAGATCATTAACATCCTTGTCATCCTGTTGTGTCTCATAAAACAAAGTAATGGTTTTTATTCCAATATTAAACACTACAATTTTACCATAAACTTGACCATCTTTTGATATGACTTTATAGTGACATTCCATACTTTTATGCCCATTAAACGTTGATTCACGCTCTTCAGAAAACAAAACATCACCACTTCTATTACTCTTATTTTCAACTATATGCTTTTTATGAGTATTCAATGTCATAGTTAAATCCATATAATAATCAAGCCATGCAACAGTCACAAGTCCTGTGCTTGTTTTAGATTTGGTCTCCATTGAAAAATAATAAGCATCCTTTGCTATTTGCTTATCATATATTATGGTCCATTCAGGAGAAACAGTAAAAGATACGCCATCTCTCATGTAATATACAATGCCATTTTTATCTTTAGTCAAATGAGCAGAACTACCTTGAATAGAATCTTGGGCAGAAAACATTAAAAAATCTTGTTTGTTTAGTGCAAAGGCACCATTAGCAAAACATAACAAGCACACACAAACAAAAAAATTCTTAACCATAAATTTATCTTTTTTGAATTATCTACTATTTACTTTAGGACTTGTTCATAAGATTTGCTCAACAATATCTTGCTTCGCCACCAAATATAAATGTATTATCGCTTCTGTATTAACCTCTTTTTAGTAGAACAGATGCTATACATCTACATAAAAACCCACACAAAAGAAACAGGATTTAAAGGTACTTCCTTCATGGTTCGTCCATGGTTTGTCCATGGTTCCTCCATCGAAAACCCCTAAATCGATGGACAAACCATGGAGGAACCATGGAGAAACCATGGACAAACCCCCTATTTGACCTATAGAATCTTTCACTGAAATACTCAATGTAAATTCATTATCGACCTTAATTTTATACTTGATTATACGAACAAGCCCAATTAATTACTACAAATCTAATACCAAAGATACTCCTATATTCTGAAAACCATTTTGATCAAAAGAAGAAGACACATATACATCAAACAGAAATAGCAACTCTGTAAATGCATACCCGACTTCATAATACTTATCTCGTGGAGTATATATTAATCCTGCATAAATCTGTTCACGTGAAAGAGAACTTGATAGAAAAGGAAGAAACTTCAACAATAGATATGGTGTGCGATAGATAACTTTGGTTTTTATATACAAATCATTTGAAGCCATTGAATAGGCATCGATGTTATAGAAAGAGAAATAGTGGTTATTCAATCTTATTGGAATTGGTTGAATTTCATAATTATAGAATTCAGACATATGTAGGTCTTGCGTATCTCCCCACATCTTCCCAGTCCAGAAATCCCACCTAATCCATGCTGAAGGAGTAGTTTTAATTTTCTGTGAGATTCCAAGTTCTGATTTTTGTACCAACTTACCATCACTTAGTTTAAAGAAATCATAGGAAACATTTACATCAGGAGCATAAACTCTTAAGTTTCTATATTTGGAAGCCTTTTGGTTATCTAAAAACGCCAACCTTGCATTAAACTTCGTTCCTATCCTAAAATAGTTCTGCGAAGCCAAATTCTCTTTGTATATATACTCACCCTTAGGAACATTCTCTGTAAATGATTTTCCAAAAACATTCTCATTAATGGAGTTATCCAATTCTTTTACGCTTTTAAAAGAGAAAGAAGTTTCATTCGACCACCATTTATCGGTAGAAAAACGATGTAAGCACTTCACATAGGACCTTTCATAATATTTCTTAAAGTTATCTCCAATAAAGAATGCACTGATGGAGTTCATCACAGGGTCAACCCTATACCTATTAAAATCCTGAGTATAAGATCCTGCAGAGATATTAAAAGAGTTATATAAAGAATAAGGTAGAGACCATTTAATATCCCAGTTAAATTTGTCCAATCCAAATGAATAACCAGCCTTTAAGTCGATCTTTGTACGTAGTTTATGGTTGGAATACCAAGACATTTCAGAGTCGATATTATACATAAATCCATCAACAGGATTATATCTTAAAGCACTTGGAGACAAAAAACGAGGAGATCTAACTCTAAAAACAGAATCTTTTGAAAAGTAAGTCTTTCCATTCATAAAATCCATTGTTTTACTAAATGAACTTTTCTCTCCCCTAGATGCTCTATCCCTGCTTTTTAACTGATCCTTCTGTTCTGCACTTTTTAAACTCTTTACTTCTAAAGCAGAAAGAGGAACAGACCTAAAACTATCCAAAGGTGCATTTTGATACTCCTTTACGGTGAATTTAAAATCTTTCACATCAACCTCTGGAAGCGAAGATGCTACCGGCTCTTCTTTTTTTACTTTTGGTATTTTCTTTTTATCGGTTTTGTGTGAAACTATTTTTATGCTCTTCTGTTCTTTTTGAGAGGCCAAGACAGGGGATTCTTTTACTTCAGGATGAAATGTTGGATTCAACTCTACATTTAAATATTTAAAGTTTGCGACATACAATACTTTCCCTTTTACCCCGAGAGCACCACCATTAAACTCATATCTATGGTCGACAGGCAACCACACTTTATTTTTTATTTCCTGATAGTTTTGATGCATTTTAACAGGTCCAACGGGTGTGTCAAAAGTTAGATCTACACTATGAATGCACCATAGTCCCTCGACAATATATATTTTTCCATAGAAGAGCTGTTTGCTCTTTATCCTAGGAATAACAGAAATAATATTTACGGAATAATCACCATCATAGAAGAATCCTTCATATCGGAATTTATAATGCCTAAATGCGGAAGGAGAAAATGGAGAGATCATTATTTCAATAGAAGGCTGATAAAGACTTGCACCAATATAATCGAGAATAGGCAAGTCCAATTCGATAGGCATAGAACTTTTGTGCTGAATCACCTTCTGTTTGTACTGGCCAGGATATGCATATATAACTTGTCGAAAAGATTCATCCACAAACACGTCTCCTTCACGTATATCAACCCCTTCTCTTTTCTTTATCTGATAAGACATTAATCTTGAGATCTTTGAAAAAGCAATGGTTCCTCGCAAATATATATTTGCTAAATAAGAAGAGATTTCCTTTAAATGTTGATGACGTAAACCAATAGTATTTCGCATTACACGATAGGCTGGATCTTCTCCATTTCCAACAACGACATCAGGAAGTTGAAGACTCATTTGTTGCATTTTTACCTCAATAGGAGAAGAGAGATCTGATCCAACAGTAATAGTCTGACTCTTATACCCAACGCACCTAATCAACACATTATATTTCTTGTCTGAAGGGAAAGAGAGGGCAAATTTACCATCTACATTCGATGTTGTACCTAAAGTTAAATCAGGGACATACAATGTAGCAAAAGGGATGACTTCCCCTTTTACATCACGAATAACCCCCTCAATATCATAAGCGGAAGCAAACTTGCAAATAAGCATTAAAAGTACCAATATGTTAAATCTCATTGTCTTCTTTTTTGTAAAAAAGAAACAATAAAACCACATTTATGTTCAGAGGTTACTGAGGAACAAAAGTATATATTATATATCCATTTTGCCTATTAGGTGCAGTGGAAGAAGACTCAAATAACGTTTTTCTTGCCGCATCTAATGCATATTTCGTCAACGAACTATCATCATAACGTGATTCCTCTTTATTCAACACAGCTCCTACAACTTTACCTGTTCTATTTACAACAATATCAACTCTTACGACACCACCATACTGAGCAAGATAAATAGGAATAGGCAAATCTATATGAAAACGTCCCTTTAAAGAATAATGGATATTACTCTTTCCAACATAAATGGTTTTTTTCTTATTTCTTTTTTGGTTAGATTTTTCTTTTACAACACTAGGCTTCTCAGGATTCGTCTCAGATGGGCTATTCGAATTGCTTTCTAGTTGACGACTAACTTTATTCATTAATCGCTCGGCTTCGGCAATTTCATCTTTATAGGATTGATCAAAAAAAGGATCATCGGTAGTTGCTTCTGCTCTGTGCTGATCATTCACAGCACTAGAAGAACGTGTCTCTCTTTTTAATATTTGCTTCTGCTTTATCACCTTCTTTTCCTTTGGTACTTCCACAGGTTTTTCTTCTGCTTGCAACAAAACAAACTCCTCTTTTGTAGCAACAGGTTTGACTTCCATCTTCTTATTCATAGCAAAAGCAAGAAGTAGAATATGAAAAATCAAGGTACAAATAATCCCATTAATATTATCTCTATATATTTTAAGTAGTTTATGCATAAGACCAACCAATGAACGCCAAATCAATTAATATATTTCAAAAATAGCATTCCAAAATGAAAAGAAGGAGTCTTCTAAATAAAATCTTTCTAATTATAATTAGTTGACCCCTATTTTGGGAACAATCAGAATGTGATAATTGTATTAATAATATAGAAAAACATTTAAAACCTTTATAATACAATAATTATGTCTAACTATATAACACCTAAAGAAATACAACACGTCATTAATAGAGTTAAAGAAGATCAAACCAAAGTAATCATCTTTCTTATATATAATTATGGAATGACACCAGAAGATATCACATCTTTAATCAGAAGAAATTTCATTATAAAGAATCAAATCATTCGAATTCATTTTGAAAGAAAGAAGACACAAAGCTCTCATGTTTTCAAAATACCAGACTACTTCACCTCTACCATTTATGGTATTTTAAAAAAAAGAGACGATAAACAACCTCTTCTATTAGGTGCAAACAGGAAAAGAATGTCTATAACCACACTAGAGAACAGGTTGTTTCAAGAGACACTGCTTCAGAATAAAAAACTAGACTTTAAAACATTATGGGAGAGCCACCTATTTTGGATATTTAGGAAAGGCTATAATTTTTCTGAGGCAATGAAAGAGTATGGTTTATGTCACGAAGACAATGAGTGGGAAATATGGGAAGAAGCAACAAAAGAGAAACGAGTATTTCCCAGACTTTTAGACATCTAATAAAACATAATACTTTTTTTAGATTTTAAGTTGTTCACTTTCACTCCTTTTTATATTTTTAGGCTTAAATTATTAATCAAAATGGCAAAAACGACCGAACAGCAGTTTGATAGTGCAATAGCAGAATGTGTGGATATCTTCACAAAAAAGATGAAAGATTATGGAACTGCATGGAGAATACTGAGACCCAGCTCCCTTACAGATCAAATCTATATAAAAGCTCAACGCATTAGAAGTATCGAAGAAAAAGGGCAACAAAAGATTGAGGACAGTATTCGAGGAGAATATGTTGGAATAATCAACTATTGTGCAATGGCTTTAATCCAATGTTCTATTGGTTATGAATCAACACCTATAGCTCACGACAAAATTCAAGCAATGTTTGAAAAGAAATTAGTTGAGTCAAAAAATCTAATGCTAAACAAGAATCACGATTACGGGGAAGCTTGGAGACAAATGAGAATTTCATCGTACACCGACCTAATCTTGATGAAAATTCACAGAACAAAACAAATAGAAGACAACAAAGGAAATACGATTATATCGGAAGGTGTTGAAGCAAATTACATGGACATGATTAACTATGCTATCTTTGCTTTAATCCGTATTGAAGAGTCTTCAAACAACCAATAAAGTCTGAACAATAAAACCATTTTACTACACTTCATTTTACACTCATTTAATTATGCATAAAATAATCATCAGAATATCCAGAATCCTTTTTGGATTGGTATTTATATTCTCTGGCTTTGTCAAGGGAGTTGACGTTTTAGGTTTTAACTATAAAATGGTGGATTACCTAGAGTCTTTTCATCTAGATTTTTTACAATTCACTACACTTCCATCTTCTTTTTTAGTACCATTCCTTGAATTTGCAATTGGTGTTGCATTGGTTACTGGAATATGCGTTCGTTTGGCTAGTGTTCTTGGATTCTTATTTATGGTGTTCTTTACATTCCTTACTGCATATATCTGGAAATATAATCCAGTACAGGATTGTGGATGCTTTGGAGACGCACTGGTTATCTCTAACGGCGCTACTTTTGGAAAAAATATCTTCTTAATGATTCTAGCAATCATTATTTTGTTTGCTAGAAAGGAAAAATACAGTAATGCTCTTGCCATACGAAAAAGTTCATTTACAGTACTTAATGTCGGTATGCTACTAATCATGTATTACAGCTACTCACATCTTCCTATTTTAGATTTTAGACCATTCAAAGAAGGTGTTAACATTCCTGAAGCGATGAAAACTCCTGAAGGTGCACCACAAGACGTATATGAGAATGTATACTATTACAAAAACCTTAAGACAGAGGAGCTGGAAGAGTTTAATGACACGAACTACCCATGGCAAGATACTATCAACTACGTATTTGATCACATGGATGAACCTCGTCTAATTAAAAAAGGATTTACGCCACCAATCAATGATTTCAGAGTAGAAAACAGAGACAAACAAGATGTAGCTACATTCTTCTTAAATAATCCTGAATTTAGCTTCTTATGGGTTTCATACAACATGAACAAAGCAGATATCGATGCTTTTAAGAATAGCGAAAGATTGGCACAGTGGGCTAAAGAGAACAATATTAACTTTACAGGGGTAACATCGACAGACATTACGACTATCGATCAAATGAAAAAAGAACACAATCTTTCTTTCGACATTCTGAATGCAGATGAAACAATGCTTAAAACTGTCGTTCGTGCAAACCCAGGTATTGTGTTACTTAAAAATGGAACAATTATTAAAAAATGGAATGCGAATTATATTCCTAAAGAATTTACAATTGATCTATTAAAAAAACTAGAAAGTGACCTTACTAAGTAAAGAATAATTAAACTTTTTAAAATAAAAATGGAGGTTCTAAAAACCTCCATTTTTATTTTTGTATCTTTGCTTTGCTAATTAAAGAACATTAATTTATTAATTCATTAGGATAATGAGAAAAAAAATTGTTGCAGGAAACTGGAAATGTAACACTTCACTACAAGAAGGTGTTGAGTTGGCTAAAGCTGTAAATAATGCTGTTGCTGAAAAAGGTGCGAAAGATGTTACTGTAGTATTGGGAGTTCCATTTACTCACATCACTAAAGTAGTGGAAAATGTAGATACTGACCGTATCAATGTTTCTTCTCAAAACTGTGCTGCTGAAGCAAAAGGTGCTTTCACTGGTGAAGTAGCTGCTTCAATGGTAAAATCAACAGGTGCTTCTCACGTAATCCTTGGTCACTCAGAGCGTAGAGATTACTATAATGAGACTAGCGAGATCCTTAACAAAAAAGTTGCTCTTGCTCTAGAAAACGGTCTTACTCCAATCTACTGTTGTGGTGAAGCTCTAGAAATCAGAGAAGCTAACAAACAAAACGAATTTGTTAAGCAACAACTTGAAGAGACTATTTTCAACCTTTCAGCTGAAGATTTCTCTAAAATTGTTATCGCTTACGAACCAATTTGGGCTATCGGAACTGGTGTAACTGCTTCGACTGAACAAGCACAAGATACACTTGCATATATCCGTTCTATTATTGCTGAAAAATTCGGTAACGAGATTGCTGAAGCAACTTCAATTCTTTACGGTGGTTCATGTAACCCTAAGAATGCTTCTGAGCTTTTCTCTCAAAAAGATATCGATGGTGGTCTTATTGGTGGAGCTTCTCTTAAAGCAGATGATTTCCTTGCAATCATCAACGCTTACTAATAAGCACATATCATTAAGGAATAAAAAAAGGCGTTTTTAACAAAACGCCTTTTTTTGTGAACTACTATTTCTTACAAGCCCATTTTCTTACGAATGTCTGCTGGAATAGCGTCTTTGTGTACCATGATACACATTGTCTTATAATCAAAGAAAGCTTTTGAACAATAGAAATATCCATCGTATTTATTGTATGCTCCCCAAGAGTTCTTCACTTTATAATAGATCTTACCATTTTGGTCTTTTGCAGTACCAATGATGTGCATACCATGATCATCAGTGGTTTGATAGTTATCAAAAGCCAATTGACGATTCTCTTGTGTAATCACTTTCTCTGGACCTGGCTTATTCATTGAATAAAGCTTTGAGTTTTTCTCTTTAGAAGTCATTTTCTCCCATTTAGAGATCTCAGCATCATTCATCTCCTTGAAATTAGCATCTGGCACTACTGCTACACCTTTAGATTTAGTAGCAAAACCTTTTTCTGAAACATCAGCAGCCCATCCAACAGTAAAACCATTATCAATAGCATTATCCATGATTTGGTTTAACTCAGTCAATGGCACATTATAGACTTTACTCCACATCCAGTTATCTGGTACTTCTAGAATAAAAGAAGAATAGAAAGGATGGTGAGTATAAGATGTAATCTCAACATAATCATCTGCATTCAAACCACAATAATCTTTAGCGAATGACTGAGGAGTATATTCTTTGCCTTCATATTCAAACTTTTCTGGTGCTTTACCTAGATATGAATCAATGGTTGAAACCACTGCTTTATCCCATGCAGTAGAAAGTTTTCTATTTTTATTCTTAATTACAGACTCCACTTGAGCTTTTAACATAGCGTCCATTTCACCTTGTACAGGTTTCTCTTCGCCATAGTTCATTCCACTATAAACAGACTCTGGAACAACACCATATTTACCTAATACATAAGATACATCATGGAAAGCCCCACCAGCACCATAGTTTAGATAACCATGCATTCTAACAAATTTGCGTGATTTATCCGCATAAGTATGATAAACAACAAACATTTCAGAAAGATCAACAGGATCTTTTCCCATACGAATCATTTCTGATTCTAAAAAAGACTCACCAGAAAAGGCCCAACAAGTACCTGATCTATTTTGATCTTTTACAGAAGTGGCTTGAAGCTCTTTTACAGGAGTAAAAACATAGCCTTCAACTTTGTCTTTTTTCTTTTTCTGACCAGCAAATGCTCCATTAGCAGACAAAAGTCCTAAAGCCAATAAAGCTACAGATAAGATATTTTTCATGAATTACAATTTAATTGATTAACGCCTATTTATTTAACAGTCTTTTACACTTAGGCACTTTACTCGCACTAAAATAGTCAAAAAAGAAAGGGATTTCAATGATTATTGCACAATCTAAAACGATAATTCTAATTCAATAATTAACCTTTAGCTCCAAAAAACAGATAATAATTCTTATTACCCAAAGAATGATTAACTTTGCAGCTTGAGAAGTGTCTTTAAATCAACCTTCTTCTTAAAAAATAATCAGACGACAATATGAGATTCGATCAATACAGTTTAATTCCTCAAATAAAGGAGAATCTTTCTAAAAAGGGGCTAAAGAAGCCTACAGATATACAGTTTAAATCTATTCCACACATTCTTAAAGGAGAGGATGTACTTGCCATTGCACAGACAGGTACTGGTAAAACTGCTGCTTTTGCTATCCCAGTAATTCACAAAATTCATCTTCTAAAGATGAAAAAAAGAGCATCTGGTGTTCGCTGTCTAATTATGGTTCCAACCAGAGAGCTTTGTATTCAGATTACTGATGTATTTAATGACATAGGGAAAAAGACAAAAGTAATCACTCGTTCTATCTTTGGAGGAGTAGAACAAGACACTCAAATATCCACATTAAATAAAGGGGTAGACATCGTTGTAGCAACACCTGGTAGAATGTTCGATCTTATCAGTCAAGGATATTTAAAACTCGACAAACTTGAGATACTCGTTCTAGATGAGGCAGATCAAATGCTAGATAGAGGTTTCTATGATGACATCAAAGCATTACAAAGACATATTCCAAAAAGAAGACAAACACTATTCTTTTCAGCTACAATTGATGAGAAAATTAAACGTCTTGCTTATTCTTTGGTTGTAAATCCTATTCGAATACAAATATCTCCTAAAAACCCTGTTGCAAGAAATGTAGACCACTCTATTGTTAAGGTGAAGATGGATGATAAGCGTTTCTTCCTTGAACGATTTATCAAAGAGAATGACGAAAGCAAAACACTTGTTTTTGTAAGAACCAAAGTGCGTGCGGAGAGAGTTCAAAAAGCAATGAAAAGAGTTCAAATCGAAGCTTTGACCCTACATGGAGATAAGAATCAAAATGAAAGAATTCTTACACTAGAGAAATTCAAAAAAGGAGAAGTAAACATTCTTATTGCTACTGATGTAAGTGCTCGTGGTATCGATATCCCTAATGTCGAGTATGTTATTAATTATGACATTCCAGAGCAAGCTGACAGCTACGTTCACAGAGTAGGTAGAACTGGTCGTGGAAGAAGCAAAGGAAAAGCAATCTCATTTGTTAGTAAGGAAGAAAACGAACTTCTGTATGCTATTGAAGAATATACAGGAGACAAGATTAAGGAGATTAAAATAAATCTTGAAGATTATCAAGACACAATCGACTTTACAGAAGATACGTCACAGTCATGGCAAGCACTTATTAAGGAACACGATAGAGTGGAAGATAATTTAAAGAAGATCCACAACAAACGTGTAAAACAGAAAATAAACAAGAACAAAAAGAAGAGATAGGCTGAACCATCTATTCTTAGAAAGCTCTATTGTTAATCAATAGAGCTTTTTCTGTTTTAGATATTTAAACCAACACAATCGTCTATTTTGCTATTGCATCAAATAATCTAGCCAACAACAAAGACTTACAAAACTTTTTTCTATGTGTAAGATGATTATTTCGTCTTTCAATATTTTCCACACTAGATAAATATCTAATCTTTATGGTGAGAGATATACTCCTCGATCGTCATCCAATCTATACACAAGAAAATATCATGACATAAAAAAAAGGCACTCTAAAGAGTGCCTTTTTTATGTATTATGTATTAAAAGATAATTATAGTTTTCTTTCGTAATTTTCATTAAACATTTCAACTCCTTTTTCTACGAATTCAATAAAGATTTCTGGGTTAGGGTTGTATCCCATACCTTCACCAAGTTGAATCTGGTCAGTACCTAAAATCACATAGAAAGGCTGAGTGTTTCTACCAAAACGTTCAATCTGGAAATCAGTCCATTTATTACCTACGGTCTTCACACGACGTCCAGTTGTTTTAGACGTATACTGCTCCCACTTAGGTAATTCTTTTCTCAAATCGACATATAATGATACAATTACTACATCTTCTGCAAGAGCTTTCTTTACACCTGGGTCAACCCAAACGTTGTCCTCCATCTTACGACAGTTAGTACAACCTTTACCTGTAAAGTCAACCAATAATGGTTTGTGTACTTGCTTAGAGTATTCTAATGCTTTCTCGAAATCATAGAAGACTGGTATACCGTGTGGTCCTAAATGCTGGTCACGATTAAGTTCAACACTTCCGCCTTCACCAGATCCGACATACACTGAAGATGCTCCAAAACCTTGAGGTGCTTCAGCATAATTTACTGGAGGTGGGAAACCACTAATAATCTTAACTGGTGCTCCCCATAAACCTGGGATCATATAGATCACGAAACTCAATACCATTGTACCTAAAACAAAACGAGAAACAGGTAAATGAGTCTTTGGAGAATCGTGTGGTAAAATAATCTTACCCCATAAGTACATTGCCAATCCAAAGAATATTGCAATCCAAATAGATAGATAGATCTCACGCTCAAGTAAGTGTAAATCCAATACCATATCAGAGATAGACAAGAACTTAAATGCGAAAGCGAATTCTAAGAACCCTAACACTACTTTCACGGAATTAAGCCATCCTCCTGATTTAGGTAATGTACTCAACCATGCTGGGAATGCTGCGAATAGTGCAAAAGGTAATGCCAAAGCTAAAGAGAAACCTAACATACCAATAATAGGTGCTAAACCTCCATTACGCGCGGCTTCTACAATCAAACTACCAACAATTGGTCCTGTACAAGAGAATGAAACCAATGCAAGTGCAAAAGCCATAAAGAAGATTCCAATCAATCCACCTTTATCTGCTTTTCTATCAATAGCATTTACCCATGAGTGAGGTAAAATAATCTCAAATGCTCCCATAAATGAGAATGAGAATGCAAACAATAATATCGCAAACAGTAAATTGAACCATGGATTCGTTGAGAGGTTATTCAAACTCTCTGCACCAAATACTGCAGTAACAACAGTACCAAGCAATACATAAATAATGATGATAGATACACCATACATTATTGCATTTTTAATTCCTTTAGCTCTAGACTCTGTAGATTTCGTAAAGAAACTTACAGTCATCGGAATCATTGGGAATACACAAGGAGTTAATAAAGCGGCAAATCCACTTAAAAATGCCAATAAGAATATACTAAAATAGTTTCTATCCTCACCAGTAGACATTGAACTAGAAACAGCTGAACTCGTTTCATTATCAACTTCAGGCAAACTCAAGATATCGTCCACTTCATCTTGCTTCTGTCCTTCATTAATAACAAAGCTATACTCTGTTTCCGTTGGAGGCAAACATGTTTCATCATTACAAACCATGAATTCGACATGTCCTTTAACTTCTAGCATCTTACCTTCAGGAATCTCAATTCTTTGCACGAAAGTTGCTTCGTGACTAAACCAAGATAGATCCATTTGAAAAGTTGGATCAAAATGCTTTTCAGGTTCAGGTACTTGCTGTATACCTCCTAATATTTTAAAATCACTCTTATTATCAAAACTAAACGATGTCCTTACCGGTCCCCCGTCTGGAATATCCGTAGAGTACAAGTGCCATCCATCCTCAATTGTTGCAGAGAAGACAAGCTCATACTCCGTCTCACTAATTTGATTCTTCGAAAATTCCCACTTCACCGGCTCTAAAATCTGAGCGAAAGATGGTAAGATCGAAAAAAACAATAGGGAGACAATCAGTCCAAATTTCTTCATGTCCATTCTATAATTATTATGTTTCGTCCAAATACAGATACAAATTTAAAAAAAATTACAAATAAAAAAAGACCCAAGTAAACCTTGAGTCTTTTTCTTCTAATGATTTAACAAAAAAATCTATAATATTATTTCTCCGTCATTATCATAAAACTTACAATCTAAGAATCCCATCGAGCTCTTAGACACAACCTTAAACCTTCTTTTTAGCTGCCACATCCATTTAGTCTTTCGTGAGATGAAACCACTGTTAATATATGCTGCCACATATGGATGAACATGAATTTGAACATTCTTTCTAAAAAGTTCAAGATAGATATATTTTAAATTATTGTATATCTCATCTACTAATAATAATGTAGAAGAAACTTCTCCTGTCCCACGACAAGTAGGACATTTTTCCGAAGTCTCGATATGCATTTCAGGACGAACCCTTTGACGAGTAATCTGCATCAAACAGAATTTACTCAAAGGAAGAATATTGTGTTTAGTTCGATCCTTACTCATCTCCTCGCGCATTTTCTCAAGCACCTTAATTCGGTTCTCGTTACTATGCATATCGATGAAATCGACTACGATAATACCTCCCATGTCGCGTAATCGCAATTGTCGAGCAATCTCAACGGCAGCGGCCAGGTTAACTTCTAACGCATTTGTTTCCTGATCGCTTCCGGCTTTTGACCGATTACCACTATTCACATCGATTACATGGAAAGCTTCCGTATGTTCTATAATAAGATAAGCACCACTTTTAAAAGACACTGTCTTTCCAAATAGAGCCTTAATCTGTTTCTCAATTCCAAAATGCTCAAAAATGGGAGCATCACCACTATAATGTTTTACAATCTTTTGCTTTTCAGGAGCAATACTTGAAACGTACTCTTTTACTTCTGAAGCCGATTGTTTGTCATTTACATAGATATTTGTAAAATCAGGATTATATACATCGCGAATCATAGCGATAGTACGATCCAACTCACCAACCACTAAAGATGGAACTTTAGCTTGTTTCAGTTTTGATGGAATAGACTCCCACTTAGCGACCAAAGTTCTAAGTTCTTTATCTAACTCTGCAACTTTAGTTCCTTCAGCAGCAGTACGTACAATAACCCCATATTTCTTAGGACGAATACTTTGAATAAGTTTTCGCAAACGACTACGCTCATCACTTGATTTAATCTTTTGCGAAATAGAAACCTTATCACTAAAAGGCATTAACACCAAATTTCTACCTGCAATAGATATTTCAGATGTAAGACGAGGTCCTTTGGTTGATATTGGCTCTTTTGATATTTGAACCAAGATCAACTGTCCAGATGTCAACACATCTGTAATCTTCCCTTCTTTAAAAATATCTGGTTCCGACTGAATTTTTGTCATCGACACAGGCTTCTTACCCTTGGATGTCGATTGTAAAAGGAATTTATTTAATGTTTGGAATTGCGGTCCTAGATCAAGGTAATGTAGAAAAGCATCCTTCTCGTAACCCACATCGACAAAAGCTGCATTTAGCCCCGGCATTATTTTTTTCACCTTTCCTAGGTAAATATCTCCTACGGCAAACTTAGCATCACTAGTTTCTCGATTTAGTTCGACTAGGCGTTTATCTTCTAAATAAGCAATCTCCACCTGTGATGGATTTACTTCAATTACCAATTCATTACTCACAACCTCTCATTTATTTAAATATAAAATCGAACTTCTAATACAGCAAAAACCTAGAAGCATTAACTGCCCTAGGTTTTACACTCTTACAAAAACAGAGTCGAAGAATTATTTCTTCTTCTTATGTCTGTTTTTTCTTAGTCTTTTTTTACGCTTGTGCGTAGACATCTTATGTCTCTTTCTTTTTTTTCCGCTTGGCATGATTATTCTTTTTAATATGAATTATTACTTAACGTTCTCCTTAACCTTGCTCACAAATGACTTCGCTGGCTTAAAAGCTGGGATAAAATGCTCAGGAATAATAATAGTTGTATTTCTTGAAATATTACGAGCAGTTTTCTCAGCACGTTTTTTTACGATAAAACTCCCGAATCCACGAAGATACACATTTTTCCCTTCTACCAAAGAATCCGATACAGTATCCATAAAAGCCTCCACAGCCTTCTGAACTGTAACTCTCTCGATGCCAGTATTCTTCGAAACTTCGTTTACAATATCTGCCTTTGTCATTGCTATAAATTTAATTTAAACGATATCCTTGACTCAAATTTTGGTGTACAAAGATAAACGTTTCGTATTATTAATGAAATAGAAATCAATTATTTTTGCGGCAAACATAAGAGATTTTTATTAAAAACACAAAAGATGCAGAATTTTGCTAACTCATTGATTTCTTGGTTCGAAGGTCAAAAAAGAGACCTTCCATGGAGAAAAAAAAGATCTTCATACCATGTTTGGATATCAGAAATCATACTTCAACAGACAAAAGTAGCGCAAGGAAACAGCTATTTTAAGCGCTTTATTGAACTATTCCCAGACATTAAAACACTTGCAAAAGCACAAGAAAGAGAGGTATTAAAAGCATGGGAAGGATTAGGTTACTATTCAAGAGCGCGAAATCTACACGCTTCGGCCAAGCAAATAATGGACAAATACGATGGTATTTTTCCTACATCTTATAAAGATATTATCTCACTTAAAGGGGTAGGTCCATACACTGCTGGAGCAATATTATCATTCTCACAAAACCTTCCCTATCCAGCAATTGATGGCAATACAATTAGAGTTATATCTCGTATTTTTGAAATAGACACCCCTTCTCACATAAAAGAGACGACAAAACAAATGGAGTGCATAATTAAAGAATTATATAAATATGGTTCTCCAAGAGAAGTCAATGAAGCCATAATTGAACTTGGAGCTTTAATATGTTCACCTAAAAATCCACAATGTAAATTATGCCCTATTTCGGATACCTGCATTGCCTACAATAAAAACATCATAGATAAACTACCAGTAGTAAAGAAGAAAACTCCTCCAAAAACAAGAGAGTTAAACTTTCTTATAATTGATGGTCCAGACAACACTACATATATAGAAGAAAGAAGTGGTAAAGATATATGGAAAGGATTATACACACCTATGATGATTGAGGAGAATAATATGGACAGATTAACAAAACAAGCAGGCCTTATAATAGAAGGTGTAAAAAAAATACATAAATTTGATTACATCGAACACAAACTAACACACCAGACCCTCAAAATAACCATTTGGAGGGGTAGTACAGAAATAAAATCATCACATTTAATACCTAAAGAGGAGATCAAAGAGTTTCCGACAGCCAAACCATTCATTGAACTATTTAAAAAAAGCATGAATTAACAAAACAATATTTTTAAAAATCTTGTATTTTATTATATTACTCACAATATTTGCATTACTATGTCAGTCAATAAAGTTATATTAGTAGGTTTTGTTGGAAAAGATCCAGAAGTACACTATTTTGATAAAGATAACTGTGTTGCTCGTTTTCCTTTAGCAACTAATGAAAGTCATCAAAATAAAGCTGGCGAGAAAGTAACTCAAACAGAATGGCACCGCATCTCCTGCTGGGGAGCCCAAGCATTGCTTGCAGACAAACACATAAAAAAAGGGATGCACCTTTATATTGAAGGAAAAATAAGAAGCCGAAACATTGAAAGAAACAATGAAGACACTATTCGTGTTACAGAAATAATTGCACAACAAATACAGTTACTAGATAGAAAAACTGAAAAATAACAATAAGAAAGAAGTATTAACCAAAATCGTTTACATTGGAAGCAGACACAATTCCCTCCCAGTTTTTTGAAAGTTTTAAACATATTAATTACCACACCCCAAACATTGAGGATATGATTGGCATGGGGATTCTTGGGGTACTATTAATTTTATCTGGTCTTATCTCAGGTTCTGAAGCCGCTTTTTTTGCATTATCGCCGAATGATATTCACAAATTAAAAGAGAAGAAAAACAAAAAAGGAGCATCTACAATAAGCCTACTAAAGTCACCAGATGAACTGTTAGGGTCCATTTTAATAGCAAACAATTTCATAAATATTGGGATTGTGTTACTATCTTCAAAGATCACAACAAGTCTAATAGACTTCTCTCATGCCCCCACATTAGGATTTGTTTTTCAAACCATCATCATCACTTTTATACTATTATTGTTTGGTGAGATCATTCCTAAAGTATACGCAAGCAAACAGTCTTATAGTTTCTCGTTAAGGATGACTCCGACAATCACTATTCTTAATAAGATATTCAAACCATTGAATTTCTTATTAATCAAATCAACCAGTATAGTAAACAAGAAAGTTTCACAGCATAAAAACACCAATGTTTCGATCTCTGATCTATCCCATGCCCTATCACTAACAGAAGAAAAAGAGATAAAAGAGGACAAAGACATCTTAGAAGGAATTGTAAAATTCGGTAAAAAATCTGTAGTTGAGATCATGTGCTCTCGTATAGACACGATTGCACTAGATTGCAATGAGTCCTTTAACACCGTATTAAAAACAATCAAAGAGTGTGGTTTTTCAAGAATTCCTATTTACGAAGATACTTTCGACAACATACGAGGGGTACTATATATAAAAGACCTACTAGCCCATATACACAAAGGGAACACATTTAGATGGCAAACACTGATACGTCCACCTTTTTACATTCCTGAGAACAAAAAGATCGATGATCTTCTTGAAGAGTTTCAAAAAACAAAAATACATATGGCTTTTGTTATTGACGAATATGGTGGAGTTTCAGGTATCGTTACATTAGAAGATGTTTTAGAGGAGATTGTTGGAGAAATATCTGATGAGTTCGATGAAGACGAAAAGAATTACACTCAGATAGACAATACTACCTTTATTTTTGATGCAAAGACCCTTCTTGTTGATTTCCTTAGAGATCTACACATTGATGAAGATTATCTAGACGATGTCAAAGGAGAGGCAGATACTCTTGCAGGTTTATTATTAGAAATAAAAGGTGATTTCCCAATTTTGGGAGAAAAGATATCTGTCGGAAAAATTGATTTTTATGTAGAGAAACTTGATGACCGACGCATTATTCAAATTCGAGTAATTAATAAATTGATCTAATCCTAAAAAAGTGACCATGCGATATATCGTTACACTAATTATTATTGTATGTTTTGCCAGCTGCCAAAATAAAAGTATTCCTAAACCTAAAGGATATTTTAGAATTGCCTTGCCACAAAAACATTACAAAGAGATTCAAAACAAATTTCCTTTCTCTTTTGATATTCCTAATTATGCAATTTTAGCAAACAAGCAAGCGAAAGATGAAGATGAGTTTTTTAAAATTGAATTCAAAAAGAATGATGCCAACATCTATTTAAGTTACTTTGAGGTTAACAAAAACCTACCAAAGCTGATAGAGGAAGCACACAAATGGGCCTTTAAACACTCTATAAGAGCTGATGCTATTGAACAAAAGGAATACATCAACCCGGAGCACAAAACATATGGATTGATATATACCATTGAGGGAAATGCAGCATCTCCTGTTCAATTCTATTTAACTGATTCAACGAAGCATTTTCTTAGAGGTGCACTATATTTTGACAACGTACCAAATCAAGACAGTCTTCAACCCGTAATCAACTTCATTACAAAAGATATAATAAATCTTATTGAAACGACTCATTGGAATGATTAGCAATTACATAACCATTACCGATTTACAAAACAGCACATTAGGAATATGTAAGATATCGCATATTCCTAATGAAGTAAAGGAATCCTTTACTTTATCTCAAAGAGATCAAGAATACTACAATAATATTCGAAATTCAAGAAGAAAGAATGAATGGTTAGCCACACGCATTTTATTAAATCAGATGTTGGATAACAATCATCAAATACTATATACAGAAGATGGGAAGCCCTATCTTAAAGACCATCAATATGATCTTTCTATTTCCCATTCAAAAGAATATGCCACCATCTTATTGTCATCAACCAAACAGGTTGCTCTAGACATAGAAAACACAAAAAGAAGAATCTCGCATTTAAAAAATAAATTTGTAAATAACAATGAGACTCCTCAGAATGACCTCGATCTATTTAAGATTTGGTGTGCAAAAGAAGCTATTTTCAAATTAGTCAACCGCCACCCTATTGATCTTCAAAATGAAACCATCGTCGATCTTAGAAAAGAGCAAATATACTATACAACAACAAACGAGACATTTCAATTAAACTTCATAAACATTGAAGATGAGCTACTTTGTTATATTATAGGATAAAAACATCTTTTATTCTTGGACTACACTATCATATTATATATCTTTATTGTAATTAAAACATGCAAACAATATAACGATTATAACAAATGAATACTCCAAGCCCATTAGCACTAGTCATTTTTGGTGCCTCTGGTGACCTAACAAAAAGAAAGTTAATCCCAGCGATATATCAACTATTTATTCAAAAAAGATTGCCTAAGAAATTCATCCTTCTTGGTGCAAGTAGGACACAATATACAGATGAGGAATATAGGGAGAAAATGACCGAGTTTCTTCCTAAAGAGGAATTTCATTGTACCAAACAATTCCTACAACACATCTTTTATCAAGCCATTCAGACAGACCAACAAGAGGATTACCCTATTCTAAAAGAGAGACTTGAATCACTGTGTCAAACCAATGAGGTCGAACAGAATTATATTTTCTATTTATCTACTCCTCCATCATTATATCCAATCATTCCAAAACACTTGTCATCGGTAGGACTAAACAATGAGGAAAATGGATTTAGTCGATTAATTGTTGAGAAACCATTTGGAACAGATTTAGAAAGCGCATTAAGTCTAAACAATCTACTGACCCAATATTTTAATGAAAATCAAATCTATCGTATAGACCACTATTTAGGTAAAGAGACCGTACAAAATCTACTTGTTCTACGTTTTGCAAATGCAATATTTGAACCTATATGGAATCGTAATTTCATTGAAAGAGTTGAAATCACCTCTGCCGAAAGTCTTGGTGTAGAAAGTAGAGGAGGCTACTACGACAAATCTGGAGCACTAAAAGACATGATTCAAAACCACCTATTACAATTGGTTGGACTTGTCGCAATGGAACCACCTATAGAAGTAGAAGCAGATGCCATCAGAAACGAAGTACTAAAAGTCTTTAAAGCATTCAAACATTTTAGTTCAGAGGAAGAAATTCGCAACAATGTCATTCGTGGTCAATACACCTCTTCACATATCAGTGGAAAAGAAGTAAAAGGATACAGACAAGAAGAGGGTGTAGACAAAAATTCTAGAACAGAGACTTTTGCTGCAATAAAATTCTATATCAACAACTGGAGGTGGAGTAACACACCTTTCTATATTCGTACAGGAAAGAAATTACCAACAAGAGTTACAGAAGTAGTCATTCATTTCAAGAATTCACCTCATCATCTATTCTCTGGTGGCATCGAACTACCACAAATTAACAACCAACTGATTATTCGTATTCAACCAGACGAGGGGATACTAATGAAATTTGGTATGAAAGAACCTGGTTCAGGATTTGTAACACAACCAGTCAATATGGATTTCCATTATGACTCTTTGTCAAACAAACACCTTCCATCGGCATACGAAAGATTATTATTAGACTGTATGATTGGTGATGCCACATTATACTCTCGTGGAGACACTGTTATTGAAGCTTGGAAATTTGTAAAACCAATACAAGAATATTGGAAAAAGGAAGAAGCTCCAATATACGGCTATCCTGCTGGGACATGGGGACCTTATGAAGCAGATAGTTTAATAGAGGGCAATGAACAAACATGGCGCTATCCTTGTAAGAATCTAAGTAATGATGGTTTATATTGTGAACTCTAATTATTTACATCCATGAAAGAACCCAAATACATCACCTACAAAACCAGTGACGATATTGCGAAAGCTCTTCTACACTGGTTAGAAGAATGGCTATCAACGCAAAAAAGATTTCCATGCCATATTGCGATATCAGGAGGATCAACACCTAAAAAGTTTTTCTCTATTCTATCAAAAATAGAACAACCAGAGCTTTTAAGGAACATACACTTTTGGTGGGTTGATGAACGCTGTGTGCCCCACAATCATCAGGAGAGTAATTATAGATATTTTAAAGAATTATTTATTGATTCTTTAAACTTCCCATCTAACAATATTCATCCTGTAGATGGGATTAACGATCCAAAAGAAGAAGCCAGAAGGTATGCTCAGGAGATAGAACAAGCCTTACCGACAGAAGAGACATGGCCAATTTTTGATCTCGTATTATTAGGGATGGGTGATGATGGACATACTGCTAGCATATTTCCAGATCAACTAGAACTATTATCCTCACAAGAAATATGTGAAGTAGCAATACATCCGATAACAAAACAAAGAAGAATAACACTGACGGGAACAGTAATAAACAAAGCCAAACAAGTTATCTTTTTAGTTACTGGAGAAAACAAAAGAACAATATTCAATCAGATTAAGAACAACGAACAGATAGCACAGCAATACCCATCTGCTCATATATTTAGTCAACAACCAGTTTTATGGTTTATTGACAAAATGGTTGAATAACAACATATTTCAATATTAAAAAAGGGATATTCATTTTAGAATGAATATCCCTTTTTTCAATAATAACAAGCAGTTCTTCACTACAACCAGTTTTTACGCTTAAAATAGAGTAAAGTCAATAATGAACTCGTTATCATCAAAAAGATACATAATGGATAGCCAAACTCCCATGATAGCTCAGGCATAAACTTAAAGTTCATACCATACATACTCGCAATAAGGGTTGGTGGTGAAAAGATCACTGTAACGACAGTAAAGATTTTAATAATCTTATTCTGTTCTAGATCAATCAGACCCATCAAAGTACTTTGCAAGAAATCTAAACGTTCAAAACTAAAAGCAGTATGATCAATCAAAGAACCAGCATCTTTCAACATCATACGTAATTGCAATTTATCATCTTCAGGGAAACGTCTACTCTTCAAAATAGAAGACATCACACGCTGTTTATCCACAATGTTCTCTCTAAGCAACATAGAAGCTTCTTGCAATTTAGCAATCTCCAGAATTAATCGTTCCTCTAACTCCTGTTTAAAACGTATTCGCTGACTAATCGCATTAATTTCACGTCCGACAAACTCAATAAGATCGGCATCAAAATCAATACGAACATCTAATAAGGTAAGAAAAACATACCATCCTGTAACCTCCATCGAAGGTTGTCCAACCAATCGTTCATACACTTGATAAAAACCATTGGTCTTCTCGGAGTGATAAGCAAAAAGAATATCATTTTTCAAAATAAACGACACTGGTGTATAACCAAATTTGCCATCTACGACACGCATAAAGTTTGAATTGGCTCGAATCACATCGCCACTTTCGAAATAACGCGAACTACTTTCAATCTCTTCTGCTTTGTGCCAACTAAGAAAGGTTATATCAAAATACTCCTCTACGATACTCTTTTCTTCGAAAGAAGGTGATTCCAGATCAATACACAAGATCTCTTTACCACTTAGTTCTTGCAATGAATTGGAAGAAGAAGAAAAATGATAACCATTCTCATCACTGTAGATATAATTAATCATAACAAATCTCTTTGGAAACTCATTAATAATGAAAGGATTTCCCAAAGAAACAATTCAAAACAAACTATATTTCAAAAAGTTCTTCTAGAGCACCAAAATAATCCTCTTCCCAGCCTTCAACAATATTATCGTATGCTTCATCAGGGATGTTCTGTTGTTTTACCTCGACGCTCGTTCCTTTCTTATGAGGGTGTAATTTAATTGTAACAGGAGAAAATTCATCTTCTCCAAAATACCATAACTGTTCAATCAGCTTATCTGGGACTAATTGTGTCACTTTTCCACAAATCGCTCCATCCCACATAGAAAACTCACCGCCAGGCTCTTTTGGCATCACTGCAGGCTCTCCAGTCCAGATCTCAATCATGACTGGGTTAGTTAGACAATTATATATGTCTTCAGGAGAACCAGCTAGGGTAAAATACTTTTTGTAATCTTTCATACAATACATCTTTTGTTGAAGATTTAAACACTACTACTTCAACTGAATTAAACAAAAGAAGTCTACATTTTGATCAATAAGACCTACTTTTTTCATCTCGCTAAAGTATAGGTTTTTAGTCTAACACAAAAATTCTCGACAAACTTATCTTCGTCTTTCCTCTAATTTCCTTTTTATTCCAATCTATAATATTCTATTTTTGCCGTGTAAATGAATCTTTCAATAACATGACAAACAAGATAAAAGACTATTTAAATTTAGTAAAATTCTCCCATACCATATTTGCAATGCCATTTGCTTTTATTGGGTTTACCATTGGATATAAAGAAGAGCATCTTTTTCACATAAGCTTATTATTACTTGTTATTCTTTGTATGGTTTTTGCAAGAAATGCAGCAATGGGATTCAATAGATTGGTAGATCGTAAATTTGATGCAGAAAATCCTCGCACAAAAGAAAGAGAAATACCTAGTGGGAAGATTACACCACAAAATGCAAAATTATTTGTCGTAATTAATATCCTTGCATTTATTACATGCACATTCTTTATCAACAGATTGTGTTTCTACCTCTCACCTATTGCTATCTTTATTGTTCTGTTCTACAGCTATGTAAAACGTTTTTCAAGTCTATGCCACTATGTCCTAAGCTTAGGCTTATCTTTAGCACCCATAGGAGCATATCTTGCAATTAGAGGAGAATTCAGCCTTCTTCCTATATTATTTGGAATGGTAGTATTCTTTTGGGTTGGAGGATTTGATATCATCTATTCATGTCAAGATGCAGAATTCGATTCCGGATTTGACCTATACTCTATTCCATCATTACTAGGAGTAAAGAGAGCTCTTTTAGTCTCAACAATATCGCATGTAACCACTGCTGCTATTTTGGTCTATATTGGGTTTATATGGCAATTCAATCTTCCAATATATATCCTATCAGCATCCATATTTTCTGGATTAATGATATTCCAACACTCAATCATTAGTCCTAAAGATCTTTCTAGAGTTAATCTAGCTTTTGGTACAACTAACGGTATTGCAAGTGTTATATTTGCTACAGGAGTAATTCTTTCTATTCTAATCTAATCGAGATATCTGAATATATTTCAATAAATAGAGCATGCAAAAAGGTTGGCAATGATTGCCAACCTTTTTGCATGAATTATATTTCTTAATAGAACTTATAAGCAAAACCAAGAGTAAACATCTCTTTGAACTCCAATCTATTTTGTTCTCCAACTTTCACTCGTTCCCCTTTCTCATCACTTCCATAAATAGGGAATTTAGTATCACTATCAAAACGAGCATTACATAAAACAGTCGCTTGAATATATTGGTTTAATTGAATATTTAACTTTCCTTCCCAGTTAAAATCAATTGAATTAAACACACCTGAATAGTTGGTAAACAAACTTGCCTTTGTTTCAAAAGAAAGATCCTCACTAAAAGTATGTTTAAAATCGACCTTAGCATAGAAACCAGGTTCCCAACTAGAAGTCTTGCCTGCTTCCAAACCAAACGATGTTGGATCAATTGTTTCAATATCTGTTACAAACGTAGCTTGTAATGACAAAGGAGAAAGCAATAGTGACAAATTCTTACTCGGCTTATAGTCAAGACCGACAGAAAAGGTAAGATAACCTGGAGCCATAAATTTACTTATAGGATCTGTTTCACTTTCAGAATAATTATAACCTGGAGCTAATTGGGTCCTAAAGTTACAGTTACCAGAGTAGTACCACTTATCCCAAGCATAGATGTTATATTTCGAGTTTAACTCAATATTATCCGTATTCTTTCTTAAACCAGTATCTTTATTCTTGTTAATACCATATTTAATATCAATCTGATTTTCCCAAGAATCTTTCACCTTATCATAGTTAGAATCAGTATAACGTTTATAATTAAAATGATAATTCCCCATAAAAAGCCCAGCCAAAGAAGACTCACCACCGGCAGACCAATTAGACAAAGAGGTTTGTGTAAATCCAATACTCACCTTACCACCAAGATCCCATGGTTTAACAGGAGCCTTTCGTATAATAGGCACCACAAACTCTTCCGAGATATTAATCTGTTTCTCTTTTAGTTTTTCAGCCTTTTTATGCTCTGTTTCTGATATTCTTTTCAACTCCACAGAAGCATCATCGATAAAGATATTTGCATTCCCCTTACCTTGATTAAATACCAAAACCCCCAAAGAGTCATTCTGCATATTCTTTAGATAAAAACGAATAAAATTATTCTTTCCTTCTTCGTTACTAGTCCATATTGAAACTTCATTCCCATCCAAATTAGTAAAAGTAACTTTCATCGAATCTCTTTTTGCAAAACTCTGCAATACTTGTAACGCATTTATCGCTTCTGAATTCACTGCACTTACAACTGAGTCATTGTAAAAATAGAGTAAATCTTTATTTCTTTGCTCAATCTCAAAACGTCGATCTTCTGCAGCAGATTCCGCAATAGATGCAACGTACTGATTTTTATAAGCTGACAACAATGAGTCTTTATATGCTTCACGAACCCTTTCATTATAAGCATTCCTTGCTGAATCAGCCATTGAAGTACGAATACTATCATAGATATCTAAAGACAAATCTGCACTCAAATTCAAATTCGTAAATTGAGCTGTCAATGAATCTGCAAAACTCTTAGGTACCACTTTAGAGTTATTATTATACAACTCACTAATTTCCACATTTGGAATTGTTTTAGCACTATCGGCAACCAAAAGGAGCAATGAATCTGGGACATCAATTTCTGTTTGCAATAAACTATCCGCAATATTTGATTTAAGATCCACTATCATTTGATTCAAAACACTATCATTGACATATCCTTGAATCTGATCTTTTTCTTTAATATCCTTTATATCGCGACTAAAGATATTATGGAACCCAGGACTATTTAAATAATAATCCATATTCATTATAGTAGTATCTAGTGGAGCATCCTGAGCATGGTTTACCAGCCCTTTAATATTTTTTCTAAAACTACCATCAACCACTCTCCATTCTTGTGGAGAATACAATAACCGATTTAGTATGTTTATACTATTTTTGATTGAATCCTTGGGAGTCGTAGATGGTTGATTTCCTTGGGCAGAAACCTCTCCTAAAAAAGCAAAGCTACTAAGCAGCGTAAATAACGAAAGAATCTTTAACCGTAACATCTGTTGTCTGAATATATTAAATCAATTACTTACAAATTTACATAATAATATAGTAATAATCACATCCCTTTGTTCCTTTTTGAACTATAATTCATCCATAATAGTGCAAAGGATGTAAATCCCATTCCAATAAAAGACAATATGGTTGGCGACTCATTAGAAAGCATAGTCCAACTCAATATAGCTCCTGAAACAGGAATCAGGAATTTCCATAGATTAATCTCGGAAACTTTCACTTCAGGTCTTTGCAACACAGTAAACCACAAAGAAAAAGCTGCTGCAGACAGAAAAGACAACCACCCCAATGAAAGGTAATATGGCGTTGGGAAAATTATTCCAGCAAATCCCTCTGTAAAAACACCTGTAATAAAAAGCACCAATCCACCCATAAACATGGTATACATGGTCAATATTAATGGAGATATATTTGTTGTTTTTGCCTTAATAAGCACATTTACAAATCCTGAATTTAAATTCGTCAACAACAAAAGAACAACTCCAACAATAGTCCATATAGAAGCAGCCTGATCTTCTCCTCTGTTTCTTCCTAAAACAACACAAGCAACCCCAATAATTCCGAGACATAAACTAATCCATTTATCTCTATTCATTCTATCTTGATCAGAATAAAAATGAGCCACCATAGAGACAAACAATGGTCCCATACCAATAATTATTGCACTTACAGCACTAGGCATCAAACGTATCCCTTGATAAAACAAAGCATAATGGATCACCGTCTGCATAAATGCCAATAAAGACATATACTTCCAGTGTTTCGCAATGGAAGAAACAATCGTCTCTTTATGCTTAATAAATGGGAATATCATTATTCCTGATAACATAAACCGAATCCCTGCAAATTGAAGAGGAGGAGTATATTTCAATCCTATTTTTATTCCGACAAAAGCAGTCGACCACAAAAGGCAAGCTACTATTGCCATTAAATTGGAACTAAATGCATAATTCTTACTCATATCTCCCTTTCAATCTTATCATTCCTATTTTATTTAACACAAAAAAATTAATAAAGATCATTGCAATCAAGAAATTGATAAAAAAAGATCCATTTTTTATCAATTTCCCATAGAACAAAGATTTAAATCATAAAAAAAGCGTTTAAATCATCGATTTAAACGCTTTGAATCAGAAATCATCTATTAATTAAGTGATTCAGCTGGGGTTCGAACCCAGGACCCCATCCTTAAAAGGGATGTGCTCTACCAGCTGAGCTACTGAATCTACTCTCTAAATTAAACTCGCTTTCTCTTGGTATAAGAAAACTTCGTGATTCAGCTGGGGTTCGAACCCAGGACCCCATCCTTAAAAGGGATGTGCTCTACCAGCTGAGCTACTGAATCTACTCTCTAAATTAAACTCGTCTTCCCTTGGTATAGGAAAACTTTGGTGATTCAGCTGGGGTTCGAACCCAGGACCCCATCCTTAAAAGGGATGTGCTCTACCAGCTGAGCTACTGAATCATCATAAAAGTGCATCCGTATTCCTCAAATGCGGTGCAAATATAAGGCACTTTTTTAATTCTACAAATTCAAAAATCAAATTAAACAAGCTTTTTTCCTCACAAATGGACTCTATTGCGCCTTTAACTTTTGACAATCAATATATTGAAAAAAAACATCATTTTTTAAACAAAATGAGATCGAAAATAGTTTATTCTATAAAAATAATACAAATGGACTACATAAGCACCTTACAACTGAACGAAATATTAGAAGTAGAAACAAATACTTTAATATTAAACGTTCTCTCATATGAGGACTATATTAGTCTCCATATACCTAATTCAGTACATGTAGATGTACACGACGAGGCATTTTGTCAAAAAGTCAAAGCACTTCAAAAAGATAAGAATGCAACAATAATTGTATATGGAAAAGACCACTCCTTAGAAAAATCAAAAATTGCACATCACAAAATAGAGAATCTAGGTTACAAACATTGCTTAATTCTCAAAGGAGGTCTTTCTGAATGGGAAAAGAATGGTCTTCTTTTAATCGAGAGATAAATAGTTCGTTTTTATACTTCAGCCTCATTATTTCCACTATCTTTAAATCCCAAACATATCTTTTATTACGGAAATATGAATATAGGAATTGTAGATCTTGGAACAAACACATGTACGTTAATAATTGGACATCTTGATAATTCAAAGAATCTTCAAATTATTAAAAAAGAATCTTTGGTCGTAAAATTAGGTACAAAAGAACATTACAAAAATCGTAATATTACCGCTAAAGGGATTAATAAAATTATCGATGTACTACTTCAACATCTAGCCACGGCAAAAAAATTCAACATCTCCTCCTTGCATATTTACAGCACTGCAGCCATAAGAGAAGCTGAAAACAAATTAGAGATCCAAAGTAAAATAGAATCTAACCCTGCCTTTAAAATGGTAATCTTAAAGGGAGAAGAAGAAGCATTGCTTACCACCAATGCGGTACAACTAGCAGCAGAAGGGCTTAAAGGTCCCCTATTAACAATGGACATAGGTGGAGGGAGCAATGAATTTGTGATTATAAAAAACTCTGAAATAATATGGAGTCAGAGTTTTAAGACAGGAATGGCACGAATATTGCAAACTTTTCCTTTTGAAGACAAAATAGACAATACAATTATTGATAAAGTAAACAATCACTTTATCGAAAAACATAAAGAGCTCTGGCTAGCAATAGAGAAATATCAACCACAAATACTTATTGGAAGTTCTGGTGCATTTGACACCTATGTCGATCTCATCAAACATCACCAACCAATATCTCATCTTCAAAAAAGAAATCAAATTGAGATATCGGATTTTCACTCTCTTCACAACACACTTATTGAAAGCACAAAAAAAGAGAGAAAAGAGATGAAAGGGATGACACCAATAAGAGAATTAATGATTGTTTATGCCTCAATGCTAACCAATTTGGTATTGAAAAAAAGCAATATTAACCAGATGTACCAAACAGGATATGCTTTAGCTGAAGGGGCACTATTTGAAAAACAAAATTCAGATCATGGACAAAATATTAGTTATTGATGACGAACGAAGCATACGTAATTCTTTAAAAGATATATTGTCTTTCGAAGATTACGATGTAGACACAGCTGAGAATGGAATTGAGGCGATAGATAAAATAAAGACAAACAAATATCGTATTGCATTTTGTGACATTAAGATGCCTAACATGGACGGTATTGAAGTTCTGGAAAAATGCCAAACCATTTCACCAGACACCTCTTTTATTATGATCTCTGGACACGGAAACATAGACACGGCAGTGGAATGTATAAAGAAAGGGGCTTTTGATTTCATTGAAAAACCCATTGATCTAAACAGGCTTCTAATTACAGTAAAGAACGCCCAAGAAAGAGGCAGCCTCATCCAAGAGAAGAAAGTTCTAAAAAAGAAAATATCAAACAAAGAGACCATTATAGGATCATCTAAAGAAATCACCCAGATACTCAACATGTGTGATAAAGTAGCTGGCACGGATGCACGTGTACTTATAACGGGTGAGAATGGTACAGGTAAAGAACTTGTTGCAAAGAGACTACACAAACAAAGCGATCGCAAAGAACACCCTTTTATTGAGGTAAACTGTGCAGCCATCCCATCAGAATTGATTGAAAGCGAATTATTTGGACATGAAAAAGGAGCCTTCACTTCAGCCAATAAACAAAGAAAAGGGAAATTCGAACAAGCAAACAATGGTACGATATTCTTGGATGAGATTGGAGATATGAGTGCTTCTGCACAAGCAAAAGTCTTAAGAGCACTACAAGAAAATTGCATCACCCGAGTTGGAGGAGACAAATCTATTAAGATCAATGTGCGCATTATTGCTGCAACCAATAAAGACTTAAGAAAAGAGATCGAAGAGAATAGATTTCGTGAAGACCTATATCATAGACTTAGCGTCATCCTAATTCACGTTCCTTCCCTACAGGAACGCCTAGAAGACATTCCTGAATTATGTGAATATTTCATTAAAGAAATTAGTAAATCGTACGGGAAAGCACCTAAAAAGATATCAAAAGAAGCCGTCAAACTCCTACAACAGAGAAAATGGACAGGAAATATCCGTGAGCTACGAAATATCATAGAAAGACTTCTTATTCTATCGGATAAGGACATCACAGAAAAAGACGTAGAAAGTTTCACATAACCCCTATTGCATTGGTCTTTTGATTACAAGCCAAAGACCAATGCAATACCCTCCCACAACCAACATATTTTACAAAAAACGAAACAAAGCCCTTTTTTATCTTTTTTTGTAAATACAAGATACACCAAACAGAGTTTAATTTACACTCCCGAAAATTCCTATTTTTTATATCTACACACTTTTTGAGATTGTATCAAAAGGAATTTCTTACACTCTCCAATCCTCAACTCATCCTACTTATGTTTAACACAACCCCATTATTCGTTTAAATCTACTTTATAACCCGTTAACCTTATTTTCAGGTCAAAAACACATCAACTTCATATCAAATTCATATCAACTTCATATTAAGTTCACTTATGCGTTATGATAAAATGAACTTGATATGAAGTTGATATGGTGATAAAGTGAACTCGATACAATAATAAAATGAAGTTATGATAATGCAAATATTACGATAAAACCTAGTTAGTATTGGTTTTAGTCGTATTTGCCACTTATTGATCCGTAGTCTGTCACTGCAAAAAGTAGTAAAAGGGAATTAACAGAAGGCACCAAAGAGAGAAATTCATTATTTGTGTGGGATTAAGGTCAAGAAACAAAATATTGCCATAACAAATATCCAAAACAAACCTTTAAGTAGAATAGAAAAATGAAAAAATGATATCATCATCATCAGAAATGCAAAACGACGTAGAGAGAGGTTCCCTACAATATAGAAATAAGCAAAAGAGGGATGGACTCTTTAAAAATAGAAAAAGAGGCCACATGAGCCTCTTTTTTATCTTTACTTTTAGCTTTACCTAGAAGTGATTTTCTTTAATGCTCCAATCGTATTTTCATACCAAAAGAGAAAAGCAAGCAATTTTAGTACTCATCTTCATTAAAGAAAAAGTCATCCTTGCTAGGATAGTCTGGCCAGATATCTTCAATCGTTTCAAACACTTCAGCCTCTTCCTCTATTTCTTGAAGATTCTCAATTACCTCCATTGGAGCTCCGGAGCGTGTTGCAAAATCAATAAGCTCCTCTTTTGTTGCTGGCCATGGTGCGTCTTCTAGCTTTGAAGCCAATTCAAGCGTCCAATACATATTTCTAGTTATTTAATAAGTGATAGATTACCTTAAGTTTTGCGAATTTAAAATTTTTTTTCTTATACGTAACATATTCGCAAAAAAAAATCACGGTATCCAAGGTGTTTCCTCTGCATTTTTTTGATGAGCAATAACTCTAGCTAATACAAAACAATAGTCAGACAATCGATTTAAAAATACCAAAACATTCTTTTGTATTTCCACCTCTTGGGCTAGCTTTAAAACAAGACGTTCAGCTCTTCGACAAACAGTTCTAGCTAGATGACAGAAAGAACTCCCTTGCTCACCACCAGGCAAAATAAAGTATTGAAGTTTAGGAAGCATATCTTCCATTCTATCAATCTGTTCTTCTAACATTTTAATATCGCTATCCTGACAAACAAGACGTTTTTCCTCATCTACCCGATCCATATCAGTAGCTAACACACCACCGATAACAAATAGTTTCTTTTGGATTTCGATAAGCGTCGATGCTTCCTCACTTTGATTTTCAACAAAACAACGAATCATACCAATATAACTATTGAGCTCGTCCACCGTACCATAGGCATCAAGTCTTGGATCGAACTTATCGACACGAGTACCACCGATAAGGCTTGTCTTCCCCTTATCCCCAGTCTTTGTATATACCTTCATAAGTTAATATTTTATAAAGAAATTTTGTTTATGCAATTTACTATTGGCAAAGCCAATTCCCATCTCTTTTGATTCTAAAGAGGCAGTGATATTGGTATTCAACAAATATGTAGACCAATTGTTTTTATCGTGTTTGTTCCATTGTAGTCCGTTACAAATTACAATATCATTTTCTCTAATAGATTGAATCAAAGAGATTCGATTATCGACCTCCGAAACATTACAGAAAACGATATTACTATTTTTGTTGTCAGACTCCTCCATAGAACAAACCTCATCCGCAAATTCGCTATAACGATCAAAAGGAAGTATTTCGATTTCAGAAGAAACTCCTTTAAAAAGACGATAATAAAAATCACCGAATTCGCCTTCAAAGAATATTCTCTTTGGCTGAAACTCATTTATGATACGAAAAATACATTGTAATACTTTTACAGAAGGGACCCCTAAATTCTTACTATTATTCATCTTATAAGATTTAGACGCTTTTGTTACCTCCTTATACATTAGATCTATTTGATCGTAAAAATAATAACGATGTTTATTATCAATCACTCCTGTGATTAGACTAAATAAAAACGGAGAATGGATACCATGTCCTCGTTTATGAATTCGTCTTCGTCTAGATCGTAAAAACCGTTTTATGACATCTCTATTTCTCAATATCTTTAAATATATTAAATTTAACACGTAGTGATAAAACAAAACTACAATTTAGATCTATAAAAATAAACTAAATCTTTTTTTTTGTTACACGATTCCCTAAAGAACACAATCATCTAACTACCAGATACTTTAAACCAAACGAGTGAAAATACTAAGCCTTAAATAAAGGGAACAACAGAAACAGACGAACTAAATTTTAATAACCCAAACAGTTATAGCAGAGCAATCTAACTGAGCAACTTACACAAGCCTGTTAGATAAAGTTATCATTACGCTCGATTAATTGCCACCAACAATTGTGTCAATTAATTAACGATTATTTATATTTGTAGAATTATGAAAATGGATAATAACATCAAATACATCAAAGGGATAGGTCCTAAGAAACAGATGCTTTTAAAAAGTGAATTACAGATAAACACTATTGAAGAGCTTCTCTGTTATTATCCATACAAATATATTGACAGAACAAAATTTGCAACCGTAAAAGAGGCAAAACAATCAACCGATACGGTTCAGTGTAAAGGGTGGATAACACAAATAAAAACAGAAGGCTTTGGTCCCAAAGAGCGATTAATCGCATATTTCACTGATGGCGAAGCATTTATTGATTTGGTATTTTTCGCTGGAGTAAAATATCTAAAACAATCACTTAAAACAAAAGAACCATATATCCTATTTGGTAAGCCCAATAGATTTGGCAAAGATATTTCAATCGTTCACCCCGAACTAACTCTAGCAAAAGAAGAAAATAGCACTGGTGGACTATATCCACAATACCATACGACAGAGAAAATGAAAAAAGAAGGTATTCAATCTAAGAATATCTTTCAATTTGTTTGCAATGCATTAAAAGTACTAGACAAGGAAGAGGTAGAGAATCTCCCTTCTTGGTTAATTAAATACAGAAATCTAATATCCAAACAGGATGCCTTAAAAGGAATCCATTGCCCGTCATCTTACGACGAGTTAAATGCTGCCACCTATAGGTTGAAATTTGAAGAGCTCTTTTTTAACCAACTTAAAGTGATCTATCTGAAGATCGATAGAGAACAGAAGTATAAAGGCAATATATTTCCACACATCGGACCTTTGTTTAATGATTTCTATACAAAACATATCCCTTTTGAACTCACCAATGCACAGAAACGTGTAATCAAGGAAGTGAGACAAAATATGAAAGGTGGTATCCAAATGAATCGATTAGTCCAAGGGGATGTGGGTAGTGGCAAAACCATGGTTGCTTTTATGACCGCACTGATTGCCATAGACAATGGATTCCAAGCTTGTCTTATGGCACCTACAGAGATTCTTGCTTCTCAACACCTTGCTTCTATTTTGGAGATGAAGCATGATCTGCCTTTAAACGTTAGACTCCTAACAGGATCGACCAAAGTAGCAGAAAGAAGAATCATACATCAAGAGCTAGAAGATGGGACTTTGGATTTGTTGATTGGAACCCATGCACTCATTGAAGATAAAGTCAAGTTTAAGCAACTAGGGCTTGTGATCATCGATGAACAACATCGTTTTGGGGTAGCACAGAGAGCAAAACTTTGGAGTAAGAGCGTTATTCCACCCCACATACTGGTAATGACCGCAACTCCTATTCCAAGAACTCTTGCAATGACACTGTATGGAGACCTTGATGTGTCATTAATTGATGAACTTCCTCCAGGAAGGAAGCCTATTGTCACAAAACATTTCTTTGAATCTAAAAGGGCAAAGATCAATGAGTTTATTCAAGATGAACTAGATAAAGGACATCAAGTTTATGTTGTCTATCCATTAATTGAAGAGTCCAAGAATATGGACTTTAAAAATCTGGAGAATGGATTTGAACAAATCAAAGAAGATTTTCCAGATCATAAGATTAGTATCGTACATGGGAAACTAAAACCCAAAGAAAAAGATAGTGAAATGATGAGATTCAAGAATCATGAATCTCATATTATGGTAGCCACCACTGTTATCGAGGTGGGGGTAAATGTTCCTAATGCTTCAGTAATGATCATTGAAAGTGCTGAACGATTTGGATTGTCTCAACTACATCAGCTTAGAGGTCGTGTGGGAAGAGGTGCCGATCAAGCCTACTGTATTCTTGTAACAGGGGATAAAATAAGTAAAGTATCCAAAACAAGAATGGAGACAATGGTGAATCACCATGATGGCTTTAAGATCTCAGAAGTAGACCTTGAATTAAGAGGACCTGGAGATATCGAAGGATTACAACAAAGTGGAGATATTCTTGATCTTAAATTAGCAGATATCACCAAAGATGCAGATCTATTAGCAGATGTAAGACAAATCATATTTAAAATTAGCGAGAAGGATAAAAAACTGTCACATCCCGCAAACAATAAACTCTTGCAAATGTTAATAAAAACAAATAAAAGTTTATTTAATTGGAGTGACATAAGTTAATCTATTTATCAAGAGAGATGAAATATCAGATAAACACCGATAGAAAAGCCTTATTCAACAAATTCTTTCCTGTATTTGTACTATTAGCAACCATCATACTTGGGGCTATCTTTTGGTCATATTTCATGTTTGAAGTAGACAATGACATCAAAAATGGAGAGATGAGACACCAGTCTATCCTTCAAATTCAAGCCAAAGAGCTTAGTAGCTCTATTGAGAATCAATTTATGGATCTTCTTGAAATAGCTTCTCGCCCAAATATTTCAAACTATATTGAACAAAGAAGAACAACGGAGAAAATCATCGATGAATTTGCAACCTATTTAAAAAGAAAAAGAAACTACAATCAGATTAATATATTGGTACCTGGACAAAACAAACTTTTTCAGGTGGACTACACAGACGATACCATTCAAAGTAGAACTCTTACACAGGTAGATCTAAGCAAGAATGGAAGAAATAGAAAGATTGAAGAGCTATTTCAACATAAATATAGCATTAGCAAGATAAAGCCATTACTTCAGTCAGAAGATAAGCCACAACACTTTGCAATCACCTTAGCTACCACCATAGAAAACGAGACAAAAGAAAAAGCGATACTCTCATTAAGTAGCAACTTTGATATTACGTTGAAGAAAATGAGAAGAGACAAACAAATTCTTTTTGACAATCAAAAAGTGCTTGGAAGAACATTTATTATTGATCATCATGGCATCAAGGTCTTTGATATTGACAATATCAAACAATATTGTACCCATGATAGTATCTCTACCTGTACATTCTTAAAGAGTTACCTTAAACAAAGAGATCGTTTTGATAAAACGGAATCAGGATCGTTCATTTCAAAGAAAGGATTCTTTAGTTTTACAACCATTAATTTTGGAGAAATCTTAGAACAATTGTTAGATGAGAACCACTTTAAATACAATAAAAAGAACCTTCCATACGACATTGAATATAAGATTGTATCCTATATTCCAGAAGATAGTTACAAGCTATATGGATCACAAAGAATTAGCAGACTCATTGTCACATACTTAGTCATTCTCTTTTTATTAATCATCATTTCCTATTTGAGTGCAACAGCATTATCAAACAAAATATATAATCAGATTTTGTTACGAAAGTCTTCACAAAAGCTGAAAGAAGCCAATAATGCGAAAGATAAATTCATCAAAATATTAGCCCATGATCTAAAAAACCCGATCATGAGCATACAAGGATTCTCCACCATTATTCATGAAGATGATCCAGCATTCTCAAAAGAACAAAAAAACAATTACGCTAGACTAATACTTCAGTCAACGAAAGGAATGCTACAACTTATTGATGAAGTACTGACATGGTCTAAATCACAGAATGGGGACCTAAAGATCCATTCCGAAAAGATTTCTGTCAATGAGACGATAGATAAAGCACTAAACTTAATAGGATTTCAAGCGATTAAGAAAGAGATTACCATACTTAAAGATCTAGAAGAGAATCTCTATATCAACACAGATAGAAATATGTTTATCACTGTTATCCGAAACCTAACATCTAATGCAATAAAATTTTCACACAGAGGTAAATATATTAAAATAGAATCCCTTAGAAATGGAAATATGTGTGAAATTAGAATCAAAGACAATGGGGTAGGTATATCAGACAAACAGTTAAAGAAGATCTTTAAGATAGGTGAAAAGACACACACCAAAGGAACTGAAAATGAAAAAGGTACAGGCCTAGGATTGGTTCTTTGCAAGGAGTTTCTTGATAAGAATAATGGAGAGATACATATCGACTCACAGATTGACAAAGGAACCACAATTACGCTCCTATTCCCACTATACTTATAACAATTCTATAATGAATTTTATATGTCGTTTATACACCTCGTATTTAAAACAAAAATAAATAAGGCCAAAAAGTCGTTTTTAGACATCGAATTTCATTGAAATGAGAGATTCATATTTAGATTTGCAACGAATATTTTCAATGATATCATGAAAAATAACAAAGAATTAACCCACGAGGGGGTAGTCTCTAAAAAAGATGGTCGTGACGCATGGGTCAAGATTATTGCGAAATCGGCATGTGCAGGGTGTCATGCAAAAGGAGCTTGTTCTGTAGCAGATGTCGAAGAAAAAATTGTTCACGTAAGAAACGCTCCTAGCGACACCAAAGTAGGAGACTCAGTAATACTTGTAGCCAACAAGAAACAAGAAAAACTTGCATTATTTCTGGGCTATGTTTTGCCACTATGCATCATAATACTCAGCTTAATCCTACTGAGATACATGAATGTAAGCGACACTGTTTCAGCAATAATCGCATTAACTATACTTATACCATACTATTCCGTTTTATTTTTATTTAAAAAGCGTATAGCAGATAAGCTAGAATTTTCAATACGTAAAATATAGTAAATCCAAATAATAATGATTCTAACACTTGTTTTTAATACGATTCTTGTATTAAGTATCATTGGAGTTTTAGCAGCAGTAATACTTGCTTTTGCTGCTAAAAAATTCAAAGTAGAAGAAGATCCTCGCATAGATGATGTTGAAGGGTCGTTACCAGGAGCTAATTGTGGTGGATGTGGATTTGCAGGTTGTAGATCCTTTGCTGAGGCTTGTGTAAAAGAGATGGAATTATCTAATCTTTTTTGCCCCGTAGGTGGAAACGATTGCATGGGTGCAGTTGCGGACATTCTTGGTCTTGAAGCAGTAAAAAAAGCACCACAAACAGCGGTTGTACGATGTAACGGAACATGTGAACATCGTCCTAAAACAAACCACTATGATGGTTCAGTATCGTGTGCTATTGCATCTTCATTGTATGCAGGAGAGACAGCATGTGCGTATGGATGTCTAGGATGTGGGGACTGTGTTACCGCTTGTGAGTTTGATGCCATCCACATGAACCCTGAGACAGGCTTGCCAGAAGTAGACGATGATAAATGTGTTGCTTGTGGTGCATGTGTAACAGCTTGTCCTAAAAGCTTAATTGAACTTCGCAAAAAGATGCCGAAGGGACGTAAAGTTTATGTTTCATGTCGTAACATGGATAAAGGAGCAGCAGCTAAAAAAGCATGTAGTACTGCTTGTATTGGTTGTACAAAATGTTTCAAAGAATGTCCTTTCGAAGCAATTACCATGGAAAACAATCTTGCATTTATTGACAGCGATAAGTGTAAACTTTGTCGTAAATGTGTTGCCGTTTGCCCAACAGGTGCAATCATAGAAGAGAACTTCCCTCCACGTAAAGTGAAGAAGGAAGAGACTCCTGCATCGTAAAAGTGATAAGTAATTAAACAAGAAAAACGATTAAAGTATTATGGTGCTTAAGACATTTAAAATTGGGGGTATTCATCCTGCCGAAAACAAACTGTCGGCAAATGCAAGCATTGAAGCATTAGCCATCCCTAAGACCGTATATATTCCTATGGGACAACACATAGGGGCTCCAGCTACTCCTCTGGTTAAAAAGGGAGATATGGTTAAAGTAGGACAAATGATTGGAAAGGCATCTGGTTTTGTATCAGCAAACATCCACTCATCTGTTTCAGGAAAAGTAAAAAAGATTGATCAAATCTTAGATAGTTCTGGTTACAAAAAAAGCGTGGTTGTAATCGACGTTGAAGGTGACGAATGGGAAGAATCTATTGACCGCTCCACAACACTAGTTAAAGACATTACGCTATCTCAAGATGAGATTAAAGCGAAGATTGCGGAAGCTGGTATTGTTGGTCTTGGTGGTGCAACATTCCCAACACACATCAAACTATCTCCTCCTCCAGGAAATACAGCAGAGGTATTGATCATCAATGCTGTGGAGTGTGAACCTTATCTTACAGCCGATCACCAGATCATGCTTGAGAAAGGCGAAGAGATCATGGTTGGTGTTTCTATTCTGATGAAAGGTATTGGAGTTAAAAAAGCAATCATTGGTATTGAGAACAATAAAAAAGATGCCATTGATTACTTTAAGAAACTAGCCAAAGAATATAAAGGTATTGAGATTTGTCCTTTAAAGGTACAATATCCTCAAGGGGGTGAGAAACAACTAATTGCTGCAACCATTGGTAAAGAAGTTCCTTCAGGAGCGCTTCCTATCGCTGTTGGTGCTGTAGTAAACAACGTGGCAACAGCTTATGCGGTTTACGAAGCAATTCAAAAGCAGAAGCCTCTTTTCGAAAGAGTTATAACAGTAACAGGTAAGTCTGTTTCTAGACCATGTAACCTACTTGTTCGTGGAGGTACTCCTGTAAGCGATCTTATCGAAGCAGCTGGCGGTCTTCCTGAAGATACAGGAAAAGTCATTAGCGGTGGACCAATGATGGGTAAAGCACTAGTTAACCTAGAGGTACCATCAGCCAAAGGAACATCAGGAATACTAATCATGCAAGATACAGAATCGGCACGCGAGAAGATGGATGCTTGTATCCGTTGTGCTAAATGTGCAAGTGCATGTCCTATGGGCATTGAGCCTTATCTATTGATGACGCTATCAGAAAAAGCGATGTGGGATAAATCAGAAGAGAACAACGTTATGGATTGTATCGAATGTGGTTCTTGTTCTTTCACCTGTCCTTCTAATCGTCCTTTACTAGACTATATAAGATTAGGAAAAGGAAAAGTTGGACAAATCATTAGAAGTAGAAAAAGCTAAGCTAAGTATAAAACAGAAGTGTAATTTTTAGACACAAAAAAATTATAAAGTAATGAAATTACTTACCGTTTCACCATCACCACACATCAAAGGAGATGAATCTGTGAAGAAAATAATGTATGGAGTAGTTCTATCGCTGATTCCTGCATTAATTATGAGCACGATCTTCTTTGGATGGAAAGCATTGATGATTACCTCTATCGCGGTTGCATCATGTGTAATTTTTGAATACCTTATTCAAAAGTATCTATTAAAAGGAGAAGCAACAATCCAAGATGGTTCTGCTATTATTACAGGACTTCTTCTATCATTTAATGTACCTAGTTCTCTACCAATATGGTTGGTAGTAATGGGAGCATTGGTTGCTATTGGTATTGGAAAAATGTCTTTTGGTGGTTTAGGACAAAACCCATTTAACCCAGTATTGGTTGGAAGGGTCTTTCTTTTAATCTCATTCCCTGTTCAGATGACTTCATGGACACCAAACGCAACAGTAGATGGTTTCTCTGGAGCAACACCACTAGGGATATTAAAAGAAGGTATCAAATCAGGACAATCGGTATCACAGCTACTACCTAACTTACCATCTAATTTTGATCTATTCTATGGATCGATGAGTGGTTCACTAGGAGAGATATCTGCTATGGCAATCCTTCTTGGAGGTCTATATATGATCTTTAAGAAAATTATCACATGGCAAATTCCTACAGCCGTATTAGGTAGTATGTTTGTTTTACAAGGAATTTTATTTCTTGTTAACCCTGAACAATTTATCAATCCTCTATTTCATATCTTAACAGGAGGGGCAATGTTAGGAGCCATCTATATGGCAACAGACATGGTTACTTCTCCAATGTCATCTAAAGGACAGTTAATTTATGGTGCTGCAATTGGTATCATTACCATTTGTATCCGTAATTTTGGGGCATATCCAGAAGGAATTTCATTTGCAATCCTTATTATGAACGGAATAGTACCTCTAATCAACAACTATGTTAAACCAAAAAGATTTGGAGGAAAAGCATAATGGCAAAAGTAAAGTCAAACTTTATAAATATGGTTGCCACACTATTTGTGGTAACAGTAGGTTCAGGAGCCTTATTAGGTCTTTTCAACCAATTAACAGCTGAAGCAATTGCAACGAGTCAACAAAAGGCTCAAGAAGAAGCAATCGCTTCTGTACTTCCTTCTTTCGAGAAATTAGGGGATAGCTATAAGATGCTTCCTAAAGGAGATAAAGATAGCTTGGAAGTATTTCCAGCGTTCGATGCAAACAATAAAAAAGTTGGTAATGCGGTAAAAACATATACCAACAATGGATTCTCGGGACTTATTGAAATCATGGTTGGTTTTGATGACGAAAACAAGATTTCTGGTTTTCAAGTATTAAAACACCAAGAGACTCCAGGTTTAGGTTCAAAAATGCAAGAATGGTTTACTCCAAAAATGAAAGGTATTGATCCATTCAAAACCAATATGACCGTATCTAAAGATGGTGGTGATATCGATGCCATTACTGCAGCAACCATCTCTTCTAGAGCTTTCCTTGATGCAATTAGAAGAGCAACAAAAGCTGTAAGTAACAACACCACTTCTGATGGTGTATCTGGGGCTTCACACCAACATAAAGCAAAAGAGGGAGGTAATCATGAATAAATTTGAAACAATCACTAAAGGATTACTTAAAGAGAATCCAGTATTTGTACTACTTCTTGGGATGTGTCCAACCCTAGGGGTTACATCATCAGCTATCAATGGTTTAGGTATGGGATTGGCAACAACCTTTGTATTAATGCTATCCAATATTGCCATTTCATTGGTTGCTCGCTTTATTCCAGATAAAGTTCGTATTCCTAGTTTTATCGTTATCATTGCAACTTTTGTAACGGTACTTCAGATGGTAATGCAAGCATATCTACCAGCTCTATACAAAAGCTTAGGTCTTTTTATTCCACTTATTGTTGTAAACTGTATCGTTCTAGGACGCGCAGAAGCATTTGCTTCAAAGAACACTCCACTAGACTCTATGCTAGATGGTATTGGAATGGGACTAGGTTTTAGTTTTGCATTAACTCTTCTTGGTTCTATCCGAGAACTTTTAGGTAGCGGACAAGTATTTGGACTATCTATTTTCAGCGAAAGTTATGGTAGTTTGGTATTTATCCTTGCTCCTGGAGCATTCCTAGTGTTAGGATACCTTATTGCTATCATTAATAAAATTAAAAATGTATAAGAGATGGAATACATTATCATTATTATATCAGCAGTCTTTGTAAACAACATTGTTTTATCTCAATTCTTAGGTATTTGTCCTTTCTTAGGAGTATCGAAGAAGATTTCTACTGCAATAGGAATGACAGGGGCGGTAGCTTTCGTAATGGCATTGGCAACGATTGTTACATTCATTGTACAAAAAAACGTACTAGAACCTCTTAACGTAGAATATCTACAAACGATCTCTTTTATCTTAATTATTGCATCTCTAGTTCAGTTGGTTGAGATTATTCTTAAAAAAGTGAGTCCATCACTATACCAAGCATTGGGAGTATTTCTTCCATTGATCACCACTAACTGTGCTATTTTAGGGGTAGCAATTCTTACAATCCAAAAGAACTACTCTCTACTAGAGGGAGTAACATTTGCTGTTTCTAATGCCATTGGCTTCGGACTAGCATTGGTTATCTTTGCTGGTATTAGAGAACATTTGGAATTGACCAACACTCCTAAAGGATTAAAAGGAACCCCTATCGCGCTTATTACAGCTGGTATTCTAGCTATGGCATTTATGGGATTCTCTGGTATCGTATAATCACATTACCTTACTATAGTTCAAAAAGCTATCCATTCATTTGGATAGCTTTTTTTATTTCCAATAAACGACACATTTCACACATAAAGGCGATATAAGACACAAAAATAGACGTATTGAACAATTATATAGAAATCATTCTTTATTTTGGAGAACGAACTTAAAAAGGAAAATATGTATACATTTTTGGAGTTAATAAAGAAACGTAGAAGTATTCGAAAATTCGAAGACAAAAAGATACCACAAGAGCAGATTAAAGAGATCCTAAAACCGGCCCTACTTTCTCCTTCATCAAAGAGTAAAAGACCTTGGAAATTTATTGTAACAGAAGAGAGTGAGAAACTAGAACTGATAGCTAAATGCAAGCCTTTTGGAGCTAAATTTGTTACAGATGCATCAGCAGCCATTTTAATCCTAGGAAATAGCGAACAAAGTGATGTATGGATAGAAGATTGCGCAGTAGCAACCACATTAATCCAATTGGCCGCAGAAGAGAAGAATATTGGCTCTACTTGGGTACAAATACGCAAGCGAAAAAATGAAGAAGGGGAACCTGCGGAGAATATACTAAAAGAATCATTTGATATTCCTGAATCATGGAATATTCTTGCAGTCGTTGCATTAGGCTATAAGCAAAAAGAAAGATCATCATATAGCGATGATGATATGGAATGGGATAAGGTTAGCTACGAAAAATTCTAAAGCACCTATCCCAACAATATTACTCTTTGATTATCCATCATTTCGAAAATATAGAGGTCGAAGAACAGCAAGCATTAAAAAGGAAGAGGGTGTCTCAATATAGGACACCCTCTCTCACAATGGACCAGAGTACTAATCGACACAAAAATTACTTCTGAATATTGTCCACTGCATTCTCAACCTTACTAACCAAATTCACCCCATGTTCGAATGTACTAAGCTTAACACGTTTTTTCCTCCACCCCTGGATCATGATTAAAGATTGATATTTTACTTCCATTTGAGAAATAAAATCTTGACTACTTCCGTCTTTCATATCAATCTTCGTAAACTTAATGTTTACATCATCACGATTTGCATTCATGTTAGCTGTAGCATCTTCGATCTCCTCACACTTATGACAGCCATCGCTCTCACATACACAAAACATTTTTAACTCTTGAACTTTTTCTTTGTTTGATGGATTCGATGTCTTAGAATAACTTTTAACCTTTTTCTGTTCTTCAGAACTTGCCTCAGCAATCATCTTATAAGCATCATAATTTTTACTATTATGTTGTTCAATATTTGCTACCATCAAATCAATATTTGATGTTTTATTTTCATTCATCCATTCATTATAGATGCTTTTACATGCAAATAAAACTACGATTACCACCCCTACAGAATACATTAAAAACTCTCTTTGTCTCTTATCCATCTCAACCAATATTTTATTATTTAAACTTTTATTTTCTTTTAATAAAGAAGAAGCCTTACCTCCTTCATAACTTTCTGATACAAAACTAGTTTATAACACCCCTCAAATCAACACTTTTTATTTAACATACTTATACTGTCACAGTAATACACAACATAAAACACTGTTTATTAAGAAATTACAGGCAACCAAAATCCAATAGACGATATATAGACAGTGGATTTGTACTCCTCAATGTCATAGAGAATACCCCTATCGTAATATCACTTTTTTAACATTTCGAGAATTATCATAGTAACAAATAATTAGTCACACATCTTCAAATTTGACACACTACTGATTATCAGCCACATAAAACAACCATCAAACACTACAAGGATAGGATTGTCATACTAAAAATACCACCTTATAAAACAGAATCATACCATACAGGAAAGGATAAACAACACTATTCAAGATAAAACCAAAGAAATAAAAGCCATTAAGGCATAAATAGAAGCAAATATTGAAGCTTAAGAGTGTAGGTACAACTAATATATTAAACCGAAAAAAAGGATAATACCATCACTTTATATCAGAAAGCACACCACAAAAGAAAAGAGAAATCTAAGCTACAGACTCATTAAAAGAGGTAGCAGAAAGGGAAAGAAAGAGATATCATAAAAGATATTGATCCTATTAGAAGAATCACAACCCATAAAAGAGAGCACTAAATAATAGCAAAAAAGGAGCTACTCAAAAGAGCAGCTCCTTACATATAATATCAAAAAGATAAGTCTTATTTAGCCTCGAAAGAGATGTGTGCTAAACGCTCGTAGTAGTTACGACGCCATTTTGCATTATCTTCTGCCGCAGCAAATAGTTCTTTAGCTTGTTCTGGGAACGACTTCATCAAAGAAGTATAACGTACCTCACCAAGTAAGAAGTTTTGGAAGTTCTCCCAGTTTGGTTCTTTTGAATCCAATTGGAATGGGTTCTTTCCTGCATCTTCTAGACGTGGATCGTAACGGTATAGTGACCAGTATCCACATTCTACAGCTTTAGCTTCCTCAGCTTGAGATTTACCCATAGAAGCACGAAGACCGTGAGAAATACATGGAGAATAAGCAATAACTAGAGATGGTCCAGGATAAGCCTCTGCTTCTCTAACTGCTTTCAAGAACTGTGCTTGGTTAGCTCCCATTGCTACTTGAGCAACATAGATATAACCGTAGCTCATTGCGATAGCACCAAGGTCTTTCTTACGGATTTTCTTACCAGAAGCAGCAAATTTAGCAACCGCTCCGATAGGAGTAGACTTAGAAGCCTGACCACCAGTATTTGAATAGATCTCAGTATCCATAACAAGGATGTTAACATCTTCACCAGAAGCCAATACGTGATCAACTCCACCATATCCGATGTCATAAGCCCATCCGTCACCACCAAATACCCAAACAGATTTCTTAACTAGGTATTGAGAAAGAGAAAGGATTTGTTTTGCATACTCAGCATTGTTACCCTTGATAGCCTCAAGAAGTTGTGCTGAAGCTACTTCAGAACCTTTAGCGTCATCTTTAGCTTCGATCCATGCTTTGAAAGCAGCCTCTTCAGCTTCAGAAACACCAGCTTCAATAGCACCGTTAATGATATCTACGATACGATCACGTTGTGCATTGATACCTTCAGACATACCGAAACCGAATTCAGCGTTGTCTTCGAATAGTGAGTTAGCCCATGCAGGACCGTGTCCACTCTTATTGTTTTTAGTGTATGGAGTTGCAGGAGCAGAACCACCATAGATAGAAGAACAACCTGTTGCGTTAGCAATCATCATTCTCTCACCGAACAATTGAGTGATCAATTTTACATATGGAGTTTCACCACAACCAGCACAAGCTCCAGAGAACTCGAATAAAGGTTGAGCGAACTGTGAATTCTTAACAGTCTTAGACTTGTCTACAAGATCATCTTTATAAGTTACCTTGTTTACGAAGTAATCCCAACGTGCAGCTTCAGCTTCTTGTGTTTCCAATGCTTTCATCACAAGAGATTTCTCTTTAGAAGGACAAACGTCAACACAGTTACCACAACCAGTACAGTCTAGTGGAGAAACTTGCATACGGAACTCAAGACCAGCAAATTGTTTACCAACAGCTTTCTTAGTATCAGTTCCTTCAGGAGCATTAGCTTTTTCGTTTTCATCAACTAGGAATGGACGAATAGCAGCGTGAGGACAAACGTAAGCACACTGGTTACATTGGATACAGTTATCAACGATCCATTCAGGAACGTCAACAGCAACACCACGTTTTTCGAATTCAGTAGTTCCATTAGGGAAAGTACCGTCTTCACAACCTTTGAAAGTAGAAACTGGAAGAGAATCACCTTCTTGACCGTTGATTACGTCTACTACTTCTTCGATAAATTTAGGACGATCAGTAGCAACTTTTTCATCAGAAAGAACAATGTTATTCCATTCTGCAGGAACCTCAACTTTGTGGAAGTTAGCACCACCAGCGTCAACCGCAGCGAAGTTCATGTTAACTACATTCTCTCCTTTTTTACCATACGATTTAACAATCGCTTTCTTCATTTCTTCAACTGCCAATTCGTAAGGAATTACTTCTGTAATTTTGAAGAATGCAGATTGCATGATAGTATTGGTACGGTTACCAAGACCTAGTTCTTTACCTAGTCTAGTACCGTTGATGATATAGAAATTAATCTCGTTCTCAGCAAGATATTTCTTCATGTTATCTGGAAGACGACGAAGAACTTCTTTCTCATCCCAGATAGTATTCAATAGGAATGAACCACCTTTTTTAAGACCTTTCAATACATCGTATTGATTAACGTAAGCTTGAACGTGACAAGCAACGAAGTCAGGAGTAGTTACAAGATATGTTGAACGAATAGGATCGTCACCAAAACGCAAGTGAGATGCAGTAAATCCACCTGATTTCTTAGAATCATAAGCGAAATATGCTTGACAATATTTGTCTGTTGCACCACCAATAATTTTAATAGAGTTTTTGTTAGCACCAACCGTACCATCAGAACCTAAACCATAAAATTTAGCTTCGAAAGTTTTGTCAGAAGTAACTTTTACTTCAGGAAGAAGAGGAAGAGACTTGAAAGTCACATCATCAATAATACCGATAGTAAAGTCATTCTTAGGCTCAACCATTTCTAGGTTATTGTAAACAGAAATAATCTGAGCTGGAGTAGTATCTTTAGATCCTAAACCATAACGACCACCTACGATCAATGGTTGTTTCTCTTTACCATAGAAAAGAGAGCAAATATCTAGATACAATGGTTCTCCATTAGCACCTGGCTCTTTTGTTCTATCAAGAACAGAAATACGTTTTACTGTTTCTGGAAGAACATTGAAGAAATATTTCTCAGAGAAAGGACGGTACAAGTGACATGAAATCATACCAACTTTTTTACCCTCTTTCATTTGAGCATCGATAACCTCTTTGATAGTCTCAGTAACAGAACCCATTGCTACGATGATGTTCTCAGCATCAGCTGCACCATAATAAGTAAATGGGTGGTATTCACGACCTGTCAATTTAGTAATCTCTTTCATATAATCCTCTACGATATCTGGAACAGCATCATAGAATGAATTAGAAGCTTCTTTCGCTTGGAAGAAGATATCTGGGTTTTGCGCAGTACCACGAGTTACTGGGTGCTCTGGGTTCAATGCTCTATCACGGAACTCTTGAACAGCTTCTTGATCTACAAGAGGCATCAAGTCTTCTTTATCAAGAGTTTCAATCTTTTGAATCTCATGAGAAGTACGGAAACCATCGAAGATGTTCATGAAAGGAACACGAGATTTCAATGTAGCCAAGTGAGAAACACCAGACAAATCCATTGTTTCCTGAACAGAACCAGCGAACAACATTGCAAATCCTGTTTGACGAGCAGAGTAAACATCACTATGGTCACCAAAGATAGAAAGTGCATGTGTTGCTAAAGCACGAGCACTTACATGGAAAACTGTAGGTAACAATTCTCCAGCAATCTTATACATATTAGGGATCATCAACAACAATCCTTGAGAAGCAGTATAAGTTGAAGTGAAAGCACCTGACTGCAAAGATCCGTGAACAGCACCTGCGGCACCAGCTTCACTTTGAAGTTCTGCCAAACGAACTGGTTGACTGAACATATTCTTTTTTCCTACTGCAGCCCACTCATCAACGTTCTCCGCCATTGGAGAAGAAGGAGTGATTGGATAGATACATGCAACCTCACTAAAAATGTAGCTAATGTGAGCCGCTGCATAGTTACCATCACACGTGATAAACTTTTTTTCTTTAGCCATTGTTTTTAAATTTTGAACAAAGGTTCGTATTTTAACAAGTCAAATAATTAATTTTTTTAAAAACAGGTTATCCTTCAAAACCTAATAAAGGAATCCAAATAACCACAAAGGGATAATTTTTTCGCTACCAATTTCAATCATATCGGCAGCAGCATATCCATTAGGTGCTGGTTTAGTATATTTTCCGCCGACCATGAATTTTTTATCATGATCTAATAAAAAATCGACACCATTACACGCATTCACCTTAAACCTCACGCCTGTTTGATTTAAGAAGAAAGTTTTTCTCAAACTATTGTTCGAAATATTTTCAGGAGAGATTGCATACATCAAATTGGTATTATGCAAATAAACTTGAGCAGGCTTTTTTGAAGCTCCCTCTTCTCCTTGATATATAAGGTTCAATAATTTAGCATTTTTAAGATATCGTAAATAGTTCATCACGGTAGCCCTAGAAGTATCTATTTCTCCACTCAACTTACTTACGTTGGGAGAAAAGGGCACATGGTCAGCTATAATTTGCATTAATTTTCGAAGACGTGGCAAGTACTGTAATTCAATTTGATTAGTGTAAGTAACATCAATCTCTAAAGCCAAGTTAATATGCTTCAACAATGTTTCATTATACAATGCTGCATCATCTTGAAAATAAGGGTAACACCCATGCTTTAAATAGTCACTAAAATAGGCCAACGGACGTACACTATCTAATATACCAGGTACAATCTGTTGATGCTTATTTATGATATCATCAAGTTTTAAACAATCGAATTTCTTTCCTGTTCTAAAATTCAGGTATTCACGGAATGATAATGGGTGAAGGTGATACATATGTGCTATATCTTTCAACTCATCATTACCCTCAATGATACGTAGAACGGGAGAACCACTAAAAACAACTTTTAAACCAGGGATACGATCATAAATCAAACGTAACTCATTAGACCAATTAGGATATTTATTAATCTGATCTAGGATTAATATTTTCCCTCCCCTTTTAAAGAATTCATCGGCAAAAGAATATATTCTTCGCTTCGTAAAATAAAAGTTGTTTAGGTTGACATACAAACAGGAACGACCATAATTTTCCTCCATCCTTTTAGCATAAGCCAAAAGAAACATCGTCTTACCGACTCCACGAGAGCCTTTAATACCGATTAAAGGATGATTCCAGTCAATTTCATAATTCAACTGTCTATCAATTACCCCCTTTAAAGAGTCCAATAGGTTGTTATGTGTTCTATAAAATAAATCCACTTACTTGTTCATATGTTACCAAACAAAACTAACAAAAAATATCCTGATTTTGTAATCTCTAGATTACAATTGAATCTATTTTTTGAAACCTCCAGCTAATAACACAAAATAAACAAAACACAAACACCTAAATATCAACCAGATAAGAAACTTAATAAGAAAGAGTAAAAATACCAAATTCATGACAAACATTGGTATTTTTACTCTTGATTTTCGCTATTTTTTAGTATTGAATAAGCATTGCTCCAACAGAATAACCACCTCCGAAGACAGTAAAAACAACCAAATCATCATTACCGACTCTATCTATATTCTGTGAAAAGCATAAAGCAGTACTAGCACAACCAGTATTCCCAATCTCCTCAATATGACTAAAAATAGTTCCATCCTCTAATTTCATCTGTCGCTGTAAATTAGCCATAATACGACCATTGGCTTGGTGAGGCACGACATAACTAATGTCCTTCACCTCTTTCTTGCTATTAGACAAAACGATATCGATAGCATTTCTCATCTGCGTCACCGCATTAATAAATACATCTCTACCATCAGGCATTCCAAGACCATCATCTCCAGGACGCAAATAGACAGAGTTGTTGGCTTTCCCTAAATGGGCCAACCCTTGTGTATAGATATTTAAAACTTTTCCTGACTTCTCGCCTTTAGCTTCCGTACTAATAAACATTGCAGCAGCACCATCACCCCACAAGTGTCCACTTTTAGCACAAGACTCATTGCTATACTTCCAATTGTGTTCAGAAGCAACAACAATAATATTTTTAGCCTTACCCATCGCGATGTAACCTTCAGCTACTTCCATAGCATTAAGAAGGGAAGAACAAGCAGAAGAAACATAAACGACCTTAGCGTTTATTGCACCAATCTCTCTTTGTACGGCATGTCCGATTGTAAATACAGTATCATATGGAGAATACGAAGCTCCAACAATTAGATCTACTTCTTCTGGAAGGAAACCACTCTCTGCAATACCATTTTTAACAGCCTGAACTGCCATTGTATTAGTATTTTCGTCTTTTGATGCTTTAGATCTTGAACGTATTCCCGTTCTATCAAATATCCACTGATCTTCTAATCCATTTACATTCTCGAAATAAGAATTAGCAACTCTCTCAGTTGGGACATAATGGGAAACATGATTAATATACATGACAAATAAATTAACTATTTTTGAATAATAGATTTTGTGATCATCTCAATACATTGGTCTAACAGCTTGATACTTTCATTACTAAAATTTTGAATAATTATCGGGACTTCTAATCCTTTCATCATAATATGCACAATCTTAGCAATCGAATTCACCTTAGAGTCACACCCCACTGAGACTTTCGATAACTCTCTTGAGATCAACTTATTTAACAACAATGATTCATCGCGATCAAAGGTTTCACGAATCTTATTTACTCTTGGAAGATCATTAATAAAATCATTTCGAATAGATGGGTTTTTCTGAATAAGTTGCCCCAATGCCTCAAAACGAGCACGAACATATCTCTGAATAACAGAGATAGGATCACTATCAGAGGTATCCTTAAACACCTCATCTATTGTATCATAAATGATTCCAACCTCATAAGCCACCACTGCCTCATAGAGGCAATCCTTTGAGGAGAAATACATATATAATGTACGCCGTCCAACACCAGCTTTTTTAGCAATTAAAGACATCGTCACATTTGCAACGCCACAATCAGCAAAGAGCTCTTTAGCCTTATGTACTATTTTATTATACGTTAGTTTCTCCATCTATTCTTTGATCTAAGCCAAAAGTAAATCACAATAAGGACCTCTTTTGATTGCACAAATGTATATGTTTTGTGCAATATATATCTATTAATAACTTTAATTTTACACCAATTCAGTAACGAGAGCACAATAAATCAGAAGATAAGCAAGCTAAAATACTCCCAAAAAACCACGAAAAAGAAAGATTATTTTGAGTCTAAATTCAAATTCTATTTCTTTATCTATAATATCAATATCGATTCAATAAAGTAATTTTAAATTTATGAAATACTACCTACTAATTCTTTTCTCTATTTGTTTAATACAGATTGGACACACGCAAGACAACAAATATCTACCCAAAGATCAAAAAGGGACCATTGTCACGCATAAGAACTACATTCTCAACTATAGAGAAAAATTTGAACAACCATCATGGGTGGCATACGAGCTTACCTCAACAGAATTAAAGAAAGCAATCAAAAGAACCAATGATTTTCGTTCCGACCCAAGTATCAAAACCAAATCAGCAGAATTAGTAGATTACAGAAGCAGTGGCTACGACAGAGGACACCTAGCACCTGCTGCAGACATGTCTTTTAGCTCGGATGCAATGCATGAATCATTCTATATGTCTAATATGAGTCCTCAAAAACCACAATTCAATAGAGGCAAATGGAAGATACTAGAGGAGCAAGTAAGAGCATGGGCACATAAAGAAGGGAAACTCTATATCGTAACAGGGCCAGTATTGGTTGAAGGACTAGCAACCATAGGCCCCAATCAAGTATCTATTCCCAAACAATATTATAAGATTGTATATGATATGACCACCCCCCAAAAAGTAATTGCTTTTTTAATGCCCAACAGCGATTGTCCACTTAACCTTTCCAATTATCAAACCACCATTGATCATATCGAAGCGTTAACGAATATTGATTTCTTTTCGTCTCTACCAGACAGTCAAGAAGATCTTATTGAATCGAAGATGAATAAAAATTGGACCTTCACAAAGTCATCGGGACATCACACGAAGAAGCCAACAGAAAAGAATGCCAACAAAATCAACATCAACAAAGCAACATTAAAGGAACTAAAAACACTACCAGGAATAGGAGACAAACTAGCCAAAGAGATTATTCATCACCGACCATTTTATTCATATTCTGATATAAAGAAAATAAAGGGAATTGGAGACAAAACCATTTCCAATATCAAAGACAAGATCTGTTTCTAAAAAAAACTATCCCCAGTATAGCTTATTATATACTGGGGATAATCAATTACTGTCTCATATTCTTTTCAACAAGCTTTGAAGCAGACACATAAGAAGCTGGCAATAGTTCTTTATGACTAGCTCTAAAAGGACAAATATCTATTCCTCCTCGTCTAGTATAAACACAACCTACCATTAGTTTATCAGGATTCAACAACGCTTTCAAACGTACATACAACAACTCACAGATCTCCTCATGAAAATGGTTCTCATTTCTTAATGAAACCACATATTTAAGGAAAGATTCAGGTGTCACATGTTGCGTACCCTCTATATATAAATAAACAGATCCCCAATCAGGCTGGAAAGTAACCTTACAATTACTACGCAGCAAATCGGTTTTCCACTCACTCTCTGTTCTTCTTGAGGTAGTAACCATCTCCAATAGATCTTTATTCTCAGTGTAATCGGTAATAACCAAAGAATCCAGATCCACCATATCCTCCACTCTCTCATAAGATTTGAATGGGAAAGCATTAAAACGATCTTTGGTGTGGAACGTCACCTCAACATCCACAGAAAGCAAAGATGAGACATCCTTTTTAATCAGTGAAGTAACCTCTTCTAACCCCTCTTTTCTGGTTGCCCCAAAAGAAGACATATTGAAAGAGTTCAAGTATAACTTAAGTGATTTACTTTCAACCAAACATGGGCTATCAGCAGGAACCACCATTTTAAGTACCCCAACGACTGGAACGCCATTATCAGTCAAAAAGCTCACTTCATAGGCATGCCATGCATCCATACCGCAAAAAGGCAAAGCCTCATCTTCAATACCATAAATCGTTCGATTGTAAGATCTTGGTATCGCCACCAAAACAGAAGGATCATACTTCATTGGATGAGAAACCTTCTTCCCTAACACCTTAGCTTCTAACATATCACTCATAACCTATGCTTTTAATGCAGGATCTTCATAACCAGCTTTACGGAAAGCCTCTTGACGCAACTTACAAGAATCACATGTACCACAAGGAGTACCCTCCCCTTTGTAGCAAGACCAAGTATTCTTAAAGTCCACTCCTAGTTCCATTCCGAGCTTAATCTCATCCACTTTTGTTTTATCAATAAAAGGGGCATGAATCGTAAATTTATGACCATTCTCAACGGCAGCAACCGTACCCATATTAATGGCATTTTGCATTGCATCAATAAACGATTGACGACAATCAACATAACCAGAGTAATCCACTTCGCTCACACCGATAAAAAGATCATAAGCCTCTAAAGCCTCACCCATAGATGCAGCAACACCTAAAAAAACCAAATTACGAGCAGGAACATAAGTTTGAGGGATCTCTTTTTTGTTCACATCTCCCTCTTCCACTTCCATGGACATATCAGTCAAAGAAGAACCTCCCCATTGCCCCATATTGATATCGACAATACGATGTGCTACAGCACCTGCTTCTTTTGCAAGAATCTTAGCTTTCTCTAATTCAATAGAATGTCTTTGTCCATAAGAGAATGAGATAGCATAAACATCATAACCTTGAGATTTAGCTAACCACATAGCCACGGCTGAATCTAAGCCGCCAGACAATAAAACGATGGCTTTCTTTCTTTCCATTTTACGCTTTTTGAAATTTATTTAAAAACACAAAACATTGGAAGAATGAACACAGGGGTCACCATAAATATATCATTTATGCCCTTAGTAGAAGGTGTAGTCATTATCCCTAGTTTTGTTTAAAGACAGGATGGTTTCGAACTGTCTATTTCTATTTATGACTGCAAATTTAAAGAATCTAATTTATTTTTCAATTTATTTAATTGTACTCTTTGCAAAAGAATTATGGTTGGGGCATGGGTGATCTCACCTCTATCTATCATAGCATAAGCCTCAGATAGAGGAATACGCTCCAGTTCAATTGCCTCATTGACTTCTCGTTGGTGATCTCCGTAGGTAAGATCTTCAGCAATAAAAAGATGTACCTTTGAATAAATGACAGAAGTAAAAGGATCAGTCACTCCAACATAAGTAAAAGACGCTGCATCAATCCCCAACTCCTCTTTCAACTCCCTTTTTGCTGTTTCCAAGGCGGAGTTGTCACTCTTTTCGATACCACCACAGACCACCTCAATGCTACGCTTCTGTATGGCATATTTATACTCTCTAACCAATACCGCGTTGTCACGATCGTCTAAAGCCAAAACAGCAATACCATCAATTACGGTTGTTACACCATACAAACAATCCTTACCATCCAAACCAATACATCGATCTTCTTTCACCGATATCCATGGGTTAGAATAGACTTCAGTTTGTGACAACAACTGAAAAGGAGATACTTCTTTTTTCTTCATTATATCTTCACTTAAATTACCAATCTTAAGAATCAACAAAAGTACTAGTTCGTAAAAAAAACGGAGATAAAAAAGATTACACCCAAATAATATTGCAAAACGCAAGAGTCAAACCTTCGATCAATCAGAACTAACACTCACCCATTTTATAACAAAATACCCTTTTTTATGGAACAACTGGGAGAAAATAGCTATCAAATAGCATTCAAATCAACTATAAATCAATATGATGCCTATTACATGGGCATATCATGGCTATATTAACTTCATATCAACTTCATTCTAGAGTAAACTTGACATAAAGTATAAATGAACATGATATGAAGTTGATATGTACTTGATATGAACTTGTAGTACAATTGATATAAAAAAAAGGTGAAGTTATAATGAAATTATATATTATTTGATAGGGATAAAAAAAGAGTTATTGTCCTCCTTTTAAGACAGTGTAGAACAGTCGTTTTATCATGAGAAGATTGATCCTCAACACCATGCTATTTTAAACAAAAACGATCCGTATTTTAATCGTAGCTTTTAAATACGATTAAAATACGGATCCATATAGAAAAGGTTAGGTGTCAGAAGAGAAATATGCTCGTTATTGCTATTTCTTTTTAGGTTCTACAAAGTTCATGTCATAAGAAATCGTAGATCTATTGTTAGAGCTAATGGTTAAAGATGCATTATTACTAAACAAGAAAAGGGTAAGGTCATAAATATCGACATCGGTGGTAACCCTCATGGTCATCACGATTCGATGTTTGTCTGGACTCTTTTTTATATTCAGTTTGGTAAAAGGGTGATCAAATTCGATAGCTCCATCCCCACCTATTTGAGAACGGTAAGCACGGCCAAAGAAAGGCAGATATGCTTTAGCACTATCCCCTTTAATCTCTAGAAAATAGCCTTCTGCTTGTACCGAGCGCACTCCAGCATTCAGATTTATGCGGCTAGCCTCTAAATAGAACTTGCCACCATCCACTTTTTCCACCAATTGTTGGTAGGCTTTATCTTTTTTCTCCTTACGCGATTGTGCATTCACATTGAGCCCCGTAAAGAGTAAAATCATCAAACAAAGCGTTATAATTCTTTTCATAACAGTATAGATTAATGTTCAACATATTAAGGTATAACAAATATTAAACCAAAAAGTATCATGCTCACATATTTTAATTAAACATCAGACGCATATAATGAACATATGTTCACTATATTTGCAAACAAAAAATCAATGGGGCGTAATAAGAAAGTTCGTATGGTGGAGCTACCACCAACCATGATTGGGTATTCTCCTTTTGGCATTCAGAATAACAAAGAAGAGAATGTGGTTTTAAATATAGATGAATACGAGACCATACGATTGATCGATTACCTACATTTGAAACAGGTAGAGGCGGCCAAACAGATGAAGATATCAAGGCCGACGCTAACACGAATTTACGATAAAGCTCGTAGTAAGATTGCCACAGCCTTTGTTGAAGGAAAAAGAATTCTCATCAAAGGAGGAGATTTCCAGTATTCAAAAGATTGGTTTAGATGTAAAAAGTGTTATCGACTGCTAGAAGATATCAAAGAACATAAGCCATGTAAAGGATGCCGACATTATGGCAATGACGAGTTAGAGAAACTTTAAATATCTAAATAATATAAAGATGAAAATTGTAGTACCTTGTTCAAAGAGTGATACAATAGACCACCATTTTGGTCATTGTCACACATTTAAAGTGTTTGAGATCAACGAAGCGAAAGAGATCACAAACATTGTTGAAGTAGCATCACCAGAGGGATGTGGTTGCAAATCAAATATTGCAGCGACATTAAAAGAGATGGGCGTAGAACTTATGTTGGCAGGAAACATGGGTAATGGAGCAATCCAGAAACTAGGCAATGCTGGTATAAAAGTGATCAAAGGTTGTGAAGGAGATATTACAGAATGTGTAAAAAAGCATTTAGCGGGAACGCTTAGTGTCATCGACATCACTTGTGATCATCACGAATGTAACCACCACTAAAGATCTTTAGGAGGATAAAAGTCGTTTTTTTATCCTCCTATTTTTTGCCCTATCAGTAACAATAAAACCCTTTTTTGAAGGGTAACAACAAAGATAATTGATGATTACTGTAATAAGTCTAACTCACAGAAACACCCCTATTAAGCTGATTTACACTACAATTTTCATCACATTAGACACGACACAGTTAGGGTTTCACGAAAATGGGACTCAGAAAGAAAAAGTGCAAAAATAATACTGTCTATAGCAGTATCATTACAACCAACAAGAACCGAAAAACGGGACTTCATAAGAAAATAAATGCGCTATAAAGTCTTTTTATTTCCCCATATTTGGAAAAGAGAATAGACATATAACAAAAGATAAACTTATGAAAAGACGCGACTTTCTTAAACTAACGGGAATGGCTTCTGGTGCATTGGTAACATCACAACTTAAAGCACGCACATCGAAAACCGAAGAGAAAAAGCCGAATGTAGTAATTATTCATACCGATCAACATAGTACTTGGACCTTGGGCTGTTATGGTGGTTCAATAATTAAAACCCCATTTATTGATTCTATTGCAGAGGAAGGAGCAAGACTGAACAATTTCTATTGTAATGTAGGCGTATGTACTCCTTCAAGAGGATGTTTCTTTTCTGGACAATACCTTGATCAGAATGGGGCCTACCACAATGATCTACCTCTAAATAGAGATGTAGAGACTTTTGGTGAGATGGCCAGACAAAAAGGATATAATACAGCCTACTTTGGTAAATGGCACTTAGATGGAGATGCAAAGCCTGGTTTCCTTACCAAAGAGAGGTCTATGGGTTTCACCGACTGTAAATACATGTGGAACAGAGGGCACTGGAAGAGTGTTAACGATGGAGCGCCACGCGTATCTAAAGAAGTTGGAGACAAAGAACATTATACCACCGATTTTATTACTGATAAGACTATTGACTTTATCAAATCACAACAAGATAATCCTTTTCTTGCAGTCTTATCCATTCCGGACCCACATACACCATATGAAGTACGTGCCCCTTTTGATGGACTTGTAGATCCTTCGTTAATGACGACTCCGGATACTTTTGATCAGCAAAATACACCTTCTTGGATCAAACAGAAGTTTTGGCACAAACCACAAAACTCTTTGGATAAATACAAGAAATCAAAGGCACAATACTATGGAATGGTAAAATGTATTGATGATAATGTTGGTAAAATCATTCATACTCTAAAAGAGAGTGGGTTATACGACAATACCATCATTGTATTTACAACCGATCATGGTGAATATATGGGAGAACATGGAGGTCTACTTGGGAAGAATCAATTTTATCAAACAGCTTATCGTATTCCATTCTTGATTCGTTATCCTCAGAAGATAAAGGCAGGACAGGTTATTCAACAACATATCACGACTGTTGACTTTAAGATGACTCTTGCTTCGTTGATGGGAATTACTCCGAAGAAAGCCTCTGATGGTAGAGACATGGCACCATTATTAGAAGGGAAAGCCAAAAAGATCGATAAGGATTATGCAGTCGTGTGTAGACATGGACGCAGTCCTAAATCAGCATTCATCGGACTATATAATGAAGATTACTCGATATGTTATAGCAATAGTGGGAAAGACCACCTACTGTTTGACATGAAGAAAGACCCTGAACAGCTACATAATATCTTCTATGACGAAAGTGCTAAAAAGGTGCGCAAAAAACTAACACGTGTTTTAGTTAAACATATAGAACAGTACCAACATCGCTTCTTGTGGATTAAGGATCACATTTAACAAAAATATAGGCTTATAGAATTACTATAAGCCTGTATTAATCTATATATTTGGCATATGAAGAAGAACTATAGAACTCAATTATGGATTATTTTGATTGGAGGAGCTTGCCTTTTATTTTTCAAGATATCCATCTTTAAGACAACAGAGATAGAAAACCAATACCAATTAAAGGTTATTGCCAAAGAGATTAATCGTAAATGTCCAACCACTATTGATGAAGGACTACGTTTGGATAGTGCGAGTACTTCGGTGGATACACTCCACTACTATTTGACTTTCCCTTTCCTTAAACTTGATCCTGTACACAATCAAGAGAGAAAGCGAAGGATAGAACAGAATGCCATTATTTTTCTTAAACAAAAGGCTAATATGAAATATTTTAGAGATGAAAACACCCCTCTAATTTATCACTATTATGACATGTATAGAGAAAAAATGTTTGATATAAAGATTCAATATCAAGAAGATGGCAAAGTGAAACGAATACCTTAATCGTCTCTTAAATTATCTTTCTGGATATATTCTGTAGGTGTAATGCCTGTATATTTCTTAAATATACGGTAGAAGGACGTTTTCGAATTAAAGCCACAATCTTCAGCAATACCTAGCAAAGTATAATCTTTATACATTGGATCTTTTAATCTCTTTTTCACTTCTTCGATACGGTAACCATTAATAAGGTCATTAAAGTTCGTTTTAAGGCCTTCACGTAGAACCGTAGAAAGATGCGACATAGAGATATGTAGATGTCTTGCAAAGAGATGCTTATTTAGATTTCGATCTAGATACCATTGGTTCACTTCAAGAGCTTCACGGATCTTCTCTCCTTCTTCAATTATTGGAGAGACCAACGGAATATCTTCAGATAGGTCGCTATTTTCAGTACGCTCATCCACAGTGTTATTTACAGGAGCCTCAAAATGGTTCAGATGGCTCTTCTTTTTCTTGAAATAAAAGATATAGTAGCCAATAGAAGATAGAAGAATCAAGAAGATAAAAGCAAAAAGTAATGTTGGTAGAAACGAATGATGGACAAACTCTAAATCGATAATATTACGACTCATCATTCCCTGTTGGTTTGTGCCTCTAATTTTAAGTTTTAAGTTATGCTCCCCTTTTACGGGTAGTTCAATATTGTTCTCTAATTCACCTAACCAGTTCCATTTATCTCCACCATTAGACTTATATGCGTATCTACATTTTGTCTGGTCTAGTACATTTAAGATGGATAGTTTTACAATAACCGACTCCACATTGCCATCAAGCTCAATAGTTTTTAATCCACCATCTCTATTATAGAGATCTTGATTGGGTACAACGAGTACCTGACCATCAGATAACACCTTTGAGATAGAGACTACACCAGCACGAGTATTAGAGTATTTAGGGGAAAAATCTATTGGTTTAAAACGGTTCAATCCATTATTCCCACCCATATAGATATAACGGCTATTTTTTGCAGCAACATTATATTCAAAAACATTAGACTGTAACCCATCAGACATGATAAACGAAGCATAATGATCTTGTTCGATATCCAAACATTTAATGCCTCCATTGGTTCCAAGCCATAAACGTCCTTTAATGTCCTCTTGTATGCTTTGAACCATCAAGTCCACTTCAATTCTACGAGACTTAAATTTATGGAAACAATCATTTACCGGATCATAAACACCAAGTCCCTTACCAGTACCGACCCATAGAACACCACGTGAATCTTCGAAGAAACAAAAGATCTTATCCGAAAGAAGGTTCTTGGTGGTATCAGCGGTAGAATACTGAATGAATTTATCGCCATTTTCAACATATCGACAAATACCTTTGTTATGTGTTCCCACCCATATGGTTCCATCTGTACTCTGGAATAAAGCTTTTATATTACGAGAAGTTACATCATTCTTATCCCCTTTTGGAATATACTTACGAATGAAAGTCGTTTGTGGGTTATAACGAATCAACCCTGTGTTCATACCACAAATCCAATATTCTCCAGATAAAGCATGGAACATAGATAAGATAGGTTCATTACTTATAGGTAAACCGTAGAATCTTGATTTGATCAGTCTCTTCTTTCCCTTCAATAGTCGCAAAATACCTTTATCGGTACCAAAAAAGATATTCTTATGGTGATCCACCATTCCACACCTTATAGTGTAATTTTTTTTATCTAATCCGGGATCAAAGGTAATAGGGTTAATTGTATTCTCTTGTGAATTAAGGAGGTCAACACCCCCATTCATAGTAGCAATGTAGAGATATCTATTAGAAGAAGGATCTTGAATAATTACACGTAATAGATTTCCTGATAAGGAAGGAGATTTTCCTTTCTGATGTTTAAATAGATCGAAAACAAACCTATTTCTCACCATACTAAAGATTCCTGTTCTTGAACCGATAATATAATGTCTCTTACTCCACGGAGCGATATAAACAACACCATCAAGATCAGAATTAGGTCCATTTTGAGGGGTATCCGAGATCGTCTTTAACCTAGACTTCGATACATCATAAATAAGAACACCTTTATCTGTTCCTATGAGCACTTCATTCTTTTCATCAGAAGTAATATAATTGACACTATAGGAGCTCAAGAGCTTCTCCTTGTCATATTGTCTTTTGTATAAATCATCAAGACAAACAACACCATTGCTTCCAATCATCCATATCTGATTATTGAAATCCTCATACATCGATAGAACGGTATCAGTTCCAATCTGCTGTTCTCCGAAAACAATCAAAGGTTGTTGGTTGGAATCAAAAAGATGCACCCCTCCTCCTTCTGTAGAGATCCAAACACGATGTTTTGAATCTTGCATGATATCAGTAATAACGCGTTTATCTTTACTTACAATGGCTGTGGTAGTAGATATATGAGAAAATCGTTTGTCATAAACAAACTGATCTTGCTCTCTATCAAAATAAAGGAGTCCATTACGAGTTCCAATCAACACCGTATTATCAGAAAGAATATCCAAATCGTTAACGACATATAATAGATGAGGTACGTTGGTCTCAGGAAATGGAATTTTTCTCCCTTTATGAGAGACGGGATCAAAACAAAAAACACCTACAGCAGAACCTATCCATAACATACCATCATGATCTAATGCCAATGAAGATATCTTGATATCATTAACCAAATTACTATTAACAACTGGTAACGATACTTTCTTAAGATTCTGACCATTCCATTGATATAGACCATTGTTGGTACCCAACCATAGAAAACCATTTCTATCCTCTACACTTGAAACGCAGATATCTGAACCGAAACTACCTGTTGAAGGGAAAGCCTCAAAATGATATTTTGTAGCAAAACAAAAGCTACACTGACAGACAATAAATAGAAATGTGTAAATATATTTTCTTAAACTCAAAATAGATGAATATTAATCTTTAAAACCAAAACCTCAACGACAACATCTCAATCTCTATAAACTGATTAACAGACTATACGAACAGAATATTATTTCATTCGATACTCAAAGAAGGATATCACTTCGATAAAAAAATAGTGTAGCATATCTCTCCTTTTGTATATCTATAATAATGAATCCGACATTATTGTCATGAATACCTCTTATCACATTAAAATAAACAAAAAAGGATAAAAAATACTACTCTAAAAGCAATTAGTTTGTACTATTTAACAACAATAAAATTAGTTCAAAATTAACATTCAACAATCTCGACATACCAAGAAAGGAGGCATACACAAATGTATACCTCCTTTTATTAATCTAACCTACGCTATTAATTAAAGTCCAATATTAATATTGGTTTCTTTAAGAGGAGTAGGAAGAATATCATTGTCAACTGAATAGTTTTCACCTGATCTTAACATCCACGATTGTCCTTTACTGATAGGCTCTGCTTTCATCAAGCTATTAAGATCTTGTAGTTTAGATCCAAATAGTCCCCAACGAACAAGGTCATGACGACGAACACCTTCATAACATAATTCTCTGTTACGTTCATCAACCAATTCATTAAAGAAACGAGACTGATCAGCAATAATGTCATTCGTAAGATTAGGAAGACCTGCTCTTCTTCTAATTTGATTTACAAATGGTACAGCATCATTAAGTTCACCAAGTTGGATATGAGCTTCTGCCATCATTAGAAGAACATCAGCATATCTTAAGATAGGGAAATTGATTCCAGTATAGTTTTTATCAATTTCACCAGACTCAAGTTTCTTAAGAGGTAAAGAACTGTTAGCTAACTGCTTCCAAACTTTCCCTTCGGCTACCAAATAGAAGTGTGGAGACAGACGTTTTTCTGATCCATCGTCATTAAGAACATAGGCATAATCTTCTCCATCATTACCAATAAAATATTCAGTAGAAGGCATCTGCTTGTAACAAGTATAAATTGTTTTGCTCTTTCCTGAAGGAAGTTGAGCTTTCAATCTTTCTGTTCTATAAATACCATTCTCCATTTCGTCGAAACTGATACGACGGAATTTACCAGGGTAACGTGTGTGGTTGTTGCCAATATATGTAAAACCTGCGACCTTTTTAGTTGTAAACAACACATGATCGATTTGCTTAAATCCGTTTGCATCAAGCACAGGTTGTCCAGCATCATCCACAACATAGGTAGTATCAAGAACATTATTGAATCCTACTTTAAAAGGAGCAATGTTCCATAAATAACGCTTATCATCATTCGCATCACCTGTAGACTCTTCATAATCGTAAAATAAAGACAAACCTGCATAACTATACGCATATGCATAAGGATCTGTCAACCCTGCTAGAGAACACTGAATTCCATTCATGTTACCATTACGACCATGCTCAGAACGGCCAGAAGAACGCATATTAGTGAATTGTACTTCAAACATCACCTCTTGGTCGTTAACAGAACCTTTGATCTCATTTAAAAAGATATCCTTATACTCAGGAATAAGACTGTAACGAGCTGCAGACTGAACTTTTTTACCAAACTCTACCACCTTACGGTAACACTCTCTTTGATCGAACTCAGGATAGCTTCCTCTTTCAGTATCATTCTTAACTCCTGCAATAGTTAAATATACTCTTTGAAGAATACCCCAAGCAGCAGATTTTGTAATACGACCTACTTCATAGTCAGTATCACCTTTAGAATAAGTATGTTCACCTGCAAATTCCAAATCTGGAATAATAAGATCTTTATAAATATCTAGAACTTTAGACTTTTTAATAGATGTATCTTCAGTAGATCCACTAAGAACTGGTTTTGTTCTCATAGGAACTTCACCAAACCATCTTACAAGATCAAAATAGAAGAAAGCTCTTAAAAAACGTGCTTGAGCAGTAAGACGTAACTTTGCAGCATCGTCAATTGTTGTAGACGCATTCACTTTATCAATAAAAGTATTTGCTAAGTTCACTCCTTCGTATAGGGTACGATAAGTATCCTCGATCTCTTTTGTTGAATTATTTGCCGTATTTAGAGCAACATTCCACGTACTATAATTTCGAGAAAACACCATCGCATCCGTACCACAAGTGAATCTACTTGATAGGTAATAACCATAAGTATAGTCGCTACCAATGATACTATATATTCCTGTCAAGGCAAGATTTGCTTGATTCTCATCTTGATAAAATTTGTCCAACTTAATCGTAGAATATGGCTCTCGATTTAAGAAATCTGAACATGATTGAAACATTGTAGAGACAAATAATATTGCTACTACAATTGTATATTTAGTTAATCTTTGCATGATCTCAAATATTACAAATTAATGACGATTAAAAACCTAATTCAAGACCTACAGTAACAGTCGTACTAGTAGGATAAGCTGAATAATCTAATCCTGGAGTTAATGCACCATACTTACCTACAGAAACTTCTGGATCATAACCTGAGTAATTTGTCCAAGTATAAATATTCTGAGCTGAAGCATAAATACGTGCTTTAGAAAGATTAACCTTCTTCATCAATCTCTTGCTGAAACGGTAACCTAAAGAAACAGTCTTTAAACGTAAGAATGATCCATCCTCAATATAACGATCTGACACTTGGTTTCCTTTAGGAGGAGCTCCGTAAACATTACCATCTCTAATAATATTAATCTCACCTGCAGGATTGGTTGCAGAATAACGACCTGCTACAGAAGAAAGATAGTTATAGTTTGTTTTTGAAGTAGGAACTTCCAACTTGATACGGTTCGCATTTAGAATTTCATTACCATAAGACCATTGGAAGAAAATCGATAAATCAAAATTCTTATACTTAAAGTTATTTGTTATACCACCAAAGTGTTTTGGTTGAGCATTACCAATAACAACGCGATCTTCATTATTAATCGTTCCGTCTTTATTAACATCTACAAATTTTGCTGATCCTACAGCAACATTAGTACCGTTGTTAGGGATACCATCCTTTAATTTGTAGTTACCATCAACAATATTAAAATCTTCTGGTGTATATACTCCATCGTATTTCAAACCAAAGAATTCACCTACTGGTCCACCTACACGAGTGATATATTGATATTCTGCAACTTGGAAACTCCAATCTGGATTTGTCTTCAAGAACTCTTGACCATCATTTAACGCAATACATTTATTCTTGTTAAAAGAGATGTTAAAGTTAGTCGACCATTCGAAGTTTTTCGTTTGGATATTTCTAGTGTTTACTGCAAATTCCATACCTCGGTTTTGGATTTCACCAACATTCTTAAATGTCTTCTTAAATCCTGTACTTGGAGCCATATCTGCATTCAACAAAAGATCAGTAGTATTTTTGTTATACCAATCCACTGTTACTTGAATCTTCTCATCGAAGAACCCTAAATCAACACCAGCACCATAAGATGTAGTTGTTTCCCATCTAATATCCTCTGTACCTAGGTTCGTAATAGTGAAACCTGAGAAATATCTATCATTAAATGAATATCCTGAATCACTTGTTGAAGAAACAAGGTTGTGAGCAGAGAAATCACCAATACGGTTATTTCCACTCTGAGCATAAGAACCACGAATTTTGAAATTAGAGAATAAGTTCAATGATTTCATAAATGGCTCTTGGATCAAACGATATGCAAACGATCCTGAAGGGAAATAACCCCACTTATTACCATCAGTAAATTTAGAAGATCCATCAGCACGGAAAGATGCATTAAGTATATACTTCTCTTTGTAGTTATAATCTACACGAGAGAAATAAGACAACAACGAATTACCTGTTTTTCCTGTTGAAGGAACAAAGAAAGTAGAACCAATTGCTAAGTTATCTGCACCTAAATCATCAATAGGCATATTGTTACCTGTTCCTTTTAGGAAATCATATACATTGTATGACATCTCTTCACCTAAAAGAACATTAAATTTCGAATTTCCAACTTTCTTATCGAAAGTCAATGTGTTCGTATTATTGAAAACATACTTTCTACGAGATTCAACAGAGCTACTGATACCATTAACACCACGACGGCCATTATAAGTATCATAACCATATGATTTACTCAATTTTCTGTTATCAATACTATACCCACCTCTTGTTTTAAAAGTAAGGTTCTTTGTAATCTTATGTTGGAAATCTAAGTTCGCACGGAAATTATCAATCTGATAACTTCTGTCTGTATTAGATAAGTTCTTAACAGGATTAAAGCGTAGGTTGTTTCTATCATCTAGATCCACGCCTTCTTCTAAACCATCATCAATAACTGGTGATACAGGACGGAATGAAAGAGCATCAAGAATCACACTAGCACGATTGTTTCCTGAAACAGTCTCTCCTGTTTGGTTTGAGTGTGCATAGTTGAAGTTTAATCCAATTCTTGATTTATTATTACTGAACTTATGATTCAAACGAAGTTGAGAATTTATCTTCTGGAAACCAGTATTAATCATTGTTCCATCTTGATCAAGAAAGTTCACAGATGCATAATGGGTTGTGTTCTTATTACCACCAGCTAGACTAATATTCGCATTCTTAATATAAGAAGTACGGAAGATCTCATCTTGCCAATTTGTTCCTTCTACATCTTTGTAAAGTTCTGGATCAACCCAATGTTCTTGGAATGTATCAACATATGTTCCTCCTAAAGCATTAGCCACTTCTTGTTGTAAAAGAACAAAATGATAAGGATCCATTACATCAAGTCTTCTTGAAACCCATTGAACTCCTCCACTAAGATTTACATTGATTCTTGTAGGTCCTACTTTTCCACCTTTTGTTGTAATCAAAACAACACCATTAGATGCACGAGAACCATAGATTGCAGCAGCAGCAGCATCCTTTAAGACACTCATACTCTCAATATCATTAGTAGACAAAGAACCTGGATCAAAAGAGTCCATTGCAATTCCATCCACTACATATAAAGGAGTGTTGTCTCCCGTTACAGAGTTACCACCACGTATCACAATTTGCATTCCTTTACCAGGAGTTCCATCAGATGCTGATACTTGTACCCCAGACATACGTCCTGCTAAAGCTTGGTCAAAGTTAGCAACTGGCGCTTTAACCAAATCATCTGCTTTTACAAATCCAATACTACTAGTAACGTCTTTAACACTCTTGGTACCATAACCAACAGCTACAACTTCTTCAATCTGTTGTACATCACTCTCTAAAGTAACATCGATATTTTTCTTTCCATTTACAGGAATAGTTAACGACTTATACCCAATAAAAGAAAAAACTAGTTTAGAATTAGATTTAGCTTTTATATTAAAAATACCATCAAAATTAGTAATGGTACCATTGGTAGTACCCTCGACCATAACAGTCACCCCTGGAAGAGGCAAACCAGCATCATCTTTCACGACTCCCTTAACAAGGTTCTTTTGTGCAAAACTGACAAAAGAGAGCATCATAAAACAAAGGAGTCCTATATATGATAATTTATTTATTTTCATAATTTAAATATTACGAGTGTTTGAATCTCTCAATTTCAAAATCTTAACGAATTATTTCTTTCCAGCAATCTGAACCTTTGAGATAAAGTAATTGCGTGTCATATTTTTCAACTCATTCTCTTTATCTGATCCAAAGACATGAAAAGCAATAACTACTTTCTTTCCAGTAAATTTCTTTAACGAAATAGATTGCGATTCCGATTTCTTTAGTTTATGATAGACAGTAAATGGAAGCTTTGTCCATTTAGCTGTAGTTACATCACCTTTAAAATCGGTTGAAACAAGAATCTCAAAATTATTGGCATTATCTGTTCCATAACGAGAATAATAATCTAATAATAAAGAAGGCTTTAATACACCGTCTAAATCAATCTCATTAGAAACCAACCAATCATCATTCTGAGTGCGGGAACACACAAAATTATAACACTTACTACGTGAACCTAAAACATCATTACAGTTCCAAACTCCCCATGCTTTCAACCATTTCTTATTTGGTTCTTGGGAACCATCTCCTTTAAGACTGTAAGCAGTGAATTTACCTAAATTGCATTCTCCCTCTATAATCTTTAGGGTCGAAATATTATCTTCGAACACCACAACTTTCTTTTTTGCAGATGCAAAATTGATAGAAAAAAGAAAGATCGTAACGTATAATAAAATATTTTTCATTTCTCAAAGATTGTTATTTAGTTGCGTAAACATCAAACTGCTTTAACCAAATATTCTTAGTTAAACTAGTAGCAGTGATACCATCAACAACTTGGAATTTAACTTTTAATCCAATAGTTACTTCTTGACCATCAAAAGCAGAAAGATCAACATTATATTCTTCATAAGTAGCTTGAGCATCATTTAGATTGATATCATATGCTGTCCATGTAGCAGTTTTTGGATCATCAGCAAAGTCTGTACTTACAACCAATTGGAAAGTAAATCCAGATAAAGTACCATATTTGTGACCAAGTGATAAAATAGCTTTCGCTTTTTCCGCATCTACAAAGCTTACTTTCTGATCAAACAAAAGATAATCTTCTTGTTCAGTTTTCATTGGTCTGAACTCAATAATATGTTGGTTCACTCCATCAAATTTCTGATGCCATAATCCCCATGACATTCTCCATCTCTTGTTAGAATCTTGAATAGGATTAATTGGATCAACACTAGAAGCAGTCATTACAGGAATGTTGTCATCTCCTACACTATAACTAGATGCTTTATATGAATCTGGAAGTTGAAGTTGGCCAACGATAGTTTCTGTTGCTGCAGCAACATTTACAGTAAGTGCATTTTCAAATACTTTTTCACCAGCTTCATTTGTGGCTTGCACATTCAATGAATATTCTTTTACTTCTAAAGTATGACCGCTCGGAAGAGAAATTACACCCGTAGCAGCATCAATTGTAAATTCAGCAGGATGATCACCAACCAATGCAAAAGTAATAGGTTGTGTTCCTACCACAGCAGGAGCTGAAGAATGATACTCACGACCTGGTCTCACACCATCAAAGGCTGGAGTATAAGTTAAAGTTTCTATAGCTCTAGGTTGAACAATGAAATTTAATCCATTATCAAAAACGACACTATCAATAACAGTCTTATTCAAAGTATAAGAACCATCTTCAGCGGCATTTGCTACATTATTATAAGTACGTACTTTGATTGCCATAGAATAGCTTCCTGGCGTCAAATCATTCTTACCTTTTAAAGTAATCTGACCATCAATGGTGTCGATCTTAAATTGAGAAAAATCTCCCATATCTTGTCCATCTTTCTTCCATCCTTTGATGAAATATTCTGGAAGCACATTCGAAGGAAGTGCAACGAAAGCACGAGAAGAGACAAATCCATCTCCTTCCGATAAGTCTGGAATATCTACATATGAAAGATTTGATGGTTTTTCACCATTACGATCTTCATAAGTGTATTCATCTGGTGTACAGGAAGACATAATACCCACTGATAAAATTATCATTGCGAAGTATTTACGTATCATCACCTGAGATCTAAATGAAAACATAAATTATTGATTTTAGTTAGCTCTATTAAATTAAATTCACACAAAATAAAAGTCACTTTTATCCTCTATAATTTGATAGGATAAATATACCAAGAGGATATATAAATCAAAAGTGCCAAAAACATTCGCACAATATCACACACTCCTTAAAACTCTATATATCAATACATTAAAATCAACACACACAATATAGATGTATTATTGGTGATATTAAATGAATAATATATGCAGATGTTTTTAATCAGAAAAGAAAGTTCAAATGAAGAATTGATGCGTTAAAAAGGTAGGAAATCAACAAGATAGCTATAAGAAGAAGGCTTGATTAAGTGCAAAACAATTATAGAATAACGGTGTAAAATCATAACTATTACACCGTTATACCTTAAACTATTTCGTATTCATATCGTTTGCAACAAACTGTTTGGCATATTTCTTCGGAGGTACACCAAAATGTTTACTAAAACATTTACTAAAATATCTAGGGGTAGAAAAACCTACAGTATAGGCAACTTCAGAAACATTCATCCCTCTATTGGTTCGCAATAGATGTGCAGCAGTCTTAAGACGTGTAGACATAATAAAATCGTTCGGTGTTTGTCCTGTAACACCTTTTATTTTGTCATACAGGCTAGTTCGACCTAAACACATCTCTCGTGCAAAATCATTCACGCTAAACTCATGGTTATTGAGGTTGGCTTCCACGACTTCTCTGGCACGTTTTAATAAATCTTTATCGACATCATTCTTTGCAAGGATCTTAGTATCAAACTCAGGATCAGAAGAATATTGCCTCTGCAAAGCACTTCTTGTTAACAAAATATTATTGATCTTCTTTGATAACATTCCTATCTCAAAAGGCTTAACAATATAATCATCTGCACCTGCTGTTATTCCTTCCTCATAGTGTTCCTTAGAATCCTTTGCAGTAAGAAGAACGATCGGGATATGACATAGAGATTCATCTTGTTTTATGAGCCTAGTAAACTCAAATCCATTCATCTCAGGCATCATAACATCACTAATGATAATATCTGGACGATTCTCCATCACCCATTCATAAGCATCCTTACCATTACTTTTAACATGGACGTTAAAATATGAGGATAATGTTTCTTTTAGAAGATCTCTCAACTCTCTGTTATCATCAACAACCAATACGGTTGCCTTCTCCTTATCTTCCATCTCAACGTTATTATCTTCAACTTCTGCAGAAGGAAGCAACAAGGTATGCACATTAACATCCACTAACTCTGGGGAATTCTCTATTTCTCCTTCACATGAACATTCAAGCTTAGGTATTACTACTTGAAAACAAGAGCCTTCACCAATAGTACTTTCAACAGAGACAGTCCCGTCATGTGCTTCAACTAATCCTTTTACCAAAGACAATCCAATACCAGTACCACCAGCATCTTTACCTTCAACATGGAAATAACGATCAAATATTTTCTCTTTAAATTCATCATCAATACCTACTCCATTATCAATCACTTTCAGAACGACTGAATCATTTTCAGAGAAAACAATAACCCGAATTATTGCCTGCTTGCTTCTATATTTAAATGCATTGGAGATAAGGTTATGTATAACCTTTTGAAATTGAACAGAATCAACACAACAATCTATTTTAGATTGATTCGCAACAAATTCATATCTAATGTCATGAATAAGAGCATACTCTTCATAAACTTCAAATATTTGTTTGGCAAAAGAGACAAAATCCACTCTACTCTTCTTTAATGCCAACACACCTAGCTCTTGTTTTCTAAAATCAAGAATTTCATCAACTAGATAGGTCATACGTTGACAATTTCTGAAAGCTGAACTAAGTGATCTTTTGTCATTTTCAACTAAACGATCGGTAGTTAAAACTTTCTCTAACAGTCCAGATATAATGGTTAGCGGTGTTCTAAATTCGTGAGATATGTTGGTAAAAAACTGAAGTTTATTGGCATTATCACGAACCAAACGATCTGAGTCCAAACGTTGTTGTTCAAGAGACAACTCTAAAATTGATTTTCTTACTAAAATCAAGTGAACAGCATATAAAAACAGTAATAATATCAGAAAGTAAATAAGATAAGCCCACCATGTACCATAAAATGGTACATCGACCACTACATTCAAGCTATCCATATACTTCTCATCGTCATCATTAAGAACACGTACTTTAAAAACATAATTTCCAGATGACAGTCTATTATATGAAACTTTATTTGAATAAGAGGATTGAATCCAATGATCGTCATATCCCTCGAGCATATATTCAAATTGCGGTCTAAAGGATTTAATAAATTCAAAAGATGTAAAAGTAAAGGTCACACCTGAATTCTGATGAGATATCTTTAGATTATCTTTAAAAAGCAATGATTCCTTTATTCCAAGAACCCCTTTAGATTCATCCACACTACGAACCATAGCTTCAGTTATAATTACCTTCTTTTTTGACTTGGTGCGAATCAGATCTTTCTCTTTAAACGAAACGAGTCCCTGTATTCCACCAACATACACATCTCCTGTTCTAGTAACACACAAACTCTTTTCATTAATCTCACCTAAAGGAAACCCTTTTCCGTGATCAAAATTTGTAAATCGGCGAGGCTTAACATCAAAACGACTGATTCCATTACTGGTAGCTACCCATAAAAATCCATATCGAGATTGGGCCACAGTAAAAATGAAGTTACTTGAGATACCATCCTTTTGACGATTAAAGATATCAAAACCAGAACCATTTTCTAGATACCTACAAAGACCTCCTCCAGAAGTAGCTATCCAAATACGATTAGATCTATCTTCATAGACAAAAGGGATATGATTACTTGGTAAACCATAAGGATTAGATTCATCGATGGTAAAATGTTCGACTTGAGACATCTTAGAATCGTAAAGAAATAAGCCATTGCTTTCAGTTGCAACCCACAATCGTTTCTTGGTATCTACAACCATGTGCAGAATGGTACCTAGGATTGCAGGAGAACCCGGAGTACCACGATCTAGGAATGGAACAAAGTCCGTTCTTTCTTCATTCGAAATAAAAAGACCTCTAGAATTACCTATAAGAATACGATCATTCCATTCAACGATAGTAGAAACCGAGTTATTCTGGATTCCTGAATTTTGAGAATTAAAAACTTTAAATTTCTTTGTTTTTGTATCCATAACATTCACGCCCCCGTTGTGGGTTCCGATCCATAGTTGATGGTCTTTATCAAAAAACAAAGCTTTTATGTTGTTATGAGATATAGAATTTTCTGTCTTTGAATGAGTAAAATACTCAAATTTACGAGTTTTGGCATCAAATAAATTTAATCCTCCTCCTTCTGTCGCAATCCACAAATTTGTTCCTTCACCTTGAAGGATATCACCAACGACACGATAATTTATAGAAATATTCTTTTTAGGATTAGGTTTAAAATATCGAAAAACAGTCAAACGGGGATTATATATATTCACACCACCGAAATAAGAACCTATCCAAACACTTCCCTGCTTGTCAACTAATATAGAATAGATTGAATTATGGCTTAATCCATTAGGATCAAGATCAGACTGATAATAAGTGTCAATTTTATTACTTGCAGGATTCCATACATTCAATCCATAAAATGTTCCAATCCAAACATTTCCTAATGGATCGCGAGTAACAGAACGAATCGTATTATTAGATAGAGGATATTTCTTCGATCCGGTATAAAAATGTTTTAACACCTTATCTTCTTTAAGAAGATACACACCATCTTTAACAGTCCCAACCATAAAACCGCCTTGATACTCCATGATAGAGGTGACCTCTTTATCCAACATCACCTTTACCACTTTATTATTTGGGTTATAACACAACAATCCAAATTGTTGGGTAGCCAACCACAATCGACCTTTTTTATCCATAAAGATCTTCTTTAAAATAAAGTCTGGATAATCAGGTATTACAACCCTATTTACATTTCCAGTTCGTCGATCAAGAACACCTAAACCAAGATGATCACCCAAATAAATCGTTTGTTTATCAAGAAAGATACTTTCACAATGAGGAACTGTATAATTATAAAAACGTTCATTATTATAACTATAGATCGAAATTCCTTGTTTTACAAGGACATAAACATCACTATTAACCTTAGAAGCAACCACTTCTTTTACATTCTCTCCAAGGATAGAAGTTGAATCACCTCTAAGATGATGAAATTGTTTGATTTCTCTTCCATCATAACGGTTTAAACCATTACGAGTTCCAAGCCAGATATAACCGATTTTATCCTGCTCCATAGAAATAACAGAGGATTGTGTTAATCCATCTGAAACACTTAAATGCTCAAAGATATGATTCTGAGCATCTACCGTATACAGCAATAAAAGATTAAAAATAATTAGAAGTTGGATACGCATAATGTGAAAAATTACAAATCGTTGTTAGTATGCTAAAATAGTCTATTCCCCTCAGAATATTAAGCTATTCTTAAAAGGATGGAAAGTATTTAACTTTTTTAAACATCGCAGAATTATCAATACTAACAATTTAAAACAACAACACACAAAACACAGAAAACACTATTAGTCAATAAATTAACATTAACACATCTTATAACTAATAAAATAATTCAACCATTAAAGCATTGTTTCAAATCTATCAATACCAATAAATATGTTCAATAAAAAAAGAAGAGGTCATCCTTAATAAAAGACAACCTCTTCAAGCCATATAAATAAAGTATATTATTATTCTTTAACTAACTCTAGATTTTCATCTAAAGGTCTTAGTTTAGGCAAAAGAAGGTGTATCACAAGAAGAATCACTAGATACAAACATCCCGCAACAGTAAACATTGTAAAGAAGAATGATTTACCAGCGCCATCTAATCCTTGACCTAGTGCAAAATCCACTAACATACCAGCAACAGCACCAACCATTCCACCAATACCAACAACTGAAGCAACAGCCTTCTTAGGCATCACATCAGATACTAGAGTAAATAAATTAGCTGACCACGCTTGGTGACCACCTGAAGCCAATGCAATCAAACATACAGCAATCCATACATTACTTGTCAATGGAGCAAAAGATACTGGAATGATACATAATGCACAAATAAGTAAAGACAACTTACGAGCAGCATTCAAACCAAAGCCTCTATTGATAAACATTTTAGACAGATATCCACCACCAATACTACCAAGATCGGCAACAACATATATTACAACTAAAGCACCACCTAGTTCATGCATATCATGCAAACCAAACATCTGCTTAAAAAAGATTGCACTCCAGAACATAAAGAAAAACCAAACAGCATCAGTAATCTTACCGATAGCAAAAGCCCATGTCTGTCTTAACGGAAGAACTTTTTTCCAAGATAGATTTACCACTGGGGCATCATTCTCTTGTTTTTTACAGTCATGGTTAATATATGCCAACTCTTCAGCTGAAACTTTTGGATGATCCTCTGGTTTTTTATACATCTTAAGCCATACAATGACCCAAGTAACACTAAAGAAACCTGTAATCAAGAAAGCATATTGCCAGTGTTCTCCTGTTGCTCCTGCAACCAATGGCACAACAGCTGGGGCCAATACAGCACCAACATTTGATCCTGCATTAAAAATTCCTGTAGCAAAAGCACGATCTTTTTTAGGGAACCATTCTGCAACTGTTTTTACAGCAGCAGGGAAGTTACCAGCTTCACCAATACCTAGACCAAATCTTGCTCCCATAAATCCAACCAAAGCAAAAGCTGGCTGAATAGCAGCATGTAACATTCCAAAACAACTCCATATACCAATAGAGATTGCATATCCTATTCGTGTTCCAAATTTATCAATAATCCCCCCCATTGTTAACATACCAATCGCGTATGCCATTTTGAAAGCAATATTAATATTTGCAAAGTCGGTGTTAGTCCAATGAAATTTATCTATCAATGTTGGTCCTAAAACCCCCATGATACTACGGTCCATATAATTTATCGTTGTTGCGATAAATAACATCGCCAATATTCGATATCTATAGGTTCCTTGTGGTTTAGTAGTCTCCATAACTCTTACTCTTATATCTCTGATTATGTTATTTGTTATAAGTAATTGCGATTGGGTTTGATAATCTATCTGCTTCGACAGTCATCATCGCTTTAAACTCATCATGAGAAGCCCATTTGGCATTTTCCTTTTCCCATACAGAGAAGAAATAATGTGTCACAGGTTTTGAATCTAATTTTTGTGTCAAATAGAATGTCTCAGTAACAGCTTTTCTATATCTATTTTTAGCAAACTCAGGAGAACCCAGAGGGTACACTTTTGCTTTAGGTGCATTTGCAGAAGAAACAAACTCTTTCGCTGGTACAAGAATACCCATACCCAGACAATCTTTATTTTCAGATTGTTTATCTAGAGTAGATCCCATTGCAAAATGATCTAACATCACCATTGAAGTAGGCTTCTTCAAGTAAGATGTTACAATACCTACGGCAAGAGTACTTGAAGCATCTGCCCCTTTAATTGTCACATCACTTTTAAACCAATAATGTCCTCCCCAAATAGTAATTCTCTCTTTTGCTTCAAGATCTTTTCCTTCCACTTTCCATCCTTTATAATCAAGATCAAAAATAGAACGAACAGGTCCTTTTGAAACCAAAGTAAACTCAAAAACATCAGTGCTACCCAAACGGTATAATGAATCATTTTGACAAAGGGCCAATCCACCAGCACCTAAAGAAGCACCAACGTGAAGTACGTCCATACCCCAATCATTAAGTTTATGGTAGTTGCCTTTGGCTCCCACTTCATCCAAAATCATCTTATCTGTAAGCTTACCAAAAAGGTCTTTGGCATTACGAATGTCAAAGTAGTTACGAAAAGCCATCTTGTCATTTTCCCAAGCGACACTCTCTGATTGATAACGAAGAGGTTTTCCTTTAAATCCTTTAGGCGAAAAAGCATGATCTACACCTTTAAAGCCATCTTTTCTATTCCCAACTCCCAATCGCACATTTGTTCTTTGTTTAAAAGAAGGCAATTGAGACTTATCAATATATTTAATCGTTAGAGCAACGTTCTCTTTTGATTTAAAACTATATAAAAATGCAAACTCATCCCATTTACCATCATGATCCAAGTCATCCACTTGAGATGGAAGAATTTCTTGGTTTAGATACACACATGGCACCATATTATCCTTATCGGAAACACCAACCAATTTTTCCACTTCCGCACGACTAATAACAACAGGTTCGTCCGCTCGATCTACATCTAATTTGTTTTCTAGTTTTACATTCGTTTTACTTGAAGAACATCCAAACAAAACCAACAAAAACATCCATACTGAATATTTATATAGCCTAACCATAATTACTCTTACTAATATTTATTTTTTGAGAAAGATAGAGGAGAGACTGAGAAAAGATCTCAGTCTCTATATAGGATTAATATTACTCTTCGTTTGAAGGTTTTCCAATAGTAGCTAAAATACCACCATCAACATAAACAACGTGACCATTAACAAAATCACTAGCTTTAGATGCAAGGAAAACTGCTGTTCCACCAAGATCTTCTGGGTTACCCCATCTTGCAGCTGGTGTACGGTTAATGATAAACTCATTGAATGGGTGACCATCAACACGGATAGGTTCAGTTTGAGCAGTAGCAAAATAACCAGGACCAATTCCATTCGTTTGGATACCATATTTAGCCCACTCTGTAGCCATGTTTCTAGTTAACATTTTCAAACCACCTTTTGCTGAAGCATATGCACATACGTCATTACGTCCAAGCTCACTCATCATTGAGCACATATTGATGATTTTTCCTTCACGACGCTCGATCATTTTACGACCAACGTATTTACCCATAATAAATGGACCAACAAGATCAATATCGATAACTTGACGATAATCTTTTACTTCCATATCTTGCATAGGAACACGTTTGATAATTCCAGCGTTATTTACAAGAATACCAATAGGACCAACTTCGTTTTCGATTGTTTCGACAGCATCAATTACTGCTTGTTCGTTAGTTACATCAAACAAATAACCTTTTGCATCAATACCTTTTGCTTTATATGCTTCGATAGCTGCATCTAGTTTTTCTTGATTCAAGTCATTAACAACAATCTGAGCACCAGCTTCTGCTAAAGCAGTTGCAATTGCCATTCCTAATCCATGAGTTGCTCCTGTTACAAGAGCATTCTTGCCTTTTAAGCTAAATAAATCTAAAATCATTGGTTTTATTTTAAAGATGTTTCAATTCTATGGTTTGCTAATTATCGTAGATCTGGAGTTGCAATAATATCCATATCACTATAATCTAAATTCTCTCCACCCATTCCCCAGATGAAAGTATAGTTGCTTGTCCCTGCTGCTGAGTGAATAGACCATGTTGGTGAGAAGATTGCCTGCTCGTTCTGCATCCACACGTGACGAGTATCTGTAGGCTCTCCCATAAAGTGACAAATTGAATGTCCTTGAGGAACTTCAAAATAAAAATATGCTTCCATACGACGGCTATGTGTATGTGCAGGCATTGTATTCCAAACACTTCCTGGGTGCAACTCAGTCATTCCCATTTGAAGTTGATTTGTTTTAATTGTATCAGATACAATCAATTTATTTAGAGTACGACGGTTAGATGCCTCTGCCTCACCAAGCTCAATGATAATTGCATCCTCACGACCTACTTTAACATTAGGGAATTTTTGATGTGCAGGTGCTGAATTCATATAAAAATGTGCTGGAATTTTACCATCTACACTTTTAAACGAAACCTCTTTACATCCCATTCCTACATATAGAGCCTCTTTAAAATCAATTTCGTACTCAGTACCATCAACAACAACAATACCTTTTCCACCAACATTAACAATACCTAATTCACGACGATCAAGAAAGTTTTCACTTTTCAATGGATCAATCGTTTCAAGAACAACAGTTGATCCTTCTGTTGGGATAACACCACCAACCATCAAACGATCATAATGAGAGTAGTTCCAAACGATTTTATTTTCGTTCATTACATTCTCCACTAAAAATTCTTCTCTTAATCTTTCAGTACCATAAGTTTTTGCATCACGTGGATGTGTAGCGAAAACTTCTCTATAGTTTTGAGCCATATCTATATTATTTTATATCGATTATTTTCCTTCAAATATGATAAGTACAAATATAAAGCATTCGTTTATGAATGTGCAATCGTTTTCGCATATTTTTTCACCTATTCTATAACATGTTTTTTTATCTCATGTTAACATTCAAATCAAATACTTCATTTACAACACATTAAACACTATAGCAATTATCAAACAAGCCACAACTATTCAAAAACACATTCATAAAATTGCACAATAAAATGGTTTGCACCTATATTTGTGCAATTATTGCACAAATATTAAGAATTTAACTTTAATGAAAAATTCGCTTTTATAACAACTCCTTATTCCCACATATGGAACAAAACATTACCATACATGATATAGCAAAGAGACTAGGAATATCAAGTTCAACAGTTTCTAGAGCACTAAATAATCATTCACGAATTAGCGATAGGACTAAAAAAAGAGTTCATGAACTCGCAGAAGAATTAGGATACAGACCAAATGCTGCGGCGACTGCTTTACGAATGAAACGAACTAAATGTATTGGTTTAATTATTCCTAAAATCACACGACATTTCTTTGCTGACGCCATCAATGGTGTAGAAAAATATGCGAAATCCAAAGGTTATAGTGTCATCATCACACAAAGCAATGAAAAAGAAGAACAAGAACAAGAATGCATTCAGACCCTTCTTCATGCTGGAGTAGATGGTATCATTGCATCTATAGCATTAATAAAAAACAACTATCAACATTATCACAAGATAATTGAGAAAGAAGTTCCATTGGTATTTTTTGACCGAGTATGCGATGAGATCGAGACCAATAAAGTTGTCGTTGATGATTTTGGTGGCGGATTTACAGCAGCCGAACATTTAATATCACAAGGATGCAAAAAGATTGCGCATATCGCAGGACCACAACATCTTAATCTATATATCAATCGTACACAAGGATTCTTAAAAGCATTAAGAAAACATAACATCGAGCCATTTAAAGGAGAGATATTAGAAAACTACTTAACAAAAGAAGAGGGGGATCAAGCGGCCAAACTTCTTTTAGATCAGGACCAGAGACCTGATGCTATATTTGCATCCAACGACACAGTGTGTCTAAGTCTTTTAGAGTATGCACAAAAACATAAGATAGCTATTCCTGAAGAACTTTCGATAATTGGATTTAGTAATGAACCTTATGCAAAATTAATTTCTCCATCTTTATCTACTATAGAACAAAAGGGAGACGCCGTTGGATACAAAGCAACAGAACTACTAATCGAAAACATTGAAAATCAATCCTCTAAACCCCAAACAATAGTACTCCCAATAAAATTAATTGCTCGTGACTCTACAGCGAGGAAAAAAAAATAAAAAAAATCACTATTTGTGGTAGGGTAACATTTAAGAATATCGGTATAGAAGTGTAAAGGGGATAATAGATGTAGTATTTACATAAAAAGAGGAGGCCATGCCTCCTCTGTAATCACTACTTTTGAATGGTCTTGCTAGAGTAAGAAATACTAATGTGTTGTGTTGTTGCTAAAAAAATTTTATTACTCTATGCAAGACCATTCGTTTTATTTAAAGTTCGAAACTATCTGAAGTCTCCTTAATCCATTGTTTCAAGGCATTTCTTAATTCCGATTTTATTTCAGAATACTTCTCTTGATATGCCAGATTTTTCATCTCTCCAGGGTCAACATTCATATCAAACAACTGCTCTTTTAACGCCCCTTGTTCATATACAATATACTTATACTGAGATGATCTCACCATACGTCCTTTGACGCCATAGGTCTTTTTAGACAAACAAAACTCTGTCTCTGATATAGTATACGGACGGTCATAAGCCTTACGATCTCCTAACGACAACTTAAACAAAGGATCACCTTTCAAATGTGCAGGCGGTTCAACACCAGCAATTTCACACATCGTAGGAATCAAATCAATACCTGTTGAAACAGCCTTATCATTATAGTCACACACCTCAGTGTGTCCCTTCCAACTAATCATAAAAGGCACTCGTGCAGCCTCATCATAAAGGATCTGTTTTTGATTCCATTTATGGTGTGCATTTCCATCACCATGATCACTAGTAAATATAATAACCGTATCATCAATCAAACCATTCTCCTCTAAAGCATCCATGATTTGCTTCAAATAACGATCAACTTTTTCAACCAAACGATAATATGCCCAACGATACTGTCTCCACTTTTCATCACTCCAATTTTCAGTAGGATAAGTACGCTTTGACAAAGAATGAACATAACGAATAACATCTGGTTCCAATTCTGGAATTTCAAAATTATCAGGCAAAGAAGGGCACAAATCAGCTGCAGGAGGAGCACCAATCTCATCGTTTCTCATCGCCTCTCCTCTTGCCCATTGACAGATATCATGAGGATTAACAAAAGAAGAAACTAAAAGAAATGGTTTATCTCTTTTTTGCTTTAAGAAATCTATTGATGCTTCTGGCACATCTGGATCCAAATCGTTTGCGCGAGCATGTTTGATATAATCAAAACCGTGAATATCAATATCTTTAGGGCTTGCAGGCAAATGCCACTTTCCAACATATCCAGTATCATATCCTGCGGCCTTCATAATATTCCCCATATATGGAAACTCAGAGGTGTTCCATTTTGCAGCCATATTATTTATTGGCACATTAATCTCATGAGGATACATACCTGTAAACATACTCGATCGAGAAGGGACACACAGTGGCGTAGGACAATATGCTTTTTTAAAGTTCATCGCATATTTTGCAATCTGATCCATTCCAGGAGTCTTCAGATCATTATTTCCTACGGCACTCATAGCATCTGCACATTGCTGATCTGTAAGTACAAATAATATATTGGGACGATCTTGCTTCTTACTATTTTTCTTTCCAAACGATAATGTAGCGCCTTTTAATGTAGACGATAAACCAATGGCAGCAGCTGACATCGTACCAGCCTTAATAAAATCTCTTCTCTTCATAAAAATGATCTTAAGAATGAATATAACTCTTCACACAAATAGGTATTTCCCACCTGTTTAAGCGATATTCTTAGCACAGCATATACTTAAATTCTATACAGTGCTAAGAACTCAATAATCACCTAAACTTTACTTCTTAAGTTATGGGAAAACGCTAGTTATTTAAATATAGCTGATAAAATAATCCTTTGTTTCATGCAACAATTGCTCTAACATCTGATGTAACTCTTTCTCTACCTCAGGTTTAGTTCCAGCAATATTGACCATCTGATAAGGATCATTTACATCATCATACAAAAAGATATGCTTTTTATTATTTCGGTCATACCCAATAATATAAGTATATTCATGTGTCTTAACACCACGTCTTTTCTCAGTTTCCTCTTCTGGTTTATCAAAGAAATATAGTGCAGCTTTAGGGCGTTCTATAGCCTCTCCTCTTAATACCCCAGAGTAATCTTTTCCTTCTACAGAAGAAGGTATTTGATCCCCCAAACCAAGGAAAGAGAGAAGTGTTGGCATAATATCAGGAACACTCAAAAGAAGGTTATCTTTTCCTGGACGAAGTTTCTCTGGCCATCTAATAATAAATGGTATTTCAAAAGACTCTTTGTACCAAATATTTTTATGCATCAAACCATGACTCCCCAACATTTCACCATGATCACTACAGAAGATGACTATAGTATTGTCCTTTAAGCCTTTCTTCTCCAACATATCCAGAACTCGTCCAATTTGATCATCCACTCCCTCAACACATGCAAAATAGTCTTTAGCTTGATCCAACTGTTTTTCCACACCTGAGTCACCAAAACCTGTAGATGCATTAAATTCTGGGAAATTTCTTTTCACATTAGGACGGTTTAACAACTCTTCTGTTGTTTTTCCTTCAAAACGCTTCTTGTATTTTTGAGGCACCTCATTAAAAGGAGTATGAGGAGGGTTTATCCCCCAACACATAAAGAATGGCTTCTCTTCATCTCTAAATTTACCATCTTTATTATCTAAATAATCTATCAACACATCCGCTTCATGCTCAGGAGACCACTGATTCACATCAGTTCGCTCATTCTCTTTAGCATCATTGATCCAATAATATGGATGATTGTGACGATTGTGGGTACCATAAGAGTACCAAAATTCAAAACCATGACGATGAGGTCCGGGAGGACAATACGAATCCCAAATATTAGGTTGACCTGGCTTGGTAGGAGTTGGACCATCCAAATGCCATTTTCCTAGATATCCTGTTGCATATCCAGCATCTTTCATAATATCGGAAAGACAACGCTCGTCTGGCTTTAGGAAATTACCATAAGCAGTACGTCCTGAATGACAATTCGATTGAACTCCATTACTTAAAGGATACTTTCCTGAAAACAACATACCACGGAAAGGGCTACATAAAGGGTGATTACTAACAGCATCTGTAAAATGGATCCCTTCACTTGCCAACTTATCAATATTAGGGGTTAGAACCGGATCATTCTTTAAAAAACCTAGAGATTGTTTTCTATACTGATCAGGGAAAATGAATAAGACGTTCGGTCTCTCCTTTTTCTTTGAACAACTTCCTAACACTCCTGTTGACAAAAGACCAACTCCAGCAGTAGCCACAGTTGTACGCTTTACAAAGCTCCTTCTTGATATGTTTTTATTCATCGTTTAATTCATTAATAGCCTCACCTCATTACTCATCCCATGACGACATCTAAAGATCAGCTGTGTTTTATTATTTCCTAGTTTATTTACTTCACAATCTTCTCCACTATCTAAATCCCACTCACCATTAAGTGTGATCTTAATAATGGATTCTTTTCCCTCATTACGGAACCAATCTCTTGAAAGAACAGGTCTTTCGATATATTTTCCATTCTCATCAAACATCACATCAGCAGGTCCATTGTAAATATGAATATCTGGATCACACACACTTAATGACAAGCTCTTTTTTTCCTTTTTACTCATCATTAAACATGGCATATCCACTATACTTACAAGGTCATCATCAACGTTTCTGTTTCTTTCAAAAAAGACATAACCTTTTACGTTTGAAACATGATCCTCTACAATATGCGCTTCTCTATCCATCTGTTGAACTACATAAGGATGTGAATCATCATATCGCATCGCTTTAATAAAATGTTTGATCTGAGAATCGGTTGGTTGAACCATAAGCACATACTCATAAGAGGCGTCCTCTGGTGCATTACCATGATTAATTACAGCAGAAGCAAAATCATTTTCAGTACGATATTTAGAACCCTGATCGCGTGATATTTGATGCTTACGTTCTATTTCTACTTCATATTTATATGGGATATAAAAGAAGTTCCCTACATTATTTTTGATATATGTATCTCTTTTAACATCTGTTTCACTTGACCAAACATAAGGGAACTTATCTACCTTCTTATTATTCAATTCTATCGGTTGTTCCTTAGACTTCAAGTAAGTTTGAAATAAAGTTGTTTCAGTAGGATATAAGTTATCTTCATTTTCAATATTTGATCCTAAACAAACAATCTTATCATCAAAAAAGAAAACCGATTTTCTCGCTTTAAAAGAGACATTATACTTGGCATTAGCATGCAATTTCATTGCCCAAACACCATATTCTTTGGAGAAACTTAACCCTCCACAAAATGCTTCATCAGACAACAACATTTCACCATTCCCTTTTTTAGACTCCTCCTTCTTGATCTTTACTTGAAGGCTGTCAATAGGAAGGTGAATGGTTGTAGTACCAGGGATACGGGCCCAATCCCAACCCCATTGTCTAAAACCAGAAGTTGAATTGCTTGGGGTATTCCCTTTCTTAGAGGATAAAATTTCTAAAGCACCATAAGTCAAAAATCGACCATAATTGTTTGCATCAGCATAGTGTTCTGAAGCCCACAAATATCTTGAATGTCCATGAGCTGTCACCGACCAACCATTACGTCTATGGATAGACAATGCCGAATAGTTCATTGCCCAGTTTCCTGAAGGGAAAGGTTCGGCAACCGCTCCTTTTTCTACAATATATTGCGCCTGTGGATCAGAATCGGCATCATCAACTAATCGTAAGAAAGCACCTGCCATCTCTTTATCAATAGCCTCCGAACCATCAGGAGTTCCTGCCAAAGCCATATATTTATAATACTCCGTAAGAAGTTGACCTGTACCCTTTGGAAACTTACCAGACAACGATAACGGCCATACATACTTATTACAATACAATCTAGCCATCAATAAAGAACGTCTTAAATTCTCATGTCCCATAGGACTAACAGCAAAGCCAGACTGTGATAAAATATAAACCATCTTACAAGCATTCACAAAACCTGCATTAGCAAAAGCTGGATAGTTATTACCATTATGGAAAACAGAACCATCAGGTTTAAAACTATCTGATAAACCAGGAGCCAAATCCAAGCCATTATTTAGATATCGTACAAAACAATTAAGATATTGTACCTTTACTCTAGGGTCACTAATCAACAAAACACTTGATAAACGCCCCATGATAGTAGTATTGAAATCCTCAATACTCATTCCTTTATGACTTGGGGAAGTCAATACTTCTCCCAAACCAGAAAACCATGCTATATCTCTTTGTGCTTGTCCTATTGTACGGGTACGATGTAGCACATCTTTCATCAAAAAATATGAATAATATAGGTTACGTATATTATAACCTAGATCATATAGCGTTCCCATTGCACTACCTTCACACCAACCTTGATCCATTAAATGGGTACGAAGATTTAAAAACATGGTAGATAGTTCTTTTCTTACTGATGCTGAATTATCCAATCTTTCAGCGCTTACATAAGCACAAGCAATACGATACATTAGAGACGAATAAGATTTCATATCCATCTTATTAGATCTGAAATAATATTTTGGACTCTTCAAATGCTTTGAATACATATCAGCAAAGTGAGAGAAGATAATAGGACGCCCAATCAAAGACTTATCTGGATTCAGACGAATATCATAGAAATCATAATCTTTTCGTAAACGTGCTAAAGAAGAAGGGGTTACCAAAGTAGGAGAATAAACCATATTGAAGAATCTCTTCTCTATGGTTTCTAAATCCGCCACTTCTTGTTCTGTAGCATCGTGTAATGGAATATTTGGTTTTATAAGGGCAGACCTTAATAATTTATGCCAATGATGATTCGATCTAATATTTACATATGGTACTTGATAATCTCCCGTTGGTAACGTCGGATCAATAGATTCAGCAAAAACCATATGGTCGAAATATATATTTCCATTTGCACTAGTTGGAGCAATAATTTTTACACGATTCATTCCGTCAACAGGCTTTCCTTTCATATCTCTACGATAGTTTATCCATACTGCACGCCAGCCTTTATAATTCATTCCCATTTCAAACCAACATGCACGTTGACCATCCTTAGAAAATTCAAATTTTAATTTCCCTTCTCTTATAGGATGTTCATTGTAAATCCAGCACACAAAAGTGGGCTCTAGATTACTCGACTTCTTTAGCGAGATATTTAAATTATTTACAGAAATAAAGTCTCCTGTCTTAAAATTCCATTTCAAACTTGAACTTCCATGTTTGTAATGATAATTCGAAATACTCAACGATGTAGGATCGGAAGCGACCCATGAACTATCCACTTTGGACTCAAACGACAACAAACCTTTATATGTAATCTCATTAGCACACATACCTGCACTACTCATGAATAGAAAACATATTAAAAGGAAGAGACAATGTCTACTCAAAATGTGATGATCGTTTCTCATATTTGTTTTGTTATTTAAACTGTTGCAATAAAATTAAAATCTGATAAACAAAAGTACTACTTTATATCAGTCGTAGTCCCAATTTCAATTAGAACAACTCCTAAAATACAATTTATCTAAATAAATATATGACAAACAAAATAAAATAGTTAGAGAAACTCAAAAGTTGTACGGCAAGAAAAACAAAAAGGGATATTTCATTCAGAAATATCCCCTTTATTATAGAATGGTTCTGAAACTATTTCTTCTCCAAATTCCTTTTTCTTACCAATGCTTCTAAAAAGTAATAATCAGCATAATTAAGTGGCACATCAATCTCTGCATTATGTGGAATACTTCCAACAGAGTGCATCAACAAGAAGTTATTATTCTCACCCAATTTTGCTCTATAATTTGGTGAAGCCAAACTCTTAACAATCTTGTCAGCTGCATCCTTAAATTCGACAGCTTGGTTACCTTCATTATAAGTAGAAAGCTCATACAATCCTGAAGCAATTACTGCAGCAGCAGAAGCATCTCTATAAGTATTAGGCACATCATCACAATCAAAATCCCAATAAGGAACAAGATCTTTTGGCATACGTGGATGCGACAATAAGAATTTAGCAACATGATTTGCCTGATCTAAATATCTCTTATCTTTTGTTTCACGGTAACATACAGTATAACCATAAAGAGCCCATCCTTGACCTCTTGCCCATGCTGATTCATCAGCATAACCTTGTGCAGTAACACGACTTCTTACCTGACCAGTAATACTATCATAATCGACAACGTGGTAAGAGCTATAGTCAGGACGGAAATGGTGGTCGAGACTTGTATCCGCATGTTTAATTGCAATATCTCTAAAGCTATCATCTCCTGACAGTTTAGACGCTTCAAACAACAACTCAAGGTTCATCATATTATCAATGATAACAGGACATTGCCAACCTCTTTTTGCTTGCCATCCTTTATTTGCATCCCACGATTGAATACAACCGACTTTTGGTCTATAACGAGTAGACAAAGATTTCGCAGCATTAATAATAATTTGCTTATACTCTGCTGTTTTAGTTAATCTATAACCATTACCGAAACTACAATAAATCATAAATCCAACATCGTGATGTTGTGTATTGTATTGTACTTCTTCAATCGTTTTATTCACCTTCATTGCGCGATCTTTCCAGATCTTATCACCGGTTAAATCATACATATACCATAATGATCCAGGGAAAAATCCACTAGTCCATAACATTGGTTTATTATATCTTGTTTCACCATTTGGAAGAATAGTACGAGGATTAAGGATCACATTTAAGCTATCCATTTTTTTAAACTCCAATCCTATTTGCTTCGCAGCAAATTCGACATTCTCTCCAATAAAGTCCTTTTTCGCTTTCTGTTGACTACAGCTAATCAATGAGAAAAGAGCAATAGCGACAATACACCAATTCTTCATCATTCTTATTCAGTTTATTGATTGTTCTTATATGATTTAAATTTTAAAGATCTTCGGTTTGGAATAAGATCCTTTCTCTTGTATCTCAAATATAACCAGAGGTATAAAGAAAACGTCACCTTCGTTTAAAATGGAACTTCATACATAAGACAAAAAACAAAACATTCTGAATACCAGCATATTAAAACACTCATACAAACATCTATTTTAGTAAGTCCTATATCCTATAAGAGCAAAAAAACGAAATACGAACAATTAATACACATCCATCTAATGGGCGAGACAAAACGATGAAATAGGACACCAATTATTCAAGTGCGCACAAAGATAAATCAATGGTGTAAAATTGTACTTGTACAATTTTACACAACACAACAAACAGCTATATATCAATACCATAACACAACTATCCATATTGGGACATTTAACCCAATTAATCATAAAAACCAAATCCATATATTTAGGCAATAATTATTAAACCATCGATCACACACAATTTTAGCAATGAAGAAACAGTTATTAATATTATTACTTCTAACGATAACAAACCTCTCATTTGGAGCAACCTACCGAATGAATGTAAAATATATTGGTTTAGAAGGAAAGAAAGTGCCTATTGAATGGAAAGCTCTTCAGAGTAACATCAGGATGGATAAATCAAGATACAAACTAGGAAAGAGATCTTTACAATGGCATTATAAAGATTCCGACGCAAAATTAATATTTACTGCACCCGAAACGATAACACAAGCATTAAAGGAGTTTAAAGGTGGCATGATGGCTTGGGTCTATAACGACCAACCGCAAGACGACTCTATTAAAATAGAGTTCCGACACAACAATGAATCCAAATTACACTTCTATTACCATCTTAATTTTAAAGGATGGAGGGCATGTTGGATTCGATTTAAAGAGGACATGTCTGGAGATAAAAACTGCAATCAGTTAGATCAGATGGTCATTCATCGTCCGCAGAACAACAGCAAAGGAACACTTTGGTTTGACCGTATCTCTTTCCCAAGCAGAAGAATTCATGATAGAACAACACCAGACCAACAATTACCATGGATTAATCCAAAAATGAATCATAACCACTGGGCTGCACTATACCACTGGGAATCGACCTACAAAAAAGACATTAAACAAAACAAACCCCTTACTTTCGCTCAATCTGAAGAGCTGAATACAATTTATCACCGTACTTTAAAATTCTGTAAAGGGAAAAAACCTACTGCGATACAACTACAAAGAGCATTAGATAAGATGAGCGAATGGAGAATTCGAAAATCAAAGGACAGCTACAAAGGAACTCCATTTGTCTCTTTTGATGAATCATCTAAAGACGAGATCATCATTAAAGATGCAGGTAAAATACTAAGCATATTTGCCAACGATTACTACTACAATAAAAATCGTGCTAGTGCCCAAAACTTCGAACTACTTATCTCCTATCTTATCGACCAAGGACTTGCATATGGTAGTGGTATTGGAACCAACCATCACTATGGATATCAATTTACAGAATATCCGAAAGCGATCTTCTTAATGTCAGAATACTTAACTAAACAAGGAAAGATTGAAGAAGTCAGTAAAATGCTAAGATATTGGACTGGTCTTCAAGAGATGCGCATTAAGCCCAAAGTAGGAACACTACAAGGTGTTGTAGATAGTTGGAACACCACTATCACACCCAGAATTATTGCAGCAGGAACCCTAAAGGACCATAAAGAAAGGTATGTGGCTTACAAAATGATTGCCAGATGGATGGATCAATCATTAAGAATCACTCCTGGCACAATGGGAGGAATCAAAGAAGATGGAACAATGTTTCACCATGGAGGGAACTATCCTGCTTATGCTGTTGGTGGACTAGGAGGAATCAGTGAATACCTTAAAATGATGAGCAACACTGAATTTCAACTAGACAATCACTCTCTAAAAAACATTGGTCTTGTCTTAGATCACCTATTTAGAGCGACAAGTAAAAACACTTGGGGTTTTGGAATTTCTGGTAGACATCCATTAAAAGGGAATATCAACAACAATACATTAAACCTATATGGACAATTGGCATTGCTACACAATCCATACCATCCATATGAAAAGTATTGGAAAGAGATGGGACGCATTTACCTAACAATAGAAACTAAGAATACGGAACTAAAAAAGAAAATCATCAAAGCAGGGATCAAGCCTTACAAATATGATAACAAGGTCTTCTATAGTTACAACTTTAATGCGCTAGCAACAGTAAAAAAAGAAAAATGGCAAGCAACCATCAAAGGTTACAATAAAAATGTTTGGGGATCAGAAATCTACACCAAAGACAATAGATTTGGAAGATATCAAAGTTACGGTACGGTTCAAATCATGTCTGACACCCAAGTAAATAGTGGATACAGTGAAAATGGTTGGGATTGGAATAGATATCCAGGTTCTACCAACATTCATCTACCACTAAAAAAGTTGAATAGTCCTAACAAAAATACGTTAATGGAGAGATCTCCTGAAGATTTCGCAGGATCAGCTCACTTAAACAATGAGATAGGGGTATTTGGTATGATATTGCAAGAAAATAATAGACCTAATTTCACACCTTCTTTTAGAACAATGAAGAGTGTATTCTATTTCGATTCAATGATATTATGTCTTGGTAACAATATCCAAAACGACAATAAAGAATACGAAACGGAAACAACCATTTTCCAGCTAAAAAAGAGGGACGATATCACGACCATATCGAACAAAACACTCCAAAACGGAAGACTACAGAAGATCGAGTGGGTCAAAGATGCGTACAATAATGGATATATCTTTCCTAAAGAGACCAATCTCTTTTATGAAGATAAAGAACAAACATCCAAACACAACAAAACCAAAAGAACGACCAAAGGTAGGTTCTGTTCAATGGTTATCAAACATGGATATGCTCCAAAGAATGAGAGCTATGAATATATTATTGTGCCTCAAACCAACGAGACTTCTCTAAAAGAAATATCAAGAAAAATTAGAAATAACCAGAGTCCATATAAAATAATTACAAATGATTCGACTGCTTCTGTAATAAACATAATAAAAGATCATACATATATGTATGCCTTTTATCATCACGGAGAAATTAAAGAAGGACCCGTTTCATCGGCATCAAAAGAGACGCTAGTTATTTTTAAAGAAAACAAACAATCTGCACTATTGGTCGTAACAGATCCTTCAGTACATATTCCTGCAGAAAAGAACATTATTGCTTCAAAATCTCAAAAAAGTGAGAAAAGCGTAACAATCAAAGGAAAATGGAAGGTAGCCAAAGACGATCAGAAAGTGGTTAAGAGCTGTATTACCAAACAGAATCAGACCACCATCACAGTGGATTGTTGGAAAGGAAGAAACAACACCCTACAGCTTATAAAGAACATGTAAACAACAATCAACATGTAAAAACAATCAACATGAAAAAACAACTACTCTTGGTAGCCATTATTGTGGCTACCACCATTACATCCTATGCACAATACATAGGATTAGAAGGGAGTGTTCCTGCTAATTGGAATGCAACCAACTCTAACCTAAACATGAGTGCGACCCACTATAAACTGGGATCACAGTCTGTTAAATGGGAATGGAATCAAGATGGAGAAATTCTAATTACAAATCCGCAGAACATCAATACAGCTCTAAACACGTATAAAGGAGGGATGATGTTATGGATCTACAATGAAACTCCAATTGATGAAGATATTATTGTAGAGTTTGGTAGTGGGTCAACAGTGTCTTATTGGTTCAACTACAACATTAACTTTAAAGGATGGCGTGCTTGCTGGTTACGTTTCAAAGAAGATATGAAAGGAACCAAAGGAGTAACATCTCTAGATTATATGAGAATTAAAGCTCCATCGAAAGTAGCTTCAGGTAAACTCTTTTTTGACCGTATGATGTTCCCAAGCGAACGAATCAACGATAGAGTAACACCAGATGCACAACTCCCATACATTAATCCAGAGATGAACACCAATCACTGGGGGGCATTATACTATTGGGAAAACAAAACAACATCGGATATTCCTCTTAAGAACGCATTGACTACAGATGAAATGAACCAATTGAAAACATTTACTAGTAATGTTTATCAATCGCTTAAACCAACAATCTCAACTGCGCAGGTTAATAATGCAAAGAAATTCTATAACAACCTGAATATTCAGATTAACAATGGTGTGATTACAGGAGATCCTTATGTTTCAAATGATGAGGCAGCAATCAATAGTGGTGGCGGAGATGCAACCATGAAGAAGATCAATGCCAACTTATATCTTCTAGCAAAAGCAGCAAAACTCAAAAACGATCAAGATGCATTAGACAAATACATCAATATGATGAAATATGTTATTGATCAAGGTTTTGCTGTAAACAGTGGTATGGGAACCAATCACCATTACGGATACAACTTTGCAGGTTTCTGTGAATCTATTCTATTACTAAAAGACGAATTAGATGCAAGAGGTTTACTTGAATCATTCTCTAAGGTAGGAACGTATTGGGCTGGAATCCAAGAATACAAGGAACAACCACATAACGATGACCTACAAGGAGTAATCGACAGTTGGAATACAGTTACAATCCCTCGATTGACCAGTATTGCAACCAAACCAAATGATCCAGAAAAATATCGCAATCTTATCGAGCTAAAACGTTGGATGGATGAGTCTTTAAAATACTCTAATGGAACCATTGGTGGTATTAAAGCTGACGGATCAACATACCACCATGGTGCACTTTATCCAGCATATGCAAATGGAGGGTATACAGGCCTTGGTAAATATATTAATTTAACAAGAAATACCGATTTCAACCTTTCAAACGAGTCAAAAAAACATATCTGGGAGGGAATCAAAGCCCTTCTTACTTTTACCCAAGAAAGATATTGGGGTATCGGAGTTTCAGGACGTCACCCTCTCTCTTCTAATGGAAAATTCTCTAACGGTGTCGTTCGTACAATGGGAACATTAGCAAATACTGAAGATCCTTATACTGGTGCTCCATTCTGGAGAGAAGTAGGAGAACAATACCTTCGTTTTGAAACAGCCAATACTACCAACAAAAAGAATCTAATCAACCACGGTGTTGCTGTAGGAACTCCTTATGAAGGAGCATTTACCTACAACTACTCTGCATTTGGTGTATATAGAAAAGACAATTGGTTGGTTTCTATCAAAGGATATAACAAATATTCTTGGGGAGCAGAGATCTATAAAGCAGAGAACCGTTACGGTAGATACCAAAGTTACGGAACCGTTCAAGTTTTAACTGGAGACAAAGCAACCAACGCAAATAACGGTTTCGAAGAAGAAGGATGGGATTGGAATAGAGCACCAGGTGCAACATCTGTACACCTCCCACTAGATCAACTAGAATCTCCTAACAGTGGATCTCTATCTGTTGTGGGTGAAATGGCTTTCACTGGATATGCCAACCTAGAGAATCAATATGGTCTATTCGGAATGCTTCTTAGAGAAGAGAATCAAACCAATTTCGTTCCTACACATCAAGCAGACAAATCGGTTTTCGCTTTCGATCGCTATATTGTATGTTCTGGAACCAACATCTCTAACGATAACAACAGTTACCGTACAGAGACCACACTATTCCAGTATAAGCTATCGGCTCAAAACCAAGCTATTGTAGTAGATGGAAACACAATTACGTCTTTCCCATATAGCGCAGATTTCGCTGATGGTCAAGCACACTGGATTATAGACATCAACAACAATGGTTTCTGGATTCCTGCTGGATCATCTATTGAAATTCGCAAACAAACACAGAATTCTAAATCAAGTACGACAAAGGCAGCAACCACAGGAGATTTTGCAGTCGCAGTAATCAACCATGGAAATGCACCTAAAGGACAAGAATATCAATATGTTATTCTTCCAAACACAACTATCGCTGAGATGCAAAACTTCAGCAACACGATGGCTAGTGCAAACAAAGCATTTGAATTAGAACAAACCTCGACTTCTTATCATATTTACAATGCTCCTAAAGAGCAAGTAAAAGGATACTGTTTCTATAATGCATCATCGATTAATGACGAATTGATTTCAGAAACAGATAGAGCTTGTTTGATTCTTACAAAAAAAATCTCTAGTAGCATTGTTAAAGTCAGCTATACAGACCCTGATCTTAGAATTCAACTAAATGAGCGCATTACACCTAACCCAAGTACAATGGGAGACGGTCTAGTTACGTTAAAAGGTAGTTATCAGTTTGTAGGCGATCACGACAACTGTGTTATTGTATCTCAAGATGCAAACCAAACAATACTTCGATTCTCTACACAACATGGTATTAAAAATGAAGTTACACTAGAGAAAAAAGAGAATCCTATTCTTATCTCTGAAAGTTTTGAGAATGCACCATCAGCAAGCACTTATCAACTAAGTGATAGCTATGATACAGACAAAAAAGTCTACTTCAACAGATACGAGTTGGCTAGCATGAATAAATATTATGCCAACAGTGCTCGCATCTCTGGAACAGATCAAAACTATATCCTTGCTGGATCCAAAATACAAAATGCTCATTCGGATGCTGTATCAGTGAATTTTGCTACAGTAAACAGTTCTAAACAGATCAAAGCATTGCATTGCTCATTCTTACTAGGAACACTTAACCAACCTGCGGATAAGTTTGAAAATACTGATTTTGTAAGATTAGAATATAAAAACAAGAATGGAATCTATTCTCCTATCGGACAATTGGTAGGAACGCAAGGAAGTAAAGATCCTGCGAACCCAAATCCAAATTTTGGAAAACTAGGTAGCGATAGAGATTTAAACAATATTATTGATGCTGATATTACAACAGAATATTCTAGTGCAAACACTGCTCAGAAATTTGAGTTCGAAATTCATAATATTGACATTAGTGACTTAGATTTCCGTATTCTGTTAAAAACAGATCACTACTACGAAGGTATTCACCTAGACATGGTTGAAGTAAAACAGATGCCAGAGTGGTTACAAGTTCGTGATATTACAAGAAACGAATTTATATTGTCTGCAGATATTAACTCTACTGAAAGTGGAACAATTCATTATCTGTTTTCACCAAATGAAGTTCCTAATATCACGACTAAATATATTCTAAATTCAACAACAGGAACTAAAGGATCGGAAGCAATAGCAAAAGGAGCAACTAAAACGGTGTCAAAAAACAAAACCGTTTCTGAAAACTACTTCCTATATTTATTCTTAGAATCGGCTGATGGTACCCGCTCAGATATTGTAGAAGTAAAATCTAGTATTACAGCAAGTACTTCACCTATTGGAGAAAAACAAATCACTGTCTATAAAGGATATGAGCAATTAAATATCGAAGGATTAAATAGCCATCGCAAATATAATGTAGCGATTTATAGTGCTGAAGGAAATCAATTATTCTCACAAAACTATCAAAACAAAAGTCAAGTAGAGATCCAAAATATTGATCTTCTTCCATCATTTATTATTGTACAAATAAACGATGGCAAAAACAGCTTCTCTTATAAGATTTTCAACAAATAAGTAATGGTTTTAAATACCATCACTAGAAAGTAAAAGACTTATTTTATAAGCTATAAAGGATTTGTCTATTACCTATTGGTAATAGGCAAATCCTATTTTTATTTTTCAAAAAGGAAATCATTTATCTAAATTCCTTAAATTGCTCACTATTCCACAACAGACGAGCATCTTTACTTCCATGAGCAACAGCTTCCTTAAGCCATCGAACAGATGCATTAACATCCTTGTCTACACCATGTCCATAGTAATAACAAAGAGATAGGCTATATTGAGCATCAGCTTGATTTTCATATGCAGCATATGAAAACGATTTAAATGCTTTGTTGTAATCCTGTGAGACTCCACCATAACCATTATAGTAGATCCATCCCAAATCATATTTGGAATTTCTATCACCACGATTTGCAGACCGTTTTATCCATTGAAATAGCTCCTTAAAATTATATAAACAAATATTTTGTCGATAGTCCCCCATCAGCTCCACAATACACTTGGCATTCACCACTTCTCTTTTGGCTATGATCTTAAATAAATTAATTGCTTTGGTTGTACTTTTCTTAACCCCATAGCCATGAGCATAACAAAAACCTAACATCAATAGAGATTTAATGTTTCCCTGTTTTGCAGACAACTTATACCATTTAAAGGCTTGCTGTGAATCGATCACCGAGCCACGACCTTTTGCATAACAAGTAGCAACTGCATATTGGGCCTTTGCTAGCCCTTGTTCAGCAGATAATAAATACCACTTAAATGCTCTTCTTAAATCTATGTGAACATCTCCATACCCATTAGCATAACATCGTCCAAGATAGTATTGAGCGAGAGCATTTCCTTGTTTGGCAGACAACCTAAACCAAACAACAGCCGACGCAACATCTTTGGGTATTACTTCCCACTTGCCCGTAAAACAAGCACATCCCAATTTATATTGAGCAAGAGCATTTCCTTGTTTCGCTGAAAGTGTAAACCACTTAAAGGCTTCAGTAGAATTTTCCAAACAATTATATCCATACAGATAACACTTTCCAAGATAGTATTGTGCGGTAGCATTCCCCTGCTTTGCAAGAAGTACAAACCATTCAAAAGCTTTCATTATTTCATCATAACTATTAGGATGATCATAATAATAAATAGCAACTTTCAACTGTGCTGCATTTTTGCCCTGTTTAGCAGAAAGAGCAAACCATTTAAAAGCTTCTGTTGAATCTTTCGAGACTTTATCTCCTTTAATATAACATTCACCTAACTCATACTGAGCATTAGCATCACCATTTTGAGCTTTCGATAATAACTCTTTAAAACTATCCGTATGTGAACAGGAAAACAGTAAAATAGGCAAAAGGAATAGAACAATCTTTTTCATTTATATATCTAGTTTAAGCATAAAACTTCTTCATAAGTCACTCTCCGAAACACGCTTAAAATAACGTGAAACAATTGTGTCCAATTCTTATAAATGATGGTCTTCTAACATCTTCTTGGCATCAACACATCCCTGTTCAGAGGAAATATGGAACAATCTTGAAGCCTCCTTCTCGTCTTTCGAAACATTTCCTAGTCCTTGATAATAATACATTCCAACCTGATATAAAGCATCAGGATCGCCTTGCTCTGCTGAGAGTTTAAACCATTCGAAAGCTTCGTCTATATCTTTCTCTACACCTCTTCCTTCCATATAAGAAACACCAATAAGATATTGAGCAGAAGCATTGTTTTGTTCTGCAGAAAGTTTAGCCCAACGCAAAGCTTCATCGTAATCTCTTTCCACTCCTTCTCCTATAGAATAACAAGTAGCCACCATAAATTGAGCATCCATATCCCCTAATTTAGCAGCTTCCATAAACCACTTAAAAGCTTTTTGAGAATCCTTAGCAACACCATTACCGAAAAGGTAACACAAGCCTAGGTTATGTTGAGCAATAGTAAAAGACTGATTTGCAGCAAGAGTAAACCATTTAACGGCTTCTTTATAATCTTGTGACACTACTAGCCCATGCTGGAAGAACACACCAATCATATTTTGAGCATCTCTATTTTCCTGTAAAGCCGAAAGCATATACCATGAATAGGCCTCTCTTAAATCTTTTGAGACACTTGTACCTTCAAAATAAAAACATCCAAGATTAAACTTTGCAGCATCATTGCCCTGTTTGGCAGAAAGAGAAAACCATTTAAAAGCTTCTGTTGAATCTTTTAAGACTTTATCTCCTTTAATATAACACTCACCTAACTCATATTGGGCATCAGCATCTCCATTTTGAGCTTTCGATAATAACTCTTTAAAACCATCCGTATGCGAACAGGAAAACAGTAAAATAGGCAAAAGGAATAGAACAATTTTTTTCATTTATATATCTAATTTTAGGATAATTATTCAATAAATATAATGCTCTCAATCCACCACAAAAGAGATCTAAATTAGCGACAACCGCTCATCATTATACTTTGAAAAGGAAACATTATAACTCTATAGTAGACATCCAAGAATTTAAACATGGGATAAAAAATTAAAGAATAGACCAAACAAGAAAAGGAATATCACTTTGATCTGTATCATTAAAAATGGACAGCCCTACTTCTATAAATGTTCATATAGATATCCACACCACAAATTTAACAAAATAAAACTTTAATACATATATATTATAATTTAAACAACATAGACATGTTTTAAGTATTACAAATAAAATAGCACCTATTTGCAGAGCCTTATTTAAAATAAGAAAAGCCATTCAAGTTATAAATAGCATACATTAATACAATGCAATATATTTTGATACTAGGAATAGATATTGGGAACAAATTAACAACGAAGGCTGTACAATAATGGAATAGATCTGATTTATAAGATCATTGATATTATCTTCATTCAAATACATTTACAATAATGAGATAAAGCATAACAGATATCAATCCAACAAATTTTATGGTATTGAAATAAATCATTACTGCTGAAATCAACCTATAAAATAGAAGTTATCACTGATCATGAGAGCTAAACAAATAAACCAATACAAACTATAATAATACAACCAATGAAACAATTAATTTTATGTATTGCTCTCTGTTTATTATTTATAAGTAGTAAAGCACAAAACAAACAACCAGTATTTAGCAAAGCAGGGTTCTATTCAATAAAGAATAGTGGTAGAGAGATATACAACTTTAATGTTGGATGGCGATTTATAAAGGCTAATATTAAAAATGCGGAAAAGATTAACTTTAATGACAAAAGTTGGGAAATTGTAAATCTTCCACATGGATTAGAGTTTCTTCCTTCTCAAGCAAGCGGTAGCATCAACTATCAAGGACCAGCATGGTATAGAAAACATTTTAATCTACCCGATTCTTTGAAAGGAAAGAAATTAACCCTTCATTTTGAAGCAATCATGGGTAAAAGCAAAATCTACATAAATGGTCAATTAATAAAAGAAAATTTCGGAGGATTTTTGCCTTTTCAAGTCGAAATCGAGAACCACATTAAATGGGGAGAAGAAAATGTAATTGCCATTTTAGCTGATAATTCCGACGATCCGACTTACCCTCCTGGTAAGGCACAAAATATCATGGATTTTGCATATTTCGGAGGGATCTATCGTGACGTATATCTATTAAGCACAAATAAGATATTCATAAGTAATCCTAACAATGTAGACAAAACTGCAGGTGGAGGAGTATTTGTTCATTATGAAAAAGTAAGCAAATATAATGCCGAAATCATCATCAAAACGGATATCATAAATAAAAATAGATATAGCAAGAATATCAACTTAGAAACACAGCTAGTTGACAAAAAAGGTAGAATCATTACCACTACTATTACAAAAAACAGAGTAAGATCAAATAGATCAAGAACAATAACCCAAAAAATAAAAATTAAGAATCCTCATTTATGGAGCCCTGATAAGCCCTATCTATACGATCTTAAACTTATGATTAAAGACAATCATGGGAAAAGCATCGATGGGTTAAAAAAACGAATTGGTATCCGAAAAATTGAATTTAAAGGTAAAGAAGGTTTTTATCTCAATGGTGAAGCATACCATGATAAACTTATTGGAGCCAATAGACATCAAGACTATGGTTACGTAGGAAATGCATTACCTAATTCTGGACAATGGAGAGACGTTAAAAAACTCCGAGATGTTGGAATGAGAATCATACGATGTGCTCACTACCCACAAGATCCTGCATTTATGGATGCATGTGATGAACTAGGAATGTTTATCATCGTAGCAACACCAGGGTGGCAATTTTGGAATGATCAGCCTATATTCCAGAAACGTGTATATAATGATATCAGAAATATGGTAAGACGTGATCGTAATCATCCAAGTGTAATTATGTGGGAACCGATACTAAATGAAACCAAATACCCTGATTATTTTGCAAAACAAGTTCATGAAATAGTACATGAAGAATACCCATGGCAAGGAGCATACACAGTATGCGACGGACATGCGAAAGGACATGAACACTTTGATGTAAATTACAAACATCCTGTAAAAGGCGAATGTTGGTCAAATACAGTTGAAGCTACTGTAAAAAACTATAAAAAATCTCTAGGTGATTATTCTAAAGAAAAGAAATCTGTTTTCACTAGAGAATGGGGAGACAATGTGGATGATTGGTCATCACACAATTCAACGAGTAGGGTATCAAGAGGATGGGGAGAGACACCTCAACTAATCCAAGCACTACAATATGCCGGGACATCAATGGTTTACACTAGTTTCGAAGGATTATATCTAAGTCCAAGACAACATGTAGGAGGAACGCTCTGGCATTCATTCGATCATCAAAGAGGTTATCACCCTGACACCTTCTTTGGAGGGATAATGGATGTATTTCGTCAGCCGAAATATTCATATTATCTTTTTATGAGCCAACGAGACCCAAACATAAAACTTGAAAAAGCCGAATCAGGTCCAATGATATACACGGCTCATGAATTATCTCCTTTTTCACCTAAAGACATTACCGTTTTTACAAACTGCGATGAAGTAAGAATGATTTTATTAGAAAAGGATACACTAATTCAGAAAGTAGACAAAAAAAATCATTTTATGCCTCACCCTCCGGTTGTATTTAAAGATGCATATGATTTTATGGATATGAAGAAATTACAACGTAAACATAAACTCTCACAAGCAAACATTGTTGTTGAAGGATTAATAGGAGGAAAAGTTGTCGTTCGCGAAGTTAAACGTCCTGCAAAAAGAGTCAGTAAGCTTATGATTGAACTAGATAACGAGAAGGTTGCATTAGAAGCAGATGGCTCTGATTTCGTAACACTAATAGTATCTTTGGTTGATGAAGATGGATATGTAAAAAGATTAAACAACTATTCTGTTCGCATTGAAATAGAAGGTGAAGGGAAATTGTTAGGCGGAAGAGAAAATGGGGCGAATCCAGTAAAACTAGAATGGGGAACAGCACCTATACTGGTACAATCGACAACAAAAACAGGAGCAATTAAAGTGAAAGCCCATCTACAATGGGAAGGAATTAATACTCCAATAAGTGGTGAGTTTACTTTCAATAGTATCAAATCGCCTATGAAGAGTATTTATTCAGAAACCCCTACAAAGGAAAAAAGAACGACGATCAACCAGCAAAATAGCAAAGAAGATATTCAAAGTCTAAAACGAAAGTTATTGGAAATGCAGCAAAAACTCAATCAAATTAGACTAGAAAAAGTAAGTAAACAACAGGAACAATTTGAGAACAAAGAATAGTGTAGAAACAACTATACTTTATAAATATCAAGTTCTAAATATAGTGTTACAAGTTATTTTGTAATAATTCTTATTAATCTTAATAGTAGTCTACAACTTCTTAATTGTAGACTACTATATTTTATTATTTGAAAACCTGATATATTAAACACGACCAGATCAAAAAAGATACCTTTCATATTCATTCCTTCATGGTTATGTTGCAATATAATATTAGTACTTCAAAGTTTTATTTTACTAAAATATCCCACTTAAAATATCGTCAAGTAATAACCGAAAGATATATATCAGATGTTGTCCTGTATTAGACTCTTAAATATAAGTTAACCATAACGAACAAAGAGTGATATTGTAGAGATATAGAACAAGGAGAAGAATGTGGGATGGATCATTATATTTAATACAAAAAGAAAAGTACAGGAAAGACAATCCTTAAAAAGGATCAAAACCAATGGTTATATTCCTATGACATATGTTTCCAATAAACCACAAAACGCACCATAAGTGAAAGCACCATAGAGAAAGTCAAGTGAGAAAAGAAGGGGCTGGAAGTCTCCCAAAAGAGCAGACACAAAAAAACCAAGGCCACCTTATTTTATAAGACGACCTTGGTTGAAATATCATTATAATAGCTGAAAAGGATAGATCCTAGCTATACTACTTGGCACATTCGGTACACGTACCCCACTCGGTGGTACAGATGTCTTTAATGATGACCCCTTTGTAAAAACCTTCCTCTTGTTTTGTCCATGTCTGGCCGTTATCACGTTCCATTCGACTTGGCTCCTCTGACGGTAGCAACCTCTCCCACTTGACGTGTACAATGATAGGTTTACTTCCCCCATTTCCATCCACATTCTCGTTCACAAAGAACGCAATGCCCTCACATCCCATTTCTCCTTTAAACACGAAATCAGCGAAATAAGAGTTCAATGGAACATTGATGTCCTTCAAAAAGTACTTAAACTTCTTTCCAACATACGCCTCTTTACGGTTATCGAAATTGGTTTTTATATACTGTAATGTATCCCCTGCAAATGCTTCAATAGGCACAAATCCCTTATTATTCCTCAACAAGCTACATGAGGAAATCATGATTACTGAAACAAATAAGCAGACAAAGGTAAAAATCTTCATAATGGTTCGATAGTTTTTAATGAAAGACCATATTCTACTTCAGAAGCAAGAATCACACATCATTTTCACTGTATTAAATCAATATTATGTGTACTTAATCTTCTCTAAATACGAAAGAATAAAAAAAAATGTTCTCATGCAAAAAAAAATGAAATTAAATCAGTAAAGAGGGGAATCTTTTAAACATAAATAACACTATACATTTAATGTCATATAGATTTAGGCATAAAAATCAGTCATACAACTATCATACACCCGAACTTATGTTAAGCCACTAAGAAGATCATTAATTAAGAATAAAAGAGTAAAAAATCTAAATTAATTGTTTCTGATCCATCTACAATTCAATTATATTTGCAAAAAAAAGTTTTGGGAAGATTACTAGCAATTGACTACGGTCGTAAAAGAGTAGGTATTGCCGTTACAGATCCGATGCAGATTATAGCAAACAAACTAACGACAGTACCGACACATGAATTGATGAAATTCTTAGAAGACTATTTCAAACAAGAAGAAGTAGAGACTGTAGTGATAGGTTATCCTTTACAGAATAACGGTCAGCCTTCTCAATCGATAGAATACATCAATCCATTTATCAAGAACTTCATTAAGAAGTTTCCAGAGATGCCCATCGTACAACATGATGAAAGATTCACCTCGAATCTAGCATTTAGAGCGATGATAGATGCAGGATTAAAGAAGAAAGCCAGACAAAACAAAGCGACAGTGGATGCCGTTAGTGCCACCATCATTCTTCAATCTTATATGGAATCAAAAAAATAGTTAAGCAAAATATATTATGATATTACCTGTTACTCTATACGGAGATCCAGTTCTAAGAAAGGTTACTCCAGATATCGATAAAGACTATCCGAACTTAGATGCGCTTATCGAAAATATGTTTGAAACAATGTATCATGCCGAAGGAGTAGGTCTTGCTGCACCACAGGTAGGACTAAACATTCGTCTTTTTGTTGCCGATGCAACGGTACTTGCTGATGAAGATCCTCAACTAAAAGATTTTAAAAAAGCGGTAATCAATCCTCAAATCATTGAACGCAATGACGAGCTTGAATCAATGGAGGAAGGATGTCTAAGTATTCCTGGTATTCGTGAAGATGTTTCTAGACCTACCAAGATTCGCATCCAATATTACGATGAAAACTGGAACTTCCACGATGAGACATACGATGGATTTGCTGCAAGAGTGATCCAACACGAATACGACCACCTAGATGGTAAGATGTTTGTCGACCACTGTTCGATGTTGCGTAAACGTTTCCTTAAAGGAAAACTAACCAACATTGCCAAAGGAAAAATCAGAGTGCCTTACCAAGTAAGACCTCCAAGAAAATAATATAACAAAAAAGAAAAGCACATCATGTGACTTTTCTTTTTTTATCTCCTGTTTTGGATAGATCCCCTTTTTATATCTTAGATTAAACCTATAACCATCACCATGGTTATTATAATTAAAGATCTATCCAAAACAACTACTCCCCTCGCTCCACTAGAGCTTCACTCTCCGATTACCACAATCAAAACAATGCAACGCTCGATCTAAAGCAAAAAAACATTCGAGCACCTCTTAAACCCCCATTATCCTATATCGCCAAACCAAAACCTCAATCTTCTATAACCTATTGCTAAAAATTTCACATAATATCTTATACTGGGATCAAAAACACATTTCATTGCATTCAACATTATAATAATAATCTAATTTTATGTATTTCAATTTACCTCCCATGCACACAATGAGTCACACATTAATATAGATAGAATTTATGTTAATTGATCGTAGATCTTTCCTACCTTATCATAAAGGTCAAAACATTTTTGCATCCATCGTTTCGGGAAGAGGTAAAAACTTAAAGCAAAGAGAGAAGCACCGAGAATCAAGCAGACCACAGCAACCAAAAGGATATTGGTATCGATCTTAAAAGGAAGGTCTATAAAATGCCAGTTCTGGTTACAGAAGTAGAGGCCATAAGCTAGAAATGCACCCGGAAGAAACATTCCTAGGGTGTCGTAAAGAGAAAGTTTATTCATCGTGATATAATATTATAGACTAAAGATACAAATATTATACATATTAAAAACTCCACTAAACAACACAAACAAAGCTCACCTACAAGGAATTATAGGAAAAACAGAATTAAATAAAGAGAAAGAATTAAATCCCGAAGGGATAAAAGAGAGCATATGGGTATAAAAGAAGAGATAAGCAGAGTTAGGGAGATAAAAAAAGCAGTTCTTTATCTCTAAAAAACTGCTTTTATGGATGCGTTACAATACTAGTTATTCTGTATTGAATGCACTCCTTGTTGTGTAATAACAAACTCTTTACCTTGCTTAATACAGTAACCTTTCTTTTCGTTCTTGTTAAGACAGTCACTTGCATTAGACAATTTAGGGATACCAGCCTCTTTAAGAAGCTCAGCCACCATAGTAGTAGTAATTCTTTCAAGACCACCACTCATAAGGAAAGTAGCAGCAGCCAAGAATCTTCTTACTTGGTTATCCAAAGCATCATGACGATCTAGATATCCAACCAATGGATGGTTAGAAGTAATCTGAATCGCAGCTTGTTTAGAAGGACGACCTCTTTTTCTAGTTCTATTACCACCAATCACTGCAGTTGTTTTATTTGCAGCTAAATTCATTTCTCCGACAGGAGCTACAACAGGAGTTTCAACTGTTGGGTTTAATTGGATCTCTTTGCAAGGACTAGGCGCAGCAGGAGTAACGTTTTTAGAAAGCAAATCAGAAGCTTTCTCCAAAACTTTATCTAATTGAGAGTTAACCCAATCATTTTCTCCTTCGCATTGAAAATGCAAATCACCAATTTTAAAATCAATTTTTGAGACAGACATGATATTAAAATTACAGATATAATTACCAAAACAATTTCGTTATTAAAGAGAGATTAGTTATCTAACTTTATATAAATAGAACACAAAAATAGCGAAATAGTTTTAGCAATGAATAGATTATTTTTTACCACTATAAAAAAAATATCATATTGGTAATTTTACAAAAATATATCTACTCCATTTCAATCGTAGATAAAATATTATCAATTTCTGTTTCAGATTGTTTAAGTTTTGCTCTACAATGTTTAATAAGAGCGGAAACGTACTTCACTTTTTCGACCAACACATCCACATCATACTGATCAGCTTCAATCTTTTCAAGGATCTCTTTGATCTCACCAACACACTCTTTATAACTTTTATTTTCAATATTACTCATCAGGTGTATTATTTATTACTTTACTATAAATCACAAAATTATCAAAGGTAGTCTCCAGTGTTTTACCAGGAGAGGCATCCTTCTTATCTCGAAGCAACTTGCCATCCATCTTTACAATAGAATAACCACGTTTAAGTATATTTGACGGGTTATAGGAAGAAACAAGCTGCTCATAATAGCCCAGTTCTGCGATATGCGTATTTTTGTTATTATCTAACATTGAAAAAAGACTCTTATAAAACGTCTTTATATCATTATTACGCTTAGCCAAATCTATTTTACAAAACGACGAAAACTGTTGACCAAAGGAGGAAATCAGACGGTTTTCGTTATGTATTTTCTTCAGAGAATGACGATACAGGAAAGAATTAGAACTATCAAAGACGGCGTGTTGTTTATTTATAACACTCTTGACAGAAGCATGTAGTTCTTTAAACAACCTCTCTTGCTTGTTACGTTGGGTTATTCTATTTGAAAGGATCTTTTTACTCAGAAGATAGACATTTTGGTTATGCATCTGATGTTCTTTCTCTAGATACTGTTTTAATCGTAAAGAGAACTTATTTCCTATCAGGTTTATCTTTTCATAAACCATAGCCATTCGATCTAAGATATAATCTGCAACAGCTGTAGGAGTCTTTAAAGGCACTGCAACAAGCTGATCCAAGACAGAGACATCTTTGGTGTGGCCAATACCAGTGATCACAGGAACGTTCCACTTTGCAATCACTTTGGCTATACGATAAGAATCGAAGACAGAAAGGTCCAACTGTGATCCTCCACCACGAATAACCACCAATGCATCGAAATTGACATTTTGGGATTGGATCTTATCTAACGCTTCCAAAATACTCTCTTCGGCTTGTTCTCCTTGCAACAAAGCTGAGAAGAGCGTTACCTTACAAGCGAATTTACTTCTATTATAAGTTATTTGATCAACAAAATCTTGGTAACCTGCAGCCGTTTCGGAAGAGACAACAGCGATATTTTGAAAACACCAAGGCAATTCTATTTTCTTATTTAAGTCAAGCAGCCCCTCTTTTTCTAAACGAAGTAATGTCTCACGTCTTTTTCTTTCCACCTCTCCTAGCGTATAAGTAGGATCGATATCAGAGATAAGGAAATTTAAACCATGAAGCGATTTAAAATCAACGCGTCCTTTAAGAAGTACTTTCACGCCAGGGGCAATAGACATGCCCGTAGCGTTTATGAATTTATTATCTAAATCCTTAAAAACAGAAGCCCAGATAATACCCGATGCTTTGGCTATAATTTTATCCGAAGTAGCATCCTTTTCAACGAGTTCAACAAAACAATGCCCTTTTGAATTAACCTTCACTTCAGAGAGTTCACAATTAAGCCAAAAGGGAGACTGGAAAGATTTGGAGACAATATCCTCAACAAAAGATAATACTTGGGACAATCGAACACCCTCATTCATCATAATGGAATCTATTTTCTTTTCTTATAGAAACGTCTTTTGTTGCCGAATGTTTTTTTCTTTTTAGGAGAAAACACAGGAGATTCACCAATTTCTTCTGGTGTATCTAACTTCAGAATTTCTCTCTCGATAAGATCTTCAATATCTTTAAATTCAGACTGATCTTTGTCCGAGATCAAGGTAATGGCAATACCCGAAGCATCAGCTCTTGCTGTACGACCTACCCTATGGACATAATCTGCTGCATCATTTGGTACATTATAGTTGATCACAAGATCTAAGTTTTTAATATCGATCCCACGAGCCAAGATGTCGGTAGCCACCAATAACTGGATTTTATGACTTCTAAAATCGAGCAAAGCAGCTTCTCTATCCTTTTGATCCAAATCAGAGTGGATGGCAGCCGATTTTAGATTCAGTTTATTTAATGCCCTACTAAGGTCATTTACATCGGACTTTCTAGAGCAGAAAATAATTGCACCATTTAGATAATCTTTCCCTTCCAATAGAGATTGAATTAAGGCCACTTTATTTTTATCGTAAACCATATATGCAATCTGAAGAATCTTCTCTGCTGGTTTAGAGATCGCGATATTCACCTCTTCAGGTTCGTTTAGAATCGTATTAGCTAATTTACGAATCTTTGAAGGCATGGTAGCAGAAAAGAGCAATGTCTGACGAGATTCTGGGGTATCAGAGATTATCTTCACGATATCCTCGTAAAATCCCATATCCAACATTCTATCGGCCTCATCTAATATTACAACATCAATCTCCTTCAAGTCGACATAATCAAATCCCAGATGTTGCAACAAACGACCGGGAGTAGCAACAACAATGTCCGCACCACTAGAAAGGGCTTGTTTTTGTCTAGACCAGATGTCACTCTCACTTCCACCATATACTGGGATAGAAGAGACATTAGAGTAGTATGACATTCCTTCGATCTGCTGATCAATTTGCATTGCAAGTTCTCTTGTCGGAACAATGATTAATGCACGAATTTTAGAATCATCAGGGCATTGAGATATTCTATCTAATATAGGCAATAGGAATGCCGCAGTCTTACCTGTTCCTGTTTGAGCACAAGCGATTAAATCCTTACGTTGTTTAATCACAGGTATGGCTTTTTCTTGAATAGGAGTACAATCCTTATACCCCATTGCCTCTATCCCTTCATGAAGGGCTTCTGTAAAATCTATTTCAGTAAATTTCAATTGACTCAATTTTTATAGATCCTATTTCTCAAACTACCACTTGCCAACATTTATAGAGGGACAAGAATTGATCTATCACACCAAGTATGCAATAGCAATAGGATCAATTATTTATCATTCAAACAATTATCGTGTTCCAATAGTGTTTTATATATTTCAGACGACACCCAAGCATCTGTAGCTGCATAAACCTGTTGGGACTTCGTTAACGATTCATTTTCCCAATTGGTCAATCTCTGTCCTTTAGAGATTCTAAAACCTAGTACCAATCCAGCAAGCTTTTTAAGTCCAAAATTTTCGATTTCGAATTTCTTCACAAACTCTTGCAACTCCACAAAACCGTCTGCATGGAACTTTCGAATTCGATTAAGGCCTTTAATGTCATCACGTATGGCAGCACCAACCTTTTGTATCTTTTTATTCTCTAATACTTTTGCTAAACAATTAGGGATACCTATTTTGTTCAGACGAAACAAAAAGACTTGATCATCTGTAGAAAGCTGAAGCAAAGACACTTCATGAACCACTCCCTTTTTAAAGGCAGGGCGAGTTTCTGTATCAAAACCCAATATAGAGTATTGTTGCAACCCCAGACATATCTCTTCTATTTCCTCTTCAGAGTCCACCAATACGATTTCTCCTTTATATGCATCTAAAGGTAGTTCAGCCAACTCTTCGTTGGATATATTCTTTTTTCCTTCCAAAAATAACATGAATACAATTCAAATAATCAATACGACTAAAAACAGATTAATCTCTACATTTCAAGAGAGATTAATCCTCTTCACTATCAATATCTTTATTTCCATAAAGAAGTATATGCAATACCCTTAATCCGTTTAAAAGATTTTTTCCCCAATACAGTTGGAAATGTTCTCTACATTCGAACAAAGCAGCCTCCATTGCATCTTCAACTCCAAGTTGATAGGACATAACAAAATCTTTAAGATCTTGGTAAACATCCATAATATTTTCAGACAAAGTCTCTTGAGACTCTTCATCTAACAGATAGTGTTCTGAATCAGAATATCCAGTATAATTATCATGTGGACCTAAGAAGTTGGAAATTTTATTTTGTAAGAACCAATAGTCATGCTCCTGAACAAATTTTTCAGCAAATTGATCGCCTCCCTCTACAGCTGGCAACATGGTTGCCTTTAAATATAAAAGAGACCAAAATTTCTGGATATGTATTAAAAAGTCTGATCGCTTTTCCGCAGAATATTGCTCAATAAAAAGACAATATTCATTCGCTACAGTCACAAATTCAACCACATCTTTAGAGTAAACTACGTGGTTTAAAGCATCCTCTCCCATTATTTTATATAAAATGATTTTATCTTATTCTTTTCAAAAATACATTAAGCAAACGATCTTTCCCATTTTTACAAATGTTATTTCTTTTTAGCCACAAGGAATCCATTATGATCATAAACAACTTGTTCGTTACGTAGTAGTTGATCTAAGACCATTGGAAACTCACGCACTTCAGCAAAAACGGAATGCAATTTTATTAAAGACATAGGCGAATTTAATGCTCCTATTATCTCTTCACGAAGCTTCTGATGAACATCTTTAGTCGTAGATTGACAGATATCGCAAACACCACATTCAGACACATCATACTCACCAAAATAGTTAGATATAAAAACAGAACGACAGGTAGATTTTATCTCACAATAATCAATCATTCTTGTCATTCGCTCGACAGCAAAATTCTTTCGCTCTTCATATTTTTGTCTATTAAAAAGAAAATGTTGCTTCTCTACCCTATTTCTAAGCATCGACACAAAAGCCGTTTTTTGTGCAGGTCGATACTTTAATATTCCACTTTTATCGAGAAGATCGAAATACCTCTCTACTTTTTCTTTCGAACATCGTAGCAGATCGGCAATCTCTTGCTCATCGACCACAATATAATCTAAAAAAAGACCTTCATACATTCTTAGAATGGTACGTATAAAGCGATCGTAAGAAGGATTCTCCACCTGAAACACATAGAGGTCGTCTCTATTAATATGGATATTGACTTTGGATTGTCCCTCCATCTCATCCATATATTGGATATACCCTTCCTTTTCCATTAATCGAAGCGCATGAAACACATGCACCATAGTATATTTAAACTTCTTACAGAAATCAGAAAGATCAATAGGAAAAGAGCGTCCCTCTCCAGAATTTAATGGAATTTCAAGACGGTTACACAACGAATCATATATATTACGCACAGACTCCACCTCAGGGAAAGAGGCCTCTATCTCTTGCATAAGCTTTCGACGATCCTCCTCATTATATAGAAGAACCACAACAGAACGCATCTCATCACGTCCTGCCCTACCAGCCTCCTGATAATAAGCCTCCATAGAACTAGGGACATCATAATGAACCACAAAGCGAACATTATGCTTATCAATCCCCATACCAAAAGCGTTGGTACAGATCATAATGCGAACGTCTCCTTTAATCCAATCCGACTGCTTCTGACTACGTATTTCGGCACTTAAACCACCATGATAGAAATCGGCATCAATACCTTGGTTACGTAACATCTCAGAAATAATACGCGCTTTACGACGTGTACGAACATAAACCAACCCTGCCCCTTTGGCTTTTTTAAGTACCGACAGAAGGTATTGATCTTTATTCTTTAGTTCTCGTACACGATAGTATAAGTTGGGACGAGCAAAACTCTTTTTAAAAACATTCTCTATATCAAAATGCAACTCTTTCTGAATATCTCTCGCCACCCAAGGAGTAGCGGTAGCAGTCAATGCCAATACAGGGATCGATTGGAATTTTTCACGAAAAGAAGAGATCTCACGATAAGATGGACGGAAATCAAACCCCCACTGAGATATACAGTGTGCTTCATCCACCACAATAAGATTCACATTAAGATGATCTATTCTGCGTTTTATAATATCACTTTGTAGTCGCTCTGGTGACAGATAAAGAAACGGTGTATCTCCATATTCAACAGCATCTAATGCGACATGCACCTCATGTTTACTCATTCCGGAAACCAATGCAACGGCTTTGACACCAATAGAATTAAGCTTATGAACCTGATCCTGCATCAAAGAGATTAATGGGGTAACCACCACACACACACCTCCCCTAGCGATCGCAGCAACCTGAAACACAAGCGATTTCCCTCCACCAGTAGGCATAATCCCTAGTGTATCATTTCCCTTAACAACAGAATCAATAATATCTTCTTGTAAAGGGCGAAAGTCGTCGAACCCAAAATATTGTTTTAATATGGAACTATAATCACTCACTGCAAAATCTTTTATATAAACACCAGCCTAATAAGTTAACAAAATTAGATCTTTGTAGACTGAGATCAAAAATATAACCACCGAACTTTCCCCAAAAAAGTAGAAAGTGTTAACATAACTGACAAACAACAATATAGGATAATTTCTTATTATTTTACAAAAATAGTCTTTATTTTATGGGTCAATTACACTACCTTTGCCGATTAAATAAAAAAACGTTTCTAATCCAAAAAATAATTACCCATGTCGTTTTTTTCAGATAAAGTTGTATTTGAGGGACTTACCTTCGATGACGTGCTTCTTGTACCCGCATATTCCGAAGTACTTCCAAGAAATGTAAGCCTTAAAACAAAATTTTCTCGTAACATCGAGTTAAATACCCCTATTGTATCTGCCGCAATGGATACAGTTACAGAATCGGGAATGGCCATTGCCATTGCACGTGAAGGAGGTATCGGAGTGATCCATAAAAATATGTCTATCGAAGCTCAAGCAAAACAAGTAAAAACTGTTAAGAGAGCTGAGAATGGTATGATTTACGATCCAATCACCATTACTGCATGCAAGAGTGTAAGAGATGCACTTCGCTTAATGGAAACAAACAAAATTGGAGGTATTCCTGTAACAGACAAAGAGGGAACTCTTGTAGGTATTGTTACAAACAGAGACCTTCGTTTTGAAAACAACCTTTCTCGTAAAATTAGTGAGGTGATGACATCAGAAAATCTTGTAACAACAGATGTTGCTACAGATTTAGAAAAAGCAGCAGAGATTCTTCAACAATATAAAATTGAGAAACTTCCTGTTGTAGATGCCAACAACAAACTTCTTGGATTGGTAACATACAAAGATATCACCAAAGCAAAAGATAAGCCACTTGCTTGTAAAGATAGCAAAGGTAGACTACGTGTTGCTGCTGGTGTTGGTGTTACTGGAGATACAATGCAACGTATCGAAGCTTTGGTTAATGCTGAAGTAGATGCAATTGTTATTGATACTGCTCACGGTCACTCTAAAGGAGTTATCGAAGTATTAAAACAAGCAAAAGCGACTTTCCCACAAGTAGATTTCATTGTAGGTAATATTGCTACTGCTGAAGCGGCCTCAGAACTTGTTTTTGCTGGTGCGGATGCAGTTAAAGTTGGTATCGGTCCTGGATCTATCTGTACAACTCGTGTGGTTGCAGGTGTAGGTGTACCTCAACTTTCTGCAATCTACAATGTATCAAAAGCAATCAAAAATAGCGGTGTTCCTGTTATTGCTGATGGTGGTCTTCGTTATTCAGGAGATATCGTTAAGGCACTTGCTGCTGGTGGAAATACAGTGATGTGTGGATCTCTTTTTGCTGGTGTTGATGAGGCTCCAGGAGAGACAATTATCTTCCAAGGACGTAAATTCAAGTCTTATAGAGGTATGGGTTCTATTGATGCAATGGAAAACGGATCTAAAGACAGATACTTCCAAGATGTAGAAGATGATGTTAAAAAACTAGTTCCAGAAGGAATCGTGTCACGTGTAGCTTATAAAGGTAGACTAGACGAGGTTCTTTACCAAATGGTAGGAGGTCTTAGAGCTGGTATGGGTTATTGTGGAGCTGAAAATATTTCAGAACTACATAATGCTAAATTCACACGTATCACATCAGCAGGTATGGTAGAAAGCCATCCTCATGATGTTACTATTACTCGTGAAGCTCCAAATTACAGTAGAGACTAGTTTCTTTAGCTGAATATTTCATAAAAAAAGGCTGTTTCTTTTAAGAGACAGCCTTTTTTATGTCTCTAAATGAGATAGTATACTTCTCTCATCAAAAACAACTATTAACCTCTGGCACAACCTTTTGTGCAATAAATTCTAAGATTCCATTTAGAGCGACATAAGAATAGACAACTGACATACTTTATGAGACAGTACCACTCAATTTTGAATTTTTCCAAAGCATAAACATAGAGAACTTACTCACTTTTTGTGACAGTGTCGCAACAAAGAATTCTATAGGTTAAATAAAGGGTTCCTCCATGGTTTGTCCATGGTTTGTCCATGGTTGCTCCATGGTTTGTCCATCGATTTAGGGGTTTTCGATGGAGGAACCATGGACGAACCATGGACAAACCATGAAGGAACTACCTTTGAATCTTATTTTTATCTAGTAAACTTTTTTGCAGGAATGCGATATTTATTATGGGAAAAGGCCAATAAGAAATAGTCTAAAATTCATCACTATTGGGATCACCCAACAAGGCATTATAGAATAGATATGAGGAGCAACCCCTGTGGAATAAGGTTTAATCAGAGATGATAGTCAATTCCAAAGAGAGGACATTTAGGTCAGAAAATAAAAAGCATAAAAAACTCTAGAAAGAAAAATCCTTCTAGAGTTGTAAACTGTCCATCTCAATTAATGATAATTGAGGTTAAATAATTGCAAGGAAAAGCAATTGAGCAACAATCAACTACTATGGGTCAAATAGTAGTGTAATACAAGGGGTGGGATAGGTTAACGCTTACAAATCAAACACCTTTGAGTGCACCCTATCTGCACTAATAAAAAAAAGATATTTATTGGAAATTCAAGGATATTATCCAAGACAAAAAAAGGATATTCAATACCTTTCGACCTCCATTTAATGAACATTTTATTCATCGTACACCTAAAATTTGGTGAATCACCTACTTTTTTTCATACA
>JAOARB010000022.1 GCA_025210775.1 Prolixibacteraceae bacterium
CAAAATTGGCTGTAATTACCTCCGTTTTTCTTTTGGCATTCTTTCCCGATCCATGATTAACACTCACACGTTGGATAATCTCTTTTTGATACCATCCGTGTTCCTGGACAAACTTATTAAGGACTTCCGATGGATAACTACTTAAAATAAATTTCCCCTTTATTTCTGATAGGGTTTCAAGTAGTTGTGTATAGTCTTCTAAACTATAACCATCATAATGGCCACAATCACTATTGTAATATGGTGGGTCACAATAAAAGAAGGTTGAATCTCTATCTCTACGTTTTATGATTCTTATTGCGTCTGTTGATTCAATTTGGACCAGTGACAAACGTTCTTGATATATATCTTCAAAACGTATCCGTTTGTTATGGATATTCTTACTTGTTGATCCCTTCTTTATATCGTATCCCCACGATCCATCTAACATAGAAGAAAAACTCTGACTAGCTAACACCCATATTGCCCATGCTCTTTGAACCGATGTAAATAAATGTGGATTATTTGTAATCACATTTGCATCCTGGTGTAATGTCCTTGAGTGAAGCGTTGCTTTGATCATTCCTTGAAGTGCATTAAAATCTCTTTTTATCACTTCATAGAAATTTATTAATTCTCTATTTGTATCATTTATCACCTCAACGTTTGACGGTTCTTTTGCCCAGAATAATGCTCCTCCTCCAAAAAAGGGCTCTGCATAAAGATTGTGTTCTGGGATTAATGGTAATAGATGTTTGATTAGTTTTTGTTTTCCCCCGTAATATGTAATAGGTGGCTTCATCGAATTGCTTTTTTTTGGTTAAAGGCTTGGTGAAAAAAATCACTTGCACGCTTTCACCTTAATTATCTCATCCCTTAAAGTGCAAATGATTTACCAAGCAATGCCGCCGATGAATAGACCTATTTAGTTTTACTATGCGTTCTATCATTAAAGCATGGTTTTGTGTTTACCTTCTGGGCCTTCCAAATAAAAAGGCAATAATTAAACCTAAGTATTCCGTTAACTTCTGGACTGTATTATTAGGTATCTCAATGTAATTGGAGAAAATAACACAGAATAGAATAATTAGTATAACCAACTCGTGGATATTTCTATCCAACCAACCTTGTCCCTGGTTAAAACGTCTTGCATCTTGTTTGTCTCCAGTAGCACTATTCTTGATCACTTTTGAGGTGGTATCTTTAATTGTATCGGTTACCTCTTTGATTCCTCCTTTCATAAATAGACGTTTTAAGAAAAACATATGTTATGGATTAAAAACATAAACTTGAGATCCTGTTTCTCTAACATCCATATGCACCCAACAAACATGATTCTCCAGGCGAATAGGATAGGGGAGTTCTTCTTGAATCTCAATAATTAACTTTCGTACTTCATGCGCTTGCATTCCTTCAACATCAAAATCAATGCCCTGCCCTTGAGAGTGTGCCGACATATAAATACGTCCTCTTTGCGTTTTGTCTTTTACTAATTGACATTGATTACATCTGAGTCCCCTTTGTGAATAGTCCCTACCTTGGTCCCAGTTATTCACATAAAAGGGACGACCGATTTTCTCTCTTAAGAAAACCAATGTTTCTAAGAGTCTAGGATCAAAGAAAGACCAGGCACGATCACCGTATTTGTGATATACCTCTGGGCAAACCAGTTCCTTTAATCCAAAGTATTGTCTTACTCTGTTTTTTAGTTCTGTCATGTAGTTGTTTTTTGAATAGTAATATTTGAAATCTGTTTCTCTAAATGGTTCAACCTTCTTGATGTTTGGTTGGCATCATCATTGGCACGAGTCTCCCTTGCTCTATCTCTTTCCTCCAGTACTGCTATTGTTTTGGATAGATCGTGAATTGCTGCACTTAATTGAGTTAGTGATATAGAAAACTCTTTATTGTATTTTAATTGAATATTGATCATCCAACCAAAAGCACCAAGAAAAGCTCCAAAGGCCACACCTGTAAGTGTGATTCCTAGCTCTGACATAGTTCTATTTTCTTTAATATAGATGTAAAAAAAGCCACTGTAGTAGTGGCTTTGGGTATTATTCATTTGGTTCTGTTGCCGCTTGAATAATTGTCCTGGGAATGAGAGTTGGGAAACCTTTAAAACATTCATTTGTTAACTGAATGAATTCAGCTTTTTGATCTTCTTTGATTGTGATGGCCACTTTGTCAAAGATCTGCTTCCCTAGTGCATAAATATTGTCACTTCCTCTTGAGTAGATATAGTTCCCTAATTGTTTTTCAATAAAGTCTAAGGGAAGGTTATTTTCTTGGAGGACTGCTTTTCTTATGTCTGATCCTTGTAAATCTGTAATCTTTACTTCGTTGATAGTGATTTTCATGGTTCTATTATTATAAAGTTGAATTCTAAATCCTGTGTATATGAACAGCTGTTTTTTATATATAGAGTAAAAGAATCTGTTCTTAGTTCTCCGTATGACCAGGTTACTTCTATATCGGGATAAGATGAACTAGTTGCTTTAATGCTTCCAAACACGATATAATTAGTTGTATTAATACCCATTCCTAGAAGACTTACGTTTTGCTTTTTTACTCTATAACTTCCAACTGAACGAACTGTTATTTTTCTCATCTTTTCGGTGATGCTTATTTTCCCCCTTAAATTGATATGATCTACATTCATTGTTCCCTGGTTAAATAAGGTATTCCCAAAAACCTCTAATGAATAGCTTGCTCTACTAGATCGTTTAATAGACATCCCTCCATGTGGACCTGTAAGTAATAATGCAGGAGACGGGAGACTTGCAGCCATTGTAAAAACAGGTATGTTCCCTTCATATAAAGTTAATGAGTTATTGGTTTTGGAGATCTCAATACGTGTTCCTCCAGTACCACTTCTAAGTGTCCCAGAAATAGTGGCATCTATGGCAGATAGATTTCCTTTTGAATCTACCTTAAAATTTCCATTACCTAGATTAAAGCTTCCTGCAGTAATATTTCCCAAGGCCGTTATTTCATGAGTTTTAATCAAATTGGTTTTGATTTTTCCTCCATTGATAATCGTATGATCTAATTTCCCTAAACCTATTTTGTCTCTAGGATTGTATCCTGGTGCAAATGTGGTTGATCCATCAATTTGTATTTTTGAAGCACTGATCTTGATCTCTTCTGCGGTTTGGTTTATCTCTGAGATGATTTTATTAGAGTAAACTTGATCCGTTAAGGCAGGAGTCCAATCTGTTGCATTCTTTCCTTTTTCTACTTTAAACCGATCTAGGTATACTTTTCCTTTTACTGTTCCGCCTCTAGGGAACAAATAAAACGTAATAAATAACTCTCCAGTTATACGTGATTTAATAGTGCATGAAGCTTTGGTCTGTTCTAATGAATTTATGTTTGCATACGTGGCCCAACTCCAATTATTATTATCATAGATATAAGCTCGTAATACCTTACCATTATCTCTAGCCGTTGGACCAATCATCCCCTCAAAGGAAAGAGTATAATCTTGCCCTGCTTCTGCTTTAAATGATCGAACACAAAAGCCATATTCATCGGTCCATTTATCGTATATGCTATTTCCAACAAGATTTATTCCTACGTTCTGAACTTGACTAACTTGAGCATCTACATAGCTTTTACTTACCTTTAATGATATTTCCTTGTTCGTTTGAGAAATTGAGCTTTCAAGTGTTTCTTTTACTTCACGGACTTTTAAATCCATATCTTCTGGAGCAGGGGTCCATGATGTAGCTTTATTTCCTTCTTCTAGTTTATACTTGCAGGTCCATAGATTTATATTTTGATTACTCGTTTCAGCACTTGCACGTGAAAAACTTGAGTCGTATGTAAATGTTAGGTAAAAACGTCTCCATTGATCAGTAGTATAATTATTATCATCTTCACTTGTGAAATAATTAGCATGCCCATTATACAACCATAATCTAACAGAGGAATCTGATTTTGCATATAAGCTCAAGGTATATTTTTTACCTTCTGTTAGATTTAACCTTGATAATTCAAAATAGGGATATTTCCATCTGTCTGTTACTTTACAAGTCCTATATTCACCATCATTTTCAAATACTCCATTGGTTTTCCATCCTGCAGTAAAGTCTTTTGTTCCTGGAAGAAGATTTCTTCCACCTATTTGAATTGTGGCCACAGCATTATTGGCATGGTCTTTGGCACTTTGGAGAGTCTGTTTTGCCTGTTCTATACGTGCTCTCTCTTCTGTCGTGATCTTTCCATCTGCATTGGCGATCGCTTCTTGTTTCGCTAAATTGGCTTTTGCTTGAGCATAATTCTCAAGAGCTCTTTTTGTATCTGCTATCTGTTTATTGGTTGCTGCAGTACGTTTGGCCATTTCATTGTTGACTCCAACAATTTGAGATGTTATTTCTGAACTGCTTGCTTTACTGGATAGAACTGTCCCAATATCTTTTCCATTATCCAATGCAAAACGTCCCTTCAAAAATACATTTTCGGCATAGAGACCATAACCAGATAGGTTCCCCATGCTAGGGTCTTGGATGTCGTCTAAATTTCCCATTCTTTGAACAAGCTTCCCATCCAAAGAAAAAGAATTTACCCCCCTAAGTAGATCGATACAAGGAGCACTACTTCCCATAGATGAAATAACAATCAAAGATTGTCTACTTGGAGTATTGACATTACCAAATTGAACAAGATGGTCTCCTGGTGTTGGAAGAAGGTCCCCTTCTGTTAATTCCTTTGTGATATCAATATAATTGGGCCCAACCTCAACAACAATGGAACAATAGTACTTAGGACTAATGTCGAAACGTTGGCATCGTATAATATCGTCTTTTACAAAAGGATTCCTTATGGTATTGTCTAGTGTATCGAAAAAGCATCTCCATTTGGTTTCTTTTTCCTCAACATTCAAAACCTTAATAGCACCTGCAGAAAGAACCTGTACCCCTCCATTATATTTCATCTGTTGGATAACAAGATCAAAGAAAGTAGCTTCTTTACGGACTGTAAGACGGTCTAATGTGATAGAACTTTTATTAAAATCGACTGCTAAACCTTCTCCTGTCATTCCTGGAACAAATCTTTTGGAAAACAAGGCTGCATCCATCGATTGATTTATATCGCATCGAGTAAATTGAGAAGGAGATATTCCATCTAAGAAATCACTGTTAATCGCTTTTTTTACCTTATCCCTAACCGTGTTTTCATTTAACCAGGACCACGCTCTATTCCAGTTTCTTTTCTCTTCTGCTGTAGTATGTTTTACGGAATTATTGCTGTGGTCCTGTAATGCCTTCATGGAAGCGAAGAAAGAAGGGGTCTTACCTCCCAATAGATCTGCATTATTGGCATTAATTTTTGTCCCAGAAAGATATAAATACTTATTGTCGTCAATATTTAAGTTCGATTGATTCCAGTAATAATCAGGAGTTTTTCCACCTAGTAGATCAGAATTGTTGGCACGTATTTTCTTATTATTTACCTTGAGATAATTCTCTTGGTCCACTTGTATTTCATCTTTGTTCCAGTAATATCTTGAAGGTTGTCCACTTTCTTTAATTACTACTGTTTGATACCCCTGTGAATAACCTTCTTTTGAAGGCTTCCTTCTTTCCTCAACATACATATTTTCTTTAATATAGATTAATGCTGTCGACCTCTTCCACCTCCTGTAGTTGACGATCCCCCAGTACTTGATGATCCTCCAGTACTTGGAGTTTTGTTTTGATTGTTCCCTTGTTCATCACTTTGGATGTCCACTATTTCTTCTGTATCCTCAAAAACCTCAACTAATGAGATATCTGCACACCCTTGGTAATAGTCAATTGTCCCCCCAGAGATAATAAATGCTTTATTCCCTAATATCCTACTATCCGTGATCGTTTGGTGAATCATAAGGTTATTTTTTAACCTGATTGACGTAAGGCCCAAATGTGCACGTTTATAATTACTCATAATGGATCTAAGAAGGAGTTTCTCAATCTTATTGGTTACTCCTGCTTTTTCATAAGTATTAATGATCGTTCCTGTATCTCCATCACGATAAATAAAGGCTCCTTTTTCACCTGCAGAGATTGACGTTCCATGTATTACTTTGATCTCTTTTCCTTTTTCTTTGAAATAGTGGTTCATCTTTCCAGTATAGGTAATATCATCGCTCTTTACTGGAGAGAATTCCGTACTATTTCCTTTTCTCTTTACAAGCTCCACTTTAAGGTCCTTTATTTGCACCTCTTTAACCTGTTTGTAATTATCGTCCATCTGTATTCTTCCAACGGAAGTAAAAGTTTGGATGTTAGAAGCAAAAGAAATAACCAAGTCCCCAGAGAAGTCAGAAGGAATATTCATAACAATCCCAGTATCACTAATAACGGCTTTTGATTCTCTAAATGAAACATTATTCCTTATGACATAAAACAAACCTTGGGCTTTGGTCCACTTTTCCGAAACGTCTTCTCTTGTTTTCGGATTGTGTATAACCCCATAGATATAACTATTCTCACTTCCTTCCTCATTTAGTTCTAAATCAATAGGCTTTCCTCCAATAGATATCTTTATGGGGATACGTAATTGTTTGATGGTGCTCCTTTCATCATCAAAAGGATTATCTGAGGTTAATATAAAGGCTTCAAATGATATCCTTAGTAGTGTAGAGCTATTCCCGATAACATACTGGTGTGGTCGATACTCTACAGACCATTGTGGCTTATAAGTTGACGGTCTATTTTTATTATAGTAAGGATTGATCAAAGCTAGGTAGGTGGATTCCTGGGGTTCTTCTTTATCCGTGCCAGTACTTTTTATCCCTTGTAGATCTGCATTGTCATTAAGGAATTTAAAGTATTTTTTCATCGTGTTTCCTGTACTCTTTTTAAGATGTTCATACAATATCTGTGTATGACTTCCAGGATGTCCTTTATATGTAAAAGATCGACCACTCTTCCAGAATACATATTCTGGTGGGTTATCCCACATCTTAGGATCTTCTACTTTGGGAGCTCCTAAAGTGGAAATAACTTTGGGTGTATAAGTAATTTCCTGCTCATTATATCCAGAGAGCTTCTTTAATGTTCCTCCTGTTTGAAAGAAGCCAATAGCAGAAATATCCTTAATAAGATTGACTGTCACTTCTGAACGTTTCCAGTTGTCTTCAATATCATAACAAATAGCTTGAACGACTCCCTTTTGTGCTTCATGATGTGTATCCAAGATCCAGATATTACCACCACTACATTTTATTTGTGCTCCAAAAGGCTTGAGAATTTCTTCAAGAACTTCTCTTAATGATAATGGCTTATTGTCTTTATCCAGGTAATTATCCGTTAATACGCTTAGGTGTTCTAATGCGTTTAATTTTAAACTTTCGGATATTACTGCTTTTGTAGGACATAATAGATAAAGCTTTTTGTATGGTAAGGCCATCTTCCCAATGATTAGTTTTATTAGATCAAAGATCTTTATCTCCCCACTATAAAGATTTCCATCCTCTTTGATAAAAGTTAACCTGGAGAGAATGTTTAACCCATCGTTCCCTGTTAGTTGTACTGGGTAGTTACGAAAAGCACAATAATCCTCTTCATATAATTCCGAATCTAACCAACCACACCAGATCATTTTATTGTCCTGGTAAAACCTTAATTGAATATCCTGCATACGAATAGTATATAGTTCCAATAGTTCCCTATCCGTGGCACTATTCAAACTAATTTTACACCCCGAACCATATACTACCTGGAACTTATGTTTTATCGATGGGAGTTTTAGTTGAAAAGGGGATCTTGTTCCCTTTATCTCTTTAATTCCTCCAGTAGCTTGTTTTTTTAGAAAATCTAAGCGGTATTGAATCCCACTAGGGTCTGTAAAATAGGTTTGTGCGAATACTATCATATTGTTGGATATAAAAAACGAGGACCTTAAGTCCTCGAATCATTATTAAAGTCAAAGAATATTTATGGCTATTCCATCTTAATATATACTAACCTATTCTTTCATTTCTTCTCCTGGTATTGTTTAGTACTCCTTCAAGTGCGTCTCCTTCAATACGGAATACCACATCTCCACCAAGACCACTTCCTGTAGATGCTTTCTGAAGCCATCCTTCAATTGTGGATCTTCGTTGGATAATTTCTGGATCATACCTGGCACCAGTATATTCACCAACACGTGCAATAGTATCCCCAAATACAGCTCCTCCTGTTGCAAAAGCTGGAATTTTAGGTCTTGTGGCCAAAGCACTAATAACACCTGCAACCCCTGCAGCAATTGCGGCAAGGTTAAAAGGGAAGGGGAGAGCTGCTCCTGAGGCCGTTGCTTTGGTTACTGCTTCTGTTCCTTTTGCTGCACTAACTGTAGTACTGGCTGTTACTTCTGTCGTTGTTAAGGCTAGAATGGCCGTGATCAGTTGTGGTATTGCTTTAAGCATATTGGCCGCAAATGAAAGCCATTGTCCTGTAGCTCCTCCAATAGCACCACCCAGAACACCAAAAGTATCAGCAACGGCCATAATCTTATCGTTATCACTGAAAGTATCCATGTTCCCTTTCAATTGGTCCATATGTTCCGTTGTTTTATCTATTTCATCCTGGTATGCTTTCCACGCTTCTGGGGTTAGTGCTGTTCTTTGCTTTTCTTTTAGCTCTGCAATACGATCATCAAACACTTGAAAGAATCCTGTAGGTTCTTGAATCGTTACTGGTGTTTCTTCTTCTGCAGTCACTTCCTTATCAAAGTCTTTATCTAATTGTTCGCTGATCGCTTTTTGTTGATCCTTGATCTTTTGAAGAGATGCTGCACGCTTTACAACTTCACTATCTAACTCTCTATTGATCCGTTGTTGCGTTTCCAACATGCGGCGACTTTGATCTGCAGTACTCTTTTTAACGGATTCAATCTTTACTTCCAGATCGACTAATGCTTGATCATCTGCAATATTATTATCTCCTTGATCGGCTTTCTTTTGCTCTAAAATAAGTTCATCTTCTGCGAGTTTTAGCCTTTTATCTCCTAGTTCATTTTGTTTCTGTAGAGCTAGATCAATAAATTTTGCTCTTTGAGCTGCAGAATATAGATCCTCGGCATTGGCTTTATTCCTTAACTCTGATATTTCTCTTTGGAGCTTGATTTCTTCTTTAGCAAAATTCTGACGTCTATTTATTAGATCTTCTTCTAAATCGTTCATTCCAATCATCGGTTTGCCATCTTTGCCAATCTTAATTTTACCGTTCTCATCAACTTGTGTTTTAAGGTCGGCAATGTTTGCTTTTATTTGATCTTTTGTTTTACTAAATGAGGATGAAAATGTTTCCCACGCTTTTTTAAAGTCTCCAGTCATCATTAAATAGACCGCCTTACCTAACTCACCAATACTATGTTTTATTGGGCCAATTACGGCATTAATCCCATTCATAACTTTTTTAAATGCGATTTCACCGTCTCGAGTGTTTTTAAAATATTCTGTTAATCCTGCTACTGCAGCTCCCAATGCAACAATGATTAATCCGACACCAGTAGTTGCAAGTACTAAATTAACTCCTTTGATACTAGCAGAAAATCCTTTTGCAGAACTACCTGCAGCTTTGAACACAGAAGGCAAAGAAGAAAAATCTCCTTGTATTACAGAGACCAAAGAGTTAACACCTCCTTTTGCCTCACCGAATCCATTTTTTACATTACTACTAAATTGTTTTGTCTTTTCACTTCCTTTGCGAAGTCCTGCTAAATAGCCACCCATAGCAGCTATAAACTCGACTTTTACACTGGTTGTTTTATTTCCCATGAATTCACTTGTTTAAAATTTCTTCTAATGAGTGTGAAGCATTCGAAAGCATGGCATTGTCTTTCCCTTTCTCCTTTTCGTCCCAGGGGAATTGTATCCCTTTAGAATCTCCTCCAATTCCCCTAATGGGATTGGCTATGGTTCTGATCTTTTCCCAAGAATCTTTAACACCTTTAGAACACTGGTCCAAATCCTCCAAAGAAGCATTATTCCAAAAATAATAGGGATCAAGATGGGAGAGAACAACAGCAATATAGAAAGCATCCATAACCCTAAAACTTTCCCCATCTTGATTTTTTCCAGGATCGTTTCTTTTTTTTTATTGCTGCTACCATCCGAGAATTGAAATTGATTAAGAAGCTCTGGGTTCTTATCCATGTATTGGATAAACTGTTCTAAATTCATCAAAAAAGTAGTATTCTTAGCCCTCAACGTGCAAAACATCAATAGTAACGTATCATAAGTAGAAGTACATTCTGCAACGGATTTATTCGTTAACTCTTCAAAATGCTTAATCGCCAGAAAAGAGAATCCTACCTTATAGGACTCTCCTTTGATTTTAATAATTTCATCCATCTATCCTTTGGGATTAATAGGTTCTAAAATTCCAATTCCTTGTAAACTTAAACTGCCCGATGCGTCTTCTCCATCGGGAAAAGAACTGGATAACTTGATTAATACTTGACCACGGTACATTCTTCTTGTTGAATCCACGGCTCCTTCTTTGGTTACCCAGGCACCGACAATAGTAGGCTTATGACATTGTTTCTTCCAGTCCTCGAGTTCTTCAAATTTTACAATCTTGTCGTCTGGGTCTTTTTCGTCTACACGTTTAAGATCAACAGATACGGACCAACGTTCACGTCCATAATCATAACTGGCACCGTGACGGTCTAGTTTGTTGGTCGTTTCCCTTTGGTCGCTATCGTCTGATATCTCGGCATTGGTTTGACCTCCAATGGCCTTGTATGTCTTACTTCCTTCCTCTCCACTTTCAACAAAGATTAAGAAGTCCGATCCTCTTGCAATAATATTTGCCATAACACATCAATTTTTAATAATATAGAATGGTGTTTATTTGATTGGAAGGAAAAACCAACTGTTTAAGGTTTGACCTGCTTTGATCCTCTTATTCTTTACAAGCTCCCAAAGTTCTGCTCTGGGGAAATAACCTAGATAATGGATATAATCTATTAACATTGCATGAAATGGCCCTTTCCCTTCTTTTTTACGCTTCTCTATGATTTCAATGGTAGCGTTATAGATCTTTTCTTCTTTTAGCATACCACTACTCTAAGTGAGATCTTTTGTCCATAAGTATCCAAGTTATACTCATAATCGTCCTCTATCTTTTCACATTGGATATCTAAGATCTTACGTCCTGCAAAAGTTTCTTTCCTGACTTCCTGTAATGCTTCACATATAAGCATGGATATGTTCCAGGACTCTTCGTAAGATTCAAAGAAGGTTACAATTTCCACATTGAACTCCTTGTTACGTTGTGAAAATTTCCCTTGAGGTGGAAGGAATGCAACACGATAACATGCTGCAGGCAATTGGTCGGATTGTACTTTGATGGGTTTAATCTCTTTCTGGAAGACTTCTTTAATCTCTGGTTTGTCTAGCAAAATAGCACGAATAACATTTCCTATCATAGAAGTTTCTATAATATAGAATGTGTCTTATTATGTTTTGCAGGATTGTATTTATATTTATGTATATAAATAACATTTTATTATAATGAGCGACTTAAGAAATTTAAAAGTGAGTAGTAAAATCAGGAGCAAAAAACAGTCTGATCGAAGATATGAAATAATAGATATTCGAACAGTAAAGGTCATTAATGGAGATGGTTTTACAGAAAAAAAATATTACAGATTAAGACGTTATCAATATCCTTCTGACAAATCTGTTTATCAAATGGATGAGACTGATTTAGAATCTTTTATGCAAAAGTAAAATTACTTTCTTAACCTTTTTAGTTGCTTTTGCATATATTTCTCTAAACCATCTTGCATGTGTTTAGTCATTTGACTCTCTGAGGTGCGTCCTTCGTTCTTTACTGTGTCATCCCAGTAACCAAAGCCAGGCATACTTCCACGGTTTGCCCCTGCTTTGGTTGTTCGGACTCTGGATCCACGGTTCACCAAGTAACCGTGGTATCCTTTAAATCGCCCAAAAGAACGAGCTCCTACTTTAGATCGTAATTGTTTTTTTGTAGAAAGTGGAACAAAACCAATCGATTTAGCAAGGTTCCCTGTTTCCTTATGTTTCTTAAGCCTTCCCCTTGCACCTTTAATGATTGGTTTTGCTGCTAATCGGTGTGATTCATTTACCACCTTCTTAATGTCCGGATGAACATTTTTCTTTCCGGCTTCATGTAGAAACTTGGCAAGATCATCTAACATTTTTGTTTCTGCAGTAATATTTGAACTGTTATTTCCCATTAGATTTTTGTTCCGGACTTTTTAATTTAATCATTCCCTTAGGCAATTTTGAACCTTCGATAATCATATAGTGTTTGCGAGGATCTTTCTCGATTCCCTTAATGTCATAATAATCCTCATCATAGAGAACCACCATCTCTTCATTGATCGATTTTCGATAGCGAAACTTAAAACGGATTATCTTTGAAAGTACCTCAACATCCCCTCCAACAATGGTTTCATTTGATTTCTGGAAGAATAAACCGCATTTTAAACTCAAACAAGGAGTAAAAACCTCTTTTTCTTCTCCGTAGCTATTGGACTCCGTTTCCTTCTTAAGGAATGTAATGGGAGTTCTTAAAGTAGTGGCCAACATATTCTAATTACCAGTAAGTGCGAATGTAAGGAGAGACCAATCTCTCTATTAGATTTGTCTTTTGAAGTCCAGAAGCTGTATATCCACTTCGTTCTGAATCGTAAAAGTCGGCTGCTTGTATCAAAATAGCCTGTTTTAAAGGCTTTGGAATCTCATTTGATGAATAACCTACTTCATATGTGATTTGTAGCTTTGATGGGATATATGAAGGCAAAGATTTTAAATTAATACTAAAGCCATTGTGCATCTCTTCCAATTCATAAATCACAGATACGGTCACCCATTGTTGGTTCTCTGGGTTCATCGCTTTAATACTTTCAATAGAGAGTAGGGGAGCAATAGGGAAAAAGAAATAAGATCCTTTGCTTAAATCTATCTCTTGAATCATCTCTTTATGCTGTATATGACCATTAATCATATTCTCAATAGCTTCAACTGCTGTTCCCAACAATGTCTCCAGTAATTGATCATCGTCTGTAAATTCTTCCTCAATGTTTAATTGTTGCTTTAATTCGGCTAGTGTTATTCCTCTATCTCCAATGTATTTAGAGGGGGTTCCTGTAAAAACTTGTATCATCCTTTTGGATAATATAGGAGTAAAAATATTTATGATTCTTGGGGGAGTAAAATAAAGGGACTATAATAAGAATATTAACAACTTAAAAAAAATTACATATGGAATTAAAACTAAAGGATGCGTCATTAAGTTTAAGCAACTTCGAGACTTTCATAATTATTTTAGTGGTTTTGATTATTATCATTTTAATAATCTCCAATCCTAATTTACAGAATACCTTAGTTCTGTTGTTTAGTTATGTTTATTTTCGTCCTCAACTAAGAAGTACAATTAGGCAATCTTGAGAGATTGCCTAATTATACTTCTTAGCCTTCAATATGGTTACTTTTTACAAAAGCGGCATTGTTTCTTACGGCCATATTACCAAGACGGTTTACAGTGATTTCCGTTTCACCATTCTTTTGGTAAGTAAAAGGATTAATCAACACCTCTAAACCTGACCATAATCCAATCCACATTTCACTCCAAGCTCCATAAATAAGACGTTTGTCTTTTGCTCCATCTTCAAAGAGAGAACTATAATACGCTTGAACACCTTCCCATGTTAGTCCAATACCATTTAGTTTCCCTACTTCTAGAAGACGTTTTGCAGATCCTTCATCGAACTTTAAACCTTTCCCTTTAAAGAAAAGAGATCTACTCATGGCAAAAGCTCCAGGTAGTTCCACATTTTCCATCAGTTTATTAAATCCTGGTTCATCAAAAGTAGAAGTAATCTCTCGAGCATCCTTTTTCGCTTTTGCAAAAACATCCAAAGTAATCTTTCGATCACAAGCTTTATACATATCGCCCAATAGAGCTGCATGTATTGCAGGGTTCTCTTGTGAAAGTAACTCCTGTGACCATTTATCACTCACCCCATATCTAAGTGGTGTTAATGTTAAAGACGTTGGAGCCTCAACTCCTTCCGTGATTTCTTCTCCTTCTCCTTTTCGATCTGCCGTTGCAGCTGAAGCCTTACTTAATTTAAGTGTCCCTTTCACTCCCTCAAGAATGGTGCATCCCATTGATCGATATAGAGGTTCTGGTGCAATAATACTTAAGCCTGTATGCGTTTGATCCAATGTACTTGAATGGTTCGTTGTGGTTTGAGATCTTGCATAAGTAGGGATCAAAAGACCTTTTGATTCTGGACAATTACGTGCAAGTTCCTGGTGTGTTTCTGCTTCTAATCCAGTCAATGAATCAGGGGACGCATTACGTGCATATTCACGAATAGCCTTTGAAACGTTGTATTTATGATCGTTTCGATGATAACTTGGAATTCTTGATCTTGACGATCCGTTCCCATTATTCGCATCAGTGTCGTCATCGTCGTCGTCATCATCCGAACCAGGTTCTTCACCTTTTCTTTGAGATCGGTAGGAACGAGAGAAGGTATTGACTTCTTCCATGCGTTCGATCTTTTTATTTAATGATCGTACCTGGTTACGAAGGTTGTTATATTGCGTCTCCTCTTCTTCTGTAAGGTCTCGGCTTTCTGTTTCACTTTTGTTTAAGAGCTCCTCCATTTCTTGGGTTTTCTTTGCTCTTTCGATTTTTAAGGCATCTACTTTAAAACTCATGACAGTAATTTAAATAATTCGACTTCTCTTTTACGTTGTTTCCTTAATATAGATCGTCTTTTGAGCTTTCCTTCTAATTCATCCAGTTGGAATTCCTTAGATCTTGCACTTACTTGAGTCTCTGCATACGCTCCATCTATCACAATTGAGATATCCCATAGCTTTAAGATATCGGTTACTGTTCGAACCTCGATCTCTTCACTATGATCTACAGACACTCCTTTTTCTGCAATAGAGAAGATAAAAGAGCTTTCATAATAATCCCCTCTGGAGACCATCTCATAAATATCATTTCCCAGTGTCGTGTTAGGAACAAGAATACTATACTTTAGTCCTTTTTCATCAGTACTTAAAGCGAGTGTTCCCGATTTTGTCCTGGCTAACATTTTACTTCTACAATGATCTACTGTTCCCAAACAGTTAAGACCAGCATCTTTTAATACATTATCAAATGCTCCTGGGGCAATTTCTTCATAGAAAACGTCCCCCCATTCTCGTAATAGTTTTGAACGGTGATTAAAAAGAGCTGCATATCCTTCGATGTAGCGTTCTCCATTTTCCCCCTCGACAGAACGAACCTGGATCTTCTTTTTTACGTGTCTTTTAAAGGTGTATTTATCCATTTATTTAATTTTTGTAGTCTCTTTTTGAAGTGGATTATACTTCTCATACTGTTCCAGTGGGATATACTGGGCTTGCATAAAATGATAATTGGCCCAATCCGTTGGAATAGGGTTATTCCCTAACTTTTTGGCTCCTTCTGCAGGGGTTAATAATCCGTTTACGACTTGTTCTTTAATTGACTTTACCTTCTTTGAATAGTCCATTTCAAGTAAAACAGAGCTATCAAACTCTACATGTACACCTTCCACCAGTTCCGTTGGTGTCAATAGCTTCCTTTCAATTTCACTTTTATAGATCTTTGCAATAGGTCCCATGGTATTGGTCGCAAAGTTTAATGTCATCTGTTCAATATCCAGTTTCTCGGCGGAACCATCAATCATATACATAGGCACACCATAGGTAGAAGCAATCTCCTCACGTGTATACTTTAACGTCCCTAGTAATTGAGCATCTGCAAACTGCATAGCCAACTTAACAAGCTTTGTATGTGGTGGGAGGTGAATTAACTTTCCTGCATTTTGTGGCCCTCCATAGTTCTTCTTGAAATCCTCTTTGCTCTCCTTCATTGCTTTTGCTGCAGGTCCTGTTAAGTTCCCTGGTAGTTCACTCTCGAGAGCCATAGGAGAGGTGGCATTGTTTTTATAGAAATTATCTATTGTCGATGAAGCTCTTTCATTTATTCGAGTCTCTTTCTGGAGAGAAACCAATGGAGACAATCCAAATATTCCATCCTCTGAAAGACCTTTAAAATGAAGGATGTTCTTCGAATGTAGATTATACGTCCCAGTGCTATACTCTTTCTGGATCTTATACAATACACCATCATCAAGTATGCGAGCTTCAATAACTCGTAAGGGATGTATGATTTGGAACTTTAAAGGATAAGCGGATTTCCTATCTTTAGATATCTGTACATAGGCATTCCCAAAGAGATTGCGGTGGTACTCTAAAGTAGACCAGAATTGTTGTGCATTCTGGATAGGATTTGGAGCATATCTTAAGAGATAATAAAGACGATGCTTTCTATCTTCAATATCCCCATTCTTTTCCTCTTTCTTTATTTGAATGGGCATTCTGGAGAAGTGTTCACTTAATCGACTATGACATGTAAAGATGGGACTTATGCGTTTAGGATCATCGGTAACACCATTGACCTCTAATTTTTGCATATCTACCCCCACAACATAGTTAACCGCCTTTTTTACTCCAGAGAATATATTTGTAATTCCACTAAAAAGACTCATTCCTTTTCATTAATATAGGAATCAAATATATCTTTTACGATATCGTTGTTATTCTCAAGATATGCACCTATGGCCATTGCCAAACTTACGGCTCCATCCACTGAATCTAAGGAGCGGTTCTTCATAATTTTGATGTTTCCATTCCCATCCTTATAGATAACGATATTACGGAACATCCACCTCAACACGGGATTGTCTGATAGGTCTATGGATTGATCAAAAACACACTTCTCAATGTACCTCAACGGGAAATTAAACCAAACGGTGGTTTGGTTAAAGTTCTTACAATAGAGACCATCGTCCATCTCCAGTGTTGGAATGATAAAACCAGAGTTCCACTTGTCATAGTTGATTTGTGTAATTTCAAAGATGGTATTCCAATATTTAATCCTTTCGATAATCAAGTTTTGATCAATAGTCTTAGTAGGATGTTCAATAATATAGCCTTCGTCAATCCAATCCATGATATTGATTCCGTTTTTACGAACCCTTTTTTCTTCATTTTGTGGAAAATAGAATTCTGGGATCACTTTCAAACGTTGGGTCTCTGGATCTTCGAATATAATAACCAAAGAGGCTAGATCTCGAGTTGCAGAAAGGTCCAATCCAATAAAAGCAGGAATGCGTGTACTTGGAATCTTTACTTTGTTAAAACATAGCTTATAATCGTCATCTGGGATCCATGTGTCTGGTTGGTCCACATAACGATTAAGGTTCTTTGTGATGAAATTATACTTCTCTGTGATGGTGTTTTTTGCTTTTTCCCACTCAGCAATCAAACTTTTTAAGTTGATCGTTACTCCAATATTGGGATTTGCCTTTATCCAAACATCGTAATTGTCCACTTCGTCATCATCATCTAAACAATAAAGAGCATAAAAGGTAATGTCGTCTACAGCATTGCCCTCTAGGACACGTCTTCCTAAATCCACCATCTTAAAAAATGGATACTCTTTGTTGAACCCTGCTGTACTGGTAATAATTCCCAAAGGATTATCACGGCTTAAGGTTCCCGACTTCATTACATTGTAGAAATCGAGTGTTTTGTGGGCATGCATTTCATCCATGATAAAGACATAGGGGTTTAATGAATCATTGGCATCTGGTTTGTTGGCCAAAACCTTCATTAATCCCCTTCGCTTTGGATATAGTATTTGATATTGTTGGACTTTTAAACGTCTTTTAAGAGAGCGAGACTCTCCAATGATACTTTTTACATATTTCAGTCCTTGACCTGCTTGTTCTTTTGTTGTTGCACATAGATAGGCTTCTGGATCTTTCTCTTTATCGTACATGGTCATATACAATTCAATCCCAACAGAGAAAACAGTCTTTCCAGATTTACGAGCAGTGTAAAGAACCGCATAACGATAGCGACGACGACCATCATCATAGAACCAACCAAAGACTTCATAAAGTATCCAGGCTTGATATGGGGATAATTCAAACTGTGCGTATCTACGACCTTTTTTAATACGAAGAAAAGAGAAGAACTCATATACTCGACGAACTGCATTCTCATCAAAATAGATATCATCTCTTTTCCTATCGTTTAAACTCCTTTGTACAGCCAAATAGATCCATAGACTAGTTACTATATTCCCTTCTTTTACGTCATTGATATACTGTTCTGCGTCTTTAAGTGTTTTTGATGTATAGTCTTTAATCGTCAAAGCCATCGTCGTGTTCCTGCTCTATTTGAAGTTCTTTTCTATCCAGTGGGCTTAACCCTAGTTTCTTGGATATTGCATTTATGTGTTTTATTTGATCATTGTAAATAGATGCCAAATGGTTCTTTTGTTTAACGGTCTGCTTTTTATCTACAAAAACCGTTTCTCCTTCTGCAAACATTTTCCAAAGAGCTCGATCCCTCAACGCTTCACACATTACTAAAGATTCAATTATCACATCATCACCTGGCATATATCTATTGGCTTTCCTTAGGATACGTTTATAGTTGGAGAATCGCTTTACCATTCTATTGATATGGAACTCCTGACTATTTATTTCGATTCCTAGCTCTCCGAAAAGCTGGATAATATCTTTTTTTTGTAATGCCATATTAACATTTTTTTAGATCGTTTTTCGGGGGACAGATTTAAGACTCATTTCTGATATAGAGTGTGTTAGGTTATCTACCCCCCCCTATGTAAATATTTGACAAAAAAAATGTTCCCTTAGGGAGATTGTGGTTAGGATATCATACCTTCCCTTTCATGTATACCCCCCTCCATTCTGGAAATATTTTCTTGTTTGAGTTCCAGGACATTGTCTCTTGTATTAGCCTTTGTGGTTGGAATTGATAAACCACTGACTCTTTATGTAACTTTAAAAGATATTCATGCTTAGCCTTTAGCTTTTGATTAAAAGAGACTCTTTTATGGGCCATATCATGGCAAAAACGACACAATCCCATTAAGTTTTCTATATAATCTTTGTTCTTTGATCCACCCATTCCTTTAGGTTCTAGGTGGTGAACATCTGCTGCTCTACGACCACAATACTCACATGGAACAAAATCTTGCTCTGTGTAGTCAAAGTGATTCATATAAATCTTAGTGTGCTTCTGCATCTTTCGACTCTTTGAAGGTTACCGATAAGTTATATCTCTGAATCTCTTCCTCTTTGATCTGATCCTCTTCAACAACTAAGAAAGAATCAATCCTAATGTATTCCTGCTTATCACTAATAAGTGTTTCATATAGTGAGTCTGCATCGTTGCGAGAGATAAGCTTCATACCGTACATGTTACGGTCACACTTAAGATCTAAGACCGAATACTCTTCATTCAATGGAACAACCTTGATACTAATGACTAATCGTTTCGCTATAATCAATTGTTCCTTATCCAATAGGATAGGAGAAGGTTGTGGTGTGCTCTTTGTTGTAGCCATATCCTTTTCTCTAATATAGATTTGTTATTTCTGTTTGAGTTCATCCATAAGCTTCTTCCCATTCTTAAGAAGCTTGGCTCTGTTACGTTGTCGTTGATCTTCTCCAGTCTTATGGCGGTGGTGAAAGAAACAAAGTGTCTGTAGGTTATTCCAATCCAGAGATAAAGAAGGATCATCACTGATAGCAATAATATGATCCACCATCTGACCTTCTCTAATAATCCCACGCTTCTCACAACGTACACAAGTAGGATGTTCCTGGATAAAAGCATTACGAAGTTTCCGCCATGCCTTTGAGGTGTAGAAACCTTGTTGACTCTCTCTTGTCCATCCTCTTATATTCTTACTCTTCTTCTTAGGTTTAATAAACTTATCACGGTACATCTTACACCATATGGGTTCTTCTCTCTCTTTCATAAGCTCTTTAATGAATATAGGAGGATAACGGGACGAACAAGGTGGCCCACGAATACGTTTAACATGAATAGGTTTCTTAAACATACAGAAAGGACCAGGAACAAATAAGGTACTATATCCAACTTCATCTATATTGGAAATAGTGGCTTTTTTGCGACCTTTGAAGCTTTCTCGTGTTATTTCAGTGGTAGGCAAAGAATCCTCGCACATAGTAGAAAGCTCTTCCCATTTTGTGCGAATTAGTTGGGATAGAATTTCTACTGGATTCTTTTGTCCTACCTTCTGAAATATTCTCTCTAGCTGTCCTTTCTTTCTTGCCCGTGTTTTACTGTCCCAGTCCTCCCAACTGCGGGCATCTCTACACTCATAGTAGGTTAATCGCTCTTTAGGTGTTAATTGTTTGATATCGATATCTCGGGGCATTAGTACGAGCAATTGAACTTTATTTACTAATACTTCTCCGAGTATCGAGATATTATCTGGATTTAAAAGATCTGACAGAACCAGGTCGTCACCTGATTTAATAATTCCAAACTGATCTAACCAACGTGTTCGCATAACCTTAATCTCTACACGTAAACGGTTTAATTCACCCGTCATCCCCTGTAATCCTTTATCGTAGATCTTAAGATTAAATTCGCTGAATTCGGCGATATAGCCTATTCGTACGTTACGGCGGTTCAGTTTATCAAATCCTTTATTACTTATGCTTACTAAATACTTTTGAAAGTCTTGGGCTGTGATCCCATGGGGGAGCAATACATTAACCCCAAACTCTAAGTTTACGACCTTACTTTTATTTGGATCAACGTCGTACCTGGAAGAAATATCTTCTATCGTTGCACGTACCTTGTCAATAGTAAAATCATCATGGTTATGAAAACCTCCATTGTAGTACTTATGGAGACTTCCTTGGAAGATGTGTTTGGTCTTATGGTACTTGTTTGGTTGCTTTATAAAGTAGCACCCTTGTTGTTTAGCGGTGCTTGGAAGTGGCAATACCTCACCTGTTAGCTCAGAATGTTTTCCGATGCTATCAAGTGAGGTAAACCCTTTCGATGAATTAAGAGCTAATTCTATTTTACAACCATCATACAATTATCCTTGACTTCTACTTTATCAAATAATGTGGGTCTTTGTTCTTCTGGAGTAGAGTGTAAAGCGTCTACTATGGTAGTCTTCTGTACGGATACAATAGAGTAATCAAAATCAGTCTCTGAATATTCGTTATCCAATGCTTTTTCAAGTTGATCGTATGCATTGGATAGATCCTTTGCTTGGACCAAAACATTATAATTGTAGATCTTATTTTCATGTTGAAGGCGGATCTTTGACTTAAACCAAAGGTCAAACTCTGAACGTACAAATAAGGAGATCTTAATTCGTCTTATCGATCGAACGGAGATACTCTCTTTGTCCAGTGCTTTTTCTCCAATGTAACGAGAGATAAAACATTCAACATCACTAAAATTTATTGCGTCAATCACATAAGTATCAATTATCTTTTGATTGGCACCATTCTCATTAATGGCCTCATAACGGACCTTTGTTTCAAATAACTCTACCATGATCTAACGCTTTTTTGTTAGTAGTTCAAATTGTTTGTTTGCATACCCTGCACTCTGGGTCCAGATAAATGGTTTGAATAAATTGTGTGCTTGACGTTTTATGTGTTCCTGGGCGGCTTCATGGGTTAGAAACATCGCTTTGATCTCTTCTGTGAAGAACTTGGTCATTTCCATAGGTTGCTCCATCTCTTCTTTAGAGGTGTTGAAGAAACGTTCTTCGTCTGGTTTGGCCATGTCTATATATCCGTAGATTGGTGGATATTCTAAACGATTGGTGTGGTGATAAATGTGGACGATCCCTTCACAATAGTTAAGGACCAAATGACAAACATAGTAGATCGGCATTGTGGTTCCTTTGTTGATTCCTTCTTTAAGCTCTTTTGCTCTGGTCTTTAATACGTTCCTTAGTTGGATCATTGATATGTCTTCCATATTAAAATAGTGTTAGATTTTGGGGTTTAATCCAACCCCTGTGTATAAAATATTGTAGTACTTTCTTTTCTTCTCCCCTGTGTCCTAATGATTTCGCATATCTGCGGCATTGGCTTTCGATCTCTTTGGCTTCTTTTGTTGAAGATTTGGTCCAGTAAGACCATCCACTTCCTTGGATACATCTAAAACGGTAGACCTCTATGAGTAGAGGTATTACTTTATGCGAACGCATTCGCTTTATAATCTGTGCATGGATACATCTTAAGGTCTTTCTCTCTTCACTGGGCGAATCGTCTTCATCAGAAATAGAGTATTCTATTTCATCTAATCCCACACTATGGTTCATTATATTCTCTCCTTCATAGTTTGAGCTTCGTTCTCCTAGAACTTGAGTTCTAAACCTTCCCTTGGTAGAAAAGGCATTCACTCTTAGCATGTGAAGAACATACTTATCAAGTTCCCTTGTGGGTTTGCCATTGACTATCTTTGTCGTTTCAATTTTGTAAAGCTTAAAGAGAAGATCCTCTGATTTTTGTAGAAGATCCATAATCACCATTTGAAGAAGGTCATCTTCCCATCCTTCAAAGTTGTGTTCCTTTGAAAGTTGAATTGCTCTTTCTCTCCAGTTTGGATAACGAAAGGCAATATATTTTTCTATTTGGTGCAAAGTGATCATAGGATACTTGGAATTAAGTGGTAAGACTTTCCATCTCTTCTAAAACTCGGCCATAATCCCTAAAGGTTATTTCATCTAAGAAATACCGTATTCGAGGAGCCTTCATATGCAAATGCGTAATGATGCATTTGTTGCGTAGATCCACTATTATACGAAACAGTGGTTCTTCATATACTTTTATTAGTGGGTGAGAAGTAGCATTCATCGGATAAGCTTTTTTAAATCGCTTATCTCTCTATCTATCACTCTTTGTTTGTCTTTTGGGATCGTCATCATTCCATCCATATCACAAACAGATAGATTGTCATGTTCGACAATCACACTGGTATCATCAGAGAATAAAAAAGTGATACATTTTTTAGTGATTGTTATCTCGTATTGAAGTCCTTCTTTAGATGTTTTCATGGTTATTAGGTTTTTAATTGTTTCTTAGTTCTGATGGAAGACTGTTTTTAAAAACGACTTCATTGATACGTCTTGATTTCTGAATGGCCATTAGTTCGGCTTTTGAATAGATTATCTTTGATCGTTTTGTCTTTCCAGAACGTTTCCTGTTCTGAACTAATCCTTCAGAAACCCAATTCTTGACTTTTGTCTCTCCGAAAAGTCTCCAGGCTTCTCTTTGTGAAATTTCGTCTTTACCTGGAGCAGTTCTTTTTATGTAGTTGATTACTCCTAGTTCAGCCATATCCGCACAGATATTTTTAAATTCGTATAGTTCTAATTTTACCATAGGTGATAATGTGAGTTAGTTGTTAAGTTCTTTTGCTTCTATTAGTTCTACTTCTTTGAGTAATAGCTCTTTTGCTCGCTTTCGAACTTTAATGGAATTTGAAGTGTTGCTTCTATAGCATAAAGCATTATAGATAGTTTGTCTTGACATTTTTCCATTGAACTCTTGTCTAAGAGTTTTATGGTGTTTCCTGCCTAGACTTATTTGTATGGGTGTAGACATATGTAAGTTTTTATAAGTTGTTAATAGATCAAAAATGTTTTTTGCTATCTTTACTTAAGTAAAATATCATGTGACAAATGTAAGTTATGTTGCAGAATAATGCAATATAAACATGCAGAAAACTACAACAATAAATTTTATTGTAATATTGTATGTTGAAAATCAGAGAGATAAGGAATAAAAAAAAGTTAACTCAAGATCAGGTTGTTGAGATTACTGGCATCAAAAAGCGAAGTTATGTCGATTATGAGAATGGAAAAGTTGATGTACCGTTCTCTAAGTTGCAGAATATTGCAAGGTGTTTAGGGGCCTCAATTGCAGAAATTGTGGGAGAGACAGAGGAGCTTCAAAAACAAGTTAATAGTGGATTAGAAAATTCAAAAGAAGGTTTTATACCTTTAATTCCAATCGATGCTATGGCTGGATATGGAGCAGGAGAGATGGTTGTTAGTGATAACGATATAATGGATTATTATAAAGTCCCAGATTTTGATTCATTAAAAGCGGACTTTATTATTAAAATATCGGGGGATAGCATGGAGCCCAGTTATAGGAGTGGGGATATGTTAGCATGTCGTAAAATAAAAGACTCTTCTTTCTTTGTTTGGGGAAGAACTTATTTATTGAATACTGACCAGGGACCATTGTTAAAAAGACTTTTTGAAGTTCAAGACGATAAGCATATGCTAAAATGTGTCTCAGATAATAATGCATATCCACCTTTTACAATTCCAAAGACTTCTATATATGACCTTTCTATTATTGTTGGTCTAGTTCGTACAGAATAAATAACTAATCAACTAACTAATGAAAAAAATACTTCTCTTAACATTGGGTTTGTTCTATGTATGTGTAGGATTCTCTCAATCACTTTACAAAGGACTCGTTTATGATATGTCCAAGAAAGAGGCATACAAGGAGTTTAAACGAAATAAAGCAGAATATACAAATATCCAGTTAGGTAATGGAGTGGCATGGAGAATGTATAAACAAAACTTTCATTTCTACAATGATGTATTAAAAGGCATTATTCTAACTCCTAAAGGTGGAGCTCTGGGTATGTCAAACTCAAATGGAGAGGTTTACTTGAATAACACTTACAAGTTCTTAAGAGGTAAAGGATACTCTGTTTGGAGGAAACCAGAATATTGGAATATTCCGATTCTATTCGATCAACATAATACTTATGGCTTAGTCTTGGTGAATCCAGACAAAACAACCACCATTGAGCTAAGACCTCGACGTCTATCCTATGATAAGTGTACAATAATGATGGTCATTAATAACTATCAGAATTTTATATCTGGAGTTAATATTGAGAATAAAATCGTAAAAGAACAACAATCAAATACAGGGTTTTAAGAATTGATGTAATATAGATCATCACATAAAACATTTTAATTTTGACTACCCAATAAGATAGTTAATTTTATTATAAATAGCGTCATGTGACGATGTTTGTGTAATGTTCTGAATGCTAGGTGTTTGTGTGTTTTTTTGTGGTAGCGGTTGATGCTAATGTAATTAATGAAAATGCCAAATTATGAATGTGATATCTCGAATAAAAGAATGTAAAGCAATAATGTCAAATGATCTTATTTCTATTCTTGTAAAAGATGAGAGGGTAACTGTAGAAACTGCAAGAAAGAGGATTTCACGAGCTATTTCACGTTCTGAAAAGATAATCAAGATTAATGGAGTTTTTAAAAGTAAATGTTCGCTTTTAATATATAAGTTTGAGGATTATGTTGATTATTCTGAATCTTTACTTGATGGTCTCAAGAATAATGGTCAAATTTATTATCATCTGATAAAAATGTTAGAGTATCATTATGGTAGTCTAAAGAAAGAGGATGTATATTCTTTTTGTAGTTCACCAAGGGCTAATATAAAGAAACATACAAATGTTGATACTGTTATTCAGAAGTTGATAGGTTTAGATATAATATACGAAGAGAATGGTTATGTTTATTTAAATTCTAATTATTCACTCAGTACCCCTAATCCTAAGCATTCCTTAGCGGTAGAGATGGTTCGTCGTATAACCTTAAATCAGTATGTTAATCTGTTATCAAAGACAAATTTCATCGCATACAATAGTGTTGCATTTAATAATGATGTGTCTGGATATACATTTTGTGCTACAGCACCTTCTTATTTAGGGAATATTGGAACCCCTCAAAGGCCTGCATTTGTTGTGATCAATGTATTAATAGGTCATGATATTAATAAAGGTGATTATATTGATCCATTTATTAAGAAGGTTAATAATTTAAAGGCTGTAAATAAGAATACTAAAGTTATACCCATATTATTGCATGAGTATTTACCTAAACCTATTTTGGATACTTTAAAATCGAATGGAGTTATTACAGCCTTTATTGATGTTGTTTTTTCAAAAGAATATTCAGAAGCTATCAAAGAATTTATTAATTTATTGACGAATTCAGAGGCTTTAATTACTAAGAATATTGACGAATTTATTAAAATAATAAATAAATCAGTTACGGTCTTTGTTGGAAATCAGAATAATATAAAAGGTGTTCTATTTGAGCATTGTGTGGCTCTTTTTTATAGTATCGATGGATATCGCATTAATATTGGTAAGATAATTCGAGATTCCTCGTTAAAAATTCATAAAGAGATCGATGTATTTGCTTCAAAGGAGCATGAATTAGTTGTTTGTGAATGCAAGGCGACAAAATCAATGGTTGATTTACCAATAATTGAGAAATGGTTAGGTGATACTATACCTCAAATAAGAACATGGGTGACCAATAACTGGAATGGTGATCCCAAATTAATATTTGAATATTGGTCTATTTCTGGATTTACAGAAGAAGCGATAGCTAAGTTGGAAGAGGCTTCTTCAAAAACAAAAAAATACACAATAAATTACTATAACTATTCTGATATGATACGAAAGGGAGATAAAATTCAAGCAAAATCATTTAAGGATGTTCTAAGAAAGCATTATAAAGAATTGGTGCCCAAAGAGGTGTGATTTAGATAATTGACGGGATTATTATGTGAATATCTTACTTATAGTTATATCGATTTTTAAAAGGCTATAGTTTTAGGCATTATGATAAGATGTCCTCTGGAGTCTTATGAACTTTAAAAGCCCTTCATATATTTGGGCTTTTATAATTCATAATTATATTGGTCATGATTTAAGGGTTCTTTATTTTTTATTATCCGACAGCATTGATATTATATTCAATCCTTTTGTGTCAAAGAAATCTTTATCATGAGTAATTAATATGAAATTATTTTTAATACATAAGTCCGCAATATATTTATCATTGAAATCAAGAGTATGAGAATCTGCAATAAATCTTGAAATATCAGACTTTAATAATTTTTCGGGTTTTACTTTAAAATCCTCTAAGATATCATTCATTATGTCTGAAATGCTATTGTAAGCATCAACTCCATATGTTGAATTTCGATACTTCTTAAAGTCTCTATTTCCATATTGATCAGTAAATTGAGTGCAATTAGGATTTGTATTATAATAACTTCTTTGCTCGAACCTCAAGCATGCATTTAATGTTTCAGATATTACTGTCGGTGATATATAACAGTCAATATTATTGTTTAAGAGATAATCAATTATTTTATTATAGAAATAGAATCGATCGTCATCTGGATTTAAATTGAAATAGCGGAAAATAATAATGTTCGTATCTAAAAAACATCCTTTGGCTTTTATTGAATGTTCGTATCGATGGTATACAGTCATGCTAATTAATGTCTAGGCTACGATTTATGTTTTCTGAATACCTCTGGAGCTCATCATCATTTTTGTAGAATCTTTTCGCTGTATCAATTGATTTTTGAATATAACGAGCTTGTCTATCACTATAGTCAACCAATTTTACAAACTTTTCTAATTTATCAGAAGGAAAGTCTTTGTACAATTTTCCAATGGATACATTTGTAAATGCTGTGATTAAGCGTTTAATACCTTCAAATGAAATTGTAATTTGTTTTTCTTGTGTAATGTGATTTACAATTAAATCGTATAATTTTATACCATCCTTAATGTTCGTACATAAACCATCAGATACGATATCTTTTACTTTTATTGTTTCCATATTGTTGCAAATTTACCACTTAATTTTTGTTTTCTCACTTTTTAGATAGTAATGTTTACGATCTTTAGTATTTATTATTATATTAATGTATGTTCCTGGTAAATAATAATTTAGTTGTCGTTTGTTTAATTGTTCTCCTTTTCGTTCATAGAATGCAGTTCCAGAAACTACTTGTAATGTACCTTCATTTTTAATTATAAACTCTTCAAGTAGTGATAACCCAAGTCCTCCACTAGTGTTTTTGGTTGTGTTTCCATTTTGCATTGCCCAAGCAACTGCATCTATGTCAGTATTTATATCTTTGATGAAGTCTCTTACTTTGGTCGCAATACCTTGGCCAGAGTCGGAAATTGTTAAATCCAGGCAACTATTATTAGTAGCAGGATATTGTTGTCCACATATATAAACAGTGTCATTATTACTATGTTCCCATACATTTGTTAATAATTCATGAACAGAATCAGAAAACAAATCCTTTAGGAGGGTAGACATTGTTGGCATTTCATCTCTATTAAGATACTTCTCAATAATTAGAGACGCATTATTAAGAGTATCATTCTCAATTTTTTCATACCTAATTGTAGTTCTATTAGTGTCTGGATAAGGGTCAAATCCAAATTCTTTAACCAAAAAATTATTTTTTCTTAGAGTAATTTTGGCTTTAGATATAAAATTGATATTTACAGTACATTGGTGAAAGTTTTTTAGTTTCTCAATAACAGCTCCAAGACATGATGAGAGATTGGCAGAAAAAAAATAATACATATTAATTTCTACAGATTCTAAATTTTTTGCAAAGTTGTAGAATCTTCCAATTTCATTAAAACCATTGAGGTCATGGTTTACTGAATTAAAATAGAAACTATTATCTGACATAATCAATTACTTTTCGGTTAGCTTTATCCATTGGCTCCCAACTTTTACGAATATAGATGTCGGTTACTTTCATTGTATCATCAACGTGATTCATCGCCGTATGGACTGTAAATTTATCAATTTCTACATCATTTATGGCAATTGTGGCCCAAGAATGTCGTGCAGCATAAAATTCAAGGTTTTCAACACCAATTCTTTCTCCCACGTTTTTTAGTCCTTTATTCAATGCAGCGGAGAATGTACTTACACTTTTGTACATATGATAGAAGCAAAAAACACGTTCCCCTGCAGGATCTCTATATTTGTCCAGTAGTGATCTTATCTCATCCTCAACTTTAATGGATATAAGGGCCCTATCAGTGCGTCTATTCTTTGTTTTTGTTCGTTCGTATGTAATACGTCCATCTTTATATTCGGTGCAATTAAAGAGGTCTACAGCGTTCATTCCGATTAAGCCAAAACTTAAAATAAATACATCTTTGGATAGATTCGTCCTACTAACTTTATTTTTAGGTGCTGCTACATCATCTAAGTTAAATATTGCTTTAATTTGATCTGCCGTAAGAGCTCTTTTTCTACTTGGAACAAACTTAGGAAGTTTAATCTTTGAGAAAGGAGAGAGGGGCACTCTAATTATCCCCTGATCTTCGTCGTTGTATTCGTCTTTTATCCTATTATGAAGAGCTCTAACATTGGATGGATATAAAGATGCAGCACGAGTCCCTTTCTTTCTTCGTGGGCGTGCAGGCATGTTCTGAATCCATTCTATCCAGTCACGAATAAAATTGCCTGTAATTTCATTAATTAGGATATGATCACGGCCAACAAACTTTACTAGGTTATTCAGTGCATCATCATATGTTTGTGCATTACCTTCTCTACCCTGTTTCCTTAGTTTATTAGCGAAGCTCCTTCCATATTCGATAAAGTCTAACTCAAAATGATCATCATCCCCCTGCAGTAACAATTCAATTAAATGATTAATATCTAAATTACGAAGACGTTCTCCAAGCTTGTTACAGTGTGATCGATACTTAAGAATCAGTTTGTCGCATTCTTCAATGTAATATTGATTCTTTAATTTAAAGGTTCTAGTAAGATCGTTCTTTGTAACAAAGAATGTTGTGGCTATGAATTTAGATTTCCTATTATGGGTGACACGTATCTTTATATTGATGGTGCCATCTTTCTTCATTTGATGAGATAAAAGAACTGTTTTAAATGTTGCCATGGGTCGATAATTTTAGCCATTCGTTAGATTTTACCTTGAAGAACCATTTTGCTAACACTAGCAAGATGGTCATATTTCTGTACAACATTTGTACAACATTTGCCTACAAATATAATTATTTTCTGTAGAATGGTTTTAATGATCTAGACCTCACATATTAGAATGATATGTATGTTAGGATGGATGGTTTTGTGAAATAATACCCGTATAATGGTGATTTATAGTGTATTGTGTGAAAAGAAAAGGGACAATCTTATTTAGAAGATTATCCCTTTTTCTTTGTACCCACACACGGATTCGAACCATGATCTACAGTTTAGGAAACTGTTGTTCTATCCCTTGAACTATGCAGGCATGAAAACTGATTAGCGGTGCAAAAATATAGATTTTTTTATGCTACACAAAAGAAATGGAGCATAATTATAAATTACTCCGTTTCTACAAGTGTGCTAACTTTATTAAGTCTTTCTGCCAATTGATCTAATATATCGTTTGGTTTAGCAAAACAGATACGAATCAAATGACTTTTTCTATTCTTTTCATGTTGGAATATTGAGACGGGAATCGTTGCTACTCCATACTCTTTGATTAGTCTAACAACGAAATCTGTATCTGCTTCATTCGATATCTTACTATAATCAAGAATTTGATAATATGTTCCTTTACATGGAACAAATTCAAAAGCACTCTCTTTGATTAATCGTAGGAAATAATTTCTTTTCCCTTGATACATTTCAGAAAGTTCTCCATTATCCTCAAAAGTACGAAGATATTCAGCTAATGCTAACTGAGCAGGTGTGTTTGTACTATGTCCGATGTAAGTTTGATTCTTTACAAACTCCTTAATTAGTTTTTCTGGTCCAAGAACATAAGATATTCCCCAACCATTAATCCTAAACATAGGCCCAAAATCAGAGACAATTAAAGTGCGTGATTTTAGTTGTTCATAATGTGCAAAACTATGGTGCTTCTCAGTATCAAATACAATTTTTTCAAACGATTCGTTTCCAACAATAATGATATTCGTACCATTCGTTAGTTTTATTAAACTACGAACATCTTCGTCCGACATTACCCTACCTGTAGGGTTTTGTGGAGAATTTAGAATAATCATTCTTGTTTTCGTAGAGATCATTTTTTTGACCTCTTCCCATTCAATTTGAAAGTGTGGTGCTTTTAGTCCAATAAATCGAGCGCGTCCACCATTGCCTTCAATAGGAGGTATAAATGACTCTATTGATGGTTCAAAAACGATGACTTCATCACCTTCTTTAACATAGGTGTTAATTGCTGTTGCAATACTTTGAATGGTTCCAGTAGAGATAGTGATTTCTGTCTCGCTATCATAATTAGAATCATACTCACTATTTACCCTTTGTGTGATTTGTTCACGAAGAGCTGCAACACCATTAATTGGTGCTGAATTATTGACTCCTTCTTTCATGTATTTTTCCACGAGCTCAATAAGCTCACTTGGGCATACGATGTCAGAAGATGGAAGAGCTACATTTAATGCATTGTGCTCTTCAGCAAGTTTCGAAATATGTGCGAAAATGTTATTTCGCGAAAGAGGAATTTTTGCTGTTGCCATATTCTTATTTAGAATAAAATCCAAAACAAAAGTAAACAAAAAACAGTTGGATCGTTATATATGCTCTTTATTATACCATAAAATCTATGAGATTTTTATTAACAATATCTTGTACTGTTCTGATAACATGTTGACTATGTATTTAAAAAAAGAGTGTTTTTTTCTATGCACCATATAAGGAAAACATCCTAATTGAATATTTGTTTGAGTACTTTGAGTGATTTTAGGAGTAATGAAATATTTAGAATATTCTCGATATGATAAATCAAAGTGTCTATCCAGAGGTTTCGTATTGTTCTATTCCAATGAAGATGTTTGAGGCTTACATAACTAAGTTCTTCTGGATTTAATCTCGTCGTAGATGCATATTGTTGGATAATATCTGATGTTGGAGCATATCCTTGATGCTTTAGAAATTGGTAAAGAAATACGACATGAAAATTCTCGGCCCCCTCCTCTAGAAGATCAAGTAGGATAAAGGATTCCTTGATAAAATCAAATGTATTTTCTGTAGAGCTTTCTTCAACCGTTAGTTTATTGATCGCTTCACAGAGAAAAAAAACTTGACTAGATTTATGAATATCAAAGGGGATAGTTTCATAGTTATAATCCAATGAGAATTCTTTTAGCATGTATAGATTCTGTCTGCTATTTTGTTTTTGTAATACACATTGGAGTATATATGAGGGTTGAAGATAAGCTCTCTTTTGCTTGCCTTTTTTCGATGAAATCCCTGTGACAATACAGTCAATCTTACCTAGTGTAGGTGTATATAAGTGAACAATCTTTTTACTCGCAGTATATTCTGATATTGTTAATATGATCGCATTACAGTGAATTGGCTCCATTGTGCTAGTTGATAATTAATACTTTTGATTTTCCTGTAATGGTTCCATCAGGATTGGATGCAAGGATTTGATATACGCCTGTCGCAGGAGTGTTTCCATAACGATCTTTTCCATCCCATGTCACTCTTCCTCCTTTTGATTTTAACAATGCAATCAGATTGTTTGCTGAATCTATGATACGTATTTCTGTATCTTGAGCCAGTTTATCTATGGTTAGATGGATATGTTCTGTTGGTTTAAAAGGACTAGGATAGACCTCGATGTTATCCATTGTATACGATGCAAGCACAGCATCCCCCTGCAGAGAAACAAGTCCAATATTGGTTGCAATAAATACTTCTCCAGAAACAGGTTCTACAACTATTTGTCGTATTTTATTTGTTGGGAGAGGACTGTTCTGCGTATCGAAATGTTTTAACTGTTTTGTGCCATCTGGTGAGTATAAAAATACACCTGACGCAGATGTGCCTATCCATTTTTGGTTGGCTTCATCAATTGCAATCGACGTGATGCTCTCTTCTTTTAAAATAGGATGGAATAGATCATCGTTAAGGTCTAATGATGGTTGATAGGCATAAAACTCATTTGAGGTTAGTGCATTTTCTGGATAAGGATAGACGAAAACACCTTTATCTGTGGCCACCCACACTTGTTGTTCTTTGTCTACCACCATTTCGTTTGTCCTAGAGATATCTGTAAAAGAGGACTCAGAATTATTTTGAAAAAGAGCTCTGATTTTAAATACTTTTTTTTGAGATCCATCTTTTGACATCACAAATACTTCTGGGGAATTTTCTTTTGGTACCCAGATGTCTCTACCGACAATAAAAGGTGTTTTTACTCTTGAGTTGATATCTCCATCAGGAGATTGGAAACTCTTCCATTCCCCATCCTTATAACTTCTCAAGAAATCAATATTGTTGGTGTTGGTCATCCATAATGTGCCATCTTTATCGAAAACCATTCCTCCGATACGAGTATATCTTCCGGGAGGAACAATATTGAACAGAGGTGTATTGGTACTGTTTAGTACCTCTACACATTTCAAATCTTTTATTTCCATTAATCCAGATCCCCACGAACTAACAAAGATATGGTTGATATCTTTGGGATCTATTGCAACGTCGTTTAAGTCAGAAAATCCTAGATCTTTATTGTCTTCTATATCTTCTCTTGTATAATATTTCCACTGTTCTTTGTTGGTGAATTTGGTTAACTTAAATGGTGTAAAAGTATTAAACCATTCTTTTTCAAGAAAACCATGTACCGCATATAATCCACCTTGGAAGGCTCTAACCTTATGCAGGAATGTATTGGTTGGTCCTTCGCTTATAAAATTAGAACCATTGATATGATCTTCTGTTTTGATCAGTCCGTTATAAGCAGAGGCAACCCAAAGCGTATTATTATCAATTATAGCGTCATTAGGATTTATGGTATGCACCTCTTCATTCCATGTAAGCTGAGTGATATCCTTTTCCTTGGATAGATCTGTAGAAATAATCGATAGTTTGTTTTGTTGTGAGACGATCATCTTATCATCAGTTGTATGCATTGCTCTAAGTCGATTGGTTCTAAAAGGAAGAGCGGTGTATATGCCTGTTCCATCAAATTGATAAATAGATGTATTTGTGCCTTCTCCACCAACAATGATTTTGTCTTGGAACACTTCGATAGTCTTAAGGTTAACAGCAAATGGGGTGGTGTAATAACTCCAATTTCTATAATCCATCTTATTTACTGTATTGTCTAGTGGTGCTACATATACACCCTGTTTATCTAATGCATAGATCATCCCGTTATGAATACACATATCGATAATGGACGTTTGTGTACTATTTTGTCCAACAATCCATGTCTCAATAATCTCTTTTCTCTCTGGACTTATCCATACGATACCAAATTTACAGCATAGATATATTGATGTTTCTGAACTGTAGATAGAGTTGATACTCTTATTTTTTAAAGAGGAGGCATATAGGATCTCATCCATAACATACACCTTATCCTTATCAATAATATTTACGCCTCCATTTTTAAAACCGATAATACTACTCCCTTTATAGATGTTAATCGCACTAGGAGAGGTATGAGTCAACCCATTAATTTTAGATATAGTACGGAGTTCCTCGTTTTCTTTGTCATAAATCACAAGACCCGTTTCAGACAATCCAATAATCTCACCTTGATTATATGCAACGGCTTTCAGATTATTGAAACGATCATATACAGTCCATTTCTCGGCTTGTATGTTTTGTGAAAGAAAGGAGATAAGAATAAATAAATATAGGGTGACTCTCTTATGCATAATAACTGGTTTATTTAACGAGGAGGCGTTTAGAATGTGGAAATATATTTATTACGAGGAGTAATTCTTAAGAAAATCGATCAATTTTCTTACTGCAATACCTCTGTGACTTATTTCGTTTTTTTCTGTTGAAGACATTTCCGAAAAAGTCTTATTGAATCCTTTAAGCTGGAAGATTGGATCGTATCCAAAGCCATCTTGTCCTGATTTCTGTGTTGTAATTTCTCCTTTAACGACTCCTTCAAAGAAATATTTCTTGCCATCAATAATTAATGAAATGACTGTTCTAAATTGGGCATCTCTATTCTCCACATCCTGAAGTTCCTCTAGAAGTTTTTGCATGTTGTCTTCCGCCTTACATGCTTCCCCTGCATATCTAGCTGAATATACCCCTGGAGCTCCGCCAAGACTTGCCACTTCTAGTCCTGTGTCATCTGAAAAACAATTCATATTGAAATGATCGTATACATAGGACGATTTAATTAAAGCATTTCCTTCTAAGGTCTCTGCTGTTTCAGGAATCTCTTCGTGACAATCAATATCGTTCAGTCCCAATACTTGATAGCTGTTTCCTATCATCTCTTGGATCTCTCTTAGCTTGTTTGGATTATGGGTTGCAAAAATAATTTTCATGATATCATAATATGTATAAAACAACGAATGCCACAAATATAAACGTAATATTTGTGGCATTGTTATGTTTCAAGAATTCAAAAGATAGGAATTAAAAATTCTCTTCCGATGGAATTACTAAAGCTAGAATTAAATATACCATTGGAAGTACAGGAATAATAAAGCTTAGTAAAACTGTTGCAACACGAACAGCAACAGGGTCAATCTCTGGATTTAAATAATTTGCTACGCCAGCACATACACCAGCAATTACTTTGTTGTTTGATCGTCTTAATCTTTTCATGATAGCTTGTTTTAAAGACCGATATCTTTCATCGCCATCTCTTTTAGATAATCTAATTCAATATTTCCGAAATCTCCAAAATAGGAAACAAGAAAGGAGCCTGAGTTTTCATCTTCTGGTGTAATTAAAATATGAAACTCTTTTATTCTTGATTTTTCATTGATCACCCAAGAGTGGAATGCGACATCCGTACGGTCAATATTCATCTCTTTAATAATATCGTAATTCTTAAAAGGCTTTTTAGAGAAAGCCTTACAAACGAACTTCTCAAAAGATGGTTTTAAATCATTTTTTGATAAATCGTAATGAATAAATCGCACTTCGTCAATATGGTTAACAATCTCTGCTTGTTGAGCACCTAGGTCTGTCGAAGACATACTAATAAAAGGTCGTGACATCTCCATATAGGTGGCAGCATCGCTCTCTTCAATAGAGTCATATATTTCATCCGATTTGGATTGGCCCAAACATACGCCTGAAAAGAAAAGTAGTATTAGTGAGAGGATCGTATTTTTCATATTCATTATAAGATATTTAATTCATAAAATGTTTCCGAACAAGTTTTTGTAAAAATAGAAAACAATATGATTATATAATAATGAGAACAAGGACGAAATGCTTTTATTTAAACATAATATAGCTTTATGTCGTTATTTTTGAATCTCTTCAATTTTGTCTAACCCCTCTAATGTCTGTTTCCAGAATTGATCTGTCATCTCATAATCCCAAGTATTACTTGTATTTTCGATATCATAAAGGATACCGCTTAATGATTTGTCTAAGAATAGAATACGTCCTTCTGGTACGTATAGGATGAATTTTAATCCTTCCAGATTACTCTCCTCTGAATCAAAGATGTGTGCAGGGATTGTAAGTTTGTCCTCTTCTAGTTTATAAAGGGTACTGCTGTCTTCGTTTGTATCATCATTCTTTTTTAATACACGCTTCACCTTGATATAGAAAAGAGAGTCTTCACTTACCTTTATGTTCAGTTTTGGCATATTTGCAATCTCACTTTGGTCTATCTCATCCTCAGCTGCAATCCATAATGTATCTTTTACAGGAGTCAATGGATATTTTTTTGAGAATTTACTGAACCCGTGTGAATTACTTTCCCAGCTGATATCGTTTAACGAATATTTATCGATGTTTTTGATCATTGTCTTTGTTGTTCTTCCCACTTGAACAAAACATCCAATCCAAAGCAAGAATATAATTCCTGATACAATATGTTTGGTACTTCTTTCCCAACGAAGGTGTTTTAGGTTGTAGACAAGAACCACAAGAATAGGTAGGATGATGATTCCTAACATGGCAATTGAACTAAAAGTGCCAATCTCAAAAGAGGATATCATGTTATCATCAAAACCATATAATCCAGCGCTACCGATGGATACACCAATAAGTGAAACGATTGGGATTACCAATAAAAGAACTAAAAATACAATAATGAAAGGTAGAAGAAGTACTGTTAAAATAAGTCCAAAGAATAATTTTAGGCAACCATTGTTGCTGCTTCTCATTAGCTCTTCATCCATTTCCGCTGAGTATTTTTGGATGTTCTCTACGGTTGGTGGAATTCCCTTCATCTGCATATAATTGACTCTCGTTCTTGCTTTAGGAATTACCATCCAAAGTATAGCGTAGATAAATAATCCTGTTCCCCATAAAAAGAATAACAAAAGAACTAGTAGTCTAAGGAAGGCTACATTTACATTTAAATAAACACTTAAGCCTGAAACAACTCCACCTAATAAACCTTTCTGTGGAAATCTAAAAAGCTTCTTACTTGGGCTGATATGGATGTTTTCAGTTGAACTTTTCTTTTCTTCTTCCTCTTCATCATCAAATTGAGATGGATCTCCTAGTTGTGAAATAACTTTTTCTACCGTCTCAATATTTATTGAGCTATCCTCTTTAATTCGGCTTTCAATAAATAGCTCTGCGATACGTCCTTCTATATCTTTGATGATTTCAATGCCGCCTTCTTGTACCTTGAAATGTTGATTTACTTTTGCTAGATATTGGCTCAAGATTTCGTATGCATCTTCATCAATATGAAAGGTCGTGCCTCCTAAATTTATAAATACGGTCTTTTTCATGGTAGATATGTTGATTATAGATTTTTGATATTTGTTACTGTATTCGCTAATTCTGTCCAAGAGTCTTCTAACCCTTCTAGGAATACTCCTCCTTTGTCTGTAAGTGAATAATACTTACGAGGAGGGCCTTGTTGCGATTCTTGCCATTGGTAATCTAATAGCCCCGCATTCTTCAATCTTGTTAGTAAAGGATATAATGTACCTTCTACAATTATCAGCTTGGCATTCTTTAGCTCTTGGATTAACTCCGAAGCATATAAAGGCCTTTTTGAAAGAAGTAGTAGTACACAATACTCAAGTATCCCTTTACGCATCTGTGCTTTGGTATTGTCTAATTTCATAATCTTAAGGTTGTGTGTAACTTAATTCTTCAATACAAAACTATGTAATTATATAGTACTATGCAATACATAGTACCTTATATAAATACAGTAGTGTGTTAAACCTTTCGGTGGAATGGCTGTTTTTTATGTGTGTTAAAATAAGTTAATGAAAGTTTTGCTATACTATTTTCTCTCTATTCAGCTATAGAAGCATACAAACACTGATATACAATTGTTTAAAGGAGTATTCTTTTTTTGTTTGAAGGTTTTAATAGTGAAAGGGATTGGAAATTAGTGTGTTATCGTTGTTTTTGTCTAGTGTTTCGTTTTATCTCTTTTTCGGTGACAATAGATCCTATCCGTTTATCCTCCTGTTTGATAGATGTTATCTATATCTATAGGAGCCGTTTTAAAAGCTTTTTGTAGTCATATTCTGTTTCGGAATTCAACTATAGATGAGTTACCTCACTTTAATTATTTGCTCATTCTTCGAAGTTAGTCTTTTGTATAAACATAATAGTCCACTTGATATATAGGGAAATAAAAGGGGGTTCCTCCATGGTTTGTCCATGGTTCCTCCATCGAAAAGGGCGAAATCGATGGACAAACCATGGACAAACCCTTTATTTGACCTATTGGATTCAAAGAATATGAATAGTGCAAGAGAATTATTATGGAGAATTCAAATGAAGGAAAGATCTTCTATTCTTTTGAATAAATAGTGAGTTTCATTTTAGAATATGTTTTTGGCTAGGGTGCAAAAAAAGGCGATCTTAAAAAAGACCGCCTTGATATATGATTTTTGTGTTGCAAAAAAATTATCCAATTTGTTTTGCTGCACGTTTTCTTTCTGTTTCATCCAAAAGAATCTTACGAATACGGATTGAATCTGGAGTCAACTCTACATATTCATCTTTTTGGATATATTCAAGTGCTTCCTCTAAGCTAAAACGGATAGGAGGAGCAAGTTTTACTTTGTCATCAGTTCCTGCTGCACGTACGTTAGAAAGTTTTTTACTTTTTGTTACGTTAAGAACGATATCGTCAGCTCTACTACTTTCACCAACTACCTGACCTGCATAGATGCTTTCTTGTGGATCAACAAAGAAACGTCCACGATCTTGAAGTTTGTTCAATGCATATGCAAAAGTTGTACCTGTTTCCATTGCGATCAATGAACCATTAGTACGTGTAGGGATATCTCCTTTAAATGGTTCGAAAGCAACAAAACGGTGAGACATTACAGCTTCTCCTTGAGTTGCAGTTAACATGTTTGTTCTAAGTCCGATGATACCTCTTGAAGGAATTCTGAATTCCAAATGGATACGTTCTCCTTTTCTTTCCATGTTAAGCATTTCCCCTTTACGACGAGCGACAAGGTCCACAGCAGTAGAAGACATCTCTTCAGGAAGATCGATACTTAATTCTTCGATAGGTTCGTGTTTTACACCATCAATCTCTTTGATCAATACTTGAGGCTGTCCCACTTGAAGTTCGTATCCTTCACGACGCATTGTTTCGATAAGTACAGACAAGTGAAGTACACCACGACCGTACACGTTCCATGCATCTGCTGAAGAAGTTGGTTCAACACGAAGTGCTAAGTTTTTCTCTAGTTCCGCTGTCAAACGATCACTGATGTGACGGCTGGTAACATATTTACCTTCTTTACCGAAGAATGGTGAGTTGTTAATTGTAAACAACATACTCATTGTTGGTTCGTCTACAGCGATAGGCTTAAGTGGTTCTGGGTTTTCGAAATCACAGATCGTGTCTCCAATATCGAAACCGTCGATACCTACAATCGAACAGATGTCCCCGTTTGTTACAGATTCTACTTTCTCTTTTCCAAGACCAGAGAATTTATAGATCTCTTTGATTTTAGCTCTTTTGATAGAACCATCACGTTTTGCAAGAGAAACGTTCATTCCTTCTTTTAGCTCACCACGATTGATACGTCCAATAGCGATACGTCCAACATAGTTTGAGTAGTCTAGAGAAGTAATCAACATCTGAGGTGTTCCTGGGTTTTCAACAGGAGCAGGAATATGTTCGATGATTGAATCCAAAAGAGGAGTGATGTCTTCAGAAGGATTCGTCCAATCTTCACTCATCCATCCTTGTTTTGCAGAACCATAAACTGTTGGGAATTCCAACTGATCTTCTGTAGCACCAAGACTAAACATTAGATCGAATACTTGTTCTTGAACTTCTTCAGGACGACAGTTTGGTTTGTCTACCTTATTTACAACTACGATAGGTTTTAGTCCAAGGCTAATTGCTTTTTCCAAAACAAATCGTGTTTGAGGCATCGTTCCTTCAAATGCATCAACTAATAGAAGAACACCATCTGCCATATTAAGTACACGCTCAACTTCACCACCAAAGTCCGAGTGACCAGGAGTATCAATGATGTTGATCTTTGTATCATTATATTGAACAGAAACGTTTTTCGATAGGATAGTAATACCTCTTTCACGTTCTAGATCGTTGTTGTCTAGAATAAGGTCTTTGGTTTCCTGATTTTTTCTAAGAATATTCGCTTGCAAAATCATCTTGTCTACCAAAGTCGTTTTACCGTGGTCAACGTGAGCGATGATCGCAATATTTCTAATATTTTGCATGATTTCAAATTTAGTGCGCAAAAATAAGTATAAATATCACGTAATGAACAAATTTAGCTGTTAAAAATAGAAGATATGTGATTATTAACGTTTTGTTCATCTTCAGATGCGCTATTTTACCCTGTAATTGAATGTGTTTTAGTGATTTGTGAGAAATAAGTGTTTTGATTGCTTCTTATGGACTGTTTGTAGGTAGTAGATGGGACCATGCTTTTTGTTGATCCGATAGATATTTTCTCATTAAAAATAAAAAATAGTCGAATGTGATATTTCCTTAATAAGAGTTCGTGGATAGAAATAAGATTTGGAGATTTAAAATCATTCTAATTAATGTTGTTGTTGAGACGAAGTTTATAGTGTCATTTGTTTCTATAGGGTATTATGTAAATATCTATTTAATCATTGTATGATATGTTAATGTGTTGTTAAAGTTGTTGTGTTGTTTTCATTTAGAAACAAAGAGGATGTTTGTTGTTTTGGATTGTTGTTTTTGTCGTTTTTATGTTTGCAGAATGAATTTAATGTGTTCTGGATATGTATTACTTTATTGCTCCTGTATATGCTTATATAGCATGTTGTGCTATGATTTTAATCACTTTACATATTTTAAAATGGAGTTAACTTGCCTGTCCTTCTCTAAAAAAACGATAATGAGATCATTAGAGAAGCGAAAGGAGATTTGCTCCATATTATTTAGGATTTGAAAATAGAATGTTTTCAAAATCTAATCAGATAGTTAATGTTAATTTAATAAAGTATAATAAAATTAAGGCTTATTTTGTTGGCAAATTGCTGACTGAAAAGAGAAAGTAGATTTTGTTTGTAGAAGAATTCGAATTAAGCTTATGAGAGCTGACATATAAATTAAAACCCTTTAAATCATTACGATGAGAAGAACTGCTATTTGTTTTTATCTCCTAATCTGTTTTTGCCTTTCAACCTTTGCTGCTTTAGCAGATGGCGTTGTAAAAGGTAAGGTTGTGGATGCGACAACTGGAGAAGAGCTAATAGGATCTACCATCCTATTAAAAGGAACATCGCATGGTACTGCTGCTAAAGTTGACGGTACTTTTATGTTGAAAATTCCTGCAGGAAACCAAACTTTATTGTTTAGCTATATCGGTTATACTGATGTAGAGAAAACAGTGAAAGTTCCTGAAGGAGGAGAATTGGATCTTGGACAAATTGCATTGAAAGATGGTGCAATTGGTATTGCTGAGGTTAGTGTATTGGCATCGGTGGCAATCAACCGTGAAACGCCAGTTGCAATCTCTACAATTAAACCAGAATTGATTCAAGAGAAGTTAGGATCGAAAGAATTCCCTGAGATTCTACGTTCTACTCCATCTGTTTATGTAACACGTGCAGGTGGTGGATATGGTGACTCAAGAATTAACCTTAGAGGTTTTGATTCAAGAAACATTGCAGTTCTTATTAATGGTGTACCTATTAATGGAATGGAAAATGGTAAGGTATACTGGAGTAACTGGGCTGGTCTTAATGACGTAACTCGTTCTATGCAGGTACAACGTGGTTTGGGTGCTGCTAAGGTGGCTGTTCCATCTGTTGGAGGTACAATGAATATCCTAACAAACAGTACTGATGCTAAAAAAGGTGGTAACATCTATTACGGTACAGGTAATGATGGTCGTCAGAAAGAGGCGATTACACTTTCTACTGGTTTGACTGAAAACGGTTGGGCTGCTTCTGTAAATGTTGCTCATAACACTGGTCGTGGATGGGTTGATGCAACAGATTACGATTCATGGTCGTATTTTGCTAACGTTTCTAAGCGTATCAATGATTACCACAGTTTGTCTTTTACTCTTTTTGGTGCGCCACAAGAGCATGGACAACGTTATACTAGAATGACTATTGATGAGTATCAAACCATCGCAAGAGGGGACTTAAGATACAACGCCGATTGGGGATATAAAAAAGGTGAGAAGTATAATACTTCACAAAACTACTACCACAAACCTCAAGCTATCTTAAACCACTTCTGGACATTGAATCCTTCTACTAACATCACTACTGCGCTTTATGCATCTTTAGGTACAGGTGGAGGACGCCGTACTGCTGGTTCAAACAGAAAAGCTTTTGATTATCAAAATGAAGATTATCGAATTGATGGACAAATCAATTTTGATAAGATCATGGAGGAGAATATCGCTGATAAGGATAAAGGTGCGCAAGCTTACTTAACTAATAATATCAACAACCACCAATGGGTAGGTATTCTTTCAAACTTAACTCATGAAATAGACGATCGTTTGACGTTGACTGGTGGATATGATTTCCGTTGGTATAAAGGAATTCACTATAACCAAGTGGACGATCTTCTAGGTGCTTCTTTTGCATTAGATAAAGGAGATATTAACCGTGGAGAAAGAGCAGTATGGGAAAACGATACTGTAAGTTTCTATAACGAAGGTAAAATCTGGTGGGAAGGTGCTTTTGCTCAGTTAGAATACTCTACAGATAAACTTTCTGCTTTTGTTGCTGGTTCATTCTCAGGAAAACAATATAAGCGTGTAGATACCTTCCGTTATAAGCCGGGTGAGCAAGAAACTGACTGGAATAACTTCTTCGGTTTTAGTGCTAAAGGTGGTGCTAACTACAATATTGATGACAATCATAATGTATTTGCGAATGTTGGATATTTCGAACGTCAACCAGATTTTGATGCGGTATATACCAATCATGAGAACATCTTCAATGAAGGTGCTGTGAATGAGAAAGTAACTAGTTTCGAATTGGGTTATGGTTTCAAAAACAGTGTTTGTCAGGTGAATGTGAATGGATACTATACTTATTGGGCTGACAAAACAATTACAAGTTCAAAATATATCCAAGGAACTCGCTATACTGCTAACTTGTTAGGTGTAGATGCACTTCATATGGGTGTTGAGATCGATGCAAAATATTATCCAACAGATCGTTTAACTGTTACAGGTCAGGCTTCAATCGGTGATTGGAAATGGCAAAATGATGTAACTGGAGTTCAGTTGTACGATGACGAGCAAAATGCCGCAGGTGATCCAATCGATGTATATATTTCAGGCGTTCACGTAGGTGATGCTGCACAAACTACCATGAGTGCTGGTGTGGATTATGAGATCTTGAAGAACGTAAAAATCGGATTAGACTATAGCTACTATGCTAATAACTATGCTCAATTCCGTGAAACAGATCGTAGCAATGCACCTGCAGAAGGAGCAGATAATCCTGATTCATGGAAATTGCCTAACTACGGTTTGGTTGATGCGAACGTAAAATGGGACTTTGAACTTGGTGGATTGAAAGCTTCTCTTTATGGAAATGCAAACAACATCCTTAATACTGAGTATATCTCAGATGCAAGAGATGGAAGTAGCCATACATGGAAAGATGCTGAAGTTTATTATGGCCTAGGAACCACATGGTCAATGGGATTCAGAATCCGTTTCTAGTATAAGTTCAAGCATTAACGTTTTATTGAAAAAAGAAAACAAAAATGAAAAAACATATATTCTATCTTTTCCTAGGAGCGATGGCAATTACTGCTTGTAATCCAATGGATGATATTAACGATGAAATAGATGCTGATATTGCAGCTATGAAAGAGTTGCAAGCTCAACAAGCTTCGCAAACTAAACTTGATGGAGATGCAACTTCATTAATTATATCAGATGATTATTATTCTCAACTCAATACTTTTATTCCAGAAGATGAGAAAGAGGCTAAAAAAGTACGAGAAGAACGTGAAGAGAATAAGGCGTTCTTGAATATTTTCTTTGATAAAATGGAATTTTCAAATGATGTAAGAGTTGAATTATTTAAAGAATTCAATGCTATTGGAGCTCATAAATTCTTTTCAAAAGATGAAAAAGATGCTACAGTAAATTATGCATTACAAGCACTATTAAATCGTAATTATAATGCATCTAATGGTCAGCTTGTAGATGTGAAGTATAATGTGTTGAATCCTTTTCAATTAGGAGATAAAAAAGATGATTATACAGCTACTGACGCAGATTATACTGCAGCAGGAGAGAGACATGCTAACTTTAGTAGAGATTCTCGTATTATCAGTTTCTTGGAAAATAAATATGATTTGTCCACTTTCACTAAAGGAGATTATGTAAATCTTACTTATGACTACTATAATGGACAATCTCATACATTCACCAAAAGACCAATGGTATATGATGGAGAAACGTTTGTCATTACAGAACGTCTTGAGAAAAGTGATTATACTGCAATGGGTTTTGGATATCCTAACTTTTCTGGTGAAGAGCAGGCACATGAATATTTAGTAACATATTTCACTGATAAAAATATCTTTGCTAAAGATGGTGATGTTATCTATAAGGTTGTTACTGTTCGTAAGAAAGTGAATGGCAATTACAAGTCTTTCGATTACATGGTTCGTATGGAATATAATGAGGGTAGTTACCAAGTAATTGGTGATGTTATCAAGAATTCAAAACACCTTGTATATATCTCAGAAGAAGGTCAAGCTTATAAATATAAGTGGATTTCAATTCCTCCTTTTAAATTCGTAGAGATTACTGATGAAGCAGTAGTTGCAGATCATAACTATACTTTCACTGATGCAGACTATGAAATGGTTGGTAATGGTCGTTACCATAACTTCGACTTCGAACCTGGGCACAATGCACCAGAGTTGGATCCTGCGAAGTTTATTGAGATGTTAGGTCAAGTATTGCGTATTCAGTTTGCAACTGTTGAATCAGGAACTGTAGTAGAGGTTAAATATATGTACTTTACTAATGCAACTAGAGCAATTGAGAAAACTATTAAATTGCGTATGGATCTATAGATCATAGTACACAATAAATCATATTTAAAAGAGGATGTCTTTCATTAGGCATTCTTTTTTTCGTAAAGGAATTATCGTTTTATAGTTTCCAATAGAGGATAGTATCATAAAAGATTTGTGGGTAATTTATGTTGTAAATATTCAAGAAGAACAACTAGAAGAAAAAATCATTATTGTATAACAGAACTTATGTGATAATGGAACCGTTTGGGAAAGAGAAATATTTCTTGTATACCGATTTGTTGGTTCGTATCGTCAAGGGAATATTAGTCTTTTTACGAGCTCTTGGTTCTATAGTAGGGATGTAGATAGGGGCTAAGAAATAATGCATTGCATGTTTTTTAGCCCCTATATTTTTAGTTTGCTATAACGAGTTGTTTCTGATCAAGTCGTGTTAGTTGATCGTTAGTTTTCCTTCTATTGCTCCATATTGGTCTTGATTGCTTACTCCTTCAATGTGATAGAATAGATCTTTTGGGTTATTGGTATCTTTAATTAGGATGGTAGCTTCACCGTTTAAATCTGTTTTTAAGATAGGATTCCAATACAGTGTTCTAGTTTTTTTGCTATTCATTGTTGAAAGTACTTCCATATTATTTTGATGATGATTTTTGGTTAAGAATATGGTAGGACAAGGAAGAACCAGCTCTTGTTGTTTGATCGTTTCATCTCCCCATGGATTTACTTTTTGTTTGGTGATAATATTCTCAATAATTTGACCCCTTGCACCGACTAGAGCTCTTAATGCAATAAAACGATTGTCGTCATTTGAAACTTTCTCTCTTGAAATAATTAGTGTCGAATCTAGCTTTGGAAGAGATTCAAGTATCCATCCGTTTATGCAATATAAATCTCTTTTCTTAACAGAGGAGGTTGAACGATGCATTTTCTTTTTATTCACCACAGTATAGTTCTTAAATAGATTGTCTGTTTCGAAACAAGCTGGCATACTGAAGTTGTCGTAACTTGCCGTTGTTGGAACAGTCATTGTCGATTTAGTGGTGGCAGGGAAAAGGTATAATTTATCTACACTTGTAGGTTTGTGTAGAAGATATTGCTTGTTGGAATTGGTCTTAAATCGTAGTATAGGTTTTAGATTTTCATCCGTAGCAATATACTCTATAGATCCTATTGTTGAATATATATTTACTACATCTGGATTGTTATTGTAATCGTTTCTTCTCTTACTTAACAACTCCTCTGTATTGTAATCTTGGTTTCTTTGTGTCACTAGAAAGTTGTTGATCTCTGAGGTTTTTGTAAAAGGAACAGTATTGTTCTTAAAACAGATTGCATACGGTTCTGTATAAGTGTATCCAAATTTACCAATACCATAAACAACAGGTTTTATGTGAGCGTTTATTGAAACCATTTTAGGTAATTCGATTCTATCGTCTTCTGATGTGAAATTGTCTTTATTGATAGAAGCAGAAAAGTTACCTACAATTGGTGCTCCATGACTATCTGTAGCTTTTAGTTTTATTAGTGTATATCCATCGATCTTTGTCGTATTGACTGACAGGTTTAAATCTTGTTTCTGTTCAACATAGATTTCTCTTTGTGCGACTAATTTGTTCGAATTCCATACAGATAGGTGCATTATTCCTCCCATCTTTACGTTAGCAGGGATCTCAACTTTAGATCCTTTTGCATTCACTACTACCTCTTGGTTAAATAGTACCTCCTCATTTAAGGTGGAAACGATTCGAAGTTTTCTCTCTTGGGCAGACCTAAAAGTAACATTATATCTATTACCGTTATTCCCATTATATTCGATCGCTACTACTTGATTATATACTTTAGGAAGAGGATATTTCTCATCTCTCGATATTACGGTGTAGTACTTTTCATTGAGCTTTGGCGTCATATAAAACGTTCCCAAACCGTTGGCATCCGTTTTGAATTTAGCGACCTTTTTACCTTCCGCATTGATGATGGTTCCTCTATGAGAGACACCTTCTCTGTTGGACGTCATTGTTGTTACAATAACTTTGTTTTTTACATTTGCTGAGAACCATCCTCCTTCAGGATAGAACGAAACAATATTCTTCGTCTCTTTAGAAGTGTACTCTTTTTTATTCCCAATAGTAATTGGTATGATAGCATGGGAGTTTATTGTGCTTGCACAGACATAGTATTTACCATCTTTAAGTGTATCAGGAATCGTTATTTGTGTTGCACTCATACCATCCTTACTTCTTAGAATTTGCTCCTTTATCACTCTATTGATTCCATAAGGTTGGCTTACAAATGAGATCTTGATATCCGATTGATTGTTCTGTTCACGATTCATCTTCCCATTGATTTGTGAATAACAAACAATGCCAATCGTTTCTCCTTGCCTATATTCCCCCCTGTCTGTTTGTACAAATACATTAATCTTGTTTTTGCTTAATGTGATTCCTTCTTTCTGTGTAGACTTAGCATAGGAGTTATTGGTAAGGGATAACCCAATAAAGACTAGTAGTATTAGGATTAATTTTTTCATGTTTGTGTAATTTTAAGAGATTATGATTGTTGTTAATTTATCGTTCATTGTGTGAATTAATGTTTCTGAAACAAAAATGGTGCCATGTTTATGATAATTTAATTTTCACATATGAATATTATGGATTGTGTCGAAGCGAGTTTATGGGAAGTATGTTCACATTTTGTTAGAATTTGTATAATTTTAGTTGGAGTTATGTGGATTTCATGGCTATGATGGAGTGTAAGGTAATGATTACGACTAAGGGATGGACTAGCCTATGTTATACTCTTTGATTTAGGTTGCGTATTTTTTATCAAACTATATTGTTTTTAAGATGGGAAAAGAAATTGTATTAGTTCTAGGTGGGGGTGGTGCTAAGGGATTGGCTCACATTGGAACCATCAATGCTTTACATGAATTGGGATATACGATTAAAGAAGTGGTTGGTACTTCTATTGGGGCCTTGGTTGGTGGAATATATTGTGCTGGAGGATTAGATGCTTTGGAGAAACATATGCTTGGCATGTCTAAAACAGATTACCTTCGTTTGGTGGATATTACCATCGGTAAAGAGGGATGGGTAAAAGGAGATAAACTTTTTGAAATAATACGAAAAGAGATTGTCGCCGATGTTGAAATATGCGATTTGGATGTTGCTTTTACGGCAGTGGCTACCGACCTTAAAATACATGATGCCGTCGCACTTAATAGTGGTTCTCTTTTTGAAGCCATACGTGCTTCGATTTCGATACCTGATTTTTTTACTCCTGTATATAAAGAGGATATGAAGTTGGTGGACGGAGGGATCCTTTCTCCTTTGCCATTAGAGTTTGTCTCTAATAAGGATCTACCTGTTATCGCGGTTAATTTAAGTGGGAAACCTCAAACCTTAAATATTAATGAAAAAAAGGAGAAAAAACGTTTTCCGCTAATATCACAGCTTCCATTACCCTCTTTTAAGATAGCTAGTATGGATATTTTAATCTCTTCTTTTGAGCTAATGATGATGAAAATATGCCAACAATCGATTCTTCATTATCATCCAGATTTTGTTGTTGATGTTCCGTGGAATAGTTGTTTGTTTCATGAATTCTATAAAGGTAAAGAGCAAATAGAGTTGGGATATAGATTAACACTTAGAAGATTGGATGACAAATTTAATTTGGTACAATAGGTTGCCTTATAATCTATTGTTTTCAAGCCATACTAGGAATACTTAGTCGTAGTTAATTATAATTTGGTATTTGTTAACAGTGTGCTGTTTTGTAGTGAAAAATGTAATATGTTTAAGCCTTGAGTGTTGACTTCTTTGTGCTATACTGATCAAATCAATTATCATCCCAATTAGTAGGTATTATTTCTCTTTCTTAAGTGTTTATTCTCATAAACTTTACTAATAAATAACGATTGTCTCCCCTTTACTGCCCATCTATCTTTGGGCTTTTAATATGTAAATTTATGAGAAACGTAATTCTACTTTTTTTACTTCTGTGTGTCTCTTTGAGTTCTATAGCTCAGGTTCTTACAGAGGGTTTTGAGAGTGATCCAACTTCCAGGGGATGGTCCTCTAATTCTATTCCCGAAGGGAATAATTGGTCAATTAATAATGGGACAAACCGAGGCCCTAATTCAGTATTTGAAGGGACCAATGCAGCAATGTTTAATAATTATAGTTTTCAGAAAGGAGTAAGAGGAATTTTAGAAAGTCCAGAGTTTAATTTAAAAGATGTTAAATCACCAGAGTTGACTTTTTATTGGTGGAATGGAGATCGTTCTTATGAACCATCAAATCTAGAGATAAAAGGATTAGATAGTGATGGTTCTTGGATAAATCTTGGATTTTATCCTATGCACTCCTCTGTTTCATGGGAAAAGCTCACCATACCACTAAGAACAACTATTAAAAAGATTCAAATAATAGGTATATCAGATTATGGTGCAAAAAATACCTTTATTGATGATTTGATTATAAAATCTGCTGATCCATATAAGTTCATTCTTTCTATTGCATCGATTACAAAAGATATATTTTTAGATAGAACACTTGAAGTCCCTTTTTTTATTGAGAATAGAGGTTCTGAGAGAGATATTTATTCGTTGTTGTTTGAAGAAACTGATCAAGATTGGATTCAAAATATCGTTGATGAAAATGGGGTTAATATTGATCGATTGGTATTAAACCATGGTGAAAAGAAGCGATTAAAACTATTAGTGAAATCGCCAGCTAATGGACCTATCAATGGATATATGTATACTCCACGACTGAAAGTGTCATCAACGAATGATGATAAGGTAACACAGTCTGTAGGTTTATCTATAACAACATTAGTTGAAAATAAGACTTATCCATTACTTGTCAATTTTAACAATTCGTCATTACCTCTTGGTTGGCAAAGTTTAAACTTAAATCACAATAGTAACGAATGGTCTATAGTTAATAATGAAGGTGTAGATGGTTCTAATTCTTTAGCATTTAAATCAAATTATAATGAAGGTGATGATATTATTGCGACTCAAGCATTGTATTTATCTTCTGACAAAGTTTACCGTTTAGGCTATAAGGTTAAGGGTGGTTCGAGTTATAGAGGAGCAAATTTGAGTGTAAAGATTGGACATAATAAATCGCAATTACCAGATGAATTTAATGAAATAGCGAATCTTGTTGATTTCTATCAGAAAGATTATGTCTCAAAGCAACATACTTTTCATGTTCCACAAGATGGTGTTTATTTCATTGGTTTTCATACTTCGACATCTACAAACTTGAATATTGATGATTTTATTTTAGAATATGCGCCTAACTATGATATGGGTTTTGTAATAAAAACACCTCAAAAGATTTGGATCGAAGGGAAGTCGATAAACTATGATCTTACTATTACCAACAAAGGACAAGAGGCGGATTCGTACGATTTAAGTTACTCTGATGGATTGGATGGAGAATTTCTTTTAGATGGAGTAGTTGTAAATAATATAAAAATTGAAAGTGGAGATTCGAAACACATTGTTTTGAAATTAAATGCCCCCCAAGGTCAATATCTACATGGTGAAAAGATTGTCCAAAATGTTACTTTAACAAGTGTTCACAACTCAATTTTGCAAAAGACTGTTGAAATTGAAACAAGTGTAATGATTCCATTAGAGTTTCCTTTTGTGGATAACAATTCAAGACTAGAGCATTATCATTTATCTTCAGAAAATCGTATTGAGCGATACCAATCTAATACTGGTAGCCATATTAATTCGATTTGGATGAAAGCAAAAGAATCAAGTGAAGATCTTTCAATGAATACCAATGCGTTCATAGATTTGTCTGGATCAATAGCACCAACTCTTTATTTGGATGTTAATGGTTCGCTTGGACCTTTTGATGATTTTAGAGTTTTTGTAATTGATTTTGAATCTGGCCAGAAAGATGAATTATCTTCTTCAGTTTATACTGGAAGTCCAGTAATACGAAATTCAAGATTCAAGGCTTCATCTTTTAATGATTGGTCTGATGTAAATCAATTTGTTAGTTCTGGTTGGCAAAGATTGTTATTTGATTTGAAAGCTTATAAAGGGAAAAAGATATTTGTAGGTGTAGATTATAATTGTGGATACAATTCAAGAGGAGAAGGTTTAAGAATATCAAACCTAAAAATAGCTGAAGCTCCATCTTATATTTCTGTTGTGAAGTCTAATAAGAGTGAATTTAGTGAACTTATTGGAAAATGGAAAAAAATGTCCTTCTCGATTGAAAATAAGGGTTCAAAAGAAGATACATTTCAATTTTCTTTCGATCATGATGGATGGCAAGGGTTGGTATTGAAAGATGATGCTGTAGTAAATTCATTTAAAATTGAAGCATCTGCGAAAGTTGAATTTGAGATTAAATTAAAAGCTCTTTCATCAGAGGTGAAACATGGAGATATAAATAATCTATCTCTTAATATTAAATCAAAGGGAAGCGATGACGTTGAACGTATTGTTTGGAAAGCAAATTCATATGAAGCCTTGACAACCCCTTATGAAGAAAACTTTGAAGATGTAGAGTCTTTTAATTTATTAGGATGGAAAATAGTCAACTCTAATGATGATAATAAAGTGTGGACTATTGGTGATTCTTTTTATTCATATGATTCAGATAATTGTGTATGGATAAGTAATTCGTTTACGTCTAAAGCAATGGATGACTGGATATATAGTGCACCGGTTTCATTAGAAGAAGGAAGTAAATATCGTATTTCATATTTTATTAGATCCTTAGATAATAAGCCAGAGAAGTTTGATTTACTCCTTTATAATGTTCTTGACCAAGAAATTAAGACCCTTGAAAAAGAAAGTATTGTTGAGAAGAGTAACTATGAAGAAAAAGTATATGAATTTAATGTACCTAAAACCGGTATTTATTATTTTGGTATGCATGGGATTAGTGCAGCAGGTTCAACGGGTCTAGCATTCGATAATGTCACGATAGATAAAGTTCTTCCGAATGATTTAAAACTGGTTTCGATTCATAATAATGCAACTAGTTTTGTACAAGCCTCTAATGATGTTGTTTATGATTTAGAAATAAAGAATAATGGGGATAATGAGCAAACAGGGAATACTGTAAGAATCTACAGTGATGATAAATTCATTAAATCAATTAAGATTCCTATAATTAAAAAAAATGAGACGAAGAAAATATCGTATATCTGGAATCCTGAAAGAGTGGGTACCTTTACGATAAGATTTGAATTGTCTTCTGATGATAATCTTAATAATAATATTTTATCAGACAGAGTTGAAGTATTTGCTGATCATGTTCTTTTAGCTGATTTTGAAGGGGAAGTCTTTCCATCATCTGGTTGGATGAATAAAGAAATTTCAAAACAAGCATGGAGTTTGTATAAAAGTGATTCTTATCGTGGAAAGAATCATGCTCGACTTAAGGCAAATTATAGTTCATCAAGTGAATCTCGATTGGTAACCCCAAAGATTCAAGGTGATGGAGTCACTCCATTTGTGTTTTATACCAAAGCTTCCTCATCGTCTAATGAACTAATTATCGAAAAAAGTGATGACGGGGTTAATTTTACAAAGATTAAGACAGTTCCTCTATCTGAGGAATATCAAAAAATTGAGTTTGTACTAAATGATGCTGAAAGAACATATATTGCTTTTCATGGTAAGACAGAAGCATCTTATCAGGCATATATAAGTATTGATTATTTAAGTGGACCTTTATTAACATCAGAAGAAATTATTGCCTTTAATTTGAGTGATAATTTCATTGAAAAAACACCTCACTCTTTTAGTGACACTAAGCTAGGTGAGAAAGATCAGAGTTTCACATTTGATGTATCAAATAATGGCAATAAGTCTTTTAGTGTTTCGGATAAAGTTGTCATATTAGAAGGGGGTTCGGCCGACCAATTTGAGATTACAAATACATTGCCATTAACTGTTTCCCCTAGTTCTAAGGTGTCGTTAAAGGTTCGACCTAAAGCTGAAAAAATTGGAGTTCAGCAAGCAAAGATCCAATTTAATGGATCAATATTAGGAGGAGAAGACATTTCTAAAGATATTCGGATACGCGTTTTTCCTGCAAATATAACAGGACTGTATCCTGAAGCAAATAATGAAGATGTTGAACTAACTCCCAATCTTTCATGGACTAATGGAGAAGGAGTTACTAAGGTTGATCTTTATTTCTCAGACAAACTTCCTTTAACTGAAGATGATAAACAAGTTTCTACTGATGATGTATTCTCAGAGTATCCTTTAAGTGGATTAAAAAATGGAACAAATTACTTTTGGAAGGTTGTTAATAGTGCTCCTGATGATCATGGAACATTATTCTCTACTTCTTCTGATGTAAATCATTTTGAAACTCTTCTTGGTAAATCAATAATAAAGACTTATCCTACAACAAGAGAGAAAACAGGGCTTGAATCATTGCCTTTTAGTTGTGGTGTTGAAGGAACTCCATTTTACACCTATAGTCAAAGTATTTATCCATCTACTATGTTCGATTCATTAGATGGCAAAAGAATAAATAGATTGTTTTATTATTATAATGGAGAGGTTCAAGCAGAAGAAGATATTGTGGTGTATATGTCCAATACTTCAAGATCAGGCTTTGATGATGGACAAAAATGGGAACCATACCAAAATCTTATTAAGGTTTATGAAGGTCCACTACATTTACCAAATAAGCTAGGCTGGGTCGCCATTGATTTAGATGTTCCTTTTATTTATGAATTAGGTCAGAACCTTCTAATTGGTTTAGATGCAAACGGTCACGTTCTACAAAATATTGATGCAGGTTTTGCCGTTTCCCAAAATCAAGATCATTTTGTTTCATATTATAGAAGACATCATGATATTGATGGAAATCCTGATCCTGAGAAGATTGCTGGACAAGATGGAATGATGGTTTCATATATGGCATCAATACGTGTTGGTGTTATAGATGAACCAACAACACCAGTTGTATATCATAAATGTGAAGAATATGATGCCCCTACAATAGGTTTACATGAGCATCCGAGTTATCATTTTAAGTTTAAAAATATCGGAGTTGGTGAATTACAATTCAATGACATAGAAATTGATGGTTTAAATAAGGATGAGTTCTCTGTGAAAGAGACCTCTCTATCTATTGCTGAGAATAAAGTAGGAGAAGTCGTTGTTGGTTGTAATCCTAGAAGTGTCGGAAAGAAGAATATAACTCTGGTTATTCATCATAATGGTCCAACAAAGGTTGTTCGAATTCCTATTCGTGTGGAAGTTACTGATGCAGAAGTAAGACATTTTCCATTCTATGAGGGGTTTGAAGGTAATCAATTTCCTGTGCCTGGATGGAGCTCACCTCATGATTCTTGGCATATAGGACGTGCAGCTTATAGTGGTGAATGTGCTGCAAGTGCAAATTGGCAGCATAAAGGAGATGCAATATTGGTTACTCCTCCCATTCATTTGCCAGAGAATTATCAATTGTCTTTTTGGTGGAGAAATAGATATTCTCCTGAACCAAGAGTCGGTGCATATGATTTTACATTTGTTGAGATTAGTTCTGATAATGGAATGACATGGAATGAACTTGGGACTTATTCAACTTCTACTTATAGTGATTCTTTCTATCAAATAAAAATTGATTTATCTGCGTATGCCAATCAACGTATTTTTATTCGATGGAGACATGAGTTGACTCCTGGATATGAGAATAGAGCTGGAGGCATAACAATTGATGATATTTTAATTGATGAAGTCCCATATACTCCTGAGATTAATGAATTAAGATTGTCTATTAAAGATTATAATAATGTCAATTTAGAGTGGGATGTTCCTGAGTTAAATGATCCAAACAGAACTAATAAAGTTGAAGGATATTCGATCTATCGTAATGGTAAGCTTTTGATCAATCTGAAGGACGATGATTTCTCTTATAGTGATGAGCATCTTAAACGAGGTAATTATGAATATTATATAAGAGTGAATTATGAAAAAGGTAGTTCCGAAGGATCTTTCCCAGAAGTAGTATTTATAGATATTGAAAATGATTTTCCACCTACAGACCTAAATGCTGAGGTGATTAAAAAATCAGATAATACTAACAGTGTGTCTTTAACTTGGAATCGTCCAATAAAGAAAGAGTATATTGATCTTTTTCCAGAAGATGACATTTATGGTCCTGCAAAAACAGGAAATTATAGTGAAGATCAGTTGTGGGTTGCAAATTATGAACCTAAAGGTCATCATGAAGTTTCAATGTTGAAATTTGACTTGGAACAGTTCCAAGGAAAAGAAATTGAAAGTGTGAAACTAAGATTGAATCAGATATTTATGGCAAATGACCATAATTCTGAACCTTCAAAGATTTATGCGATAAGTAAAGATTGGAGTGAAGATACTTTTGATTTTAGTACAACAATTCCATATGATGATCAAAAAGTCTGGGGAGAATATTATTTTGGATCTAATGGTTGGCAAGAAGTGGATATAACGGCTCTTGTAAAAGCTTGGATTGAAGGAACGATTCCAAACTATGGCCTTTGTTTGGTTGCAGCAGAAGGAGACCGTTTGCGTGTATTTGATTCTAAAGACTGTATGATTCCTGAAAACAGACCACATCTAAAAGTTGCGGTAAATTCAGAGAAAGGAAGTGCTGGAAATGATAAAGGCCACGGACTGGGCTACCGAATCTACCGAAATGGTAAAATGATTCATCAAATAGATGATTTTAAGGCTACAACTTACACTGATGAGAATCTAGATCCAAACTTCTATACATATTCTGTATCTGCACTGTATAGTTATGCAGGAGAGAGTCAGAAATGTGATCCAGATGTTGTAAATGTTGCATTAAATGACAAATCAGCATGGACTTGGATGATTTATTTATATGAAGACAATACTGGTTTAGATGGGGCAGAGGATATTAATGAACTTGAATTTAATGGATCAGTTCCTGGGTTAGTTAATTATATCGTTTTATATGATTCGGACGATGACAGCAAAGACGGTGTTTATTATATAACGAAGGACCCAGAAGGTGAAAATAATACCATTGTTTCAAGAAAAATATCTGAAATTTTTGGTGTTGACCCAAGAATGTCAGATTGGAACACTTTAGATAGTTTTATTGAATTTGCACAATCAAGTTTCCCTGCAGAACGCTATGCACTTACTTTATGGGATCATGGTAATGGAATTTTCCGTGAAGGAGATGATTCAGAAAGATCATTTGTTGGTGGAATGAATTTGTGGGAGCTAGATAAAGCATTGGATCGTTCTGTAAAAAGGACTGGTAAGAAAATTGATATACTTGGGTTTGATTTATGTTTGTTAGGACAGACTGAAACAGCCTATCAGGTAATGCCATATGCAAATTATTTAATTGCTTCTGAAAAAACAGAACCAGGAGATGGTTGGGACTATAAGTCAGTGTTTGCAAGACTTAATGCGAATCCATTAATCTCTAGTGTAGAGATGAGTCGATATCTAGTTACTGATTATGTTGCAACCTATTCTATTGGAGGAAATTCTAATCCGTCTAGTGTAACGCAAGCAGCTACAGACTTAACTGTTTATCAATCAGAATATATTCCAGCATTAAATGATTTTGCTAGATCTTTGATTAATCATGTTTATGATTATCATAAAGAAATTGAAACTGCTCGTGAATTGAGTTGGTATTCTAAGAGGAATAAAGATCATAGAGATCTCGGTCATTTTGCGAAATTGATTATGGTTAATGATAAACTACCTTACGAGTTAAAGGATAAAGCTAGGTTGTTTTATGATGTTTATACGAAAACAATTGTAGAGAATGGTTTTACAGGAAGAGTAAATTCAACTGCAACAGGCCATAGAGTATGGTTCCCAAAATCGATCAGTACTGAGCTTGATAAGGAGTTGTACTTACAACCGTTGAATTATCTCGATTTCAGTGAAACTTTGTGGGATGAGTTCCTTTTTAGCTATGAGACACCACAAAAAAATCCAAGTGTTTTAGGAGTGGACAATAGTACGTTTAATATTGATGCTGCAAAGCAAATCTTATCGATAAATGTTGCTTTAAGTGGAGATGCAGGCATAGTTGAGTGGGAGATCAATAGTAATGTCCCATGGATTAAAATCCAACAATCAGAATATCAAAATAGCGCTCTATTATCTATCACTGTAGAGAAAAATAAAGGTGAAGCTAGAGATGGTGTTTTAACAATAGAAGCAGAAGGAATAATTGGTTGTCCGTTAGATATTCTTATACATCAAGATAAAATGGTTCCAGGATTGCATTCATTTAATGCTGAGATTAATGGATCAGGAGTTGATATTTCATGGAAGTATTTTGGTACTGAAGAATTGTTCGATCATTATAATATTATTAAAGATGGCGAGATAATTTCTGAGATTTCAGATATAAATGTTGCTAAATATGTTGATGACGATTTTGTAAATGGTAAAGCAAATTATTGTTTAGAAATTGTATTAAAAAATGGGGAAATCGTAAAAAGTAAAGAGAAGTCTGTCCGTCTTATTAACGAGTTGACCATTGATCAGTTTTCTGTTGAAGAGACAAATAAAGGCGTAAACGTTTTATGGCATACACAAGATATTGACCAAGATGCTAGAGCTTTCCTTATTTTTAGAGATGATCTACTGATCGCAAGAATTACAGATTTAAACATTCGTAACTTTAGAGATCTTACAGTGACTAAAGGGAAGCATAAATATTACATGCAAATGGAGTATTTATATTCGGTCTCAAATAAAACAAATGAATTCGGAATAAATATCTCATTACTATCAAGTATTTATGATAAGAAACTTAATAGCGAGATTAGTCTTTATCCAAATCCAATACAAAATAATCAGATTCATCTTTCTGTTGGATCTTGTATAAATGTTTCTAAAATAGAAATTTATAATTCATTTGGTATACTATTAAATGTGATCTACGGAGTTAATGGGAAGAGAGAAATTATTGAAGATATTGATTTATCATCAGGGATATATTTTTTGAAAGTAGAGACTTCCTTTGGAGTTAGAATAATCAAATTCATAAAAAAATAAATAATAGCTTTTGTAATTACAGAAGGTGGAGAATATATATTCTCCACCTTTAAAATTTAAAATATTATGAGAAGTATACTTTTCTTGAGCATACTATTTTTATCTCAGTTAGATGTAATAGGTCAACAGTCAATGTTTAAAGGTTTGGTTATTGATGCCAATAATCAGGAACCATTGGTTGGAGCAACTATTTACAATAAATGTCATAAGGCTATGAGTGTAACTGATGCTCAAGGGATATTTAATATTCAAGCAGAAATAAATGATACTTTGATTGTTCGCTATCTAGGTTATAAAGCAAAAGATTTGATTTGTCAAGAGAATCATCCAATTAGGATTTCAATGTATCCTGAGTCAACAATTCTGGATGATGCTATTGTAATTGCTTATGGTAAGCAAAAGAAAAACAAGATTAATGGTGCAATAACTTTCGTAAGAAATGAAGATCTAGAAACTTCCGTTCAAGATGTCTCAATGTTATTACAAGGAAAAGCAGTAGGATTGCAATCAATGACGGAATCAGGGGATCCTAGTATTAGTCCGATGATGTATTTGAGAGGGGTTAGCTCTGTCCATTCATATTCTGCACCTCTTTATGTTCTAAATGGTTTAATTGTAGATCCTTCGTTGATGAGTAGAATCCCAACAAGTAATATTGCATCCATTTCAATTTTAAAGGATGCTTCAGCAACTGCTTTATATGGCTCTAGAGGAGCTAATGGGGTAATCCTAATTGAAACTAAAGAATCTGCATCAGATAGGATTAGAGTGGGAGCAACTTTTAGTTATGGTTTGATCTATCCTAACACACTTCCTATAAAGCTAATGAGCTCGAAAGAGAAACTTGAATATGAAGTGATGTTGGGAATTAAAAGATTGTCTAGAGATAAGATAGATCAGCTGTCTAAAGATGAAACAAATTGGGAGAATCAGATTTTAAGAGACGGAACCTCAAAACGACTTGAATTAAGTGTTGAAGGAGGAAATGGAAATGATTCATATCGTCATCAAATTTCATATTATAATGAACTAGGAACATTACAAAATTCGTCTTTGGAAAATTATTCTTATACATGTCGTTTAAGAAATAATCTTGGAGATAAGGTTCAGTCTTCTTTTTATATTTATGGAAATCATACAAAAATAAAAAGCCCTACAGGTCTAGAGAAAAAACTTGTAAAAAACAGTCCAGTGATTCAAGCATATCTTAATAATCCATATGATCCACCAATGGATAAGAATGGACGATATTTACCTACATCATTAGGTCCTAATGCTATTCGAGATTTAAATATGATAACCTATGAAACAAAGGACTATCAAATAAGGTTACAAAATGATCTAAAATGGTCAATTTTAGATGGGTTTTATTTTAAAGTACTTTATTCGTGGAATTATACACATCGTTTATTAGATCAGTTTAACCCTCCTGGGATAAGTATATATCCAATGAATCCAGCAACAAATGTCCAGGGAGATAAAAAGAGAAGTTATTCTGGGAATACACGTTTGCAAACTTCGAATCAATTACATTATGAATATATAAACTCCAAAAGGAATCATTTTCAGCTTATGTGTGCTTTTGAAACGGATTATCGTAAGGAGGATGGTTTTATTGCTTTAGCAAAAGGTTTTGTAAACCCGATGTTGTCGTCACTATCCTCAGCCGAAGAACCTTTTCAAACAGCGGAAAGATATTGGGAAAGAAATATGCTTTCTTATCTCTCTTTTATTAAGTATGATTGGAATAATACATTTTTTATGGATGTTTCTTTCCGTAGGGATGGATCTTCTGTTTTTGGTGCCGATAACCCCTATTCTAATTTCTATTCAGTAGGAGTCGGTTGTGATTTAGCCGATATTCTTTTTAAGAATAATGTTAAGCTTTTAAAATTAAGAGCAAGTTGTGGTACTTCTGGTAATGAGGGGATATCTCCATTCCAGACTATGAGTCTGTTCAAATTTAATCAATATTATGGGGATAAAAAAGCAGGCGATGCAACACAATTGGGAGATAATAAGTTAGAATGGGAAAAAAGTATAACAAAAAATATAGGAATAGATTTTGAATCGAAAAATACCAAATGGGGGGTAAATGTAGATTTCTATAGACAAGATGTGACCAATCTTTTGTTAGAAGCACAACTCTCAAGATTGTATGGATTTTCTTCTACGACAGCAAATTCAGGTGCTTTAAGAAATCAAGGTCTGGAATTGTCATTACATTCTACTTTATTAAGGAGGAACAATTGGTCATTATCTGTTGAAACTCAGTATTCTTATAATAAAAATATTGTTACTAAAACGCCTAATGGAGATGATATAATCACCGGTTCTGTCGTAACCAGAGAAGGTGAACCCTTTGGTAGTTTACTGCTTGTACCTTACTCAGGAGTTAATGTATCTAATGGTGCTCCATTATGGTTAAAAAAAGATGGACGTTTGACCGAAGTCTTTGACCATTCTGATGCAGTGGTTCTTGGAACAGGAATTCCTCCTCATAACGGTTCATTAAGGGTTAATCTACGAAATAGGCATTTTAATTTCTCTATTCTATTTACTAGTGCAACAGGTAATAAGGTATTAAATAATAGTAGGTATTTTTTAGAATCTGACGGGGAGTTTATGATATATAATCAGGATAGAAGGTTATTAACTGACGCCTGGAAAGAAATAGGAGATATCACGGATATACCAAAACAAGTTGCGAATGGGAATAACCATCAGATGTCTTCTAGATATGTTGAGCCTGGAGACTATGTAAGACTTAAGAATATTCGTTTATCATATTTTATTGATAAAGACAGCTTTATTCGATCTCCTTTTCATACAGAATTTAGTATAGAAGCAGCAAATTTATACACCTGGACTAAATATAAAGGAGCTGACCCAGAGATGGCTAGAGCTGTTGATGCTTTTAGATATCCTTCTAACAAGACTATATTCCTAGGAGTCTCAATGAATTTTTAATAATAATATAATGAAACCAATACTTATAATATTATCCATTTTTATCCTTGAAGGATGTACTTTTTTTTTAGACTATAGACCCAAAGATGCATTTGAAGAGGATGCTGCTTTTAGAGATTATGCTTCTTGGGAGATTATGCTTCGAGGGTGCTATAGCTCTTTATCAAATGAAGCACTATATGGAGGATTTTTATCAATGGGACTAGGTGATATTTTAACTGATAATGTTATTGCAAGTCCTCATAATAATGGTGAATATCAAGCAATATACCATTGGAGATATCATGCTATGGACCCACAAATTACTGCTATTTGGGAGCAAGCATATCATACCATTTATTTGGCGAATACTATTATTGATCAAGCTTATCCTATTGATGATTATAAGAAATACGAAAGAAGATATATCCAGATTAAGGCTGAGGCAAAGTTGATTAGAGCTATGGTTCATTTCGATTTAGTACGGTTATTTTCAGCTTTTCCATATTCTAGTGAGACTTTAGGTATTCCATATATTAAACAAAGAAATCATAGTTTGTACAATAGAGAAACAGTTGGATCTAATTTGTCAGATTGCTTGAAAGACATTAATACGTCGATACCATACTTAGAGGAGACTACAGTTTCTTCGAGTATAAATAAGGATTATGCCTATTACTTGCTATCCATGATTTATAACTATATGGGAGATAGTGATCAATCATTAAAATCTTTAATTCATATTAATATAACTCAAGAAGATTGGTTAGATTCTAAAGAATACAAAAAGTTATGGACTTCATATAGTTCAAATTCGGTTATTTTCCAATTAATTAAGACCAATAAGGACAAACCTAATAATGCATGGATTTATTACGATACGAGAAATAAAAGAGCAAAATGGTATGCTTCTTCTTTGCTTGTTAGTTGGTATGATGATGCAGATATACGTAAAGAAACTTTCTTTAGGAAATCTGGTTCTAAATATGAGATTGTAAAATACCTTGGACAACCTGAGTTAGACATGCCCAATGGTGGAAGTGTTAAGATACTTAGAAAAGCCGAATTACATTTCCTTTTGTGGTTTCTCCAGCTAAAGAATGGAACGGATCACAAAATCATTGAAAGGGATTTGAATCGTTATTTAACTAGTCGGGGGGCCTCGAATTATGTCTCAGCAAAACACAAAACTCTAAAAGAATTTATTGAACAAGAATACCAAAAAGAATTTGTGTATGAATCGAAACATTTTTTTAGGTTAAAGTTTAATCAAAAAAAAATTAATAGAGAGGATAATGACATATTAATGGAACTAAAATCGGATGATTATCATTTTAATATGCCTATACCTTCTGTTGAAATTAATGCAAATACGAAAATGAAACAAAATGAAGGATATGAGTCTTAATAATTTAAATGTGATTATATCATTAGTCTTTTTTTTATCTCTTATTTCTTGTGAAAAAAATGATACCTTTTATTATGATGGAATTCCTCAGATACAGTTTACTAATAAGAGTAAAGAGATTGAAGTAACACCAGACATTGTTTCAATAGAAGTAGAAATAGAATTAGTTGCAGGACGAGTGGAAAATGATATTTTGTTTTATATTGATTCAGAATTAGAGTATGGTAGTGATAAGTTAAATCTGGTAAGACAAAAAGTTGTTATTAAAAAAGGAACTTATAAAAAGAAGCTCTTAATACCGATTGATTACAGTAATGTTAACGAAGAAACAAAATGGAAACTATCACTTGTTTCTGAAGATAAAAAGAATGTAATTATTGCGCATAGAAGTAGCTTTGAATTGACAACTATTCCTTATGATTGGAAGAAAGATATTAGTGGCGAATATACATTAAGTTTTAATGATCAACATGGATCAAATCATGTTTATAATACAGTTGTGGAATTTGATGAGGATCAAACTGGTAGTTATATTAAAATATTAGAACTCCCTGTATGGTCTTTCTATGGTGGTCCTAAGAAATTTCCTCAAATTATTTCATTTAAGTTAGGTTCTTTAAAAGAGAGAAAGATTACTCTTTTAAGAGATCGCTTTTTATTAGGATCTTACAATACGTACAAAGATTGGTTTTTAAGTCGTAATTATGGAGATTTTGTTTTTTCTCAGAAAGAGACATCTCTATCCACTTATGATATAAGTAGTAAAAAGATAATTTTAAATTACATTACATCTTTATCTAAAGGGAGGAAGTATGTATTTGAGAATCTTGAGTTATATAAGAACTAACAGTGTTTTAATATTCTATTTCTTATCTTAATACATCGCTTTTATTTTTTCTATTAAGATAGTTTAAGTATAAGATTTGTTGCTTGATCAATAGTAAGTACAAAAAGGTTTGTTATTTTTGAAGCCCGTATTCCCTTTTAAGTTAGGGTTTAAACGAATTATTAACATATTCAAATTAGTATGGAACCCATACAGATTAAAGAGATGTTAGATGAGAAAGGGTTTATTGACATGCCTATCTCTGATGAGAAAAACATCGTAAGCCAAATAGAGAAATTAAAGAAGGAGAAAAATGCTGTTATTTTAGGCCATTTTTATTTGTCTCCAGAATTACAGGATATTTCAGATTTCTTAGGTGATAGTCTTGCCTTGGCAAGAAAAGCACAAGAAACAGATGCCGATATTATTGTATTCCTTGGTGTTCACTTTATGGGTGAAACAGCAAAGATCTTGAATCCAAATAAGAAGGTGATCATCCCAGATTTAAATGCGGGATGTTCTCTTGCGGAGTCTGCACCTAAAGATGCTTTTGCTAAGTTTAAATCACAATATCCGGATCATCAGGTGATCTCTTACATCAATTGTACTGCCGATATTAAGACATTGACAGATGTAGTGGTTACTTCTTCTAATGCACGCCAGATTGTGGATTCTTTCCCTCAGGATGCAAAATTAATCTTTGCTCCTGATAAGAATTTAGGTAACTATATGAATTCCGTTACAGGGCGCGATATGGTGCTTTGGGATGGTGCTTGTATGGTACATGAGAAGTATTCTTTGGAGAAGATCGTTAAATTGATGGACGACAATAAAGATGCCAAGTTTATTGCTCATCCAGAGTGTGAACAGCCAGTACTATTGGTCGCTGATTTTGTAGGATCTACGACAGCTCTTTTGAATTACGTAAAAGAGAGTGAAGAAAAGAAATTTATCATCGCTACGGAAAGTGGTATTTTACACCAAATGAGAAAAGAGTGTCCTGATAAGATTCTTATTCCAGCTCCTTCAATAGACTCTACATGTGGATGTAATGACTGTACGTTTATGAAGTTAAACACTCTTCCTAAGTTGTACAATGCATTGAAATATGAGCAACCGGAGGTTTTGTTGTCTGAAGAAACAATAGAGCAAGCCAAGGCTCCAATTCTTAGAATGCTAGAGCTATCTAAGTGATATTTAAGAAAATAATATAAATTACCTGAATCTCTGTTACGAATGTGGCAGGGATTTTGTAATTTAATCCCTTGGTATTCTGATCGTAATTATGATTGGATATAAAGTTTAAAGAAACGATACGAATTAAAAGATATGAAGAGAATATTTAAGTCACTAGGTTCTTTATTTCTACTTACAGCCTTACTTTTGGGTTCTTGTAAAAAAGATGATAAGACAACAACAGATGATACCAATAAACCATCTATCCCAGGTACCTATACTGGTTCTGTTACCATAAGTAGTTCTGAAGCTGATGAGATACTAAAGAAACTAGTTGATGATGACATTACCCGTATTGATGGATCTCTAAATATTTCTTATAAACATGAGGATTTAGCGAATCTTCAAAATATTAGAGAGGTCACTGGTGGTCTATTTTTAAATGGTATTGATATTACTGCAATTAATTTCCTTCCTAAGTTAGATCAAGTTGGTGGAACTGTAGAACTAAAAGATTTAGATAACTTACTTGATCTTCAGGGACTTGCTTTGTTGGATAGTATTGGAGGTAATTTTACGCTAGAACAATGTCCTAAAATGACTTCATTATCAGGCTTAGATAAGTTGGTTTATTTGAATGGAGATCTTTCGATTAACCAGATGGAAAAGTTGACTTCTACTACTACATTGGAGAAATTAAAGAAGCTAAATGGATCTATTAAATTAAATAGATGTCAAGAATTGGTTGCTTTGGGTGGATTGCAGTTGGTAGACTCTATTCCTGGTGCTATTGAAATTACAAATTGTTCTCTTTTAAATGATTTGTCTGCTTTGGCTAATATTCGTTTTGTAAAAGATGGGATTAAGTTCAGTAATTTGGATGCCGTTACGACCATGTCTTTTCTTCCTAAGGTTGACACATTAAGGAGTAATCTTTTGATCGAAGGATGTGATAATCTTACGGAAGTGGCAGGATTTGATGCTTTGGAATATATTAAAGATGGATTGTATTTACAGAATTGTCCGACTTTGTCGAATGTTTCTGGAATGACAAAACTAGATTCTATTGGAGGACGTTTGGCTATTCAGTATTGTGATCAATTAGAGAATTATTCGGGTTTGACTAGTTTGCGTTTGATTAAATCAAACTTGGAAATTATTGGATGCTCTAGTATTACACATATAGATGGTTTTAATGACCCACTTCGTGTTGAAGGGAAAGTAAATATTAGAGAGAATGCGATGTTGACTTCTTTAGGTGATGCAGATTCTCGTAAAGGATTAGGTGCAATCAGAGAAGTACACGGAGATATTGATATCTTCTATAATAAGCTATTAAAATCTTATTGTCCTCTTAAAAATATTTCCACATTCAAAGGGATTCTAAGAGCTTCAGGCAATGGAGAAGATGTGAATTCGTTAGAAGATATTAAAACGGCATGTAACTAAGAAAAAGCTTCTAAAAAGAATATTTATATAAAGGGATTAGCCTCTGTTGGTTAGTCCCTTTTTTGTTTAGTATCTTTGATTATCAGGTGTTTATGTGGGTGTTGTTTCTCTGTTATTATGGAGGTTTTGGGATTATCCACTTAAAGGTACTATATTTGTAGGCTATAACCGAAGCAACAATTCCAAAAACTTACTTCTCTGTAACTTAATATCTTATAGCTAAGAATGAAAGATAGTCGACCGATAGTATCTGTGATTATGTCCGTTTATAATGAGAAAGAAGAATGGATAATGGAGTCTGTAAATTCAATTCTAAATCAAACATTTAGTGATTTAGAGTTTATTATTGTAAACGATAACCCAACAAATAAAGATTGTATTGACATTCTAGAAAAGGTGGAGAAACTTGATCCTCGTATTCATATTATGACTAACGAAAGGAATTCTGGTTTAGCATATTCTATGAATAGAGCAATGGAGATAGCCAAAGGTAAATATGTTGCACGTATGGATGCTGATGACATATCATTACCTACTCGTTTGGCTAATCAAGTCGAGTATCTTGATAGGCATAAAGATATTTCTATTCTTGGAACCCAGATAAAGATGTTTGGTCATCAAGAAAAGTATTGGATCAACTTGTCTTCTCCTAAAGAGATTAAAGCAAAAATGTTTTTTAAGAGTTGTATTGCTCATCCGACAGCAATGTTTAGAATAGAGACTCTTCAAAAGTACAACCTATTCTATGATGAGACCTATAAGTCAACTCAAGATTATGATCTTTGGTCTAGAGCACTTTTTAATGTTAAGTTAGCTAATCTGAATAAGATATTATTGTTGTATCGTATTCATGAGAAACAGACTAGTATAGCCAAGAAGAAGGAGCAAGAGTCGAATTTTCAGAACTCTCAACTTAATCTTTTGTCTAACTTAATTGAAGATCTATCTGTAGAGCAAAGAGAATTGAGTAAGTATATCTGGAATGGAGAAAAACTTGAATCTATTGAGGATCAGAAGAAATTTAAAGATCTTGTTCTAGAGATTATTGAAAAGAATAGAGCTCTAAAAGTATTTGATCCTAAGGAATTTGAGGTTCCCCTTATTAACATCCTTGTTAAGAAACAGTTCCATAAAGATATGAGCAATTATATGTTGTTGGCGAAGAGGGCTGTTGGTAATAACCTTTTTTATACCATCTTTCGTAAGATGAGAAAGAGCTATAACAAAACATCCACAAAGACACGTTATAATTTCTCTGGTACAAGAAATAAATAGATATAAAGAAAGTGATTATGCCATTTTTAGGTATAATCACTTTCTTATATTGTATAAGGTCATCCTGTTACAACTCGTGTGATGACAATCCTTTCTGAGCTTTAATGTACTTTTCTTTAATGGCTGTCTTTAGGTATCTTTCATTATCTTCAAACTTGTCGTTTTCTTTTTGATAATGATAAATGTGAGAACAACCTGCAAGGAGAGGAAGATTCTTTCTTTTGATGCCACTATTCATAAGTCGAACAACAAGATCAGAGTCTTCAAGCCCCCATCCTTCAAAAGATTCATCAAAACCGTCTACAGCAAAGAGATCTTTTCTCCATAATGATAGATGACAACTTCTTACTTTCTTATAATGATCCGTTATTCCTTTAGATAATTTATGGTACCATGGGCAATGGATAAATGTTAATCTTCGTCCTACGCCAGGTGTAAAAAAGTTCTCTTTCTTTATCTCTTTGTTTAATAGCTTTTGTGAAAGAGACTCAGATAAACGTGCTCTTGATCCTGCCAAAAAGTATCCTTCTTCTCTGTATTTATGGTGGTCTTCAATAAAGTGCTTTCTTATCAGAATATCACCATCAATAAAGACAATATAGTCATAAGATGATTTTAATATCGCCATATTTCGACTCATGGAAGCTCTAAAACCTTTGTCCTCAATCCAAGAGTGAATCAAAGGAACGGGGAATTTCTTTTGCCATGCTTTAATTAATTCTACTGTTTCTTCAGTAGAACCATCATCTGCAATAATAACTTCATCTGGATATTTGGTTTGTTGCAATACCCTCTCTAAAACAATATCTAGCGCTTCCGGCCAATTGTAAGTAGTAATAATCAGCGAAATACCTTCTTTCCCTTTTTTATTTTGGTCCTTTTCCATGGTTTTAGAATCTTTTTAATTATCGAGTATAACAATTTAAACATAGGTAAAAGAAAACAAGTAAACAAACATTCTTAGAAAGATATAAAATGAAGTTTGATCTGCATTTTTAATTAAAAAAATAGGGCATGTAGACATCTAAAATTTTCGTATATGCTTAATCTATCGTAATTTTGCCAAAACATTTTTCTATAATCATGGCAAAATTTAAAAGAGTACTACTTAAACTTTCTGGTGAATCGTTGATGGGAAATCAAGAATATGGTATTGATTCTCAAAGATTAAATGATTATGCTACGCAAATCAAAGAGATTGTTGAAAAAGGAGTTCAAGTAGCTATTGTAATTGGAGGTGGAAATATCTTCAGAGGATTGAGTGGATCAACTCAAGGGTTTGATCGTGTTAAAGGAGATCAAATGGGAATGTTGGCAACTGTGATCAACAGCCTTGCTTTAGGATCTGCATTGAAAAATGCGGGTGTTGCAAACAGAGTTCTTACTGCAATAAGAATGGAGCCTGTTGGAGAATTCTACTCAAAAGACAAAGCAATTGATAGTCTTGAGTCTGGAGAGGTAGTTATTCTTTCTGGTGGAACAGGAAATCCATATTTTACTACAGATACAGGGTCAAGTCTTCGTGGTATTGAAGTAGAAGCAGACGTAATGCTTAAAGGAACTAGAGTGGATGGTATTTATACTGCCGATCCAGAGAAAGATCCAACTGCTACTAAATATGATAAAATTACTTTTGATGAGGTTTATAGCCAAGGATTAAAAGTAATGGATCTTACTGCCACAGCCATGTGTAAGGAAAATAATTTACCAGTTATTGTTTTTGATATGGATACTATTGGAAACCTTGTGAAGGTTATCGACGGAGAAAATATTGGAACTTATGTATATAACGACTAATCTGCTTATATTTGACAAAACAAAAAAAAGCTGAATTAGGTTATTTTATTAGAAAGTAAAAACAACCATTAAAAACTCCAAAACGATGAATGAAGAGTTACAAATGATTTTAGATATGGTCCAAGAGAAGATGGAAGGTTCTATTGGACACCTTGATAATGAATTGGCAAGTATCCGTGCGGGTAAAGCAAGCCCTCGTATGTTAGATGGCTTGATGGTAGAGTACTATGGCTCTCAAACCCCTCTATCACAGGTTGCAAATGTAAGTGCGCCTGATGCACGTACTATTGCTGTTCAGCCATGGGAGAAGACATTAATTCCTGATATTGAAAGAGCGATCATTAATTCAAACTTAGGACTTAACCCAGAAAACAATGGAGAAGTGATTCGATTGAATGTACCACCATTGACTGAGGAACGTCGTAAGTCACTAGTGAAAGATGCTAACTCTGTTGGGGAGAATGCAAAAATTGCTGTACGTAGTGGTCGTAAAGATGCTAATGATACTCTAAAGAAAATGTTGAAAGCAAATGAGATCTCTGAAGACGAAGAGAAAAATATGCTTGCTGAAGTGCAAACTTTAACAGATTCTTTTATCAAGAAGATTGACGAAATGTTAAAGGCAAAAGAAGCAGATATTCTTACAGTATAAGAATATCCACACTCTTTATAAAAATTAAAACTCCTATTCATCGTTTTTATGTGAATAGGAGTTTTTTTTATTTTTTGTTAATCAATAGCCACATCTCTTCGAAATTAGGATATTCTATTCTTAAGGCTGTTATTCGTTCACGTGCTTTCTTCTCTTTGTTGAAGTTCTCGAAACAAACTCGATACCATCCCGCTTCATTAACAAGAATACATGCTTGAGCTTGGTACTTCTCAATCAATTCATTCTTTAATTTCTTTGCATTTTCTTGATGCTGAAAGCTTCCCCATATAATATAATATTTGTGGTTACTTACGGATGCATCTTCTCCTGTTGCAGCAACGACTTTTTCTTTCTCAACCCTGAATGGTTTTACTTCTTTTGTTGTTGTAACAGTTTCTGTGTTTGAACTTGTTGCGCTTTTGGTACTGTGGCAAGAAGTAGCCATTAGTCCTATAAATACTACAGCTAGATAGATATATTTCATATAATGGTATGTGTTGATATTAAAACTATTTGCAAGATATATCAATCAGTAAATTTATTCAATTTCTTTGATATTTATATGCTACTTTGTTAGCATATTTTATTTTTACTATTTGTACCTTTGGTATCAAGGAAATATCGCGAGATTATTCCTAAGTGAGGGCAGTTTCTTTATTATCTTAATGAATCTGTTCTAAACATAATACACGATGCCTTAAAAAAGGCCTCTTAATGATAACAATCTTAAACTATAGAGATGGAAACTACAGACTGGAAAAATCTCGGGTTTGGTTACACAAAGACCGACTATAATGTACGCTGTTACTTCAAAGATGGTAAATGGGGACGATTAGAGACTCACTCTTCAGAGGATATCACCATGCACATGGGTGCTACTTGTCTTCATTACGGTCAAGAATCTTTTGAAGGTCTAAAAGCATTTAGAGGGAAAGACGGCAAGATCCGTGTATTCCGTATGGATGAGAATGCTAAGCGTATGGCTCAATCTGCAGAAGGAATTCGCATGGAACCAGTTCCTGAAGAATTGTTTTGTGAAGCAGTAAGAAAAGCAATTAAATTGAATGAACGTTTTGTACCTCCTTATGAGAGTGGTGCATCACTATATATTCGTCCTTTACTTATCGGAACAGGACCACAGATTGGGGTTAAACCAGCAAAAGAGTTTTTGTTTGTGGTTTTTGTAATGCCAGTAGGACCTTATTTCAAAGAAGGATTCAAACCAACAGACTTGGCTATCTATCGTGAATATGATAGAGCTGCGCCTCACGGAACAGGTAAATTCAAAGTGGGTGGTAACTATGCTGCAAGTATGGCTGCTGGTGAAAGAGCACACGAGGAAGGCTATTCAGCTGTTTTGTATCTTGATGCTAAAGAGAAAAAATATATTGACGAGTGTGGACCTGCAAACTTCTTTGCAATCCGTGGAAATCAATATATCACTCCTCGTTCGACTTCCATCTTAGAGTCTATTACGAATAAGAGTCTTCGTCAAATTGCTACAGATCTTGGTTTAGAAGTTGAAGTAAGACCTATTCTAGAAGATGAGTTGGCTACTTTTGATGAAGTAGGTGCTTGTGGTACTGCTGCTGTTATTTCTCCTGTAAAACGAATCGTTGATGTAGAAGAAAATAAAGAGTACAACTACGGTGTAGATCCAGGTAAAGTAAGTACTAAACTTTATGAAACTCTTCGTGGTATCCAATATGGTACTGTAGAAGATAAACATAATTGGGTTCAAGTAATTGAATAATACCTATTTTAGAACTAAATATAAAGGAGCGAATCTCAATGTTTGTGAGATTCGCTCTTTTTTTATTTAATATAATCTGTGTTCTTGAGGATTAAACTTGTGAAAGCTAGATAAGAAATAGGGGGGAATGTTTTTCACCAGAACTTGTTGTTTTTTGTTTTGTAATTATCCTCATACTGGCTTAAACTAATGGGTGATTTTAAATTTCAATGATAGGATAATAATTTTCCATTTACACTCTTTGGGGGACAATTTTTTCTATGCCAAACGACTATTAAATCTTACTTAATCTCATCATAACGTCATTTTACGCTTATCATATATTGATCTCAAATTCATTATAACTTCACTTCAAGTTCATATCAACTTCATATCATGTTCATTTATACGTTATATTAAATATACTTTGAAATGAACATGATATGAAGTTAATATAGCCTTAAATCGATCGTGATTTTAATGAGCCTATGATTTGGTAGTTGTCAAAAACGGAGCGCAAGTTTATAGATGTTTTGATGGTCTTGATAAGAGGAATATTCTTTCGAGAAGTCGAGGTTTCTGTATTTCTGCCTGTTAATCGAAGCACCGATGATATGACGATTTATGATGAACATTTAGATCGACTTTTCCTTATTACTTTAATATAGATTATTGATTTTGGTTAAGGTGGAAATATGATTACTTTTAACTAAACTATTATTCATTCTAGAAGTTATTCTGCATAACTTTAGATAGTTAAGTGTAGATACTCTGAATTTGATTAAGAAAAAACAATTACGATTTTGAATAAAGAGGCCAAATTAAGAAAAGAAATACTTGAGAAGGTTCAGCAATATTATGATGAGGTTCATAAGAATAACAATGAGTTTATTCCTGGTAAAACAAAGATAAGCTTTGCTGGACGTGTTTATGATCAATCAGAAATGACCCATTTGGTCGATTCTTCACTTGATTTCTGGTTGACTGCTGGACGTTATGCAGATGAGTTTGAAAAAAGATTTGCTCAGTGGATGCAACAAAAATATTGTGCATTAGTAAACTCTGGTTCTAGTGCTAATTTGGTTGCTTTTTCTGCCTTAACTTCTCCAAAGCTTAAATCGAGACAACTTCTTCCTGGAGATGAGGTGATCACTGTTGCTGCTGGTTTCCCTACTACAGTGAATCCAATCGTACAGAATGATTTGGTTCCTGTGTTTGTAGACATTGAAGTGGAAACTTGCAATATCGATGTCTCTTATCTGGAACAAGCATTGAGTGAGAAAACCAAAGCGGTAATGCTTGCCCATACCTTAGGTAATCCTTTTAATCTAGAGGCTGTTTCTGAGTTTTGTAGAAAGCATAATCTGTTTTTGATTGAGGATTGTTGTGATGCTGTCGGATCTACTTATGATGGTAAGATGGTTGGTACTTTTGGTGATTTGGCTACCGTAAGTTTCTATCCAGCCCATCATATTACGATGGGAGAAGGTGGTGCTGTATTAACCAATAGAGGAACTTTACATCGTAATGTATTGTCTTTTAGAGATTGGGGTAGAGACTGTTTCTGTGGACCAGGATCTGATAATACATGTGGTCATCGATTTGATTTTCAATTCGGAACATTGCCACAAGGATACGATCATAAATATGTCTATAGCCATGTTGGATATAATCTAAAAGTGTCTGATATGCAGGCTTCTGTGGGGGTTGCCCAATTGGATAAGTTGCCTCATTTTATTGAAAAAAGAAAAGAGAATTTTGTCAAACTTAAGGCAGGATTAAAGAAATATGAAGATTATTTGATTTTACCAGAGGCTACCCCTAATTCTGATCCTAGTTGGTTTGGTTTTATGTTCTCTATTAAAGAGAATGACCATTTTAATCGTTTAGATCTAGTGGAGCATCTTGAAGAAGAAAGAATTCTTACCCGACAGTTGTTTGCTGGTAATTTAACTAGACAACCAGCTTATCAGGGAGTTAAATATAGAGTGGTTGGAGACTTAAAGAATACAGATTACGTTATGCGAAATGGAATCTTTATAGGTGTATATCCAGGTATTGATGACCAACGAATGGACTATATGATCTCTTCTTTTGAGCGTTTCTTTAAGAAAAAGGGATTGGTATAATTTGAGTAATTTATTCAACTAAAAGGGAACTATGAAAGCAGTAATTCTAGCAGGTGGATTTGGAACAAGATTAAGTGAATCTACACATTTGATACCAAAACCAATGGTTGAAATCGGAGGTAAGCCTATCATTTGGCATATTATGAAGTCTTATGAGGCTCATGGTATTAATGAGTTTGTCGTTTGTTGTGGATATAAAGGCTATGTGATAAAGGAATGGTTTGCGGACTACTATCTACATAACTCAGATGTTACTTTTGATCTTGCAAACAACCAGATGGAGGTGCATAATACCAAGACAGAGAATTGGAAAGTTACTCTTGTTGATACGGGTTTGCATGCCATGACAGGAGCTAGGATACGAAAGATTAGATCTTATATTGGTGATGAACCTTTTTGTTTAACGTACGGTGATGGGGTGTCGGATGTAGATATTTCTGATGTTATCGCTAAGCATAAACAAAATGGTAAGATCATAACCGTGACATCGTACCGTCCTCAGGGTAAGTTCGGATCGTTAGAGATAGATAAAGATGGAAATGTATCTTCTTTCCAAGAGAAACCAAAGGGAGATGACACATGGATAAATGCTGGTTATTTTGTTTGTAATCCAGAAGTCTTTGATTTTATCGACGAAGGGGATGATGTGATCTTTGAAAGAAAACCATTGGAATCTCTTGCTAAAGCAGGAGAGATGTTTGCATACAGACATAACGGTTTCTGGAAACCAATGGATATTTTAAGAGATAATATCGAGCTTAATAAGATGTGGGATCAAGGTATGGCTCCATGGAAGAAATGGGATTAATGATATAGTAAAGCGTAATGGAAAATAGTTGTTTTGATAATTTCTATAAAGGGAAAACCGTATTGATTACAGGTCATACTGGGTTTAAAGGATCGTGGCTTTCGATCTTTCTTCTTGAACTTGGGGCAAAAGTGATAGGCTATGGTTTAGATCCTCTTAATGAAAAAGATAATTTCAATCTCTCTTCTTTACCTTCCCGTATGGTGGATGTTAGAGGAGATATACGTGATACTCAGAAATTAGAATCAATTTTCCAACAGTATCAACCAGAGGTTGTATTTCACTTAGCAGCGCAGGCCTTGGTTCGTGATTCATATGACTCCCCTGTGGAAACTTTTGATGTCAATGTGATGGGAACCATTCATGTCATGGAGGCCATAAGAAAGTCTCCATCGGTTGTATCTGCTGTGTTGGTTACCACAGATAAATGTTATGAAAATAAAGAGCAGTGGTGGGGATATAGAGAGAATGACCCTATGGGTGGACACGATCCTTACTCGGCTTCGAAAGGGGCATGTGAGATTGCAATTCAATCATGGAGGAAATCTTACCATCTCGATGGTACCAATGGGAAGGCTATAGCAAGTGTTAGAGCTGGAAATGTTATTGGTGGTGGAGATTGGGCAAAAGATCGTATTATCCCAGACTGTATTAGAGCATTGGAGTCAGGGGAAACTATTGAGATACGTTCTCCCAAATCTATTCGTCCTTGGGAGCATGTATTGGAACCATTGTCAGGCTATCTGTTATTGGCCATGAAGCTTTATGAGTCTCCTCTTTTATATAGTGAACCATGGAATTTCGGTCCACACATTGATTCTGTTGTTCCTGTTTGGGATATTGCAAAAAAGGTGGTGTCCAACTATGGTACAGGCAATCTTGCGGATGTATCGGATAGAAGCCAACCTCATGAAGCCAAACTGTTGGCTCTCGATATTTCTAAGACCTTCTTTAAACTAGGCTGGAAACCTCGTTTGAATATTGATCAGACAATAAAGCTTACTGTAGATTGGTATAAGAAATATAAGAAAATGGATGTATACCAACTGTGTGTCGAGCAAATACAATATTTTTTAGGAAAATGAAATTAATAGAAACGTCTTTAGACGGTGTATATATCATTGAGAATTTCAATGCACAAGATATAAGGGGTGAGTTTGTAAAGACTTTTAATCATGATGATTTTGACAAACATAACCTCAATGTAGATTGGAAAGAATCTTACTTTTCTGTTTCGCAAAAGAATGTAATTAGAGGGATGCATTTTCAGATACCTCCACACGACCATCATAAGTTGGTATATATCGCTAAAGGTGCCATATTAGATGTTGTGTTAGATATAAGAAAGGATTCTTCTACCTATGGGAAATATGAGGTTTTTGAGATCAACGAGAAGAACCATCGATCGATATATATTCCTAAAGGAATGGCTCATGGCTTCTTATCTTTAGAGGATAACACTATTACTGTGTATAATGTATCTACTGTATATGATGCCAGCAGTGATGCAGGTGTGCGTTATGATTCGTTTGGATACCATTGGAATAATGTAGAGCACCCGATTGTTTCAGGTAGAGATCTTACTTTCTCAGAATTAGAACTATTTAAATCGCCTTTTTAGATGAATTTATTAATTACTGGTGCAACTGGATTTGTGGGTTCAAATTTGTCTCGCTTTTTTGTCTCTAAGGATCACTCTGTTACCATTGTCGTTCGAGAAAAATCATCATTCCTTAATATTGAAGACATAAAGGATCAGATCAATGTGGTAGTTTATGATGGTACCATCGATTCTTTACAAAAGGGAATGGTGAAATATAATATTGATACAGTCCTTCATTTAGCCTCATTGTTTATTGCAGAACATACTGAAGAGCAAGTGGATGCTTTGTTACAGAGTAATATCGTAATGGGAACCCATCTTCTTGAGGCAATGCGTATATGTGGAGTCAAAAGATTAATTAATACAGGTACTTCATGGCAATATTATCATCAAGATAGCTATAGCCCCGTTTCATTATATGCAGCAACAAAACAAGCCTTCCATGATTTGGTGGCTTATTACGTTAAGGCCGAAGGCTTCTCTGTCATAGACCTTATTCTATATGATAATTATGGGGAAAATGATCGCAGACCTAAATTGATTAATCTTCTTCATCAATTCTCTGATGAGAAGAAAGTATTGGATATGTCTGAAGGAGATCAACGTTTATTCTTTGTACATATAATGGATGTTTGTTGCGCATATGAGAAAGCAATAATGCTAATTGATGGGAGAGAAGGGGACTATCAAGAATATGTCGTTAGAGGTGAACAATCTTACTCTTTAAAAGAACTTATTGCAATATTTGAAAAAGTGACTTCGAAGAAAGTATTAATCAACTGGGGTAAGCGTCCTTATCGAAGAAGAGAAGTGATGAAACCTTATGATGGCGGAGAGGTCCTACCTAATTGGAAGCCTAATATTTCTCTGGAAGAAGGTCTTCGATTGTTTTAATATTTATAATGACAATATCAAAAAAAGAGATGCACTCAATGTCATCTCTTTTTTTGAATACTATATCTTATTGACAAACACTTTTGTAAACGGCTAGTGTGTCTTTGTTACTTTTCGTTTCAGAGTGATCTGTAATGACATGCTGATATGCAGCATCTACAATTCTTTGTTTTTCTTCTGGATTCTCAAGAAGATAGCTGATATGTTTTGCTAGAGTTTTGTAATCACCTACATCTGCAGATTTCCCTGTTTCATTATCAAAGATGATTTCAGGAATTCCTCCAGCTCTAGTGGTTACTACAGGACATTTTGCAAACATCGCTTCCATTATAGAGATAGGCAATCCTTCTCTTTTTGATGTAAGAACAAAGATGTCAAACTGTTCAATGATAGATTTGGCATCATTACAAAATCCATGGAAGATAAAGTTCTTACCTAAATTGAAGTTTGCTGCCATCTCTTTTAATTGAGGTGTTTGTTTCTTCTCTCCACCAATCTGCATAAAATAGATATCCTTTCTATTTTGATTGTTAACCAATTCGTTTGCTAGATTGATCAGTACTGGTAGATCTTTTGCATCGGTATGGTTGGCGATATTCCCAATGATGATACCATCTTCTGGGATATCAAATTTCTTTTTTAGAGACTCTATATTTTTGTCTGCAACAAAGTTGACATCGATACCGTCATATACGACCACCATATTTTCTCTATTCTTAGGTGCAATAGATTCCGAAAAACCTCTGACTACATCTTTAGATACACATATGATTTTCTTAATACATGGCATATTGTACTTAATACGGCTCATGAAGGTCGATGATGAAGATAAACCTTTCTTAGCAAAGATAACTTTATGTGGAAGTTTGGTTACAAGTGTACTTACATAGTGTCTCGTAACAGCACCACTGTTATGAATATGTATGGCATCAGGATTTATTTTTTTAACCAAATTACCATATTCTTTGGCTCCTTTGATAGAGTATTTGCTATAAGGAGAGATGGTATTGATCTCTAATCCTAATGATTTTGCTGTATCATAAAGGGGAGAGCCTTCAAGACATATTAACGATTGGGTAATCTCTTTATTCAGAACTTCTGAAGTAAGTAGAACAATTAGTTGTTGTTCATTTCCGCCCCAAAACTTTGCATCTGAGAAATGTACGATGTGCATAAAAGTATCTCTTTTTGTTTGGCATAAAGGTAGTTATTGTTTTTTATATTGTCTCTCGCAATCATATTATTTAAGGTATAACATATCTAGATTCAATAGGGCCTAGCTGGATTACCACATACTATCTATAGGTTTGGCCCTTGTTTAATGGTTTGAAAATGAAATAATTTAAATCGATTTAGATCGAAAAATCTTGAATTCTTTATTGTAAATTTGTAATTGTTCTCAGTTAATTTCTACATATATTATTAAAAGAGATCATCGGAGTATATCTGACAATGAGTTGCATTGGTGAGAGGATTTGTTTTTTTGTCAAAATATTCTTGTCATCTATGAATGTCTAGATACGTTTTAATTTAAAGATTATTTTTTGAGAAGGTTCGTTATAATAATCTTCTAAAATTCAGAATAATGATACAGAAAGTTCCTTTTTGCAAGGTTTTATGCGATGGTAATGAACTAAAGTATATTACCGAGGTGATTGAGAGTGGTTGGTTAACCACTGCTTCTAAAACAAAAAAATTTGAAGACCAATTTGCTGAATATGTTGGTGCAGAATATGCCTGTGCAGTTAATTCATGTACAGCAGCATTGCATTTAGGCCTAGATGCTCTAGGAGTTAAACCTGGGGATAAAGTATTTGTCCCATCTCTAACTTTTACAGCTTCGGCTGAAGTGATACGTTATCTAGGTGCCGATCCTATTTTCTTAGATGTCGATTATGATACTAAAGTCATTACGCCAGAGATATTGGAAAAGGCCATAGAAAAGCATCCTGATGTTGCTTGTCTGATTCTTGTTCATTATGGTGGTCATGCTGCAGAATTAATCAATGATGCAAACCATGGTATCTTAGATATCTGTAAGCAAAATAACATTAAGATTCTTGAAGATGCTGCCCATGCATTTCCTGCTAAGTTAGGTGATCGTTTTATTGGTAGTTTTGGAGATGTTACATGTTTTAGTTTCTATGCCAATAAAACCATTACCTCTGGTGAAGGTGGTATGTTGACAACCAATAATGAAGAGATCTTTAAACGTGTTAAAACCATGCGTCTACACGGTATTAATAGAGATGTTTGGGATCGATTTACTTCTGATAAACCTTCATGGGAATACGATGTTGTAGCTCCAGGGTTTAAATATAATATGCCAGATGTTACTGCTGCTATTGGGCTTGCTCAATTGGAAAGAGCAGAGGTATTCCGTAAGAGTCGAGAAGAAGTAGCGACTTACTATCTTGAACATCTGAAGGATGTCAAAGAACTAGATCTTACGGTTTCTAAGGTACCTTATAAAGACCATGCTTGGCACCTTTTTACTGTGGTATTAAGAGATCAAAGCAAAGTGACAAGAAATCGCTTTATAGAGCTTCTATCAGAAAAAGGAGTGGGTACTTCGGTTCACTACAAACCACTTCATCGAATGACTTATTACAAAAATAAGTATGGCGATCGCTCTGCTGACTTGATCAATACAGAGAAGATTTGGCAAGGTACTGTATCTCTACCTATCTTTCCTTTTATGAAGGAAGAAGAGATGAAATACGTTTGTGATACCATAAAATCTATTCTTTCTGAATAGAAAAGATCCACACGAAATAAATAAAAAAGGGCATTCATATAATGAATGCCCTTTTATTATCTTGAAAGAATATTTCTTATCCGTTCAAAGAGTTACGAACCATACCAGTTACTTTAACACCTTTAGCTTCTTGAGCTAGGTATTGGTTTACTGACATTTTTCCATCTTTAACGAATGCTTGCTCTAGAAGAGTGTTCTCTTTGAACCACTTGTTAAGTGCTCCTTGTGCAATCTTCTCTAGCATATTCTCTGGCTTACCTTCTAAACGGAATTTCTCCATAGCGATATGAAGTTCATTCTCTTTAGTTTCAGCAGGAACAGCATCTCTGTCAATAGCCATAGGAGCCATTGCTGCAGCTTGCATTGCTACATCTTTACCAACTTGCTCAGCAACTTCTCCATCAAAACCAATCAATGTAGAAAGTTTGTTACCAGCGTGGATATAAGATGCGATGTAACCAGCTTCTAGTGATGCGAAGAAAGAAAGATCAAGTTTCTCTCCTACAACACCTGTTTGCTCAGCTACAAATTCTCCAACAGTTGTGTTGTCGATAGCTAATGCTTTCAACGCGTCAAGATCTGCCACTTTGTTTTCGATTGCTGCATCTAAGATTCTTGTTGCAAGTGCTACATAGCTCTCGTTTTTCGCTACGAAATCAGTTTCACAGTTCAAAACGATCATTGCACCAAAAGTCTTATCAGCTGAAGCTTTAGCAAGACATACGCCTTCTGTTGCTTCGCGATCAGCACGTTTGTTTGCGATTGCTTTACCACGCTCACGGATGATCTCAACAGCACGATCGTAATTTCCTTCAGCCTCAGCCAAAGCTTTTTTACAATCCATCATACCAGCGCCTGTTGCTTTACGCAACTTCATTACATCTTTTGCATTTACAGACATGGGTCAGAAATTATTAGGTTGAATATTATTTGTCTTCTTTAGCTGCTTCTTTTTTAGAAGCTTCTTTGTTGTCTTTAGCATCTTTCTCACGCTCAACTTTGCGCTCAGTCAATCCTTCTTTGATAGCGTCAGCCATTGTAGAAAGGATCAATTCGATTGATTGAGATGCATCATCGTTTGCTGGAATAACAAAGTCAATTCCTTGAGGATTTGAGTTTGTATCCACCATACCGAATACAGGAATGTTAAGACGTTGTGCTTCACGTACAGCGATCTTCTCTTTCATTACGTCTACTACGAAGATTGCAGCAGGAAGACGAGAAAGGTCTGAGATAGATCCCAATACTTTTTCTAGTTTCGCACGTTGACGAGTGATTTGTAGTTTTTCACGCTTAGATAAGTTTGACCAGCTACTTTCATCCTTCATCAATTTGTCGATAGAAGTCATTTTCTTAACTGCCTTACGGATAGTAGGGAAGTTAGTCAACATACCTCCAGCCCAACGCTCAGCGATGTATGGCATGTTTACTGCACCAATTTTGTCAGCAACGATAGATTTTGCTTGCTTTTTAGTAGCAACAAAAAGAATTTTACGTCCAGACTTTGCAATTTGCTTCAACGCAGCAGCAGCTTCGTCAACTTTAACTACAGTTTTTTGAAGATCGATAATGTGAATACCGTTTTTCTCCATGAAGATGTATGGAGCCATGTTTGGGTTCCATTTTCTTTTAAGGTGACCAAAGTGTACACCTGCTTCTAGCAATTGCTGAAAATCAGTTCTAGGCATAATAAATAAATGTTTACTTTCTGTTTAAGCAACCTCAAAGTAGTTCCATGAAGGAAATCTTCGAGGTTTAGATACTAAACAAAAATACGTTTTAATAAAAAAAATATTAACGTTTCGAGAATTGGAATTGTTTACGTGCTTTAGGTTGACCTGGTTTCTTACGCTCAACTTGACGTGGGTCACGAGTCATAAATCCAGCTTTACGAAGATCAGATTTAACTGCTTCGTCAATTTTAACTAAAGCGCGAGCGATTCCTAGACGTGCAGCTTCTGCTTGTCCTTTGATTCCACCACCATCAAGATTGATTTGGATGTCATACTTCTCAGCTACCTCAAGAAGAGCTAGAGGTTGTTTAACGATGTATTGTAGTACACCAGAAGGAAAGTAAGTATCGATGTCACGTTTGTTGATCGTGATTTTACCAGCACCCTCTTTCACGTATACACGTGCAACTGCTGCTTTTCTTCTACCGATTGCGTTTATAGTCTCCATACTCCTTATTTAATGTCATCTAGATTAATAACTTTAGGTTGTTGAGCTTCTTGGTTGTGCTCAGCACCTACATAAACTTTTAGGTTTGTATAGATCTTACGACCTAGACGGTTCTTAGGCAACATACCTTTTACCGCTTTTTCGATCAAACGCTCTGGGTATTTTGCAAGAATTTCTTCTGCAGTCATTGAACGTTGTCCTCCTGGGAATCCAGTGTGACGAAGGTATTCTTTCTTCGTAAGCTTGTTTCCAGTCAAACGAACTTTCTCTGCGTTAATAACGATAACGTTATCACCACAATCCACGTGAGGAGTAAATGATGGCTTGTTTTTTCCACGCAAAATTTTAGCAACTTTGCTGGCAAGACGTCCTAGGGCTTGGTCTGTAGCATCTACTACAATCCATTCTTTTTTTACCGTAGCGTTATTAGCCGATACGGTTTTGTAGCTTAAAGTATCCACTTGCTTCTTTTTAATTAAATAATTATAAAAATTAACAATTACGTTTTTTCTTAAAAACTCATCATCTTCGAACGACTTACGTTATAAACCATAAATGGAGCTAACATTCATGTTAGTAAGTACATTCAAGACTACAGTTCACAAGTCAGGATGGTAATTGAGCCGCAAAGATAATGTTTTTTGCTGTAATTCAATAAGAAAGCTCTTTTTTTTCGCTTTTTACACAATTGTCTTTTCTTGATAGCTTCTCTTCTTTTATCCCCCTTTGGTATTACATGTTTTGAGGTTTCATAATGATGTTTCTGTTCTGTTATTCTAGGTCTTTTATCTTTTCATTTTTTATGAATAGTATTTTGCCCCATCAGAGTTGAATAGATAATGTTTCAGGCTGTAACGATCAGATAGTGTAATTGGTCCATCAGAATAGGATTGAACTAATTTGTTGGTCTAAATGTTTAAGCTAAAAGTATAGAAATGCGTATCATTAATTATTGATAAGTATGGTCAAGATAATTGGAAAAAAGAACAGCGTTAATTTACCGAAAACTAATGATATTCCTAGTACAACGATTGTTGGCTATTCTCTAAATAAGAATTCCACTCATGCTTCTAATAAACAAATTTTACTTCGAGAGAAGTTTAAGAAGTGTTCTCTTCTTTTAAAGCAAACCAAGAAGGTATGGATGGATGGCTTCTATAGTTTATCAAACCGAAGTTGTTACAGGGAGTGTTTTTCTTATAACATGCACCATGCTTTTCAATGGAGGAACAAACGTTGGGAGTTAAATCCATCGAAAGTACTTCTATCTAAAAGAGTTCCAGGGTTTACATCCAAAGATTTTAAAGTCTCTGTTCAGCCTGAATGGATTGAGGTTGTGGTGAGTAAAGAGCATCTATATAATCATTTTACTGGTGGCTATCTGATTTTATTAGACCAGAGTGGAGAGCATGTTTATGTTAGAGATTTGGTGTTGATTGATGAAAACCGTTATCGATCAAAGCTACCTTGTTCTTTTGAAGGAGAGAAGTTGTATATCCATATTGCCTTATATCGTCAATTTAAAATTGAGGATATCCATTCGAGAGATGTGTACGATTCTGTTTATCTAGGAAGCTATAATTTACCTTCATATTAACCACGCTGATTCTCTCTATTCAACAATAAATATTATCGAAAACGTTTGCGGTAATTTGATCGTGAAAATCATTAAGTTAAAGAGTCTACAATTCATAAATCCTTTGTATCCTTGTAATTGTTAATGTCTATTATTAAGAAGATCTGATATGTTTCAATGGAATAATTTTAGAAAAAATATGAAAGCCTCTGCATTAATGCTAGGCTTAGGAGTAGGTCTTGTTTCTTGCTCTTCAAATCCTCCTTTATATCAAAGTAAGGAATTTTCTGTTTTTAGAGATCGTGTTGAACAAGGACAGTATACCGCTGAGGTATTGTCTAATACGCACATGAAATCTAACTACGAAAGCCCTCTGAATAGTGTTTTTAGTAGAGCGGTTTCTTTTAAATATAGTATAAACAGAAAAGACAACGATCTACCAGTAAATAACAATCGTCGAATTGTTGTGCGCCCAGAGAATGGTGTATATAAAACACCAGTAATGAAGTTTGGTGTAAACAACCCAGACACGACTCCTGTGGATGATGTAAAAGACCCTATGGAGCCAAAAACAAAAGTTGTTTTTAGAGTCGATCTTACCGAAGTGATGAAATCTTTTAAAGAGAAAGGATTCTATATTGATCGCAATGGAGAGAAGATCTCTAAAGAGGATTTTAATGGTGTATATATTGCGGGTGGAGTACCTCCTCTATCTTGGGACTTTGAGAACTTCGGTGATCATCAGAGATTAGAAGATCCTGATGGAGATGGAATTTTTGAAAAAGAATATGAGTTCAATACATTCAATCCAGATCGTCATGTAGCACAAGAATGGAAACTTGAGGATGACATCTCTAAATATCCTCAGTTTAGTTCAGATATTCCACTTTTGAATGCACTTTATCGTATGGCTATTGAGGAAGCAAAAGCCGATAGCGAAGAAGATGGAACATGGAGAACTGGACAAAAATGGGGTGGTGTATGGACTCGTGACATTAGTTACTCTACGATACTAGGCGTTGGGATGATTGATCCAATGAGATCGATGACCTCTCTAAAAAGAAAAGTTCGTAGAGGTCGTATCATCCAAGATACAGGTTCCGGAGGAGCATGGCCAGTGTCTTCAGATAGAGTGGTATGGACTCTTGCAGCTTGGGAAGTATATAAGATTACAGGCGATCAGAAATGGTTAGACGAAGCTTATCATATCATTGCAAGATCTGTAGAAGATGATTGGACTATTGTTCATGATCCTAAGACAGGATTGATGAGAGGAGAATCTTCTTTCTTGGATTGGAGAAAGCAAACTTATCCACGTTGGATGGATAATGTGGATATCTATAGTTCTAAAAACTTAGGTACCAATGCTGCTCATTATGAAGTATATCAAATCCTTCAAGAAATGGCTACCCTATTAGGGGATACAGATAAAGTTGCTTTGTATAAGTCTCGTGCTAAGAACCTTAAGTTGGCTATAAACAAACACCTATGGCAATCAGAAAAAGGTTTCTATGGACAATATCTATATGGTAGAGGAAGTGATATGTTATCGCCAAAATCGGAAACATTAGGTGAGGCTTTTACTGTTCTTTTCGACGTTGCCGATGCACAAAAGAGTGCTTCTGTAATTTCAAAGATGCCTGTCGTTGCCTATGGAGCTCCTTGTGTTTTTCCACAGATCCCTAATATTCGTCCATACCATAACAATGGTATCTGGCCATTTGTACAATCTTTCTATAACTTAGCTGCAGCTAAGGTTGGGAATGAAAAGGCACTTCAAGCAGGATTGGCTTCAATCTATCGTGCAGCTGCTCTTTTCTTGACCAATAAAGAAAACATGGTGGCAGACAATGGTGATTTTGTAACGGCATTGAATTCAAGTGAGATGCTTTGGAGTATCAGTGGTAACTTAAGCATGATCTACAAAGTATTCTTTGGTGTTCATATCGATGCAAAAGGAATTCTTTCTTTTAATCCAGTGGTACCAGAAGCTTATAAGGGAAAGAAAACTTTATCAAACCTACACTTGCGTAATGCTAAAATTAGTGTTGAGCTTGAGGGATATGGTAATAACGTAAAAGAGATTTTTGTTAATGGTAAGAAAGCAGAAAATGCAATCAACCTTAACGAAAAGAAAGAATATAACATCAAACTTATTCTTGACAACAAATCGTTTAACCACGATGCTAAGGTCAATATTGTAGAGAATAAGTTCCAATTGGAGATGCCACAAGTGACATTAAAGAATGGTGTTCTTGCATGGAATAAAGTAGAAGGAGCAGTCTCTTATTTGGTTTATCGTGATGGTAAGAAAATCTTGAAAACCAAATCTTTGACATATAACCTTAAGAAATCAGCTGTTTCTCACTACTATTCGGTAGTGGCAGGAGCGATGAAGTCTGATCTATTGAATTCGTACTTATCTGAGCCTATTTTGGTGAAAGGTCAGAACTCAGTGAAGAAGGGGTTAAAGCTTTATGCTAAAGATAAAAAGGTAGATATTAGTAACGTTCCATCTTCGATGATTGAGGTTACTAAAAAGAAGAATACACAGATCGATTTTGTTCTTCCTACGAAGAAAGGTAAGAAGTATCATATGTGGTTAGAGTATGCCAATGGTAATGGTCCATGGAATACCGATAACAAATGTGCGATTCGTTCTGTTTATGTAAACGATCAATTTGTTGATCCATTTGTTATGCCTCAAAGAGGATCGAATGAGTGGTCTGCATTAGGAAACACTAATATTGTTTCTTTTGATGCGACAGGATCTCGTTCGAAAGTATCTATTCGATTTGAAGAGAAAAACGAAAATATGAATGTATTTGTCAATCAAGCATTATTGGAAAATGTTGTTTTGGTTGAAGTAGAATAGATTTTCTTTTAAAATTCAGTTTAATCCCATTGGCAATCTACCATAACTGGTGGTTCCAATGGGATTTTTTTATTCCAATTAAGGCTGTCCAAATTAAACTAGCACTGACCATTCCCTACAGAGGTCTCGAACGGTTGTTTATTAACATTGTTGAATGATATAGGGTGGTGGCGTATAGTTTGTTGACTGTGAATGTTTTATGGTGTGGTGTTGGGCTGTTGATAAATGCTCTTTATCAGTCTGTTTCCTCTCTTATGAACACCGCTTTATGTTGGGGTATTTTCGTGTTAATTCTTCTGTTCAGAGCAGAGAAGTAATGCGAAATCTTACTAGTATATAATGAAGAAGAATATTGGATACAAAAAAAGGTGAATTATACCACTCAAATAAAGGGTTTGTCCATGGTTCCTCCATGGTTCCTCCATGGTTCGTCCATGGTTTGTCCATGGTTTGTCCATCGATTTGGGGGTTTTCGATGGAGGAACCATGGACAAACCATGGACAAACCATGGAGGAAGTACCCTTGAAACCTTTTTCAATTGAATGTTTTTTTCTTGGAGTATAGAAATGAAAATAGCCTCTATTTTAACGAAAAAAATAGAGGCTATCTTAGCGAATTGGTTCGCTCTATTCCTACCACACATTTATGAAGTGTAGTTGAAATATATGTTATTTACTTTTGTTTAGAATAAAGCGGTTGTATAAGAAAAGAGCTACTACCGAAAAGATTCCAATACCATAGATTACGATCCATATTTTTGATGGACTGTATTCGTTCCAAAGAAGGTTGGTAAGTTCCATATCCGATAGGTTCATCTTTTGTGCTACAGCATGGAAATATTCATTCTGAGAAAGGGTGCTAGACACAGCAATACCTTTTTCTGTTGCAAACTGCTTTACGATGGTTGCTTTATCTGACCATTTTCCATAAAGATCACCACCAATAAAACCTGCAAAAAGGTTACCAAGAAAGACTGGAATAAAAGAGTATCCCATGTATAGAGCTTTCTTATCTGATGGCGCAATCATACCGATATACTCAGTAATTTTAGGAGAAGAAGACATCTCTCCAATAGCAAAGATTAGAATGGCTCCGATAGTGAAATATACATTCTGTGTATATAGAGTCAACGCCATACCAGTGGCACAAACTACAAAACCACTCATCATAGCATTTAGTGCTTTCCATTTCATTACGATAGATGAGATGATGATTTGGAATAGAATGATAAACATCGCATCGGAGTTTACGATAAACTCAGCTTGCATTGTTTGTGTGGCAGCATCTCCATAAGTATTGCTTATTTCAGGGAAGTGTGTTGCAAACCAGTGGTAAAGCGAAGTAGTGTCAACCCACTGTGTGATGAATACTGGAAGGGTAAAGAACAGTTGGTTGTACATGGTCCAGAATCCAGCAATGATAAGAAGGAACATCACAAATTTAATGTCTTGGAATACTTGTCCAATATTTTTAAAGATATGAACTACCGACTGTCCAATAGATCCTTTGATTACATTCTCTTCTTTTTCTGGTTCGTTATAGAAATAAAGAAGGATGAAGTTTAAACTAATAATAAAAGCCGAGATATAGAAGATGTTATTAGGCTCTGATTTAGTTGTTAAGGTTAGTAGAGGTCCAATAAAAGCACCAATATTTACCATCATATAGAAGATACCAAATGCAATAGAACTGGTCTCCTCGGTACTCACTTTTGCGATAGTCGCAGAGATAATTGGTTTAAACAGTGCTGCTCCTAGTGCCAAGTAAAGGTATACTCCGAATACTCCAATAAAGCTGTCTGCATGTGGGAATAGAAGGAAAGCAGAGATGTATACAAGGAATGCAATAAATAAGGTTTTTCTGTAGCCCAAACGGTCAGCAATAGCACCTGTGATTACTGGAAGAAAGTAAAGAATAGCAGTTCCTACTCCCATAATCCAACCCTTGTCGGATTGTGTTAATTCGAGACCTCCTTGATCGGACGAGCCTGTAAGATAGTTTGCAAATAGAGCAAAGAATCCATACCATGCCCAGCGTTCAAATAGTTCGATAGTGTTCGCGACCCAAAATGTTTTTGGGAATTTCGATAAAACCGTATTTAATGACATTATTTATAATTGTTTGATGATTTTAAATTATTTCCTTGTTTGTTAGGATTTACTGGTAGGAGAGGTGCTTGCGTTTTTCTTCTTGATTTTTTGAATCTCTTCAAAAGTAACAAAAAAACATCGGTTGTCGCCCTATTTTGCTCCTGATATCTTTCATATTAATATTTAATTTGGCTGAATCCTTTCATTATGTCAATTTAGACTGGTGTGGATCGTGTTGTATAGAATATTATTTTATGTTTTGTGGATGGTTAAGTTAATTAATTCCCATTAGACCGCACATATCTAATGTCATGACCCATTTATATCTCTTTTTTGTTGCTGATTATTCTCATGTTCTCTTGAAAGCATTTTATGCTATTTTGCATTAACTCCAGATCTAATTTTACACTTTAGACTCTTTTTAATACATTGGTAAGACTTTCTTTTTTTGGGGTTACAAAAAGGGAGAGAAAGGACTAAATCTTAAAGTTTATGGAAAATAGAAGAAGAAAACCAGACTGGTTAAAGATTCGTCTACCAGAAGGTAAAACATATCAGAACGTCAAAGGAATTGTCAAAGAACATAAGTTGCATACCATTTGTTCGTCGGGTCGTTGTCCTAATATGGCAGAGTGTTGGGGAAACGGTACCGCAACATTTATGATCTTAGGAGAGATATGTACACGTTCTTGTAAATTCTGTGCAACTCAAAGTGGAAAACCTCTTCCTGTTGATTTTAATGAGCCAAAAAGAATTGCCAATTCGGTTAAGTTGATGAACCTAAAACACTGTGTGGTTACATCGGTGGACAGAGATGACCTTGAAGATGGAGGAGCTGAGATCTGGGCACAAACAATAACTGAGGTTAAGAAAGAGAATCCAAATACTACCATGGAGGTTCTTGTTCCTGACTTTGATGGCAAAACGGAGTGTTTGGATAAGGTCATTGATGCGAATCCTGAGATTATTTCACATAATTTAGAGACTGTAAGACGTATTACTCCAGAAGTGCGAAGCCGTGCAAAGTATGATCTGAGTCTTGAAGTATTAAAATATATCGCTGGAAGAGGTGTTGTTACCAAAACAGCTCTTATGTTGGGTTTAGGTGAGACCAAAGAGGAGTTGATGGAGACGATGGATGATTTGCGTAATGCAGGAGTTGAAATTCTGACATTGGGGCAATACCTGCAACCTACAAAGAAACATTTCGAAGTTCAGGAATATTGTCATCCAGATTATTTTGCTGAACTTAAAGAGATTGGATTAGAGAAAGGCTTTAGAGTGGTGGAAAGCGCACCGATGGTTCGTTCTTCTTATCATGCCGAGAATCATATCCGTAAAACCGAAACGATATAATTTTAATCCCCCAAATCAATAGAATCTGATGAATAAAGAAATCCAAATAATAGATCTAGGAAACGGCGCCTATCAGGAGGTTTGGGACCTTCAAGAGAAATATTTTAACGAAGTGCTTGGCATCAAAAAAGATAATGCCAAAAGAGAGGATAAACAGGAGACTCCCAATCGTTTAATTTTTGTTGAACATCCTCACGTTTTTACTCTTGGTAAGAGTGGTGATGAGCATAACCTTTTGGTCAATTATATCCAGCTAAGAGCAAAACATGCTGAGTTTGTCAAAACCAATAGAGGTGGAGATATTACTTACCATGGACCCGGACAAATCGTAGGTTATCCGATTTTTGACCTAGAGAATTTCCATATCGGCTTAAGGGACTATATCGAGGTCATGGAAGAGGCGGTAATCAAAACGATTGCTGAATATGGTATTGTTGGTACTCGTGATGATAAAGCTACTGGCGTATGGATCGATACCGATAAGCCTTTTTTAACACGCAAGATATGTGCCATTGGTGTTCGTGCTTCTCGTTTTGTTTCGATGCATGGGTTTGCTCTAAATGTGAACACTGACCTTGAATATTTCAATCTGATTAATCCTTGTGGATTCCAAGATAGGGGAGTCACTTCGATTCAAAAGGAGATAGGTCGTGAGGTGGATATGGAAGAGGTTAAAACAAAACTTGCAACTCATTTTATTTCTCTGTTGCAAGCGAATTAGAGACTCTTCTTTGTTGAATCTTTTTACCGATATATTGGCCTAGGAAATAGGAGCCAAATAAGAATGGGGCTAAGTTCCATGTTAAGGAGATGCCATTTAAGGACCTGAACCATACTACAAATGGAACGGGTAGATGGATTGTAAGAAACCACATTAATGAGAATTTCTTTGTTGTGGCTCTATAATATCCAAATGGGACATTGAAGAATAATGTACCTATACATGTAATTAAAGCTGCGATTATCATTATTAATTGTTGTCTGAATTCGGGTACGAAAATAATAAAATACTCATTAGTCTGAAATAGAAACCTTATAATTTAATGACAATAATCATTTAACATTGATTAACTGAAAATTTTAGGTGCTGTTTAAACTAATGTGCATATTTGCATCGTAAGGGAAAAGCAAATTTTTTCATAGGAATTTTAGGTTAGGTTAGGTTTGAGGATGTCCATTAGGACATCCTTTTTTGTTTTATGATGTTTGCTTCTATTCATAAAAAAAGGTCCTGTATTAAACCGAAGTTTTTCTCAAGACCTTAATTTTTAATGTGTTACTTTAGACTTATATTGGTGTAATCAACTCTTACGTCTGCATATGTTTCTGCAATATCATCTAGTATCGTCAATACTTCTTCTAACTCATCGGCTCTTAATAGACGAATACGTTGTTCTCTAAAATTCTTTAGACTAGGAAAGTATTTGGCAAAATGACGTCGCATCTCTTTGACTGCTCTCTCTGGTGAATCTTTCCAGTTGATCGATTGTGTCAATTGCTCTTTTACGTTGGCTACAATATCCGAAACTAATGGTGCAGGAAGAAGCTCGCCTGTTTCAAGATAGTGTCTTACTTCGTGGAATATCCATGGTCTTCCGATTGCTCCTCGTCCGATCATTAAACCATCTACTCCTGTCTTGTCTAAACACTCTTTTGCTTTTAGTGGACCGTTGATGTCTCCATTACCTATAATAGGAATGTGCATGCGAGGGTTGTTCTTGACTTTACCAATCCAATCCCAATCGGCTTCTCCTGTATAAAGTTGCTTTCTTGTTCTTCCATGAATGGTTAATGCCGCAATACCTGTGTCTTGTAGTTGCTCTGCTACGTCGACAATGACTTTGCTATTTTCATCCCACCCTAAACGAGTCTTTACTGTTACTGGTTTGTTGACCGCCTTAACAATTTGACGTGTCATCTCTATCATCTTAGGAACATCTTGGAACATTCCTGATCCAGCCCCTTTCTTAACGATCTTCTTCATTGGACACCCAAAATTGATGTCGATAATATCTGGATCTGATTCTTCAGCAATCTTTGCTGCTTCTACCATAGAATCGATATTATGTCCAAAAATCTGTATCCCTACTGGTCTATCGAATTCAAAGAGTGTCATCTTTCTCTTTGTTTTGGCTACATCTCTAATTAAAGCTTCTGAAGAGACAAACTCCGTATACATCACATCGGCACCATATTTCTTACACATATATCTAAATGATTTGTATGTGACGTCCTCCATAGGTGCCAGAAACAATGGCATAGAGCCTAGTTCTATATTTCCGATTTTCACAATTTCTATATTTGAGTTGAGCTGACAAATATAGAAAAAAGATTTTTAACTCCTTAATAACCAATATGGACTAACTTTATCTCTGCTGTTTATCAGGGAATAAATAGCCTCTAATCTACTTATCCTTTTATGTTTAAATAATGTGCGGTAATGAATAAAGATAGCGTTCAATTCCTTAGTTTTGTTTATATTCATTAACTATTAGTCTGTTGAAACAATAATTTAAATAAATATGTATAACATAATTACTTCTCAGAAGCCTCTAAAATGTATCATTTGGATATTGGTTTTCTTCCTTTTGGGGCAAATTCTAGGAACGGTCGTTTTTCTGATCACAAAATCTTTGCTATTTATTCCAGATAACTCTTATGCATTCTATGCTTTAATGACTTCTATCGTATCCATATTTACGTTCTGGGGGTGCGCATGGGCCTTTTCTCGTGTTTGTATGAAAGGTGGAATGAAGTCTTTCTCTTTCGGCGAGAAAGGAGATGCAGGAAAATATATGAAATTGGTCTTTTTTATGATGCTTTTGGCTATTCCAATTTCAATATACTTAGGAGAATTAAATAAACTTATTCCTTTCCCTGATTTTATGTCTGGCGTTAAACAGTGGCTTGATGGTCTCGAAGAAAATTCGATGGCTATTATTTCCTCTTTGGTTGATCGTTCCAATTTTGGATTGATGTTGATTAATTTGGTCATTATCGCTGTTATCCCAGCTGTCGGTGAAGAGTTGGTCTTTAGAGGAATCATTCAACGAATGATTTATAATAAAAATCGTAGCATTCATAAAGCAATATGGCTTACTGCTGTTATTTTTAGTGTGATGCATTTCGAGTTCTCTGGACTGCTTTCTCGTGTTTTCCTTGGTGCAATTCTTGGCTATATCTATTATTGGACTGGTAGTCTGTGGATGTCTATATGGGCCCATTTTATTAATAATGGAACATTGGTTGTTCTTGCTTATCTCTCTGCTGCAGGTTATATCGATGTTAATGTGATTGAGAATGATATTCCTATGGCAAAATTGAGTGGCTATATGATGATGGCCGTAGTGCTGATTGTGCCTGCTATTCGTTCTTTGTATAGTAAAAGGAAACAGTTTGATACTCCCGTTGTGGAGGAGGCTGAAGTAAATGAAGTGGATGCAAATTAAATAATATACTGGTTGGAGCTATGCTTCAACCAGTACATTAGGATCTAAAATATTTAATTTACATTGCTGCTTTTCCGATTTAATTTTCTCTCTTTCGTATGGACGATATACGTATATAACACCGTATTGACTCGATCTTTCTCTTTTTCTTTCTGCGGGTAAACGAGAGTAATATCCCTCTATTTCATTCCATAATTTTAGTATATGACGGTCTGCCTCCCCCCTTAGATTGATCACCTCTTTGGTCATCCTTTGGGTGTTCTTTTTGTAGGTGTTATGACTAAAATATAGATCTTTAAAGAGATCGAATTTGACTTTCACTACCGCTATGGATGGCGAGTATATAGGGTTCCCTCTTTGGGCAATCCTTTGTTGTTCTCCTTCAATAAATTTCTCTCCCCATTTAAGTAGATCTTTGTCATTTAGTAGGGAAGGGAGTTTGGTATTTGCAGGATCTAGTCCGTATAACTCTCTTGTCTCTGGTTTTATCTCTTTCCTGATTACAGCGAAATTATATACTTGAATGAAATGGTGGAGGTATAACCTGGCTTTCTCTACCGCTTTGGTGTATTTCTTGCTGTTCTGATTTTGTTCCTTTATCGCCTGCTTCTGGTTTAAAGTGGCGGTCTCAAAAAGAGGATAAAATGTTTGTAGCTTAGAGAGAAGTGGGGCACTAAATGGAATATCATTTATGCTCGTTCTATCGGCTGTGTCTATGGCACTCCGTATTGCTCTAAGTCTTGCTTTATCGGTATTGGGCAATCTACGATATGGCATACTTACGTTTCTAATGGTGTTCTACTTGATATTCTATTGTGCACAGAAATGCATACGATGAAAAGTGTTGCGTGTGTATGTTTCCTATGTATATGTAGAACGATAGAAGTCTGAAATTGTTTTATCGTAATGGAATGCTATTATGCCCTAATGAAGTAATGATAGCTATTGTTTTGTTGTTCTGTCTTGATGCAACTGAGTGATGATATGTGATGATTTTAACCCTTCTATTTTTATGATATTGCCTATTGTTCCTTAATCTTTTTTGTAATAGAAAATCAAACAGGTGATCAGTATAAGTTGAAATATGGTCGCCAATATGGATCCCTCAAATCCAAATGCCCCACCATTTATGATGTTTGCATCAGGGATACTGCACTCTATCATCGAGTAGTCATTCATTCCACTTACATTAAACCCAAATAGAGATTGAAAGAAATTCCAACTGAAATGTAAGGCTATAGGAAACCATAAATTCTTAGTGTAGGTATACGTGATTCCTAGGGTAAGACCTGCAAGAAAAACGTTGATCATTCCTAAAGTACTCATGTTGGGATTCCATAGATGAGAAATCATAAATAGGGTTGTAGCTAAGATTAATGCTATGTACTTGTTGAAACTAGCCATAAAACATCTTAATATATAGCCCCTTATTAGGATCTCCTCACTTAAGGATATGATGATATAATAGACAAATGAAAGAGTTAGGTTCTTCAAGACAAATGAAGTCCTGATATATTCAATCTGCCCTGTGCCTATCAGTATAATATACCCTGTTAACATACAAAGGGCCCCTGCAATCAATCCAATAATTATGTCTGTAGACTTTCCTTCTATTCGTAATCCGATGTCTAGAAAGGAGCGCTTTTCTATCCATCTGGTGAAGATCGCTACCGTTGTTATTGTTCCAATCAGTGTTGCAATCCCGATGTAAAGAAACTCTATGGAGGTTTGTTCTGATGTTGCAGGTGTATAGGAAATGTTTGCGAGTAATGATATGATGACATTAATAACCCCTACAATAATGACCCATGGGATCAAGATAAGTATCCCCATTAGCCACTGATGTCTTAGCTTCTTTGGTGAGTTTGTTGTTTTGTTCTTGAATGAATGGTTCATTACTTGACGAAGAGATTATTTGAAACGATCTTAGATCTGTGAATATATGTTAAAGCAATTATTGTTAATATGATTTATGTCATATTTAAATAACGCATAACATTTTTAACATATTGCCTATTTGGGTGTTTATTATGTCATCTTATCTGACAAGTAAAATAAAAAAAGCGCCACCATAGTGACGCTTCTTATTATTTCTGCTTGTGCATAACTGAGGATTAGTCAGCAATTTTTGCACAAAGATATTCGCGGTTTAGGCGAGCAATGTTTGAAATTGAAATCGCTTTAGGACAAGCAATCTCACAAGCTCCAGTGTTTGTACATCCACCGAATCCTAATTCATCCATTTTTGCTACCATCGCTTTAGCTCTACGCTTTCCTTCTACTTGACCTTGTGGAAGTTTTGCAAATTGAGAAACTTTTGCTGCTACGAACAACATAGCTGATGAGTTTTTACAAGTTGCTACACATGCACCACAACCGATACAAGCTGCTGCGTCCATTGCTTCTTCTGCGTCATCCTGGTTGATAGGGATAGCATTTCCATCAGGAACACCACCTGTACCAACAGAGATATATCCACCTGCTTGTTGGATCTCTTCGAAAGCATTACGGTTTACAATTAAATCCTTGATTACTGGGAATGCTCCTGCTCTCCAAGGCTCAATAGTAATTGTCTCTCCTTCGTTGAATTTACGCATGTGCAACTGACATGTTGTAATCTCTGTATCTGGTCCGTGTGCTTTACCATTGATGTAAAGAGAACACATACCACAGATACCTTCACGACAATCATGGTCAAAAGCAACTGGGTCTTTTCCTTCACGAATCAACTGATCGTTAAGGATGTCTAACATCTCTAGGAATGAACTTCCTTGTGAAACATTTGATAACTCGTAAGTCTCGAATGCTCCTTTAGATTTGGAGTTTTTTTGTCTCCAAACTTTGATATATAGCTTATTTAATATTTTATCTGCCATCGTAATGTGGATTATCTAACAATTATTTATAGCTACGTTGAACAAGTTTTACATTCTCGAAAACTAATTCTTCTCTATGCATTACAGGTTCTTGTCCAGCTCCTTTGTATTCCCAAGCTGAAGCATAACATCCTGTTTCGTCATTACGTTTTGCTTCTCCTTCTTCGGTAGCAGACTCTTCGCGGAAGTGACCTCCACAAGACTCGTTACGCTCTAGAGCATCAAGAGCCATAAGCTCAGCGATGTCGAATGAATCAGCAACACGAACAGCTTTCTCTAGTTCTGGATTCAAGTTATCCAATTCACCAGGAATGCGAACGTTTTGATAGTACTCTTTACGTAGTTCACGGATCTCTTTAACGGCTTTCTTCAAACCTTCTTCGTTACGAGACATTCCTACGTGATCCCACATGATCATACCTAATTTCTTATGGAAATGATCGATAGGCTCAGTACCTTTAGCATTAAATAGTTGTTCAAGACGACCAGTTACTTCTTTCTCAATTTTCTCAAATTCAGGAAGAGTAGTGTCAATCTTAGGAACCATGATTTCGTCTGCTAGATAGTCTCCAATAGTATAAGGAAGAACGAAATATCCATCAGCCAAACCTTGCATCAATGCAGATGCTCCTAGACGGTTAGCTCCGTGGTCTGAGAAGTTAGCCTCACCAAGTGCATACAATCCAGGAATGGTTGTCATCAAGTTGTAGTCTACCCAAGTACCACCCATTGTATAGTGAATAGCTGGATAAATCTGCATAGGGTTGTTATATGGATCAACGTCTGTAATCTTTTCGTACATTTGGAAAAGGTTACCATAACGCTTCTCAATAGTATCTTTACCTAGACGGTCGATAGCATATTTGAAATCTAGGAATACTGCTTTACCTTCTGCATTAACACCAAATCCTGCATCACAACGCTCTTTTGCTGCACGAGACGCAACGTCACGTGGAACCAAGTTACCATATGATGGGTAACGACGCTCTAGATAGAAATCACGATCCTCATCTTTGATGTCGTTAGCAGAAATTTGACCTTTTTGAAGTTTTACTGCATCTTCTTTCTTCTTAGGTACCCATACACGTCCATCATTACGAAGTGACTCTGACATCAAAGTCAATTTCGATTGTTGTGATCCGTGAACTGGAATACAAGTAGGGTGAATCTGTACAAACGCTGGGTTTGACATGAATGCACCACGACGATAGATTTGTGCTGCAGCTGAACCAGAACATCCCATAGCATTTGTTGAAAGGAAGAATACGTTACCATAACCTCCAGTACAAATACATACAGCATGTGCTCCGTGTCTTTGGATCTCTCCTGTAACCATATCACGAGCAATGATACCTCTTGCTTTACCATCGATAACAACAAGATCTAACATCTCTGTACGGTTGTGCATTGTTACAGTACCTTCCGCAATCTGACGGTTTAGTGCTGAATATGCTCCTAATAGTAGCTGCTGTCCAGTTTGCCCACGTGCATAGAAAGTACGACTTACTAGTACACCACCAAATGAACGGTTTGCCAATGATCCACCATATTCACGTGCAAAAGGTACACCTTGTGCAACACATTGGTCAATGATCAATGGTGAAACTTCTGCCAAACGATATACGTTTGCTTCTCTTGCTCTATAGTCTCCCCCTTTGATTGTATCGTAGAAAAGACGATAGATTGAGTCGTTATCGTTTTGGTAGTTTTTTGCTGCGTTGATACCTCCCTGTGCTGCAATAGAGTGTGCACGACGTGGAGAATCTTGGTAACAAAATGCCTTTACGTTATATCCTAGCTCTCCTAATGAAGCAGCTGCGGATGCTCCCGCAAGACCTGTTCCTACAACAATTACGTCTAATTTACGCTTGTTTGCTGGAGAAACAACTTTAATACTTGCTTTATGTTTAGACCATTTCTCGGCCAATGGCCCAGCTGGTATTTTTGAATCTAAAATGCTCATCTGTAAAATCCTTAAAGGTTCTTAGAATTTAATCATGAAGTAAAGAGGAATAATTGCGAATCCTAATGCAATTACCCATGCAAAAATACGTGCAATAACTTCTAAACGTTTTCTCCAAATTTGGTTGTTCCATCCAATTGTTTGGAATGCTGACCAGAATCCGTGAGAAATGTGAAGTCCTAGTAATGCTGCACCAACCATATAGATAATACAGTATGCTACTGATGATTTAAATAAACCAGCAACTAAAGCATAAGCGTTTTCCATTTCTACACTTACACCTGCTTGCATTACGTTCACTGCAACAAGTCCTTCATGAGAAATCTTGAATTTCCACCAGAAGTTTGCGATATGCATAACTAAGAAAATAAGTACCATTCCACCTAAAATCAACATGTTTTTTGATGGTGCAGTACAACTTAGCACTTTATCTCCTGTGTTGTATGAGATTGGTCGTGCTTTACGGTTCTCCAAAGTGATAACAAACGACCAGATAATGTGAACCAAGAATCCTAGTGCCAATACAGGCTCCATGATCTTAATTGCTGGGTTGGTAGCCATGAAATGAGCTGCCATATTAAACAAGTCGCCACTGTCGTCTACGATCAACAGTAAGTTCAAACTCAGGTGAACACAGATGAATGTTATTAGGAATAACCCAGTAACACTCATGAAGAATTTCTTCCCGATGGAAGATTTCAATAAACTGCTCATAAGTCTCTATTTAAGATATTTGAATCTTTATTTAAACTGATTTTTTCTAAATCTCCACAAATGTAGAACCCCTACGTAAATAGATCAATAGATAATAGGGATTAATGAATAATTTAAAATGTTTCTAAAAATACGAGTCTTTTGTTCTAAAAAGCTAATAACTAGTGTTTTTGATCATTTTTGTTGTCGTACTAATGAATCCATTCTACATAATGTAGTGTCTTTCCCTTTTATTCTTCCGAAGAATTGCTCTTTGGTGCTGCTTCTTTTGCCTTTTGTCTCTCTTTCCAATGTTCGTCAATCTGGCTTGTAAATTGATTCAGTAGGTAAAGAAATTTCTCAGGTTCTTCAATAAAACCGTGATGACCCGATTGCTCAAGAACAGTTAAATGTCCATTTCTCCAATTAGGAAGATCTTTTTGTAATTTCTCTAATGGTGCTACCTGATCAAAAGTTCCTCCAGTAATGTGTACAGGAATAGGGTAGCAGTTTACAAGATGATGCCATGATTTACGCTCTTTCATTGCATCAATGATGTGGACCAACGATTCTGTTGTTATTTTTGATGACTCTTCTATTAGAAGGTCAATAAAAGGACGCATCTTTTCTCTGTTCTTTGGAGCAAAGCTTTCAGGAATGGATATACGAGAAATACTTCCTGCTTTTCCTTTTAGTACAAATGTTTTTTCTCTATCCTTTAACTTCTGATATTCTTTGCTTGCTGCCCATGTAGCACTATGTACAAGTGTTAATGATTTTAGCGTATTTGGATAAAATGCTGCCATCGCTTGTCCTACATATCCTCCCATTGAATGGCCTGCAAAGTGTACTCTGCCTTCAATCTCTAGATAATCTAAGAGCATCATCATATCTGCTGCTAATTCATCAAAACTGAATGGGGTGGTAATCTCTCCAGCATCCCCATGACCAGGAAGGTCTACAGCGATGACTTTATATTGAAGTATTAATTTATCCATAATGGGATCAAAAACTTTCTTTGATTCCATATAACCGTGTAATAATAGAAGTGGTTCTCCTTCTCCTTGTACTTCTACACAGTAATTTCGGCGGTTGATATTAAGATACAATGTATTGATTTTTTATTTATTATCTTTGATGCCGCAAAGATAGCGATCTTTCATTGCTTCTTTTACTCCTTTCTTAGTTTCTTTCTGTTCTCGGTCTCTTTATTTTAAGAGGTTTTTGTTAATTAGACTTTTTTCTTTTGTTACAACTTTTGTTTTTTAGTTAATTGATGCATTTTTGTGTCATATTGTAAATATATATAGAAATGAACGCAAAGTCTAATAAATGGGCTCTTCTGCCTATTCTAGTATTTCTAGTACTCTATTTGGTGTCTTCTTTATGGTCGGGGGATTTCTATAAGATGCCTTTAATTATATCTTTCTTGGTGGCTGCTTTTTGTGCTATAGCCATGAATAGAGAAAGATCAATTTCTGAAAAAATTGAATCCTTTGTAAAAGGAATGGGAGATAAGAATATCATGATGATGGTTTTTATCTTTCTTCTTGCAGGATGTTTTGCTGCTACTGCTAAAGCTGTTGGTGCTGTAGATGCAACCGTTAATGTGGGACTTCATTTCCTACCTCCAAACATTATGCTTGTAGGGGTGTTTGTTATTTCTTGCTTTATCTCTTTATCCATAGGAACCTCTTTAGGTACAATATTAGCTTTAGCACCAATGGCCATCTCTCTTTCTGAACGTGGAGGTGTTGGCATTGCTTTGGCATTAGGTGCCATTGTCGGAGGATCTATGTTTGGTGATAACCTCTCTCTTATCTCTGACACTACCATTGCAGCCTCTAGAACACAGGGGTGTAGTATGAGAGATAAATTTAAGATGAACTTTAAGATTGTGGTGCCTGCTGCAATCGTAACGGGTATCATTTACGCTTTTTGTAATGTGTCTACTTCTATTGAGGCACCTGATTTCTCTATTGAAGAGCTATTGATGGTACTTCCTTATTTGTTTGTCCTTATCTCTGCTTTAGCTGGTTTAAATGTCGTTTTTGTTCTTCTATTGGGAACGATATTTGCTGGTGGAATGGGACTCTATCTACAAAAGATCGATCCGTGGAGTTGGCTTAAGACCATGAGTGATGGAGCTCTTGGAATGTCTGAAATCATCATTATTTCTATGATCGTTGGAGGTATTGTGGAGCTTATTCGTATTAATGGTGGAATCCAGTTTTTATTAAATACGATTGGAAATAAAGCCAAAGGGAAAAAAGGAGCAGAATTTGGAATTGCTTTACTCGTAAGTTTAGTAAATGTATTCACAGCAAATAATACGATTGCCATTATCATGTCTGGGCCTATCGTAAAGGATATTGCCAAAGAATATAATATCTCTCCTAAACGTGCCGCTTCTATAATGGATACTTTCTCTTGTTTTGTACAAGGCATGATTCCATATGGTGCTCAGATACTGGCTGCGGTTACTTTGGTTGGCATTCAACGAGTGACTCCTATCGAATTAATTCAATTCTTGTATTATCCTTATTTGATGGGAATTGCAGCTGTCCTTTCTATTGTATTCCAATGGCCAAAGGAAAAAGCATTGTAAGAAAGAACTATTCGTTACATTTATTGTTAATTTAATTGTCAGTGTGAATTAACAATAAATGTACGATGAAACGACTTCTTTGCTTTTTAATATTATTAATCTATATCATCCCTATTTCGGCACAGACTCCTGATAATGGTGTGTTTAAAGGTATTGTGCTAGATGATAATACAAATGAGCCTTTACCTTTAGTGACTGTCCAAATTCTAGATACAGGAATAGGAACAATTACTAATGATAAAGGCTTATTCCAGATAGATAATATCAAACCAGGATATCATGCTTTAAAGGTCTCCTTTTTAGGATATAAAACTTTTATATCTAAGACTTTATTGGTTACCAATGCCAGAGCAACCTATCTTGAGGTTCATCTGGAACCTTCTGTCTATGACATTTCTGAAGTGAAAATACGCCCTTCTGCTTTTAGAGAGAAAGTGGAAGCACCGCTATCTTATCGTTCTATCCCTATTGAAGAAATCGAACGTAATCCAGGTGGAAATAGAGATATCTCGAAAGTGATTCAATCTTATCCTGGTGTGGGATCTTCTGTGGCTTACCGCAATGACCTGATTGTGCGTGGTGGTGGTCCAGCTGAGAACAAGTTCTTTTTAGATGGTGTCGAGATACCAACCATTAATCACTTTGCAACCCAAGGTGCTTCGGGTGGACCTGTCGGAATATTAAATGTCGACTTTATCAGAGAAGTGGACTTCTTTTCTGGTGCTTATCCGGCTAATCTAGGCACTCCGTTAAGTTCCGTTTTATCTTTTCAACAAAAAGATGGTAACACCGATAGAATAAAATATAGAGCCACTATAGGAGCCTCTGATTTGGCTCTCACTGCTGATGGTCCTATTGGTGAAAAAACAACCATGGTCGTTTCTGCCAGACGTTCTTATCTGCAATTTCTTTTCCAGATGTTAGAGTTACCTTTTTTGCCTACCTATAACGACCTTCAGTTTAAAGTGAAGCATAAGATAGATAAGAAGAATGAGATTACATTCTTAGGGATTGGTGCTTATGACGACCTTGTATTAAATGAAGATGCAAATGAAACAGAAGAACAGAGGTATATTTTGGGAAATATCCCAACCAATAATCAGTGGAATTATACTCTGGGAACCGTATATAAGCATTTCAATAATAATGGATACCATCGTTTGGTGCTTAGTCATGATAAACTAGATAATACAGCTTTAAAATATCAAGATAATATTGAAACGAGTGACAATCTAAACTTAGACTATCACTCATATGAAACGAACACCCGTTTTCGTTATGAAAACTATTTCTATAAAGATAATTTTAAGGCTACTACAGGTTTCAATATCCAACATTCAAAATATTTTAATGATACTTATCAAAGACAGTATAAGGAGAATAATGTGCTGGAATACCGCTATAAAACAGACCTCTCGTATTGGTCTTATGGTGCTTTTACTCAATTGTCAAACACTTTCTTTGATCAAAGATTATTACTCTCTCTAGGAATGCGTATTGATGGATCTTCTTATGCGTCTTATACCAATAATCCCTTTTCGCAATTTGCTCCACGTCTTTCGGCCAAATATTTTATTTCAGACAAATGGAGTGTAAACCTTAATGGATCTAAGCTTTATCAACTACCAGTAAATACTATCTTAGGATATAAGGACCTAAATGATAATCTGGTGAACAAAAAGAATAGGGTAGGATATATCCATTCCGACCAACTTGGATTAGGGCTTACTTGTAAGCCCAATGAAGGTACGGTCTTTTCAGCGGAAGGATTCTTGAAGTTTTACGATAAATATCCTTTCTCTGTGGAAGATTCCATATCTATGGCCAGCCAAGGAGGAGATTATGGTGTGGTTGGAACTGAGGAAGTCACTCCAACATCTAAAGGTAGAGTATACGGTATGGAGTTATTGTATCGAAATAATAACCTCAAAGGGATTAATGTTACGGCATCTTACACTTTCTTCTATTCAGAATTCCAAGATTACAAGAGTGAATATATCCCTTCTTCTTGGGATGTAAGACATATCTTGGCTGTGACCGCATTAAAGAATTTGCCTAAGAACTGGTCGGTGGGAATGAAGTATCGTTTCCAAGGAGGTGCTCCTTTTACCCCTTATGACTTGGATAAATCGGCTCAAAAAGAAGCGTGGGATGTACAAGGTCAGGGGTATCTCGATTATTCAAAATTTAACTCTGATAGATTAGGTGCTTTTTCTCAATTAGATCTTCGTATAGATAAAGCATGGTATTATAATCGCTGGAGTCTGATGTTCTATATTGATATCCAAAATGTGCTCGCTTCTAGTACGGATACCCCAAATGTATTGGTTCCAAAATATGACGATAATGGAATGCCTCTAACAGATCCTAACGATCCTTCAAAATACGATCTTAAATATTTAGACGTATCTTCTGGTAATGTCCTTCCTACTATAGGAATCATGGTAGAGTTCTAAAAGAACAAAGGTGTCAATAAAAGATTGTAGTCATTGGCACCTTTGCTTTTTTATTATTGAAATCGATCACTTTTGAATGGACATGGGAACCTAGATTAAGATGCAAAAACATCATTTCCGACTCTCATCTAACCTACGACAACTTCCTGTTGGACCATTACTCATGAATTAACCTCTATATTCTGTGTTCAAAAAATAGCTCTGTTGCATTGTGTCTTACTTTCAAATCATAAATGCAACTTTAGATTATAAAAATAAACATAAATTATTATAGTTTTATTTGTTTTTTATAATTTGCATTCATAATTATAACAGAAGTTAATCTGTTTGTTTCTAATGAATAAGTCTTATCGTACATTCCGTAGCATATATGTTTAGTAAACTAAAATAATGTATCCAATCAGTTCTCATATTTAATAAACTAATAGAGTTCTTTTACCTTACATCTCATTGCTATACTGGATAAAGATTGGCTTAAGTGTGTGAAATTTATGATGTTACTTCTTCCTTATTATTCTTTAATCAACTATTAATCTAAAGTCATATAATTGATGAACTGCAAAAAAATACTTCAGGATTATAAATCTTTTCTCATTAATCCAAAAATAGGCTCAATGCCATTATCGATCTTAACTAAATGTAAATGGTTTGCCTTAATATTGCTCTTAAACGAAGTATTTTCAGGCTTGTGGTTTTCTTTTAAGGAATTATTTGATTATCCTCCACAACCAATAGCCACTTCCTCTAGCTTTTCTTTGAACGATTTCTTATTGATTATTCTAATTCTTCCAATAATAGAAGAATGTATTTTTAGGTTACACCTATTGCCTAAAATAAAGAATATTATTGCATCAATTATTTGTTTCGCTTTTTTTGTAGGCATCATTTTTAATGGCGGAATATTAGGCATGCTTACAATGAACTGGAACATAATTGGATCGTGTTTTATTTTTGTATGCGTCATTCTTATGATCTATTTTATTTCTTTCAAAAGAGTAAATAAATACTTGCAGAAAGTGTGGATCACAAACTTCTCTAGAGTGTTTTTCGGTATGACTATTTTATTTGGTTTCGCCCATATTCTAAATTGGGGGGTGACCATAAGAAATATATTATTACTGCCATTACTTGTAGCACCACAATTATTTTTAGGTTTAAATTGTGGATATTTAAGACTTAAATTGGGTTTTAGATGGGGGGTATTATTTCATATAATTCATAATACAATTTCTGTGCTAGTTCTACTATTTATAATCCATCCGGAATTATTAAATAAGGCTTTTCATGTTCCACAATGTAAGTGCGAATATCCTACTAAAACACAATTAGATTCATATGAGCTAACTATTTCAGAAAATAAAGATCGTGCTCTGCCGCTATATAAAATATCAAAGAATGAAATTTACTTTGAAAACACTTCCATAAAAGAGGTTTTCACTTCACTTGCATTAGCTTTAAAAGCGACTGTTATATTCGATAATGAGGTAGTGGCAAACACTAAAGTTAATCTTAAGTTTTTAAATCACTCCTCTAAGGATCATACGGTAAAAGAAATTCGTCATTTTGTTATTCAACAGCTGTTCAATAAATATAATTTAAAATCAGATTTTTATTTGTTGCCGAGTGGTTGTTGGGTGCTGTCCAAAGAAAAAGTGTCTGATAACGAATTGAAGATCACTCCTAAGGATACAATTGTTTTACGAAACAAATCAATTAAAGATTTATCAAAAGAGTTGGAAAAAACGTATGACATTGAATGTATTACTTTGATGGACTCACAAGAGAAGTTCGATTTTATTTTACCCAAGGATAATAAAGATGAGCTAAAGGTGATTTTGCATAACAATTACAACGTAAACTTAAAGGAGCTAGATAAGGAAAGTGGTTATTACTATATCACCAATAAAAAATAGATAAAGGAATCTCTCTATTTGTTCAATATCAGATTAAAACAGAGGCGTCCAAAGGAGAATTCCATTGGACGCCTCTGTTATATATAGATCTTTTACGGAAGAAGTTTCTTTATTAGAATTGGAATCTCTTCTGGCTCTCTGGCTACAGGAATACCGAACTTCTCAAAATAGGCAATCTTTTCTTGTGCCGTACCACTACCACTAGAGATTATCGCTCCAGCATGTCCCATCTGTTTCCCTACGGGGGCTGTTTGTCCCGCAATAAATATAACCACTGGTTTGGTCACCTTCGAATTGATAAACTCTGCAGCACGCTCTTCTGCATCTCCGCCAATTTCTCCTATCAGAACAATGGCATGAGTTTCTGGATCTTTCTCAAACTTATCTAATAGCTCTTCGTAATACAATCCAGCAATAGGATCTCCTCCTATACCAATTGAAGTACTTTGTCCAATATCGTTCTTGGTTAATAGATCTACCATCTCATAAGTTAATGTCCCACTACGACTGATCAACCCTACTTTCCCTTCTTTAAAGATGTGAGAGGGAAGAATGCCAATCATGGATTTTCCTGGAGATATCAACCCCGGACAATTAGGCCCAACCAAAGAGGTGCCATTCTTTTGTAATACCTTCTTTACTCGTAGCATATCTATAACAGGAATGCCTTCAGATATGGCTACAACTAGCTTTATTCCAGCATCCGATGCCTCCAAAATCGCATCTGGTGCAAACTTTGAAGGAACAAAGATGATTGATGTATCAGCTTCTGTCGCTCTGACTGCTTCTTTCATGGTATTAAACACAGGAACTCCCTCTACCAATTCTCCTCCTTTGCCAGGGGATACTCCACCAACAATATGGGTTCCGTATGCTAACATCTTTTTCGTATGGAAAGCACCATCTCTTCCTGTGATGCCCTGAACTATGACCTTGCTTTTTTTATTTATAAGAATACTCATGACGCTTTTGTTATTGGGGATTATTGGATCTCTGCTATTGCTATTCTCGCTGCTTCACTCATTGAAGAAACGGTCTTTATCTTAGATGAAGCTTTAAGAATGTTTAAACCTTCTTCTGCATTTGTTCCTGAGAGACGAACAACGATAGGTAAATTGATCTCCATCTTTGCGAATGCTTCTAACAATCCTTTTGCGACATCATCACATCGGGTAATCCCTCCAAATATATTTATCATGATGGCCTTTACATTCGGATCTTGTGTCAAGTAATGCATCGCCTTGATTACCTTCTCTGGATTGGAACTTCCTCCAATATCTAAAAAGTTGGCTGGTGTTCCCCCATATAACTTGATCATGTCCATGGTAGCCATTGCCAGACCTGCACCATTGACCATACAGCCAATCTCACCATCCAAACGAACATAACTGAGACCATGACTCTTTGCTTCTAATTCAAGCTTTTCTATCTCATCTGGTTCTCTATATTTCTCTAGTTCAGGATGACGATACATCGCATTATCGTCAATAGACATCTTAGCATCTAAGGCTATCATCTCTTCTTTTCCTGTGATAACTAGTGGGTTGATCTCTACCAATGAAGCATCTTTAGTGATAAAACAGTCATAAGCCTTTACGATAAGATCTGAAAATTGTCGAACCAATGAGATCTCTTTAAAGAAATCAAATGCAATCTCTCTTGCTCGATACATTGGTATAGAGGAGGCTATCGGTAGATAATATTTGTGAATCTTTTCGGGACTGTGTTTAGCAACCTCCTCTATTTCAACTCCTCCTTCTGGACTTACCATAAGAAGGATTCTTTGACTGTTTCGATCTATTGTCAAACCTACATAGTACTCTTTTTGAATATCAATAGCTTCTGACACAAGGACTTTCTCTACTTTTAGTCCCTTGATCTCCATTCCAAGTATGGTATTGGTGGCCATCTGTAGCTCTTTCTCTGTGGATGCCAACTTGATCCCACCAGCTTTTCCTCTTCCTCCTGTATGTACTTGGGCTTTGACAACTACTTTGGTGTTTATCTCACGAAATGCAATAACCGCCTCTTTGCCATCAATGCATAACTTTTCTTTCGGAATGCGAATATGAAATTCTTTAAAGATCTCTTTCGCTTGATATTCATGTATCTTCATATAAACAGTATTATAAGAATGTGTAACCAGCTATAAGCTAGAACATCGTATCCTACATTTTGTTTATAATTTAAATACGATGTTATTATCCCTGTTGGTGAAAAAAGATCCATACCAAGAGCAATAATATTCCACCCCATAGAAGACTACAAATACAATATTTCTTGATATTCTTCCTTCTTTCCAGTTTTTCCTGTTGCTTAATCCTTCTCATAACAATGAACCATGATTTTGAACTCTCAGTAGAGTGATTGTTTGAAACCTTACATAACTGTTCCCATGCAAACTTGAGTTTGCGGTAATCTCGGGTGAGATCTTCCCCATTATGCTCGAGTATCAGATGCTCTTTAGGATCGTTTATTCCTAGAATATGCCGAGCCCAATGGGACCATAAACGCTCTTTAACCTTTTGTGGATCAATATTACTATTCATATCTCACTTCCTTCTGTTTCAAGTTTACCCCTATTCTTATCTGTTGATTCGGATTAGGAAGAGAGTCGAGTAATTGCAATATCTTTCCTACCTCTTTTTCATATTCTTTGGCTGTTATATTTAGCTTACGCTGAATTACTGAGGCGATCTGTTTTGTATTGCTCGATAATCTGATAATCTCTTTCTGTAATGGAGTGAGAATCCCTAATAGATTTTTTAATTGCTCTTCTCTCTCTTTGCTTATTCTGGAAAGGAATAGCTGCCTTTCTTCGCTTGAGTTATTAGTGGTCGTATGTGTTTGTTTTAGTAGATGCTTCTTTATGCGTATTAACATCTCATGGCTATCGGTCCAAATTGAAAGTGGGTCTGGATACTTCCTCCACAAGTGAACGAACAAATCCTGAATCAAACAATCAACGATCTTCTGGTTATTGCATATCTCATACGCAAAACTTCTGTAGAGTGGATAGTACTCTTCGTAAAAACTTTGGGCATCATTGATATTCTTCCCTCTTCTAAAAAATGTGGTTAGCAATGATTTCATACGTAAGGTTCATAAAGGTTTCTTTGCATTAACGTATTTTAAAGATAACAATTCAAAGGGTAAAAGGATCGCTCTTTCTTTTTGTTTTTTAATGTTTTACAATATGTTAATCTTCTGTCTTTATGATCATTATCATCATGATTTTTCCCACATTATTCGTTTTTTAACTTGTGTGATGAAACTTTGTTTTTATTTTCTTCTATTTTAGTGCTATGTTGTAAAAAGTGTTTTTTACTCCTATATTTTTAATTTAAAACACAGTATCACTCTTTATGAAACAATCATCATCTTTTACTCGTGCTTTCTGGGTAGCCAACACTGTTGAGCTATTGGAGAGAGCTGCCTATTACGGTGTGTTTATTGTCATTACACTTTATCTGTCTCGAATTCTTGGTTTTACAGATATGCAAGCTGCTTCTATTGCAGGTGTCTTTTCTGGTCTACTTTATTTCCTCCCTACCTTCAGTGGTGCCTATGCTGATAAAATTGGTTTTAAAAAAGCATTGATACTTGCCTTCTCGTTGCTTACTCTTGGATATTTTGGATTAGGAGCCCTTCCTACCATCCTTGAATCTTCTGGATTAGTTGAATATGGTCAACATACCCATTTTACTGGTTTAAGAGAGAGCGCTGTTAAGTGGGCTATCATACCTATTGTGGCTCTTATTATCCTTGGTGGATCTTTTATTAAATCTGTGATTACTGCTACTGTTTCTAAAGAGACTACAGTGGAGAATAGAGCCAAAGGGTTCTCTATCTTTTATGCTATGGTCAACGTGGGAGCTTTCTCTGGTAAGACTATCGTAAAGCCTCTTCGTGAATCTATGGGAGATGAAGGTCTGGTTTATCTAAACTTCTTTTCAGCTGCTGCTACTGGTTTGGCGATCATTATGGTTTACCTGTTCTTTAAATCTTCTCATAACGAAGGTCAAGGCAAATCAATTAAAGAAATTGCTGCCGCACTGGTTAATGTGGTTATGAATTTCCGTTTGATTACTTTGATATTGATTATTACTGGTTTTTGGATGGTACAACACCAACTTTATGCAACCATGCCTAAATATGTTCTTAGAATGGCAGGGGAGGGCGCTTCTCCTTCTTGGTATGCCAACGTCAATCCTTTGGTTGTTTTCCTTTCAGTAGGGGCTGTAACTGCTTTGATGAAGAATAGGTCTGCTCTTACTTCTATGACGGTAGGGATGTTTATTATGCCTATCTCTGCCTTCTGTATGGCTTCTGGTAACTTAATGGGAGGAGAGGCTATCTTAGGAATGCACCCTGTCGCATTTATGATGATTATCGGTATCGTTTTCCAAGGTCTTGCCGAAGCTTTTATCTCTCCACGTTTCTTAGAATATTTCTCACTACAAGCTCCTAAAGGAGAAGAGGGAATGTATCTTGGCTTTAGCCACCTGCACTCTTTTATCTCTTCTATCCTTGGTTTTGGTCTTTCGGGTTACCTTCTTGAAAGATTCTGTCCAGATCCAGCTTTATTGAGTGAAGCAGAGAAATTGACAGCTTATGATCATGCCCACTATATCTGGTATGTGTTTGTTGCCATTGCTTCTGTATCGGCCATTATGTTAGTTATTTATGGTGCCGTAACTAGAAAAATGGATGCTGCCAAAGCTTAAACATGATAGATGATCTCAAAAAAAGATTCTTTATTTTGAGATCATTTGTTTGCATATTAACAAAAAGCACCTATATTTGCATCGCAATCATGAAAACAGCATGATTACGATGTACGCCCGGGTGGCGGAATTGGTAGACGCGCTGGATTCAAAATCCAGTGGTAGCAATATCGTGCGGGTTCGATTCCCGCCCCGGGTACAAAGCTTCTTCGAATATTCGAAGAAGCTTTTTTTATGTCTCTTCTTTCTTCTTCTCTCTTTTTTCTATTGGATTATTTTGTGTGATTATAATGTAGAATGGCTTGATTTTATGTATTTTAGGATTTGGAGTTTTGCGATCGAATGTTTATGCCATTCTGTGTAGAACAAAAAAAGAATGCTATCCATATAAACCTGTTCTTATGAAACAAAGAAAAATTAAGTACTGTTGCCTTCTATTGCTATTTATGCTTTTCTCTTCCCCGATCTTTGCTGCCCATTCTAAAATATCTATTTCAGGGTCTGTAGTTCATCAAAAACAACAAATACAATTCGCTACTGTGGCCCTTTATACCCAAAACAAGGAGAAACTTCTTGGGGGTGCCATTACCAATGAACAGGGTAAGTTTTCTATTGAAGCACCTAAATATGAATCTTACGTTCTTGTGATTAGCTCTATTGGGTTTGAAAAGAAGGAGATTCTCTTGAAACCCCAAAATAATTCTGTGCAGAAAAATATTGAACTAAAAGAGCTGGTCACCAACCTCGCTGAAGTTCAAGTGAAAGGAGCGGCAATACAAAATAAGATATCTAAGGATGTGGTGACCGTAACCAAAGAGATGCGTAAAGGGGCTCCTACGACTAGTTGGATACTTCGTAAAACTCCAGGTGTCGATGTCGATTATATGTCTGAATCAATTACCATTGATGGACAATCAAACGTGCTCCTTCTTGTCGATGGGGTAAGGAAAGATCCTAAATATATCCAGAGCCTTTCGTCTAAAAGAATAGATAAAATGGAGATCTATAGAAATGCCAATGGACGATATGCCATGGAAGGCTATAGTGCTGTGGTAAATATTCTCTTGAAGAAAGACTACAGAGGTCTCTCTTTCTCTGCTGTCGATAAAGAGACTTTTAATACTTCTGGAAATAATGGTCCTAGTACGAAGTTCTTTTCCGAACAAACGGTTCATGCCGACTATACGATGAACAACCTGTTGTTTTATGGTAATTTTAACCACCATGATGAGGATTTTTATTTTCATAGAGACCATGATATTATTTTTGGCGATAGTAAAGTGATCACCAAAAACCCCGATGGCCAAGACTATAATGAGAATAGGGGCCGAGGCTTTTGGAATATGACTTCAGGAGTGGACTACAAAATAAATAAGAACCATCAGTTAGGTATTCAATATGGCTATAGTAAAGATCTGTATGGAAAAAATTATCAAAAAACAGAACTCTCTCGCTGGGTTTATAATAACAGTAACTCTCAACAACCAGACTCAAAATATGCCATCAATCAGACTTCTGACGATTCTGGTGACACCCATAGTGGACAGGTTACCTATCAAGGAAAATGGAGTGAGAAATCTAAAATCAATATTGAAGCATACTACAATGATTCCCAAGCAGACAATCAAACGTTCTTAGCTTCGTCTAATCTCCCAACACCAACAACCCAAGAGATAAACAACGAGTCTCAATTTATGAGGAGTGTGGCGGAATGGGAATATTCGATCAGTAATAAGAGCACTTTCTCTGTCGGATATAACTATATATGGAAATATAGCAAAGATCTTACCATTAATGACTGGAACAATAATCCTGTTTTAGGTTCTCAAGATCAAAGCAAAACCGAAACAACGCGAAAAGAACAGTATCACCGTGTTTATGCCAATATCGATTTCCCTCTATCAAACAAAATAACCGCTGGGATGGGCTATGGTGCCGAATGGAATAAACTTGGAAATGAACAGGACTATAGAATGTTGCATCTTCCTTTTTTGCGTCTGATGTATAAACCAAGTAGTAAAATCAATTTTATCCTAAACTATAAAGCGAAAACGGACAACCCTTTTCGAAGCCAAACGATAAGTTACGATCGTATTGTTGATGAGTATGCTGTCTTTAGAGGAAATCCAGACTTAAAAAGCTTTACCAATCATAGAGTCGAGCTTGGGGTCAACATGTTTAAAGGGAAAGTTCGCATTACGCCTTACTATAGCCTCAGTAAAGATGCGATCACGACCTATGGCTTAGGTTTCGAGAAAATCAACAATAGAGATCAATATGTCTATAGCTATGTGAATGCTGATAAATATCAAAAGATGGGCGTTATTTTCTCTGGTAGCATCCCTCTTGCGAAAAAATGGAGACTCAATATTATGGGTAGCTACAACCAACACAAGATAGAATACATGAACATCCAACAAAAACGAGATGCTTTCTTAATCCGTAATCAACTGCTCTATAATGATGCCAAACATGGCTTTCTCCTTGGTGTCGTTTATAAGAATAACCTCTATAAGGAACCAACTCTTTTTGGATACGAAGCTAACAGTAGCCAAAGTAATCTGGCTTGTCTGGCAATGAAGAATTTCTTTAAAAAACGTCTTTTTGTTTTGGCTTACTATAGCCTTCCTGTGGATGGAAAACTATTTTCATATACCCAGGATAACTTATGGGAAGACAATAGAGGAGCAATGGCTTATCGTAGCTTCGAATCTACCGATATAAGTATCCTAAAAGGAATATGGTTGATAAGAGTAGGAGTTAGGTTGAATTCAGGAAAGACACGTAAAAGAATGGAACGTGGAGATCTTGATGAGAAACAAGAAAAACGAGGAGGATTAGGATTGTAATATTTAGCAAGAATTACCCCTTAGATACTTCTTAGTATGGAAGCGATAGAGGATACTCTGCTTATGGTATCCTCTACCGTTGATCTCTCTAAATGATAAAAAATCATAGCTACGTGCATCGATCCTTCTATATCACTTCAATTTTATTCTTTTTTATCGCAATATTCATCAATTGAAAATGAGTAGGTTAAGATAGAATGGACTCTTTTGACGTTTTTTTTGTCTATTATGGTTGCATTTTACTGAATAAATCTATTATATTTGCATCGCAATCATGAAAACAGCAATGTTGTGATTCACGCCCGGGTGGCGGAATTGGTAGACGCGCTGGATTCAAAATCCAGTGGTAGCAATATCGTGCGGGTTCGATTCCCGCCCCGGGTACAAAGCTCTCTATAACTAGAGAGCTTTTTTTATATCCCTACTTTTCTTCTACCTTCCCATTCCTTGGATTTCCCCTAGACCACTTGCACCAATATCTCTATGCCTTTAATTGAACGCTACTGTATCTTTATTCCATCCTCTCGTTCTCTTTAATTGAATGTACTCCTATCTCTATCTCAACTCCTCGATATTTTAAAATAAACGCCCCCGTAAATAAATCTTATGCCCTCGATGCTTTTATATGAACGTCTTCGTAAATCTATTTTAGTAGGCTAAAATAGATAAATTACCTCCTTTATATATCCGTTTTATCATCCTAATATAACTATCTAACCCCATCAGTTTAGATAAATAAACGCTCTAGTTTATAAATGTTTTAGCCTACTTAAACGCACCATAACCCTATTTCCCCTTTATGATAACTAAACCCTAAAATCACCTCAAAAACACTTCAACTTCATATCAAGTTCATATCAACTTCATATCATGTTCACTTATACTTTATATTAAGTAGGCTCTAGAATGAAGTTGATATGAAGTTGAGGTAGCCGTAAAATCAACTACAAATAACCGAAATATCTTGTTGACTACTATCTAAATATTATAAGATTATTAGATGCATTTTAGATATTTATATAATCTATTTTCTTCTTTTTTTATTAGTAAGTAATATCTTAAATCCAATACTGTGTCCTTGCTTTGATCGATCAGATAAACCGAGTAAATAATTGTAGTTTATACTAGTAATATATTTTTTAAAAATAGGCATTCTGAATTCAACACCTGTTGAAAGAGTGAATGGAGAATCTGTACCGCCTTTTACATTGAGAGCAAGTGATTTTGATGTGACTCCTAGATTAATCAATATATGATAATTTGATTTGTTCCAGATGATAGGATTTATTCCTGCAATAAATGATATTCTATGTTGAATAATACTTCTTGTTATTTCATTGACAGTATCTTCGTTAGCCCCCTCTCCACTTGTTATATTTCTGATATTATTCATATAATATTTAACTCCACCATAGATTCCCAATTTATTAAAACGATATTCACCTGTTGTTGCTAAAAAACCATTCCAAGAGCTAAACTTATGGATTCCCCCTCCTATGCTATATAAAAAAATATTTCTTTTGATTTTTTTTCTGGAGTTACTATTAGATAATATTTCTGCTGTAGCACTTGTTTCAAAAAGTACAATTTTATTGTTACTTAATTGATAGGTTATTTCTTTGGGTTTTATGTATTTAATGTTTATCCTTTTAGGAATCTGAAAATTTCTTTCCTCTGGGTTGAGTTTAATTGTTTTTTTCTTTGAAGAATGATTTTGTTTAACAACCTTATTAGATTTTATTGTATTCTTAAAGTTTTTGAATGTACTTATCCTTTGAGTTCTGTTTTTTTCATCTTTAATTATGATTTCTTTATTGTTTTCTACAATTACATTTCCACCATAATTTAACTTCTTTATAATGTCGTTTTTAATTCTATGATGTTGATTAATAGGATTACTATAACTTGTAACATCCTTTAATCCATCTCTTTTTGTAAAGAAATAATATACAGATCCGATAACGCAGATACTTAAAGTGATATTTGCAATTATTTTAGATAGTTTGTTCTTATTAGTTGAGCCTGTCTTATTGAGATTGGTTTCAAGATTATTCCATATTTCATTTGGTACTTCAGGCTCATACTGATTCAAACTCGTTTTAATATATTCTGACCAATTATTATCCCAATTCTCTCTCATATAGGTGTAGTATTTCTTGCAATTTATTTTTTGCCCTTCTTAGATGACTGCGACAAGTACTTACATTAACTCCTAGCTTTATACTTATTTCTTCGTGATTATATCCTTCGATTTCATATAAAGTAAAAATAATGCGTTGAATATCTGTTAAATGGTGCAAGGCATTTAATATCTCCTCTGCTGATAGCTTTTGTTCAATATTTATTGTTTTTTCATCACATATAGATTCATTTAGCTCAAAATTGTCATGATTTCTGCTATTCTTACGATACTGGTCTATTGCTGTGTTAATAACAATTCTTCTAAATAAAGCTTTTGTTTTTTTGTCATCTACATTATCATCTATTGTAGTAAATAATTTAAGAAAACTATCATTTACTACTTCTAATGCATCCTCTCTATTACGAACAAATCGTAATGCAATAGATAGTCCGTATCTACTATATTGGTCAAAAAGTTGTTTAAAAAATCGATTTTTATCTTTTATGGTTTTTCTCAAATTGTAAGATCATTAGTCTGAACATAAGTTCATATTCTGTACATTAATTATAGTCGTATATTTCTTCTTGTATGTTGCATCAGGTGTCAAAAAATAGTAAAAACTAAGTTCTAGTGTAATGTATGTAGCTGTGACAACTAGAAGGAAAAATAATACGAGTCTTTGGCTTAAGAATCAAATCCTTTAGTAACGAAAAATGAATTTTAATAGAAAAAATTATAGATGGGTGCAACATTTGTTCTTGGTATAACGAAATAGATTGGTGAGTGTGTTTTAATATGCCACATAAATATGATTTAATATAATATCATTCTGTTATCAAAAATCAAGAAGGTTCATTATTGGTCGTGTATAGAATCATTCATTAATAATTTCGATAAAAATAAATATATGCAATATTTGCTGCTAACATAATGAAATAGATTAATGTAGTTAATTAACATGTCAAAAAAACCATTTTTAATAAGTAAAACAATGAAATATTTAATATCAATTTACGCTTTAATTGCTTGTCTTTTCTTTGTCTCATGTAGCAAAGAGGATATATATACTGATGCACAGTATGGGACTTTTTCTTTTAACGTTCAAGATAATACACCTGCATTAAAGAGAACATTAAAGGATAACCCTAGTGCATTTATTAATGTTACTCATGCCATAATAACTATTAAAAAGGGGGGAAATATATTCCAAGATTATGATCTAAAAAAAATACCCGTTTCAGATTGGGGTGATGGGAATCTCGTTTTTGACGAAGTAAAATTATGGATTGGTGTTGACTATGAATTATCAAGATTTGAACTTCAAAATAAAGACAATAAAACAATATTTGCTGTCCCATTAAAAGGGTCTGATCTTGCATCGAAAGTAAGTACACCGTTGGCTGTAGCTTTCCGTGTAGAAAAAGATAAAACTACTCCTGTTAATTTAGAAGTCATTTCTACAAAAAGTGCTTCTCCATCTGATTTTGGTTTTGTTAAATTTAATGTAAAACTAAATCAAGATAAAATTAAAAGTGATATGGTTTTAGTTGAAGGAGGAACATTTGATTTAGAAGTTTATAATTCTGATACACATAAAGTGACTCTTGATGACTTTTACATGTGTAAATATGAAGTAACCCAAGCACAATGGGTTGAAATTATGGGATCTAATCCTGTAGGCAAAGGTTTTACTGGGGATAATTTACCAGTTAATACTATTACTAAAGCTCAGGCTCTGGAGTTTATAAAGAGATTAAATGCTAAAACGGGACAGAACTATCGTTTACCTTCAGAAGCAGAATGGTTGTATGCCGCAAGAGGAGGTAATAAAACGAAAAAATTTAGATTCTCTGGTGGAAATGTTTTGAGTGAAGTTGCATGGCATAAAGAAAATTCTGAAGCTAAACTACACGAAGTAGGATTAAAAAAAGGTAATGAACTAGGCCTATTTGATATGAGTGGAAATGTTTGGGAATGGTGTAACGATACTTATGATGATGCTTATTTAGTGTTAAGGTATGATGAGATTAATGTTAAAAACCCTATAAATAAGAAAGGAAATTATGTTGTAGCTAGGGGGGGAGCGTATAATGGAGATGTTCCTGGATATTTCTATATTGATAAGGCTGGCAACTCTCCAGTATTTTGGCATAGAAATAATCGTTTTGTAACCCTTAATTCAGATCAATGGTTAAATATAGGTTTTAGATTAGCTATGAGTAAATAGTTGATACTATATTTTACAAATTAGTATCAATGAAATGAAAATTCCATTTACTTTTTATTCCCTGAGTATAAATAATTGATACAGATTTCACAGTGTTGTTTGTGGTCAATTATGGATGTATACAATTAATTCTTAATAATAATAGTACGGATTTATTATTTCAATGAAGCTTTGTTTTTGAAAAGTGTAATGATGAGCCTGAAGATTTTCCTGTTTTCAGGCTCTTACTTTAGATCAGTTATTTTTGATCTAAACTATTAGAATGTGCTGATTAAGAAATTATATATAACATAATAATGCTTAATTAATCAGTGATGTATTGTTTTTTGTAATTTCAATTATATGGCATGTATTATTTTGATAACTATTTCAGACGTTGTTTGCTTCTTTTTTTATCTATATAATTTATGATGGATGTTCGGATGATTAGATTTTTTTAATGACCTTGACTCTTGATCCTATGACAAAAGAAATTACTTTGACTGTTTGTTTACTTGAAGTGATGTGGTGTATTACCATATGATAAGATGATTTTAGTACAGATATTAATAATAACAGTGAAAGAGTATAGTATTTGATTGTTTGATAGAAATAGAATATATTTTTACTATATGCCAGAAATAATAAATTAATTTAATTTTATCTAGCAAATATTCAGTGGGATAAAAAAGCAAACCTTAGACCTCTTATGGTTTGTGGTAATTATCGTTTTTTGAATCTCCAGTTTTTATTGCAGTCAAAGCATTTGTATTTTTTGTGTGCACTGGTCTTTGTAAGAAGAAATAGTGCGATAACCATCACGATCAATACAGGTATTCTGAGGTTATTTAGAAGGTAGGCTATAGGTGCACCTGCAACAAGTATTAGATATAGAACAATCAATAATGGGTTGGACTCTTTATTAACGGTGATGTTATCGGATTTACAATATGGGCAGAGGCTTTGGTCTGTTTTGCTATTAAATGCGATGGTTTCCACTTTAGGATCTTCGTTCTCTATATTCTTTGATCCTTCTATTATATAGCCCCCTTCTTTTAAGATGGAGATGGCGCTATCTATATCTTCTTCTTTGACATCTAGTTTCACACCACCAACCGTGTTGGAATATAAGTTGCATGTCTGTACCGTCAGTTCATCACGTATGATGGAGTTGATTCCATTTGCTTCTAGAAGGTTTCTTGCGAAATGAGCCTCATGCGGCTGATCGAAGGTTATTACGGTATACCAGTTGTTCATATCCTACACTTTTAGTTCTCTCTTTCTCTGAAAATTTTAATAAATATAGACATTTGTATTGCAATCGTCTCTTATTGACAGTATTAATTATAATGTCATTGTTGAAAAGGTCTTGGTATTGTTAATAACATGTCGGTTTAGATCTAGTTATTTAGGGTTGAAAACAAACAAAGAGCCCATCATGTGATGGACTCTTTGTAGATTATTCTTTTTTTATTCAATGCTTTATTTTCTGTACTTACAACATCCTGGTAGTTTGTTATAGACTTCGTCCGATGCTTTAAATTTTCCATTGTCATGTCCAGCTTCTGCAATGTAAGCTCTTATTTTACTTAAGGAGATGATCGATGGAGTATACTCAAGATGAAGCATCTTGTCTTTGGTGTTCCATGTTGCTTTTGATACGCCTTTAAGATCATTTACCGCTCCTTCGATACGTTGTTTACACATGCCACATTTTCCTTCTACTCGGATGGTTACTTTCTTTACCTCACTGTTTTCTTTCTTTGTGATTTCTCCTCTTTTATATTGGCAACACATAGGTAGATTGTTGTATGTCGCATCCTTGGCTTTATATTTTTGGGTATCATGACCTGCATCGGCAAGGGCTTTTTGGACTTTGTCTATGGTGGTTATCGATGGATTATATTCTATCGTTAGCTCTTTGCTTTTGATACTCCATGTTGCATTGGATACGCCCTCTACATGATAGGCTGTTTGTTCGATGCGTTGTTTGCAAGAACCACAATTACCTAAAACTACAAACGTTGTTTTGGTTTTGCTTTGTTGAAATGCCTCTTCTATGATGGAAGACGGGGTTGCAAATGAGTTTATTGGTGCCACTACTACTAGAGCAAAGAGTAGTACCATTGCTCTATATAAAGAATTGCTTTTCATAATTACTTGTTTTTAAATTTGTTTTGGTGATATTCGTTTTTGCTTTTTACTTTCGGTATTGACAACAGCCTGGTAGGTTGTTGTAGATCTCGTCTGATGCCTTAAACTTTTCGGTATCGTGTCCTGCTTTGGCTATCTGTTTTTGAATCTTATCTAGGGTAATGGTTGATGGCGAATACTTTAGTTTAAGCATCTTGGTCTCTTGATCCCATGAGGCACTATGAACACCTTTAAGCTTCGTGATGGACTCTTCTATTCGACTCTTACACATGCCACAGTTCCCTTCTACTCTAAATGACGTTGTTTGTTGATCTGTATGATCATGCATCATTTCGCCTTCCATTGCCATATGGTGGTGGGCATGATTCATTGTGGATTTGGATGATCCACTTGGTGTCATCATACTCTTCTTATGTGCCAACTCAGCACTGGCATCAATGATAAATGTTCCTTTGGAAACGATCTTGTCGCCTAATTCTATTCCTTCACTGATTTGATAGTATTCGTCATATTTTTTGCCTAGAATAACATCTAGGGGTTCGTATTTGCCCGACGATACTTCTTTGTAGACTAACGATCTTTCTCCTGTCCAAAGAACGGAGGTGGTTGGAACGACAAGCACTTCATTGGCTTCTTGTATCGTGATCTTGGCATTGACATATGTGCCTGGTAACCATTGATTCTCCTTGTTTTTTATGGTTCCTCGTGCGATAAAGGTTCGTGTGTGTTGGTCTACTGTTGGAGAGATGAAATCAATAGCCGTTTTATTTTGATATCCAGTGGACTCACTGCGATCAAAATAGATGAGATCTTTATTTTTAATATGTTGTTGATCCATCTCAAAGACATCTACACTTAGCCATACACTGGCATAACTATTGGTGTCAAACAGTTTTTGTCCTAAGGACACATAGTCTCCTTCTTTGATATTTATCTGCGTAACAAACCCACTCTTTTCTGAGAGAATAGGAAACTCTTCGATGACCTTTCTGCTCTTAATGATATGTCGGATTTGACGGTCTGTTATCTTCCATTGTCTTAATTTATTGATTGCGGCTTGGTGCATAAGGGGCTGATCTGTGCTGGTGATGGCCTCTTTTTGTGCCGTGATAAGTTCTGGCGAGTAGACCTTGGCAATGACTTCCCCTTTGGATACTTTTTGCCCTTGATAGTGTACATTAAGCTTCTCAATACGTCCCGCAATATGAACACGTTGTGATTCATCTAAGGTTTCGTTACGCTCTATTCTGCCACTTAAAGTGATCGATTTTGTAGGTCGTAACTTTCTTACCTCAAATGTCTCTATCTCGGCATTCTTTAGAGCCGAAGGGGAGAGGGTGATCAAATGTTCGGAATCCGATGTTTGGTCTTCATCTACCATCTTGATTAGGTCCATCCCACATATTGGACATTTCCCTGGATGATTTTGTCTTATTGATGGGTGCATCGAACAGGTCCATATTTCTTCTTTGGCCGCTTCGGATTCTGTATGCATTGGATGTGTCTCTTTGGTTGCCTTTTTGTTTATCTGTGTTCCGATGGCTATTCCAAGAACCAATACAATGAATAGGTATATATATGTTTTTTTCATCTCTCTTTTATTTTAAAAATTCTAACATGGCCGTTAATAGATGGGCTTTCTCTTGACTCTTTGAAAGTTCTTCTTTGTATTTCAGAAGAGATTCTTCCATCCTTAGTAATTCAATATATTTCTCTTTCCCTGTCAAATACTCTGATCTAAGCAATTCTAATGATTGGTTGGTTAAATCAATCTGTTTTTTAAATAACTTGATGTTGCGATGGGTCGTTTGCAATTGCTTGCTTGTTCCTATCCATGCTGCTTTTAGATCTTTCTCTTTCGACTCTTTTTCTGCTACAAGACTTGATTGATTGGATCGTATGCTGCGAATCTGTGCTTTGCCTTTTTTGTTTGAGAAAAAAGGTAAACTTATTCCTACTTTTATCATCAAGGCATCTTCTCCATTGTTGGAAAGGGTGCTTCCTGCATAGGGCTCAATAAAGGTGTAACTTGCTCCTACTTTAAATTGTGGATTCTGCTTTTTGCGAACCATCTTTTCGGATGCTTGATATACTTGGTCTTTCGAGTCTATTATCTCGATGGATGGATGCGCCTGAACATCTTGGATGTATTGTTCTAGCTCTGTCCATTGATCGGTGACATGGATGGTCTCTTCCGCATTTCTGTTTAATAGTTGGTTGAAAGATGCTTGAAAGGCCATGCTTTCATCTGCTGTCTCTTCTACTTTCGCTTCTTTGGCTTCTATCTTTATTCTTAACCTAAGTAGATCAACATTGGATGCTTGTCCATTTGCAACTCTTTGTGCCAACCATTCTTCTTGTTTATTGTATATCCCTAATTGCTCTTGATAGATCTTTTTATCGATCTGTTTTCTCTTTATTCGATAATAGAGCTGCTTTGTGGATAGAATCACTTTTCGTTTCTCAAACTCATAATATCTCTCTTCTACTTGCTTTTTCCCTTGCGCAACTCCTTTTTCTGCTTTTAAAGTTCCCATCCATGGTAACGCTTGCTCTATGGTGAGTTGTGTTTGCATGTCGCCGACTCTAGTGGACACAGGATTTACGTAGTAACCTCCTGAAATCATTGGGTCGGATAGAAGTCCTACGGATTCTATATCATGACCCTTTCCTTCAATCCTATGTTGAATGGACTGTAGCTCCTGGTTGTTCTCTATCGCGATCTTTGTGTAATCCGATAAGGTTTGTCCTTTCCCCTCGATAAAACTGGTGAGAAGAATAAGGAGGATATATATCGTCTTGTTTCTCATGTTATTGTTTTTTCTTCAATAAATATTCTGCTCTCCAGCCATATAAGACAGGAACAATAAATACTGCAATCAATGCAATGATCATTCCTCCAACAGATGGAATGGACATGGGTAGCATTATGTCTGATCCTCTTCCTGTCGATGTCAGTATAGGTAGTAATGCCAAGATGGTGGTTGCCGTTGTCATCAATGCTGGCCTTATTCTTTTTCGTCCTGCTTCTACTACGGCATCATGTATCTCTTGCTTGCTTTGGGGCTTATTCTTTGCAAAAGACTGATCTAAATAGGTTGCCAATAGAACCCCATCGTCGGTGGAGATTCCAAATAGAGCAATAAAACCTACCCATACGGCGACACTTAGATTGATGGTGTCTATTCTAAAGATCTCATTTAGATTAACTCCTAAGAAGTCGAAATCAAGAAAATGAGGAATACCATAGATGCCTAGCATTAAGAATGCCCCAGAAAATGCAACGGTAATACTTGTAAACACCATCAGTGAAGTGCTTATCGATTTGAATTGCAGATAAAGGATCATAAATATTAATGCCAAACATAGTGGTACTGCAATGGACAATCGTTTGGACGCTCTAATCTGATTCTCATAATTACCTGAGAACTTATAATGAACTCCCGGTGGAACTTGGAGCTCTTGATTGTCTATCTTTTTCTGTAGAAAAGCTTGTGCTGCTTCTACTGCCTCTATCTCTGAAATCTTGTCTTTCTTATCAAATATGACGTAACTTACGAGAAACCCATCTTCACTCTTGATCATCTGTGGTCCTGGTTGATATGCTATAGTAGCCAACTGACCTAATGGGATTTGTGTGCTGTGATTTCCTGCGATAAGAATCCTTTTTAGCTCTTCATGATCTTGTCGATCGTCACGATTGTAGCGTATTCTTATGTTATACCTCTCTCTTCCTTCTACACTTTTATCTAACGACATTCCTCCGATGGCCGTTTCTATCTGTTTCTGAGCCGAACCGATGGTGATGCCATATCTGGCCAATTTATTTCTGTCCCATTTTATTAATAGGTAAGGCTTGCCTACAATACGATCCGCAAAGACCGAACTGCTTTTGATCTGAGGTACTTCTTTTAACGTCTGCTCTAGTCTTATTCCAAAGGCTTGAATGCTATCTAATTCATTCCCTAATACTTTTATCCCTATAGTGGCCCTCATTCCTGTTTGTAGCATGATTAATCTTGTCTCTATAGGTTGTAGCTTAGGTGCAGAGGTTACCCCTGGTAGTCTTGTCGCTTTAACTATCTCATCCCATATCTGATCTTTACTTTGTATTTCTGGCCTCCATTGTCGTAATGGTCGACCTCTTCTTGGATCAATAATGAAATCTTTTAGTGGATAGGCATAGGTGCTATCTCTGGATATCGTCTGCCCTGATTTTGTGACAAATTCTCCCTCATCGTTGGTCTTAAATCTTAATACCTGCCCTTCTTTGTCTTGCGCATACTCACTTTTGTAGTGTATGATGTTTTCGTACATCGATAGTGGGGCAGGGTCTAATGCTGAATTTACCCTCCCTGATTTACCTAGTACTCCAGATATCTCAGGAATACTATTGGTTCTTAGATCTAATTGTTGAAGTATCCTTTTGTTTTCTGCTACCCCTGCATGTGGCATGGATGTAGGCATAAGAAGAAAGTCCCCTTCGTCAAGTGCTGGCATAAATTCATTCCCTATACCAGGGAATAGGTTGTCTAGCCCTTGATACAACCAGCTGGTGCTTATATAATCGTTGTTTTTAAATGGTGCTCCTATGGTTTCTTTGAACCCTTGCCATGTGAGGAAGGCAACCAAGATGATTGTAAACGGAATGGATAGAAATTTTTTCTTGTTTCTTAAACACCAACTCAATATGCGAGGATAGGACTTTTCGAATAGTTTAAAGCCTCCTAAGATGATTCCTAAGATGATTGCAACAAAAAGAATGTTGGTAATCGTGGCATGATTATATCCTAATGGATTCCACTCTACACTAAGCAATATGGTTATGGAAACGATGACAAATATTTGTACAATATTTCGTAATTGCTTCTTATATTTTGGATATAGTCCATTGAGTAACGAGATGATTGCAAAAAATAGTGGAACTAAGGCCCAGATCTTAGAGATAGGCGAGAATAATGCCATTATCGTTACGACTAATAATATGCCGCTGATGAGCCATTCTTGTTTTTGTGCAATCTCTTTTTGTTCGAAATCTCGCTTAAATAGATAATAACTAAAGGCAGGTAAGATTAGTAATGCAACCAATAATGCTCCTGCTAATGCAAAGGTCTTGGTAAAGGCCAATGGATGAAAGAGTTTCCCTTCTGCTGCCTCTAGTGAGAATACAGGGATAAAACTTACGATGGTGGTCGAGATAGAAGTGATAACCGCACTTCCTACTTCGTGGGTAGAGGTTAATACTACATCAAACCATTTCTTATTCTTGTTCTCGGCATAAGATATGTGTTTGAGTAGATTCTCTACCAGTACGATCCCTATATCTACCAAGGTTCCGATGGCAATAGCAATCCCTGATAAGGATACGATGTTTGCAGTAATATTGAAATATCGCATCGCTATAAATACTACCAATATGGATAGAGGTAGTAGCGTGGAGATAAGCATCGATGTTTTTAAATTTCGAAGCATAACTACCACTACCAAGATGGTGATCAGTATCTCTAAATAGAGTGCATCCTTTAGGGTGAAAAGTGTCTCTTGTATTAATTGACTACGGTCATAGAATGGGACGATATTTACTTTTGACATCGCTCCATTGGCTAACTTTTTGGATGGGAGTGAAGTGGTGATCTCTTCGATCTTCTCTTTTACATTTTGAAGTACTTCCATAGGATTGGCTCCGTATCTTGCGACTACAACTCCTCCAACGGCTTCTGTTCCATCTTTGTCTAGTATTCCTCTTCTGTTGGCTGGACCTACTTCAATATTGGCCACCTGATCTAAGTATATTGGGGTCCCTTCTTTGGTTGTCTTGACGACCGTGTGTTTTAAGTCACTGGTGCTTTTGATATATCCTAAACCCCTAATAAAGTATTCTACTTTATTTACCTCCATGGTTTGAGCACCTACGTCTATATTGCTCTCTTTTACTGCTTTTATGATGTCTAATATAGAGACACGATAGGCCTGCATCGACCTACTGTTTAGATCGATCTGATACTCTTTTACATATCCTCCAATGGATGCCACTTCTGATACACCTTCGGCTCCCATTAATCCATATTTTACAATGTAGTCTTGTATACTTCTTAGCTCTTCTAAGTCCCATCCCCCAGTACTACTTCCTTCTGAATCTTGCCCTTCTAGTGTATACCAAAAGACTTGCCCTAAACCTGTGGCATCTGGTCCTAAACTAGGATTGACCCCTTCTGGTAAGGTGTTAGCAGGAAGTGCATTGATCTTTTCAAGTATGCGGGATCTACTCCAATAGTAGTCTACGTCATCTTTGAAGATGATGTTGATGGTGGAAAAACCAAAGGCGGATGCACTGCGCACGGTTTTTACTCCTGGGATACCTAGTAGGGTTGTGGTTAATGGATAGGTAACCTGATCTTCGATGTCTTGTGGGGATCTTCCTTTCCATGGTGTATAGACTATCTGTTGGTTGTCTCCAATGTCTGGAATCGCATCTACCGCAACCGTTCTTCTGTCTTGCGATGCCTCGAATGAGAAAGGGGAGACTGCTAACCCTATGGCTATGATGATCCCTGTTAGTAACCATACAAATAGACGGTTACTAAGAAAAAATTGTATTATCTTTTTCATTAATCATTTGATTTGAAAATTATAACATATTGTTTGATGATAGCGCTAGACCTTGGGTATCGGACCAACACTATAACGAAACAAAATTTTTAACGCATTAGTTCATCACGCCTTGATGATAATAAGACGTGACAAGTTTGTTAATTATATAATAATCAAACGATTAATGTAGGAATGATTGAAACAGAATTTGCCTGTTTATCGTGAGTATGGGAATGGATTCTGACCTCTGGATTGTAACTGTATCCTTTGAAACAAAGAGTCCAAGGAGTACATTTAATAATAGAGGTAGTAAGAATAGCATCAATGGCACTGTTGTTGCCGCTTTTTCACTGGCTATGCTTTTGTCTGTAGCAATAGAAGTGATTTTGTTGATACAACATCTTTGAGGTTTGAACTGATCTTTAGTCGAAGGTGTATCAGATGATTTTTGATCCATCGAACAAAAATGATGTGTTTCACTCCAGGACACAACAGTACCTACCTTCTGTCCTGAACAAAAGTGTGAAACAATAGAGAGATTGATTTGACTGACTCCTATTGCTAAGAATAATATAAATGCAATTACATTTTTCATCATCAAGTTCAATTGCGTAATATTAAATGTTTTATTCTTGATTTACAATATATTCTAGCTTGTTTTGATTTTTTTAAGATTTAAATGGATACTTCTTTTAAGCATAGGAGAGGGGATAGATATCAATAATGAAACTTGTTATAATATTTAAATATCTCCTCTATTATATGTCGCTTATTCTTGATTGTTTTTTCTATCATAATTTTTTGTTGTACAATTTCTTAGGGTTTTGATCTGTACGAAAAAAATGGCAACTTTGTCATTCTCTTATACAAGAGAGGTTTTTCTTGCTCTATTATCCCTTTATTCTTTATAGACAAGATTATTTTGTAGTTGTGACGTTTGTAGTAAAATTGATTCATTATGAGTAATCCCCGTGTATTAATTGCTGAAGATGTTGAATCTAACTATATCTATTTGAAAGCATTGTTGAAGAAAGTTTCTTGTGATGTGATTTGGGCTGAAAATGGCTTGAAAGCTTTAGATATAATTAAAGATGATGGATCTATTGATTTGGTTTTGATGGATTTGCAAATGCCTTTGTTGTCGGGAATAGACGTGGTCAAAGAAGTTCGTGCTTTGGGCTTTGATCTTCCTATTATTGCCCAGACTGCATTCTCGCAAGATGATGATATCGAGAATCTTCTGGAGTCTGGTGTCAATGATGTTTTTATCAAACCTATTAGACCTCATCATTTCTATAAGGTGATATCAAATTATATAAATATTACAAAGTTTTAAATTTCTTCTTTTTTGGTTTACTTTTAGATTTGAAATTTAAATATTCTTGTTTTCCACTTTAGGTAGGTAATATACTTCTTGTTGTTCCCTATTATAGTGGGTCTAAAAATTCATTTTGAGTATGGAACAGGCAAAGAAACAAATCCTATTAGATAAAAGGTATCTTAGAATGGCTCATATATGGGCTGAAAATTCTTACTGTAAGAGAAGACAAGTCGGAGCTTTGCTTGTAAAGAATAAAATGATCATTTCTGACGGTTACAACGGAACCCCTTCCGGTTTTGAAAATAATTGTGAGGATGAATTTTATAAATCTAAACCTTATGTCCTTCATGCAGAGGCTAATGCGATATCAAAAATCGCTAGAACGAATAATAGCAGTGAAGGGGCAACCATGTATGTGACTTCGTCTCCTTGTATTGAATGTGCAAAACTGATTATCCAAGCTGGTATTGCTCGTGTCGTTTTTGATGAATCTTATCGTGTTAATGATGGAGTGGAACTTCTTGAAAAGGCGGGTATTACTGTGGATAAAGTGGTCGATCTTAATGATTGATTCCCTATGCCTCTAAATTATGATATTGATCTTAAAATAATTATATGAAAAAAATTCACCTTTTCCTTTTCGCTCTTGGTGTTTTCTTAATTGCTGAATTCTTTAATTTCTATTACAAAGCAAAATATAGAAACTCGTTACTTGGTTCTCCTATTGCAACGTCCCAATCACCTCTTGTTGCTCCTAATAAGGTGGGACTTATTATGAATATGATTCAACTGCGTTATGTTGATAGTGTGAATAATAAAACGTTAGAAGATAAGGTTATCCCTCATATCCTCGAAGAGCTGGATCCACACTGTGCTTACTTTGAACAAGATCAGTTTAAAGATGTCGATGATGAGATGAAAGGAAACTTTGGCGGTATTGGTGTTCAATTCCGAATAGAAAATGATACTGTTATGATCGTGGATGTAGTATCTGGTGGCCCTTCTCAAAAATTAGGACTTATTGGTGGCGATAGAATTGTTTCTGTTAATGATTCGGTTATTGCTGGAAATGGGGTTACTAATAAAGATGTGCTTCGCCTTCTTAAAGGAAAGATAGGAACAGAAGTGTCTGTTGGAGTGAAAAGAAGAGGTTTCGATAAATTGATAAGCTTTGATATTACTCGCGGTGAAATACCTCTATATAGTGTCGATGTATCTTATATGTTGAATGATACTACTGGTTATATTAAAGTAGGTCGCTTTGCGATTACTACTTATGATGAGTTTATGAAAGGTCTTGATGAACTACATAAGAGTGGTGCTAAACAATTTGTGGTCGACCTACGTGGTAATCCTGGTGGGGTTCTAGGTATTGTGGCTGAAATGGCTAATGAATTCCTACATAAAGGCGATATGATCGTTTACACTAAGGGTAGGACCCAACCTAGCCAGAATTTTGTGGCCAAAAGAAATGGAATGTACGTAGATGAGAAATTGGTTGTTCTTATCGATGAGTATTCGGCTTCTGCTAGTGAAATATTTGCGGGTGCAATTCAAGATAATGATCGTGGAACGATTATTGGCCGACGTTCTTTTGGGAAAGGACTTGTTCAAGAGCAAATTCCTTTCGGTGATGGCTCTGCTTTACGTTTAACTGTTGCTCGCTATTATACTCCTTCTGGAAGGTGTATCCAAAAGCCTTATGATAAAGGTCTTGATGAGTATAATATGGATATATATAACCGTATTAAACATGGTGAGCTTGAAGAAAAAGATAGTATTGCTGTTGCCGATACTGTGCAATATTTTACAAGAAGTGGTCGTGTCGTTCATGGTGGAGGAGGTATCATGCCTGACGTTTTTGTCCCTGCCGATACTACTGGATTCTCGTCTCTTTATGCGGACGTGATATCTAAAGGATTGTTGTTTAAATATGCTTTTGATTATGCGGATAAGAATAGAGACGATCTTAAAGAAATCAAAGATGTCGATGTTTTAAAAGCTAAATTTCAAAAGGAAAAGCTTTTTAATAAATTCCTAGACTATTGTAAATCAAATAAGGTGGTAGTAAAATCTAAGGATCTTAAAGCTTCTGGGCGTATATTAAAAACGCAATTGTGGGCATACACGGCTAGGAACATTATGGGAGAAAAAGGTTTTTATCAAATTATTCGTGACCTAGATGTGACATTGAAGGAAGCCCAAGATGTAATATCTGAAAAGAAATAATTTAGTTTACGAAGAAATAGTGGGCACTTTTGTGCCCCTTAAAATAGAAAGCATAGTAGTAGGTGGGGATTTCATCTACTGCTATGCTTTTTTTACGATATCTTTCTTTGATATTTTCATGTTTCTATTGTGTTGATTGTTAGCTTGTTGTTGGTGTGGTCGCTTTTTTATTGAAAAATATTTAGTTTTTTATTTGGAACTATGGAATGAAAAGCGCTTTCTTTGCATCGCTTTTGGAAACAAACGCATCGTTCTTTAAGACAAGTTTTGAATTACATCTGAAGATTATCCCTTCCGCTGTGTGGCTCCATTGATTCTAGCGAGATGAGAAAGAGAGGACATAAGAAGCTGATAGAAAACCAGAA
>JAOARB010000023.1 GCA_025210775.1 Prolixibacteraceae bacterium
AAAAGTTAGGGGTAGGGTCATGGTAACATCCGAAGGGACATTCTCGTATTTACCACTTTGCCATTTTTTGTTTGTTTTGGAGATTAACTGCTTTGCTGCTTTGTTAAAGAGTATATTTGATGATTTAAGAATCTGAATATTTGATACCTCTCCTGTGGCTTTTACTTTAAATGTCACCAGTACTGTTCCTTCTTTTTGTTGTTGTATGGCTTCTAATGGATATATGATGTTTTCTGCGATAAACTGCTCAATATCCTTCTCTTTTGAATCGAATTTGGGCATTAGTATAGACGGAAAGAACTCTATTTTATTTTTCTTTTTATCAAAACACTCTCCACTAATGAGCTCTCCTTTATCGAAGTATTCAATCCTTTTGATTTCTCCGCTACTGTAATAGCTGGTACGTTTCCCTTCTAATATATTATTTTGATAATTTGATATATATGCAATATTTCCCCAAGAGTAATATTCCTTAATAACCCCATGCTTGATGCGTGATTTCTTGTCTTTAAAGAATCCTTCTCTAATTAAAGTGCCTGTGATAGTGTAATCTTTAATGAAGTAATTCTTATCGATTGTATTTTTTACCTCTCTATAATAGATGGCTTTGCTTTTACTTGTCTTTTGAAAACTATTATCTAAATATATCCGATTGGCAAATGCCTGAGATGAGAATAATAGTGTGAAAATTAGAATGATCTGTTTCATAGTCGAGACCTCCTTTGCTTTGGTTTTATTGTATGTAAAGATATGGATAATATTTACTTAACAAATAATTTACATAGAAGGTTTTTACTCTTTTGTATTTTATGGAACTATTCTAAATTTGCTAGCTGAAATAAATGTATTATGTCTAAGTCTATTTTATGAAATCAAGATTATCGAATTTATGTGGTCATTTCCATTTTAGAAAGTGGAGTGATCGTCCTTATAGTGTGTTTAATACGCTAAAACGAATTGTGCATATCAGTTCTCTAATATGTTGTTATGTCTTTTTGTTGCCTACCATGGAGGTGGAAGCTCAAGAAATTATTAAACAAAATAATGCTTCTGAAGAGGAACCGCAAGAGGATATTCCTGAAGTGGTGGTTTCTGCAAAAAGAGTTCCTGTATTATTATCCGATGTCAATCGGTCCATCACAGTTATTGATCGAAAAGAGATTCAACTAGCTGCAGTACAAAGTATCCAAGATCTTCTTGAATATGCGATGAGTGTGGATTTTAGACAACGAGGAGGTATGGGAGTGCAAACGGATATGAGTATTCGTGGTGGTTCTTCTGAACAGGTTGCTGTACTGATTAATGGTATGTGCATCAACGATCCTCAAACAGGACATAATACATTAAATCTTCCAATCCCACTTGATGCTGTTAAAAGAATAGAGATTCTGAATGGTGCATCTAGCGTTAACTATGGCGTGAATGCTTTTACTGGTGCGATTAATATTATTACTGATGCAGATGATGTCTCTAGTGTTTCAGTAGACATTAACTCAGGTTCTTATGGTTTTATGAAAACAGGTGTTTCTGCTAGTCTTGCTTCGAATAAGATGACCCATTTTGTTTCTGCTTCTCATAAAAAAAGTGATGGCTATATTGATAATACCGATTTTAAAATATCCAATCTCTATTATTCTGGAAAGGTGAAATTTAAAGAATCGGATCTGAGAGGTCAAATTGGGTATGTAGATAATGCTTTTGGCGCCAACTCTTTTTATACCCCTAAATATCCTGATCAATATGAACATGTAAAGACCAGTTTTGCTTCTTTGCAATGGAAAAATAATGGTTTTCTTCATCTTTCTCCTTCCGTTTATTATCGACGAGGTGTGGACCATTTTAAATTGTATAGAGATCGAACAGTTGCCCCTAGCTGGTATAAAACAGATAATTATCATCGAACAGATGTGATTGGAGCAAATGTTGATGGATGGTTTGAATGGGCTTTAGGGAAAACCTCTCTGGGTTATAATTTTAGATCAGAGGCTATCTTAAGTAATAAGTTAGGTGAGCAGCGTGACCACTCAAAGAGTATTCCTGGTGTTGAGGAGGCTTCTTATACTCATGGTCATGAAAGACAAAATCATAGTGCTTTTTTGTCTCATGACGTGAAGATGGGAAATTGGGACTTCTCTTTGTCTTATATGGTAATAAAGAATAGTGATTTAAAAGAAAATTTCTTCCATGCTCCAGGCTTAGATCTAGGATGGCGTATATCGGAGAACTTTAGATGGGTGGCCTCGGTAAATAAAGCTTTGCGTATGCCTACTTATACCGACCTGTATTATGATTCCCCTACATCAAAAGGAAATATTAATTTGAATCCTGAGGAGGCATGGACTTTCGAAACAGGAGTAAAATATTATAACCATAATTGGAAGAGTAATATTAATGTTTTTCATCGAAAAGGATCGAATATTATAGACTGGGTAGCTGCTTCTGATCAAGAATCGAAGGTCTATGTTGCAACCAATATTACAGATCTTAATATTTATGGTTTCGAGGGTAATATGGAGTATCAATTTGATGATTCTTTTATTCAGAAAGTAAAGATGAACTTCTCGTTTTTAAATCAAGATCAAAAGAAAATAGATGGTTTCGACTCTAGTTATGCTCTGGATTATTTGAAAGCGAAAGTGGATTTCGGTATTACACATAAGCTAGTGGATAAGTTTGTGGCAGACTGGCTTGTTACCTATCAAGATCGAAATGGAGATTATATGGCTTATGACATTCAAACAGGCAAGATGTGGCAAACAGCTTGTGATCCATTTGTGCTAGCCAATGTTCGTGTGTCATATATCGATAAACAGTTTAGAGCTTATATGGAAATTTCAAACTTGTTTGATACTTCTTATGTGGACCTTGGAAATGTGGAGCAGCCAGGTATTTGGTTAAAATTAGGATTAAAGTATAGGTTTAATCTTTGAAAAATAATAGCTTTGATTTTAAATAGATGCCTTGAAATAGTTGCTTTTTAAGTGATGTTTCGTTTTCCTATTCGAAATAGTTGCTATATTCGTGGCGTAAGAATTTGGTGTGAATAAATTAATTTTAAGTATGAAGAAAATATTAGCAATTGGAGGTCGTCCAGGTCTATATAAAGTTGTATCAGAAGCGAAAAATAGTATTATCGTAGAATCTATTGTAGATGGTAAGCGTATGCCTGCTTATGCTACTTCAAAAATTAGTGCTCTATCTGATATCTCTATCTTTACTACTGAAGGAGATACTCCTCTAGTAGATGTTTTTCGTTTGATCTCTGATAAAGAAGATGGTGGAAAAACAATTAGTCATAAAGCTTCGGCTAACGAAATTAAGGCATACTTCTCTGAAATCCTTCCTAACTATGATGAGTACCAAGTGTACGTATCTGATATGAAAAAGGTATTCCAATGGTATAATATTCTTCAAGCACAAGAGCTTCTTGTATTTGATGAAGAAGAAAAAGAAGCTTAAGATAGCTTTTTACATGTCGTTCATGTAAATTTTTATCTCAATGTCTTTAGGAAAGCTCATACGTTAAGTCGTATGGGCTTTTATTATATTTATTGTTAAATGTTTATTATGTTTTTAAACGTTTTTATTCTCCGTATCCGGGTTTCTGTTTGTTTATTTTGCTGATAAAGAGCTGATTGAGTTTGATTGTGTCTTGGGTGTACTATGAAATATATAAGATTACAATTAATATAATATTTTTAATTTTAGATTGGAATGAGTAATTTAGTATTGTAAACTAGTTGTTAGTATCATTACGAACTATCGATATCAATAAATGAGGTTTCTTAAAGTTCTGAAAACCAATTGGGTGTATTGGATAGTTGTATAATATACGTATTGTATGAAAAGAATAAGCAGTTATCTGTCCTTCGCATGTCTATTTGCATTGATTTTGACTTTGGGGTCGTGTTCACGATCTACAAATAGCTTGTCATTGTCAAAGAAAAATGATCGTTATTCCATTAGGGAAAACATCTTTAATAAAGAATCAGCCGCTCTAAAAGGAGAAGTGAAATTTATTAGAGAGAGTAGACCAAGTATTTCTTATGACGAACATGTTGTTTGGGGATTTATTGAAGTTGCCCAACCAAGTAATAGAAGTAGTGTTCCTCAAAATGTGGTATTTAATTTGTCACAAAAAAATGCATCTAAGTATGTGGAACAAATCTCTATTTATCAGACTGAAGATCTAGAGCTTGATGCAACAGATATTCCTGTAGGAAAAGTGAAGATTCAAGAAGGATCAAAAAGAGCAAAAGTTATTTTTAATGCTCCTATTAATTTTAAAAATGGAAGTGCAAAACTTATTGTTTCTCTTTATTTAAGAAGCAATATTCCTGCAGATACTAAAATTAAAGTAAGTCCTAAAGGATTTTTCTATACAAAAGGACGATCAATCTATTCAGCTAAAATTGGGGATGCTGGAAAACCTGCATATGTGCCTTTAGTGTATTCTAAGCATACACCTATAAAAGGTAGTGGATGGAATAAACCGATGTATAATGTCGGATTCTTAAAATTAGATAAGAAAAAGAGCTACAGAAGTTCGCGAATCGATCCTTCTGAATTTAGCCATGTGATCCTTTCTGATTTTAACATAGCAACAGATAATACTATCTTCTTAGCAAGTAAAGGTTCTTTTATTGTGGACCAAGCAGAACTTATTAACTCTTTGCATAATAAAGGAGTAAAAGTTTATATGCGATTGACTGCTAAGGTAGACAATGATAATCAACAACGCTTAGAATATTTTACTAGTCTTTTGAGTAATGAGGCTCATATGAAGGCTTTTGCTCTTGAGTTGCGCGAGATGTTGGTTCGAAATAATATTGATGGAGTAAATTTAAATTTCCAGAAGTTTAAGGAAACAGGATTGAATAGCAAAGAGCATTTGTGTCGTTTTATTGATGTTATTCATAGAACTTTTGATGAACTAGGTGAGAATCGTCTTGAGTTATCTGCAAATGTAACTTCAAGTCATCGTGCTTGGGATTATGAAGAGCTATCTAAACGTACTGACTTTTTAACTGTAATGCTATATGGCTTCTCTCGTAAGTTCTCTTCGCCTTTGAATGTTGTAAAGGAGAGAGTTCAGGCTATGAAGGATAATGGAATACCTACGAATAAATTGGTTCCTATTTTCCCTTTTTATGGTAACCGTTGGATCGTGAATAAAATGAACGATAGACACCTAATGTTGTTAGGTTATATGCCAATGAGACTTCATAAAGTGTTTGATAAAGGAGAAGCGAAGTGGCATGAGCTAGAACAATGTTATACTTATGACTATAAGGATGACAAAGATTGGATTCGTGTTTATGTTGAAGATCCTCGTTCTATTGAAGCAAAACTGAAATATGTAAAAAGCCAAGATCTACGAGGTTTTGGTTGGTTTTATATCGGTAATGAAGCAAGAGATCAAGCTTCCATTATTACTTCACTCTTTGATAAATACAATAGACGTTAGTTTAGTATACAATACATAATAAAAAAAGGTCCTCTTTTTAAAGAGGACCTTTTTTTATAACCCTAAGATGGCTTCGATACCTAATCGGTAGGAGTCTAGACCAAATCCCATTATGCTTCCTTTACATACAGGACCTATCAATGATTCGTGACGAAAATGCTCTCTTGTTAAGGTGTTCGAGATGTGTACTTCTATTACTGGAGCATTTACACCTGCTATTGCGTCTCTAATTGCAACCGAGGTATGCGTATATGCACCCGCATTAATAACAATACCATCATAAGTAAAACCATATTTATGAATTGTATCGATCAGTTCTCCTTCAATGTTTGATTGATAATAAGAAAATGTAAGATCGGTATAACTTTCTTTTAGGCTTTCATAATAATCTTCAAAAGATTGATCTCCATAAATTCCTTTTTCTCTAACTCCCAGTAGATTAAGGTTTGGTCCATTTAGTATTAATATTTTTTTCATACGATTGAACAATAACGTTTTTTATTCCTTATACATGTATAACGTAAGATAAAAATAATATTATCTAGTATTTTACTTTATTAAATAAATTATTATTCTTATATTTATTTAACAATATAATAAGAAGGGTTTATATTATTACTTATTAATATTGTAATTGAACACTATTACAGAAACGAAACATTTTTACTTAGAAACTTAATTGCTTGATTATGAATTGGGATCAGTGTAAAAAAGGGTATGAGTCATACCTACGCCTCGAGAAATCTCTTTCACAGAACTCGGTAAGTGCTTATATGAATGATATCAATAAGCTAACAACATATCTAACGACTCAGTATGAGGGTATTGTACCGAAAGAAGTGAAATTGGACCATCTACGTAGCTTCGTAGAATGGATGAATGGAAACAATGTTAGTCCTCGTACTCAGGCACGTACGATTTCTGGAACTAAATCTTTCTTTAAGTTTTTGTTGATGGAAAATGTGATTGAAGCAGACCCAACAACACTACTAGAGAGTCCTAAGATTGGTCGTAAGTTACCTGATATTTTAACCCCAGATGAGATCGATCAAATTATTGATGCAATTGATCTAAATAAACCAGAAGGCGTTAGGAATAAGGCTATTATTGAAGCTCTTTATAGTTGTGGATTACGTGTCTCAGAATTGGTAAATCTAAAGATCTCAAATCTTCATTTCGAAGAAGATTATATTGTGGTTGAAGGTAAATCTGAAAAAGAGAGAATGGTCCCAATCAGCAATAAGGCGATCAATGATATAAAAGAATATGTTGAAAAGTATCGTGTGAATTTGAATGTTAGTCCTGATAGTGAAGATATTCTTTTCTTAAACAGAAGAGGTCGACAACTTAGTCGTGTGATGATCTTTACTATTATCAAAGGATTGGCAGATAAAGTGAAACTAAATAAAAATATTAGTCCACACACTTTCCGTCACTCTTTTGCATCTCAGTTAATTGAAGGTGGAGCAGACTTGCGTGCTGTACAAGAGATGTTGGGACATGAATCGATTCTTACAACAGAGATTTATACTCATTTAGACCAAGATTATCTAAAAGATACTGTAAATCGTCATCATCCTAGATCTTAAGATTTTTACATATAGATAAGAGGGAGTTTCTTTAATGGAGACTCCCTTTTTTTATCTCTTTAAATCCTTCTAAGGACATTTCTTATACTATATTAGGTGTAGAAGGCAAAAAGGCTGTATCGTTCGATACAGCCTTTATATTTATATACTGATGCCTATTATTTGTACCCTTTTACAAGTTCTTGGTATCTTGCTTTCATCTCTTTAAGAAGTTCTGGTTTTTCTTCTGCTAGATTTTTAGCTTGACCAATATCTTCTTTGATGTTATAAAGACGATCGACTTTTCCATTTCCAGTCTCATTCATTACACCCCATTCAATGTAGTGTCCTCCTTCATAAGGTGGAATAAAGATATAGTCTCCTTTACGTAGTCCTGTCTTGTGTCCAAGTGCTTCAAAAACAAATTCGTCACGTCCTTTGTTGTTTTTCCCAAGGAATGTGTCCATTGTATTCTTACTATCACGTAGGTTTACGTCTTTCACTCCTAATAAGTGTGCAAAAGATGCAAGGAAGTCGGTTTGTGTAACCAAAGCATCCGATACTCCTGGCTTAATATGGTTGGTCCATCTTACCATAAATGGTACTCTTGTACCTCCATCAAGTAAACTGTATTTACCACCTCTTAGTGGTCCTAGTGGTTTGTGATCACCAAGTAGTTCATCAGCTTTATCAGCATAACCATCATCAGTTACAGGTCCATTATCACTAGAGAAGATAACAATTGTGTTCTCATCTAATCCTAATGATTTAAGATGTTTCATGATTTCTCCTACACACCAGTCAGCTTCAAGAATAGCATCTCCACGTGCTCCTAGACCCGATTTCCCAACAAAACGAGGGTGTGGTACACGAGGAACGTGTGGTTCATGAAGTGCATAATACAAGAAGAAAGGTTCTTCTTTATGATTTGTCAAGAATTGTTTTGCTTTGTTTAAGAAAAGATCTGCCATATTTTCGTCTTTCCATAGTGCACTCTTTCCTCCTTTCATAAAACCGATACGAGAGATGCCATTAACAATAGACTGATCATGTCCTTGTGTTGTTCTTAATTTTAGCATTTCAGGATTGTTCTTTCCTGTTGGTTGTCCCTCGAAATTCTTTTGGTAGTCCACCTGAATAGGATCATTTGGGTCTAGATGATCTACATGACCATTGTTGATAAATACACATGGTACACGATCATTGGTTGCAGCCATAATATATTCATCCGTAAAACCTACTGCGCGTGGTCCTGGTTCTACTTCTTTATTCCAATCTACAGATCCATTTCCTAAACCTAGATGCCATTTACCAATAACACCGGTGTGGTAGCCTTGATGTTGTAACATCTTTGGAAGCGTAGTCCATGTTGTATCGATAAGCAAAGGTGCATTACCTGCAAGTATTTCTGCTTTCTTGTTTTTCCAAGGATATGCTCCTGTAAGCATACTATATCTTGCTGGAGTACATGTTGCCGACGCACAGTATCCACTTGTAAAACGAATACCTTCTTCTGCAATATTATCAATGTTTGGTGTCTTTAGAACTTTACCACCATAACAACTTACATCTCCATATCCCAAATCATCTGTATATATTAGTAAGATGTTGGGTTTTTTAGTAGGCTCTTTTTTTGTTTCATTTTTTACCTTACATGATGTAGATGCAAGCATCATTAATGAGAGGCATGCTCCTCCTAGATGCTTGGTGAAATGTGTCTTATTCATCTGTATGAGTTTATATGTTTGAATGTAAATATATACTATTCATACATATGGACAGACTAGCCATGTCTTTATCGGAAATTAGTGCACAACAGTTGTACAATTATAGTATAAGGATACAAAAAGGGACTCTCTCGTAATATGTAAAAATATGTTATTTCACTTTGTGAGGTAATTATCTGCTTAGGTATAAATAAAAGGGTAGAAGGGGAATTATTGTTTTCTATATAGTCGTTTAGCTCTATATAGTTATTCTCTTATACGTGGATATTCGTCTTTAAAAAGCAGAGGAGGAGAGTGATAGTATAGTATAAAAAAAGCTGTCAGAAATATAGGTCTGACAGCTTTGGTATTTTATTTAGAACTCAATATCAATATTGGTCTTTTCAATCCATGGTAAACCATTTTCTCCTAACAACTCTAGGAATGGATCAGGATTAAACTCCTCGACATTGTATACTCCTGGTTTTCTCCATTTCCCTTGTAGGAACATCATCGCTCCAAGCATACATGGAACACCAGTCGTGTAACTTACACCTTGCATTCCTGTCTCGTCATATGCTTTCTGGTGACTACAGTTATTATAGATGTAGTAAGTTTTTTCTATTCCATCTTTAACCCCTCGGATTCGACAACCGATAGATGTCTCACCACTATAGTTCTCTCCAAGATCTCCTGGGTCTGGTAGTACTGCTTTTAAGAACTGAATTGGAACAATTTCTTTCCCCTCATAATTGATCGGTTCAATGCTTGCCATTCCAATATTTTGAATCACTCTTAGATGAGTTAAATACTCCTGACCAAAAGTCATCCAGAATCTAGCTCTCTTTATCGTAGGATAATTTTTAACCAACGATTCTAACTCTTCATGGTAGATAAGGTATGACTCTTTTTCTCCAATATTTGGGTAATTAAGAGGTTTATGTATTTCATGTGGTTCTGTAGTAACCCATTGTCCATCTTCCCAATATTTACCCTCTTGGGTGATCTCACGAATATTAATCTCGGGATTAAAGTTTGTAGCAAAAGCTTTACCGTGATCCCCTCCATTACAGTCCACAATGTCTAAATAATGAATCTCATCAAAGTGATGCTTTGCTGCATGAGCTGTAAAGATACTTGTTACTCCAGGATCAAAACCACATCCTAAGATAGCGGTAATTCCTGCTTCTTCAAATTTCTTTTTGTATGCCCATTGCCAACTATACTCATATTTTGCCTCATCAATTGGCTCATAATTTGCAGTGTCCATATATGAAACTTTCGTTTCAAGACAGGCATCCATGATAGGAAGATCCTGATATGGTAAGGCAACATTTACTACTAATTCAGGTTTAAATTCCTCAATTAGTTTTACAACTTCTTTTGCATTGTCTGCATCAACAGAAGCCGTAGAGATATTAACCCCTTCTATTTTCGAAGCAATTGCTTTACACTTCGATTCTGTTCTACTTGCTAGTAGTATGTCTGTAAAGACCTCAGGGTGTTGTGCCATTTTCTGGATCACGACAGATCCAACACCTCCAGCACCAATAACTAAAACTCTACCCATTTTAAGATAAAATTGATGTTAATTAATAAGGATATATAGCTTTTAAAAACCACAAAGATATGAAATGTGGTTTAAATAATTTCGTAATATGATGAGATAAAAAAGTGCCTTATTTAGAATGAAAAATAAGGCACCATCGCTCTAGTATAAAACTGATAACGCAAAAAAATGAATAATGTAAAACAGAACAAATAAAATAATAACAAAAAATTACCAGAGCTTGAAAATCACTTAATCTTACTATATAAACATCGTGATTAAGCTGTTTGTTCTTATTATTATCATTAAAATTGTTTCTATTTATTCAAAAGTGTTAATTACTCCCTGATCTAGAAGTTCATTGGAGATTTCTAACTCTTGTTCTAGGAAAGCATCCATGTCATCTTCATTTTCAAATGATACCACCAGTGTGTGGGCTAGAATCATGTAACCTTCAGGATCTTTGATGATCTTTAGTCCATTCAACTCAGAAGAGAAATCTTTGATTAAAACACCTCCTTGGCCAAATTCCTTTTCATCCATCCATGACAGATAATCGAAGTACCATTGTTCAAGTTGTTTTAAAAGATCAATATAGTCTTCTAATTCTTTGTGCTTATCATACCCCATTAGCTCGACTCTAAAGATCTCCAACTCTCCCTCGCCATTGATATAAGCAAGAAAAGTAGACATAGGAACATCCTTTTCGCTTAATTCCTGAATCGAGATAGGATATACTTTACATGAAAAAAAAGGATAGTGATTATGAAAAACTATATCATATTCTGCCTCTTCTGTCTGTAACGGATTGTTACCAAGAAGAAATTTTGGTTCTTGAAGTTGTGAATCTTTATTTCTCATTCTTTTTTCGTTTAAATAATCCTCTTTTTTTCTTTTTGGTGGATTTTGGAGATACCGCTCTCTTTTCTTGTTTCTTCTCAGGGACTCTTACTGAACGTATAACATCCATAAAGTGTTCTTGGTATTTGTTGAATAATATCTCATTGACCTCTTCAACGACGGTTACCGCTTTCCCTTTGTTTACTCTTGTAATGACTACACCTTTGGTTGTGTATGGTCCTTTTTGATATCTTCTTCCCATGTATCCCATGGTATATCGGGTGTTAAAATCTCCTTTTTTCCAAGATAAATCTCTATCTCTTCGATAGGGGAGTTTTAACCTCATATTGGTGCTATAGTAGACCAAATCTTGCATCCAATCTACATCTTCTTTAATAACCGTAATTGTTGGGGTTGTGGTCCCTACATTTTTATAGGTGATTGGTTTTGATGCGAAGGTAAGTATTTGTCTTTTGGTACTGTCATTACCTTCTTCATGTACTAATTTCCAGTCATTAGACGGAAACTCTATCTCTAGCTGGTTTTTTACCAATTGAAAGACCGATTGGTATTTTATCTCTTTTATGACTTTGCCACTCATGTCATAAAATTTCCATTTCCCATCTTTCTTCCCTTCTTTATAAAACCCTTTGGCTCTTACTTTACCGTTGTTATGATAGACTACTGTGGGACCATCTAAAATACCATTAATGACCTTAGACTCCGCACGAATGTTTCCATCTTTGAAATACTCTTTTACATTGCCACTCAGTACCCCTTCTTCATAATTCTCTTCCGCCTTCATCTGCCCATTATTCCAATAATAATTGTGCATCCCATTAGGCTTACCCTCTTTAAATAGACCTTCGTGTTTTGTCTTTCCATTATAGTAAAACCAAACAAATCGACCATCCCATGGTACTGCTTTCTTCCCATTTAAAAAACCTCTCATATGAACACGGTCCCCATCATTATTATACACTGTAATGTTGGCTTTTTTGTTGATGATTTCAATGATCGTATAGTATGTACTCATCTCTTTGGGCACTCGTTCAAACCATTGATTATAATACAAAGTGTCTTGCGCATTAAGTGTGCCTAATGACAAAATGAATAGATAAAGTGTAAATAGTAACGTCGCTGGTTTCATCGGTTTTTGTTTTTTATTGCATTGAGAGTACGATATTCAGTAGTAGAGTTTAGGCAATTTATAATATGTAATGTTGACAAATGTAAAAAAAAAAGCCAAGAACACATGAATTTGAATCATGCATTCTTGGCTATATATATTAAAATAAAAGAACTAGTGTAGTTTATGAACTACCAATCCAGATCTTAATTTTGGTTCAAACCATGTTGTTTTAGGAGGCATGATATTATCTGTATCTGCAATATTGATCAACTGTTGCATTGATACAGGATAAAGTCCAAATGCGACTTTCATTTCGTTTGAGTCTACGCGACGACTTAGTTCTCCAAGTCCTCGTATTCCTCCAACAAAGTCAATACGTTTATCTCGTCTAAGATCCTTAATTCCCAATACAGGAGAAAGGATATGATCTGAAAGAATGGTAACATCTAACCCTTGAATAGGATCATCATCGTTACACATCTCTGGTTTTGCATTGAAACGATACCACTTACCTTCAATATACATTACAAATTGATGAAGCTGTTCTGGAGATAGAATCTCTTCTGATTCATCAACAAAATCAAATTTCGTTTTCAACAATGCAATAAATTGATCAGAATTCATTCCATTAAGATCTTTAACTACGCGGTTGTAGTCAATAATCTTTAGTTGGTTGTCAGGGAAGTGCACTGCCAAGAAAAAGTTATACTCTTCATCACCAGTGTGATTTGGATTCTTCTCTCTCATCTCTTTCCCAACAAGAGCTGCAGCAGCAGTTCTATGGTGTCCATCTGCAATGTATGTATTTGGAATCTTAGCAAATTCAGATTCGATGAATTTTATTTGAGCAGGATCATTGATAACCCAAAAATGGTGACCAAAACCATCTTCTGCAACAAAATCATAAATAGGTTTGTTTTCAGCTACATACTTCTCTACAAAACTATCAATAGACTGCATTGCTGGATATGAGAAGAAAACAGGTTCCATATTAGCCTCTGTGTTTCTTACGTGCTTCATACGGTCTTCTTCTTTATCCGCACGAGTCAACTCATGTTTTTTGATAACCCCATTCAAATAGTCATCCACTGAGGCACAACCTACTATACCATATTGAGTACGACCATTCATTGTTTGAGCATAAATATAGAGCTTATCTTCTTTATCTTGCTCTAACCATCCTTGTGTTTGAAATTCTTTAAACTTCTCTACAGCTTTGTCATAAACCTCTGGAGAATGCTCATCTGTTTCTGAAGTAAATGCTACTTCTGGTTTAATGATATGTAAAAGAGAATAAGGGTTTCCTTCAACCTCTTTTCTTGCTTCCTCTGAGTTTAATACATCATATGGACGAGAAGCAACCTGTGTTGCTAAATCTGGACGTGGACGTAAACCTTTAAATGCTTTTAGAATAGCCATACTTTTCGTTTTCTATAAAAATTTTACCCCTAGGATAGAAAGAGAGACCGAATCTCTCCTTCTATCTGTTGTTTTATTGTTTTGTTAATAGTAAACCGGATGTACTTTTGTTGTGGTTAGGATTAAGTTTAACATGGTTGACCTAAACAACGCTACATTACTTGTTTACTTGGAAATCAGCAATCTTTTCGTTTAAATATTTTGCTGCTTGTTCCAATGCTGCTTTACCTGCATTGAAGTTTGCTTCTTCTGTTTGAGCTCCTAATTTTTTTGCTGTAAAGAATACTTGATCGCCAAACTCTTCAAGCAATTCTTGTGCATTCGTTGGAGCAACGTCTGATACGTAATAAAGATCTTTTCTTTCGCTTAATACCTTTGCTAGCTCTTCTTCATGAATCACTTCTTTTCTAGCAGTATTGATGATAACTGCATTTTTAGGCATAGACATCATTAAATCGTAACCGATACTTTTCTTTGTCTCTTCTGTTGCTGGGATATTCAATGAAATAACCTGTGATGAAGCAAACAACTCTTTTACTGATGGACAGTATGCTACACCTTCATTTCCTGTTTGTCCTGGCTTTAAGAAGATATCAAAAGCAGACACTTCCATGTTGAATCCTAAAGCATAGTTTGCAATGCGACGGCCAACATTTCCATATCCTAGAATACCTAGTTTCTTACCTGAAATTTCAAAACCTTGCTTACCACTAAATTTCTTTCTTGTCATCATGAAAAGAAGTCCAAAAGTTAGCTCTGCAACTGCATTGGAATTCTGACCTGGAGTGTTCATTACAACAATACCTTTTTCTTTTGCATAAGCACAGTCAATATTGTCGTATCCAGCACCACCACGTACTATAACTTCTAATTTGGGAGCGGTATCGATTGCTACTTGATCGATCTTATCGCTTCGTACAATGAGTCCTTCTGCATCTTTTAGTGCAGTATAAAGTTCTTCACGCGAGCCATATTTCTCTAACAATTGTACCTCTACATTTAATGCTTTGGCTGCATCCAACATGTAATTAGTAGTCTCTTTAGAGAATGGTTTTTCTGTCGCAACTAAGATTTTTTTCATCACTGTCATAGCTTAATTATTATGGTGAAAAGGTATACTTATTTCTCGCTTTCAATAATGACAACAATCATCTTTAGAAAGAAAAATACCTGCCTTTTCATATGTGTTATTTGTGTTATAGAACAACTAATTTCAGGGAATAATGGCCCCCATTTATTCAAATTGTTATTTTTTATTCTATTGTAATTATGAAGTAGTATCGCTTTGTTTAAGTTGTATTTAAATGTGTTATTCTAGTGCCATTTTGCGTGTCGGATAACATCATTAAATCACCTCTTTAAATGTTGATAAAAAGGTCGTAAAGTTAACTTTACGACCTTTCTAGTTGATACTTCTAAGTCTTTATTATGCTTGTTGCTTTTCAAATTCTTGCATTGCATCAACCAATACTTGAATACTTGATTTAGGCATAGCATTATATGTAGATGCTCTAAAACCACCAATTGAACGGTGTCCTTTGATTCCTACAATGTTTTTAGACGTAGCATATTGGAAGAATTCTGCTTCTTTTTCTTTGTAACCTTCTGTCATTACAAATGTAATGTTCATCAAAGAACGGTCAGCTGGGTCTTTTACTACAGCTTCAAAACATTTGTTTCTATCCAACTCGTCGTATAGAAGGGCTGCTTTTTCTTCATTAACTTTAGCAATCGCTTCAATACCACCGTTTTCTTTCAACCATCTCAGTGTTTGAAGTGCTGCAAATACAGGCACACAAGGAGGTGTGTTAAACATCGATCCTTTTTCAATGTGAGTGCGGTAATCTACCATTGTTGGAATAGGACGATCTACTTTACCAAGAACATCTTTTCTTACAATAACTAGTGTTACCCCTGCAGGTGCCAAGTTCTTTTGTGCTCCAGCATAGATAAGGTCATATTTTGAAACATCAATAGGACGACTGAAAATATCTGATGACATATCTGCTACCAATGGTACATTTACTTCTGGATCATGGTGGATCTGTGTACCATAAATAGTGTTATTTGTAGTGTAGTGGAAATAATCAACATCCGCTGGCACTGTATAGTCTTTAGGAATATAGCTGTAAGTAGACTCTTTTGAAGATGCTACTTCAACAATTTCTCCAAACAATTTTGCTTCTTTGATCGCTTTATTGGACCATGTACCTGTGTTAAGGTAAGCTGCCTTAGTCTTAAGTAAGTTGAATGGTACTGTAAAGAACTGAGTTGAAGCTCCTCCTTGTAAATATAGTACTTCGTGTGTGTCTGGCACATGTAGTAACTCTTTTACTAAGGCAACTGCCTCGTCCATTACGGCTACAAATTCCTTACTACGATGGGATACCTCCATTACGGATAATCCTGTTCCTGCAAAATCTAGGATAGCTTCAGCTGTCTTCTTAATTGTGTATTCTGGCAAGATCGAAGGTCCTGCATAAAAATTATGCTTCTTCATAGCGATTTGGGTCATTAAAAATGTTATTATCTCGAATAATAAACCAAAATTTAGCTTCTGGTTTATAAGTTATATTTTGTCAATATATTATTTTTTTAGATAAGATCCTATGTTATGACAAAAATCATTTTATTTCTCCGTCAATTATATATTAAACTTAACATAGGACTTAACTTTCGTTTTGTATAGCTATTATTGAAATTACTTACAAATAGTTATACTAATGGCAGTTTTTTTACCAATGCAGGAATTAGCTTTTTCCTCACTCGTATATAAACGGTGTTTCCAAACTTACAATGAGGAACATCGATATATCCTAAACCGATTCCTTGTTTTAACATAGGGGATTGTGTTCCTGAAGTTACCACTCCAATTTTTTCACCCTCTTCAGTACAAATCTCATATCCGTGTCTAGGAATGCCTCTTTCCTGAAGAATGAATCCTCTGAGTCTTTTGGTTACACCTGCTTCTTTTTGTTTCTCAAGGGTTTCTCTATCAATAAATGGTTTGTTCTCTACAAATTTTGTAGTCCAACCCAAGCCTGCTTCTAAAGGAGAAGTGGTGTCGTCAATATCATTGCCATACAAACAATAACCTTTTTCCATACGAAGGGTGTCTCTTGCTGCAAGTCCAATAGGAGCAATGCCTTCAGGCTCTCCTGCTTTAAAAATCTCTTCCCAAAGCTTTTCTACATCTTTGTTGGCACAATAAACCTCAAATCCACCTGAACCAGTATAGCCTGTATTAGAGATGATGATGTCATCTATCCCTGCCATCTGTCCAATAGTAAATTGATAGAATGGAATATCTTTTAATTCTACTGTTGTTAGTCGTTGAAGTACCTCTAATGCTTTTGGTCCTTGAATGGCTAATTGTGAGAACTCATCCGATACATTGGTGATGACTACACCTTCTTGATTATTATCTACAATCCATTGGTGGTCTTTTTCGATATTTGAAGCATTGACTACCAAAAGGTATTTCTCTTCTTTGATCAAACAATAAACGATCAAATCATCTACAATACCTCCTTTGCCATTAGGGAAATAGCAATATTGGGCTTGTCCAGGTTCCAATACAGAAACATCGTTTGAGGTTACCCTTTGTAGAAAAGGTAAACTTTGTGGGCCTTCTACATAGATTTCTCCCATATGAGAAACATCAAAAACGCCTACACTTTCTCTGACTTGTATATGTTCACTTTGAATGCCGCTATACTCAATAGGCATGTCATAGCCAGCAAACTCTACCATTTTGGCACCTAGGTCACGATGCACCTTATTTAGAGCAGTTGTTTTCATTATTATTGGTTTATAATTTTTTGTGTTTCTTGTTATTTCAAAGGAAGTATCTAGCCCCCTTTTCCACTATAAAGGTAGTGAGTTATATCCAACTAAAAGTGAGCTTTATCATATAGAAGCCGATTATTGTTGGAAAACATCTTTATTGCTCTTTTATCTCCCTTTTTTGTAGGCCACATTGGCCTTATAAGGCGATTCAATAGGGGGGTAGTCGTCAAAATACTCACGATCTTCAACAAAACCATGGTCGAAAAATCCTTCGATCTTTTCAAAAGCAATAAAACGATGGATCCATTGATGCTTTTCGTTATAGATATATGTATATCTTTCTACACTCGCTTTATTTGTGGTGGTGTTGAGTACCCTTTTATAAACCAACTTCCCTTCTTGGTCATATTCGAAGGTGGTTAGTATGGTTGGTTTTTTCCCTTCTTTATCTGTTTGGGTTTTCAGCTCTCCTTTGTCGTTATAGGTGAGGTAAACACTTTTGATAATCTTTTTATTCACATAGTATTTCTTTTCATATACTCTTTCTTTCTTGTCAAAAGAGTATAATACCTCTATGTTTTTTTTCCCTTTAACAGGATTGACTTTTCTTTGGGATGTTCCTGATCGAAAATATTGGTATCTGTCGTGACGAATCGTATCTCCTGTACATGACCTTGTGAGCATCGATACAATCCGTCCAAGTCCATCATATTTGAATTCAGAAAGAAATTTCTTTTCTCCTTTAATGTCGTATTGGTTGATTAGCAACTCTTGACCTCGCTTATTATAAAAATAATCATATCGAAAATAGTTCCCTTTATTGTCAAATGCATTCTCTTCGATCTTTTGACCAAGATTATTAAATCGAAGAATAGAGATTGTGTCAATACTCCCTTGTTTTATGCCTCCTCCGATTTGATATTTACTGATCTCAATGGTGTCGCCTTGATTGTTAAAACGATATTTTAAGGCATAGTTGTCTATCAGCTCGGCTCTTTCGATCTTCCCAAACCGTTCAATCGCTTTATATCTCTTGACATTTATTGAACTGCCTCTTTTGATCTTGGCAGGAGGGGTGTTGTTTTCCCCTTTAGCTAAAAAACTATTTACACTCAATAGTAGGCTTATAAGGAGGGATACTACACTTATTCTCATCTATCTTCTTTTTGATTTTGTTGTTCTGTTTCTTTCGTTATTTGCAAGTTAATTAATTTTGATGGAATCCTAAAGAATATAAACCTTATGTAAATCTTATGTGAGTCATTTATAATTTGTATGACTTTAAAAATATTCTTTATGGGTAGTTTTTCCTAGAAGTATCGTTTATAGAGTGCTACTGAGAACTCCTATGATAATTATTGTCAGTGTTAACATATTGTAATATTCATTTTACATATATTTACGCTGATTACAAATAATTAAAGGTTAGATATCTATCTGTTTAGTTGTAACACAAATTTGTTTACCAAAATATTAATATGAGAAAGTTTGTAATAGGATGTTTCATGATTATTTCAGCTATTTCTTGCTCTAAAGAGAAGTTATATTCTGATTTAGATCATTTGAAAGGAGAGGGTGTTATTCAAATTGGAACCAATAATGTAGATGGAGTAATTGGTGAGATCTTTTCAAAATATAGTTATGTCACAGCACCTAATGGGGGACGTGTCATTATTCTAGGTACCTCAGGAGTAACAGAAGAACAGATGCTCTATGCTAAGGATATACTAAAACAATATTTGACCATCAAAGGAGAGGTGTATGGAACAAAGAAGTATGTGGCTAATTCAATGGCGAACAAACGTTGTGCTATAGTTTTTTGGGATAGCGAACAACAGTATGAAGATAATATTAGTCGTGTCTCTATGATCGGATATAATGTTCAAGATCTCTATGCTACCGAATCTATAGGTTCTAGTAATAGAGATGCATCTTATGAAGAGATTCTCCATTTGGTTCACAACTATGGTATAGCACCAACTGCTCCACTCTTTCAAGAGGCCCTTCAAAAAGCTAACGATGATGCGATGAATTCTGGTTTATGGAGCCCTTGGAGTAATGATTTACCTAAAGCTGATTTTGAAGATGAATATTTTGCGGCTTTAATGGATTGTTATCTTGGGTTATGGAAGCACCATAACAGTACTATGGATGGAGCTTATAAACCTTCTTCAAAGGAAGAGATGAAACAACAAGATCCTGTTGGATATAAACTTATTCGTGATATGTTTGGGGATATTGCCCCTGTAAGATAAGGCGTGAATCAAAAAAAGAAACCAAATGTATAAGATATTATTACTATTAGTACTTCTCCCAGCAACTCTATTTGCACAAGAAACGAAAAGAAAAAACACATTCTTTTTAAGTACTTCACAAGGAATTACCTTTTTACGAAAAGAATCATTTTCCAATACCACATTAAAAACATTCAATACAGGTATAGGTTATGCCTATAAGTTTGAAGGGGGCTACTCTATTCTCTCTAAATCAGGAAAAAGTTTCTCTGATATTGCCATTGGGATTAATTCCTGTAGCAATCGTGTGGATATTGTTGATTCTCGAATAATAGCTGAAGGAAAACCTGTCGAGCCTTCTACGGATAGGTTTAATTTATTAGAATTCAAATACAGCTATTCGTGCTATGTTAGAACAATTAAAAAATTTCCGACTTTTTTTTCTGTTGGGGTACAATTTTCGTATATACTAAACCAACGTACCTCGGTTAATTATTTTGATGGGCAGAGCGTGGTAACTAAGAAAGGTTCTAATATTTCTAATAATTATGCTATAACAACATCGCCAACGTTATTGTTTTCTTATGGGGTAGATCTAGAAAACCATTTATTTCGTTTTGTAAAAAAATCTCGATTAAGTTTAGATTTTACATACGATATGCATGCTTTGGGTTTGATGTCTTCTCCTGCAAATCAATATTCAGGTATTTATTTGACTTATCAAGTTCATTTCTAACATCGACATAAAAGTGTAATATTCGTTATCATAATGTACTGATAGGTTGAAAATCAGATTCAGTCTGATTCACTACATTACACTCAAACCAGATGAATTGATCTAAACCGAAGTGGCATTTTAACCTACTTCGGTTTAGTTTTTTTAATTGAAATATTAATGAATAATAGATCACAAGTTGTATCGATCTTTTCTTTTAATATTTCAAAATTTAAATCAGATAGAGTCTAATTTTCATTTTCTGTTTATATTTTTTATGAAACAGTGCACACGATGAGTATTTGTGTCGATTTCAATAGGTCAAATAGGGGGTTTGTCCATGGTTTGTCCATGGTTCCTCCATGGTTTGTCCATCGATTTAGGGGTTTTCGATGGAGGAACCATGGACAAACCATGAAGGAACCATGGAGAAAGGATCTATTTGCTCCCTATTTATTTATGTTGAAATAGGCAGAGCAGGATTAGAGAAAACGGAAATTTCGATGAGTGAGAATGTTGGTTTTTCTTGTTTGCAAGAGGTAAAAGTGAACAAAGAAATTGGATATCAATTCTGTCAGAGAGGTGAAATTTAGATGTAAATTATCTCTGTATAGAAGATAGGGTAAGAAATAGCATTTTCTTTGGGGCTTTTATTAGATCGATAAAAAGAAATCAAACAATTTTACGAAATCAAGGGTTTGATAGAAGAAATAAGGTTAACGAGATTAGAGTTGTAGAAGAGTTCTTTTAGTCTTATTATAGATGAAAATCAGAGATGTATTACAGTGAAAAAGCGCATTAAGTGTAATATTTAGTTAAAATTATTATTTTTGTCTCAACTAAGGAGAGTTCGATTTCTTTTAAAATATTTGTATTCAGGAAGTATGATAGTAATAGGAATAGCCGGAGGTACTGGATCTGGGAAAAGTACGGTAGTGAGACGTATTATTGAAAATTTGTCCAATGCCGAAGTGAGTGTCTTGGCCCAAGACTCGTACTATAAAGACAATAGTGATATGGCATTAGAGGAACGTCAAAAGATCAATTTTGATCATCCCGATGCTATTGAATGGGATCTGTTGATTCAACATATCGAGGATCTTAGGGCAGGAAAAGTGATTCAACAACCAATCTATTCTTATTTGACTTGTACACGTTCAAAAGAGACCATTCCTGTTAGACCACAGAAGGTGGTAATTGTGGAAGGTATTTTATGTCTTGGACAGCCGAAATTAAGAGATGTGATGGATATTAAGGTGTTTGTGGATTGTGAGTCGGATATTCGTTTGTCTCGAGTAATTAAAAGAGATATTATTGAGCGTGGTCGTAATGTGGAGCAGGTGCTTGAACGTTATGAAAAAACGGTAAGACCTAGTCATATTCAATTTATTGAACCGACAAAGAGGTATGCCGACATTATTGTTCCTGAAGGGGGACAAAACCATGTTGCGATTGATATCTTAACACAGTTTATCCAGAAAAATTTAGCTTAGGTACATAATACCTTGATACATCGGGTTCCTTTCTTTAAGGAACACCGATGTAACTATTTCTTAGTTATAGAAGAATAGGAAAGAACTTGGATTTACACCAACTTTGAATTCATCTTTCTTTTGTAGATCTGCTCCATAGCGATATACCATTCCTGGCTGAGAGTAATCTACTGCATCTCCTACATAAATATCTCCATTTTTAGGATCTATTCCTAGTGCATAGAATACTTGTCCTGCTTTTGCTTCAATAATCTTTTCAGGTTCACTATCTGTAATTTTCATACGATAGATATCTTTATTGATAAAATAGATAGTATCACCACTACGATTGATCACAAGATTCTTTTTGGTAGCAAATCCTTCAACCTTAGGGAAGGTATAAACCAATTCATCTTTATGTGTTTGTGTGTTGATACGGTGGATCGATCCATCTGAATATTTAAATGGAGATCCATTATAACTACCATCACATAGCACCCAAAGCATTTTGTTTTTATCTAAAGCCATTGATTGTGGTTGAACACCAACAGTAATCTTTTCTTTTAAAGTGTTTGTCTTAGGATCAACAACCAATACTGTTTCATCGTAGCTCCAAGCTGCAACAAATAGCTCATCATTTACAGCAATAACTCTTTCTGAGGTGTGTTGTTTAACTCTAGTCTCCTCTGGATTACTTACGTCAATTTGACTTAAGATCTTACCCTCATCAAATTCCTTTTGGACCAAGTCAACAATGGTAATCTTTGATTCAGCAAGGCTTGTAACATAAGCACGATGATCAGGAGTGGTAACCATATAACGAGGAGAAGTCAATTCCTTTACTTCACCCAGATAGCGATTGGTGTTTCCATCAATGGTTATAATTTTGTTGTCTCCATTGATGATGATATGGATAAGTGATCCTTCTAAAGTCATCGATTGAGGGGTGTTCCCTAGGATTAGACCATCGCTTCCGACATCTTTATTGGCATTTTTAAAAACATCGTTTGTAACTTCATTTGATGATGGCTCATAAAATGAAAGAGATGAAGTGGTTGGTTTTCCAAAGCTTCCTTCAGATAATACATAGACACCTTCTTCTTTGATGTCTGGTGTTCCTGGATTGATAGTGTCGTTGTCAGAACATCCAACAAAAGCAAATAGAAGGAGTAGTAGAATACTCCAGTGTAATTGTTTTTTCATATCATTTATTGTTTGTCTAGAATTCATAATCTATAGAGATTTGAAAATTGATTCCTGGCATAGGTTGTGCAACCAAACTCTCGTAGGTCGTATTGGTTACATTCATAATAGATAGGGTGTAGGTCAGTTTATTTTGTCTTTTTATCTTATGATGGTATTTCAGGTCTACGTTGCCATAATGATATCCATCGATGGTGCCATAAGCATTGGAAGTATCATTACTTGAGGTGGAAAACTGTTTGCTGTTGACAATCCATGTGCACAATAGATCCCATCGTTTGTAACTCCCTTGAAGGGTAGTAGAAAGGATATGTTGTGGAGTATAAGGCAGCTGCTTATTATATGATTTGTCATTCGGAGATTTCGGCTTGGTCTTATTAATGGTTCTTGCGTAGTTGTAATTTATCAAAGAAGAGAGAGAGGCTTTGGGGTTTATGGTCCATAAGATTTGATTACTTAATTCGACACCATAAGCTAGTACTCTTTCTCTATTCGTTGGTTCCCAAAAACCAAATTCGGATGGTTTCCATTCAATCCAGTTATCGATATTGGAATAGTAGAGTGTTGCCAAATTATGAATGTCTAGCTTTCGTGTTGATATCTCATTGTCGAAAGCGAGAGAGTAGGCCCATCCTTTCTCTTCCTTTAAGTCTGGATTGCCTCCTGGTACTGAGTACTGATCTTTTAGTGTTGGGAAACGATAGTTCCTATTTATCTGTGTTGAGATGGTAAGCTTTTTATCGTCCATTAATTCAAAAGAGGCTCCCAAACAAGGTATTATTCCACTATATCTATCCTCATTCCATTGGCTTTGTAATGAGAAAGAACTTGATATCCAATCATTGAAATTGTAGGAGATATTTCCAAAGGCTATCTTTTGTTGTCTTGTCTTTTCAACAACGATACTGTTGGTTCGATTGTTGGAATTGATATGCAAAAGATTGTATTGCATATTAAAACGAAGTGAAAGGTTAGGATCTAATTGTCTATATACAGAGATCTTGTTGTAGCTATTGGTGCCTTTGCTTAAATCATCGTAAAAAGTGTATTGGGTTTGATTGTCTCTATTCCAATAGTGACTTTTTTCGTAATTGATGGCACTAGATAGTTGTAGATTCCATTCGTTTAGTAGTGTGCGTAGCACCAAACTACCTCTATGGGAGATGGTCTTAGATCGATTCTCTTTGTTGTTCTCTATATTGTTTCCTGAATCGGTAGCAAGGGTAGGAATAGAGCGGTTGTTGTATTGGCCCCAATAGTGAAAGCTCAATTTGGTGTTGGGACTAAGGCGGTAAAAAAGTTCTTGAACGACTCCATAGGTTTCCCAATCCCCCATATGATTCGTCTCTGTGGGATTGACCCATGCTGTTTTATCTTCGTTGGGAACGACTTTATATTTATTTACAAACGTAAAATCATTTTTTGAAGAGGAGTAGTAAGCTTTACTTGTTGCTGAAAATTTGTTGCTTATGGCATATTTGAGATTTGCAGATGCTTTATATGTGTGGAAACTACCTATTGAAGAGTTGAATTTTCCTTTTAGACTATCCCCGTAGTAGGGAAAGGTGTTTAGTGTTACTGCTCCTCCAATATTACTAGAAGAGATGCCTGTGGCACTACCACCATAGAATATTGAAGCCTGATCGATTACTTCGGTTGGGATCAAAGAAAAGTCTGTTGTGCCATACATAGAGGAAGCCAGAGGAATCCCATTCCATGTTACCTCGGTGTGACTTTTGCCTGTTCCTCTAATAGATAAGTACATGGCACCTCCACGACCTTGTTGTTGTGAATAGATGGAATTTTTACGAAGTACAATCTCCCCAATATTGTTAACGCTACTATTGGCTATTTCTGTCGTAGATATCTTTGAAATGTTTTTTCCTGAAAGATAAGGTGATTTCGCTTTTTGTCGTACAGTGACAGATTCCAATTTAATGGTATCGTTGGTAAGATTTTGATAATTAGATGCTTTAGCATCTATCCATGCCGTAAGCATGGTGATAATAATAAGGAAAACTTTAGAATAATTCACTTTATTATGTTGTCTTGACAATTATTGTTCAAAGTTAAGAAAAAGAGGGAAAAGAAGGTTGAGAATAAACCATATTGTTTTATTCCCTATCTTTCTTTCCCCTCTTTCTTTAGAAGAGAATTATGCTAGGATATATTTGTTTACCACCTCAGCTATTCCATGATCGTTATTGGATGCTACAATCACATCTGCTTTGTCTCTTAGTGCAGGATCTACATTATCTACCCATACACCTAGTCCAGCATATTCAACCATACTAAGATCGTTGCCAGCATTTCCGACAGCGATGATCTCTTCTTGTTGGATATCTAGGCGTTGTGCTAGGCGAGTAATACTTGCAGCTTTGTCAATACCTTGCGGTGTAACTTCTAGGAAGAAAGGCTTCGAGATGGATACACTCTTGTCTTTTTTCTCTTCTTTTAGTTTTTGAGCAACCTCTTTAAGATAAGATGGCTCTTCAAGCATGATACATTTAACCATCGATGTTTGAACGGCTTCCTTGAAACAAGGAACGATACGGTGAGGCATTTGTGTTAGGCCTACCTCTACATCAATATATTCTGTTGTGCGTTCGCTGACAATACTACCATCAACATAAGTGATGATGTCTACCTTATGTTCTTTACTGAAGTTATGAAGATCGTGTACCTCCTCTTTTGTTAGAGTTTGTTCAAAAAGCGTCTCTCCTGATCCCATATCGGTGATGATTGCTCCATTGTAGCTGATAAGGAATGAGCCATATTTCTTAAGATCTAATTCTTCGGCATAGCGCAACATCGCAGGTGTTGGACGTCCTGATGCCAAGACAACATAGATTCCTTTTTCTTGTGCTTCGGTTAAAGCTTGTTTGTTTTCGTCTGATATTCTGTGATCGTCGGTTAGAAGTGTATCATCCAAATCTAATACCAACATCTTATATTTTTGATTTGTCATCTTTTTTGTTTTTGCAATTCAACTTTTAGGATGACAAAGAAACGACTTTTTTTCTATTTATATGTTTTGTAATTATTACTTTTCTTTGATGTCTTTATTTCAAACGTTTGTGTTTGGTGTTGCTGGTGTTAAAGAATTGAAAATGATGTGTTTGAAAGTTTTTATTTCTTGGTTATAGTAACTTTTATCTCCTTTTAATCATGAAATGTGTAGTTTTGGTTATGAAGGCAATAAATGAAAAAGAAGCAATCGTTTATTTGTCTTTGACTTTCTTTAGAATTCTCTTTTTTGCTTCTTCTATTATTGAGTGATGCGTGTTCTAAAAGATAGAATAACGTAAGGTCGTATTCATGAACAATATCTCTTTTTGTTTTTTAATGCTTATTGGATTAGTTACCTCGGTAAGCCGTTCGAGACTAAAAGAGAAATTTTAATTTGTCTACCTGTTAAAAGAGTCTTTAATTGCATTGGAATGCAGCGGGTTGTGTAGTCGATTGCTTATTTGGACAAAACATTTTGTTTTATTCTTTGTATTGTTACTATAAAATGATAATTTTTGTACTCTAAAAATTAAACGAATGAGTATAGTAATAAAGACTCCAGAACAGATCGATGGAATTCGTAAAAGTTCTAAGTTAGCAGGTCAAGTCCTTGAATATATTGCTCCTTTTGTAAAAGAGGGGGTAGATACGGAATATCTAGACGATTTGATGCGTAAGTACATGGAGGATCATGGTGCTATTCCAGCGACCCTTAATTATAATGGTTATCCAAAATCATCATGTATATCACTTAATGAGGTGGTTTGTCATGGTATCCCTTCGAAAGAGACTGTATTGAAAAATGGCGATATCTTAAATATCGATGTGACATGTATCTTAGATGGTTATTTTGGAGATACTAGTCGTATGTTTACTGTTGGTGAGGTTTCAGAAGAAGCACAAGATTTAATTGATGATACATTACATGCATTGAATCTTGGTATTCAACAAGTACGTCCTGGTAACTATTTGGGAAATATTGGATTTGCCATTACTCGTTTTGCTCGTACTCGTAATTACGGTGTCGTATATGAATTTTGTGGCCACGGTGTGGGAATAGAATTTCATGAAGATCCTCAAGTGGATCATACAGCTCGTAAGAATTCAGGACCTAGGTTGCGTCCAGGAATGACTTTCACTATTGAACCAATGCTTAACCTTGGTCGTCCAAAAGTAGTGATCGATGAGGAAGATGGATGGACTGCAACAACGATTGATGGTAAATTGTCTGCACAGTTTGAACACACATTACTGGTTACAGAGACTGGTTGTGAAGTGTTGACTGATGTTAGAGGTGATTATCCAATCTCTTAATAGAGACATCATTTAAACGTATAAAAATAAGGCTGTCTTTACGTAAGACAGCCTTATCTTTTTTAATCTTTCTTGTCGTTCTATTTTTGAAGATGTATTTTCATATCTTCAATAAATGGAATAAGAAGATCAACTGTTACATGGCTCATAACAACAATCTTATACCATTTGGCATCTTCGTTGTGTGAGTCAGGAACAATACCATATTTATGAGCTATATCCTCAGGAATATAGGATGCTCGCATTGTTACTAGGTTAGATGCAGGATTACGATAGAATTCTACTCCTAGCTCTTTTAGTTGATCACACAACCATTGGGTACGATAGTTAAGAAGATGAATCTTTTCAAACCAACCGTGAGGACCATAAGTCATTAAGATCATCCAAATAGAAATGGCATTGGCACCGGATCTACTTCCAATAATGGTGGCATCCATACCTTGTACATATTGGGCTTCTTCCGTTGTAGCATATTGCATCCAACCTTTACGGATAATAAAAATACCCGTTCCAAAAGGAGCTTGTACCATCTTATGGGCATCCAATGTGACAGAGTTGACCTCTGGGTTGTTCATCAATAGATTTGGCTCCTTTGCAGAGAAAGGATAAACAAATCCTCCATAAGCACCATCTACATGGACTTTATAATCAAAATCAAGATCTTTTAATGCTTTGGTATAGGTCTCAAGATTATCAACAGAACCGAACATGGTGGTCATCATATTGGCAATTAATATGATGTATTTAATGCCATTGTTTTTTGCCTCTTCTAGTTGAATTCGTAATTGAGCTTCATCTACAAGACGGGTGTTATCATCTACTTTAGCCGAGATCATCGGAATATTAAGAATATTAGCAGCTTTGGGCATCGAGTAGTGAGAGTCTTCCGAACAAAGGATCGCAATCTCTTGATGTTTGGCTCCATGTTGTTTCTTGTAGAAGTTACGATATATCCACATGGCTTGCATATTGGCTTCGGTTCCTCCTGAAGCAATATATCCATCACTGGCACCCGGTTCATTCTTTAGAATGTCGGTTGCTACAATCTCTATTAACTCTTTCTCTATCTCTTGTGTGCCAGCAAAGAATTCTTCTGATTCTCCCATTGTGTGACATCCAATATGGTTTGGATTGTAAACCATTGATGATAGGAAAGGAGCGTCGTCAAGAAAAACAAGGTCTCTATTAAAGACTTTTTCATCTAGGTGAGATGCAGGCACCCCAAGAATGGTTCTCTCGTTATAATCTACATTTTTTTGTAGTGCAGAAAAGACTCTCTCTTTGATTTGATTATTGGTTAATTTCTTCCAAAAATGCATATGATCTTATTTATATGTGGTGATTGTTTTTATTAATATCTAATGGACATAATAAAAAGGTATCACATATATCCCCCAATAAATGATGCAAGAGTTGTTTGATTGAAAAAAATAATCATACAGGTTTTATGTTTCAATGTATATATTATTCAAGTAACAGATTTTTTTCTAACGAAAAAATGAGTTTCGTTGGGTCTGTTATTTTGCTATATTTTTTAGCTCTTCATATAACCTGTGTACTGGGAGTCCCATGACGTTGAAATAGGATCCTTTGATCGACTCAATACCAATATAACCAATCCATTCTTGGATTCCATAGGCTCCTGCTTTGTCGAATGGTCGATATTGTTGGATATAAAAGTCTATCTCTTGATCTGTAAGGTTTGAGAAAGTTACATCTGTAGTTGAACAGAAAGAGTGAACCTTATTTTGGGTCTTGATGGTTACCCCTGTAACCACCTGATGACTCTTGCCTGAAAGTCTTTGTATCATCTCTTTAGCCTCTGCTGCATCACTAGGTTTTCCCAATACTTTACCATCATTAATCACTACAGTGTCTGAAGTGATCACAAGGTCATTGCTGTTTAATTCATTAAACACAGATGCCTTAAGTTCTGAAAGATAAGTCGGAACTTTTTCAGGTGCTAGGTCATTAGGATATACTTCTTCTACAGATCTTACTTCTGTAGTAAAATCAATATTTAATCCTTTTAGTAGCTCTTGTCTTCTAGGAGACTGTGAGGCTAGAATTATATTAAAATCTTTAAGATTGTCTAAAATCATATATTTCTGATTAATAGCTACTCCAAGGAGTCTCTTTGCTAATGGTCCATTTTTCTTGAACTTTTAATACTTGTTCAATCATATCTCTAACGATTCCTTCTCCTCCATTGTAACTAGAGATATGGCGAGATATAGCTTTGATCTCTGCGGCTGCATCTTTAGGACAAACAGGGAGTCCAACACTTTTCATCGCATCATAGTCTGGAATGTCGTCACCGATAAATAGGATTTGCTCTTTCTTAAGGTTGTGCTTTTCGGCCCACTCTTTTAGTGCTGCAACCTTATCATTTGCACCAATATATATATCCTCGACTCCAAGTGCTGAATAACGATTTTCTACTGCTTGTGACTTTCCTCCAGTAATGATGGCAATAGGATATCCCATTTTTACTGCTTGTACAATAGCATAACCATCTTTAATATTGGTGGTTCTCATTGGAACTCCATTGGCATCCAATGTTTGTACTGTTTTCGATAATACACCGTCTACATCAAAAGCAAAACCTTTGATATTTACTAGGTCTTCTTTAAAATATCCCATAGAATTAAGAATCAAATATTTTGAATGCTATTACTTATTTTTTTGTAAATATCGGAAAAATCGGGATGCTTCTCTAATCTTTTGAGATGTTCGTTTATGACATTATCATCTCTTCTTATTGCTGGTCCCGATTGCCCTTTCTTGGGTGTAATGGTAAAGGCTTTGGTAATGGTCTCTTCTACTAATGGTTGCAGTAGACCAAGCTCTAGATCTTCTTGCGTTAGTATTTCGTCTGCAATGGCCAACATGTGATTGGAGAAATTACAAGCAAAGACGGCTGCCAAATGAATGGTCTTCCTCTGTTTCGAAGAGACAGAAGCCACTTTTGTGGATAGTCTCTTAGATAACGAAAGAAGATCCTTAAGGTCTTTCTCGTTGTTGGCTTCTACGCATAGAGGCAACTTTTCAAACGAGATATCATGACTTTTAGTGAATGTTTGTAATGGGTAGATAACACCGATGCGAGAAGATACTCCTTCAAGTTGGGACATGGGAATACTTCCTCCTGTATGAACCGTAAGTGTTTGTCCCAAATCTAACGATGGGGTGATCTCTATTAGTGCTTTGTCGTTAACAGAAATAACAATCAAGTCCACATCCGAGGATATCTCTTTTAGAGAAGTGGTGAATTTGGCTTCTACCTGTTGGGATAATAAAACAGCCGACGCTTCTGTTCGGCTGTATATTTGTTTTATTTTGAATCCTTTTTGATAAAGGTTTTTGGCCATTTGTGTGGCCACATTTCCTGCTCCAATAAAACTAATAGTCTGTATTGAATCAGAGGTTTTTAACTTATTCATTACTCCAAATACCTGTTTGGTTTAATATGTGGTTTTCACGTAGATGATCTACAATTTTTTTGGTCAAATCTTGTGGATCCATCTTACGATATAATTCTTCGTTTCTTGTTTTTAGTTCCTCTTTTTCGTACTTCTCTTTGTAATTTGGCTCCCAATCTCTTAAATGCGCAGAACAGTGTTGAGGTAGACATTCTAATATTCCCCATGCATCAGGATCAATTTGTGGCGCAAAAAAAGTAAAGGTTGGCACAGATAACGCTTTTGCAATATGAGGATGTCCACAGTCGTTCCCAATATATAGGTCGACATGACTTAGCATTTGGGCTAGATCTCGTAAGCCTCTTCCACCTGTATTCCAGTAAACATTATCTTTTCTTTCTAGTGTTTGATAAAGTTTTTCGGCTTCCTCTTTATCATTTTTGTAGTAGTTAAAGATAATTGCTCCTTCAAAATCTTTATTGATGTTATCGATAATGGTCTTGAAATAGTCTGTAGGATAGGTCTTGTTAGGAACACTTCCTAATACTCCCATCATTATAATAGGTTGATCTACAGTTACCCCTAGCTCTTTTAATTGTGCCTCTCCAAGTTCTCTTTCACCTGGTTTTAGATAGATTTTTGGGGTGTAATCAAATGCATAATCTTTTCCTAATAAAGGCGTTAAAAGATTTAATCTATTGGCAATTACTTCACCATACTCTTTACAAAGAGGGTTGTTTTTGGGAGAAACTGCTTCATTATAGATGCCATATCTTTTGTTAAATGAGATACGTTGTTTAACTCCTGATAGAGCAGTAATTACCCAGCTATCGAATTTAGAATAAGGATCAATGATAATGTCATAATTACGACGACGTATTTTTAATGCAAATTGAATCAGTTTTAACCCTTTCCTATCCTCATCATCAAAAAGAAGAATTTCATTGATATTAGGATTTCCAATAGCCACTTCTTTCGTAAAATCGAAAACTAAATAGTCTATGGTTGCATCAGGATATGCTTCACGTAAATTATCACATAAAACAGTGCTCACAAGCACATCACCGATTCTCTTTTGTTGTATGACTAATATCTTCATCTATTATAATTCTGGTTCTTACAATTAGGTGGAAAAAACATTGAAATATGAATTTTATTTATGACTGTTATGGTTATGATTGGTGAATAAAGGTACAATTTTTTTTTGAACCTATGTGTGGCTTTGTGTTATAGACATAATATGCAAATAAGTCTTATGTACAATACTTTTGTTTACAGATGGCTAGGGTTAATTATAATAGTTATAGAAAAATTTTTAGAAGTGAATTTACTGTCGTTGATGCTTTTTGTTTTTGAAAGGAATTATTTATGTCTGTTTAACCATATTATATATCCTGAAATTGGAAGTGCAGATAAAATCATTGAGATGATAAACATTATTATCTTACCAATAATTCCTCCTATAGCACCTGTATGAATATCATAATTCATTTTGATCGCCTTTTCACCATTGCTACTTTCGTCGAAACTATCCACCTCTAATTGTTGTCCTGTATATTGATCAAATTTGATTCTTACACTTTTATAGTAGACAGGTTTGGTTAATTTGACAAATGCATTTATAGTTGCTTCTTTTTTTTGCGATCTTTTACTTAACGATATACTATATGCATCGGGATATTTTTGGTGACATTGATTGTATATTTTTTGATAAATATTTTTAGTTGGAAATGCATCTTTTGATTTGGTGGTTGAGGCCGTATAATTATTAACTCCAAGATTAAAGATGAGGTAGATTAAAACCATCATCCATCGATATGCCCAAATTAATCCAGTAATACAAATGATAAAAGCGAATGGAAATGTAAGTATCCCCAATGTTAGATGGACATCCCTATTTATTATTTTAAATCCTTTTTTTGTCCGAAATCGGAAATGTTTTCTTTTTATTCCATTTTTGGGCCACCATATCCAAACTCCAGTTAAGAGACAAATTAAAAATAATAGGGTAACGATTCCAACAATAGGTTGACCATATTCAGTTTTTAAAAGATAGCTCCAATGGAACATCTTTATTAATTGGAAGAATTCATATTTAAGGTTTATCGTTCCTGAAATGTCTCCAGTATGTGGATTGATGTATACTACCTTATTTTGTTTTATCCAATCGAAATAGTGTATTGCATTCGGATTGGTATGATAGGATTTGAATTCCCAAGTTCGAGATAGATCACTATAAGTTGTAATGGAATTGATGGGTAGATCACCTCCAATATGTTTTTGTGCTTTCTCTAATAACTGATCAAGTGATTTGGTCGGTTCATTGTAGACTTGTGTATATAATGTATTGCGATGTATTAATTGGAATAATTCATCATGGAAAACATAAAGTGCACCACTGATTGATGTAAAGAACATAAGTATACCAGTGACTAGTCCTACGTATTTATGGGCGGAGAAGAGAATTTTTTTCATGTTTTTGTATTAAAAAAGAATTAGAGTCCTCCTTAATAAAAAGAGAACTCTAATAGTTAAGAAAAGGATTTAGTATAGTTATTGAGCCTTCTCTATTTTGAATATTCCTGGTGCATCAATACCATCGATTTTTGCACCCTTAGTTGCAGTTGCTTTGATTGGATCAATTTGATATATGAAAGTTTCATCATTATGAATGGATACATAAACCTTATTTTCATCATACAATGCCGATCCAGGCATGCTACCAGATGTTTTTGGTAGTCCTTCTATATCTTTAACAGTCTTATCAAATAAATTAAGAATAACATATTTACATGGTGTAAGGGTTGCTCTTGTTGCTGCCCATTTTACATCTCCACCTTCATTTGTTACTACTCGTGCGAATACCAGTCCATTCCCTAAATATTGTGTGAAAACAACTTCATATCCTTTAGAACTTTTCTCTTCAATATTGAAAAAATATGAAGAGTCAAACTCTGTTTTGCCATTCTTAATTCTTAGGACTCCGGATGGTTTTGTTTCTGTATCAAAACCAGCTTCGATTGAACAAGACGAAAAACAATATAGGTCACCTGTTTCTGTTTTTATCATCATTCGGCTATTCCCATATTGACCTAGAGGACCTGTTCGTTGGTCTTCAATAGTTTTAATGAACTCTAATTCTGGATAAGAAAAGACACTAACCCAAGCTCTATCTGTTACTGGAGTTTCAAACTTTTTACCTTTAACTAGATAGAATGAAAGGAATAGTTTGTCTCCCACTTTACGTGCAGAGGTTGGCCACAAGTATTCCTGATCTTTTAATGTAAGATCACTCAGTTTTACTTTCTTTTGTGTTGTTGCTTTAAGCTTTTCTGTATTGATAATCATCATTGTACAAACATCAGTACCACCTCCCCATGGTGCACCAATTCCGAGTATCTCGTTGTCGCTAATTGGAGCATCCATATCTAGGCGTTCAAAGACCATTTTACCATAATTATTGAGACGTTCTGTATTCTCATCAAAAGTATAGCCTTGTATATTATTGTCTCCATATCCTACACTTAGATACCTTCCTGATGTTGAGGTAAAATATCTCCAGCCAATTTGCTCTACCCCTTGTCCAACAGCGGAAATCTCTCCAGACATTTGATCATTCGTTGACAAAAGATAGTCTGCTGTACTTTTACCTGAAGATGGTGTACGGAGAGCCAAAATGTATTTTGATTTGTTTTTATTTTGATTGTTTATGTTAGTCTCGTCTTTTTTACAAGACGAAACAGTGCTTACAAATAGTAATGCGATAAATAGTCGCGTGATTTTTGTTGTTTTCATTATCTTATTTTTGAAATGAAGTATCTCACTTTAAACATAAAGGATCTACCAGGTTTTTGAAGTGCATAATTATCATATAGCTGTGCGTCCATTAGGTTGTTGCACGAAAACGAAATGGATATGTTTTTATATAATTGGTATAGCAGAGATACATTGTTTGACAATTGCATCGGTATGGTGTATTTCTCTTCGGAAAGTCCCATGTTTGGCCATGCTAGATAAAATTCATGTACATAGTTTGTATTCCAATTAATGGTAACTCTATCGTTGTTTCCTAATATTGGAGCAGTAGTGTATGAAAGCAAAATGTTTCCATACAAATAAGGTTTGTTAGGTATTCTGGTATTGTAGAATCCATATCTATCAGATTTATTTATATCTAAGAGATAAGTCCCATTTAGATTTACTGAGAATTTATCTCGTAGTTTGTAACTAAAGTCTAGATTGTAACTACTTCCTTCTACATTAAATAGATTCTCGTAATGGCTTGTAACATTGTCTACATTCAATCGAATTAAATTATTCGATTTACGATAGAAATAATTCCCTTCTAGATTTAATGTGTGTTTGTTTATTGTTCTATTCCACAAAAGACCAAAATTGAAGTTGTTACTTTCTTCTGGTTTTAGTTTTGCATTATTCAGAATTAATAGTCCATCGCCTAAAGTTTCTGATGCTTGAGGTAGACGGTAGGTCTTTTCAAATGAGGCTTTTATTTGAAAATATTTTGTTACGAAGAATGTAGATGATATTCCTGCTCCTTGATGTTGATATTTTGATTCAATCTCTTGGTATTTACTATATTGTGCTTCTGCAGATTTAAGGTTCATCCAATAGTTTTTATACAAAATGTTGGTTAGCCATCTGTCTGAAAAGAGTTTGACCTCATATGATAAACCTAAAATGTTTTTGTTTAAGATGTTTGGTTCATTATATGGAATTTCATAAGGATTTACTTTATCAGTGCCTACTCTACGATAATAACTATAGGTGTTATTCAATACAATGTTTTGATAGGGGGATAGTTTGTATGAGAAAGAGGTGTTGTTTACAAAACTTCTATCATGATATGTTAGCAAACTCTTGTAACGAAGAAGTTCTCCAGAAGTCCCAATATTATTCTTAACATATTCTCCATTCCAATTATATTTTCGAGAACTGGTATCTGCAACCATTGTGTTGTTTGCATTGTAAGAGATGAATGTTTTGGCATTTAAATTTTGGGTAATGAAATTTTTCTTTCTGTATAGGAGTGTTGCCATCCCCATTTTATTTTGAGTAAATGCTTGTCCAGCTACTTGAGTCATATTCATCCCTGTTTGTTGCTCTTTATAGTCCATGGAGCCAACTAACTTTAGCGAAAGTTCATCTGTAAAAGGAAGGTCTAATAAACTTATACCAATTTCTGTAGCACCATTTTTATATGCATCGTGAAAGCGCTTTCTCTCTTGAACTCCTTTAAAGGATAGGTCTTTGATATCATATATATCTACTTGTACAGGATAATTATTGTCGGCGTAATTCCCAATAATGTTTGCCGTAAAGGCGATATGTTCATTAAGATGTTTTCTTGACAACAGTGAGAATTGATTCTGGTTAAAAGATCCATATTGATATGAAATGTCTAAATAATCTCTTTTTTGCTGATTTGTTACGATATTTACCGCGGCTCCAAGTACATCAGCTCCCAAGTAAACAGGAATTACCCCTTTATAAATTTCAATACGTTCAGCAATGCTTACAGGGAGATTATTTAATCCATATGAACGCCCAAAGAACTCCATCGGTATTCCATTAATAAAGAATTTTATTTGACTGCCAGAGAAACCATTAATAGTAAAGTTATAGCCTGATCCCATTCCTCCATTTTGTCTGACCTTTACGCCAGGAATTTCTTCCAATGTCTGATTTAAATCTTTTGTTAGTCCTTTTATCTTTTTTGTTTCTATTGCGGATACTGTAAACGTAGACTTTCGAAGTTGTGTTGATCCTGATTCTCCATGGATTGTAACATCATTCAATTTCACAAATTCATCTTTTAATTGAACTACAATAGGGGAAGTGATTGGATGTTTAATAAGAGATCTATATTCTTTATATCCTGTATATTTTATGATTAAAGAGTCTTCTTTTATTTTATTTGGAAAATCAATGATTGCTTTTCCTTCTATATTAGCATAGGTTACTAGTTTGCTTCTTTTTAGTTTTACTAGTGAATAGGGGATTAAATTACCTTTAGTATCAACCACTTTTATGACTAATCGCTGAACAGTGTTTTTGTTGTTCCCATGAGCTTGATAAACTAAGGCAATAAGAATGAAAAATATGATGTTTATTTTTGATTTCATTATAAAAAGATAAAAAGGTATGAATTGTTGAATGCAAACATAAACTTGCTTATGCTGTTTACCAATACCTATAATTAGGGATATGTGACTCTTTTATTTGTGTGTTATTTAAAATAAATTTATGTTACATCAGGTATGAAGACTATTGTATCGAGTCTATTGTAATTTCCCTATGTTAATTCTTTATATCCCTTTTTGTTGTGACTAATGAATAGATATGAAGTTTATTTTGTCAAGAAGTGAGTCTTTCGAAATTGGCGTTGTGATTAAAAGATATAGAAAGTGTGTTCTTGTTTTGATATTGTAAATCAGTGTTATAGGAGGTATTGTATAGATAAATTAATGATGTTGTACAGCATGTGTAGATATGTTACTACTTAGAATTGGCGGAGTGCTACTTATATTTATACATCTTGCGTTGGTCTAAAGCAAAAGACGCTAAATACACACTTTATTAATATTTACATGCAATTATGAAAAGACTTATTCTTTTTTTCGTTTTTCTTTCATTTTTCTCTTGCCAAAGAAAAGAGGAAGTGTCAAAGGATATATTCCCTCTATTCTCTGCTTGGGGTAGAGCTAGTATTTTTGAGGATAAATCGGATCAAGAGATTTTGGATTATCTAAAGAACCTAAAATCTTCTCACGTTGATGCCGTTTTCTTAGACGCTCCTAATGAGACTTATAAACATGTTTCGCCTCTTTTTAAGAAAGCAGGGGTTTTATTGCATGCTTGGAGACCAACGATGATTAATAACTCGAAAGAGATTATGGCTAAACATAAAGATTGGTATACTGTGAGTAGAGAAGGCGTTAATGTGGTAGATAATCCTCCTTATGTTGATTATTATCACTTTATGTGTCCTCGTAATCCTGAAGTGAAAGAGTATCTTATTCAAGAGTATTTAAAGATCGCTCGAATTCCTGGTATTGCGAGTATTCATTTTGATTATATCCGTTATTGCGATGTTTATTTGCCAGACGCTTTACAGCCACATTATGGATTGGTACAAGATCACGAGATGGCACCTTACGATTTTTGTTATTGTGATCGTTGTCGTGCTGCTTTTAAGAAGGAGTATGGACGTGATCCTATGGAACTTGAAGATCCATCAAAAGATAAAGATTGGGCTGCTTTCCGTTTAGATCCTATTGTTGATATTGTAAACACTGTGGCTGCACGTGTGAAGAAAGAGACTGGCGTCGCTGCTAGTGCTGCAGTATTCCCAACACCAGAGATGTCTCGTACTCATGTTCGTCAAGATTGGAGTCGATTTGAAATCGATGCTGTTTGTCCTATGATCTATAATGGTTTCTATAATAAACCAATATCATGGATTGGAGAGACTGTAAAGGAAGATGTAGAAACAATGGGTACGCCTAAGACTCTTTTGGCAGGCGTTTATGTTCCAGATATTAAGGAGACAGAAAAAATGAATGAAGCGATTGATCAAGCTTTAGATAATGGTGCCAAAGGAGTGGTATTTTTTAACCTTCCTGATATGACTCAGGCTCATTTCGACTTGATTAAAAAACGCTATGAAATGTATCAAAAGACTCATCAGAAATAGTAAGCACATAGATAACTAGAATTTAGTTGCTATCATTTGGTTTTAGGGGGTTGTTCTTTAGTGGACAACCCTTTTTTATGTTCTCTAATGACGTCTTTTGATAAAACTAAAATAGGCCATCTCATAAAGAGATAGCCTATTGGTAAATATTGTATTATCTAAATTGTCCAAAAGAACAACAACTTCTCTTAGAAGAAGTAGCAAAGTGATAATGTTAAACGGTGGTTTGATACTTCTTCACTGTTATCGATTTCACCTTTGTTGTTGAAATCGAAATCTCCATATGCAGCTACATTGTATTCGTATTCAGCACCAAGTTTCATGTTTTTAACTTTGTAGTATACCGCCGGAGAGATACGGTAGCTGTAATCGACATCTGCATATTTAGCATAGACAGCTTTTTCATCTCCAGTATAAAGTTCATCTTGGTATTGTTTATTCGTCATATACCCCCCAAAAAGAGCCATAGTTAATTGCTCGTCACATTTGTACAGTAACTCTACGAAAGTAGCGCTGTTGTAGTTTTGTGTATAGGTTACTTCTCCTGTCGATTTTTTGATGTCCGAAATAGCATATCCTCCACCTAAAAGAAGGTCACTCATGTTTTGACCATAAGTGGTTTTTGCTTTTACCTCTAATTTACCTAAGATTGCATCAGCATATGCCATAAAGCGATTAGAATAAAGAAGTTTTGTCGACTTATATTTTTTGTTGTTTATGCCAACAGTATAAAGATCAGGCTGTATAACCAATAAGTCATAAGAGATACCTGCTTTAAAATCTTTGGTTTCTCTTTTAAGAAGGAAATTAAGATTTGGAACCACTGCATTACGTTGGTAGTCTGGAGATTTACCATCTGGACCAACATTGGCATATTGACTTTGGTAGATCGCCGAGATCTGAGCTTTAACCTTCTCATTTAGTGATTTCGTAAAACTGATTTGAGGTGCTCGACTAAATGGTTGGTATGGTATACCAGTGTTAAGATTAAGAACAATTGGGAAAGTCGATGTTACAAAGAAAGGATGCCATGTTCTACCAACAACAAGGGAACTTTTGGTCCAATCTAATTTTACAAAAGCGTGACGGAAACGTAGTTCGTTGGTTGCTCCTCCTTTACCAACACCACCCATAGCATCAAACTCTATTAGTCCACTTGTTTTGGCGTTAAAGATGTCTGGCCCTATAACTTTAAAGCTAAGTCGCGAAAAGAGACTTAGTTCTCTTAAAGCTCCTTGGTCATTGATGTCTTCCCCATTGGCATCCAATTCTGGTTTTTTAGGGAATGCAGCATACATTCCTTCTAATGCATATACATTTTGACGAGAATCTCCAATAAGGTCTGTACGGATAAATCCGTGGATACTCACTTTGGGTTTGGTTTCTTTGTTTTCTTTGGTTTGTCCCCAACTCATTACAGGAATAAGTAGTGCTAGAAATAGAAATGTTTTTTTCATAAATTTAAACCTTGTGACGTTGATAACTTAGATTGTTTTTGCAGATCAAAAATTGACACAAAGAAAATGCTTTCCTTTTTATAAAGAAATCATTTTCAGTTTATGATTGGCTTAGATGGTTGTGAATGGTGCAATTTTCTTTATCAAAGATATAAAAATCAATGAAATATAATATAACCGTGTTTTCTTTTAAACTTAGTCGAAATTGTCGAATGTGAGGAATATTAGGGTTGTTTTCTTTAAAATTTTGTATGGATGGCTTAAAGATTTTTGTATAAAGGTTATTATGTGGGATAAATGTTTAATTTTGCATCGTTTTGTGAGGAGCTAGGTTCCCATATACAATTAAAGATTTTCAAAGTAAAAAATTAACTCTAGATATAAAAAATGGCACAAAAACCGTCAATACCCAAAGGGACACGAGATTTTGGACCAGAACAGATGTCCAAAAGAAATTATATCTTCGATACAATTCGTTCTGTATTTAAACTATATGGATTTCAACCTATTGAGACTCCAGCAATGGAGAACCTTTCTACTTTAATGGGAAAGTATGGTGAAGAAGGAGATAAATTGTTGTTTAAAGTGTTGAACTCAGGTGATTTCACAAAGAAAATTTCTGATGAAGATTTTGCTGCCCGTCATATTCCTAAGTTGACAAATAAACTTAGTGAAAAGGGATTGAGATACGATCTAACAGTTCCTTTTGCACGTTACGTTGTACAACATAGAAATGAAATTACATTCCCATTTAAGCGTTTCCAGATTCAACCTGTTTGGAGAGCCGATCGTCCTCAAAGAGGTCGTTACCGTGAGTTCTTTCAATGTGATGTTGACGTTGTAGGAAGTGATTCTTTGATGAACGAAGTGGAATTGATCCAGATTGTGGATGAAGTATATCGTCGTTTGGGCATTCGTACTGTGATTAAGTTGAACAACCGTAAGGTATTGGCTGGTATTGCAGAAACTATCGGTGCTGCTGATCGTATGATCGATATTACTGTTGCAATTGATAAACTAGATAAAATTGGTTTAGAGAATGTAAATAAAGAGTTGATTGAGAAAGGTATCTCTTCTGAATCTGTCGATAAATTACAACCTATCCTTAAACTTTCAGGAAGCAACCAAGAGAAATTGTCTCAAATTGAGGAGGTAATTAGTAACTCTGAAGTGGGTATGAAAGGGGTTGAGGAATTGAGAGAAATTTTCGATTACCTAACCATGTTCGACTTGGATGTAGAGGTGGAATTAGACCTTACTCTTGCTCGTGGATTAAACTACTATACTGGTGCTATCTTTGAAGTAAAAGCGAAAGATGCTGTGATGGGATCGATTACTGGTGGTGGTCGTTATGACGATTTAACTGGTATCTTTGGATTGAAAGATGTATCTGGTGTTGGTATCTCTTTTGGTGCAGATCGTATTTATGATGTTCTTGAATCATTGGATCTATTTCCAAAAGATAGCTTGACCTCAACAAAAGTGTTGTTTGTTAATTTTGGTAAGACAGAAGAAAAATATTGTTTGCCAATTCTTGCTTCTCTTCGTAAGGAAGGTGTTGCTTGTGAAATATTTGGTAACAGTGCCAAGATGAAAAAACAAATGAGCTATGCTAACTCTAAGAATATCCCTTTTGTGGCTCTTGTTGGAGAATCTGAAATGGCTGAAGGTAAAGTAACTCTAAAAGACATGGAGTCTGGCGAACAAAAGCTAGTAAATGTTGAGGAGTTGATTGCTGCATTAAAATAGTGGTGATACTATCATATAAAAAAAGCCTCTGATTTATCAGGGGCTTTTTGTTTTAAAAGACTAATTTCTGTCCATCTAATGGGATAAAAATATTATCTGCCTCTTCTTCAATAATTTTTCTTCTCAAACTTTCTCTTGTCTCTTTACAATGGTCAAGTGCATCTAAATGAACTGCTACAATCTTTGATTTAGGTGCTTGCTTCGCGATATCTATGGTGTCGTAACCATTCATCAATATATGATGCTTATCAAGATATATGGCTCCTCCTGAATGGGTGATGATAATTCTTGGATGGTAGTGGTGGATCACCTTTTTAATCTCATTATTTAGAATACAATTGCCTATCCAATATATCGTGTCGTAACCTGGGGCTTCTATGATAAAACCGTTTGCCGGACCTAGCTTGTCTTCTAATTCATTATTGCCATGTTCTCCATATATCGCTGTAAAAGTGATTCCATTCCATATCAATTGGTCTTTAAGTCCATGAATATCAGAGAATCCCATTTCAGATAGCGCTTCTTTATCTTCATGCGTACATATCATAGGTATGTCTTTGGGAAGCACCTCCATTGCTTTGGCATCAAAATGATCAGGGTGAAGATGTGATACGATAACCAAGTCAATCTTTTTTAAGATATTGTCTAGTGATGTAGGAAGATCTACCGTGGGATTAAGATTCTTCTGGGGAGTGATAAAAGACATAAACGACTCCTTTGGAGAAAGCATAGGATCAGTGAGAATGTTTATGCCATAGTGCTTTATCCGCATTGTCGCATTCCTATAGAGGGTTATTTCTACAGGATATTTTTTGATTTCTTGCTCTTTCATAATAAGTGATTTTATGCTTTTGACTCTTTTTATAATGAACAATCTACTTTTTTAAAATGTTTTCATCATAGTGAGTTAACAACTGTTTTTTTGTGAAAAAAATGAATCCTAAATGATTGTAAACTTGGAGTTAATGCGGATAAAAATATTACTGTATGTTTTATGAATCTTAAATTATTCTGTATGAAAAAATGTATTATAACTCTTATCCTTTGTGTGATGAGTGTACCACTCTTGTTATTGACAAGTTGTGAGGATCGAGGTCCTGAATATATTAGTGATTACGATGTGGTCTATACTAATCATCAACCGTCAATGGATTTCTCTACGGTGAAAACGTATCAATTGATCGATACCCTGATGTTTTTAACTCCAAATGGGAAAAGTATGGGTAGTTTGACTCATAATTTTGATGAGGTGGTGTTAGATAGGGTTAAAAGCAACCTTGATGATCTTGGATGGACTATGATTACTCCCGCTGAAGAAGGGGTTGTTGAGGCAGATATCGTGGTGACAGTTTCTTCAATAACAACAACTTATATCAATCAATATTGGTATGACGATTGGTGGTATTATTGGGATTGGTATGGTGGTTTTTATCCTGGATGGGGCTGGGGACCTGGTTATTATCCATGGTATGGATATCCTATGTACTACACGACTTATGATACTGGTACAGTCTTTATCGAGATGATAAATCCAAAACAACAGATGTCTGCTGATAAAAAGATCCCTATTGTATGGGTAGGTCTTGTTAACGGTCTTTTAGAAGGAAGTAATATCAATGCTCGAATTAATAAAAATATTGATCAAGCATTTATGCAGTCTCCATATTTAATGGATAAATAAAATAATAAGTGGTTGAATATTAAATTGTACAATATGAAAAAATCGATACTCATTTTTGTGATCTCTATTTTTATAGGTGTGTGCTCGATCTCTGCACAGACTTATGTAGATACACAAAAATATACTACGATACAGACTGAAAATTTATTTTTCATTGACTATACTATTGGTTTCCCTTCAGGAAATCTTGCTGATTTTTTGGATAAAACCAGTTTTAGAGGATTCTCTATGAATTTTAGACATATGATGGGAGAGAATTACTCTTTGGGTATTTCTGCTGGATTCCAAAGTTATTATGATGATATGGGTATTCAAGATCATATTATTGATAACGCAATATTACACGGGAGTACTTACCATTATGTGTATAGTGTACCACTCTATATTACGGCTCATTATTATCTTTCTCAAGGGGATAAGTTTACTTTCTATGGGGGGCTTGGTGTAGGTACTATTTATAATGATAGAGAAATGCAAGTTGGAAGTATTTCGATTAATGATAAGGATTGGCATTTTGCAATGATACCAGAATTGGGAATGATGTATAAAGTGAATGATTATATGGGAGCACAAATAAGAGGAACTGCAGATTATGGTTTTAAATCTGGTGATGCAGATAGTATTATTGCTTACCGTTTACATTTAGGATTTTATTACAATTTCTAAATAAAGTTTGTTGTTGTTTGCTTAAAAGGGGCTGTCTATGATTCTGGATGGTTCCTTTTTTTATCCCTATAAATGGGGGTGTGGTGTTTCTTTTGATAGATAGTCTTCTTCCTTGTAGTCTGTTTATAGTCTTCTTTATTTAGTTGTAGTAATTTGATTTCTAGTTTATTTGTTGTGTTTGATGAAAGGGTGGGGTGTAAATATCCCTATAAATGGTGATTGTTATCAAGATTGAGTCTTAATAACTTTGTCAAAGACAATTGAGAAAATCAATAATAATAACGTCAAATAGATCATCCCGTTTAAAAGAGAAAAGGGGATTTATTTATTAAAATAAATGGATTATGAGTAAAACAGCTATTGTATTTGGATCTACTACAGGTAACACAGAAGGTGTAGCAGAAATGATTGCAGGTAAACTCTCAGGAGATGTGTCAGTTGTAAATATTGATGACATGTCTACCTCAGATTTTGAGTCATACGATAATCTTATCCTTGGAACTTCAACTTGGGGTAGTGGCGACCTGCAAGATGATTGGGATGGCTCTATTGAAGATTTAGAGCAAGCAGATCTTAATGGTAAAGTGGTTGCTTTATATGGATTGGGTGATGCTGAAAGCTATGGAGATACTTTTGTAGATGCTATGGGTAAAATCTATGACGCGATAAAAGACAAGGGGTGTACTTTTGTTGGACAGGTGTCGGTAGAGGGATATGAGTATGATGCTTCTGAAGCAGAAGTGGATGGTCAGTTCGTTGGTTTGCCTTTAGATCAAGATAATGCAGAAGATGAAACCGAAGATAGAATTAATAATTGGGTAGAAAGTTTTAAATCATTGTTGAAATAGTACATCGCAAGTAGATAGTCATAGGGAGGCAGTTGTCTCTCTATGACTTTTAAAAAAGATAGGATTATGAAGGTATTTGTACATCACGTATATGAATATAAAAAAGGATTAAGAAATTTGGTTTTACACACCATGAGTCGAATGATGGTTGCTACTGCCAAGGAGCGTTTAGATAATTCGAATATAGATTATTATATTCAGGATGTTACTGCTTCAAAAGTAAATGTGTTCTTTGGAGCTAAGGAGTGTGTGTCTATTGTGAAGAAGATATGTAATAAGCCCTTAAATGAATTGTCTCCCGAAGAGGATTTTATGCTAGGAATAATGCTTGGCTATGATAGAAAGATACAGTGTGATAGATATTTGACACGAAGCCATTACCAAGAAGGCATGGCCTCGTGACAGCTGTGTGTTATTTAAATTCTATTTTCTTTAATTCTTTAACCCACTGAGGAAGTTTGCCTAAGCGAAGTTTTAATTGTTCTTCATACAGTGATTCTGGCTTAACTGGTGTTCCGTGAGATTCATCCACTTTTACTTGAGAAGCATTAAAAGTGGTTCCTGCTCCATGGAAGCCTACAATTGTAGGTGGAAGGAGTTTCCAAAACCATGTTTTTGATGACCAGAACTCGAAATTCTCTTCTGCACTGTCTGTCTCTTTAAAATTCCAAAGAATTAAGTCTTCCATATGGTTTGGAAGATTTTGACGTGCTCCACCTGCTCTTCCTAAAAAGAATCCACCTTCGACACAATCGAAAAGAGTTGCCCTCGGTTGTGATGCATGTGATTCAAAGCTTGTTTTTTCGGTATATCTAACTCTCCACAGTACGGTACCCATAGTAGTACTTGCAACACCTGGTGCATGCCATTGTGAAGATTGATCATCTATCTTACCAAGAAATACACGTGAAGAAGCGCTTGCACCTATAGAGCTATGACCAGGAGTTCCTGTAATTACACAATTTACAACGGATACATTAGCAGATCCAGCAACATGAGCAATACGATTAAAGTTGTGGAAACTACATCGTCTCATATAGCTGTTTACTAGGCGTCCCATTTTTACGGCAGAATAACCTCCATCGTGAAGAGGATTTTTATGATGAACAAAGTTATCCTTCCAATTTCCTTCAAAGGCAATATCTTCGATCCCGACTTCTTCGCTAGATGCAAATGTGTATAGTTTCCAGTTGTATTTGCTCTCTACACGGTGCATTACAGGTTCGTAAAATTCTACTTTATTCCCTTTGATAGATTTTATCTGATGGAATTCTTTGATATGGATACCTTTTTTCTTTTTGATTGATAACCATTTGTCGTCTACATGACATCCACACATTTCATGTTCTACTAGCTTTTCTGATGTGTTGCTTAAATAGATATAGATCCATTGGCCTTTTTTGAGTCCTTTGGTACTTGATAACTTTACTGTTTTTTCTCCTTTTTTGAGATTATTGGTAATATCTGAGATGTATTGATCTTTACCTTTTGCAGAGAATTCAATAAAATATGGGCATGTCCATAGTTTCTTTGGATCTTTCGGTGGTAGATCATTGGCAAAAAATAGTTTTGTACCATTTTCTCCTGAACCACTTCCTCTTAAAACAATTTTATTGCCACTAATAAGAATAGGGTGTATATCGTCATTCTTTTCTTGTAGTAAGAATTTACCTTCAGGGAAGAAGATGATACCAGAACCATTCTTTTCTGCTGCACGAATAGCTTTAATAAAAGCTTTTCTATCTGACTTATTATCATTTGCTTTTGCTCCAAAATCAGTGACATCAAAGATCTTATATTGTGCATTAGGAATACTTTTTTCACCTCTATGATATCCAGCATAACTGAAATCAGGAAGGGTTGTCTCTTGATTCTTTTTCTTTTGTTGAACAAAAGTATTCCATGTTTTGCTCTCTTGTGCTTTTAGGCTTAGTGTCATTGCTAAAAGAAGAGAAAAGGCATAGATATTTTTTCCTATCATCTCTTATTGTTGTTTTAATTGGTAACCTTTAGTTGCGATTATTTAATAAGAACAAATATAACAGATAGTAATAATGAAAAAATGGTCTATGCCTTCCATGGTACTCTCTTTTAGGCGCTTCATTAAAAAAATGAACAATTGATGCCTATTTAAACAGATATTTTGCTTTTTTGATACTTTCTTTCTTAGTGTATATCCAAAGTACTATAGCCATTACTCTGTTTTTGTAAAGCTATTTGTGTAGTTATACGCTCTTTTATCTCTTTGACGTGACTAATAATACCAATGGTTCGATTTTGTTCTATCTGCAATTTCTCTAGTGCATTTAGTGCAACGTCGAGAGCATCTTGGTCTAATGTACCAAAACCTTCATCAATAAATAGAGATTCAATTTGGGTATTTCTACCAGCTAATTCAGAAAGAGCAATTGCTAGAGACAGGCTGACAATAAATTTCTCTCCACCAGAAAGTGTTTTTACTGCTCTTGTGGCATCCCCATGATAGGTGTCAACAATAAATAGATCGTCAATCTTTTCTGTTCTGATATACTCAATCCAATATCTATCGGTAAGATCTTTTAAATGCTTATTGGCATGATACAATAGTTTGCGTAGAGTTAGTTCTTGCGCATATTTTGCAAACTTATTTCCACTAGCATCACCGATAAGTTCTGTTAGATTTTGCCATTTGTTGCTCTCTTTGGTTTGACCTTTGATCTCTTCTAGAAGAGATGAAGATGCTTTTGTATTTTCATTGTTCTTGTTTATTCGATCTTCCAAGACGCCAATACTCTTGTGTAGAGAGGTGATCTCATTTTCCTGTACTAGCTTTTGTGATCTCCATTGTTCTGGTTCGATATTTTCACCTAACTCTTTGTCTATACGTTGATGTTGCTGCTCTAACTGTGTTATCTGCTCGTTAATCATTATTTGACGATCATGCAGTGTTTTCGCTTCATCTTTTAGTGTATTATATCTAGATGAAGATAATTTAAGTTTCTCGAAACCTACGATAGAATCGATATCTAAAGAAGAGAGAATATGATCTATTTTTGTCTTATCTTCTTCTAATGATTTAAGAATAAGTTTATTCTCCTCTGTCTCTTTCTTCTGTTGTACAATGGTAGCACTATATTTCTCTTTGGTAATGGCTTGCTCTTTTTCACATTTAGAGATATCCTCTTTTTGTTTGGCCTTTATATCATTCCATTTCTCTGCATCTTTTTGAGGATCTTTATCTTCAAGAAGATCTTGTCTCTCTTTACTTCTTTTCTGAGATTCCTCTTTTTGTGCCAAATAGAACTTATTTAGCTGTTGGATATCTTCGTTTTCTTTATTGGCCTCTATCAGAAGACCTTTCTGTTTTGTGGCTAACTCTTTTGATTTTAAATCTAAAACTCGCTTTCTCTCTACTGCCTGCTCATAAGATTCAATGAGTTGTTGTATGGATTGGATCTTTTGAGAAATGATATCATCTTTCTCTGTGTTTTCCAACTCTAATAGCTTCATTAACTGTTGGTGAGTTGCAGAGAGTTGTTGGTATTGTTGAAGTAGATCAGATATAAATGTTTTACGTAGAGAAGCTTGATCTAACCAACGGTGTCTTTTCTCTTCTTCCTCTAGAGTCTTTAGTTCTAATGATAATGTTTCCTCTTTTTGAAGAATGGAAGAGAGAATATCCTCCTTGTATTCAAGATTTTCTAAAAACGGGATTTGTTCCTTTTGTTGGTTCAGCTTAATAATTTCTTCCTTCCATTGCTGGATGAGTCTATTCCATTGTTCGATGGATGTTGTGGTTTGTGTAATAATATTCTGAACCTGTTGGTGTTGTTTTTCCAACACCATAATAGAATTATTGATCTTTGTTATCTCCTGTTCTGTAGAGGGAGCGTCATGAGTAGGATTACTATTTGTGTAAGGGTGATCATGAGACCCACATAGAGGACATGGAGTGTTTGGCGATAGTTTTACTCTGTCTTGCTCGTATTTTGATTCAAGTATCTCGCGTTGTAATCTTAATTGTAGCTCTTTTAGTTTTAACTTATCGATTCTTAATTCATCCGATTTTTTCTCTTTCTCTTCAGACGCTTTTTTATTCTGTCTTTGAAAAGTAACGACCTCTTTTTGTTTGGCTCCAATCTGTTTTTGGTATTCGATGATCTTCTCTTCTACACTTTTGAGTAAGGACAACTGTCTCATCATCTCTTTTATTTTGAGACTAAGTTCTGTTGCCTTATTCGGGTCTTGATGAATTAGTTTGTTTTTATTCTCTTTAATGAGAGCGTTGGCTTGTTCTATTGCTCCTTGAAGAACTTCAGTGCGACTAGGAATGTTTTCTTGATTAATGAGATTCTTTACAGTCGTATTTTCCTTGTTCTTTTTAAGAAGTAGATCAATCTGTTCTTTCTGTTCAATATATTGTTCCCAAGAATTCTGCATTAGAGAAATGTTCTTTGCATAATTCTCAATTTGTGTCTTATTCTTAAGTGTTTGTTGTTGTTTCTCTGTCTCTTTTTCTAGCTCTTTGGTCTGTTGTTTTATGTCTATAATCTCTTTCTCTCTTTGATTTAGATTCTTCTTCCTTGTGTTAAGATCCTTATCTAAGGAGATAATCTTATCATTAATAAGAGAGAGCTCTTTGTCCAAAGCAATGGTTTTGTCCCATACCGGTTTTAGATCTTCGATTTGTTTCTCGATATCTAATAGCCTTTTTTGAAGTGTGTTATATTTTGCTTCTTCAACCGTAATCTTTTCTTGTAACTCTTTTTTATTCCCCTCTAATGTATGAAGTGTTTGTTCTTGTTGTTCTTTGCGTATTAAGAGTTGTTTGTGATTTTCTATATCAAGTATATAGGGTTGAATCTTTTCGTGTTGCTGAATAAGGGTAAGGTTGGGAGCAAATCGTTTTTTCTCTTCTTCGATCGAATCTCTATTCTTTCGGGTTTTGGATATACTCTTCTCGGATTCTTCTTTTTGATGAAGAAGATTCAATTTATTCTGAAGTAGCGTTAGTTCTGAATTTACTTTCTTTGCTTCGTTACTTAATCTCTCTTTTTCTTCCTCTAACTCTTTTAACTCCTCTGGAGTCAGGATATGGAGAAGCTCAAGTTGTCCTTTAAGATCGACTAATTTTTGTAGTTCAACTTTATTCTTTTCGAAGGTCTCAATCCCAATACGTCGATATATCTCAGTTCCCGTGATCTTCTCTAAAAGCTCACCTCTTTCGTTAGGTGAAGCCTCAATAAACTTTGTGAAAGCTCCCTGTGAAAGCATCATAGACTTGATAAATTGATCAAAATTTAGACCAATAATCTGACTGTTTTCATTTGGAATATCTTTCCTCTTTAGAGGTAAGATCTCTTCTTTTTCCCCATCTATTCTTACAAGCTCCATATCATATTCTCTTAGAGAGCCTGTTCTGGCTACCGATATGGTCCATTTAGATCTATAGGTTATTTGGTTTACACTATAGGTAAGCTCTGCCATGGCCGTTTTGGTATTGCGTGTCATGATAGAACCATAGTTGGCAACTTCACTTTTAGAAAGTTTCCCCGTTCTTGGGGTCTGGTTAAAAAGAGCAAGACATATGGCATCAAGAATGGTACTTTTACCTGATCCTGTAGGACCAATGATGGCAAATATACCTGTGTCTGCAAGAGGTTTCTGATTGAAATGGATGGTGTGTTTCCCTTTCAATGAGTGTATGTTTTCGATTGTTAAGTTTAGAATTTTCATTATAGGTCTAAAAGAGATTGGTTGTTTTGAATCAGTTCATTTAGAGATTGTACTAGCTCATCCTTGTCCGAAATGTTTTTGTCTTCTAGTAAAGAGGTAAATACATCTTGGACACTCATTTCGTTAAGGTCTTTGGTATATTGATCTCTTTTTTGTTGAAGGTTTTCATTGTGTTCAAAGCGTAGAGATTCTTTAATAATCTTATAATGATCATTTTCTCTATTGGCTTCGATCCACTCGTCATATTCTCTGATGATATCTGGATGGTATTGCGTCTCAATTATTTGAATCTCATACCAATCTTTGTATTCTTTAGATGAATGACACTCGGACATCTTTGTTTTAACCTCTTCTAACGTTCCTTTTACCCTTCCCCAATTTCTAAGCTTGGGTGTCTCTAATTCAGATATCGTTAGCTCATTATTTTCATGTGTCTCAATAAGAATCACCTTCTTTATGTCTTTATGTTCTGAAAAAGACAGTGGGATAGGAGATCCTGAATAGCGTATATTTTCTTTTTGTTTTATCTTTTGTGGACGATGAATATGCCCCAGTGCAAAATAATCTATCTCTTCTGGAAAAAGATCTATAGAGATACCATTTAAAGAGCCTATGTGAATCTCTCTTTCGCTATCCGAAGCTGAGGCCCCTGTGATCAATAGATGCCCCATTGCAATAAGGATTGGTTTTGAATCATTCTCCTCTAATATGTGATCTACTGCCTGTCTGTAATGATTGGATACTCCCTGTTGAATTGCCTTCATCTTGTCGTCAAAAGATTCTCCTGGTACTGATTTACGGATGTCTCTATCTCTTAAGAAAGGAGTCGCAATGATGGCTATTGTTTGTTCGTTTTTAGAATCTTCAAGATAAATAACCTCTTGATCTAACTGTTCTGGCATTCCTCCAATGATATCAATATTCATCGCTTTAAGTAGCTCCCTTGGTGCATCTAAAGTACTGGTATGATCATGATTCCCTCCTGTAATAATAATATGAGAGCAGTGGGAGTCTTTTAATTCGAGAAGAAAATTGAAGTAGGTGTGAAGCATCGCATTGGATGGATATCCAATATCGAAAATATCACCAGAGACTAAAAGAGTGTCAATCTTCTCTTTATTGATGGTCTCAATAAGCCACTGGAAAAAGTAAAGGTGTTCCTCCGTTCTATCTTGATGGTGAAGTTTGTGTCCAATATGCCAGTCGGAGGTATGAAGTATTTTCATGGTTATTAGGGATAAAAAAACTGCTTATGTTCTAAACGTAGAATAGAAGCATAAGCAGTCTTATTTTTACAAATAGTGTTTACTATAGATCGATTATGACTCCATCTTCTTTTTAAGCTCTTCTAGTTTTGGATCTAGAAAAGGTTTGTAAGTTTGAGTCAAAGGGTTTAGAGTAATGATTGTAAATATCTTTTCTACTCTAATGTCATCTTTAGAAAGAGAAAGATGATCTGCAATGGTATTGAAAATAAGTTGATCGTCTTTCTTCTCCTCCGTAATAGAGATGATCTTTTCAATTAATGGAGCCACCTCTTGGTAGCCTATGCTGTTTTCCATAACAAGAGTCACTTGGTCAATGATTTCATTCACCATCTCTTCTTGTACGTCAATTTTCTTTGCCATATCTTTTTTTTTGCAAATTAGTGAAAAAAGCTGGAATAAGAGAAACAATAGCGTTTTCAATCTGGGGAATAAGGATCTATTCCTATGGAATCCGCGGTCGATTTCTTCTCTAAGACTTAAATGTGTACCATTTATGTCCTATTTTGTCAGAGAGATAGAGTTGATAAGTTCGTCTCTGTAGAAGTTTGATTGATGTGTGTATTTTATTTGCAAAGATTTATTTATCAATTCTAACGCGTTATCGATGTTCCCCATCATCTCTTGACATACCGCTAGATTGTGGTATATTCGATTCTGAGATGATTGGTATTTTTGATTAGAAAGAAGTTTCTGGTAGTAATCATACACTTCTTTCCATTGGAATTTTTTCGCTTTAGGTTGTATCAGCACAGGATCGTTTTTATCTACAATAAAAAGGACACATTCCGTTTTTATCCATGATGGAATAATCTTATTAGAGGTATCCTCACTACTTACGTAAGCAATATCCTTATTCATCTGATAGAACGTAGGCAGTTTTTTTAAAATGTTTTTAACATTATACCCTTCGCTTCCCCAATAGATTGCATCGTTGCTTTTTAATGAAAATATCTTTTTTTGATTTATTAGATCATAATAGCTCCAATATACTCCATATTCTCCTTTTATATTTAAGATGTAGTTGTTTTGAACCTCCAATGATCGTTCTGGAGAGGATATAATATGTGTGGCCAATCCTTCTAATACCAAAGCATGCTGTATGCCATAGGTCGAATAGAGGTAAAGCATTTGAACTGACGAAAGAGCAGGTGTCACTTCATAAACGGGATGGCCTTTTTTTGATTCATTATCAAAAGTTATTGTATCAACAAGAACCCTAAAATTGTTCTTGTAAAGTTGATCGGCCATGCTAAGTGTCGCAAGCTTATTGGATAGTCTGCTGTATATTAGGGTATCTCCGTTTAGCTTATTGTCAATAAAGAACTTTTCAATTTGAGTTGAATCTAATGTTTGCGTGTATGCTCTATTCGCTCTATTGACCACCAATATAGATTGGTCTTCTAGAGAGATTTGATTTACCTTCGTTTGTAACTTCTCTACAGGTACAAGGTAGGTTGTTTTACAAGAGTTAAACGTTGCAAATGCTAATATAAGGATAAATAATAGAGTTAATTTCTTCATAGTGGTAACTAAAAAATGTGATGTAATATCCTTCTTTAATCATGTAAATATAATCATTTATTTTATAAAAAATGTCCATTAGAGGAGTACCTAACCCAAAATAGTACCCTCTATTAAAATAGATATGTGTGTCTGAATAGATGCTTTAAGGTACGATTTTTGTGTTAGATCTTTTCACATATTATAATGAAAATAAAAAGAGTTGAATTAATAATTCTGTTACTTTTGTTTGTGTCATATTCTAACAAAATAAAACAATAAATCATGATAAATCATACAGTTCTATTTAAAGTAAAATCATTTGATGATCCTCAAGAAAAGCAAGCTGCACTAAATGAGATGAAGTCTGCATTAATGAGTTTAGATGGTAAGATTGCTGAACTTAAACATATTGAGGTACAACTACATTACACATTAGAGGCTGACTCTTTTGATTTGGCATTGATCACACATTTCGATTCTATTGAAGCTGCTGATGTTTATCAAAATCATCCTTTGCATTTGGAAGTGGTGAAAGTGATAAAACAATATGCAGTAGGTAGAGCATGTGTTGATTTTGAATTTTAAAAAAGAAGAAATAATGGAGAGTCCAAAAGGGTTATATCCTTTCAAATTTGCCCCAATATTAAAAGATAAAATCTGGGGCGGAAGTAAGTTAGAAGATGTATTAGGAAAGAAAATAGCACCACTACCAAATGCTGGTGAGTCGTGGGAAATTTCTGGAGTTGAAGGAGATATTTCTGTTGTAGCCAATGGTTACTTAGAAGGCAATGACCTTCAAGACCTTATTGAAGTTTACATGGGGGAACTTGTAGGAGATCGTGTTTATGAAAAATTTGGAACGGAATTTCCTCTTTTGATTAAATTTATCGATGCCAATGATGATTTGTCTATCCAAGTACATCCAGATGATGAGTTATCTAAGGAACGTCATAACGCCTTTGGTAAGACTGAAATGTGGTATGTTGTACAAGCAGATAAAGATAGTAGCTTAATCTCTGGTTTCTCTAAAGAGGTAACCAAGCAGGAATATGTAAAAGCGGTAGAGGACAATCAAGTTCTTGAAATGCTTAATAAAGAAGCTGTAGCTGCTGGAGACGTCTTCTTTATGCCTGCAGGAAGAGTACATGCTATTGGTAGTGGATTATTGGTTGCTGAGATTCAACAAACTTCTGATGTAACCTATCGTATCTATGATTTCGATCGTAAAGATGCCAATGGTAATGGAAGAGAGTTGCATACAGACTTAGCTGTCGATGCTATTGACTTTACTGTAGAGAAAAACTATAGAAGTGAATATACAGCCAATCAGAACGAACCTTCTGAGTTAGTTTCTTGCCCTTATTTTACAACCAATCTTTTGAATCTTGACCAAGGATTAGAGAAGAATTGTAACCAATTAGATTCTTTTATTATCTATATGTGTTTAGAGGGAGAGTATACCATCAAATGGGAAGAGTCTGAGATGACAGTTGGTCTTGGCGAAACAATTTTGGTTCCTGCATCTTTAGAAAATTATCAACTTCTACCAAAGGGTTCTGCAAAACTACTTGAAGTTTATATTGAAGAAAATGAGTAATTCTGTGAACTGAATAGATTGTTTTACTATTTTTATAAAGGAGATAACCTTAATTATCTCCTTTATTTATTTCTAGTAGTAAAAATTATTTATCCTATATTATGAATAAAGAGATTGCCTTGACACTATCAAGTGGAGGTGCAAGAGGAATTACCCAAATAGGTGTAATCCAAGAACTTGTCGATCAAGGGTATAATATTACTTCTATTGCAGGATCCTCTATTGGTTCAGTCATTGGTGGATTATATGCAACAGGTTCATTAGATGCCTATGCCGATTGGATTTGTAGTCTAGATCGTATCGATGTCTTTCAATTGATGGACCTTGACTTCTCAGGTCAAACAGGATTAATTCAAGGTAAACGTGTCTTTGGACACTTAGAGAAATGGGTTGGTGATGTGAAAATCGAAGACCTTCCTATTCCTTATGTTGCTGTGGCCAGTGATATGATCAACCGTAAGGAGATCGTTTTTGATGGAGGTGATCTGTTGACTGCCATGAGAGCATCCGTAGCGATTCCCGGCTTTTTAACCCCAGTAATGCAAGGATCCGACCCTTTGTTTGATGGAGGTGTTTGTAATCCAATACCCGTCAATAGAATTAAAAAAGAACCCCATCATTTGCATATCGCTGTTGACTTAAATGCTTTTGTTCATCCTAACCAGAGAGCGAAGATCCAACAGATGATGTCTACGGAATCGGACGATAAGATATTTATGCATTCTCCTTTTTTTGAAAAGGTCTCTACCATGCTAAGTAAGTATACCTCTCTTTTAGGAGGGGAGCAGTATGATAAGGATCACGAGAAGAAAGCCTCTATGTCCTATTTCTCTGCATTGAACCATATGTTTGATATGATGCAAGAACAGTTGTCTGGTTATATTCTTCGTGATTATCCGCCTGATGTGATTATCAAGATACCACGAGATCTATGTAGTACTTTCGAATTTGATAAATCTCGTGATATGATTGAAATAGGTCGTATGGTGACCCGTGAAGCTTTGGCTAAGCTAAAGATTGAGATGTAAGCATCGTATCAATAGATTCTTTGGTCTTTTTCATCAAGGAATCTAATTCATTTGAGCTTACTGGTTCTGCAAAGACTACTGTTATTTTTGTTTTCCATTTTCCCATTTGAGTAAGAAAATGGGGAACAAAAGTAGCACTTCCTGTCCATGCATCTTTAGGATCATGGTAGATAATTGCAACAGGATTGATAGGAACACCTAAGTCTGTCGCAACTTTAAATGATCCTCTTTTAAAAGGAGCGGTAAGTGGTCCTTGGTGTGTTTTCCCCTCAGGGAAAAGAATGATATTATTCCCTTGACTTAATTCCCACTCTAATGTTTTCATTACTTTGATCATTGAAGCGGCACTACGTCTATTCACAAGAATCATGCGAATCATCTTTGCAGCCCTTCCGATTACTGGCCATTTGCCAATCTCTTCTTTTGCGATAATGGAGTATCTTCCTTGTGCCATCAGAGTGAAAATATCAAGATATCCTTGATGGTTGGCCATCACAATTCCCCCATCTTTGGGCTTCTCTCCAATATAGCTTATTCTAATATTTAGTAATAGTAGAGCCCCATTAGCCCAAATATAACTAACACCTTGTCCAAATTTTATATTCTTCCCTAAAAGATACCAAACAGGTAAACCTATAATGGTGACAATAAGAGAATGAATGAATAAAAGGATAAGCCTAATAATTGAGGTTAGATAAATAACTATTTTTTTCATGCGATAAAATTTTCACTTCTTGAATTCTCGGAGTCTCAAATTAAAGACAAAACTCCAAGAAGTTAGTCTTCGACCTTGTCTCAAAATTACATCAATGTTAAATAAATAATTAGATTAATAACTTTTTGCAAAGATATACTTATTATTCTTTCTACATTTGTGCGATGATTTTTTTAATTAATATAGACAGTTCGGGACCTGTTGTTAAGGTTTGATCTGTCCATATTTTAGAATAGTACTATTTTTTTTAAAGACGTAATGAAAATACGATTAAAAATTTTTGCAGGCTTCATCATCATGGCTTTATTGATGATTGCTGCTGGAGGGATTTCAGGAATAGAATTTTCTAAGATCGGGATTTCTATCAATCGGATTTTGGGTGAGAACTACAAAAACATTGAAGCTTCAAATCAGATGCTATTAGGGCTTGAAAAACAAAACAATGGTGTTCTGTTGATTCTTCAAGGACAATGGAATGATGGTTATAGTGAAGTCGAAGATGGAGGCAATGTTTTTATTAAGGGGTATGATGTGATAAAAAATGATACTCTTAATAAAGAAGAAAAAGCAAGCATCAGAGCTATAGAGGAATACCTGAAGGATCTTAATGTAATGAAAGATTCAACACTTTATAACCATCAAACTGCGACCATAGAGTGGTATTATGATGGTCCATTCCGTCTTTTAAGCCAAATGGGGGATGAGGTTAAAAAGATTCAAAAATACAACCAAGATGCGTTGTATAAGACTTCAACTAATTTGAAAGAGAGAGCCAAAAGAGCTATCGTACCAGGTATTGTTGTTGTGGTGGCCCTACTTCTTTTTATCTCTATCTTTACTTATCTGGTGAACCATTTCTTTGTGAATCCGTTGATACGTATTCACGATAGAGCCGATGATAGTTTAAAATACGGTCGTCCTTTTGATGTGAATATTCAGACCAATGATGAATTAAAAAAATTGGCTGAAGTAATCAAAAAGTTAACCAATAAAAACCAGCATTAAGATTATGAGAGGATATGTTATAATACGTCAGTTAGGCTTGGTATGTTTGCTTAATGGAACGTTTCTATTCTTGTCTTTTTTAATCTCTCTGGGATATTCTGATGGAGCCGAATTGGCATTGATCTTTAGTAGTCTTATTGCTATCTTCTTCGGTGTTACTCCTTATATTTTTATCCCAAAGATTGATGATATAAGTAATCATGAAGGATTGGCTATTGTTGTTCTTGGATGGATGCTTTCTTGTGTGATTGGTATTGTTCCTTACGTGCTTTATGGAGGAGAGTTTACATTAGCCAATGCCGTATTTGAGAGTGTCTCTGGATTTACTACGACAGGATCGACCATTCTTAATGAAATACAAACACTCCCTAAAGGAATTCTTTTTTGGCGTTCTTCTACCCACTGGTTAGGTGGTATCGGGATTATTATCTTTGTATTGGCTATTCTGCCTCAATCAGGACAAACCAAACTAGTCCTTTATAGTAATGAGGTCTCTCCTCTAGCCAAAGAGGATCTAAGGTATACAACCAAGAAATCAATACGCGTTATTTTGGTGGTATATATGGTTCTTACCCTTGCTGAAGTACTACTACTTATGATGTGCGGAATGGGGTGGTTTGATGCAGTTAACCACTCTTTTGCAACCATTGCAACAGGAGGATTCTCGACCAAGAACTTAAGTGTTTCCTATTTCGATAGTGTATCCATAGAGATGGTAATCAACTTCTTTATGTTGATCTCAGGTATCCACTTTGGATTGTTATATATGACAGCCTTGGGTAAGAAATCGAATATCTTTACTTCTAAGATCGTTCGATACTACCTTGGAGGAATGGCCATTGCGATGATCCTTGTATCATGGAAGTTGGTTGCTGATGGACTATACCCAGACTGGTTGACAGCTCTAAGATATTCCTCTTTTCAGCTAATCTCGGTAGGTACAACCACTGGTTTTGCTACTTGTGATACTGCTTGTTGGCCTCCATTTACGCAGGTGATACTGATATTCTTTACACTACAGTGTGCTTGTGCCGGTTCTACCTCTGGAGGTATCAAAGTGAATAGGGTGATGATCTTATGGAAAGGAATGTTAAACCAATTGAAGAAGATTCAACACCCAAGAGCGGTATCTACTGCTAGGATTGGTAAGATGACACTATCTGAAGAGACCATTTCTGGTGCGATCACTTTTATTGTAATCTATTTGGTTATAATATTTGCAACCACTTTGGCCTTAACAGCGATGGATATTGATCTATTTACCTCTTTTAGTGCTTCTGCTACTTGTATGGGGAATGTGGGTCCTGGTTTCGGTAATGTTAGTTCTCTTGGAAACTTTAGTTCTATACCAGACTTAGGGAAGTATCTCTTGAGTGGTAATATGCTTTTAGGACGTTTAGAGATCTTCAGTATTTTTGCTCTCTTCTCTAAGAGATAAAAACGAAGATCGTAATATGATATTTAAAGCCTTTCTTGTATTCTCCTTTAGGATTACAAGAAAGGCTTTTTTGTTTTGTTAACATCTGTGCTTTTTACAATATGGTGTCCCTTACATACATGAAATGATAACCCAAGGGGGATTTTAATGTTGAATACTACTTGTATGAGTGTGAGATAAATATCTGTCAAATATGTTCTGTTGTTTGCGTATTCTATTTTGAATTACTAGTCTAGATGTCAGGCTATTCTGTTAGATGGGGATAATTTTATTTTAATAAAAACCATTATTCAATTCTAAATTGAAAGATAATGGAGGATTATAACAAAGAATTAACAGATATATATCATAAAGTATAGAACAATATTTAAAAGGGATGGTTATATTGTAAAAGTAAAATTATAGTGCGGTCTATATATCGGTATGGTTAATGGATGTTTATAATTCTTTTATGATGTTTCATTTGAGAATAGCCATCTTGATTATTCGTAAATTTATCCAAATCGTGCTTTATTTGAATTGTTTAATATAAGAGATATAAATGGATTTTTTGTCAAAAAGAACCAAAGTGGTTGCTACTGTTGGACCTTCTAGTAGTAGTAAAGAGATGTTGTTGCAGCTTGCTGCGTCGGGGGTGAATGTATTCCGATTAAACTTTTCTCATGGAACTCATGAGGATCATGCCAAAGTGATTGCCAATATTAAAGAGATCAATAATAGTTTTAACTACAACCTAACCATTCTTCAGGACTTACAAGGACCTAAGATTCGTATTGGTCAAGTGGAGAATAATGGAGTAGAGATTGTTCCAGGACAGAAGCTTGTCATTACAACAAAAGAGGTGTTAGGTACATCAGAGAAAGTGTCTACCGTATATCAAGGTTTTACCAGTGATGTAAAAGTGGGAGAGACAATTCTTATTGATGATGGTAGAATTCGTTTAGAAGTAAAAGATATCGACGGAGATGAAGTTATCACAGAAGTGGTTATCGGAGGTCTTCTAAAGAGTCGTAAAGGAATTAACTTACCAGATACTTCTATTTCAGAAGGTTGTTTAACAACGAAAGATTTAGCCGATCTTCAATTTGGTATTGAGAACGATGTAAACTGGATTGCAATCTCTTTTGTACGTTCTGCTACCGATGTGGATCATCTTCGTAGTCTATTGGAAGATGCCAATTGTGATGCTAAAATCATTGCTAAGATTGAGCGCCCTGAGGCATTGAAACGTATTGATAAGATCATTGATGCTACCGATGCTATCATGATTGCACGTGGTGACCTTGGTATTGAAACAAGTTTCTCTGAAGTGCCAATCGTACAGAAAGAGATCATCAATAAGTGTAAGCACAAAGCGAAACCAGTGATCGTAGCAACACAGATGCTAGAGAGTATGGTTAAAAATCCTATGCCTACAAGAGCCGAAGTGAATGATATTGCTACAGCTGTAATGGATGGGGTTGATGGCGTAATGCTTAGTGAGGAGTCTGCTGCGGGTAAATACCCAGTGGAATCGGTACAGGTAATGAGCCAAGTGATCCGTTCTGTTGAGGTAAGTGATGCTTTCCCATACGATGCACAGTATGATGTAAGTATTCATGATGATTGTTTCTATAGTCGTCACATCATCCAAAATGCGGTGACTCTTGCCAAAGATATCCAAGCAAAGGCTATTGTGGTAATTAGTGAGACCGGTTTTGCTGCAGCTCACATTGCTCGTCACCGTCCTGATGCAAATATCTTTGTATTTACACCAAACAGAAAGATGGTACAATCTCTATCATTGATTTGGGGTGTTCGCACTTTCTTCTTGCCTAAGATGCCAACGGTAACCTCTGAATTCTTGGAGTGGATGGAGAAAGAAATGATCCACCTAAATAACCTTCAGAAAGACGACAGATATGTATTTGTAGGAACACTTCCTCCAGAGCGTATCGGTTCTCGTATGGCTCTTATTGGAGTTGTTGGTGAAGAACTTTAAAAAGAAATAATTTCAATATAAAAAGGATTACTCATCGGTAATCCTTTTTTTTGTACTATGAAAACGATAGAAGATAAAAAGTGCTCGGCTTTTGCCACTGAGCGATGTAGCTATTTAGATTGTACTTTTGAGGATATGGATGCCAAAGGAGCCATCATCAAAGGTTCAGAATTTGAGGATTGTATTTTTACTAGATGTGATCTGTCTTTGGTTGATCTGACCGATGTCTCTTTTCGCAATGTCCGCTTTGTGGAGTGTATGATGCAGGGAATGATATTTCATCGTTTAAACCTTTTCCTATTCTCTATGCATTTTGAAAACTGTAGATTGGATCAATCTCTTTTCTATAATATGGATCTGAAATCTTGTAAGATACAAGAGTGTCAGTTAAGACAGGTCGTTTTTGAAGATTGTAAGATGTTGAAATTCTCTTTTAAAAACTGTCTACTTGAAGGAACCACCTTTGATCATTGTGACTTGACGCAAGCCGATTTCACTGAAGTGGTAGGGCTAGACCTTGACCCTGAGAGAAATAAGATTAAAGGAGCACGTTTTTCACCTCAGAGTGCTTTAGGTCTACTAAATAAATATCAGATAAAGATAGAGTAGTGGGATCTAAAGATAGATGCAAAGACCATTTTCAGAGAACCCGAGACGTCGGGTTTTTTTATGTGCAATAAAATATCCCATGCCCCATCCTATAATAGATCCTACGATAACATCTGATGGCCAGTGTTGTTTCACTACAGCTCGTTGTACTGCTACTGCAGCCGGTACAAGGTAGATCCATCGAGAATAATTCTCTGCTAGTGGTGTGAAGAAAGCAAAAGCCAGTGTGGCATGACCTGACGGAAGAGAACGATAGTCCTGCCCCTTTCTATTGAAGAAATAATAACTATTGGGTCCCTCTTGTGTATATGGGCGTGCTCTATTAAAGCTGTTTTTTAATAATGCAGATACGGCCGCAGCTCCAACCATGGCCTCCATTGATTTCTGACCTGTTAGAGCAAGTTTCTCATCTTTTATAGCCCAACCTGTCAATGCCATGGTAACGGCAGCAGGCCCAAGGAGTTTTATATCTCCCAGATAAGCTATCGCTTTTTCTTTTTGGTAATGGTCACTATCGTTTACATGAATTGTATGATCCAGTGCAAATCCAGTACCAATGGCGACTGCTCCAATAGGAATAGCAAGTTTGTAGTTAAGCGATCCTTGATGTTTTACATAGCTAGTGTCTAGTACGCTATTGTAAATCTTCCATTTCCCTTTTGCTTGTGCAAAAGAAGCACATAAAATAAGCAATAGGAATGTGTAAATCTGTTTCTTCATAAGGGGGGAGAAATAAAAGAGAGAAGAATAGGAATCCTTCTCTCTCTTTAAAATTATCGTAATTATGCTTTTTTTGTTTTCCTAACCATCAGGTATATTCCTGTAAGCACAAATGGAATACTTAGAAGTTGTCCCATGTTTAAGGTCATGGTAGCTTCAAAAGCTTCTTGATCTTCTTTGATAAACTCAATCAAAAAACGAGAAAGGAAGATCCCAATAAAGAATATCCCTAACAAGAACCCTTGTTTCTTTTTGCTTTCTGTCTTCCAGTAGCTATACATCATAATTGCAAACGTTGCTAAATAAGCAAGCGCTTCATATAGTTGTGTTGGATGTTTAGCTAAGGTTTCTCCATTTCTTACAAAAACCATTCCCCATGGCAAGTCTGTTACCACACCATAGATCTCTGAATTCATCAGGTTACCCAAACGAATCATGGCTGCTACCAATGCTACAGGTACTGCCAAACGATCTAAGGTCCACAACATAGGTTTATGGCTTACCTTCTTAGAGTAGAAGTAGATGGCAATAATAATACCTATGGTACCACCATGACTAGCAAGACCTCCGTGCCATGTCTTAAGAATCTCCATTGGATGAGCCGAATAGTAACTCCAGTCGTAGAAGAAGACATGACCAAGTCGTGCTCCAACGATTGTAGCTACAAAGACATAGATAAATAACTTGTCTAGCCATTCCTGTGGAATATTTTCTGAGTCAAACATCTTGTTTAGGATTTTGTATCCTAAAATAAACCCAATTGCAAAGGCCATACCATACCATCTAATATGAATGGCTGGAGTGGCAAAATGTGTCGGGTATTTGTCCCACAATACCATACCTATCAGAGTGAAACCAGCCAGATATAGAAATTGGGTTCCCTTAACCTTTTCATGTTTTACAAAATGCTTATAACCTAGATTGATTAGTACCATGGCAATGATGGCAAAGAAGGCGTAGTGCCAATTCATATTGAATGGGCCTAATGCAAATATCTCGGGAGATACATTCCATTGAATCGAAAGTAACATAGAAGATGAAGTTTGATTAAATGTAAGATAGGGGAGACCTTCTGTCGAATGTCTCCCCCATATATTACTTTATGCTATTGTGAATTACTAGCATATTATTTACCATGACAGTGTTTGAATTTTTTACCACTACCACAAGGACAAGGTTCATTACGACCGACTTTCTTTTCTACTCGACGTGGTTGAACTTTTTGTTTTTCTCTTGTGTCTTGGTTGGTAACATCCGAACGTTGCTCTTGATATTTAGGCTTATCTTTCGGTGCTGGCGCTTTCGCCTCTTCGATTTTCTCTGGTGCACTCAAAGGAATATGACCCTTCATCAATGTAGAAACAACGGCTTTATTTACCTTGTCAATCATCGCCTTAAATAGGTTGAATGACTCAAACTTATAGATCAATAGAGGATCTTTTTGCTCGTATTGTGCATTTCTTACCGATTGACGTAGATCATCTAATTCTCTTAGTTGCTCTTTCCAGTTATCATCGATAGTTGCAAGGATCACTTGCTTTTGGTATGCCAATACCAACTCACGACACTCCGTCTTGTACGCTTTCTCTAGATTACAAACAATCTGATACATCAAACGACCATCAGAGATAGGCACTACAATATTGTTGTATAGATGTGCTTGCTCTTCATATACGTTTTTGATGACAGGCATTGCTTGATCACGAATGATCTCTACTCTACGTTTGTAGCTTTCCACTACAATCTTATAAAGCTCTTCTGTAAGCTCGTTGGCATTACCTGAAGTGAAATGTGCTTGATCGTAAGGATACTCAACAGACATGAAGCGAATAAGTTCTCTCTTAAAGTCTTCAAATCCTTCGTTTCCTTGTGGTTGATACTCCTCGATAAGAGATTCTACTGCATCGTACATCATATTCAAGATATCCGTATCGATACGCTCTCCAAACAATGCGTGCTTACGTTTCTTGTAGATTACCTCACGTTGTGAGTTCATCACATCATCATACTCAAGAAGGTTCTTACGAACACCGAAGTTGTTTTCCTCTACTTTCTTCTGTGCTCTCTCGATCGCCTTTGTGATCATCCCAGCTTGGATTACTTCTCCCTCTTCGAAATTAAGACGGTCCATAATCTTTGTTACACGCTCTGGTGCAAACAAACGCATCAAATCATCCTCTAGTGATACAAAGAATTGTGATGATCCTGGATCTCCTTGACGTCCTGCACGACCTCTTAACTGACGGTCTACACGACGTGATTCGTGACGTTCTGTACCAATAATGGCCAAACCACCATTGTCTTTAATCTCTTGGATCAACTTAATATCGGTACCACGACCTGCCATGTTGGTTGCAATAGTTACTGCTCCTTTATGACCTGCTTCAGCTACAATGTCTGCTTCTCTTTGGTGAAGTTTCGCATTCAATACATTGTGCTTGATACCACGCATCTTTAACATACGAGAAAGAAGCTCTGAAATATCAACCGAAGTAGTACCTACTAGAACAGGACGTCCTTCTTTGTGTAATGCCTCAATCTCAAGGATTACGGCTGCATATTTCTCTTTCTTCGTTTTGTAAATCTTATCGTCTTCGTCATTACGAGCAATAGGACGGTTGGTTGGAATAACCACTACATCCAATTCGTAGATGTCCCAGAACTCTCCTGCTTCTGTCTCCGCTGTACCTGTCATACCACTAAGTTTGTGATACATACGGAAATAGTTCTGTAAGGTAACGGTTGCAAAAGTTTGCGTCGCTGCCTCAATCTTCACATTCTCTTTCGCTTCAATCGCTTGGTGTAGTCCATCTGAATAACGACGACCTTCCATGATACGACCAGTCTGCTCATCTACAATCTTAACCTTGTTGTCCATCACCACATATTCCGTGTCCTTTTCGAACATCGCATATGCTTTAAGCAACTGGTTGATTGTATGTACACGCTCAGATTTTACTGCATAGTTTTGAAGAAGTTCATCTTTAAGACGTACTTTCTCTTCATCACTAATTTCAGTGTTATTCTCCAATTCAGCTACTTCCGATCCTACATCAGGAAGGATAAAGAATGATGGTTCATCTACCCCTTGAGATAGAAGCTCAATACCTTTATCAGTAAGCTCAATAGAGTTCATCTTTTCTTCGATGATGAAGAATAGTGTGTCTGTTACTAGATGCATGTGCTTGTTGTTGTCCTGCATGTAGAAATTCTCACTCTTCAACATCTGCGACTTAATACCTTCTTCACTTAGGTATTTAATGATCGCTTTATTCTTAGGAAGACCTTTGTGTGCACGAAGAAGTAACATAGCTCCCTCTTCATTCTCTTTCTTGTCTTCTGATTTTAATTTTCTTTTGGCTTCAGTTAAAACCTCTGTTACCAATTTACGTTGTGCATCTACCAATCTTTCAACCGCTGGCTTCAGCTCATCAAACTGATGATCTTCTCCTCTAGGAATAGGACCAGAGATGATTAATGGCGTACGAGCATCATCAATCAATACTGAATCGACCTCATCGACAATCGCATAGTGATGTTTACGTTGCACCAAATCCTCTGGACTTGTGGCCATGTTATCACGAAGGTAATCGAAACCAAACTCATTGTTTGTACCGAAAGTAATGTCCGCTTGGTAAGCTTTACGACGATCTTCTGAATTAGGTTGGTGTTTGTCGATACAATCTACGGTAAGACCGTGGAACTCATATAGAGGTCCCATCCATTCCGAGTCACGCTTAGCCAAATAGTCGTTGACTGTAACTACGTGCACCCCTTTGCCAGCTAAGGCATTCAAGAATACTGGTAGTGTTGCTACCAAAGTCTTACCTTCCCCTGTTGCCATCTCGGCAATCTTACCAGAGTGAAGTACAATACCACCAATCAGCTGCACATCGTAATGCACCATGTTCCAATGCATCATGTTACCACCTGCAACCCAACTGGTATTAAAGATCGTCTTATCCTCCTCAATGTTAACATGCTCATTTTGTGCCGCTAACTCTTGATCGAAAGCGGACGTGGAAACGGTAATCTGCTCATTGTCAGAAAAACGACGTGCAGTATCTTTAATTACAGCAAATGCTGTTGGTAGAATATCTTTAAGAACCTCTTCAATCTTAACGTTGATGTTATCTTCGATTTGATCAATCTCCTTGTAGATACCTTCTTTTGCATCAATGGCAGTTTGAGGATCTTCTACTTTGATCTTTAGAGTCGACACTTTCTCTTCTTCTGGCTTAATATACTCTTGTATCTTTGCTTTTAGAAGATTAGTTTCATTCCTTAATTCATCATTCGAGAGCTTTTGTACACGATCAAATTCAGCCTTTACCTGCTCGATAATTGGCATGATCTCTTGAATGTCTCGATCTGATTTGTTTCCAAATAATTTGGATAGAAATTTATCAATGAATGACATATACTATATTTATTAACTTTAAGTAATTCTATGTAATATAATTAATGTGTTTACACAAATGTACGTCAAATCTAAAAAGAAATATGTTATTAGAGAATAATTTTTCCAGAAAAACGAACCATTGCCCTATTCTTTTTATTTGCCCTCTTTCGATCTAAGGATATTCGTCTAAAAAAGAACTTTTAGGTCTTTTAATCCCTCCTCCTATTTGCTCTTTTTTAAATAGATCTTCACTCTCTCTTTTAGATCAAATGAAGTTTATCTCCATTAAATGTCGAAAAGTCTTTTTATGATAAACTTATCTCGTCAAACCCATATCCTTTAGAACTATCCCTGATTTTAAACACCGTTTTTTATCCGTTATGTATGTCAACAACCAAAGTAAAAGAATCTGTATTTAGAAAAGGATAAAGGTTTTCGGTTGCCATCTTCTCAACAAACACTTTTAATCTTGAGATTCCATCTAATTCCTTTTGTATCGTTTTCTATAGATCAAATAGGGGGTTCCTCCATGGTTCGTCCATGGTTCCTCCATGGTTTGTCCATCGATTTAGGGGTTTTCGATGGAGGAACCATGGACAAACCATGAAGAAACCATGGACAAAGTACCTTTAAATCCACGTTGAATATTTCGGATGTGGTACATTTGTGCGGATATAAGGTTAAGCCCGTCTTACAAAAAAATCAGTAAATTTGTATTATGGGTATACGCAAAAGAAAGAGTTACGACAGAGAATTTAAATTGATGATCGTCAATTTAGTAGACAGTGGTAG
>JAOARB010000024.1 GCA_025210775.1 Prolixibacteraceae bacterium
ACCTACTTTACCAGAAAAACCACCGAGGATACCTTTATTAAACGTACTCATAACAATAAGTTTTAAAGTGAATAATTTTATTAACACCACAATGCTAACCATCTAAATATCACCAAACAATGCTTCGGTACGACGTGCATCTGTTTGCACTGTTTTGCACAAAAAAATCAATAACTACACCATAAACAAGATTGTTTTTTTAGTAAAAATGTCACAAACTAGAATCAACATAAGATGAAAAAGATATTTGTATTTATCTGTTGTCTAGGGATTAGCCTACAAGGCTTCCACACCTATTCATCGCAGAAAAAAGAAGAAGGAGAACAACACTATCAAAGCAACACCTCTTCCCAAACACAGAAAGAGATCACACAGATCCAAAACCATTTTACAGACAAACTAGAGGCACTAGAAGCAATCATCTATGCAAACCAAATCCCGAAGGGATAACATATTTGTAGATAAATCCATGTGTTTACCCAACCATCATGCAATACCCAATAAATCAATACGATGAATAAAATGGGCAGACACGCGGGTCGGCCCCTACCATACATTAAATCAACGTTTTACATTTATGTTTTTTTTTTACGATTCTGTCCTTTACAAATATGTCACCCCCGTTTGGGGGTTTAGGGGAAGAGAATATCTGTCATTTCTACAACTATGTCATCCCTTCGGGATTCTGTTGATGCAGTAGATGTTTTATTAAGACACAAATATTAAAACAAAAAATCCGTGTTCATCCTTTTTGATCCGCGGAAACGAAAAGAGTTTACCCAGACACAATTCTAAAGCCTACAAGTCCTTATCCTTCGTTTGATGGATCGTTACAATCTTACAAAAGAAGATGTCTATGGTCACAACCACTACAACAAACTAAAAAGCTGTCCTAATTTCAATATAGCAGAAGCCCTCAATGATATCTAACAGCAAAAGAACCAAAGCATCCCATGTTCTGGTTCTAAAACCAAAACCGCATATCATTAAAGATAAAACATTTTCAGAACAATAACCATACGCAAAAACAAAGGTGTGGAGTTCCATAACCGATCACCACTCCTGCTTTTCAACCCTTATTTCACCCTTATAAATCAACCACAAAATGAAAAACATCAAAAATATCACCCGCACTGCAAGACACCTAACAGACAAGATCATCAGAAACAGTGCCACAGGAGACAAACAAAATACACGCAACAGTAACGACCAAGCCAACAACACCCCCACCTCAGGATTTCTCGATCGCAACATCCATGAGATCGTCATCCTTATCATCCTCTTCACCTGTCTCTTTGGTCATCGTCTTAACATCCCATCTCCCACACTCAATAAATTCACCGAATACCTCGCCTACGTCATGTGCATCCTCTTCGGAAGGCATCGCAGTAACTAACCCTGTCATAAAAAGATAACGCATCCAGACAAGAAACTTTAAATCTTGTCAAGATGCGCTACCAGTAATTGTAGAAAGACCCAAGTCTTTCTCAATCATCACGCAATAAAATATCCGTATTAAGATCCAACCATGACACAAACCAAATCCCAAAGGGATGACATGACTGTAGCAACCTACATCCTCACCTCTCCAGAAACCCAGAATGGGTGACATAATTGTAATTGATGTTTTGTTCTCCTTCCACAATACACATCGTATCATCGTATTACAACCTAATAATGATTCAAACCAAAAAAACACTAGCGAAAGTTGGATAGGAATGATATGCCTAATTTTTAATTTAAGACAAAATCATGAACAAAAGGAAGGTGTTATACCTGTTTTCAATAATATCGCCTTAAATCAAAGAATGATCGCATAGGTGTTTTTCAGTAACCCCTAATTAAAGGAGAAATAACCTCCTTCATTGAAAAAATGATTCATTGACCACAGCCAGAAGCCAACACTCACAAAAAGACAAAACCCAACACCTTGATCTGCAAAACATTAAAATTCAACAAACCTATAACATAACCAATCGGGTTGTAGCTCAACATGACCCTCCTGCTGTGCACTTCGTGCCGCAGGAACGCCTATTTTTCTTTTTTAGGAGACATTATTTATATTCTATTCTTAGCCACAAGTCTACGATAATGCTCACCCAATGCAGTTAGTTTACAAGCTTTACTTTCCATTGCCGCATTCCACATATGTGGAGCACCAACAGGAACAAGTAGGTTAAGACGATTGTACCTTTGGAGTATTGCAAAGATTCGTGTGTTTTCAGGGTTTGGCGCTGGCATGCCTTCATCTCGCCCTTTTATTTCAGGCTCATATGTTGGATCAAGCTCAAACTCAAAACCAGGTTCAGGAAAAAAATTTGCAATCTGCCTAAGGTCTTCTAAAGGAAGTGGGGATGCTACATTTCGTAAAGAAACGAACTGTCTGACATTCGTTTTGAAAAGTGGTCTTTGCTCCCAAGCACCTAAAGACTGGTCTATGTGAGCATAAATACTGCCTGGTGTGATGTCTCCTGTTAAGTTCGCAGCACTTCCACTAAGCGCATCAACGAATAAATTTGTGAATACGCCACTTCCATCTTTCTCTGATGCATATTGATATTCTGTAGATGCCGTCAGTACTGTGAGTCCTTCAGACAAAGTGGCTAACTGTTCTCCCGATACGGATGATCCAGCAATACCAGAGTGACAACTGTCGAGTACAATAATCTTATTCGATGCTGGTGATGAATTAGCATATGTCAATATCTCAGACAATGAAACCCCTTCATCACCTCTTTTTGAATCACTTGTAAGAAGATAACCTCCCGCGTCTTCAATATGACCATGTCCAGCAAAATAAAACAATGCAATTTCAGCTTCTGTACTAAACAAAGTCTTAATATCATCTTTTAAATCACTTCTATCAATAGCATCTCTATCGCTAGAAGCAGTCAGCAACTTACAATCAAAGTTGACAGATCCACCATCATTTCGTTCTAGGATTGATTTAACATTGTAAGCGTCATTCACACAACCGAATAGTGGGGAACTATGAACATAATAGTCGATTCCTACAACAAGTGCAATTTTCATGTAATTTCAATTTAGAGACTATCTATAAAAACTTTAATGTTACTCCAAGACCATACTTTAGTATTTACTCCAACAATATTGGTACGATCATCTTTATAAGCCCATACACCAAGTATTTTCTTCTTTTCTTCCTTTGCACATTGAATTTCCCATTTCTGACCACTTGAGGTCAGTGAATTTTTGCTTACAAGAACAATTATTCCGTCTGAACGCTTGATCCTAGTACGCACTTTAACTTTCCAATTTGTATCGTATGCCTGTTTTACTGACATATCAATGTACTCAAATGGTGAATTAGTATTAAGAGATTGACCTTTAAGGAAATTCCGCTGGCCTTCGTCTTCAATTGCGAAAGCGATAAAGATTACTTTTTTGTCTGCCATAATTAATTGTATTTGTTATTCAGATTAATGATTTCTTAATACCATCCACCATGTTTAGAAAGTTCGTATCTACTCGCAAAAAGGATGAATTAAGCCCCACATGATCCCGTGTATCTCCTTTACTAATCACGAAGGGATTTTTAAATAAATAAATTTAACAAAAAAAACTAAAACACACCCTTAACTTACTAAGTATAATTTCCCTAAATTAAGATAACCACCCTTTAATAAAACATTCTTCCAAACCAATTAATGATAGAAACAAAAATGCCACGTGATCTATATTACCAGAGCTTAAAAATTCCCAGCTAAACCTCCAACTTAGGTTAATCCTTTAATTATGATGGAATTAGGAATAGAGAGCAACTAAAAAAAATCTTTTGCGTTAATTATTTCAACAAAAGAATTGGTCGGAAAAGTTAAAACCAATACTACAAGTTTTAATTACAAAAGTAGCTGTTTGTTTCTAGTACAGATCCCATTTATGGAAACGGTCCAACTACTCTATCTAGAATCAAACCAATTACTTTTTATTGAAGAAAATTCTGTGAATAATAACCGGGGAGATTACCGGAAATATCACTCTATTAGAATATTTTCTGTTCCACATTTGTACCCCAATACACCTCAACCCCTTTATTTATAAGAATTCTTACTTTATGTATCGGGAAATAACCCCATACCTACTTCACAAAAAATCCCTCTAGTTTGTATTTTGACAGACTAGAGGGATTTTTTTTAAAAGCCTTAAATTGAGTCATTTTATTAAGACATCTCATTAAATCACCTAAAAAGAAACAAAACAATAAGTAGCCCAAATCTAATAAATTCAACAATCCCCATCTCATTCCTCTATCATCTTCTTGCTCATTGAATTCAAAACCAATAACCACTAAATAATAAAGAAATACTCCAGTTGTTTTGGGGGCTAAGACATGTCCATTACCGCTATTAAGCCATTACAATTCGCACATTTAAACAAATAGAACCGTAAGAAAGAGGGCAATAAACCAGCATTAATTTTGGTAAACTGAATCCTCTATTAAAAACAAAAGAACTTGTCTATAATCCTTCGATTACAAACAAGTTCTTTTTTATATGCCCTCCAATGAGCTGTTTTAAACAAATAAATCACCTCTCTCATAGTATATGCCAGTAAGTGACATTTTCTCTATAATAGCCGCTACTATTAATAACAGAAAACAAAAGACTTATTACTTCCATTCTAACTCAGCCTCAATCAACCGTTATTTAAAAAATCATTATCCTAATATTTAAAATCTCCATCAATATTGTTCTAGAGATTTGGGCTACTTAAAAAAGGATTATTTTAATTTATTAATTTTATTTTCTGAAACTCATTATCTAAAAACCACAAATCAGTTATCTGATGATAATTGAAAATTCCATTTTGTAATTCTTTTAGATTAATCTCATAAATAGAACGATTTAATGAGTGAAAATAGTTTAGTTCATATTTTACCCATTTCGATTTTAAAGAATCTGATGATTTAACCAATATAACATTCTTTGATTGATTTAATCTTTTTTCAATAACAGTTTTAGTAGCATCACTTAGCAAATTACGTTTTAAATAGTCTATATCATTCATCCAATCACAATACACATCCTTATTTTGCTTATTTAATACATGAATTAAAGTTTGCACTTCATTAAAATCAATACTGCTATGAGATATAAAGAAGTCATATTGCTTAAGCTTTTGTTCCTTTGAGTTATTGATTCTATACTCAAGTTCCTCTGGTATTGATTCTATAGAAAATTTCTCATAAGCATAAACATTTTTTAGATACTTTTTTCTTTTTTTATTATTACTAGGAACTCTCATATATTTCTGTCTACGTAAAGTCACGAAATGCATATAACTTTGAATATGTAGAAATGCCATTTGTCGTAATTGCATATTATACTCAGTATCAATCTTTTTTTTAAAAAACGCGACTATTCTAGGGCAATAATATTTCTCTAACTCTTTTAATATATATACTTTATCCTTTTGAGAAGTCGTTTTTCTATCATACAAACCAATTAACTTTTCTAAGAATATAGGCTCTACTAATTGAACCTTTTTCTTTGCTTTGTCAATCTTTTTTTTGATTCGTTCAATTTTTGGGAACCTAATTTTATTCAAAGACTCAATAACAGAATGTTGCTTTCTTATATTAAATCGTTGAGAATAGTTCTTCTTATAATTATCATTCAATATTTTTTTTGTGATATTTAATCCTTTTAAAATATCAACACTTTTTGGAATATTGTGTCTAACCTTCTTTCCATAAGCTAATAGTTTACGATCTTTCAAGTTATAATAATCACACCCTTCATTTAGTAATTGTAATTCGTATGGGAAATACTTATTGAGTAATAACATGATATCTGTAAATGAGTACTCTTGAGGTAAAGCATCAACAACTTCTTTTATATATTTTGAAAAATTCTTTCTCTGCTCTTCTAAAAAAACAGATGACTGATGTTTTGTAAATCCAGACATTATTATTGATTTAGAGCTTTAAATTATATCAAACAAAACTTAATTCTCAGAACTGTGACTTTTTTCATATATTCTCTTTTATTGTATCTGATTTAAAAATCAGATCATTAAAGATCATATTATTACCTGAATTTTTATAAGACTCTGACTTTACATGAGAACTTAGATATTCAATTTGTGCTTTGACATTTATATGTTCCTCTTTCTTGTTATTTTTGAACATAATCATACCGACAAAAAACAATATAGAAAAAAGAACTAACATCAAATAAAACCACTTTATTGAAACTGATTTGAAAGTATCACAGATATTATTTCGAGCTATATCCTTAAAGATAGTATGGTTCATTGAAAACTCTTTAGATACAATCTTAACCTCATAATTTAAATCAACTATTAATTGCCCATTATTATCAAGAGTTTTTTTTCGTTTACTTGCAATTAAATCACTGTTTTTCACTACAAGCATATAATCATTTATCACACAATTATATAAACTAATAAAACATCGCTCATTTGCAAGATAAAAAGAATCTAAATACCAGAAAATCACTATCGGCATTATTGGTATTCCTGCCAATATCGGTTCTTTAAAAGTTCCTGCTAAGGTTAAAATTGCAGAAACAATTGTAATAGTCCAACCCTTAATCATAAAGGAGTTACTATTATGTCTAGTTATAACAGACTGAATAAGTTCTAAATGTTTTTCATTTACTGACATCATTATATATTTTTAGTAATACCATCTGCTGCTAATTGATAAAGAGAATCTAAAGGATACTCTTCTTCTTTATTCGTACTTTTAACCCAAATCCTTACATCATCTTGTGTAATTTTGGATAAATGGTCTAGGTCTACCTGATATTGAAAAGATTTACTCATATAAGCATGTCCCTTTGAACAACGTTCTACTATCTTATTTTCTCCTCTATATTCACTAATATTTTTGTGTCTTATGAGTTTACTTATCTCTATTTCTGAGTAAATCCATGGGGACAATGTTGAAGATCTAACACCTTCCTTAAATGAAATTGATTCAGGTGTATTTAAGAAAAACAAACATTCTATTTTATCAATCATTTTCGTTAGTGCAGTTGAAAGCATCATATGAACATTGCTAGTTGTAAAATTTCTTTTTTCATAATCATAATAACCATCAGTTCTTTGACAAAACTTTTTATCAAGTCTTTTTAATAAATCTGCTGAATTGCCCCATATACAAGAGTCAACAAAGGTCATAATATCTAATTTTTCGAATAGAAATCCAGATAATGCAATTGCTTCTTTCTCATTCTTATGCGAATGCGACAAAAAGACATCAGCGTTAACATCAGGAAACCAATCTTCCTGCATTTTCTGACCATCAATATGCCCATTTTTTAAAATCAAATCATCAAGATTGTTCTCTATTTCATTTGAATAGTTTTTAAATAATTCTTTCCCTTTATTTAAATAATATTTCTGTTGAGGTGGAGTCAAAAAATCTACATATTCTAAATTAAAACCCGTATACATCTTATTCTTTATTAAATTTTTAAGTAAAACAAACGTCACTAATTAGATAGTGACTTCAGATTATACAGATAATCCAAAGCACTTTCAGGATTACTACAAACCCCATGTTCTTTCCATTTTTTCAAATCACCATCACTAAGCGTCACCAGATGATCTATGTTAGCATCATACTTCATATCCATATTATTTTCGCCTACTAATGATTTAAAACCTCTACTATGCATATTTTTTGTTAAAACAAAGTTTTCCCTTTTCGGAATTTGCCTTCGTACTATTTCTGAAAAAGCAATCTCAGAATAAATCCAGGGTGATTGTGTTTTATCCTTATTCTCATAAGGTTGAATAGAATTCGGTGTATTATAGAACATCAAACATTCAGTTTTATCAATCATAGTATTCAAAGCAGTTGATAACATCATGTGTACATGACTTGTTGAAGATAAGACTTTGTTATAAGTATATATATTTTTTTCTTTATCAAACCAACTATACTGATTATCCAAAATTTGAATAAGATCATTCCCATATCCCCAGACACATGAATCTATAAATGAGATAATTTCAAAATTGTCAAATAACCAACCAGCAAGAGCAATTACAGTTTGTTCATCTTTATGAGAATGAGATATAAATACATGAGCTTTAATTTCAGGAAACCAAGATTTAATAATCATACTGGCATCCAATGAATGGTCATTTAAAAAAAAATCATTTAAAGACTTCTTAACACGAGCTTGTTGTTTGAAGAACAAACTTTCTCCTTTCGAATAATATTTATCAAATTCATTATAAAAATCAATATTATCCAACTTAAATCCTCTATACATATTGCATTTTTTTAAAAAAAATTATTTAACTGTAAACTTTACACCAATCATTTATCTAAAATTAGCATTTTTTATTCACTAAATTATCTTTATAAGATTTTTTATACAAACTTCCATCTAATCAACACTCCAAATATTCTAACCAGATGAGAACTTATTGGGTGGAAAATTAGAAAGTCTATTTCTTGTACCAATTTAACGAACTTTTTTTACTCTTCGCTCGACACAAAGGTACGGACAGAACCATTTAGTAGACTATTTCGTTATCTTTAACAGACCATAATACAAGGCATTAGGAGCTTTATATGGGTTAAGAGAGTGGACTATTTTATTAACATAGATTCATTTGATAGGTAAAATATTATTCTGACTTTTATCCTAGCTTTAGTACAGATGCCAACCACAGGCTACACTAACATTAAAAAGAAACAGTGTGATGAGAAATTCCTATTATAGAAAAGAGTATTTGGTTATCGCCATTATGATAGTGATCAAATTATGCCTAAACATTATCACCAATATAAATGCTGGATTAGATGGGGATGAGATAATGCATATCGATTCGGGTAATCATTTAGCTTGGGGCTATATGTCCATCCAACCCTTGGTAGGACTTATAGGATGGATTCAAAATCTTTTTCATAGCGAATCGGTCTTTATCCACCATCTTTTTGCCCATATTACAGGCGCATTGATTATGCTACGAAGTGGACTAACGGTAATTAAGTTAGGTGGAAAATGGAAGGCCGTACTTTTGACTCTACTATGTATCGTAGTGGCTCCTGGTTTCACGTATTCACAACATATCTTCACTCCTCTTGTCTTTGAACAATTCTTTTGGCTTTTAGGATTCTATATGACTGTCGCCTATTGTAAAGACAAAGAGCATAAATACCTTCTTTACCTAAGCATCATTCTTGCGCTGGGGTTTATGACAAAGATCTCTATCTTGATTTTTATAGGGAGCCTATGCGTTGCCATCTTACTACATCATAGAGCATTGTTCACCCAAAAGATTGCATGGATCTGTCTTTTGGTGTTTTTCGTTCTTATTACCCCTAACATTGTTTGGCAATACCACCACAACTTTCCTTCGATTAAACATATGGCGACACTACGACACGAGGTGTTGGCACACCTAGATATTATGGATAACCTCCAATTACTGTTTCTATCGACCAATCCCTTCACCTCTATTGTTTGGATTACAGGCGTTTTTGTCGCCCCCTTTGTTTATCGTAGAAAAAATATAAGACTGGCAACCACCACGCTTTTGGTGACGTTCATAATTCTAGCAATTTTTAGAGGACAGTTTCATTATTATTTTCCTACAATACTTATCGCTTTTGTGGTAGGCAGTGTCATGCTTCAACGTTTCTTTGAACGAAAGGCCAGAATCATGCATGTCTACCTCTTTTTATTGGTTACCTCTACCCTATTTTTAACACCTAAATTAATTCCTATCCTTCCTCTGGACAGATATATTGAATATCTAGGATTAGACCACAACAACAATGGGACGCAGGTTTTTTACACCCAACAATCTATTGCTGACAATAAGATGGTTAACACAGGTGAACGTATTCCCATTAATTTTGAAGCCTACTACACCCATAACGATTGGAGTAAACTAGTTAAAACCATTGATACGCTATACCATCAGTTACCTCAACAGAAGAAGGAGCATTGCTTTATATGGACTCGTTGTTATACTCAAGCAGGTGCCATCAATCTATATGGTAAGAAATATAATCTCCCTTTTGCTTTTAGCCAACATGGGAATTGTTACGAATGGATTCCTCAATTCGATAAACAGGCCACCATCATTGTTGTGGCAAATGCACAAGCACCCAAAGATTCGGATTATATTGGAGCGTTCTTTTCTTCTTCCTTCGATACGTTAAGTTTTAAGAAAGCAATATTCTGCCCTTTCGCTCGCACAAGTTACAATGCCTATTATATGATTTACTTAGGTGAAGGGCTGAAATACAACTCAGAAGAGATAAAGGAGAAATACCAGAAATTCATATTCGAATGATGGCAACCAGAGGGAATCCTAGGACCTATTCTTATAAGCCTAGGATTCCTCTTCCAATGACAAACAACAGTCTTGACAATGCACATGTGTTTTCGTCATTACTGAGAATAAACCATGGCGTATGGCACCATCGTAATGAAGCATAGAGAAACAAACAGATACTTTAAAAGTCGTGCTATATGATCGGAAGATTAAGATATCATAGGCACAAGCCAGAGTCGAAAAACAACATCATACAAACGAATATTTCCCTCATATCATCCCCGTCATAGTCACAAAAACAACACTTATACTCCTACATCAAAAGCCAGACTAACGACACAATCACATTTGAATACCGATAACGACGACACTATTACGGAGAGGATCTATCACTTAGGCTTTTATTCCCTTTTAACCAAGTCATTACACTCATATCAACTAATGAAAATCAAAACCACATTTCTTTTATATGCACTTTCCTTTTTGTCCAAAATTCGATGCATCACGCATTTTAGGCATATATAAAAACGAAAGCCATAGCCCACTTTTCCTACACTTTCTAAAAAGGGTAGAAAAAACACTAATTAATAGCTACCAAATGGTACTTTGTTTCATTATAATCTCATTTTGGGGCTACCATAACTTCACATCAAGTTCATATCAAGTTCATATCAAGTTCATATCATGTTCACTTATACTTTATGTCAACTTTACTTTCAAATGAAGTTAATATGAAGTTGATATGACAATAAAGTACCCAAGTAATGGGTTTCTCCTTAATATGAGGTTAGATTAAGCCTTATTTGACAGCTATTTTGCACCTATTTTCTATTCTTAGACCCTAAAAATCAGATTCCTTTATAGATATAAAACGATGTTTTTTTGTCGATTTTGAAACCTATTTCTGATGATTTATAGAGCTTTAGTCATATTCCCATCTCTATCATATAACGGAGCGACAAATAATGATTATTCCTTGAGGTTAACAGATCAAGAATCGTTATCTAACTGTTCGCCCCATTTGAGAAAAATCACAACTAGTGTGATCTGGGGGTCTCTACCATTGAAGTAAATTGGGCTGCGCATTTTAGACCTCAACAGATATACCCCTCCAATTAAGGAAACAAAAACCGTAAGAATCACGTCGTTTGGCCCACATAAAGAACCTTCTTAGGTCACAAAATGCTTCACTCTAATAGACCACATGGAAAGGAACACATTCTATCATCTGTTTAGACTCATCTTATTTATTCAGGTTTAACAAAGGATAGAAGGGGTAAATAAGGCTAAAAACATCCTATAATCGCATTTTTATGATACGCTTATTTTCTTTACATGAAGACCTACTTACATTATTCCGCTTTCTTATACATTTTCTATTATGGTGACCTTTTTTGAAACTAAAATTGTTCGTGGACTAAAAGTCATACAAAGAACAAGGCCTACCTCTGATCACATCTTAACAATTTAAATTTCAAACCTTTTTTCCAATCCAACATGTCTATTTCAGATAATCCTTTTAGAACGATCACTTCATATTTAAACTACGAATAGGAATATAATTAGCTCAAAAGAGAGGTGCAACAAAGGCCAGTATACAGGTTTTAATCTATTTAAAAGAGTTTCAATGTTTGATTTGCATTTGTTTTAAGATATCTTTGGCACACATCTATAAACTCAAGATTTAAAGAACCTTTTTCACCGATGCCAATAATCTGATCTTCATTATCCATATGATCAGAAAGCGATGTCGTTGTATTGGAATTAGTGTTCACAAAAACGTTGTAGAAATAAAAACACTATTTTATTCTATCATCATAGCATTAGAATAACAAGCCTCTATACAGAAAAGCACTCACAAACAAACGTTTTTGAGTAAGACAATAAAAGAAAAGCATCAAGATAAGTGAAGGTTTTTGTTACAACGTATTTAAACGACAGGTAAAGAACCATCAACAACCTTAATCATGGGGATGTGTGATGGAGGCTAACTCATTAAATATTCAACAGATCTTGTTTTTATGTTGATAAAACCTTCATGAAGAGTGAATTTTATAACCATTTAAGAATAATCTAACTTCAATCTGTTCATCAGATAACTAATAATTTTTTAAACGTATGAGATTGTCCATTACCTTATTGTTCTTTTTTATTAATTATTTAGCTGTAGGACAACAACTAAATATTTCAGGTAGAATTATTGACAACCAAAACAATTCATTGGCATTTGCTAATGTTCAGATTACCTCTTCCGATAATGAAATAATAGATGGGACAACCACAGATGAAGAAGGGAAATTTGAATTTACGAATATAGCGCAGGGCAAATATGTCATTAAAGCTTGCTGTATAGGATACAGTGATTACGCTAGCAATATAACAGTAGAAGAGAACCTCGTTCTTGATAATATCGTAATGAAAACGCAATCAGTCGAATTGAGCGAAATCGTTGTAAAGTCAATTAAACATGCTATTAGCTATAAAAACGATCGTTATATCGTATCATTAAAAGATACTTATATCGGGGCTACGAACACGATGGATGTTTTAAAATTTGCACCAGGTGTGATGATTGATAATAAGGGAAATATTTTATTAAGACGTAAGCATGTTACTTTAATTGTTGACGATAGGGAGTTAAAATTGAAAGGGGAAGAGCTACGTGATTATCTGCAAAACATTAATGGCGAAGACATAGAGTCCATTGAAGTGTTATCTAACCCACCGGCAGAGATGGATGCAGAAGGATCTGGGGGTATTATAAAGCTTAATTTAAAGAAAGGAACTCAAAAAGGGACAAACTTATATTTTAATACAGGATTTGATATCGGCAAAGCTCCCAATGCATACAATAGTTTAGGAATGAACTATACTAAAAATAACATCACTGTATATTCTAGTTATTCCTTCAATCATTATCAACCTTATTTGGAGTATCAAGACATCAATACATCTATACATAATTCTGTTAAGCTTGTATCCGATCAAAGATTTCACGAAAAGAAAAATAGTCACAATTATAGAGGAGGTTTGGATTTCTCTCCAAACGATAAACATTATTTCAGTTTAAGTCTTGATGGGAGTATTTCTGATAAAAACACTTTTGATGCAGATGATTTAACTCGAATATATAATGGAGAAACCTTAAATACTTCTATCATAGGATATTATCCAAACCAAACGGATTATGATCATTTTGGCATTAATTTTAATTACATCCTAAACATAGATGATTTGGGCAGTAAGGTTAAATTAATATCAGACTATTTTAGTTCTTCGAATGAAAGAAACAACAATTATGGTAGCACCTATTATTCTGGAGATGACTTTGATGATATAGTTAAAAGGATTCAACGAAAAAGCGAATATTTGAATGATATAAAGATCTTTACATCAAGACTTGATTATATAAAAGTATACAACAAAAACACAAGAGTCGAAACAGGTTTAAAGTTTAGTGATGTTCAATCTGATAGTAAAAATATGTTTTGGAATAATACAAACAACACTTGGATTTTAGATGCCAATAGAAGTGATCGATTCAGTTATTCAGAAAATATATATGCTGCTTACACTAAAATAAACTGTAAGTTTAATGCACTAGAGCTATCTGCGGGAATACGAGCAGAACATACAATATTTCAGACCAATTCACATACGCTGAATACCACTAGCACAAAGAGTTATACTGAATTGTTCCCAACCCTCTTTCTAACCCATCCTATTTTCAATCACGATAAAATACATCTTAAATATACAAGAAGAATATTCCGTCCCGAATATCGACTAATGAATCCTTTTGAATACTACTTGAATGATTACAACTTAAAGCGAGGCAATGTTAATTTACATCCCTCTTTCTCTCATAATTTTGAACTATTATATGATTTAAAAGGCAAATTTTATTTCACATTTAATTATTCTATTCAAGATGATGAGGTGGGTGAATTTTATATCAGAAAAGACGATTCAAACATTACCATCAATACATATAAGAATCTAGCAAATTCTGATCTGTTTACTCTTAGCATTTCAAATTCTAGTACATTATTCAATTGGTGGAGTATGGATAATGACATATATATTGGATACAACACATATAAAGATCATGATTATTCTATCGAGTCGGCGGCACTAGATGTTTCAAGCAATCATAACTTTCTATTAGGAAAGAATATTAAAGCAAATATGGGATTCCATTTTTCACCTAAAGGAAGCACCTGTTTATATGACACCTATTCTTCAAACACTTACAGCATGGATCTTTCCATTCAAAAGAGATTTTGGGATGGAAAGGCGGACCTAGGAATTTATGTAAACGATATTTTATACCGGTCGGGGAATTTTGAAACAAAAAATAATTACAAAGGACAAAAGATATATAGCAACATAAAGAAAGATACCAGAAGAGTGGGATTTTACTTTAAATATAGATTAGGCTGGGGAAACAAAATCAATGTGAGTAAAAATGAAAAAAGTAATGGTGAAGAATTGGGTCGAAAATAAATGATGTACGCCTATAATTGATCGTTTTTGGTACAAGACCTTTCTGACGCGTAATAACTTCACATTCTATATCACTTGATATTAGGAGATTGTATTATCCATGTTCCTCTGGTTACGGAATAGGGATAATACAATCTCTTCAAAAAAATATACCCAAAAAGCATAATAGTTTAGTAAAGGGCAGACTACAACGGTCTGCCTTTATTAATTCGATATGAAGGATGATAAAAAGGATTTTCTCTTGTGTTTGATATTCTGACTCCTGTCGTGAAAAGATATGGATGTCTCCCCCACTGTTATTGGAACTTAATGTATTAACCTGAAAACAATGTAAATAATATAGGACAAGAGATTTTAGAGCCCCCTAACTTTCTCTATTGAAGGCCATATAAAGTATTATTTTAATCTAGGCATACCTAGTTCGATAACACAAAGAAAATGCTTAAGAAGCAATTTAAACGCAAGTAAAAGCCCAATATTCCATAAAGTATTCCTAGTAGTATTTCTCTATTCCACCAAATCCTTTGATCTTTTTGTTCTGTTTGGTCTTCGAAATAAAGTTCTTTAGACGTTTGTCAAACTCCTCTGGTCTTTTACGTGCACTTTCAATATATGCAATCCTTATCCTTTTGTAGGATGCTGAGAAATTCTGGTAGTTATCCCATACTGACTTATCTAATTGGAGCAGATCAATGATGTCATCTGGAAAGATAAAATCTTGCTGAATAACCTTTTGCACTTCTGATATGATGGTACGATGAATCTTGTTGTTTTCATAGAGCCACTTTAATCGTTCTATATTGGGTTGAGAGAAAGTAGAGTTCTTTCGTCTTCTACAAAACCGTTGAGCGGTAGTCTCTTCTTCTAAAGATCTCACAGTACTATCAATCCAACCAAAGCATAATGCTTCTTCTACGGCGTCGTTGTATAGTAGTCGCTTCTTACCTGTTTTCTTTAATGGATATTCTAACCAAATATCGTCTTTGGTCTCAAAATGATCATTAAGCCACTGTCTCCAATCTTCTCTTTCAGTAAAATATATGGTTTCCATCTTTATTATCTATTTTATTTTGGTCACTACGCTCCCTCCGTTAGTCGGTAAATATTGCTTCACTCTTTTCTGTTCTACACCCATGAAAAATGCCAGGTTCACTTACGACTTTTATAGAGAATCCACCATCCTTCTCTTTTTCGGATTCTACGGACATTTTGTTTAAGCATGATAAATTTAACAAAAAACATAGGCAAACATATAACCCGTTGGTGATTGAATTGCAAAACAGATATTTAGAAACTATTGAGTTTCATATTCTAACACATGGATTATCACTAAAAAAGAAAGAAGCAAGCCTCAATAGGTTGATAACATAAGAACAATAGCCCCTATTTAATATAGCCCAACAGGTATTCAGACACATAATCCTTTTACTTAAAAAGAAAAGCATATCGTTGGTCCTTATGAATTACGCGATTATCCAGTAAAAATCGGAGATAAATATATATTTACACTCTTTGCAATGGGTGCTAATTACAGTGATATAGTTCGTTCCGTATTATATTTTGTATCCAAAGAATCTGCAAAACACATATACAATCCGGAGAATCAATCCTTTACTCACTTAGAATCTCGTAAATGGTATAAAAATCATGTATTAATAGAAAGCTTAAGAACCGATTACTCAACATATAAAAATTACTATGTGACATGTTATTCTGATACAGGCGAAAAGATGTTTCAGCTACCATATAGTTCTGGAAGTAATATGTATAAATATGAGAGTGGTTTACCGATTGGAGTAGATAAACAGATTACATCTAGTGATTTTGGTTTTAGTTGTGAAGACATAAGAAGAGATAACACAATCTGGGAAAGTAAATCTCTTTTTCCAAACGAAACACATAAGGTAGAATTTAACAATACGGTATTTTCTGAGATAGATAGCGAAACAACACAATGCATTACTGACTACACTCTTTATAGTGGAGAGAAAGGAACCATAACATGTATTATTGACAACAATACAGGGGCCGTTACCATTAAAAAGTAAGTTATTAAAATTCCCATAAAAAAACTCCTGCATATTCTTTAAAAGAAATGCAGGAGAAAAGTAAAAAAATATTGTGAAGGTTCGTCATTCAACGAACGAAAGAACAACACAGTATCAAAGAGTTACATAAAATTTAATTTCTTTTTCTTTTTAAATATTTTGATGTAGGACAGTAATAAATCACGAAATTTGTTGTATAACCCTGTAAATTCTGATTAAACTTAGTATAGGTAACAAAAAAATTCGCTTTTATAATAGTTTCACGCATTGATATAACTTCATTTTTAAAATTGAAAAGATACTTCTTAAATGGATTAAGATTATATGAGAGACTGATACCTAAAACAGGGGCAAAACAGCCTATATTCTTAAGATCTTCTTTTTTGACTTCTTTGTCATCGGTTATCTCACAGATTCTATTGAAACTAGGACCAGCAAAAGGACTAATTTTCCACCGTTTCCGTTCAAACAATGAATAGCTATAGTATAGATTAAGCATGTTAAATGACTGTTCTGTCTTCTTTTCCCACGTTTCGTCAGTAATGAGATCTTTTCTTAATTCACTGTTACTTCTATAACTGAAATCAAACAGAAAAGAAGATCTATTAAAAATAACTCCAGCCCCTATTTGAATGGTAAGACCAGGATAAAGATAATCGCCTAAAGAACCAGAGTATACTTGGCTTCCTAAACCCAAACAGAACTCAAGTGCACTTTCAGATAAAGGAATACCTGTTTGAGGCTCTAATTGAGGATCAACATTGTTTAATTCATTAGAAATCTTATTTTCCCATTCAATAATGGATTCAACATCTTCTCCATTATGAGATTCATGGTCTAATTTGGATGTTTCGACAATAGAAGAGTCTATTATCGAAGAGAGCACCTCAAAGTTGTGATTAAGTGAATTCTGTTCTGAAAAAGCATTATAGGCCTTGCGTCTATAGAGTTCATAGATATCAAAAGTTAATTGGTTATATCTTAAAGTGATCTCTGTCATATAGTCTGGATTTACCCAAGAATGATCCTTAGACATAAAACAATACAGTTGCGGGATCAATTCTAATTTACCTCTTTCCCTTTGTGGTTTAAAGAAGAACTTATAATTATAGACCAATTGAGAAACGGCTAAATTTGGATCAAATCCAATGACAGATTTATCATTCTCAATTTTGATAAAATCGTCCCATGTTAATTTTCCATCACTCCACTTTTTTATATCTTTCCCCAAGTCAGGCTCTGTAGTTATTTCTTGTGCCTTCATTAATGGAGATAGAAATAATACAAGTAAAATGGTCAGTAGTGTGTATTTCATTTCAGTATAAATATATTTGTTGTGGTTTTATCATAAACAAAGACAAAAATTGGATTGTATAGCAAAAGTAAAAAGGGCTAAAGAATCTCGCTTGCATTCAAAACATAAATACAATCTTCTATTTTATATAAAAAGATGTTTTCTTTAATAAATTAGAGCCGACACAACTGATCAATGACGATGTTCTTTTTGACATGGAATAACTTCACATATTGTTACGTCATTATATATTACTACAAGAAAGCTCTCTCACTTCAACTATGCCTGTTCGTACAAATATATCCATTATTATAAATTAACACAATTTAAATTCTAGTAAAATCATGGCAAGATAAATCCTATATAGTCCCTTTGAAAACAATGTTTTTTTCCTAAAAAAAATTTCCTCCTTAGGAAGAATCTAGGTATAAAATAATACTATATTTTCCATAGGATTACATGAACGTTTAGACATAATATTGCTTCATTCATTTGGCTCAAAGAAAAGGACAGTCTATTTATATCTATCTAAAAACCATCACAGTTACACGTCTATATTAAACTCTATTTCACGTCAATTCTATGAATTGGATTGGAACCACAGTAAATATGCTTCATACAGGATAGAGATTTCATTAAATAAAAAAGGTTGTCATCCTTCGACAACAACCTTTTAGTGGAATATGGTAATCTACCTAGTATTCACTTTGATTTTTTACTTTAAACTTACGAGATGCTTCCCCATCCACAAGGACATATTGTATTTGTCTTGTTTTGTCTGTTTTTACGCCATCTTTATATAGAGAGAAACGCTGAACCAAATAGGTCTCTACTAAAGCGAATTCATCGTGACCATTATATCCGTTATTGATCTTTTTATTTTCTTCTGTTGGTTGAAAATAGACTTGGCTCATAGACTTCTTATTGTTTACAGAGAAAGCATAAACGTTCGCTCTTTTTTGTGGTTCATCTTTTTGTGTAAATACCACTAATTCTGGAGAGCCATCTGAGTTTAGATCCTCCACCTCAGCATTAACCACATTCTCTGTTCCGATATCAAACGATTCATTATAATCATGAGGTAGCCCATAAGTAAAGACCGTTAGTTTAGTTGTTCCATTCTTCTCAATTGAAGAAACATTAAAACCTACTCCTTGCAGATTAAGAGATTTACTAAATTGTGTTTTATCAATCTGTGACGGGTCTAATGACTCGTGTATTTTTTTGTAAGAACCAGCAAAGGATGCTCCTCCGGAGCAATAAAAATATAAAACACTATTGTCTTGGTCATTTTCAGTTGAGATATTGATCTGATCTTTATTAAAACGGAAAAGAACACTCTTTCCTTGTACCGAGGTTTGATAGATACTATCATTGCGCTTATAAGCAATAGCATCAAAGGTACATGTCGGTCTTTTTTTATCGGCTCGTGATCTTACTTTAAGATTTATTTTATTATTATCAATACGAGTAACAATTACAGAAACCCAATCATAGCCTTCCTTTCGTTTATCATATCCATCTGAGACATAATTACCAATGACCTCTGTAGAAGTTGTTATTGTTCCTTTTTTATGTTCTTGTTTCTCTTTAGAGATCTCCTTCTTGGTTGTATTATTTACACAGCCAACTGCCATTAAAAGAATAGCAAAAGCAAATAGGTGTTTTTTTGTGAAATTCATAAATGATTATTTTGATGTTAGCTCACTGATTATCTTCTCTCTTATGTAGATAAAGAGAATCGTTTCTATTTAACATTACAAATGTACAAATTCAAAAACACCCAAGAGTACGAATTGTTCTTATCTTTATTGGGATACATGTCATCACTTCTATTTATGCGACATTAGAATGATTCCATAATGCACATCTTACTATTCTTTATTGTAGGATGAAATAGCAGTTCTATTATTTAATAATAAAGAACAACGGCACTCCTTGTTCTATTCCTCATTCACAAATTTCAATATATCAGACTCATATTCCTTTTTTGATTAATCTATATTTCTAAAACTAAATGATATTACCTACGATACGATAAAGGTATAGGAGAAAAAAGACATAAGCCAAGATTCTTTTTACTGATAGCAAAAATCAACTACTGACATAAAAAAAGGAAGAGTAACATCTTCCTTTTTTATTTATGATCCATTAAAGCCTATCTAAGATCAAAACGATCTAAGTTCATTACTTTGGTCCAAGCCTTTACAAAATCCCTTACAAATTTCTCTTTGGCATCTAAACTACCATAAACTTCAGCCAAGGCTCTTAACTCTGAATTAGATCCAAACACTAGATCTACTCTAGTAGCACTCCATCTTACCTCTCCTGTTTTTCGATCTCTACCAATAAAGAACTGCCTTGATTTATCCTGTGGCATCCATGCAACGTTCATATCAAGAAGATGAATAAAGAAGTCATTAGACAGCACACCATCATCATCCGTAAAGACCCCATATTTGCCTCCATCATAATTAGCACCAAGTACACGTAAGCCTCCTACCAGTACAGTCATCTCTGGAGCGGTCAACGTTAGAAGCTGTGCTTTATCAATCAATAGATCTTCTGTAGAAACAGCAAATCTTGTCTTTTGATAATTACGGAAACCATCTGATAAAGGTTCCAATACTGCAAAAGAAGTGACATCCGTCTGCTCTTGTGTTGCATCCATTCGTCCAGGCATAAATGGCACCTTAATATCTACTCCTGCTTTGTGTGCAGCTGTCTCTAGTGCTGCTGATCCAGCCAAAACAATCATATCGGCAAGGGAGACACACTTACCTACAGAAGAGCTATCATTAAAATCTTTTTGTATCTCCTCTAATACTTTCAATACCTTACTTAACAGCTTTGGGTTATTGACCTCCCAATCTTTTTGTGGAGCCAATCGTATCCTAGCACCATTAGCACCACCTCTTTTGTCTGAACCTCTAAACGTAGATGCCGAGGCCCAAGCAGTAGATACCAGTTCAGCTACCGATAGTCCAGAAGCCATGATCTTTATTTTAAGATCTTCGATATCCTTTTTGTCAATAATAAGATGATCTACTGCAGGAATCGGATCTTGCCATATCAAATCTTCAGATGGAACCTCTGGGCCTAAATACAATATCTTCGGTCCCATATCTCTGTGGGTAAGCTTAAACCATGCACGAGCAAAAGCATCTGCAAACTCTAATGGATGTTCATAGAAGCGTCGTGATATCTTTTCATATACTGGATCAAAACGTAATGAAAGATCTGTAGTTAACATCGTAGGCTTATGCTTTTTCGAAGCATCATGTGCATCTGGCATTACCTCCCCTTCATTCTTAGCCTCCCATTGATGAGCACCAGCAGGACTCTTTGTTAGCTCCCATTCATACTCAAAAAGATTCTTAAAGAAGTAATAGCTCCATTTAACTGGCGTTTGTGTCCATATCACTTCAAGGCCGCTAGTAATGGTATCTTCCGCATTCCCTTTACCATAACTATTCTTCCATCCTAAACCTTGCTCTTCTATACCTGCTGCTTCTGGTTCTGCTCCTACATGTGCTGCATCTGCTGCTCCATGACATTTCCCAAATGTATGTCCTCCAGCGATTAGAGCCACTGTCTCCTCGTCATTCATTGCCATACGAGCAAAAGTCTCTCTGATATCTTTAGCTGCCAATAAAGGGTCTGGATTACCACCTGGGCCTTCAGGATTCACATATATCAATCCCATCTGGATTGCCGCCAAAGGGTTGTCTAGTTTCTCTAAATCCAAATCACGCTGATCATTATCTAACCACTCTTTCTCTGATCCCCAATAGACATCTTCTTCCGGTTCCCACACATCTTCACGACCACCAGCGAAACCAAAGGTCTTAAATCCCATCGATTCCAAAGCCACATTTCCTGCAAGAATCATTAGATCTGCCCATGAGATCTTTTTGCCATATTTCTGTTTTATAGGCCATAATAACCTACGCGCCTTATCTAGATTGCCATTATCAGGCCAACTGTTTAATGGAGCAAAACGCTGTTGTCCCGATCCTGCACCACCACGACCATCACCAATACGATAAGTTCCAGCACTATGCCAAGCCATACGAATAAATAGAGGTCCATAATGACCAAAATCGGCAGGCCACCAATCTTGTGAATTCGTCATTAAATCAAAAAGATCTTGCTTTAATGCGTCATAATCTAGGCTTTCAAACTCTTTCGCATAATCAAACTCTTTTCCCATTGGATTGCTTAAGGAAGAGTGCTGTCGAAGAATATTTAACTTCAACTGATTAGGCCACCAGTCGCGATTCTTCGTTCCTCCAGCTCCATGACCATGATTCCCTGTAGCACCAGTCACAGGACATCTACTAACTTTATCTGAATGATTCTCCATGATTTAAAAATTTGTTTTATTATTATTTAGTTATCACAAATATAAGAGATCAATACATCTGATTTACAACATCTTATTAGATATAATTTATCTTGTCATCAATAAAACCTACTAGAAATCAATTAAAAGAAACAATCAATCAGATAAATAGTTTAAGTCAACATCTCGCTAAACTTCAATACGGTTCCGCCTTATAGAAAGATTAAAAAGAATAGTGAACTTTTCACAAAGTACAAATATCGTATTAATACGATATCATTATTTTTTATCAGAACTTCTCATCCTTTCTTTTTAAGCTAGGGGTTCTGTTTTTCCGTTTCAGGGGGCAATAATTCCGTTTCGTCATATTTACACTAAAAGAAAAGAGGTGAATTCTTTTGATTTGTGTCATTCAAAGTGCAAATAAAAGAACATTAATAAGATGAGAAAGAACATATTTATCTACCTAGCCATGGTGCTCGTTTTAAGCTCGTGTAACAATGGGAAGAAGACATTAACAAAGCAACCTCAAGTAGTTAAAGTAAGCAAGGTAATTCAATCCCAAGATGCTATTACCCGTGAATTCCCTTTTATCTCCAAAGCATATCAGCAGTCGGAACTCTCTTTTAGAGTAGGAGGTCCATTAACCCACTTTAATCTACAGGCGGGAGACTATTTCAAGAAAGGACAACTGATTGCAACCATCGATCAAAGGGACTATCTCATTAACAAAGAAGCCAAAGAGGCTCGATATATACAGGCAAAAGCAGAGTACCAGAGGGTAAAGACGCTTTATAACAAAAAGAATGTCTCGGCTAAGATTTTTGATAATGCCAAAGCCAATTATCGTTTAACTAAAGCTGAATATGAAGCTGCAGTTAATGCACTTAAAGACACACGTCTGATAGCACCTTTTAATGGTTATATTCAAGATATCATGACCGAAGAGCATCAAGTGGTAAGAGCCAACCAGATCGTTCTTTCGTTTATCAATATAGAGCAACTAAAGATCGAGTCCTATATCCCAGAGGAGATCTCTTTTAATGCGAGTACAATAGAATCGATACAAGTCACTTTTGATGCACTTCAAGGGAAAGAGATTCCAGCCTCTTCATGGGAAATTTCGAAGAGTGCCACATCAAATAACATCTCTTTTCTTATGACAGCAATCATAGACAATCATCACAAAGAGAACAAGCTACTTGGAGGAATGACAGGAACCATTAGATTTACACAATCACAAGACAAAAGTCACACCCCTCTAATCATTCCACAAGTAGCGGTATGTCATCGTCCATCCATCGGGAGCTATGTATGGCTCTATAATCCTACAACTAAAAAGATACAGATGAATCCAATTCAACTAGGTAGTCTAAAACAAGGAGCACTAGTTGAAGTAACCAAAGGATTACAGAGAGAAGATCTAATAGTGACCACTGGACAGAATTATCTATCCAATCAGATGACCGTAACGATTGCAAAAAGCTAAGGTATGAACATTGTAAAGTATTTTCTTAAAAACAGAGCCTTCACCCACTTGCTTCTAATCCTTATCCTTGCAGGTGGTATGTTCTCCTATGTAAAGATGGGAAAGCTTGAAGATGCTCCTTTCACGATAAAGCAGGCTGTTGTATTCACCCAATATCCTGGTGCCTCACCAGAGGAGGTACAGACACAAATCAGTGATGTCCTTGAAGAATCCATTCTTTCCATTGGGGAAGTGGACTATGTAAAGTCCGAAAACAGAGCAGGCATCTCTAGAGTCGATGTATATATCAAAAAAGAGACTCGTGGACCTCAGATGCAACAGCTATGGGATAACCTACGCCGTAAAGTTAATGATGTACAAGCCAAACTACCACAAGGCGCACATAAATCAATTGTCAATGATGACTTTGGTGATGTACTTGGAGTCTTCTATAGCTTACATGGAACCAATGTCTCTTATCGTGAATTAGAGGATCAAGCGACCATCATCAAGAACGATCTACTGAAGGTAAAAGATGTCAAACGAGTGGAACTTTATGGGGTACAACCACGAACCATAGAAGTAACCATCAATCCATCTCTTATGACACAAGCAGGCATTACCTCTTCAGAGATTGCCTATGCCATCAACAAACAAAACAATATTGTGGATGGAGGAGCCTTAGAGGTAGACAACCAACGTATACGTATTGAATCGACAGGTTCATTTACCAGCACAGAAGAGATCGAAAATCTAACGATCGTATCTAAGAGTGGCGAATATTTTAAGCTAAAAGAGATTGCTAAAGTCAAAGAGTCCTATCTTAAGCCTGCCATCAATAAGATGAAGGTAAACAACCAAGCCAGTGTAGGACTTGCTATTTCCACCGTACCTACTGGAAACGTAGTAGAGATGGCAGAACTCATAAAAGAGCGTGTAAACCACTTCCAGAATGTCATGCCAGAGAAGTTTCAATTGACGCCAATCTACGATCAAGGGCATGAATCACAAGTGGCTAATGATGGTTTTATCCTTAATCTGATCATCTCGGTTATCACTGTAGTAGCCATCCTTCTTTTATTCATCGGATTCAAAAACGGACTATTGGTAGGAAGTGGACTGGTCTTTTCGATCTTCGCAACGCTGATCTTTATGTACACACAAAATATCGCGTTACAAAGAATGTCTTTGGCTGCCATTATTATTGCCATGGGAATGTTAGTAGACAATGCCATTGTGGTGTCCGATTCTGTACTAATCAATATGGAGAAAGGGATGCGCAAACGTATCTCTATTATGCGAGCCGTATCGTCTACCGCTATCCCTCTATTGGCCGCAACAGCCATTGCGATCATCACGTTCTTACCCGTATACCTTTCACCTCACCAATCGGGAGAGTTACTAACATCCCTATTTATTGTCATTGCCGTATCTCTTTTCCTCTCTTGGATCTTTGCTTTAATACAAACTCCCTTCTATATGGAGCTGTTTGTCAGAAGGCCTCGAAAAGAAGACATCAAAGAGGAGCAATATCAAGGGAAAGTATACCAATGGTTCCGTAAAGTCTTAACCAAAGTTATACGTCGTAAATACAGTGTCATTGGAGCAGCAATATTCCTATTGGCCTTATCCATATACGGTTTCCGTTTTCTACCCAATGTCTTTCTACCTCAACTAGACAAACAATATTTCACTGTCTATATGTGGATGCCAGAAGGCACTCGTTTCGAGAAGATGGAACAGAAAGCAGAAAAAGTAAGCGATTATATTAATTCTTTCGAAGAGACCACCATGGTCACCTCTTTTGTAGGACAGACCTCTCCTCGATATTATCTGACCAACGCTTCTATTGGACCTCAACCAGGTTTTGCACAATGTCTAGTAAAGACAGAAAATCTAGACCAAGCATCCAAGCTACAAGAGAAGCTTAGAGCCTCGCTACCCAAAGAGTTTCCTGAAATGTTTATGAAGATCAATCGTTTCGAGTTGACCACTTGCCCTGAGGCATTGATTGAAGCTAGATTTAATGGACCAGATGTCAAGGTACTAGATTCTCTTACCAATGTAGCTATTGCGATCATGAACAAAAACCCTAAGGTAGAGTATGCTAGAAACGAGTGGGGAAACATGACTCCGATCATCAAGACTGAATATGACCCTATCCGTGCTGGACAGTTGCGTATCACCAAAGCCAACATGCTAGAAGCAACCAAGTCATCTAGTGATGGACTACCCGTTGGAATCTACCGTGATAACAACAAAAAAGTACCAGTCATTCTAAAATCCACTGAGATGGAGGGGATGAGCATGGAACAGTTAGGAGACTATTCTATATGGAATGGTAAACGCTCGGCTCCCCTATCTCAGGTAACCAAGAAGATGGAACTAGACTGGGAGTATGCACGAATAAGGACCTACAACAGAGCCCTTTCGATGTCAGCAATGTGTGAACCACGTTATGGGTATACCATGAACGAAGTACAAAAAGAGCTTAGCAAAGAGATAGACAAGATGAAACTTCCTAAGGGATACTCTTTCTTTTGGGACTCACAATATAAAGATCAGCAAGAAGCAAGAACGGCCATAGCCACCTATTTCCCTCTAGCTTTTCTAATGATCATACTGATACTAGTGGCGATGTTTCAGAATTTCAAACAACCACTAATCATCCTTTCCATCCTACCCCTTTCACTTATCGGAATGGTATTCGGTCTACTAGTAACAGGATTCGATTTCGGATTCTTAAGTATCGCTGGATGGTTAGGACTACTAGGGATGATCATCAAAAATGTAATTGTTCTTCTCGATGAGATTAACGAACAACGAAGAAATGGGACTCCCGTATATGAAGCCGTAATCGAGGCCACAGTATCCAGAGCACGTCCTGTTCTAATGGCAGCCATCACCACCATCTTTGGTATGATACCGCTGCTATTCGATGTAGCCTTTGGTAGCATGGCTGCTACTATTGTGTTTGGATTGACATTTGCCACTTTCCTTACGCTCTTTGTGACGCCAGCTTTATACGCCATTTTCTACAACATTAAAAGATAATCTAATGACAAAAAATCTCACATATATACTACTCTTTGTAGTTATATTTTTCAACAACAACATCTTTGCACAAAAGAGCGTAAAGCTCAATAAATACCGTAAGATGGCGGTAGCCTACAATCAAGACTTGAAGGCCGCAGAGATAAACAAACAAGTTGCTCAGGAACAAGTTAAGTCTGCGAAAGCAGACTTCTTGCCTAAGCTTTCTGCAGATGCTTCAATGAGCTATACTGCAAATCCGATGGAACTAAATATGATCCTTCCAGAGAATGGTACGCCCATCTCTTTCTCAGGACAAAACGAAAATTATAAGGCGGCACTCTCATTGGCACAGCCCATCTACCAAGGAAGTAGAATAAAAAATATCTATAAGCTATCGAACATACAGAGTGATATTGCCAATCATAATAAAGAGAAGGTATGGCTCGATGTAGTCTACCAAACAGACATACGCTATTGGACTGCCGTAGCCGAAATGGAGGTACTTAGCATCATGGACTCTTATGTAGGAGCGACACAACAACTTGTACAGACCGTATCCGAACGTGTCGAAGCAGAGGTGGTTAGTCAAAACGACCTTCTTATGGCAGAAGTGAAACTCAATGAAGTCAAATATCTTCAGAAACAGTCACAGACAAATCTAAACAACAGTCTGCTGTCATTAAATTCTTTTATCGGGCAAGAGCTTACATCGGCTCTCGACATCGAAGACACTGTACCAGCAAAAACAAATGTAACTCTCGCTATTGCAAACGAGTATCATCGTCCAGAACTACAGTTAGCCGAAAAGAAGATCGAAGCCCAACAATCCCTTACAGATATTAATGATGCCAAATATCGTCCGAGTCTTAATCTTGGAGCCGAAGGCAACTACTCCTCTCCTGGCTATAATTTTGATAGTGACCTTGATCCTAATGCTGCCATCTATTTAACGCTAAAAATCCCTATCTTTGAGTGGAAGAAAAGAAAATATGAGAAAAGAGCCAATGAGTTACAGGAAGAGATCTCTAGAACAGAATACCAAAAAGTAAAAGACAATATCACACTAGAGATTGAATCGGCCTATTCTAATTACAAACGTGCCATAGAGCAAGTGGTTCTAAACCAAAACTCATTAGAGAAAGCCGAAGAGAATGAAAGGATATCGCTTGAACGTTACAAAGATGGATATAGTTCTATCACCGACGTTATCGATGCCCAACTGTTTCTGCAAACCACTCGCAAGAACTTTGTCTCTGCTAAGGTGGCAGCGCAAATATACCATTCAGCGTATATGCGTGCACTAGGGAAATACAATCTCTAACCGTTTTCTATAATTCCTAACCAATGGGAAAATCGTTAGGTGCTTTTCTCTTAAATATTAAATGGACAGAAATGAATATTAGCAAAATATACAAAAAGAATACCCTGCTGGCCAACACCTTACTTTTTACAAGTATCGGATGTCTATTTTTTACCGTCCTTACCCTCGACGATCAAGGGATGTATACAGAGATGGTCAAATCCAACCTATATACTTTTTTCTTTTTAGGAATAGTGGTGGCATTTAATATTGTTGGTTTTCTCTTTCTAATCATCAGCAGATGGCTAGAGAGTCACTTCCCTCAGCTAAATAAAAAAGGGGGGCTAATCATTGGGTACTATATTTTTGTTGCTATTATATTTCTACTTGTAGATTATCTCTCTATTGCAATAATGAGATCATTGGTAGATATGGAAACCCCATTTCTCTTGCCAGCCAAAGGAATGAGAATACTTATCGTGATGTGGCTCATGGAGCTAATCATAGCGGGATTGGTCCTTGCAAAGAACTCGCTAAGTTATGCTCTTAGGCTACATCACGAATCGGAGAAACTCAGAGAAGCCGCCGATCATGCTCGCTATACAGCGTTACAGAATCAGCTAAACCCTCATTTTCTTTTCAATAGTCTTAACACCCTGATTGCAGAGATCGAATACGATCCCAAAGATGCTGCGACCTTTGCTCGCAAGCTCTCGGATGTCTATAGATATATTCTTCAAGGACAAAAAAATAAGCTGGTACCATTACGTGAGGAGATATCATTTCTTAATGCCTATATCTTTCTTCATCAAGTACGTCTAGGCGCTTGCCTTACGGTAGATATCAAACTAGAAGAACCTCTTTACGATAGGATGATTCCACCACTATCGCTACAGTTGTTGGCGGAGAATGTCATCAAACACAACACCATCAGTCAGTCGAAACCCATGCATATCAACATCATGGCGACACCTGATAACGAATATCTTGTAGTTAGCAATAAACTATGTCCAAAGAAAGATGTTGAAGTATCAGGAGAGGGACTAAAGAATCTCTCCTCTCGCTACCGATTGATGTCAAACAAAGACATCATCATCAACAAATCTGAAAATGTATTTATGATCCAAATTCCTTTACTACATGAGAACTATTAAAGCAGCCATTATAGAAGACGAAATACCAGCAGCTCGTATGCTGACCAATATGATTCATGCCCTTCGTCCTCAATGGGAGATCACCACCATTGCAGGTAGCGTAGAGGAATCAGTTGAATGGTTTAATGAGAATGAACATCCCGATATTCTCTTTCTTGACATACATCTCTCAGATGGCAACTCGTTCTCTTTCCTTGAAGAGGCACAGCCACAGAGTATGATCGTCTTTACCACTGCCTACGACGAATATGCCCTTCAAGCATTTAAGGCTAATAGTATCGATTATCTACTAAAACCGATATCTAAAGAACAGCTTAACGACAGTATCTTAAAATTCGAGCAGAGAACCGCCACATCCAATCACGAAGAGTCGAAAGCAGAGATGATGGAGATCATTCAGAATATTGTGCAACCAACCAAAAGATACCGCACACGTTTTCTTATTCACACCTCTACTGCGTCCATCTCTTTACTGGTAAAAGATATTGCATTCTTCTATTCAGAGCACAAGACATGCTTTGCCGTCACCAATAGTGGAAAGGAACATCCACTGAATATCTCTCTCGACAAACTTACTGCCGAGCTTGATCCCGATTCGTTCTTTCGCACCAATAGACAAACCATCGTCTGTATCAATGCCATAACAAAGATAGAGCCTTACTTCCTTAACCGTATTGTTGTCACCACACAACCACCGTTTAAAGAGAAGATCCTTGTCAGCAAAGAACGCGCCAGTAAATTCAAACAATGGCTTAATTTCTAAGTTAAACCCCTCTTTTTCAAAACAAAGAATCACAACAAACCATTCCTTACTCTTACCATAATATGGTAGTACGAAAACATTTAAAGGATAAGACAGTGATCTATAGAGAGAGTCCATCCTACATCAAAAGAAACCCTGTAGTGGTGACACAAACAAAACAATGTCACCACTACAGGGTTTTCTATAACAATCACCCTTTCAAGGATGGAATTTCATCAAAGGACTTCAGTTTTAATCCCAAACAGACCTAAAAGCATATATCGATATAATATTCATTCTAAATCAGTTACTACCACAGGTAGTACACAAACATTCTTTCGCAACGATCCTCACTCCAAAGGGAAGTCTCATTGCAAAAGACGATATAAAAAAATTCGATATATTAATTCCACCCCAGAATCTCAAACTCTTCTTTCATCGCTCGGCGATTCTTGTATTTCATTAGAAGGGCATCTTTCAACTCTTTTGCAGCCCAGAGACCTCCTTCTATTTTTGACATTTCTTTCAAATAAACTACCAGCTCCTCGTAATATCTACGTCCTACAGGTTGAGCTTCAATTTCAATCGCATCTTTGTAACACTCCAATAACTCCGGAGTATACAATGTCTTTAAACGATTGGTATACCTCAAAACAGTATGGATATCCTTTGAAGCCCTCACTAGATACAAAAGCTTATCAAACATCTGCTCTTCGATATATATCCCAGCGAAATCATCTAATGGCACCTTCAAAACATAGCTAGGTCTAGGCTTCTTTAGTTCTTCAATAAGCTCGTCTCTTCTCTCAGCCCACTCTTCTTCGGGACTCGTTTGCTTATATATTCTAAAGACTTTAATATTCGAACTATTTTCAAGAAAGAACTCCCTTGCCAACGTATTACATTTAGATGTCTCGTTTTGACGATTATAAACATCTATAAGTTGCCTCTTCCATCTATCTTTGCTAGAAGGATCAATCTCATCTGAAGCAATCTTAATTCCATCTAATAGCAGCTTCTCAGCTTCCTTTAAATTATCGTTAGAGATAGCCTTATCCGCTTTCTTTTGTCTAAAATTATCATATATAAGGTTGGAATCAATGACATCATCCACTTCATCATTACGACCCTCAGACTCTAATAGCGCAATTTTATTATTAAGATATTTCTCAACATGATAACTTCGAATAAATCTATCTTTCTTCTCTTCTATCACTGTGGTTATTGTATCTTCAATAAACTTATAGGCGACATCATATTTATTTAACGATATAGCTGTTTCAAAGAATAGAGACTCTACTTCAGTCCCAATACCATAAGCATTGTAATCACTATTCTGTACTTCTTGATAGAGCCAAATAAAGATACGTTCTTTTAACTTATTGGATACTTCTTCATTTTTAAGAATATTAGTAATAACAGCCAATACATTATGGATCGAACCACTACATCCACCCATTGAGTCATCTACTACTTTAATTGCTTCGATCCCCTCCATTATAATAGCAGCAGAAAGACAAAAAGCATCATTAAACTCCCCGTTAGAATAAGACTCTTTAGCCATCGACACAAACCGAATAGCATCATCTATCTGATCATAATTATTAAAATAATCACGATAAGCACCATACCTATAACAGTCAAACATCCCACTGACCAAACACTGGTAATAAGGGATGTTATCAGCATTATCATCGGAAAGAGGCTTCGAAAACTTCACTTCAACACGATGCCTAAAATCATAATCCTGAACACCATATTCAAGTATAAATTTCCTTAAATCCTCAAGGCTGGCATCTTTTATCAGCTGTTTCCAGTTCTCTTCTTTCTTTTCATTCTTCGGGGCAGCAACAATAGACACCCCCTCATCAATGGCCATAGCCACAGCTGCAATATGCTTACACATCTTTGCATCATAAGGACAATCACAAGAATAGATAGCCGAACCGTCATTATTATCAATATTAACCTCTACATCGTAATTCCCATAATTGCCTTTAACCTTGGCACACCAAGTCCCATCACTATTCTGATTAAGCTCCAAAATCTGCCCATTGTTAAAGTACATCTCTCCTCGTTCTTTTATCTTAACGGGGATAATATTGATTAAATCTTGTATCGCCATTATTCTTACTTTATTCATTAAATCATCCTACCTTCATCTAAATCATGGTCTCTAGCAAAGACCATCTCTTTTAAACTTCCATGGTAGAATTTGAATAGTACCCCCACTCTCCAAGAATCATACGGTTAGCCTCCAGCAGCATCACACCTTTATAACTCTCTAAGACTATAGTCTATAACTCCTACAATATCCTCTATCCATGGACAATTACATCTTCTTATACGAACATTCCTCCCAATATACAAAGGAACTTTATATCCTACAAAAAGAGCGTACCCCAAACATACATTTGTCAATACAATCACAAACAACTCACCTATCCATAATGATGTTTTCAAAAAAAAGCTTATCGCAAATGCAATAAGCTAGAGAATCTCAAATGAAAACAGCCTTAAAAAGATAGCACGACAGACAACCATCAGAAGAATATAATATCTATTTTCGAGATAATCTCATTGTTTTCAATCGATCTTTCTTCTTCTCTAGGAATTTTAAAGCCACCAAATTATAGGGTTGAAGAAAGCCATCCTTATTTATCTGAGACCATTTTCTTATATTGCTATCTAAGAATTTTACGACGTCACTTCTATTATTGTTTTTACAGACTCTTTTGTAATCGTCTTTTAATCTTTTCAAGATCTTTTCTCTATTAATACGTAAGAAATCTTCATTAAGATTTAATGCCTCAATATCTTTCTCAACCTCCTTATCATCATTTACAGATTTAATTTTCCCCGATTCAAGAAATTGAATCAACGATTCAACATCTGAATTTAAAGGGTTTAATTTTTTCAGTTCATAATGAATACCGTTGCGATCCTTACTTTTATCACAGTGTAATTTACCACCTCTATTCTCGGAACCACCTAAACACACCCCAAGCATATTGGTATATTCTAGTTCTAAATCTGGATAATGTTCTCTACAAAGTATATGCTCCACATTCATTTTAGGCACTCTTCCTGGTATAGCAGAAATCCTGTCCATACAATAGCCACATAGTCCTTTTTGCTCTTTTAGAAGTTGTTCTTGAATATCAGTAATCTGAAGACTACCATCTTTATAACTTTTCCCTCCTTGAGCTTTATAGTTCATTAGAACTCTAGGTTCATTTCCTTTGTTAATATTTCTCATTTAAATCACTCCTCCACATCAAATTCCATTAATGCAAATTCATAATCGCTCATTGCTCTCTTTGTATCAGGATCATTCTCACCAAACTGAGCAATAAAAAGATTCTCTAAAATCTCTTTTGCCTCTTTTAACCCTTCTTTTCGTTCAATAAGTTCATAAAATCTATCAATCTGATCTTGTATCTCTGGTAAACGTGGCACAACACCTTGTTCTAAAGACATAATATATTCAGGTCTTCTACCATAGGTGAATATCTTTTCATCATTTCTCTGTTCACCTTCCACTAGATCAATAACATTCGCTTTATATCCACTCAACACAACAGGTGAATGTGTTGAGATTACAAATTGTATTTCTGGGAACACATTACTTAAATCCCTCACCACTCGCTGTTGCCATGAAGGATGAAGGTGGGTCTCAATCTCATCGATCAATACAACCCCTTTTGTTTGTTTTAAACAGTCTAAACCTAAATGAGGATTTAAAACCGCACAACGATAAGCCAAATCACCAACCAATGAAGTAATCAAACGATAACCATCACTCATAAAAGAAAATAATGCTTGTTCATTATCTTTATTTAGAATCACAATCTCACCTAACTTCGCATCATAAAAAACACGTAAACAATTAGGGAGACATTTTTGTATCGCATCATTAACAATCTTAAGAGCATAAGTATCTTTTTTTTCACGATACGAGATCCTATCTTCATTTTCATACCATTTAACGAACCTATTGACTGAAGTTTTCGCATCTAATGCATTCAAATACGCCTCATATCTTTCATCCTTCTTATAAGGCTCGTTATCAATGTGGTTCCATTCAAAACGATTGATACTATAATAAGCGACAATAGGTAGAGAACCTTGTATTCCTCTCTGTACAATTTCTTTTAAATCAGATAAACCTCCTATAGTTGTTCTACTCTTTGAACTATTTAAATCTCTATCCCATTGCACATTCTGATTCAATACAATTCCTTTAGCATATATCGAAGTAGGATAATTACGAAAGAACTGTCCATTTTCATCCTGTATATATTGAACGTCATTTGTTTTATGAATTGAAGGAGAAATTGCATACTTACTATTAACGCCATAGAAAAAACCACCTAAAACAACTTTTAATGCTTCTAGTATTGAGGTCTTACCAGAACCATTATCTCCGATCAATATATTTACACCTCTCTCGAATTCCAGATCTAATTCTTTAAACTTCCTGAAATTCTTTATTTTAACTTTCTCTATTAGCATTCGTATAATTTTATGCAATAAAACAAAATCCACTACGTAAAATTAACAAATTTGTTTGATATTTAATTATCTGTAGTCGCAAACAATAGCTAATATTAAAACCAACACCCAAAAGCTTCCTATTGACGCTAATAACAAAGATGTCTGTTGCCTAAGCTTGATATGATTCACTAATTTTCAGATGATTAATTCTAAAAAAGCACAAAAATGATACTCTAAAAATTAAAGTAGAAACATCTTTTCGCAGAGGGAAAAAGAAACGCCAGCTTACGTATGCTTTAAGGAAGATGAAAAGATATTAGTAAATAAAGAATCGCACTAAACTCCGAATCTTTAACCGAAAGAAAAACTTACCCTATTTTAACTACAGTCTATACTCTTAATAATGATCATTTCCTTTGATTTAAGACAAAATCCTAAACAAAGCAGGCTATCATGCCTAACTTAGGGAATATCGCCTTAAATCAAAGAATGATCGCATAGATGTTTTTCAATAAACCCTAATTATTGGAAGATAAATAATCCATGTATGCAACCTACTCTATGGAACTTTCAATATTTGCTTTAAAAACTCTAATACTTCGAGTCCACCCATTAATCCATTCCCCCTTTTCATGATCAACATCTAGATATTTTTCAAAAGAATCAAACCTTGAAAAACTACTCATAAAACCATCTAATCGACTTGTGCGCAAATAATTAATGTATGGACTTGCACAGACAAAATAATTTTCTCCCTGAAAGTTATTCTCAATGAAAGAGATCAATTTTTTCAATGAGAATTTTTCGATATCAAGAATATTGGAAAACAGATGAACTTTAATATGAGTATTGTCAGATACAATATCATTATCGACCAGGGAATCTAAATCTTTGTTCACTGTCCTAATATTACCAGCAAGCTCATATTTTTTCACATGAAGAGATCCCCGTTTCAAAGCAATTTTAGATGGCTCAATCAATGTTACTTGATGCACAATTAACTCACAACCCTTTTCCTTTATATAATCAAAGAAACAGACACTTGCTAAAGCCTGTCCACAACCCCAATCTATAATTTCTAAGCATTTATCATTAAGATTATCTGGTAAAGCCTTAAAAGCAGAGGTTACCTTATTGTAATGCATTTTCCCGTAACTATACAAATAAGCAAACAATTGGCTTTCACTGGTCAAAACCCGAACTCCCTTATCAAGGGAATAATACACCGATTTATCTGCAATTTTTTGGTATTCATCAACGGCAATATCTCTAAGAGCGAAGAAATCAGGACAATCACATCCAAGAAGGTCTACATAAGAAGTTCCCTCCTCCATCATGAAAGAATCATGGGTGAATGAAAGATATTTGTTTGTCCGTTCCAGAAAGATATCTAATAAACTTTTGATTTTCTCAAAGGCAACAATGTGATCCGAAATATCAATTGAGAAAACCTTATCAATTAATTCGTGTCTTAAAAAATAGAAAGATAAATCTTCTCGTTTTGAAAGAATATGATCTCTTAATAATAGAACTCTATCCTGGTTCTGCAAAGCAAAGTTATGGACGACCTGAGCATAGAAATTAATTAGAGTACCAACCACTCTTTCTTCCGAATCTTCCACATTGTAGGCAACAGAGAGTTGATGCAATATTTGATCTACTCTTTTCTCATAATCCGAAATCCTCCTGACCCCTATAAAAAAGCTAGAAGATGCCTGAATACGGCTTCCTAACTCACAATCATTTTTATGTAGAAGCTTAAAAAGGCGTTGAAAAGAAGTTAAAAATGAAAACCTTTCCGCAACTTCTAATAGAATTAAGACGAAAACCCTAGTAGATTCAAGGTCAAAATCTAATGTCTTAATCACTTTCAGATGAGAAAGGATATAACGATCAATGTCTTCTTTATATCTCTTTAAATCCCTGTAGGATTGTGTCAACAAAAAGTCGTACAATTCTTGATTATAATCATCGATAAAGGCACTTAATGAAGACTTGCTATTGGAAGCGGAAATTAGCTTGTTTAGAATATCCATAAAAACTATTTAAACTCAATTTTTAAAATTTCATCAACTAATTCACTCTTATTTGATTTCTTATACTTTCTCCATTTTTTAACCTCTAGCTTCCTTGCTATTTCCTTAAGATCCCCAATACTTCGCTCATATAGGTTTTGACCTCTTTGCTCTTTAGCTAGTAAATTATCACAACTTTGTTGATACAAATCAGCCTGAACTGAGCCAATGCTATCCCTTTGATTTTTATGAGATTTAGAAACCGTTTCCTTGTGTTTCACATTTTTTAACTCTGGATTATTTTTATCAGCTCCCTTAATGCTTTTTTCATGGTCTACCTTACATGAAGTAGAATCTTTATCGCCTTCTTTATTTTCAATTGGAATAGATTCTAATTCTTCAATATTATTAACTTTTATATTTCTTGAGTCTTTTTCAATCTCTAATATGGATAACTGCAGTGGGACATTATCCACATTTAAGTTTAATCTACTTTTAGTTTCAGTTAATTGCTCCGCTTTATTTTCGCCGATTGATTCAGAGTTCGGTTTATTTTCGTTTTGCTTTTTTTCTATACATTCAGCAGATTTACGGGAATTTATCTCGATCTCTTGTTCCAATTCTTGAATGCGCTGTTTTAGTTGAATTATTTTCTTATCTTTTGATTGAACAATGGTACTTAATCGTTCACAATCTTTTGTGGCTTCCTCTTTTTGATTTTTTATTTGAAGATTATGTCGCTCTTCTATGACAGCTTTTCCTGTTTCGTATATTCGTCTTGCAAACTCTTCTAAATCTTGATCTAAGAGAGCTTTAAAATATTCATTTCCTGCCTCTTTATTATCCTTTAATAGATAAGGTGGAATCCACTTACTTATTTCCACAGTAATCTTCTCATAAATTTTATTTCGAGAATATTTTTGAAATAATACTGAAAACGAATCCTTCTCGACCTCTTCTTTTTTTTTATAAACAATAGTTTTATCTAAAACCTCATAAGTTTCATAACCTTTAAAAGCATTATCTTCTTGCCATTTTGAACACCAGCTATCAATATATTCAAAAGCATTATTATCCCTTTTATTATTAAAAGCAAATTGATAAATACTTTCGATTGTATAATAGTCTAACTGACTATCTAATTTAAATTTTATATCTATTGTTTGATTTTGAATTTTATACCTATTCCTAAGAGCTTTATACCCTTTATTTAATCCAAATATTAAAGCAAGACTCTCTTTCCTCCTCTCCGAAAATTTATTTGAGATGAAATGAGAAATAAATTCATCAATTTTTCTCCTAGTACCTTCGCCATATGAGGCTAAAACAGCAACAAGATAAGTTGGAGATTGTTGATCAATCTTATCCAACACATACTGCATATTGCTTAATTCTATTTTGGTACCGTATTTTTGAGCAAATCTATTCACCGTACTATCTTCAATTTTAGAATAAATTGCGTTAAAAAGATCAGTAGTATCTTTATTATTATTGATAATAGTCCATTGAAAATCTCTTGTATTCTTAACCTTCTGGTGAATTAATTCATCTTTCACTATTTGGCTAATAGAAGATAACGTGTTGAAATAATTAGTTGGATAATTTTGTATATCATCACCTGCAATGCGCATCAAGGCAAAACCACCCATGAGTTGATCAAAATATTCAATAATCTTAGTCCAATCCCTTTTTGAGTTAATGGATGGAGATTCTTTGAATTCATCAACAGTTATACTTTGATCTGATGAAACCACCTCTAGCAAATTATCAGAAATGAAGGCAGCACCACTAGTTATATTGAAAACAGTTGTTTTCTTTTGTTTCTCTTCCTGAAAGAACACTTTCTTGACCCTTGAAATTGGCAAAGGCATTTCAAGCACGAAAAAATTCTCACTGATTTGTTTTACTTTTTCAGCAGTAGAATTCAATACAATCTCAATAGAACAATTGGTTTCATTTGTGAATTTAAACCTCGATAAAAGAAGGGCATTATCATATATGTTTTGAATATCTTCAACCCTATTATCAAGATATTTCACTGGACAAATACAACCCCTCCTAAAATAATGAGCGAGATTTGTTGATTTTAACGGCAAGTAGTATATATCTTTCATAATTAAACAATTTCAAATGTACTGTCAGCTACTTTACGAGGATTTTTTTTACAAATTAAAAATAAATTTGTTTTAGACCTAGTAAAGGCAACATAGTAGTCTTTTTCACTGATGATATCTAGATTCTTTATATTCCAATCAAGGCTGTCAAATTTAGGAATAATTACCGTATCAAACTCTGTTCCTTTCGATGATTTAAAGGTTGTAATATGAATTCCACTCAAACCATTGAAGGTATCCATTTCCCCTTCATATCTAGTACACTCAAAAGCTCCCCGAAGGGCATTATTAATCCGTTTATAGTATTCTCTTACATCTTTCTTAGTTGGGACTAAGATGCCGATATTGTGAGTATCTCCAGCGAAATCATTTATGATATTCATCATCTGATTTAATTCATTATCATCAGACCAACCTGTAATCTTCATAATTGGTTTTAATCCTGTTTCTTTAGCATTATTAACCGTTTCTTGTGGGATAAAGAAATCAGGAAAGACCGACCTTGTAAATTCAAGGATTTCTCTTGAATTTCTAAAATTACGATTTAAAGTATACTCCTCATTTTCAGGGAGCAACTGTGCTAACTGATCTAATGTACAACCTTGTTCATATAAACTCTGGGCCACATCTGCACCATAACACACACTTCCAGAATACTCTTTGATTTTTTTGTATTTATCAATCCCGACATCTTGCCCTTCATCTATAATAATTTCATCATATCGAGCACCTTTATGAGTTAACCAATTAAATGTTCTATCAATATTTTCAGCAGCCGAAGGACTTTCTGAAAGAGCCGTTTGCTTTAGGTAATGTTCGAGTGTTTTCGTATAGGTTAACAGCAAACTTCGTTCTTCTTCTATTGCATAGTTACGAATATGGCGCCATAAACAGACTACACTTTTCCCAGTTCCTGGTCCTCCTGATAATGCAAAAGCATCCGTTTCGTCAACAGCAGCTTGTTGATCAGGTGTTAAATCATCTATAATGGGTAGATTAAAATAATAAGCCATAGTTTTTTAAAGGTTAAAATCCTATTATTGTGTCAGATAGTGGGTTTTCTTTATGGGTTTTGTAATTTCGTTTGGCAATTTCTTTTGAAGTATTCGCGTAGCAATAGACGCATTCATGTGGGCAGGTATTGTACTGTCCAATGTCTTTACTAGAGATACAGCCACAGATCTCTCGTTGCCCCTTATCTTTAAGGTTTCTCGATTTCCTAATCTGCCTGGTAGCATCAAAAAGACTTGGCTCGGTAATGGTAACCCCCAAAAAATCCATTAATTGCTTGTCGTGGCTGAACAGCTCAATCATCAAATCATCATCAACACACTTGTTGTGTGAGATGCCGTATTTTTCCAAAGGAATTTTTTCGGCACAAGTACCAATATCGAATTTCCAACTAGCATTGAGTTTTTGAAGGCCACTGGCAAATTCGTGCATTGTATCAGGAGTAAACTCCTTGGAGTTAATGTTTTCTTTTTCAAGGTTGCTCTCCACCTTCTTGTATATGGCAATATCCGCAAAGCTAAACACCATTTTATTGGTATAGTTTTGAAGTTGATTGCCAATATTTTTCACTCGATCCAATAAATCGGATACGGAAATCTTATCTGTCAAAATCATGGGGTCGAAACGCCAAACTACACGATCTTTACCAATTCTATTGGAAAGTTCAATAAAGGTTTTTATTCTGCTGGCTAAATCTGGCACATTTCCCTCGTAGCCCTCTCTATCGTAATCGTTTAATGTGAATTGGAAATAATAATTTTTAACATGTTCATCCAAAAAGTCAAGGTGTTTCATCATTGGCCTTGGATTTTTTGTCCAAAGCACAAGAGCTCTTGCATTTTTAAATGAAACATATAGAGACACACCATTAAAAGGGTTCTTCCATTTTATGTAACCTTTTTTCCATCTTTCCACAAACCAATCGGCATAAAAAGCTGGTATATCAGTGGAACGACTGGCTGAGACTATAACTGGAGCTTGAGCATTGACTTTTTCGCCCTGATCATTTACTATTTCTATTTTTTTCCAATTCATTTTATTACTCGGAATGTTAAATTAATTCGTTCACCTACTCTTTTCTTTGTTTTGGGAACTTGGTGTTGCCAATAGTGTTGCAGCTCTCCTTTCATTATTAACAGGCTACCATGGCATAGATACAACTCAATCTTTTCATTGGTTTCTTTATGCCTCAATTGAAATTTTCGTGTAGCCCCAAAATTCACCGAAGCAATAACTGGGTTCTCCCCCAGTTCTTTTTCAGCATCCGTGTGCCAGGAAATGGAATCATTTCCATCACGGTACAGGTTTAAAAGTACGCTATTGAAAGTGGTTTCTGCCTTGAGCTCTATTTCCCTCTTTATTTTCTTTAGTACATTTGTCCATCTCTTTGGACTTAATGTGATACCTGAAAAGGTATAGGGCTTATCATTGTCTCCATACCAAGCGGTCAATCTTGGGAACTTGATAGATTTCCCATACATGATCATCTCCTCCTGCTTCCATTCTATTTCATTGAGCAATGCTTTGAAAAAAAGATCACTTTGCCCCATTCCAAAGAAATTAGGAATGTAAAGGAACTCTCCATTGCTGATTTTTACCAATTCAGGTTGGCACTCTTCCGAATTAAACAAATCCAACTTACCCATATTATAATGCACTATTTTCCTTCACGTGAGAATCATTTTATCGTTTAATTAAATTCAAACACAAAATTATCATGAATATCGCAAAAAATAAATGACCACACTAGTTTTTTAAGACATCTCGTCTTTTATATTAAATTATAACACTGACATCCATATTAGAATAAGCATATTTTATTTTATTAAATCATTAACTTTCAACACATTAACATCTCAAAACAAAAAAATATGCTTCAAAATAAAAGTAATAAAGTTTTCTCAGAAACAAATAACTTTTTCGGTTCAAGCAGCACTTGCTCATAAAAAGGTAAAAATAAAAAAAAGTCGATAATTCATTTATATTTGGATTGCTAACACAAAATATAAAGCATGAATAACGACTTTTCGAGCAACGAAATTATAGGATTTAATCTATAGTTACAAGAGAACCTAAAAGATAATAGAAGTAATATCGTGAGTAAACACGATTTGGCATTTGTGTTATTGCTTGAATGCACGTCACAATTGATCTTTCGTGCATTCAATACTAAACCTCCACACGATATTATAAAGAGATATTTGTAGGAAGGAAGATACGGGGGATAAGAAATCGGGGGGACTCTTTTTGGGAATAGAGGAAGGTCGTTGTGATTTATAGGAATAGGGTATGATAATAAGCTACAAAAAAACACTCCTACAGTTAATAGACATGTAGGAGTGTTTTATGATTATAGCTTTTGTGGGCCGTGATTAATAAAAGAGAGGGGTTCGTTAATTTCGAATATTCGACCTCGAATATCTGTATAGCCCCATTGGCTTAACCTTTCGGTATGTTTAGACAGATATTGTTGGGCATGATCACGGGAATCAAAGAGGTATACCCCACCGGCCGTCTTCTGGGATTGATCTTCTGTCCATAATTTCCAAATAAACCCAGGCTCTTGATTGATACTTTGTGCCAATTCAGACAACTGCTTTGCTAGCTCCTCACCAAAAGCTCCTTGGTGTGGAAAATCTACATACATTACTACTGCCATTGCATAAAAATTTTAATTGTTTTACTTTTTATCTTAGAAACCTAACCATGACACTTTCTCTTGCATATCGGGATCTTTACGAGAAGGAGCCATCGGATGTATATCGGGATATCCTATAGGAATAATTCCCGCAATCATTCGATCGTCAGAAAGGGACACGATCGATTTCACTTTTTCTGAATCTTTTAAAGGAGCACTAATCCACACCGTTCCAAGTCCCATACTTTCTGCTTGCAAAAGCATATTCTGTATGGCAGCACAACAAGCTTGCATAGCCTCTTCTCTTTTACATGGATCGGCATCTTTGGGGTAGGTCACTACAATATGACATGGAGCACCTCCAAAGTCTTTGGCATAATGCAACATTCTACTTTTATCCTCTGCGTTGATATAGGTGGCTGACGGGATATATCCTTTGGCATATTCATAGAACAACGAACAGATCTCTTCTTTATATTCTCCCTGCACAACAACAAATTCCCACGGTTGACTGTTTCCATTAGAAGGAGCCCAATTGGCAGCTTCTAACACATTTCGAACCATCTTTTTATCTATTGGGATCGCTTTATATTTACGAATACTCCTGCGTCTTTTTATGATCTCTAATATTTCCATATCATCTTCTTTGTGGTTTTAATCAACCTTGAACGATTTCCCTTCTCTGTCGATAAGACGAATACATCTCGAACATGAGAGAGAGATTAAAACCTTGGTTTATTTATTCTCTTGCACTTTGAAAAAACTCAATACCGCAAGCAGGGCAAAGAACATTGGATCAGACCAACCAAAACCAACAAACACACCAATGATCGCAGCATAAAGGGTCACAAGCACACCTAAGATATTGGTCCACATCAGACCTTGGAAAAGTTTTACTGCCGTAACACTTTTATATTGCACGTCCCGAAATAGAAAGCCAAGGATCGCAATACCTCCGAGGAAGATGCTATTGTGTTGTGATAGGAAGACCGAATAACGATCGTTTAGCTCTACCCCATAATTGGGCCATAACATATGAGGCAAGAAAAATAAGGCTATAGCAAAAATGGCATACACGAAACTATGTGCTTTTAAAAATACGTTGTTACTAATTTTTTTCATCTTTCTTTATTTTTTGTCTTTGACAAATAAAGGAATAGATTGTTATATATTTGGTATATATTACCTCGAGGAAACTAGTTTCAAAGAGGTAACCAACTTGTCAATTTTATCAAAATGAAGAAGAAAGAAGAGGTCATATTATCACAGCAATGTAACCTGCAAATAAGAGCAATAAAAGACACCATGGAGCTATTGTCTGGCAAATGGAAGATGCAAATCATCGGAACATTATTGCGTAATGGCACCATGCAATTTATGGAACTCAAAAGAACACTCCACGGTATCTCTCCTAAGATACTATCTAAAGACCTGCAAGAATTGGAGATCAACCAACTGATCACTCGCACCGAGAAGCACACCAAACCTATCACAGTGGAATATGCCATTACTGACCATGGACGAACATTAGATAACGTAATCGGAGAGATCATTGATTGGGGATTGACCCACCGAAATAAGATTGTAGGAGGATCAAAAATATCAGAAGACTCCAACAAACCAACAGATTAGAACATTGAATACCACGATAATATTTGGTATCATCCTCTCCGTTTGGGGATTCTGTTGAAGCAATATCAACTAATCAGCTATATTAAAGCACCAATTAAAGACAATAAAAAATGAAATGGGCAGACACATAGGTCTGCGCCCTACAAAATCACAAAACACTGTCTATCTGATAATTACAACACACCAACAACATCATTTATGACAATACTCCTTAATATATTATGAAACACGTTCAGGATATCATATCACAAGTCGAAACATGAAACAATGGTGTTATCGTAGAAAAAAAATTAATTCACAATCCTACTTTCACACGCTTTTTAATACAGTCTCGGACACTCCTCCCTCTTACTTCATAATATATTGATCTATATTCGAATCGATCATTAGACATATTATATAGACCAATGATTAACCCTACCCTAACCCTCTCTATACCCAAAACCCCATTTTGGGTATAGGGAAGGTTAAGGTAGGGTTAATAGAGGGTTAAGTTGATGAGATTTAAATACCATTCAAAATAGGTAAGAGTTACTACATAACCACTGATTGGACGGTCTCAAAAAGCGTGTAAATTGTTTATTCTTATTCTATGAAAATATGGTAAAAAACGTTTCTCAAAAGAAACGAGCCACGTTTTGTTTTGTAAATAAATAGAGAGAAAATAAAAAATGGTTTGAACTAAAAGAGAAAGCTCAAACCATTATTTTTATAAAGAGGTTTATGGTGTTTAATGTTTAAAATAGACCCAATACTCCTCGCTATTATGTTCGACGAGCCAATGTTGGTAATCGAGGCTCAGACTCTTCTCTATCATTGGGACAGGGATAAATGGGGTGATCACTTTTAATATCTCTCCTTCTTTTAGCTTTTGAAGGGTAGATAGAACTTCATGAATAGGATGTTCTCCTTTATCTAGATTCTCACGTACATCTTTGGTCTCTTTCACCCTAGAGAGGTCAAACCACTCTGGCTTCACCGTATTGATTGTACCTTCTTCGGCCTCAAGGGCTTCATGTTCTTCTTGTCCGACTGCTTTTGGCAGTTTAAGTATCAAGGTTTCTATTTTTAATCCTCCCACCATGGCAGCTTGTGCGATGGTCGTCACTCTTGCTACAGAACGACGTATGATGGGGTTCTTTAGCTTTTTAAACTGTGGAGCTTCGGTAATCAAGATCTCTTCCAACTGAGGGTATGCTTCCAGTAGGTCGTATATCTTTGTTTTAGGGGTGATGATCAATTTTTCCATTATCCTAATCGTTTTTGTTTGAATACTCCAATATCCGTCTTTCCCCTTCTAGTGCTCTATTTTCCGAAAGATCTTGCGAGACCTCTAGTGTTCCTAGGTATTCGCCATCCTCACCACGTAGTGCAAAATATTCGATCTTAATAAACTTCCCTTTCATCTGTATCCAGAAAGGAGCATGAGAGGCTTTGCCAGACTTAAAGTCTTCTAATATTTTTTCTACGATATGGGTACTTCCTGGGGGATGACACAAACGCACATCTCTATTGATGATAGAACGGTTGCGTACAAAGACTCTTTCTTTCCCTTGGGTAAAGTATTTCACTTTATCGTCTTTATCCACAAAAGTCATATCGAAAGGCACGGAATTGAGTATGGCCATAATCTCTTTGGCAGTAAAACTACCCGATGGGAGTTGTATGCTACCATCCGCATTTAAACCTGTTTTATCTTCCTGTTCAGATAATCCTTCAGGCTTCCATTCCACTTGAGGGTCATAGAGACAAAAACCAAATTCTAACGTCTGTTTATGGATGCTCCACCACTCCTCTGTAGTAATGACATCCATGCTCATAGGGAAAAGGATCTCCTCCTCTTTTTGAACCATATCGATCACTGCTTGTAGTGAGGGAAGAAAAAGAAGATCCAGTGCATCCTTAAGATCGGTCAAAGAGACATTCTCTGTTTGTAATATCTCGATACATCCTTTCAATTGGTCACGGATCTCATCGTGTTTGCCCCACATCACTTTAGGAGGACCCGTAATTTCATTCATCTCAAGATAAGGAAAAAGAAGATACTCCTTTCTAAGGTAGTGCTTATCGACATCCATGAGTTGGTTAAAGAGTGCCTGTAATCCCAAGACAAAAGGTTTGAATTCCGATTCCTCGACAGCACTAAGGGCATTTAAAAGTCCTTGTGCTTTTTGAGCTACTTTGATAAGTTCTATATTTTCGTTTTTAAAAACATCGATAGGATGACCTTCAGGAATCTCTTTGGCTCCACTTAGATCGACATTACCTTCCAATACAGATCCATGTATGTCACACAGTTTCATCACCTCCTCTTCAGGCAGTCCTTCTTGCATTAACTCTTGTTCCACCTCAACGACTTCACCATAAGGGATGCTTTTCAAGGTCTCCATCAATTCTTGGCGTACCTGTTCGGCTGATTCACCATCATGAAGCTTTAGGATCAATTCTTTTAGTCGCTGTTTGCGATATTTTGAGTTATTAATAAGTTCACTCATAATATATTAGATTAAGGTAAAATTGTTTCTATTTTAAAATGTCTATCGGTATTGTCGTAATTCCGTTAAAAAGACCTTTTCTTTCTGTTTTAACCGTATAGAAAAGTGATCTCAGATGGGACAGACTCTTGTTGTCGAGGTAATAAAAGCCATCATGGCCATTGCAATAAGCTACGACAACAGCGTTATCTACATTTCCTACTTAGAGATAACAAATCAACGTTGTTTAGGTTTTCTATGTCGCTTGCGCCAAAGAAGATAACCACTAATAAGAACCATAATACCCACCAGACCTGAAAGAGGGACAATAAGAATATAGAAATCGCCTAAAGCAAAACGGAAAAATCTACCAGTATGAATCTCTAGAGAAAGATTCCATAGGGACATCTTAGAAGACTCTAGCATGTCTTGAGGCATCGAAGGAAAATCGATATCATGATATAAAGGCACCACTCCTTTATCATAGTCCACCATATATTGATTGCCATGGATATCTTCCAAAAGACCCGTAACTTTAAAACGACCAATAGGACGTCCAGAAGGGTTTCCTTTATAAGGTTTTGCTTCGGCATAATTGTATATCTCTGGATGGGAAGGGTGCCAAAGGAATAGACCATTAAAAGAGCCAATAAGATAGGCTCCTTCTTTGTATGGTTTTAGTACATTGATCCCCATCACACTAACAGGAGGCTGAATAGCAAAGCGGTTTGGAACCGCATCTACCTTAGGCAAAGAGTAGACTCCCTTCGAAGTAGCCAAGATAAAAGTAGCTCTCTGGTGATCATAGTGAATATCTCGTAGTCGATCATACCAAGGGTTCTTTTGATCGAGGTGAGAATATTTGATGGGAGTCACTGTCGATTTGGCAATAGGAATAAGCAAAGGAGGTCGTAGAAACATTCCTGAGAAGAAGAGAATCACAAAAAAGAAGATAAAGCTCGCTCCTACTTTATTGTGCCATTTAGTAGACCAACGATGTACTCTCACTAGAGAAGCAACGTCTTTCTGTTTTTTCTTACGTCTTCTTGCCCACTGAGGGAAAAAGAAATAGAATATACCTGTAAGAGACAACAGTATGGTTAAAAGACCTAATATGTCAACAAAAAGTTTGCCTGGGAGACCAAATATCTCGCCTGAATGAATCTGCCATATGGTTTGAAAAAGAGAGACCTTATCTTCATCATCGACAGGACGTTTAAGCTCAATCTTTTCAAACTGACTATTTACTCCTTGTGATTTCCCTTTGAAAAGAAATGAGCGGTTTAAGATATAGAGAGTATCCTCTACACTTTCAATGGCAACAAAACGAGAAGTTTGCTCATCTAAATAAATAGGGTGCCACTGATTACGAAGGGTATCCAATACATATAATCCAGATTGTGTCGCAGCATAAAGATCCCCATTATCGGTACGATGGAGGTCAAAGACTTTTCTATTGTCACTACCTTTGGGAAAACCATTAAGACAAGGACGATAGGATTTGAAAGTAGCATCTGTGATCCACACTCCTAATTCCCCAAAGACCATAATGCTATCCTTGTTAAAGATTAAGTTTCCTTTTAAAGCACTATTATTCCAATGGTGATAGCGAAAATCTTGGGGAAGAAGTTCTCTCGAAACATCTAGCGAAGAAACGAGATTTCGATGGTTGAGAACAATCCCCGTAACACTAAAATAGATTAATAGAAAAGCGATAATAACTCCTGGACATCGATGTAATTTTTTATTTATATTCCCCATATGGTTTTCTTTCTTAAAAGTATATTTCCCTGTTTTTGTCCTCTCCTTATAGACGATCTTATAGAGATATTATCCAAAGTATATCGACCATCCTTCTGGTTTGTTATTAAGTCCAAACGACAAAGTCTTTATGGCATCACTCCATTAAACTAAATGGCAACCTCTTATTGGCATAAGTCTCTTCCTTTGCTGTTGGGCTAATTCCATCTGGATTTTACTACGATAATATCGCCCACCTCATCTATATCTTTATTTGACACAATATTAAGAATTTGATGAACTATAAGTTGTAACAGTTGTTACAACTTATAGAGATTTTTTAAGAATCTATTCCTTTGGTTAATAACATAGAACAAACAGGAATAGTTTGACAAGAATAGATTATTTGTAATCCGATATAAAGAGATCCAATGATGAAGATATTTAGGAAGATCATCCCACCAGACAGATGGCAAGTTGCAGTTATTGTCACCATCGCTATTCTTGTCGGCATCTCCCTATTCACGATCTATATCTCTAACGCTCCATCGTATCTTTCAGATGAACCAAAGACATGCGTCAACTGTCATATCATGGCACCACAGTATGCCACATGGATGCATAGCTCTCATAGAGAGTGGGCTACTTGTAACGACTGTCATGTTCCACATAATAACGTAGTGAATAAATACTATTTCAAAGGGAAAGATGGTATGCGACATGCTACAATATTCACCCTACGTGGGGAACCTCAAGTGATTCAAATAAAAGAAGAAGGAGCAGAAGTGGTACAACAGAACTGTATTCGATGTCACACCCACCTTATTACAGATCTTAAGATGAATTGTATACAAGAAGATTTTCATGCCAATAGAGCAGAGAAAAAATGTTGGGAATGTCACAGAGAAGTACCACATGGTAGGGTAAAAAGTTTAACCAGTACTCCCTATGCAAAAGTACCATTGCCAGAGAGTCCTGTACCCGAATGGCTAAAGAAAATAATGAAAACAACCAATTAAGTTATATCCAATGAGATCATTCAACGAACAAATTAAAGAAAAGCCTTGGAAAGGATGGGTTCTTTTTATCGTAACTATTATAGTTGTATTCCTACTTGGGTTATTGGCTTCAACCATCATAGAAAGGCGTAGTGAAGCGGTGTTTGCCTATGCTCCACAAAACGATTTTTCTCAGTTTGAGCCTCGGAATGAGAAGTGGGGAGAGAATTTCCCTCGTGAATTTGAGACCTATTACAAAACGTCCGACACGACCTTCCGAAGCAAGTATAATGGATCTGTAACAAGAGATGAGCTAGAGGATGATCCTCGTCTGGTGATTCTTTGGGCAGGATATGGCTTCTCAAAAGAGTATAACCAAGGAAGAGGTCACTATTATGCTGTAGAAGACGTACGTAACATTCTTCGTACAGGAGCTCCGAATGAGAATACTAAAAGTCCAATGCCTAACACATGCTGGACCTGTAAGAGTCCTGATGTTCCTAGAATGATGAATGAGGTTGGTATCGCTGAATTTTATAAAGGATCATGGGAAAAATGGGGACCAGAGATTGTCAATCCTATTGGTTGTGGGGATTGTCATGATGTAAATACGATGCAACTACATATCTCTCGCCCGGCATTGATAGAAGCATTTGAGAGACAAGGGAAAGATATCAGCAAGGCAACCCATCAAGAGATGAGAACATTGGTATGTGCGCAATGTCATGTGGAATACTATTTTAATAAAGAGAAAGTTAAGGGAGTACCTTATCTTACTTTTCCTTGGGATAATGGAATGAGTGTAGAGAAGGTAGAAGAGTATTACGACAAGATGAACTTTAAGGATTGGACCCATAAACTTAGTAAAGCACCAATGCTTAAGGCACAACACCCAGGATATGAACTTTATTTAACGGGGATTCATGCAGAGCGTGGTGTATCGTGTGCAGATTGTCATATGCCTTATAAAAGTGAGGGAGGCGTTAAATTCACCGACCATCATATACAGAGTCCACTGAATAATGTGGCCAATTCATGTCAAGTATGCCATAGAGAAGAGACACATAAACTTATTGCTGAAGTCTATTCACGTCAAGATAAGATCAAACAAAATGTCATGGTTTTAGAAGATCTTCTAGTCAAAGCACATATTGAAGCAAAGACAGCATGGGAGAAAGGTGCTACGAAGCAACAAATGGATCTAATCCTACAAGATATTCGCCATGCACAATGGCGCTGGGACTATTCTGTAGCGGCACATGGAGGATCATTCCACTCGCCTATTGAGACAGGACGTATTGTATCTACAGGAATACATATCGTTCAAGAGGCACGATTGAAACTCAGTAGGCTACTAGCTGATCTAGGATATAACAAAGAAGTAGGACTGCCTGATATTTCGACCAAAGAAAAGGCTCAAAAGTATATTGGATTAGATATGGCCAAACTTAATGCTGAAAAGAAAGAGTTCCTACAAAATGTCGTTCCTGTATGGCTAAAAGAGGCCAAAGAGCGTGAGTCTAATTATTAGTATTGAATATTTTGCAAAAAAGAAAAAGAAAGAAAAGACTATGGAGCCTTCCTTGGGGGTATTCCGAAAGTTTTATCATCATCTTAAGCCTATACGTTGTATCTCTTGGGATAGAGACTTTCAGCGAAACAGCTGCCCCCGTGATAGCATGGCCTTCGAATATGGTATCCCTTATTCTATTGGGGTTGTTATCTTGGGGACTATACAAACAATCCAAAAGAAATCCCTTTCTCAGTTGGTTTTATAGTGTCCCCGCTTCGATTGCGGGGATCACTCTTTTTGTAGTCCCTACCCTACTTATGGCATTGGTACCACAACAGGAAGTGAACTCTCACTATTTTTTATTCAATGTTACTTCAAGTTGGACCTATACTATAGGGGTACTGTTTTTTTTAATCATTTTAGGAACGGTTATCTTCAAACGTCTATCGTCTTTTACGACAAGAAATGTAGGATTCTTTCTTAATCATTTTGGATTATGGTTATGTATCGCATCTGCTCATTTAGGCGCAGGGGATATACAAAAACTCAACATGTATCTTGAAGAAGGGAAAACAGTATGGTATGGAGTAGACAAAGAGAATAAAATTCAGGAGCTCGATTTTGCTATTCAGTTAAGAGATTTTTCAATAGAAGAGTATCCTTCAAAAATAGCATTTGTCGAACGTAGTACTGGAGAATTGATCCAACACAATCATAAGCCCTGTTTGATGGATATTCACGAAGGTCTTAGGTTTCATTATAAAGATGCCAACTATAAAGTAGATAAGCTATGTATGAGCTCTGCTCCTGTACAAGAGAGGTTTGAGCCACTAATGGCTATGGGAGCAACACAATCGGCCAAGATTGTAAAACAATTACATGGAGAGATCGACACATTATGGATATCCAGCCCTAGTATTCTATATAAGCAAAAGATATATCCATTGGATTCCGCAACGATGATGTTAATGATAAAACCTGAAGTGAAACGTTTCTTATCTGAGATCACGGTCTTTAAAAAGAGTGGTAAGATCTATGACAGAGACATCGAGGTAAATAAGCCTATAAGAGTAAATGGATGGAAGATCTATCAAACGAGCTATAATGAAAGTATGGGAAGGTGGTCTACGCAAAGTACACTAGAGCTGGTAAAAGACCCATGGTTGGTCATGGTATATCTGGGGTGCTTTATATGGATCGTAGGTACTTTTTATTTAATATGGACAGGAAAAAGAAAGGAGACACTATGATGTGGCAACTTTTTGAAATATTTGCGTTTCTATCTTTGGCAATGTGGTTTATCGCTCTACTCTCGTGCCTATCTAAAAGAGCTGAATCAATTACCAACATCACTACTTTATCGGGTATCCTTAGTTTAGGTATTTTTATTGGATTATTATGGAATAGTCTTGAAAGGCCTCCATTAAGAACACTCGGAGAGACACGCTTGTGGTACTCTTTCTTTCTTGCGATATGTGGATATCTTATCTATCGCAGATGGAAGATAAAACTTATGCTTGCATACTCTTTGGGAATGGCGATCTTGTTTCTATTGTTGAACTATCTACATCCAGACATTCATAATAAAGCTTTGATGCCTGCATTACAAAGTGTATGGTTTGTTCCTCATGTGATTGTATATATGATAGCCTATGCTTTGTTGGGACTCTCTGCTCTATTCGGTTTGATGGGATGGATTGCGATTTATAAGGGGAAGACGACGGAAGGCATACTTCTCAAAGCAGACAACGTTGTATATATCGGTTTTGGCTTTCTCTCGTTAGGTTTGATATTTGGTGCTTTATGGGCTAAAGAAGCATGGGGCCATTACTGGACTTGGGACCCCAAAGAGACCTGGGCTTTTATCACTTGGGCTATCTATCTTATTTTTATTCACTATAGGTTGCATATAGAAACAAGTCGAAAACGTGTTTTTACTATTCTTATGGGTGCCTTTGTGGTGCTTCTAATCTGTTGGTTTGGTATTCAATATCTTCCCGCAGCACAAAATAGTGTGCATGTCTATACAAACTAACAGGATAAATGACATCGTTGGACAAATCAGTTATAATCGATTCATTGAAGAAATAATGAGATTTATTGAAGCGATTATGGGATCTTAAAAGATAAAAACCTGAAGGGATTTTAGATGTTTTCCCTTCAGGTTTTCTGATGTTAAATGTCTTCTACTAAGGTTTTCAATAAGATAAATAACATATTATAAAACCCTAACAAAACGAGCTCTATTGAACCATTAATATAGGAACAAAAGAGTAGCAAAGATGGATGTAATAAGAACCATTTACATGTCATCTATAGACACTATTTGATCTCTAAAAGAACAGTGTCTAATGTTAATTTTGGTACGGTATAGTTTCCGTCTTCATCTTTATAATATTTCCAGAAAGTTGGATCTGTAGTCTCTACAATATTACGTTTCTGTGCAATCGGATATCCGTAACCGATAGTATAACATACCTCATATTTATCTGTATCCAAATCAAGGCAAGCCGCAATCTTCTTTTTGCTTGGAGAAAACATACAAACGGTTCTTAAACCATAATCCCCCATCAAAAGATTTAAAGTTTGGTATGCAATTCCCTGATCGAAAAGGAGGTAATCACGACTTTTGATCTTCTCTTTTTCAGCCACAACAACAATAAATCCAGCAGGTTTATATTCCTCCTCCACCAAATGGACTGTAGGGAGGTTGGTAAGATGAAAGATCTTATCGATAAGTTCCTGATCTTCATTAATAATGATATAACGACTCAGCTGCATATTTAATGCACTAGGAGTATTCTTGGCTATCTGTAAGATCTCTTTTAAAGTCTCACTATCTACCTTCTCTGAACGATACCTTCTATGGGTACGTGCATTTAAAATACTTTCCTTCATAAGGCTATTGTTTTTGAAAATAATTATCGTTTCTCTAATTGACGGAACAGAGCGAATGGTTCACAAAAAGAGACGAAATAGGAAATACAATTGCAAGTTTATAAAAAAAAGAAGCAGTAACATAATAAGGTTCGTTATTTGTATTCTCTTGGGTATATAAACCACAAGAGAATACATTAATTAGAAGAGTTAGATTCTATTCATCTCTTTCTCTCCTGCCATGCGACCTTTATAGCCTTTATTTTGATGGTTAAAATGCCATGTCAAATGAAGTCCTACACTATGGCGATCGTTATCCTCAATACTGCGGATATAAGTACTATTGATATAACTATTCAGATGATCGATATCTTTCTTAAATATGTCTTGTACATCAAGAGCTACAGCTAGTTTCTGCTTAAAGAATCGGGCTTGTACAGAAGCATTAAAACGATGAACAGCCTCCGTTGTATAGATCTGTGATATCCCACCACTAGTATAAGTATAATCGAAATTAATCAAACAGTTCTTTGAAATATAGTAACGGTTTCGTAGATCAAGATAATAGGTTGGTTTGTCAAGGTCTTTGTGTCCCCCCATATAGTTAAGTTGTAAAAATGGTTGGATATAAGCTACCGTATAAGAAGGTTCGAAGTTCTTAAATCGTTTAGAATAACTTAGGAATAAACGAAACTGTTTGTAATTATCGTAATTGTTCCATGTAAATACAGAAGTATTTTTTTCTATAGGATCAGTTGTGATGTCCATGGCCATATAATCCTTTACATATCGGTATTGGGCTTGGGCATTAAAATGTTTGTAGCTGACCATATATTGAAGTTGATAACTTATTTCTGGCTGTAGGTTAGGATTACCTTGTTCTCGTTGAAATTGATTTAAATAGGATGAAGAAGACCCCAATGAAGAGAAAGAGGGTCTATTCACTTTTACACTTCCACTGAAAGAGTTTTGGAGCTTACCGAGAGGAAACCACATAGAGATGTTTGGTAGGAGGTGGTGATAATCCTTATGAATATCTTCTGTTCTGTCTAGTAGGTTGTTGTTCTCAGACTTCACAAATTCATATCTTAATCCAGCATAGATGGTGCTCTTCTTGACATTAAATGAGTAGCTTGCAAAAGCGGCATATTTATTCTCTGAAAGACTATAGGCTAGATTGTTATACAACCGTGTTTTATAATCTGTATGCCCATCTCCTTCGACACGCGATAGTTCTGCCCCAAGATGAAACATCGAATAGTTCTCCCCTTTCCATTCATAAATAGACTTTAGTGCATACATATTATAATCAGAAGGACTATCCACATTGGTATAAGTCATAGACGCATCTATGGTAGACTTATCAACCACCGATTGGGTGCTTTCCATATTGTTTTTTAGATAGTCAGCATAGATACTTAGGGAACTCTTTTTATTAAATCTATCGGTAAAGAAAACATTCACAAGATCGGCATAACGGTCATTATTACGAACAGAAAGCCCCTTCTGTGATTGATCTAGAAGATCATTCTTAAATGTCTTTGTATCTAAAGTGAAATCTGAATCAATATTGAAAGCCCTACGTTGGTACATTCCTCCAATAGACATATCTTTGGTCAAGGTATAATTCAATGAGAACATAAAAGAGAGGGATTGACGCTTATTCTTGGTTGCCTCCATATCTAGATAGTTCTTATAAAGATCCTCATTACCTACTTCTATGATCCTATTTTGCTCAGAACCTTGTTTCTGGTTTCCATACTGCAACATGGTCGAGAGGTCCATTCTTTTGCCACTGTAGTTTAGATTTAAACGATGAACATGACTAAAGAAACTATTCTTACGTAACTCTTCGTCTAAAAGCAGATAGATACCCGCCAGTTTCTTTTTTGTTTCGATCCTTACCACTACTTTCTCCGAAGAGTCGTATTGTGCCCCTGGGTTATTGATTAATTCTATGCTTTTAATCTGATCAGGCATTAGATTATTTACTTGCGTCATATCGAAAATACGCTTGCCATCCACATAGATAGATGGTGTCTCACCAAAGACTGTAGTAAGCTTTGAATTATCACATTTTAGTCCGGGAATCCTTCCAAGGATATTGGTAGTTGAAGTTTCTACAGCCAGAGGACTGTGTCTAACATCATATACAAGCCCGTTTCCTTTGAGTTTGACATACTCTTTATTTGCGACCACCTTAGCCTCACCTAAAGCAATAGAAGAAGAGCTTAAAACAATGTTGCTATTTTCTAGCGGCAATAATATCTCCTTGGGATTATAACCTAGACAACTTACATTTAAAGCCATCTTATGATCTATTATTGGCTTATACTTTAGCTCAAAAGCTCCATTTACATCCGTAAAAGCAAAATAATTGGTGCGAACAGAATCAGCCTTATCACACACTACTATCGAAGCATAAGGAATCGTCTCTCCCTTATCTCCTTTAACTATTCCTTTTATAACTTGACCTGAAACGCTCAAATTACAAAGCAAAATAGTTGCCACAATTAATACATTATACAATTTCATAGTTCATAGTTCACATTTAATAACATTATAGATTCGATTTTGTTAACAAACGCAAACAAGAGAAATAATATTATACTACTCTATAAATATTTATTAAATCAAGATAAAATATCCCCAAAAATCTCTTTTGTGGGTAAAAACAGGAAAGAGTTCTTTACTATCTATTTTTATGTAATTCTTGCATTCAAATCATAAATGCAACGCTATATTATAATAAAGAGATTATGTACACATTAACAGACCAAGATATAGTGTGCATTATGGGACAACTAAATATTAAGCAAAAGGTATATTATCGAATTGATGTATGCAGATGCCTTATGCAAAAAACTGCATAATAATAAACATCTTGTTTTAGATGAAGCAATGAAAGCTTATATCAAGCGTCATCTAAAGGAAGGCTTAAATCCAGAGCAGATAAAAGGTAGAAGTCATTTAAATGGAGTTAAATGTGTATCACACGAAACGATTTATCTTTTTATCTGGGAGGATAAGAAGGATGGAGGGGATTTGTATAAATACTTGAGGCGCAAACATAAACGATATTCAAAACGAGGTTCTAAGAATGAATTTAGAGGGAAAATGGAAGGTCGGGTGAGTATTGAACAAAGACCTACTATTGTGGATGAAAAGAGTCGATTTGGAAATTTTAAAATTGAAACAATCATCGGAAAAAATCGTAAAGGTGCCATCTTAACCATTAATGATATAAGCATTGGCCTTTGTTGGATAGGATTGCTTAAAGGGAAAAATGCGAAAGCATTAGCTGAAAAAACAATCGAAGCTCTAACACCATTTAAAGGTCTGATTTACACGATTACATCTGATAATGGAAGAGAGTTCTATGAACATAAATACATTGCAAAATCGTTGGGAATAGACTTCTATTTTGCCCACCCATATCA